>NZ_CM149675.1:0-12500 GCF_056173465.1 Mesobacillus sp. QJM3NY_10
TTGGAGAACATTGCAGATCTCTGGAACAACGCTCTCGCTAAAATCGAGAAAAAGATCAGCAAGCCTAGTTTCGATACATGGCTTAAATCAACAAAGGCACATTCCTTGCAGGGTGATGTCCTTACGATTACAGCCCCGAATGAGTTTGCCCGTGACTGGCTGGAGGAACGTTATTCCCAGTTAATCAGCGGTATATTGTATGAAATCACTGGTGAAGAGCTTTCTGTAAAATTCATTATTCCCCAGAATCAGAACGAAGAAGATCTCGACATGCCATTGCCGCCCAGACGAGTGAGGAAGGACGACGATATTCCTGATCTGCCTGTCAGCATGCTGAACCCAAAATATACATTCGATACTTTTGTTATTGGTTCAGGCAACCGTTTCGCCCACGCGGCGTCGCTTGCAGTAGCAGAAGCGCCGGCAAAAGCCTATAACCCTTTATTCATTTATGGGGGCGTAGGACTTGGTAAAACCCACTTGATGCATGCAATCGGTCACTATGTTCAAGATCATAATCCGAATGCCAAAGTGGTTTATTTGTCATCTGAAAAATTCACGAATGAATTCATCAATTCGATCAGGGATAACAAAGCGGGAGATTTTCGCAATAAATACCGCAATGTCGATGTCTTGCTCATTGATGATATTCAGTTCCTGGCGGGAAAAGAACAGACGCAAGAGGAATTTTTCCATACCTTCAATACATTGCATGAGGAAAGCAAGCAGATTGTCATCTCAAGTGACCGTCCGCCTAAAGAAATTCCAACACTTGAAGACAGGCTGAGATCCCGCTTTGAATGGGGTTTGATTACTGATATTACTCCGCCGGACCTCGAGACGAGGATTGCGATCCTCCGTAAAAAAGCAAAAGCAGAGGGCCTGGATATTCCGAATGAGGTTATGCTTTATATCGCGAACCAGATCGACTCTAACATCCGTGAGCTTGAAGGAGCTTTGATCCGTGTCGTCGCTTATTCTTCACTGATCAATAAGGATATCAATGCAGACCTGGCAGCTGAAGCGCTAAAGGATATTATCCCGAGCTCAAAGCCGAAGGTCATTACGATTCTCGACATCCAGAGGGTTGTCGGACAGCACTTCAATGTGAAGCTAGAGGACTTCAAAGCGAAGAAAAGGACAAAATCCGTAGCATACCCTAGACAAATCGCTATGTACTTATCCAGAGAGCTGACTGATTTCTCGCTTCCTAAAATTGGAGAAGAATTCGGGGGCCGTGACCATACGACGGTCATCCATGCCCATGAAAAAATATCTAAAATGATTTTAGTTGATGCGAACCTGCAAAGGCAGCTGAAAGATATAAATGAACAATTAAGGGTTTAGGAAAGTGTGAATAACTCTCCATTGGTTACGCACAGTCTGTCCACATGTGGATAGGCTGTGTTTCCTTTGATTAAACCCACTTATCCACAAATCCACAGGCCCTACTAGTACTTCTACTCTTTTTTTAAAACATATTAATATATGCATTTAAGAAAAAAATATACCTAACTGGAGGCAAAAAAATGAGATTTATTATCCAGCGCGATTCATTGCTTCAAAGCGTCCAAGACGTAATGAAGGCAGTGACCAGCAGAACAACAATCCCTATTTTGACAGGTATTAAGATTGTTGCGAATGAAGAGGGAGTAACTCTTACAGGCAGCGATTCTGATATTTCCATCGAATCTTTCATCCCTAAAGAAGAAGCTGGGGATGAAATCGTCGAAATCAAACAGCCAGGATCCATTGTTTTGCAGGCGCGTTTCTTTAGTGAAATCGTTAAAAAGCTTCCTACAGATACAGTAGAAATCGAAGTCCATAACAATCTGCAGACCATTATCCGTTCTGGCAGATCAGAATTTAACTTAAATGGCCTTGATGCTGAAGAATATCCACATCTTCCGCAAATTTCGGAAGAACATGTATTCAAAATTCCTACAGACTTATTGAAAGGCCTGATCCGCCAGACTGTCTTTTCAGTGTCCACCTCAGAAACACGCCCCATCTTGACAGGTGTAAACTGGAAAGTAGAAAACAACGAACTAATCTGTATTGCAACAGATAGCCACAGGCTTGCTTTGAGAAAAGCGAAACTCGAAGCAGAGCACACTGGCAACTACAATGTGGTCATCCCTGGTAAAAGTTTGACAGAGTTGAGCAAGATTCTTGATGACAGCTCAGAATCAGTGGATATCGTCATTACAGAAAACCAGGTATTGTTCAAAGCAAAGCATTTATTATTCTTCTCAAGACTGCTTGAAGGGAATTACCCTGATACAGGAAGATTGATCCCAACTGAGAGCAAAACAGATGTAGTCGTTAATACGAAGGAATTCCTTCATGCGATCGACCGTGCATCCCTGCTTGCAAGAGAGGGAAGAAACAATGTCGTCAAGTTCTCCACAATCGAAGGCGGTGCAATTGAGGTTTCGTCAAACACACCTGAAATCGGTACTGTTGTCGAAGAAATTCAAAGCCAATCAATCGATGGTGAAGACCTGAAAATTTCATTCAGCGCGAAGTATATGATGGATGCCCTAAAAGCACTGGAAGGAACAGAAATCCAAATCAGCTTCACAGGCGCAATGAGACCATTCGTCATCCGTCCGCTTCACGACGACTCCATCCTGCAGCTAATCCTGCCGGTAAGAACTTACTAAAATCCATATTGCCACCAGTTTTTACTGGTGGTTTTTTCTTATTTGTTGCTAAATACAGACTAATTGGATTGTAGCGGAAGGCACGTAGACTCCTGCGGGAAAAGCGAGTCATGGGAGACCCCGCAGGAGCGAAAGCGACGAGGAGGCTCCTAGACCGCCCGCGGAAAGCGAAGTGCCTGGAGCGAAAATCCAACTGAATATAAGAAAATTTGTTTCTATGGAAAATATTTAGTAAAATAAAGTATTAAGTCCTTTTGGAAGAAAAGGGTGAGAAACGTGAATGAGGAAATAAAAATTGATACGGAATATATCACGCTTGGCCAATTCCTGAAACTTGCCGATGTAATTCAATCAGGCGGAATGGCAAAGTGGTTTTTAAGTGAACATGATGTTTTTATCAATGGTGAACAAGATCAGCGAAGAGGAAGGAAGCTTCGTTCCGGAGATCAGGTATCGATTCCGGGTTTTGGCGAGTTCAGCATAACGCAATAATCCAGAGGATGAACTGTTCATGTATATACAGGAGCTGCAATTAAGGAACTACCGCAATTACCAGGGATTAGAGGCGACTTTTGAAAATAAGGTCAATGTCATCCTTGGAGAAAACGCCCAGGGAAAAACGAATGTCATGGAGTCTATCTATGTGCTGGCTATGGCAAAGTCGCACCGGACCTCCAATGATAAAGATTTGATTCGCTGGGACGAGGAATATGCTAAAATAGAGGGACGGATTAAAAAAAACAACGGATCATTGCCAATGCAGCTTGTCATTTCAAAAAAAGGCAAGAAGGCTAAAGTAAATCATCTCGAACAGCGGAAGCTAAGCCAGTATGTCGGCAATATGAACGTCGTCATGTTTGCGCCTGAGGATCTTAACCTCGTAAAAGGGAGTCCTCAAGTAAGAAGACGCTTTGTAGATATGGAGATAGGACAGGTATCAGCGATTTATTTGCATGATATCAGTCAGTACAATAAGATCCTGCAGCAGCGGAACCATTATCTGAAACAGCTGCAAATCAAAAAAACAAGTGACCATACCATGCTAGATATACTGACGGAGCAGTTTATCCAGGCAGCTGCGAGGATCATTGTGAAGCGTTTTGAATTCCTTCATTTGCTTGAACAATGGGCATTGCCGATCCATCAAGGGATATCCAGAGGGCTTGAGGACTTGAAAATCGTGTATAAACCTTCCGCGGACGTATCAGAAGATGATGATTTGTCGAAAATGATAGCAGTGTATGAAGAAAAATTTGCTAAAATAAAGACAAGAGAGATTGACCGCGGTACCACCATGTTCGGGCCGCACCGGGATGACCTGCAATTTTTCGTGAATGGCCGCGATGTCCAGACATTTGGTTCGCAGGGCCAGCAGAGGACGACGGCACTTTCGGTAAAATTGGCAGAAATCGAATTGATCAATTCAGAAATTGGGGAATATCCAATCTTGCTGCTTGATGATGTCTTGTCTGAGTTAGATGATTATCGCCAATCCCATTTATTGAATACCATCCAGGGAAAAGTTCAAACATTCGTCACCACAACAAGTGTGGATGGGATCGACCATCAGACATTAAGGGAAGCAGCCACTTATAACGTGAAAACCGGCGAAATGTCAAGAATCCAATGAGGTGGACTCGATGTATTTGCATGTTGGTGAAGAAGTCCTTGTAAGGACAAAAGATATAATAGCTATATTGGATATCGAAAGCGCCAGCTCTTCCCCGTTCATGGAAGAGTTCATAACGCGCCAGGACCAGCAGATTGTCCATTTGGCCAAAGGCACGGTCAAGTCAATCGTGGTAACAGGAAATCATATATATTATTCCCCACTTGCATCAGGAACATTAAAGAAACGCTCCCAAAAATTATCCGTACAGGAATTTTAATAGATCAGCGTATTCGCAAAAAATGTCGAAAATCAACGATATATGCGAAAATAGCTAATAGATTAAGTTTTTAAAAAAGTTGAGTGAAAATGAAAGTGTAGGTGATCGATATGGCAATGGAGGAACAATCCATGCAAGGACAAGCGTATGATGAAAGCCAGATACAAGTGCTTGAAGGCCTGGAAGCTGTACGCAAACGTCCAGGGATGTATATCGGATCAACGAGTGGAAAAGGTTTGCACCATCTTGTATGGGAAATCGTTGATAATAGTATAGATGAAGCACTTGCCGGCTACTGTGACGAGATTAATGTCATTATCGAAGAGGATAACAGTATCACAGTTCAGGATAATGGCCGTGGAATCCCAGTTGGTATCCACGAAAAGATGGGAAGGCCAGCGGTTGAGGTCATCATGACAGTACTGCACGCCGGTGGTAAGTTCGGCGGCGGAGGCTATAAGGTTTCCGGAGGTCTGCACGGTGTAGGTGCATCCGTTGTTAATGCCCTGTCTACTTATCTTGAAGTATTTGTTCATCGTGATGGCAAAGTCCATTATCAAAAATTCGAACGAGGCGCTGTTGGTGACCCGCTGAAGGTCATTGATGAAACTGACCGGACGGGAACAACTGTCCACTTCAAGCCTGACCCGGAAATTTTCACCGAGACATTGGAATATGACTATGATACACTCGCGAACCGTCTGCGCGAGCTTGCCTTCTTGAACAGAGCAATCAAGATCACGATTGAGGATAAGCGCGGTGAAGGCAAAAGTAATGAGTATTATTACGAGGGTGGAATCAAGTCCTATGTTGAGCATTTAAACCGTACTCGAGAAGTCCTTCATGAAGAACCGATTTATATTGAGGGTGAAAAAGAAGGCATTACTGTAGAGGTAGCTCTCCAATACAACGATAGTTACACAGGAAACATATACTCTTTCGCGAACAATATCCACACTTATGAAGGTGGTACTCATGAGTTTGGCTTTAAAACAGCTTTGACGCGTGTAATTAATGATTATGCTCGTAAACACGGAATCTTCAAGGAAAATGATTCAAATCTTTCGGGAGATGACGTTCGTGAAGGTTTGACGTCAATCGTGTCGATAAAGCACCCTGATCCACAGTTCGAAGGCCAAACGAAGACAAAGCTCGGAAATTCAGAGGTCCGTACGGTAACTGACACACTCTTTTCCGACCACTTTGAAAAATTCATGCTTGAGAACCCGAATGTTGCCAGAAAGATTGTCGACAAAGGACTTATGGCAGCAAGAGCAAGACTTGCGGCGAAAAAGGCACGTGAACTGACTAGAAGGAAGAGTGCGCTTGAAATTTCAAGCTTGCCGGGCAAACTGGCTGACTGCTCTTCAAAAGACCCGGCTATCAGTGAAATCTATGTCGTTGAGGGTGACTCTGCGGGCGGATCAGCCAAGCAGGGCCGTGACCGCCACTTCCAGGCGATCCTGCCACTTCGTGGAAAAATCCTGAATGTTGAAAAATCACGTCTGGATAAAATTTTATCCAATAACGAAGTAAGAGCGATCATTACAGCAATCGGTACAGGAATCGGCGAAGACTTCGACCTTGCAAAAGCTCGTTACCATAAAATCGTGATCATGACCGATGCCGATGTCGACGGTGCCCATATCCGAACTTTATTATTGACGTTCTTCTACCGATATATGAGAAAAATCCTTGAAGCAGGATACATTTATATTGCCCAGCCGCCTTTATACAAAATCCAGCAGGGCAAAAAAATCGAATATGCTTATAATGACAAGCAGCTTGAGCAGATTCTCGCGGAGCTTCCACAGCAGCCGAAGCCAGGCATCCAGCGCTATAAGGGTCTTGGTGAGATGAATCCTGAGCAGTTATGGGATACAACGATGAATCCTGAAACAAGAACATTGCTCCAGGTTAGCCTTGAAGATGCAATCGAGTCGGATGAAACTTTTGAAATCCTCATGGGTGACAAGGTAGAGCCGCGACGCAATTTCATCGAGCAAAATGCACTTTACGTAAAGAACTTGGATATTTAATAATATATGCACAGGATAGTAGGTTTTGCCTCTATCCTGCTTTTTCTGAAATGGCCAAGGGGCCGCGCAGAGCGCTTTGCCCCTAAATGGCCACGCTGAACAGAGTTCCTAAAGGAGGTCTCTCTTAAATGTCTGAAACACCAAATCCACGTGTAAAAGAGATAAATATTAGTACGGAAATGCGTTCATCCTTCTTGGATTATGCCATGAGTGTTATCGTGGCACGTGCGCTTCCGGATGTCCGTGACGGTTTGAAGCCGGTACATAGAAGGATCCTGTACGCGATGCATGACCTGGGTATGCATTCGGATAAGGCCTACAAAAAGTCAGCGAGGATCGTCGGTGAAGTAATCGGTAAGTATCACCCGCACGGTGACTCTGCTGTATACGACACAATGGTCCGTATGGCACAGGATTTTAACTACCGTTACATGCTTGTCGATGGACATGGAAACTTTGGTTCTGTCGATGGCGACGCCGCAGCGGCGATGCGTTATACAGAAGCACGTATGTCAAAAATCTCGATGGAACTTTTGCGTGACATCAATAAAGATACAATTGACTATCAGGACAACTATGACGGTTCTGAAAGAGAACCGATTGTCATGCCTTCAAGGTTCCCGAACCTGCTCGTCAACGGTACTTCAGGTATCGCGGTCGGAATGGCGACAAATATTCCTCCCCACCAGCTTGGTGAGGTTATAGATGGCGTATTGGCGATCAGTAAAGATCCTGACATGACGATCATGGAATTGATGGAGATCATCACAGGACCTGACTTCCCAACAGCGGGATTGATATTAGGCCGCAGTGGCATCCGTAAAGCTTATGAGACGGGCCGCGGTTCAATTACCCTGCGTGCGAAGGTTGAAATCGAACAGAAATCAAACGGCAAGGAAGTCATCATCGTCAGAGAACTTC
Organism: Mesobacillus sp. QJM3NY_10; assembly: GCF_056173465.1. NCBI lineage: Bacteria > Bacillati > Bacillota > Bacilli > Caryophanales > Bacillaceae > Mesobacillus > Mesobacillus sp. QJM3NY_10. Next base: position 7,516 of record NZ_CM149675.1, read on the forward strand.
CTTACCAGGTTAACAAAGCCAAATTGATTGAAAAAATTGCAGAATTAGTTCGCGACAAGAGACTCGATGGCATTACAGATTTGAGGGATGAATCTGACCGTAAGGGTATGAGGATTGTCATTGAGGTTCGCAAGGATGCGAATGCCAATGTCCTTTTAAATAACCTTTATAAGCAAACTGCACTGCAGACAAGCTTTGGTATCAACCTTCTTGCTTTAGTCGATGGACAGCCAAAGGTTCTGAACCTTAAGCAATGCCTTGAATATTATCTTGACCATCAGGTAATCGTCATTCGACGCCGCACAGAGTTTGAACTTAGGAAGGCAGAAGCACGTGCTCATATTCTTGAAGGGTTGCGAATCGCGCTTGATAATCTTGATGCGGTCATCAGCCTGATCAGAAGCTCCCGCACGACGGATATCGCTAGAGAAGGATTGATGACACAGTTCAAGTTATCCGAAAAGCAAGCACAGGCGATCCTTGATATGCGTCTACAGAGGCTTACAGGCTTGGAGCGCGAAAAGATCGAAGAAGAATTCCAAAATCTTATGCAGCTGATCTCAGAATTAAAAGCGATCCTTGCTGATAATGAAAAAGTGCTTGAAATCATCCGTGAAGAGCTTACTGAAATTAAGGAGCGCTTCAATGATGAGCGCCGCACAGAGATTGTGTCCGGTGGTCTTGAAATGATCGAGGATGAAGACTTGATTCCTCGTGAAAATATCGTCATCACCCTTACACATAACGGCTACGTTAAGCGCCTGCCTGTATCGACATATAGAGCACAGCGCCGCGGCGGCCGCGGAATCCAGGGTATGGGAACGAATGAAGATGACTTCGTAGAACATCTGATTACTACTTCAACGCACGATACCATCCTGTTCTTTACAAACAAAGGTAAGGTGTATCGTTCGAAGGGTTACGAAATCCCAGAATTCAGCAGGACAGCAAAGGGTATCCCAATCATCAACCTATTGGAAATCGAGAAGGGAGAATGGGTCAACGCCATTATTCCTGTTTCAGAATTCGTGGATGACTGGTTCCTGTTCTTCACAACGAAAGAAGGAATCTCAAAACGTTCACCACTTTCATCGTTTGCGAATATCCGCAACAATGGTTTAATTGCCCTAAACCTTCGTGAGGGTGATGAATTGATCTCTGTCCGTATGACAGACGGCAGCAAAGAGATGATCATTGGCACGAAGAACGGTTTATTGATCCGTTTCCCTGAAACCGATGTCCGCTCTATGGGCCGTACTGCCACCGGAGTAAAGGGTATTACTCTATCTGGTGACGATGAAGTTGTCGGCATGGAAGTACTTGAAGAAAGTGCCGAGATCCTCGTGGTAACAAAGAACGGATACGGTAAAAGAACACCTTCTGAAGAATACAGAAGGCAAGGACGCGGCGGTAAAGGAATCAAGACATGTAACATCACCGATAAAAACGGCGACCTAGTGACGATGAAAGTCGTGACTGGTGAGGAAGACCTCATGCTGATCACAACAGGTGGAGTCCTGATCCGGATCCCTGTAAGCTCTATTTCAATGACAGGGCGTAATACGCAAGGGGTAAAATTAATCAGCCTTAATAAAGCGGAAAATGAATATGTTGCGACAGTGGCTAAAGTCGATAAGGAAGAAGAGAAACCTGAAGACCTCGAACTCGATGAAAATGCTGAAGCAACAATAATTGATCCTGAAGAAGTTGGCAGTGAAGAAGCAGAAGCGACTGAAACACCGGCTGAAGAGGGAGAAGAATAAACTTTTTGAGAGGAACACAAAAATGTGTTCCTCTTTTTTGGTAAAATAAAGTAAAATAATTGTAAGAAAATTTAAATTCTGGGGTGGAAAGCCTTGCGCGTACTCGTAGACAACCTTAAAGAGGGCTGTATCCTTACTGATGATGTTCTAAGTAAAACTAATAGACCTATCATGAACAAAAAAACAGTATTGTCTGGGCATCTAATCGATATACTGAAAGTTTTTTTGGTTAAAGAAGTGGATGTTGAGAAAACGTTAGTGAATGGAATGCCTTTCCTTGCACCTTCAACAGGCAGCGATAAGAAGTCAGGCTTGAAGCCTAATGAGGGTGGAGAAACTTTTATCGATTTGTTTTTACAGGCGAGACAGAACTTCAAAAAAGAGTTTATCTCCTGGCAATCAGGAATGCAGATAGATGTTGCTAAATTGAGGTCCATTATTGTCCCGTTGATTGAGCAGGTTGAAATGACTTCGTCGGATATATTTAATCTTCATCATTATTCAACCAAGACTGAATACATATATGATCATCCTTTGGCTGTAGGGATTATCAGTGCCTTCATCGCCAAAAAGCTGAAATACAGCAAAGGGGATATAACCCAAATTGCACTGGCTGGATGTTTATCGGACTGCGGCATGGCGAAAATCAGTCCAACACTTCTTAATAAAAACACGACTCTGACAGTAGATGAATTTGAGGAAATCAAAAAGCACCCTACTTACAGCTATCAGATGGTAAAGAATAGTTCATTGCTGAAGGAGGCCACAAAAATTGCGATTCTTCATCATCATGAAAGAATGGATGGCAGCGGCTATCCATTTGGTGAAAAGGCAAACAGGATTCATCCTTTTGCAAAAATCCTTGCTGTAGCAGATTCTTTCCATGCGATGACATCGGAAAGAATCTATAAGCCAAAACACTCTCCATTCAAAGTGATCGAGATGATCAATGAAGAGCTATTTGGAGAATTCGACATTACTGCTCTTAAAGTATTGAGTTCTGCAATAATGAATTATTCAGTTGGTACAAAAATCCGCCTTTCAGATGGACAGGCAGCTGAAATTATTTTTGTAGAAGAAAAGAATCCGGCAAGGCCGTTGGTTAAACTGCTAGAAACAGACCAGATTCTTGCTTTGGAAAAGAACAGGTACTTGCATATCGAGGAAATCATCCAATAAGCCGGCTGCGATGCTGGCTTTTGTTTCTCTCTCTTAAATTCTAAATAGAAGAATAGGCCTCTGTCTTTTGGAGTTCGGAAAAAGGGATAGGAGTAAAAACTATAAAGATTTGAGAAAGTGGTTAAAATGTATTGCATTAAAATAATTTGCCTGATATAATCTTCAAAGTCAGTAACGGAACAACAACTTCAAATAAAGAGTTTTTGAAAAAAAAGTTATTGACTTATACAGTTAGCAAATGTTATATTATTAAAGTCGCTTCTGGGCGACGATGCAAGAATTGCTCTTTGAAAACTAAACAAACAAGCGTCAACAAACAATAAATGATCATGTTTCTTCTATAAGAACATGAGCCAACGTTTTAACTTTATGAGCTAACTCATAACTCTTTCTTGGAGAGTTTGATCCTGGCTCAGGACGAACGCTGGCGGCGTGCCTAATACATGCAAGTCGAGCGAATCTTCATTAGCTTGCTTTTGAAGATTAGCGGCGGACGGGTGAGTAACACGTGGGCAACCTGCCTGTAAGACTGGGATAACTTCGGGAAACCGGAGCTAATACCGGATAATCCTTTCCCTCACATGAGGGAAAGCTGAAAGACGGTTTCGGCTGTCACTTACAGATGGGCCCGCGGCGCATTAGCTAGTTGGTGAGGTAACGGCTCACCAAGGCAACGATGCGTAGCCGACCTGAGAGGGTGATCGGCCACACTGGGACTGAGACACGGCCCAGACTCCTACGGGAGGCAGCAGTAGGGAATCTTCCGCAATGGACGAAAGTCTGACGGAGCAACGCCGCGTGAACGATGAAGGCCTTCGGGTCGTAAAGTTCTGTTGTCAGGGAAGAACAAGTATCGGAGTAACTGCCGGTACCTTGACGGTACCTGACCAGAAAGCCACGGCTAACTACGTGCCAGCAGCCGCGGTAATACGTAGGTGGCAAGCGTTGTCCGGAATTATTGGGCGTAAAGCGCGCGCAGGCGGTTCCTTAAGTCTGATGTGAAAGCCCCCGGCTCAACCGGGGAGGGTCATTGGAAACTGGGGAACTTGAGTGCAGAAGAGGAGAGCGGAATTCCACGTGTAGCGGTGAAATGCGTAGAGATGTGGAGGAACACCAGTGGCGAAGGCGGCTCTCTGGTCTGTAACTGACGCTGAGGCGCGAAAGCGTGGGGAGCGAACAGGATTAGATACCCTGGTAGTCCACGCCGTAAACGATGAGTGCTAAGTGTTAGAGGGTTTCCGCCCTTTAGTGCTGCAGCAAACGCATTAAGCACTCCGCCTGGGGAGTACGGCCGCAAGGCTGAAACTCAAAGGAATTGACGGGGGCCCGCACAAGCGGTGGAGCATGTGGTTTAATTCGAAGCAACGCGAAGAACCTTACCAGGTCTTGACATCCTCTGACAACCCTAGAGATAGGGCGTTCCCCTTCGGGGGACAGAGTGACAGGTGGTGCATGGTTGTCGTCAGCTCGTGTCGTGAGATGTTGGGTTAAGTCCCGCAACGAGCGCAACCCTTGATCTTAGTTGCCAGCATTCAGTTGGGCACTCTAAGGTGACTGCCGGTGACAAACCGGAGGAAGGTGGGGATGACGTCAAATCATCATGCCCCTTATGACCTGGGCTACACACGTGCTACAATGGATGGAACAAAGGGTCGCGAAGCCGCGAGGTCGAGCCAATCCCATAAATCCATTCTCAGTTCGGATTGCAGGCTGCAACTCGCCTGCATGAAGCCGGAATCGCTAGTAATCGCGGATCAGCATGCCGCGGTGAATACGTTCCCGGGCCTTGTACACACCGCCCGTCACACCACGAGAGTTTGTAACACCCGAAGTCGGTGGGGTAACCTTTATGGAGCCAGCCGCCTAAGGTGGGACAGATGATTGGGGTGAAGTCGTAACAAGGTAGCCGTATCGGAAGGTGCGGCTGGATCACCTCCTTTCTAAGGATATTGCCGTAATGGCAATCGGAATGCGAATCTTTCGATTCGTACTGCGGATTTAACAATCCGCATAGTTGTACGCTTGTTTGTTTAGTTTTGAGGG
>NZ_CM149675.1:17500-102500 GCF_056173465.1 Mesobacillus sp. QJM3NY_10
TACGGTAGCATTTTTTCAGATACGCTTGCGAATACTCTGCTGAAAAAAAGAGAGTGTAACTATTCCATTCCTTATAAGACGTAGACACATGAAAAACCTCCAAGTTATTTGAAAAGTCGGACAAATAATAACCTTCTTGACAGTATTTTAACCAATTGATAACCTACAAATAATATTTTCTTAAAGGGGGTCATTTTACTATGTGGGAAAGTAAATTTGCAAAAGAAGGATTAACGTTTGATGATGTGCTGTTAGTGCCAGCCAAATCCGAGGTACTGCCAAAGGATGTGAGCCTGAAGGTAAATCTGACGGAGACTTTGAGATTGAATATTCCGATCATCAGTGCCGGCATGGATACTGTAACAGAATCTGAACTAGCCATTTCAATTGCCAGGCAGGGCGGACTTGGGATCATACATAAAAACATGTCCATAGAGCAGCAGGCTGACCAGGTCGATAAAGTAAAACGTTCTGAAAGTGGAGTCATTACCGATCCGTTCTTTTTAACTCCAGAGCATCAAGTATTTGATGCTGAACATTTGATGGGGAAATACCGCATTTCTGGTGTCCCAATCGTCAATAACGAGGAAGAACAAAAGCTTGTTGGAATCATTACAAACCGAGATATGCGTTTTATCCAGGATTATTCAATAAAAATTGAAGAAGTGATGACGAAAACGGATTTGGTGACCGCTTCTGTGGGAACGACCCTTGAAGAAGCAGAGAAAATCCTTCAACGCCATAAGATTGAAAAACTCCCACTAGTAAATGACGAAGGCGTATTGAAAGGGCTCATCACCATCAAGGATATTGAGAAAGTGATTGAATTCCCGAACTCTTCGAAGGATGCGCAAGGCCGCTTGCTGTGCGGTGCTGCAGTTGGTGTCACAGGCGATACGATGAAACGGGTCGAGATGCTCGTTAAGTCACATGTAGACGTCATTGTTGTCGATACAGCACATGGCCACTCAAAGGGTGTCATTGAGACTGTAAAGCAAATTCGGGAAAGCTACCCGGAACTGAATATTATTGCCGGAAACGTTGCGACTGCAGAAGCGACAAGAGACTTGATAGAGGCAGGGGCGGATATTGTCAAGGTCGGCATTGGGCCTGGATCAATCTGTACAACGAGGGTTGTAGCTGGAGTAGGCGTTCCGCAAATTACCGCTGTATATGATTGTGCGACAGAAGCACGCAAGCACGGCAAAGCAATCATTGCAGATGGCGGTATTAAATATTCAGGAGATATCGTCAAAGCTCTTGCTGCGGGTGGGCATGCCGTCATGCTCGGAAGCTTGCTTGCAGGTGTCAGTGAAAGTCCAGGGGAAACTGAAATCTACCAGGGAAGACGCTTTAAAGTATATCGTGGAATGGGCTCAGTTGGGGCAATGGAAAAGGGCTCTAAAGACCGTTATTTCCAAGAAGATAATAAGAAGTTCGTTCCGGAAGGCATTGAAGGAAGAATTCCTTATAAAGGTCCTCTTACAGATACGATCTATCAGCTTGTAGGCGGTATTCGCTCAGGTATGGGATATTGCGGCACTGCCAATCTCGAAGAATTAAGAGAGAACGCCCAATTCATCAAAATGACTGGTGCAGGACTAAGAGAGAGCCATCCACATGATGTCCAGATCACGAAGGAAGCACCAAATTACTCTATGAGCTAAGTTTATATTTGGAAAACAGGCAGGGACTACGACTTTTTTCCTGTATACCAGCTGTTTTTTCCTTATTTTTCAATAGACAGAGTGACTATTCTCTGTCTATTTTTTTCATTTTTTTTATGGTAAACTAAACGGGTGTGATTTTTTAGGGGTCAACAAATATGAAAGTTTCATAGATATTTTATAAAATTTTGGAGGGAAAGTCGTCTTGAATCGTAAACAGAAACAGCTTTCAATGTTCTTTGCAGCATTCATTTTAACGATCACAACTATGTTTTCTGGATTTTTAATGGAAGCAGAAGCAGCAGAGGGACAATTAGGGATCGATGCTGAAGCGGCCATGCTGATTGACGCGGATACAGGAAGAGTCTTATATGAGAAAAATTCCGATGTGGTCCTTGGCGTTGCATCAATGGCTAAAATGATGACTGAATATATGGTCCTTGAAGCGGTCAAAGAAGGAAAGCTTAAGTGGAGCCAGAAGGTAAAAATCAATGAGTATGTCCACAAGCTATCCGCTGCACCTGGCCTATCCAATGTAGGATTAACTCAAGGTGAAGATTATACGGTAAAAGAATTGTATGAAGCGATGGCCATCCATTCTGGAAATGCAGCGACTGTCGCACTTGCTGAAGTTCTTTCAGGAACTGAGAAGAATCATGTTGAAAAGATGAATAAGAAAGCTGCTGAGCTTGGTTTGAAGGATTATAAATTCGTCAACTCATCAGGGTTGAATAACTCTGATTTGCTGGGCAACCATCCTGCAGGCAACCCGGATGAAGAAAACGTCATGTCTGCGCGTTCACTGGCCCAACTTGCTTACCGTCTTTTGAACGATTACCCAGAGGTTCTGGATACAGCAAAAATGCCATCTTTGAAATTCCGTGACGGACGTGAATATAAGAACTTTAACTGGATGCTTCCAGGCCTTATCTACCAGTATGATGGTGTAGACGGCTTAAAAACAGGTTCGACTGATTTTGCAGGATATGGTTTTACGGCTACTGCAATGAGAAATGACCAAAGATTCATTTCTGTGATCATGAAGGCAGACTCTAAGGACAGCCGTTTTTCGGAAACACGTAAAATCCTTGATTTTGCTTTTAGTAATTTTACAGAAGAAGAGCTTGTAAAAGATAATCATCAGATCAAAGGCAAGAAAAACCTTCCGGTAACGAAAGGGAAGGAAGACAGCGTTAAGATTCAGTCTAAAGATGCCATTACAATGACCATCAGAAATGGCGAAAAGGATGAATATGAACCGGTTCTTGTACTGGATAAAAAGAAGCTGAATGAAAATGGCGAACTGACTGCTCCTATTAAAAAAGGCGAACAGGTTGGCTATATGACTGTAAAGTCCAAAAAGGATGAGAACATCAGCTTTTTAACTGAAGCTGGACAAAAACAAATCCAGGTTCCAGTTGTCGCAGCTGAAAGTGTCGAAAAAGCGAACTGGTTCGTGCTAATGATGCGCGGTATCGGTGGTTTCTTTGGAGACCTATTTGGCGGAGTTGCTGACACAGTTAAGGGTTGGTTTTAATTAAGTTGTAATATAAAGAATATTTGGTTTCCTGCCTTGACAGGAAACCTTTTTTATTGTTTATTTTCAATAGGGATAACTAAATTCCGACTAAGTAAGTCTGGTTTTCCAGTTATTTTCAAGTGCTTACATAGTAATCCTTTTACAGGGACAAGGGGGAAAAACAATGAAGACAGGTACTGATCGAGTTAAACGCGGTATGGCAGAAATGCAAAAGGGCGGCGTCATCATGGACGTTGTTAACGCTGAGCAGGCGAAGATCGCAGAAGAGGCCGGCGCAGTTGCCGTAATGGCCCTGGAACGCGTTCCATCGGATATCCGCGCGGCAGGCGGCGTAGCAAGAATGGCTGACCCACGTATCACTGAAGAGGTAATGGGTGCTGTCACAATTCCCGTTATGGCAAAAGCACGAATCGGCCACATCGTAGAAGCGCGCGTGCTTGAAGCGATGGGTGTTGATTATATCGATGAGAGTGAAGTTCTGACTCCGGCTGATGAAGAATTCCACTTAAATAAAAGAGATTACACAGTTCCATTCGTATGTGGTTGCCGTGACCTTGGCGAAGCAGCGAGAAGGATTGGCGAAGGGGCTTCCATGCTTCGTACCAAGGGAGAGCCTGGTACAGGCAATATCGTCGAGGCTGTACGCCATATCCGCAAGGTAAATGCCCAGGTGCGCAAAGTAGTTGCGATGGATATGGATGAGCTTATGACTGAGGCCAAGCTTCTTGGAGCTCCATATGAGCTTCTGCTAGAAATCAAGCAGCTTGGACGCCTTCCGGTCGTGAACTTTGCTGCCGGCGGTGTGGCTACACCAGCAGACGCGGCATTAATGATGCAGCTAGGTGCAGACGGAGTATTTGTAGGTTCTGGTATCTTTAAATCTGATAATCCTGCGAAGTTTGCAAAGGCAATTGTTGAGGCGACGACTCACTATCAGGATTACGAACTGATTGCGAACATTTCGAAAGGTCTTGGCATTCCGATGAAGGGTATGGAAATTTCATCATTGGCACCTGAAGCCCGCATGCAGGACCGCGGCTGGTAAGGGGATAGCTATGGTGAAAATAGGAGTACTTGGCCTTCAGGGGGCTGTACGAGAGCATATATGGGCAATCGAAGCATCTGGAGCTGAAGGCAATGTCATTAAGCGTCCAGAAGAGCTAGCAGAAGTAGATGGCCTGATCATACCCGGCGGAGAAAGCACTACAATTCGCCGTCTGATTGATAAGTATGGCTTCATGGAAGAGTTAAAGAAGTTCGCTGATGATGGTAAGCCGATGTTCGGAACTTGTGCCGGATTGATCTTGCTTGCGAATGATCTGGTTGGCTATGATGCGCCGCATCTTGGTGTTATGGATGTGAAAGTGGAACGTAATTCATTTGGCCGCCAGCGCGAAAGCTTTGAAGCTGACATCAGTATTGCGGGAGTGGCTGATAATTTCTCAGCAGTTTTCATTCGGGCACCTCATATTGTGGAAGCTGGCGAGAATGTCGAAGTGCTGGCCAAGCATAACGACAGAATTGTTGCTGCTCGTGACGGACAGTTCTTAGGTTGTTCCTTCCATCCTGAATTGACCGATGATTATAGACTCATGAATTATTTTGTAAAAATGGTCGAGGAGACAAAGAGTAAAAATTTTGCATAAACCGCTTGCATGCTGAACATAATTGTAGTAAATTATGTATTAAAATTTGATAGTAAAAAAGCTATGAGAGGGAATAGTAGCTTGTGTCCATTCCGAAGAGAGCCGGTGGTTGGTGCAAACCGGTGTCTGGTGCAAATGAATCCGCCCTCGAGCAGAGTATGGAACGCCATTATGGCAAGTAAATACTTTCGGTAAAAACCGTTATTTTATGAGTGGAAAGCATGTTTGCTTTCAACTAGGGTGGCAACGCGGGTTAACTCTCGTCCCTTTTTGGGGACGGGAGTTTTTTATTTTATCAAAGACTTTTTTACTTCAGGAAAAGCTTCTTATAAAAAAAGGAGGAAATCGCAGTGTTAGACGTAAAGTATTTGAGAGCGAATTTTGAAGAAGTAAAACAAAAGCTTCAGCATCGTGGCGAAGACATGACCGACTTCGGCAAGTTTGAGGATCTGGATGTGAGGCGCAGGGAATTGATTCTTGACGCTGAACAGCTGAAGAGCAGAAGAAATGAAGTGTCCCAGCAGGTTGCGCAATTGAAGCGTGAAAAGCAGGATGCTGACCACTTGATTGCTGAAATGCGTGAAGTTGGCGATAAAATCAAGGTTTTGGATGACCAGTTGAGAGAGGTTGAGGAAGAATTGGAAGCCTTGATGCTCAGCATTCCGAATGTCCCTCATGAGAGTGTTCCTGTTGGAGAAACTGAAGATGATAATGTAGAGGTTCGCAAATGGGGAGAAATCCGTGATTTTGAATTCGAAGCGAAACCGCACTGGGATATCGCAGACCATTTGAAAATCCTTGATTTTGAACGTGCTGGAAAAGTAACCGGCAGCCGTTTTGTATTTTACAAGGGTTTAGGAGCACGTCTTGAGCGCGCTTTGATGAGCTTCATGCTGGACCTTCATGTCGACGAGCATGGCTACACAGAAGTTCTTCCACCATACATGGTTAACCGTGCAAGCATGACTGGGACGGGCCAGCTTCCTAAGTTTGAAGAAGATGCGTTCCGAATCGAGAGCGAAGATTATTTCTTGATCCCGACAGCTGAGGTTCCTGTTACAAATATGCACCGCGATGAAATTTTGAGCGGAGAAGAATTGCCAGTCAATTATGCAGCCTACAGTGCGTGCTTCCGTTCAGAGGCAGGATCTGCGGGAAGAGATACTCGCGGTTTGATTCGCCAGCATCAGTTTAACAAGGTCGAGCTTGTTAAATTCGTAAAACCAGAAGATTCTTATGAAGAGCTCGAGAAACTTACTGGACACGCTGAAAAGGTCCTACAGCTGCTCGGTCTTCCATACCGCGTATTGAGCATGTGCTCAGCAGACCTCGGATTTACTGCTGCGAAGAAATACGATATTGAAGTTTGGATACCAAGCTATGGCACCTATAGGGAAATCTCTTCTTGCAGTAACTTTGAAAGTTTCCAGGCTAGACGTGCGAATATTCGTTTCCGCCGAGAAGCCAAGGCTAAACCAGAGCATGTGCACACACTGAACGGATCTGGTCTTGCCATTGGCCGTACAGTAGCCGCAATCCTGGAAAATTACCAGCAGGCTGATGGAAGTGTCGTCATACCTGAAGCATTACGTCCATATATGGGCAACAGAGAAGTTATTGCCCCTAAATAATTTAACATTTGGGCAGGATCAAACATCCTGCCCAAAAAAAATCAAAAGAAGTGTTGACTCGAATTTCAATACATGATATTATATTTCTTGTCTCGGAGGTATACCCAAGTCTGGCTGAAGGGATCGGTCTTGAAAACCGACAGGCGGGTAACACCGCGCGGGGGTTCGAATCCCTCTACCTCCTCCATAATTTTAATATTAAGCATTAACGCATAAAAACAATTTGGAGATTGTGTAAAGAAACCCGTTACGGATGTAGCGGGTTTTTTTATGTCCTTTTTTTGGGAGTGCTTCTGAAGCTTTCTATGTGCCCTTATGTGGAATTGCTCCTCAATTTGGGCTTATAGAAAAATTCTATGTGCCCTTTTAGGGAATTCAACACCAATTTGGGCTTATAGAAAGTATCTATGTGCCCTGTTGGAGAATTCCACATCGATTCGGGCCTATAGAAAGGTTCTATGTGACTTTAAGGAGGGGACAACCCATTTTGGGCTTTTAAACCCATGTTAGCTCAATCCTAATACGCGTAGAAAACAAAAAACCGCCATTTGGCGGTTTTATTTTTTCAATAATTGAGTTTGCCTAATATGCGTAGCGATTTTCTCAACAATTGGTTCAATTGATTCCGGATTGTTGAACAAATCATAATCATTGATATTCAATCGCAGGACAGGACATGCGTTGAAGTTATTGATCCAGTTCTCATAACGTCCATGCATTTCTTCCCAATAAGTAATCGGTGTCTGCTGTTCCATCGGACGTCCTCTTAACTTGATGCGGTCAAGAATATCATCGAGTGAACCCTCAAGATAAATCAGCAAATCTGGATGTGGGAAGTATGGGGTCATGACCATCGCTTCAAAAAGGCTTTTGTATGTTTCATAGTCCACAGGTGACATTGTGCCTTTTTCGTGATGCATTTTAGCGAAGATGCCTGTATCTTCATAAATTGAACGATCCTGGATAAAGCCGCCGCCGTATTCGAAAATCCTTTTTTGCTCCTTGAAGCGCTCTGCAAGGAAGTAGATTTGCAGGTGGAAGCTCCAGCGTTCGAAATCGGCATAGAACTTATCGAGGTATGGATTTGTATCTACTTTTTCAAAGGATGTACGGAACCGAAGGGCATCCGCAAGGGCATTTGTCATTGTCGATTTACCGACTCCCACAGTACCAGCAATCGTGATGACCGCATTTGCCGGGATGTCATATTTTGTTCTTAGATTCATGGTTGTACGCTCCTTTTTCTTAATGATGCGGTTAGCTGGTCAATGATCAGCTGAAGGTCTTCTTCATTTTTAACAAAATCCAGGTCATCACCGCTGAAACGGAGGACTGGGATTTCTGGGTGGTCTTGCTCGAATCGAAGCATTGCTTGTTCATAATCAAGAGATAATTGCTCTAAATATAAAGGACTGATGTTTTTTTCAACTTCGCGGCCGCGCATCTTGATGCGCTTGAGCAATGTATCAAGACTTGCATTCAAGTAAATGATGACATTCGGCTTAGGCATATCCTTTGTCAGGATTTGATAAATCTCTAGGTATTTTTTAGACTCCTGATCATTTAAGGTACGCTGTGCGAAAATGAGGTTTTTCATGATATGGTAATCAGCAACGACAGGCTTGTTTTTGCTGAGGTAATGTTCATTAATATCTCCAAGCTGCTTATATCGATTGCAGAGGAAAAACATTTCTGTCTGGAAACTCCATTCTTCTATGTTATCGTAAAATTTCCCCAAAAATGGATTCTCATCGACAATTTCCTTTAAAAGTGCAAATTGAAACCGTTCGGAAATGGCACGTGCCAGTGACGTTTTTCCGATACCGATCGGTCCTTCAACCGTTATAAAAGGTGTTCCTTCCACAACATGTCCTCCCTCTCCGTTGTATCTATCTCTATTTTACATTTCTGTCAGTTAAATCACGCAAAATTCATTTTATCACACCACTGTATGATATGGGTATGGAATATTAAGAGGCAATTTTAGCAAAAAAGAAGACAGCCGCATAAATACTGCGCCTGTCATTTATTATCGGAATTTGTAAAATTATTTTAACAGAAAATTTTATCTTTTTACTACGTTAAAATTCTCCTGGATGAGCAGCCAGTTTTGAGGGAAGGAAAGTCCAAGCTTCCAGTAGCTCATTCCTCTCAGGTTTAATTCTTTGATTAAGTCGAATTTTGCCTGGATGGAACGTGCGTCCTCAAACCAGACTTCATGCTGCTTTCCATCTGCAGCTGTATACCGGAAGGTCGGTGCCTGTGATCTGGTGTTGTACTGGATTGGAACATTATTATCAGCAGCGATCTGGATGGCCTGCTGCGGACTGACCGCCTTCGCGATTGTTCCCTGGACAAATGGGAGAGTCCAATCATATCCATAAAGATTCTGGCCCATCATGACTTTTTGTGATGGCATTTCGCTGATGGCATACTCCAATACCTCACGAACAGGGCCAATTGGCGATACTGCCTGTGCAGGTCCGCCGCTATAGCCCCATTCATATGTCATGATGACCACGAAATCGACAATTTCCCCATGTGCTTTGTAGTCATGTGCCGTATACCAGGGCCCTGTCTGAGCTGCACTCGTTTTTGGGGCCAAGGCGGTGGAAATGAACCAGCCTTCCTGTTTAAAACGGTCCCGTGCCTTTCTCAGGAAGGTATTATAGGCTTCACGGTCTTCTGGACGAAGGAATTCAAAATCAAAATGGATATCGCGGAATCCGTATTTTTTAGCAGTCGTAACAATATTGTTCAGGAATCTGTCCTGGATAGGGATATCATTCAGGATGATCCGTCCCAGCTCATCATTGAACTGGTCGTTTTCCTGGTTGGTGATGACCATCATCAATATATTGTTGTTTGCCTCAGCAATGGCCGGAAAATTGTTCAACAGTGGTTCCTTCAGCGATCCGTCTCGCAAGGCCTGGAAGCTGAACGGCGCAAGGTATGTTAAATAAGGGGCAGCTTCCCGTGCTGCTGTTTCCAGTGCAGGTGCAACTGTGTTCCCACGAGGTTCTACGTAAGCATTGAATTCCGCGTTTGTTTTAGGACGCTGCGGAATATAAAGGCGAAAACCAACTGAAAGAGGCTGGTTGACTGAGATTCCGTTGATTCTAGCGAGTTCCTGCGGAGTGGTACCAAACCTTCTTGAAATTGCCCAGAGGCTGTCGCCTGGCTGGACAAAATAAAAGCTTCCGACAATCGGGATGACCATCGCCTGGCCGACCACAAGATTATTAGGGTTTGGCAGTTCATTCGCCTCGGTTATATCCGCAACAGATGACCCGTAAACTTGAGCAATCTGTGTCAAAGTCTGTCCTTGCTGTACCACATGAATTTGCATTTTCTTCCCTCCCTGGCATTTTAGCGCTACAACCATTGTATGAAGGAAGAAAATACAGTATGTTATAAATCAAGCTCCCTGGATGGCCTTGTTTCAGCGGACAGGACGTTTTTCATCATCGTCAGTGCATATTTATTATCTTCGCCATAGTTGGAGGCAATGAAGTCCTCCGGAATGATCAGGTTGTATTCGCGCATGTATGCATCATTCGCAGTGAAAAGCACGCAAATATTGCCTGCAATCCCCGCCAGGACTAAGGTGTCCACCTTCAGTTGCTGAAGAAGGGTATGAAGCGCCGTACCATAAAAAGCAGAATGCTTTGGTTTGATCAGGAAATAGTCCTTATTCTTTTCAGGAGCGATTTTTTTAATGATATCTTCGCTCGTTTCATTTGAGCAATAATCCATGATTTTTTCAAAATCTGCCTGCCATAGATTATAATGGTCATTAATATAGATAACGGGCATGCCCTTTTCATTGAAAGATTTCTTTAATGTTAAAATTGGATCAATGATTTTTTCAGTATTTTTTGCAAGATCTTCCCCTGCGTCAAAGTTAAAATCATTAATCATATCGATAATTAATAGAGCACTCTTTGGCATGAATAATCCTCTCCTTATCCTTTATATTTTTACCGGCGGGGGATTATTAAACCAGTTGGAAATAACTATTACTATTTTTGCGGAGGGAAAGATGGAAGCTCAACTTACCCAGGATGAACGATTTATGCTTGAGGCGATTGAAGAAGCGAAAAAGGCAGGAGAAATGGATGAGGTGCCGATTGGTGCTGTCATTGTGCTGGATGGTGAGATCATTGCCCGTGCCCATAATCTCCGCGAAACAAAGCAAAGCTCCATTGCCCATGCAGAGGTGCTGGCAATCGACGAGGTCTGTAAGAAACTCGGCACTTGGCGGCTTGAGGACGCAATCCTCTATGTAACACTGGAGCCATGCCCGATGTGCGCGGGGGCAATCATGCTGTCCCGGGTGGAAAAAGTGGTCTATGGCGCAAAGGATCCGAAGGGTGGCTGTGCAGGGACCTTCATGAATATCCTCCAGGATGAGCGCTTCAACCATCAAAGTGAAGTGGTGACAGGCGTGCTGGAAGCAGAATGCGGAGCACTGCTATCCGACTTTTTCAGGAATCTGCGGGAGAAAAAGAAGCTGAAAAAGAAACAGGCAAAAGAGGAACTGGAACAACAGACAGGAATTGACAGGGGATAAGCATTGCTTTTTAGTTCGTGAGTTAGTATACTATGTATGTGTCCTTGAGACACACCTAAATAAGGTTTCAATTTTGCCGTGCTAGTCGGGGAGGTAGCGGTGCCCTGTACCCGCAATCCGCTCTAGCGGGGATGAATCCCTTCCTGAGGCTGATTTACTGTAGGGTCTGCCTTAAGCAAGTGGTGTTGACGCCCGGGTCCTGCGCAATGGGAATCCATGAACCATGTCAGGTCCGGAAGGAAGCAGCATTAAGTGGACGCTCCCATGTGCCGCAGGGTTGCCTGGGCCGAGCTAACTGCTTAAGTAACGCTTATGGTATTCAGTCGACGGAAGGTGCGCGGCAGTTAAATATGATACATTCAACTCATCTCTTTAACAGAGATGAGTTTTTTGTCGTTTTAAAAAGCTCTTTTCTCAAACTCTGTTGCTATTGACTACGAAATAGGATTGAATGACCTATGTTTCTTCGCAAAATAAAAGCATAATATGAGAAAAGAGCTTGCACATTTATTACCGACCTACAAAACGGCTTTATATCGCGTTAAAATCGGCTTTAGGATTTTAACAATAATCTTTACGAAATCAGCATTTTAAAAAGCTTAAAAACTTCCTTAGGTAAAAGTGAAATTGAAAGTTATTTGCGTTATAATAGATAAGATAATAAAAGGAAGGGAGCGGTGTCATTGGCCTACCAAGCTTTATATCGTGTCTGGCGTCCACAACAGTTCCTTGATGTGGTCGGGCAGGAACATGTCACAACGACACTGCAAAACGCTCTGCTTCAACAAAAAATATCACATGCCTATCTTTTTTCCGGCCCCAGGGGGACTGGGAAAACGAGTGCTGCGAAAATTTTGGCAAAAGCGGTTAACTGTGAAAAAGCTCCAACGGCCGAGCCTTGCAATGAATGCGATGCCTGCCGTGGAATAACGGATGGATCGATTCCTGATGTAATTGAAATCGATGCCGCTTCCAATAACGGTGTCGAAGAAATCCGGGATATCCGAGATAAGGTTAAGTATGCACCGAACGTCGTGAAGTACAAAGTGTATATCATCGACGAAGTGCATATGCTTTCCATCGGAGCGTTTAACGCATTGCTGAAAACCCTTGAAGAGCCTCCAAAGCATGTCATCTTTATCCTCGCTACGACTGAGCCCCATAAGATTCCACTCACAATCATTTCACGATGCCAGCGATTTGATTTTAAGAGGATAACAGCTCAGGCAATCGTCGGCAGGATGAAGCAAATTGTTGAGGAATCTGGAGTGGATTGCGATGATAAAGCCCTACAGATCATTTCCAGGGCTGCAGAAGGCGGAATGCGTGATGCCTTAAGCCTGCTTGATCAAGCTATATCATTCAGCCAGGATACAGTAACAATTGAAGATGCACTCACGGTAACAGGTACCGTATCACAGAATTTCCTGAACCAGCTAGCCAGAGCGATTCATGAACGAAATGCGGCAGCTGGGTTAGAAGCTCTGGAAGAACTGCTTTTACAAGGGAAGGATCCAGCGAGGTTCATAGAGGACCTGATATTCTTCTACCGCGATATGCTTCTGTACAAGGCAGCGCCAGCGCTCGAGGAATCTATGGAGCGAGTAATGCTGGATGAGGATTTCCAGGAGCTTGCCAATCAGGTCGAGCCAGCTCAGATCTATGAATTGATAGAGGTCTTGAATAAAGCACAGCAAGAAATGCGTTGGACAAACCATCCCCGTATCTTCCTTGAGGTAGCGATCGTCAAGCTATGCCAGCTGGAAAATCAAAATCCGTCCAGCAATGTTCAGGTTGAACCATTGCTAAGAAGGATCGAGCAGCTCGAGGAAAAATTGGTACAGTTCCAGCAGAACCCTGGGATGGGGGCAAGCGAACCGGCTGCGGCTGCTAAAAAAGCGCCTCGTCCAAACCGAAAAGGCTTCCAGGCTCCGCCTGGAAAGATTAATGAGGTGCTGAAAAGTGCTACCAAGACAAATCTCCATACCATAAAGGGACGTTGGGGAGACTTGCTTGAAATGCTTGCCGCGAACCAAATGCGTTCACAGGCTGCGTTGTTGAATGAAGCGGAACCAGTAGCTGCATCTGATGAGGCAGTCGTGATAAAATTTAAATACGAGATTCACTGCCAGATGGCAATGGAAAACACCAGATTCATTGAAACTGTCAGCGGTGCGATGAATGATTACACCGGTAAAAGGATGCAAGTAATTGGTGTGCCGGAAGATCAGTGGCTAAAAATAAGGGAAAACTTTATCAGCCAGAGAGGCGATGGAGCAATGGAAGGGCAAGCTAATGCAGCCGAAGACCCACTGATTGCTGAAGCTAAAAAATTATTTGGCGATGAATTAATACAAATACAAGACTAAATTTTGGAGGTACGTTTACATGATGCGAGGAAATGGTAATATGCAAAATATGATGAAGCAAATGCAAAAAATGCAAAAGAAAATGGAAGAAGCTCAAGTCCAATTAGGAGAAGAGAAAATCGAAGGTACTGCTGGCGGCGGTATGGTAACGGTTATCGTGACTGGACATAAGGAAATTGTTGACGTTCAGATTAAGCCAGAAGTTATCGATCCTGATGATGTTGAAATGTTACAGGACCTAGTCCTTGCTGCAACGAATGATGCGTTGAAAAAAGCAGAAGAGTTAACCAATAAGACAATGGGCCAATTTACAAAGGGCATGAACCTTCCTGGGGGAATGTTCTAGGAGGAATATAAAAGAATGCATTATCCTGAACCAATATCAAAGCTGATCGACAGCTTTATGAAATTGCCAGGTATCGGCCCGAAAACGGCCGCTCGTCTGGCTTTTTTCGTATTAAGCATGAAGGAAGAAACTGTACTGGATTTTGCTAAGGCCTTGGTTAACGCTAAGCGCAACTTGACTTACTGCTCTGTCTGCGGGCATATAACCGACCAGGATCCTTGCTATATATGTGAAGACCAGCGTCGCGACCGCAGTATTGTTTGTGTGGTACAGGATCCCAAGGATGTTATTGCGATGGAAAAGATGAAGGAATTCAATGGTCTTTATCATGTACTTCATGGTGCAATTTCTCCTATGGATGGAATAGGACCAGAAGATATCAATATTCCTGACCTATTAAAGAGACTTCAGGATGAAACTGTCCAGGAAGTCATACTAGCAACAAACCCGAATATCGAAGGGGAAGCAACAGCCATGTATATCTCAAGACTGCTGAAGCCGTCAGGGATCAAGATTACAAGGATTGCGCATGGACTGCCGGTCGGTGGGGATCTTGAATATGCGGATGAAGTCACCCTTTCTAAAGCATTAGAAGGTCGCCGGGAAGTTTAACTCCATTTATAAGAAGAAACTCTACTGGGGGAGAGTCATGTTATTTCGTAAAAAGAAATGGCTTAGAAAAGAATTCGACCATAAACTATTGGAACAGCTGGACAGCATGAAGAGAACTTGGAACAATCAAAAGCTACTGGTTGAAAGAAGCTTCGATCCATCAGAAGAGTTTATCACTGAAGCAAAAATTGCCGAGGCCAAGTATTTCTTTCTTTTTAAAGAAGCTAAGCACAGGAAAATCACCATCAAGACGAAGTGATGTTTTTTCCATACAATAAGGTCTTATTTTGATAACTTGTACATAAAAATGTACAAGACATTGAAGTAAGGGGGAAGAGTATGGAACCTATAGTTGTCATATCGGTCCTTGGTGGATTGATCTTTTTGCTTCTCATTATAGGTGCACCGACAAAACCGCTCCGTTTTATTGGCCAGAATGCAGTGAAGATCTTAATTGGAGCCATCTTTTTATTTTTTCTTAACGCTTTCGGAACCAGTTTCGGTATCTATGTGCCAATCAATATTGCGACCGCAGCAGTTTCGGGTCTTTTGGGAATACCTGGTGTGTTTGCGTTGGTAGCTATTCAGACTTGGATTATATAAAGAAGGAACGCCGCTTTTGAAGCGGCGTTTTATTTTGCGGGTAAGAGTATAAATTTTCACTTCGAGAATTGTCCAGCTCCAGCGCCTAGCCCCTCGAGTCACTTGTCTAGCTGCGGCTCCTAACTCCTCGAGTCGGTTCGGTCCTGCCCATGAAGTCAAAGAACGACTTCACTGGTCGGTCCTCCGAGGCACAGGACGTGCTAGACCCGCCAGCCACACGATGTGGCGTTTTAGGCGGGCAGCACTTGTCGGGGCTGAACAAGGCGCTTATGTTTTTCTGTTTTGCGAAAAGCTATTGACCAAGCAAGCAGAAGTTGTTATTATATTAAACGTTGCTGTTGAACAGCCGTTAATAACTTTTTTAAAAAAGTGTTGACGAAATATCGACAGCATGATATATTATTTAAGTCGCCTGCGGGTGACACGGAAAAATTGCTCTTTGAAAACTAAACAAACAAGCGTCAACAAACAATAAATGATCATGTTTCTTCTATAAGAACATGAGCCAACGTTTTAACTTTATGAGCTAACTCATAACTCTTTCTTGGAGAGTTTGATCCTGGCTCAGGACGAACGCTGGCGGCGTGCCTAATACATGCAAGTCGAGCGGATCTTCATTAGCTTGCTTTTGAAGATCAGCGGCGGACGGGTGAGTAACACGTGGGCAACCTGCCTGTAAGACTGGGATAACTTCGGGAAACCGGAGCTAATACCGGATAATCCTTTCCCTCACATGAGGGAAAGCTGAAAGACGGTTTCGGCTGTCACTTACAGATGGGCCCGCGGCGCATTAGCTAGTTGGTGAGGTAACGGCTCACCAAGGCAACGATGCGTAGCCGACCTGAGAGGGTGATCGGCCACACTGGGACTGAGACACGGCCCAGACTCCTACGGGAGGCAGCAGTAGGGAATCTTCCGCAATGGACGAAAGTCTGACGGAGCAACGCCGCGTGAACGATGAAGGCCTTCGGGTCGTAAAGTTCTGTTGTCAGGGAAGAACAAGTATCGGAGTAACTGCCGGTACCTTGACGGTACCTGACCAGAAAGCCACGGCTAACTACGTGCCAGCAGCCGCGGTAATACGTAGGTGGCAAGCGTTGTCCGGAATTATTGGGCGTAAAGCGCGCGCAGGCGGTTCCTTAAGTCTGATGTGAAAGCCCCCGGCTCAACCGGGGAGGGTCATTGGAAACTGGGGAACTTGAGTGCAGAAGAGGAGAGCGGAATTCCACGTGTAGCGGTGAAATGCGTAGAGATGTGGAGGAACACCAGTGGCGAAGGCGGCTCTCTGGTCTGTAACTGACGCTGAGGCGCGAAAGCGTGGGGAGCGAACAGGATTAGATACCCTGGTAGTCCACGCCGTAAACGATGAGTGCTAAGTGTTAGAGGGTTTCCGCCCTTTAGTGCTGCAGCAAACGCATTAAGCACTCCGCCTGGGGAGTACGGCCGCAAGGCTGAAACTCAAAGGAATTGACGGGGGCCCGCACAAGCGGTGGAGCATGTGGTTTAATTCGAAGCAACGCGAAGAACCTTACCAGGTCTTGACATCCTCTGACAACCCTAGAGATAGGGCGTTCCCCTTCGGGGGACAGAGTGACAGGTGGTGCATGGTTGTCGTCAGCTCGTGTCGTGAGATGTTGGGTTAAGTCCCGCAACGAGCGCAACCCTTGATCTTAGTTGCCAGCATTCAGTTGGGCACTCTAAGGTGACTGCCGGTGACAAACCGGAGGAAGGTGGGGATGACGTCAAATCATCATGCCCCTTATGACCTGGGCTACACACGTGCTACAATGGATGGAACAAAGGGTCGCGAAGCCGCGAGGTCGAGCTAATCCCATAAATCCATTCTCAGTTCGGATTGCAGGCTGCAACTCGCCTGCATGAAGCCGGAATCGCTAGTAATCGCGGATCAGCATGCCGCGGTGAATACGTTCCCGGGCCTTGTACACACCGCCCGTCACACCACGAGAGTTTGTAACACCCGAAGTCGGTGGGGTAACCTTTATGGAGCCAGCCGCCTAAGGTGGGACAGATGATTGGGGTGAAGTCGTAACAAGGTAGCCGTATCGGAAGGTGCGGCTGGATCACCTCCTTTCTAAGGATATTGCCGTAATGGCAATCGGAACTTAGACCTTATGGTCTATGAATAACGAATCTAAAGATTCGTACTGTGGATGTAATCCACATAGTTGTACGCTTGTTTGTTTAGTTTTGAGGGAGCGATTCCTCTATATATGATATATGGGCCTATAGCTCAGCTGGTTAGAGCGCACGCCTGATAAGCGTGAGGTCGGTGGTTCGAGTCCACTTAGGCCCACCATATATCTTTCATAACGGGGCCTTAGCTCAGCTGGGAGAGCGCCTGCCTTGCACGCAGGAGGTCAGCGGTTCGATCCCGCTAGGCTCCACCATGTCGCTTTTACAGCGCATGATATTTGTTCCTTGAAAACTAGATAATCGTAAGTAAGAAGAACCAAGAAAAAAACCGAGTGATCGCCATTTTAGTTTTCTCTCTATATTAATAGAGAAATGACCTTTTAGGTTAAGTTAGAAAGGGCGCACGGTGGATGCCTTGGCACTAGGAGCCGATGAAGGACGGGACTAACACCGATATGCTTCGGGGAGCTGTAAGTAAGCTTTGATCCGGAGATTTCCGAATGGGGAAACCCACTGTTCGTAATGGAACAGTATCTTTACCTGAATACATAGGGTATTGAAGGCAGACCCGGGGAACTGAAACATCTAAGTACCCGGAGGAAGAGAAAGCAAACGCGATTCCCTGAGTAGCGGCGAGCGAAACGGGACATAGCCCAAACCAAGAGGCTTGCCTCTTGGGGTTGTAGGACACTCAACATGGAGTTACAAAGGAACGGGGTAGATGAAGTGGTCTGGAAAGGCCCGTCAGAGAAGGTAAAAACCCTGTAGTTGAAACTTCGTTCCCTCCTGAGTGGATCCTGAGTACGGCGGGACACGAGAAATCCCGTCGGAAGCTGGGAGGACCATCTCCCAAGGCTAAATACTCCCTAGTGACCGATAGTGAACCAGTACCGTGAGGGAAAGGTGAAAAGCACCCCGGAAGGGGAGTGAAATAGATCCTGAAACCGTGTGCCTACAAGTAGTCAGAGCCCGTTAATGGGTGATGGCGTGCCTTTTGTAGAATGAACCGGCGAGTTACGATTACATGCAAGGTTAAGTTGAGAAGACGGAGCCGCAGCGAAAGCGAGTCTGAATAGGGCGAATGAGTATGTGGTCGTAGACCCGAAACCAGGTGATCTACCCATGTCCAGGGTGAAGGTTGGGTAACACCAACTGGAGGCCCGAACCCACGCACGTTGAAAAGTGCGGGGATGAGGTGTGGGTAGCGGAGAAATTCCAATCGAACTTGGAGATAGCTGGTTCTCTCCGAAATAGCTTTAGGGCTAGCCTCACGTTGTAAGAGTCTTGGAGGTAGAGCACTGTTTGGACTAGGGGCCCTCATCGGGTTACCGAATTCAGACAAACTCCGAATGCCAAAGACTTATCCGTGGGAGTCAGACTGCGAGTGATAAGATCCGTAGTCAAAAGGGAAACAGCCCAGACCACCAGCTAAGGTCCCAAAGTATACGTTAAGTGGAAAAGGATGTGGAGTTGCTTAGACAACCAGGATGTTGGCTTAGAAGCAGCCACCATTTAAAGAGTGCGTAATAGCTCACTGGTCGAGTGACTCTGCGCCGAAAATGTACCGGGGCTAAACGTATCACCGAAGCTGTGGATTGACATCTTAGATGTCAGTGGTAGGAGAGCGTTCTAAGGGCGTTGAAGTCAGACCGTAAGGACTGGTGGAGCGCTTAGAAGTGAGAATGCCGGTATGAGTAGCGAAAGATGGGTGAGAATCCCATCCACCGAATGCCCAAGGTTTCCTGAGGAAGGCTCGTCCTCTCAGGGTTAGTCGGGACCTAAGCCGAGGCCGAAAGGCGTAGGCGATGGACAACAGGTTGATATTCCTGTACCACCTCTTTATCGTTTGAGCAATGGGGGGACGCAGTAGGATAGGGTAAGCGCGCTGTTGGATATGCGCGTCTAAGCAGTTAGGCTGCAAGTGAGGCAAATCCCGCTTGCGTGAAGGCTGAGCTGTGACAGCGAGGGAAATATAGTACCGAAGTTCCTGATTCCACACTGCCAAGAAAAGCCTCTAGCGAGATAAAAGGTGCCCGTACCGCAAACCGACACAGGTAGGCGAGGAGAGAATCCTAAGGTGAGCGAGAGAACTCTCGTTAAGGAACTCGGCAAAATGACCCCGTAACTTCGGGAGAAGGGGTGCTCATTTGGGTGAATAGCCTAGATGAGCCGCAGTGAATAGGCCCAGGCGACTGTTTAGCAAAAACACAGGTCTCTGCGAAGCCGCAAGGCGAAGTATAGGGGCTGACGCCTGCCCGGTGCTGGAAGGTTAAGAGGAGGGGTTAGCTCACGCGAAGCTCTGAATCGAAGCCCCAGTAAACGGCGGCCGTAACTATAACGGTCCTAAGGTAGCGAAATTCCTTGTCGGGTAAGTTCCGACCCGCACGAAAGGCGTAACGATCTGGGCACTGTCTCAACGAGAGACTCGGTGAAATTATAGTACCTGTGAAGATGCAGGTTACCCGCGACAGGACGGAAAGACCCCGTGGAGCTTTACTGTAGCCTGATATTGAATTTTGGTACAGCTTGTACAGGATAGGTAGGAGCCTGAGAAACCGGAGCGCCAGCTTCGGTGGAGGCGTCGGTGGGATACTACCCTGGCTGTATTGAAATTCTAACCCACGCCCCTGATCGGGGCGGGAGACAGTGTCAGGTGGGCAGTTTGACTGGGGCGGTCGCCTCCTAAAGAGTAACGGAGGCGCCCAAAGGTTCCCTCAGAATGGTTGGAAATCATTCGCAGAGTGTAAAGGCACAAGGGAGCTTGACTGCGAGACCTACAAGTCGAGCAGGGACGAAAGTCGGGCTTAGTGATCCGGTGGTTCCGCATGGAAGGGCCATCGCTCAACGGATAAAAGCTACCCCGGGGATAACAGGCTTATCTCCCCCAAGAGTCCACATCGACGGGGAGGTTTGGCACCTCGATGTCGGCTCATCGCATCCTGGGGCTGTAGTCGGTCCCAAGGGTTGGGCTGTTCGCCCATTAAAGCGGTACGCGAGCTGGGTTCAGAACGTCGTGAGACAGTTCGGTCCCTATCCGTCGTGGGCGCAGGAAATTTGAGAGGAGCTGTCCTTAGTACGAGAGGACCGGGATGGACGCACCGCTGGTGTACCAGTTGTCTTGCCAAAGGCATCGCTGGGTAGCTATGTGCGGACGGGATAAGTGCTGAAAGCATCTAAGCATGAAGCCCCCCTCAAGATGAGATTTCCCATAGCGCAAGCTAGTAAGAACCCTGAAAGATGATCAGGTTGATAGGTCAGAGGTGGAAGCGCGGTGACGTGTGGAGCTGACTGATACTAATCGTTCGAGGACTTAACCAAATAGATTACTCGTTTCTTCTTATTCTTCTTACACATTATCTAGTTTTGAGGGAATAAAGTTTTTTGCGAAGCAAAATAACTGTCCTTTCCTTAATTAAATAGTCTGGTGGCGATGGCGAGAAGGTCACACCCGTTCCCATACCGAACACGGAAGTTAAGCTTCTCAGCGCCGATGGTAGTTGGGGGTTTCCCCCTGTGAGAGTAGGACGCCGCCGGGCACACGAAAGAACAGCTGTAATGGCTGTTCTTTTTTTATGCGTTGATAAATGAAAGATGCCGGAAATAGTGCAGCAGATGATTATATACGATTGGCTTAAGACAGGTTTGGAGGTAAAATCCAAAAAGCTGTCAAAAGAAGAGCTAACTTAAGACAGGTTTGGAGGAAAAACACGAAAAGTTGTCAGAAGAAGAGTCAACTTCAGACAGGTTTGAAGGGGAAGTACAAAAAGCTGTCAAAAGAAGAGTCAACTTCAGACAGGTTTGGAGGTAAAGCACGTAAAGCTGTCAGAAGAAGAGCTAACTTCAGACAGGTTTGGAGGTAAAGCACGTAAAGCTGTCAGAAGAAGAAGCAACTTCGGACAGGTTTGGAGGAAAATCACAAAAAGCTGTCAGAAGAAGAGTCAACTTCGGACAAGTTTATAGGAAAAGATCGAATAGCTGTCCGAACCAGGGTCAACTTCAGACAAGTATACAAAAAAATCAAAAAGCTGTCCTAAAAATCACCAATAACCTTCAGCATCCTATTCAGAAAGCTCACTAAATCAAATTTGCACTACTTTTAAAAGTATTTTATTTAATAAACCAACCTAAATTGTTATAAGACATACAAGGAAACCGAAAGTCAATCATAAAATATAAAACAACTAAACTTTCTAAAATATTATTCGGAAAATTGTATACAAAAAAACGCTCCTGGCAACAATAGGTGTACGGAGGTGGAGAATTTGGGTTCGCTTTTAGCTAAAAATCAAATTGGGGAAACGTGTGTGATTTGCGAACAGACGAAAAGTGCTGGCATACACCTGTATACTTCTTTTATATGCACAGACTGTGAGAGCATCATGATCAAGACAGATACGAGTGATCCTAAATATAAATATTACGTAGAAAAGCTAAGGAAAGTAACGAAACCTGGCATTTACAGTTAAAAGCTCATTTTGGGCTTTTATTTTTTTTGCTAAAAAACAGTGTTAGAATAGATAGGTGTGAATTTATATATATAGGTGAGACTATGGATCAATCCAAAACACCCTTGTACTCTCAATTAGTTAGGCATATAAACGGAAGCCCTCTATCGTTTCATGTACCGGGTCACAAAAATGGGGCTTTTTTTCCTGAAGATGGACAGGCCTTTTTTAATCAAATTTTAAAATTGGATGCAACAGAAATAACGGGATTGGATGACCTTCATTCACCAGAGGGAGTTATTTTTGAAGCTGAAGAATTACTTAGGAATTTATATAAAACGGATAAAAGTTTCTTTTTAATAAATGGATCAACTGTTGGGAATCTTGCGATGATCATGGCTGCGATTAGTGAAGGGGATCTAGTGCTTGTCCAGCGCAATTCGCATAAATCCATCATGAATGCTATAAGACTCGCAAAAGTTAAGCCTGTATTCATTAGTCCTGAATTCAACGGAGAATACGGAGTAGCTGCAGGGTTAAGTATCGAAGGAGTTAAATCAGCAATCAGTCAGTATCCGAATGCAAAGGCGCTAATCCTAACGTACCCTAATTATTACGGACTGACATATGATCTTAAAACCATTATAGATTTAGCTCATGAGCATGGCATTCCTGTATTGGTGGATGAGGCTCATGGAGTCCATTTTATCGCAGGGGATTATTTTCCTGCTTCTGCTGTTGAACTTGGGGCCGATATTGTCGTACAGTCTGCGCATAAGACATTGCCAGCCATGACAATGGGAGCTTTCCTTCATTATCAGACGAATCGTGTATCACTCAGCAAGCTTACATTCTATTTGCAAGCTCTGCAGTCAAGCAGTCCTTCGTATCCATTGATGGCTTCCCTTGATTTGGCACGCCTTTATCTGGGTACTTATAGCAAGGACGATATTTCATACCTCAAGGAGGAAATAGAGAAGTTCAAGAAAAACCTGCAGACATTAGGAGCTATTCGCATTTTGCAGCTTGATGACCCATTGAAGTTAACCATCCAGTCAAATGGTGCCTGGTCTGGTTTCGAGCTGCAATCAAAATTCGAATCGAAAGGGATCTTCACGGAGCTTGCAGACCCTTATAATGTTCTGCTCGTTCTTCCTTTATTGAAGGGTGGCATGAAGCATCGCTTGCAAGAAGCAGCTGAAAAGATTGCCGAGGTTGTAAGTGCTATGCCTGATGGAAAAAATAAACCTGAATCAAGGGTCGTTCATAAAACCATTTCAACTTTAGAAGTCAGTTATAAAGAAATGGAGCTGCAGGAGACTGAGTATGTCCTACTGAAGGACGCTACAGGTAGGGTAAGTGCGGAGCAAATCATTCCGTATCCGCCGGGAATTCCACTTTGTCTACCGGGGGAAGTTGTGACAAAAGATGATATTAATACGATTTTATTTTTAAAAGGAAAAGAAGCGAAAATCCAGGGCGGGGAATATTTGCATGCTGGTAAAATAAAAGTGTTTAAGAGTTGGAGGCTTTAAAATTGGAAAAAGGAATATTTATTACGATAGAAGGTCCGGATGGTTCTGGAAAGACAACAATCCTTCAAATGCTAACTCAAAATCTTGAAAGAGAAGGATACGCAGTGGTGGCCACACGTGAGCCTGGAGGGATTGAGATTGCCGAACAAATCAGGAAAGTTATCCTTGATCCGGGAAATACAGCGATGGACCCACGTACGGAAGCACTTTTATACGCCGCGGCGAGAAGGCAGCATCTTTCTGAAAAGGTGAAGCCTGCTTTAAAGGCAGGGAAAGTCGTTTTATGTGACCGTTTTGTTGATAGCTCCCTTGCCTACCAGGGACATGCTCGTGGCCTGGGTATTGATGAGGTCTACTCAATCAACGAATTTGCGATTGAAAATATGATGCCAGCGATGACTCTGTACTTTGATGTTGCGCCGGAGATTGGGCTGGAAAGGATTAATAAAAACAAGGGACGCGAGGTCAATCGACTGGACATGGAGAAGCTGGAATTTCACCAAAAGGTCCGAGAAGGCTATATGATTATCGCCGAGAGATTCCCTGACAGGATTGCCAAAATCGATGCATCAAAGGAATTAGAAGCAGTTTATAAACAAGCTGAAGCTAAAATTAAAGAGCTATTGAATAGTTAATATCCCGAAAACAAGTCTTGGTTTCGATCAGGCTTGTTTTTTACATGGGAATTTTCCAGTTTGCGAATAGGAAATTGGATTAAGCGAGTGAACAAGGTAAGTTATGGATAAAAGATAATTTTTACGAATAAAGCACTAGAATTTGAAAAAAAAACCACTCGATATACAGATAAGTGAATTTTGACTGGAAGGCAATGGGATTTTACGTTTATATCATGTCTTGTCACATGAATCCTGTTATAATAAACATACAAATGTAACGGAGTGAAAAAACACTTTTTCGTCTGGGTTGTTGCTTTTTTGAACCAAATTGCATTTTGGCCATGAAAGCGTAACGCCTGCGAATTAACCTAGGGGGATAAGGAATGAAGTTAATTTTAGCTGTGGTCCAGGACCAGGATAGCAACCGTCTGTCCAATGCATTAGTAGATCATAATTTCCGTGCAACAAAGATGGCTAGTACTGGGGGATTCCTGAAGTCAGGAAACACCACTTTTATCATAGGAACTGAAGACATCAGGGTAGAAAAGGCATTGGAAGTCATCAGGGATAACTGTAAATCTCGTGACCAGCTTGTAGCACCTGTTTCGCCTATGGGAGGAAATGCGGATTCATATGTTCCATACCCGGTTGAAGTCGAGGTTGGCGGAGCGACTGTATTCGTATTGCCTGTTGAGCAGTTTCATCAATTTTAACGGGAAGTACCCGGAGGTTTAGCAAGAGATGAAGATTAATCAGGATATGCGCCTTAACATAGATAAAGTCCGCCAGGATCAAAAGCAGCAGCCTGGGGGCGGAATCAAGTTCAATGAACTTGTGCAGAAACAGGAACATAAAATGCAGTTTGGACAGCTGCAGCAATTAATGAAGGAAGTCGAGTCTGCTGGTGAGAGGCTTGCCCGGTCTAGGACGTTCAAGGACCTGGCCAAGTTCAAGACACTGGTTAAGCAATTCGTAAAAGAAACAGTCAACTTTGGAATGGAGCTAAAGCACTCGCATAGCTGGAACCAATATGGCGAAGGCAGGTCACTGAAGCTTGTAGAAACAATTGATGAAAAGCTCGTGGAGTTGACAGATGAGTTGATGGATAATAAAGATGGACAGATTGATATTCTCGGCAGAGTCGGGGAAATCAAAGGACTGTTGATCAATTTATATACGTAAGTGAGTGATCGCATTGGCAAAGACGTGGGACGAGCTGGAGAGACTTCAGCCGAATGTTTTGAAAATGATTAAAAACAGCATCCTGAAAAATCGAATAGCCCATGCGTA
Organism: Mesobacillus sp. QJM3NY_10; assembly: GCF_056173465.1. Lineage (NCBI taxonomy): Bacteria > Bacillati > Bacillota > Bacilli > Caryophanales > Bacillaceae > Mesobacillus > Mesobacillus sp. QJM3NY_10. The sequence continues at coordinate 42,529 of NZ_CM149675.1, forward strand.
TTTATTTGAAGGAATGAGGGGTACTGGCAAAAAGGAGATTAGTATTCTTCTTGCCAAGAGCATCAATTGCCAGGCTCCGGTCGATGGCTATAAGCCTTGTGAAACCTGCTTGAACTGCAAAAGGATCAACCATGGCAACCATCCGGATATCCATCTTGTCGAGCCAGATGGCCTGTCGATCAAGAAAGGGCAGATCCATCAGCTCCAGGGGGAGTTTTCAAAAACAGGTGTAGAGTCAAAGAATAAGCTTTACACGATTGTGCATGCCGATCGGATGACGACAAATGCGGCGAACAGTCTGCTGAAATTCCTTGAGGAACCGCATGCGGGAACGGTTGCCGTATTGATCACTGAGCAGGCACAGCAAATGCTGCCGACGATTTTATCGAGATGCCAATTGATCAATTTCACTCCGTTATCTCCTAAAAATATGGCAGAACAACTGATAGCCAATGGGATACAGCCGCAAATGGCACCGCTATTGGCTCAGCTAACCAATAATTTGGAAGAAGCTTTAGAGATAAGTAATGATGATTGGTTTGCACAAGCACAAAAAATAGTGTTAAAATTATATGAAGTGCTGAAAAAGAATTCACTTGAAGCTATGGTCGCGCTTCAAGAGAACTGGTTTATGCACTTTAAAGAGAAAGAACAAATCGATCGTGGTTTGGATTTATTACTTCTTATTTTTAAGGATTTATTATACATTCAGCTTGGCAAGAAAGACCAGGTTGTTTATCTAAACGAAAGCTCACGTTTAGAACAATTTGCACTACAGACATCCGGACGGCGTCTTACCGAACAAATGGCAGCCATTCTGGAGGCGAAGAGGAAGCTGCATGCCAATATGAATCCCCAGCTGCTAATGGAAGAGCTGGTGTTAAAATTGCAGGAGGGATCTACACTTGTATGATGTAGTAGGTGTCCGCTTCAAGAAAGCGGGGAAGATTTATTATTTTGATCCCGGCGATCTCTCAATTCAAAAGGACGAATTCATCATTGTCGAAACTGTAAGGGGCGTTGAGTACGGAAGAGTGGTTACTCCCCGTAAGCAGGTCGGCGAGAAGGATGTTGTCCTGCCTCTGAAAAAGGTAGTCAGAATTGCAGATCAGAAGGATCGTCTTATTGTCGAGGAAAACAAAACAGCTGCAAAGGAAGCGTACGATGTTTGCAGTGATAAAGTGAATGAACATCAGCTTGATATGAAGCTTGTTGATGTTGAATATACATTTGACCGCAATAAAGTCATTTTCTACTTCACGGCTGATGGCCGCGTCGATTTCCGGGAATTGGTCAAGGACTTGGCCTCGATTTTCCGGACAAGGATTGAACTGCGCCAAATTGGTGTCAGGGATGAAGCGAAGATGCTTGGCGGGATAGGACCATGCGGCAGAATGCTTTGCTGTTCAACGTTCCTAGGGGACTTTGATCCAGTTTCAATCAAGATGGCCAAGGATCAAAACCTCTCGCTTAACCCAACGAAAATTTCCGGCCTTTGCGGCAGGCTCATGTGCTGTTTGAAATATGAGAACGACGAATATGAATCAGCGAAAGAGCAGCTGCCTGACCTGGGTGAAATGATTGTTACACCTGATGGTACTGGTAAGGTTGTCGGGTTGAACATCCTGGAACGAGTCATGAAAGTCGATATACCTGGCCAGGAACGTGTGCTGGAATATACACTTGAGGAAATACAGGAAGCAGGAGCTGTATCGTTGCAATCATCCACAGATTAATGAGGTGGAACAGGTGGATAAAAAAGATATCTTTGACTCAGTAAGTAATATGGAATCGCAGATTGGTGATTTATACCGTCAGCTTGGTGAGTTAAAACAGCATTTGGCAGAAGTTCTGGAAGAGAATAATGCATTAAAGCTGGAAAATGAGCATATAAGACGCCGTCTGGATCAAACCATAGGTAAAAAAGATCCAACCATTAAGAAAAGCGATAAGGAAAACAGCAATCAGGCCCAGGGTGATAAAAACGTAGTCGACATCGGTGAAGGCTACGATAACCTTGCCCGTCTGTACCAGGAAGGCTTCCATATCTGCAACCTGCATTTCGGAAGCCCACGCAAAGAAGATTGTCTGTTCTGTCTATCCTTTCTTAATAAAAAATAATTGGCAGCCTTCCTTAATAGGGAAGGCTATTTTTATAATGCTCTTTTCGTAAACTGATCAGCATTTACATACTATTTACACCTGCTCGATTTGGACGCATCTTCGAAAAGAGCCCACTAAGAATGCTGATATCTATATATGACCGAAAAGGAACAACCAATGCGAAACACCCTTTTATATTAGAAATTTACAGGGTCATAACCTTTGAACATATGTGTATGGAGGAAATATCTAATGGTTAACTTACGGGAAGATGAACGATTGGATTATTTATTAGCAGAGGATTTAAGGATCATCCAGAGCCCGAATGTATTTTCATTTTCGCTGGATGCTGTCCTGCTTGCGAGGTTTGTCTGGGTACCGATTCAAAAAGGCAGGATTGTCGACCTTTGCAGCGGTAATGGTGTGATTCCATTATTTTTAAGCGCGAGGACAAAGGGAAGTATTACGGGTGTGGAAATTCAGGAGCGGTTGTACGATATGGCTGTCCGCAGTATTGATTATAATAATCTTGAAGATCGATTACATATGATTCATGGTGATCTAAAGGATGCGCCCAAAGAGCTTGGCTACGAGAAGTATGATGTCGTAACATGCAATCCTCCTTATTTTCCTACACCTTCGAAGGAAGAAATTAATCTGAATGAACATTTGGCGATTGCGCGCCACGAGATACTCTGCACACTTGAGGATGCGATTAAATCATCGAGCCAGCTTGTAAAGCAGGGCGGGAAGGTTGCCTTTGTCCACCGTCCAGGCAGGTTGATCGATATCATCGAGATCATGAGAAAATACCGGCTTGAGCCTAAGCGAATCCAGTTTGTATATCCAAAGGCCGGGAAGGAAGCGAATACGCTTTTGGTAGAGGCGATTAAGGATGGAAGCCCTGATCTTAAAATTCTTGAGCCATTGACGGTGTATGATGAAAATAATGAGTATACCCCAGTTATTAAAGAGATGTTATATGGAAGCAAATAAGCGCATAGAAACGGGTGATATACATGCAACAGCAGAAAAGCTTTGAACGGGAGCATGAAAAAGGGATTCTTTATCTTGTGCCAACTCCTATTGGGAACCTTGAGGACATGACATTCAGGGCGATCAGGATCATGAAGGAAGCCGATTTGATTGCGGCGGAGGATACGAGGAACACGAAAAAGCTATGCAATTATTTTGAGATTGAAACGCCCGTGACCAGCTATCATGAACATAACAAGGAAAGTAGCGGACATAAATTGATTGAAAAGATCAAGGAGGGAGCAAAAGTCGCGCTTGTCAGCGATGCCGGAATGCCGACCATCTCTGATCCAGGTACAGAACTGGTGACCGAAGCAATCGCTGAGGGATTGACTGTCGTACCGCTTCCAGGGGCGAATGCTGCCTTGACAGCTTTGATTGCTTCTGGCATACTTCCTCAACCTTTCTATTATTATGGATTCCTCCAGAGAGGAAAAAAGGATAAGAAGAAGGAACTTGAGCTGCTGGCGAAGCAAACTGCAACGATCGTCCTTTATGAATCTCCCCACCGTTTGAAGGAAACGCTATCGGTGATGCTTGATGGTCTCGGTGACCGCAAAATCGTCCTTTGCCGCGAACTGACGAAGAAATATGAGGAGTTCCTAAGGGGAACGATTTCTGAAGCATTGGCATGGGCAGAGGCAGAAGAAGTCCGCGGGGAATTTGTATTAATCATTGAAGGAGCTTCACTGGATTCCATTTTCGAAGACGAGAACCATTGGTGGGAAAATTTAAGCCTGGATGAGCATGTCGAACATTATATTTCCAATGAACAAATGAACTCTAAGGAAGCAATCAAGCAAACAGCCAAAGATAGAGGTATGCAAAAGCGAGAGGTATACCAGGCGTATCATATTAAAGAATAGTGCAGAAACAGCACATATAAAAAAGGCCGTGGAATTTTCCACGGCCTTGAGTATTAGATTTATGCTTTTACAGGTTCGAAGTTTCCCTGGATTTCTTGAAGAAGCTGTTCAGCACCTTCACGGCTAAGGATCAGCTTGCCGCCTGCCAATGTGATGTTGTTGTCAGAAACTTCACCAGTGATGTGGCAAGTCATGTTTGGCTTGTACTTCTTAAGGATGATGCGATCATCATCAACATAAATTTCCAAAGCATCCTTTTCTGCGATGCCAAGAGTCCTTCTAAGTTCGATTGGAATTACCACACGGCCAAGCTCATCAACTTTACGAACGATACCAGTAGATTTCATAATAAACTATCTCCTCTCATTTTCCCGTATATTTAAGTTCGTCATTTTTCGACATTTTTCTCTTATTGGTTTTATAATACCAGCGATTCCAATAACCGTCAATTATTTTATTTTTCTTCTTTTAACATATTTTAACACAACGTGATAACCTTTTCATATCAAGGGTTAGAGATGGATTAGACAAGAGAAGGTAAGGGCTGGTGCGTTTTTCTGTTTATGAGGATCCAGGAATAATATTATTGTGGGAATAGTAAACGTAGGATTATTCGACAAAATTCTACAATCTTATTCGACAAAATGTAACAAATTCGACAAAATCTTGATAACATGTACATTATTTTGTAAACAGGTATATTCTCTTAATGGATTTGGTTATGATTTTATTATGTGATGATCAATTTTTCATTTTAAAAATCGGTTATTAAGCTCCTGCCAAAAAATAAGGCGGGGCTTTTTTGTTAAAGTTATATAAAGGGCATAGTCCACATTAAATTCTCTACTGACAAAATTCGTAAACTATATAGGGAGAATGTCCGTAGTGGAAGATTTTTTTTATAAATAATTATGATTTTCCTAATTGAGTAAAATGAGATTGTCGAAACCATTAAAGTGTTATGAATCCTAGGGCATTAGCTGGTATAATAACTACTATTAGAATGAACTAGCAGTTTTAGTTAAGGAGGATCTTCATGGAAGAGAAACTGAAAACCTTTTATCTTACCACCCCGATTTATTATCCGAGCGGCAATTTACATATTGGCCATGCTTATACGACAGTAGCTGGTGATGCAATGGCTCGCTATAAGAGACTGCGCGGCTATGATGTCATGTACTTGACAGGAACGGATGAGCACGGTCAAAAAATCCAGCGTAATGCTGAGGCGAAGGGCATCACTCCGCAGCAATATGTAGATGAAATCGTCGAAGGGATCCAGGAGCTTTGGGGCAAGCTGGATATTTCCTACAATGATTTTATCCGTACGACTCAGGATCGCCACAAGCAGATTGTCGAGAAAATTTTCGCTCAGCTTCTTGAGCAGGGTGATATCTATCTTGATCAATATGAGGGCTGGTACTGTACTCCATGTGAATCATTCTACACAGACAGACAGCTTGAAGATGGCAAATGTCCGGATTGCGGCCGTCCTGTTGAAAAGGTTAAAGAAGAGTCATACTTCTTCAAAATGAGTAAATACGCGGACAGGCTGTTGAAATATTATGAAGAGAATCCGGAGTTCATCCAGCCAGAATCTCGTAAAAATGAAATGATCAATAACTTTATTAAACCTGGACTTGAGGATCTGGCTGTATCCCGGACAACATTTGATTGGGGTGTGAAGGTTCCTGGTGATCCGAAGCATGTCATTTATGTATGGATCGATGCATTGTCGAACTATATCACGGCTCTTGGCTATGGAACGGATGATGATTCCAAGTACTTGAATTACTGGCCTGCGGATGTCCATCTTGTCGGTAAAGAAATCGTCCGCTTCCATACAATTTATTGGCCGATCATGCTGATGGCTCTTGACCTTCCGCTTCCTAAAAAGGTATTCGCCCATGGCTGGCTTTTGATGAAGGACGGAAAAATGTCGAAATCCAAGGGGAATGTAGTCGACCCGGTTACACTGATTGACCGCTACGGTCTAGATGCGCTTCGATACTACCTGCTCCGTGAAGTTCCATTCGGTTCTGATGGTGTGTTCACTCCGGAAGGATTTGTTGAAAGGATCAACTTTGACCTGGCGAATGACCTTGGAAACCTGTTGAACAGAACGGTAGCGATGATCAATAAGTATTTTGATGGAGAAATCCCTGCTTACAATGGTTCCGAAGGGGAATTTGACAAGCAGCTGCTTGAAGTGAACAAGGAAACAGTTCAGAAGTACGAAGAAGCAATGGAGAAAATGGAGTTTTCCGTGGCCCTTACTTCTGTGTGGCAATTGATCAGCCGCTGCAATAAGTTCATCGATGAAACACAGCCTTGGGTGCTGGCGAAGGATGAAGAAAAGAAAGCGGCCCTCGCGGATGTGATGGTCCACCTAGCTGAATCATTGAGAAGAGTCGCTGTCCTGCTGAAGCCATTCCTGACAAGAACTCCTGATAAAATCTTTGCTCAGCTGAATGTTGGTTCCGAAGCACTTCAAACATGGGAAAGCCTCGAGGAATTTGGCCAGATTCCTGCTGGTACAAAGGTTGTTCAAGGAGAGCCGATCTTCCCACGCCTTGAATTGAAGGAAGAAGTTGAGTTCATCAAGGAAAAAATGCAGGGATCTGCCCCGGCAGCGCCTGTAGAAGATGAAAAGCCTGAACCTCAGGATGAAATCACGATTGATGACTTCATGAAAGTAGAGCTTCGTGTAGCGAAAGTCATCCATGCAGAACCAGTCAAAAAGGCTGATAAGCTTCTGAAGCTTCAATTGGATCTTGGCTATGAAAAGCGCCAGGTTGTTTCTGGCATTGCGAAGTACTATAAACCGGAAGATCTTGTCGGCAAAAAGGTGATTTGCGTGACGAACCTCAAGCCGGTCAAACTCCGCGGGGAGCTTTCCGAGGGAATGATCCTTGCAGGGGAAAAAGACGGTGTCATGTCACTGGCAACAGTTGACGATGCACTTTCTGTTGGCGCTAAAGTTAAATAAATTCAAAATGAAAACCTGGAAATGTTTCATGTGTAACATTTTCAGGTTTTTTGTGTTAAAAAAGCAGTTTTTCTTAAAGAGTGATTTATGATAGTAAGAGAGTTAGATAGCAAGCACTCCCGACGATTGTCGGGTTTTTATGAAAGCAGTTGCAAAAATTTGACCTTTACAATGAAAAAAAGTTATGATATCGACACATCTTTATCACAATAATAAGGACATCGCAGTAATTCTATTCAACCTTTTGTCAGGTATGATTAGAATGAAACTGCAGGGCAATGCTGCAAAGGAGTTTTGACATGCTTTTTGATACACACGTGCACTTAAACGCAGAACAATTCAACGAGGATCTCCAGGAGGTCATTGACCGCGCAATTGCTGAAGGTGTTACGAATATGGTGGTTGTCGGGTTCGATGAAATAACGATTAAAAAAGCACTAGAGCTCGCCGAAAGCTATGACTTTCTTTATGCGAGTGTAGGGTGGCATCCAGTCGATGCAATCGATATGACCCAGGATCATCTCGATTGGCTGAAAGAATTGGCAGGCCATCCGAAGGTCGTGGCACTTGGGGAAATGGGTCTTGATTATTATTGGGACAAGTCACCGAAGGAAATCCAGAAAGAGGTCTTCCGCAAACAAATCAGACTGGCAAAAGAAGTGCAACTTCCTATTATCATACATAATCGTGATGCAACAGCAGACATAGTAGAGATTTTAAAGGAAGAGAATGCCGGGGAAGTGGGCGGAATCATGCACTGTTTCAGCGGCAGCGTGGAAACCGCACTTGAATGCGTTGAAATGAATTTCTATATTTCGCTTGGCGGGCCTGTTACCTTTAAAAATGCAAAAAAACCGAAGGAAGTGGCGGAGGAAATCCCATTAGACCGTCTATTGGTTGAAACAGACTGCCCATACTTGACTCCGCATCCATATCGCGGAAAAAGAAATGAACCAGCCTATGTAAAATTGGTAGCCGAACAAATTGCAGAACTGAAAGGGTTAACTTTTGAGGAAGTGGCAGAAGAAACAGCCAAAAATGCAAAAAAATTATTCGGCATAAAGTGATAAGGAATGTTGTCGATTTTTCAACAAGGTTGTCCAAACTTTTTATGTTTCTAAGAAGTTCTACATGTCTCACTTGCGACATAGGATAACCGTGTCGATAACTCTTGCTTTTCTTTTTATGGAGCATCTTGCATAATAGGGACTACGCTTGGCAAGGGTGTCTGGGTTGACAAGTCGGCAACAATATCTTTATAATCACTCCGAGAAGAGGAGGCGTTTTTCATCGTGATTAATAGTATGAAAAACCTGTTTTCCAAGACTTTGAGTAAGAAGAAACTAGTGATTTTTTCTGCTAGTTTCCTAGTTTTTGCTGCTGCTCTTGGGTTCTTCATGTACGAAGGGTCCAAAAATACAGTCGCATTGACGCTGGATGGCGAAGAAAGAGTCATTAAAACACACGCAAATACTATCCAAGATATATTTAATGATCTCAATATTTCATTGCGCTCAGAGGATTATTTATCGCTGGCGGCAAACACGGAGGTTAAAAACAACCTATCGATCGTGTGGAAGCCGGCAAGACAGGTAGAGCTAATACAAGATCAGGAAAAGAAAACGTATTGGACAGCAGCCGATACTGTAGAGGAATTCCTGAAAGAACAGAATATCGCTATAAATGAACACGACAAGTTAAACCAAAACCCAGACGCTAAACTAAAGCAAGATATGAAGATTGCCATTCAAAGAGCTTTCCCGCTCAAGGTTGTAGTAGGCGGAAAAGAGCAAGATGTTTGGTCGACTTCGACTACGGTCGCTGACTTTTTATCACAGCAAGGAATCACACTGAACGAAATGGACCGTGTTGAGCCTGCATTAAAGCAGAACGTCACTAAAGATGCCGTGATTAATGTCATTCGAGTTGAAAAAGTCACCGATGTAGTGGAAGAACCAATTAGCTATGCAGTCATTACGAAAAATGACAGCAAACTGGAAAAAGGGAAACAGAAAGTCGTAACAGAAGGCCAGGAAGGCTTGCTTTCAAAGGAATATGAAGTAATCCTTGAAAATGGCAAAGAAGTATCAAGAAAACTGGTCAGTGAAAAGAAATTGAAAGAAAAACAGGATAAAGTCGTGGCAATGGGAACGAAGGTCATCGTAGCTCAAGTATCACGTGGCTCAAGTGAACCTGCAGGGAAGGAATTTTATGTTACTTCCACAGCGTATACCGCTAACTGTAACGGCTGCTCCGGCTACACAGCTACTGGTATCAATCTGAGGGCAAACCCTAACATCAAGGTCATTGCAGTAGATCCAAGAGTTATTCCTTTAGGTACCAAAGTATATGTTGAAGGCTATGGCTATGCAATAGCTGCCGATAAAGGATCAGCTATCAAAGGTAATAAGATCGATGTCTTTTTCGCCTCAAAGTCGGATGCATACCGCTGGGGCCGAAAAAAAGTCAAAATCAAAATCCTAAATTAATTTCATGATGCAGGGGAACCTTTCCTCTGCATTTTTGTTTTTTCATTTTACGTTTAAGGTATAATAAGAAAAGTGCAAGCGACTCGAGGGTCTAGGTGCTGGAGCTGAACACAAATTACATACCAAAGTTATAATTTAACTTAAGAAAAGCGTAATGGATTAAAAACTTTCACACCTATATAGACGATTATATTTCAAAAATGTTTCATTTATTTCAAAGAAAATTTTTTTCTTTGATAAATTTTTTATTCAACGAATCTAACGCTGTTTAAATAAATTGGCGTATGCATATTTAACGGAGGAACCATGAAGTTAAAAGAAATCATTGTAGTTGAGGGTAAGGATGATACGACGGCGATTAAACGTGCTGTTAATGCGGATACAATTGAAACGAATGGGTCGGCGATTAATGCGGATACGATTGAACGGATTCGGAATGCCCACGAAAAGCGGGGAGTTATTGTTTTTACCGACCCTGATTTTCCAGGTGAAAAAATCCGCAAGACTATTTCAGAGCATGTTGCAGGGTGTAAGCATGCTTTTATCCCAAAAGAGCTGGCCAAGCCTAAATCCGGGAGGGGTCTTGGTGTGGAACATGCATCTCCCGAGGTGATCCGTGAAGCGCTGAAGGATGCTCAGGTAATGGACGCAGAGGCGGTTGAGGAGATTACCCAGGACGACTTGATTGTTGCGGGTCTGATCGGCGGCCCAGGTTCCAGGGAGAGGCGTGAAAAGCTTGGCAGGCTGCTGCGTATTGGTTATACAAATGGGAAACAGCTGCATAAGCGTCTAATGATGTTTCAGGTGAAAAGACAGGATTTCGCAGATGCGCTGGCAGAAATCCTTAAGGAGGAACAAAATGCATAAAGATATTGCGACCCCGATGAGAACGAAGGAAATACTGGATAAATACGGTTTTTCTTTTAAAAAGAGCCTTGGACAGAACTTTTTGATCGATACTAATATCCTGAACCGCATCGTCGACCATGCGGAGTTAACGGACCATAGCGGTGCGATAGAAATCGGCCCTGGAATTGGAGCGTTGACTGAACAGTTGGCTAAAAGAGCGGAAAAAGTTGTTGCATTTGAAATCGATCAGCGTCTGCTGCCAATCTTGGAGGATACACTGTCCCCTTATCCAAACGTAAAGGTCATTCATAGTGATGTCCTGAAAGCAGATGTTCAAGCTGTGATGAAGCAGGAATTTGAAAAGCAAGAGGATGTTATGGTCGTTGCCAACCTGCCATATTACGTAACAACACCTATCCTGATGAAGCTGCTTGAGGAAAGGCTGCCGATTAGAGGAATCGTCTGTATGCTTCAAAAGGAGGTTGGCGATAGAATCTCTGCCAAGCCCGGAACGAAGGAATATGGTTCGCTGTCAATTGCAGTCCAGTATTATACAAAGGCTGAAACAGTGATGATTGTTCCTAAAACGGTGTTTATGCCACAGCCGAACGTAGATTCAGCTGTCATCAGATTGACATTGCATGATGAGCCGCCGGTGAAGTTGAAAGATGAAGACTTTTTCTTCCGCGTCACCAGGTCAAGTTTTGCCCAGCGAAGGAAAACAATCTTGAATAACCTGACAAGCCAGCTGCCGGATGGAAAGCAGAAGAAAGAAAATATCCAAGCTGCACTCCAGCAGGCAGGAGTCGAAGAGTCGCGCAGGGGAGAAACCCTTTCGATAGAAGAATTCGCTCAATTGAGCAATGCGCTGTATCCATATTTCCACTAAAGTCCGGATATTTTTTCCGGGCTTTTTTATTGTTACGGTAAAAAAGCCAGCGGTTTTTTTTTTTGATTTACGCAGCTTTCAAGAGCGCTAGGATTTTAAAAGTGCGAACCCATTTATTAACCCAGCCTCCATATGCCAGAAAAAGCACATGTCTATGGGTACCTGCATATTTTATGTAAGAATACCACTTAGCGCAGCCTGTGTGCGGGGCAATTGGAGTGAGGATTATGAATATTAACCTCATGGATATCGTCGGCAGGGTTTCGCATCAATGCGATATTATGTTCCGGGTTATCGATATCAGAGAGAAACATGGCAAAAAAATCGCGATATTATACGGTGAGGATTTCCGATTGATTGCGGATGCGCCCTATGAAGATTTAATTAAAATAGATCCGAGTATGCGCATGAGGCTGACAAAGGAATTCCGCTCACTTGAAGAACAGTCATATAAGCTATTCAGGCAGGATGTGGATCTGTTACAGCAAAAACAGGAATATGAAACTACTGAGGGATACAGCAAGTCATATAACTACTTTCAGATGCCTGGGAAGGTGCTCCATATTGATGGAGATCCGAACTACTTAAAAAAGTGCCTGACACTATATGAGAAAGTAGGAGTCCCTGTTTATGGATTCCATTGCAATGAAAAAGAAATGCCGGATAAAGTCGGAACGCTGATTGATTACTATCGGCCCGATATATTGGTCATTACCGGGCACGATGCCTATTCCAAGTCCAAGGGAACGATGGACGACCTGAATGCATATCGTCATTCCAAGCATTTTGTCCAGACCGTAAGAGAGGCCAGAAAGAAAGTTCCGCATCTGGACCAACTGGTCATATTTGCTGGAGCGTGCCAATCCCATTTTGAATCGTTGATCCACGCTGGAGCCAATTTTGCCAGCTCCCCGTCAAGAGTCAATATCCATGCTCTTGACCCAGTCTATATTGTTGCTAAAATCAGCTTTACGCCCTTCATGGAACGCATAAACGTATGGGATGTATTGCGAAATACATTAACGGGAGATAAGGGGCTTGGCGGCATCGAAACAAAAGGAGTATTAAGGACAGGAATGCCATATAATAAAAATTCGTCGGACTGAATAAAATACGGTCCGGCGTTTTTTATTTTTTTGGTACATATTTTACTCCATTAAAGGCTACTCTAAAATTGTTGAAATTTAGAAGAAAAAGAAGACCGAAATATATTGACTTTTAAATTTAAGTACTGTTATAATTTATGTTTTTGTTTGACTAATTAGTGTCATCGTGTTATACTTTACACAGTGAGGTGGACCGAATGCCAAAAACATTATCGGATATCAAAAAAGCGCTTGATTCAAACTTAGGAAAAAGACTCATGCTAAAGGCCAACGGAGGACGGAGAAAGACGATTGAACGTTCTGGCGTGTTAGCGGAAACTTATCCTTCTGTTTTCGTCATCGAGCTTGACCAGGATGAAAATGCTTTTGAACGTGTTTCGTACAGCTACGCAGATGTTTTAACTGAAACAGTGGAAATTACCTTCTTTGAAGATACATCAGGATCAATAGCTTTGAGCTAATTTTTTGGCTCAATGCAGTACAGGCAGTCAACTCTCGGGTTAGCTGCTTTTTATTTTGCCCAAATTTACTTAATTGAAGGATAAATAAGGAGCACATGAAAACCTCTTTTTTCAAAAATACTAAGGTAACCGTGGTGGTGAAAGGAGATGGTCGTAATGGGCAGAAGAAGAGGGATTATGTCTGAAAGGTTGAAGGAAGAGCTTGCGAAAGAACTTGGCTTCTATGATGTCGTCCAGAATGAAGGATGGGGCGGGATAAAGGCCAAAGACGCAGGTAACATGGTGAAGCGAGCGATTGAGCTGGCCGAACAGCAGCTTGCGAACCAGAACCGCTGACCCAGATAAAAATTCTTTAGAGACTGCCACACAGCTGTTTTTCGCAGTTGCCAATAAAATTCAGATCCATCGCGGTGCCGGGGCTATTGCTCCGGCTTTTTGCATGTATAGAAATCGAGGGCAAGTTCCATGTATCCTTCTGCAATTCTAATTCTTTGTGAAATTACTGTATTCGCGATTACGCAAATGATAAAATAAAGGAATGTTTCTTGCAGAGGAGTCTTACTTATTTTACTCAGAGAGTATGGTTTTAACTTAGAAAATTGTCCAGCTCCATCGACTCGAGGGGCTGACCAAGGCGCTTGCGCTTTTCTTTTCTTTTTGTGGTAAAATAGGACAAAATGTGGAATTCGTTAAAGTAGGTGGAGGTTGTGAAGGTTTTAGTGAAGGCGCCAGCAAAAATCAATTTGTCCCTTGATGTTTTGCACAAACGTCCGGACGGTTACCATGAGGTGGAAATGGTCATGACGACGATTGATTTGGCTGATCGCATTGAACTTAGTTTACTAGAAGAAGACAGGATTGTAATCCATTCCCATAATCGGTTTGTACCTGATGATCAGCGGAATCTTGCTTACCAGGCAGCGCATCTGTTGAAGGAGAGGTTCCAGGTTAAGCAAGGTGTTATTATCGGAATTGAGAAGACTATTCCGGTGGCAGCAGGGCTTGCTGGCGGCAGCAGTGATGCAGCGGCAGCGTTAAGAGGCTTGAATAAGCTATGGAAGCTTGGTCTGTCATTGGACGAGCTGGCTGTGCTCGGCGCTGAAATTGGCTCAGACGTTTCTTTCTGTGTTTACGGAGGAACTGCGCTTGCAACGGGCAGAGGGGAAATTATCGAACAACTGCCGGCACCGCCAACATGTTGGATTGTTTTGGCGAAGCCATTTATCGGTGTATCGACCGCAGAAGTATATCGCCGCCTTAATGTAGAGAAGGTTCAGCATCCGCCTACAAAGCAAATGATATCCGCGATTGAAGATGGAGATTTCAATGGAGTCTGCAACAGTGTCGGAAATGTTTTGGAAGATGTGACGCTTTCGCTTTATCCTGAGGTAGCGCAGATCAAAGACCAAATGAAGAGGTTTGGTGCTGACGCCGTTTTAATGAGCGGAAGCGGACCGACAGTATTCAGTCTTGTGGCTCATGATTCGCGGATGCATCGTATTTATAACGGCCTACGAGGGTTCTGCGACCAAGTATTTGCAGTGAGAATGCTTGGAGAGCGCCACACTCTTGATTAAATCCGTATAATGGTGGTATATTAACCTTAAATATTCGGATTTTGGAGGTTCTTGAATGAAATTTCGACGCAGCGAGCGTTTGATCGATATGACGACTTATTTACTGGAACATCCGCGCCAATTGGTACCGTTAACCTATTTTGCCGAGAAGTATGGTTCAGCAAAGTCCTCAATCAGTGAAGATCTCGGAATCATCAAAGAAACATTTGAACAGCGGGGAATCGGTGTCCTGCAGACCGTGCCAGGCGCAGCCGGTGGAGTCAAGTTCCACGTTCATGTCAGTGAGGAAAAAGCACGTAAGGCAATCGATGAACTGTGTACTATTATGGCAAGTCCTGACCGGTTGCTACCAGGCGGCTACCTTTTCATGAACGATATCCTCGGCAATCCAGCGATTGTGCAGGAAGTGGGGAGGCTGCTCGCTTCTGCTTTTGCAGAAAAAGATATCGAGGTTGTCATGACCGTGGCTACGAAGGGGATTCCTATCGCTTACGCAGTCGCAAGCCAATTGAATGTACCTGTTGTGATTGTCAGAAGGGATAGCAAAGTAACTGAAGGGTCGACTGTAAGCATCAACTACGTTTCAGGCTCATCAAAACGAATCCAGACGATGGTGCTATCAAAGCGCAGCCTTGCAGAGGGTTCGAAGGTTCTGATTGTCGATGACTTCATGAAAGCAGGCGGTACCGTTAATGGTATGATCAACTTGCTTGAAGAGTTTAATGCGGAGTTAGCAGGAATAGCGGTTCTGGTTGAATCGGAGAATATTGAAGAAAGGCTTGTCGATGAGTATCTTTCACTCGTCCGCCTTTCAGATGTAGACGTAAAAGAACGAAATATTACCGTGAGTGAAGGAAATTACTTCGCTCGCAGAGAATAGTTGTTCAAATAACAAATTGACGAGGTGACAATATGAATATTGTACAAACTTCAAACGCGCCTGCCGCAATCGGTCCATATTCGCAGGGTGTGGTTGTGAACAATCTTTTCTATAGCTCTGGCCAGATTCCTTTGACTCCAGAGGGTGTTATGGTAGAAGGGGATATCCAGGCACAGACTCATCAGGTATTCAAAAACTTGAAAGCTGTACTTGAGGCTGCGGGAGCATCACTTGAAACAGTCGTAAAAGCAACTGTCTTCATCAAAAATATGGATGAATTCGCTCAGTTGAATGAAGTATATGCAGAGTATTTCCATACACATAAACCAGCTCGCTCAACTGTAGAGGTAGCAAGACTGCCAAAGGACGCACTGGTGGAAATCGAAGTAGTAGCGCTCGTTAAATAAACGGGCGTTTTTTTTATGTTCAAAAGGGATGAGATATTGTTTGGGAAGGAAAAGGGTTTACAAGAGGAGTATATGTGCACGAAAAAGGAATGGAACAGGAGTTTCGGTCACAAGAAGGGGAAACACCTTTTAAAATAAAGGCTCTGTTAAAGCTAAGTGTTGTTTTTACATCCTGTTGATTGTAGTGGAAGGCGCGAAGACTCCTGCGGGATAGACCCCGGAGGCGCTTAAAGCGCTGAGGAGGCTCCCCGACTGCCCGCGGAAAGCGAAGCGCCTGGAACGAAAATCAACAGCCAAGTTTAACAGAGCCAAAATAAATGTTTTTTCTATAATAAGATCTCAAAAAGAAATAAAAAATAATAACTTTGTAGGAAGTCTTTTTTTACGCGTCAATAGCCAAAAAAGCCTATTTTATAGGTTTTTTTAACCGTAAAAAGGCTTGCAAAATGGAAATGTTCATAAATTCGCCCTATTTTTTCAAAAAAATTTTCTTGTAAAAGAAGGAGATTTGATTTCAACGTGGAATTATTTAACTAGAATTTTATCTATTTGTAAAGGTGGTGAACAGAATGGAAGTAACTGACGTAAGATTACGCCGCGTTAATACAGATGGACGGATGAGAGCGATCGCTTCCATCACGCTTGACAACGAGTTTGTTGTCCATGATATCAGGGTGATTGATGGAAACAACGGCCTATTTGTTGCAATGCCAAGTAAACGCACTCCTGATGGCGAGTTCCGTGATATCGCGCATCCGATCAATTCGGGTACACGCGGAAAGATCCAGGATGCTGTATTGGCAGAGTACCACCGTTTAGGTGAATTAGAAGTTGAATTCGAAGAAGCTGGCGCTTCCTAGAATATATAAGTGTATAACATCAAGAGCCTGCTGCATAAGTTAGGCTCTTTTTTATTTCCCCGGTTTGTCCCCAATTAAACCTCTTTTAAATATATCTTTTAAAATTTTTTTTATTGTTTTTTCATGAAATACTCCCCTACCTAAACTGACAAATAATTGTACTTGTTCTTCTATTCTTGAAATGGCCGGCTATTTAAGATATATTCGTAATGGATAAAAAGGTAAATTGGAGGCCTGCTAATGTCTAATCGTTATGCAATCATTTTAGCAGCCGGTCAGGGAACAAGAATGAAGTCCAAATTGTATAAGGTACTTCACCCTGTATGCGGCAAGCCAATGGTACAGCATGTAATTGACCAGGTGAAAAGTCTTAATATAAACGAAATCGTGACCATTGTCGGTCATGGGGCGGAAAAAGTGAAGGATCAGCTCGGTGAAGATAGCCAGTATGCCCTTCAGGCAGAACAGCTAGGAACCGCTCATGCTGTGCAGCAGGCAGGGGACATGCTTGCAGACAAAGAGGGAGTCACAATCGTTGTCTGTGGTGATACTCCGCTGATCAAGGATGAAACAATGGAAGCTCTTTTCAAGCATCATGAAGAGACAAACGCCAAAGCGACCATCCTGACTGCGAGAGCTGAGGATCCAACTGGATATGGCAGGATTGTCAGGAATGCGGAAGGTTTTGTTGAAAAAATCGTCGAGCATAAGGATGCCAGCGAGCAGGAAAGAAGCATCAATGAAATCAACACTGGTACATATTGCTTCGACAACAAAATGTTATTCGAGGCGATCCAGAATGTATCAAACGATAATGTCCAGGGAGAATACTATCTTCCAGATGTCATCGAAATCCTGAAAAATCAGGGTGAAATCGTTTCTGCGTATGTGACGGATAGCTTTGCGGAGACACTCGGCGTCAATGACCGTGTGGCTCTTGCGGAGGCTGAACGCACGATGAAAAAGCGGATCAACGAGTATCATATGCGCAATGGAGTATCGATTATTGATCCTGATAACACGTATATTGGACC
Organism: Mesobacillus sp. QJM3NY_10; assembly: GCF_056173465.1. Lineage (NCBI taxonomy): Bacteria > Bacillati > Bacillota > Bacilli > Caryophanales > Bacillaceae > Mesobacillus > Mesobacillus sp. QJM3NY_10. The sequence continues at coordinate 60,074 of NZ_CM149675.1, forward strand.
GGATGTGAAGGTTGGACAGGATACGGTTATTTTCCCGGGTACGACGCTTTCTGGCAGCACGGTCATCGGCTCTGAATGCCAGATTGGACCTAATACTGAAATCAGCAACTGCGAGATTGGAAACAATACAGTTATTCGCCAATCAGCTGCCTTCGACAGCAAAATTGGCTCCGAAGTCAATATCGGACCTTTCGCGCACATCAGGCCAGATTCTGATATCCATGATGAAGTAAAAATCGGCAATTTTGTCGAAATTAAGAAAGCGGTATTTGGCAAAGGAAGCAAAGCTTCACACCTTAGCTATATCGGTGACGCACAAGTCGGTGCTGATGTGAATATCGGCTGCGGCTCCATCACAGTGAATTATGATGGCAAAAACAAGTTCTTGACCAAGATTGAAGATGGCGTATTCATTGGCTGTAATTCCAATCTTGTTGCACCAGTGACGATTGGGAAAGGTGCTTATGTAGCAGCCGGTTCCACCATCACTGAAGATGTTCCAGGTGAAGCATTAGCGCTTGCGCGTGCTCGTCAAGTCAACAAAGAAGATTATGTAGGGAAAATGAACGTAAAGAAATAAGAGTCTTGGAGGTCCATAATGTCAAACCAGTATCTTGACCCAAATTTGAAGGTTTTTTCACTTAACTCAAATGTTGAACTTGCCCAGGAAATCGCGAAGGTAATTGGGGTAGAGCTAGGTAAATGCTCTGTATCCCAGTTCAGCGACGGAGAAATCCAGATCAACATTGAAGAAAGCATCCGTGGCTGCGATGTATATGTCATCCAGTCAACTAGCTCTCCAGTAAATGAGAACATCATGGAATTGCTGATCATGATTGATGCATTAAAGCGTGCATCAGCTAAAACAATCAATATTGTTATGCCTTATTACGGTTATGCACGTCAGGACCGTAAAGCACGCGCGCGTGAGCCAATCACGGCTAAGCTTGTGGCGAACCTGCTCGAGACAGCTGGCGCAACTCGCGTGATCACGCTTGACCTTCACGCTCCGCAAATCCAGGGATTCTTTGATATTCCAATCGACCACTTGATGGGAGTGCCAATCCTTGCTGACCACTTCAAGAGCAAAGAACTGAACGGTGATGTTGTCATCGTATCTCCAGACCATGGCGGAGTTACACGTGCAAGAAAGATGGCCGAAAGATTGAAAGCACCGATTGCGATCATCGATAAGCGTCGTCCTAAGCCGAATGTTGCTGAAGTTATGAACATCGTTGGGAATATTGAAGGTAAGGTTGCTATTTTGATTGACGATATTATTGACACTGCAGGTACGATTACATTGGCTGCGAATGCGTTAGTTGAAAATGGGGCACTCGAAGTATACGCATGTTGTACACACCCTGTATTATCAGGTCCTGCAATTGAGCGTATCGAAAACTCCAAGATTAAAGAACTGGTTGTGACAAACTCAATCGCGCTTGCGGAAGAAAAGCGCGTAGACAAGATCCATCTACTGTCTGTTGCTCCATTGATTGGGGAAGCGATTATCCGCGTCCACGAAGAGCAATCTGTCAGCACACTTTTTGATTGATTTTAATATGGAATAACAGGCTTGCCATTAGGCAAGCCTACTCCTGTTTCTGATTGCTTTTATATACGAGCTAGGCTGACCAAGGCGCTTGCGCTTTTTTCATGCCTTACCGTAGAAGAGGCTGAGGCTGTCAAGAAAAGCTGGTTATTGTGACAGGTTTCAAGGAAACAGGGCCAAAGCTGTCAAGAAAAGCTTGTTATTGTGACAGGTTTCAAGGATACGGGATCAAAGCTGTCAAGAAAAGCTCATTATCGTGACAGGTTTCAAGGAAACAGGGTCAGAGCTGTCAAGAAAAGCTCATTATTGTGACAGGTTTCAAGGATACGGGATCAAAGCTGTCAAGAAAAGCTCATTATTGTGACAGGTTTCAAGGAAACAGGGTCAAAGCTGTCAAGAAAAGCTGGTTATTGTGACAGGTTTTGAGGATACGGGATCAAAGCTGTCAAGAAAAGCTCATTATTGTGACAAGTTTCAAGGATACAGGGTCAAAGCTGTCAAGAACCTATAGCAATTTTCCGCGGAGAGCGAAAGTGCCTGGAATGAAACTCAACAGCCATGTTTAATAGAGCCTCTAAAAAAAGTAAAACGTTTAGACCTTCCTGTTTTGGGGCATTTTTTATATAGACAAGTACTTACGAAATAGGAAGGGGACAAAACTATGAGTGCAGTATTGAAAGCAAATGAGCGCACAGGTACTCAACGTTCTACTTTGAGGAAATTACGCCAGGAGGGCAATATTCCAGCAGTTGTCTATGGAAGGACTACTGATAGTAAGTCGATTTATGTAGACAGCATCGAGTTTGTGAAGACTATTCGCGAAAATGGGCGAAATGGCGTCATTTCTCTTGATGTGGGCGGAAGCCAGCATAGCGTCATGCTGACGGATTACCAGGAAGACCACATCAAGAATGAGATTCTCCATGCTGATTTCCTTGTTGTCGATAAAAGCTCGAAGGTACATGCAAGCGTCCGAGTAAACCTCGTTGGCGATGCTGCAGGTGTCAAAGATGGCGGCGTACTTCAGCAGCCGATCCATGAAGTGAACATTACATCGACTCCAGGCAATATCCCTGAGTCAATTGATGTAGATATCACAAACCTGCAAGTTAATGAGAACCTGACACTTGCTGATATCAAAACAGGAAGTTACGAAATTAATGATGACGAAAGCACGGTCGTCGTTTCAATCCTTCCTCCGAAAGTGGAAGAAGAAATCAATTCTGGAGAAGAACAAGAACCAGGAGAGCCTGAAAATGAAGAAGGAAGAGAAACTGAAGCGAGCGAAGAATAAAGCAGCAGTAGACGTAGCCTGAAAAGGGTTACGTCTTTTGCAGTTTTCGTGTACATTAGAAATAGAAATTCTTTCTGGTTTTCCCTGAATCAAGGGGAATTAGCGATTGAATGAGATGATATGCGTTTGTTTAGGGGTGTGGAAAGTGAAGTTATTTGTTGGACTTGGGAATCCAGGAAGGCAATATGATAAAACAAGGCACAATATCGGGTTTGAAGTCATTGATGAGTTATCAAAACGGTGGAATATTCCATTGGATCAGGCAAAGCATAAAGGCTTATATGGAAAGGGATTTGTTGGTGGGGAAAAGGTTATCCTGCTTAAACCTTTAACCTATATGAACCTTTCTGGTGAATCAATAAGGGCCGTTATGGATTTTTATGATATGGACCTGGAGGATTTAGTCGTAATCTATGATGACCTCGATATGCCGACGGGCAGAATCCGATTGCGCCAAAAAGGCAGCGCTGGCGGCCATAATGGCATTAAGTCGACGATTGCCCATACTGGAACACAGGAATTCAAGCGAATCAGGGTAGGTATCAGCCGCCCTACAAACGGAATGGCGATTACGGATTGGGTTCTTGGACGTTTTACAGCGGAAGAAAACGAACAGATGGCTGAAGCTGTAATGAAGTCTGCCGATGCTTGTGAAGAATGGATGAAGAAGCCTTTCTTAGAAGTTATGAATACCTTTAATCAATAGAAGATTTTATTAAAGATGGCGAAATAAACATGCCAATCTTTTGATCAAGTAATATAATGTAAAAAAAGAATCATACAATAGGCTAAGTGCATAAGTTCCTGCCAAAGGGTCAATAATGATAATGACTTAATTTGGGAGGGACGGGCATGGCTATACACTATCATTGCCGTCATTGCGGCACGAAGATGGGCTCACTGGACAGTTTGTCTGTCCACAGTGAAAGTTTAGGGCTGCATAAGCTGACCGAGGAAGAGCGCCAGGAGATGGTTTCTTACGCAGGAAATGGTGACATCAATATAAAATCGATCTGTGAAGACTGTCAAGAAGCCCTGGAACGCAACCCAGACTTCCACCAGCATGACTACCTAATTCACTGACAAGCTTTGGATTCCTCATCCAAAGCATTTTTCTGTTTGTATTTGGCCATCATTATTAAAGGTTGTTCTCGTAAAGATTGTTGTTAAAATCCTAAAGCCGATTTTAACGTGAAAAAATCTATTTTGTAGTTCGGTATTAAGTGTGCAAGCTCTTTTCTCTTAATAATTTTTAATTTTGTAAACAATAGCAACAAAGTTTGAGAAAAGAGCCTTTTAAAAGTAAAGATTAGCATTTTTTTATAGAGAGGGAGAGGTTTGGATGCAGGGGCTGAAAGCTCTATTTAGTCATCAGGATGATGTCCAATCTGTTATATCCGGAATGGATGCGGGGCTTAGGGAACAGCTTGTCGCAGGCCTGTCTGGTTCGGCGAGGACGGTCTTTTTAGCCGCGATTTACGAACAGACGAAGCGCCCCGTCCTGATCGTCACACATAATTTATTGCAAGCGCAAAAACTATATGATGATCTTGTTAATTTAATAGGGGAAAATGATGTTTATCTTTACCCGGCAAATGAATTGATTGCCGCTGAAATAAGTATTTCAAGCCCTGAGCTGAAGGCACAGAGGATAGAAGCTCTGAATCATTGGAGCAAAAAGAAGACAGGTATTGTGATTGTCCCGATGGCTGGCCTTAGGAAGCTGCTGCCGCCAAAGGATCTATGGTCGAAATTCCAGATGACATTCAAGCTTGGTGAAGAGATTGATCTCGAATCGGTTCTTAACCGGTTTGTCAGCATGGGCTATGTTAGGGCGGAAATGGTTTCCGCTCCTGGTGAATTCAGCCTTCGCGGCGGGATTATCGACATTTATCCGCTGACATCGGCAGATCCAATCAGGATTGAGCTGTTTGATGCTGAGGTTGACTCAATCAGGACTTTCTCTCTTGAGGACCAGCGTTCGAAGGAAAAAATGAAGACAGTAGCAATTGGGCCGGCGACAGAAAACCCAATCGAGAATGAACAGCTGGATCGTCTGATCGCGGGGCTTGAAAAAGGGCTCTCGGGCAGTTTGAAGAAGCTTAAGGATGATAAAGCGAAGACTTTGATGTCGCAAAACATTGGCTATGAATTGGAACAGCTCCGCAATGGTCAAAAACCAGATCAAGTTTTCAAGTACTTGTCCATAGCGTATGAAAAACCTCAAAGTTTAATAGATTACTTGCCGTCTAATGGTTTCCTGTTCGTCGATGAAATAAGCAGGGTTCAGGAGATGAATGAGTCTCTTAGCAAGGAAGAAGCGGAATGGTATACGAGTCTCCTCGGTGAAGGGCAGATCATCCATGACCTGAAGATTTCACACCAGCTGCCTGACTTGATGAGTAAAGCCGGAAAGCCAATTGTGTATCTATCTTTATTTTTAAGGCATGTTCCAAACACGAGTCCGCAAAACATCATCAATATTTCATGCAAGCAGATGCAGAATTTCCATGGTCAGATGCATGTGCTTAAAGGCGAAGTCGACCGCTGGCGCAAAGGAAACTATGCGGTTATTTTCCTTGGTCCGGACGCCGAAAGAGTCAAAAAGCTCGAGCGTGTTCTTGAAGACTATGAAATCGATGCAGTAAAAATGAACAGCAAGCAGGAATTGCTGCCGGGAAAAGTTCAGATTATCCAGGGCAGCCTGAATACGGGCTTTGAATTCCCAATCCAGAAGATCGCCGTGATTACGGAAGAGGAACTCTTCAATAAAAAAACAAAGAAGCCTGCGAGAAGACAAAAGCTGTCGAATGCAGAGCGGATCAAAAGTTATTCTGAGCTTAAGATTGGCGATTATGTCGTCCATGTAAACCACGGGATCGGGAAATACTTGGGCATCGAAACGCTCGTGATCAATGGCGTCCATAAGGATTATCTCCATATCTGCTACCAGGGAACGGATAAGCTTTACGTCCCGGTCGAGCAGATTGACCTGGTCCAAAAATACGTCGGCTCAGAAGGTAAAGAACCTAAGGTGTATAAGCTCGGCGGCAGCGATTGGAAACGGGTCAAGAGCAAGGTTCAGTCCTCTGTCCAGGATATTGCAGACGATCTGATCAAGCTTTACGCAGAGCGTGAGGCAAGCATTGGGCACGCTTTCTCTCCTGATGGCGAGATGCAGCGCGACTTTGAATCTTCATTCCCATATCAGGAAACTGAAGACCAGGTTCGTTCAATCCATGAAATCAAGCTTGATATGGAACGTGAGCGCCCGATGGACCGCCTGCTGTGCGGGGATGTCGGCTATGGCAAAACAGAGGTGGCAATCAGGGCTGCCTTCAAGGCGATTGCTGATGGAAAGCAGGTAGCCTTCCTTGTGCCAACGACCATCCTTGCGCAGCAGCACTATGAGACCCTAAGGGAAAGGTTTCAGGACTTCCCGATTAACATTGGTTTGTTGAGCAGGTTCCGTACCCGCAAGCAGCAAACGGAGACAATCAAGGGACTGAAAGCTGGAAGTGTTGATATTGTCGTTGGGACCCACAGGCTGCTATCAAAGGAAATTACCTACATTGACCTTGGCTTGCTGATCATCGATGAAGAACAACGCTTTGGAGTAACGCATAAGGAAAAAATCAAGCAGCTTAAGACAAATGTAGATGTCCTGACTTTGACGGCGACGCCAATTCCAAGAACGCTGCACATGTCGATGCTAGGCGTAAGGGATTTATCAGTCATCGAAACGCCGCCTGAAAACCGGTTTCCTGTCCAGACATATGTCATGGAATACAACGGGGGACTTGTCCGCGAGTCGATTGAACGAGAGCTTGCCAGGGACGGACAAGTATACTTCCTATATAACCGTGTTGAGGATATCGAACGGAAGGCTGAAGAGATTTCCATGCTTGTGCCTGATGCACGTGTCACTTTTGCACACGGCCGCATGAGCGAAAATGAACTGGAATCTGTCATGCTTGGTTTCCTTGAAGGAGAATATGATGTCCTGGTCAGCACGACAATCATTGAGACAGGTGTGGATATTCCGAATGTAAATACACTGATTGTTTACGATGCAGATAAAATGGGTCTTTCCCAGCTTTATCAGCTAAGGGGACGGGTTGGACGCTCAAACAGGGTGGCCTACGCCTACTTCACATACCGAAAAGATAAGATTCTGACTGAGGTGGCGGAAAAACGCCTGCAGGCAATAAAAGAATTCACCGAGCTGGGCTCTGGTTTTAAAATCGCGATGCGCGACCTGTCAATCCGTGGTGCTGGTAATTTGCTCGGTGCCCAGCAGCATGGCTTTATCGACTCCGTCGGTTTTGATCTGTATTCACAGATGCTCAAGGAAGCAATTGAGGAGCGAAAGCCTGAAAAGGATCAAGTGCGCAAGCCTTCGATTGAAATTGATCTTGAACTTGATGCATATATACCTGATAGCTACATCTCTGATGGACACCAGAAAATCGAGATGTATAAGCGTTTCCGTGGTATAGAGACATTGAAGGATATCGATGAATTGAAAGAGGAAATTACCGACAGGTTCGGGGATTACCCTGCAGAGGTGGACACCCTATTTAAGGTAGCGGAACTTAAGGTGTATGCAATCACTGCAGGTGTGGAAACAGTTAAACAGGCTAAGCAGGATGTAACGATTCTTTTAACAGAGGAAGGAAGCAGCAGAATTGATGGACAGAAGGTGTTCAAGCTAAGCAGCCAATATAGGAATGCAGTCGGACTCGGAATGGATGGCAACAAACTGAAAATGGTTGTCCACACGAAAGGCATGAAAAACGACCGCTGGTTCGACATCACTTTTGAGATGATTAAGGGACTTCACGACTCCCAAAAAGAACAGGAAAATACAGTATCGTAACCACATGGAAATAATTTGTAATCTAAATGTAAAATGATAAGGTGTTTCAAAAAAGATAGACAAGGGTAATTTTTGTGTGTACGCAATTATTAGCTGGAAGGTTTATCCGTTTTTGGCACCTTTATCACTTCAAAGAAAATAATAATGAGAAGTGTATAGAACTTTCCATATGAAAGATACTAAGTTCAAATCTTGGTAAGGTTGATTAATAAAGGCAGTATCATTATCGAAAGCTCATTTCGTAAACTTTCGACAAATGATTATTTCCATAAAGTAAAAGTTAACGCGAAAACAACCTTATCTAAAAAAATAATCATCAGATGAAAGTGAGGCAACGTTGGATGAAAGCAACTGGTATTGTTCGTCGAATCGATGATTTAGGTCGTGTCGTAATTCCTAAAGAAATTAGAAGAACACTTCGTATTCGTGAAGGAGATCCACTCGAAATCTTTGTGGACCGTGATGGTGAAGTCATTTTAAAGAAGTATTCGCCAATAAGTGAGCTAGGCGATTTTGCGAAGGAGTATGCAGAAGCACTGTATGATAGCTTAGGCAACCCGGTATTGATTTGCGATAGAGATACTTATATCGCATTGGCAGGAGGTTCCAAGAAGGACTACTTGAATAAAAACATCAGTGAACTTGTTGAAAAGACGATGGAAGACCGTAGTTCGTCCCTTGTGAACCAGCAGTCTAACATCGCTCTCGTTGAGGGAAATGAAGAGCCTGTATCTGCTTATACAATCGGGCCAATCATTGCAAACGGAGATCCAATCGGGGCAGTAATTATCTTCTCTAAAGAAGGATCATTGGGTGACGTGGAACAAAAAGCTGTTGAAACAGCTGCAGGCTTCCTGGCAAGACAGATGGAGCAATAATCAAGATTCCTGATTTTTACCGATTTATAATCTTACCTAAAAGGGCAGCTGACAAAGCTGCCTCTTTTCGTGTTTTAGAACTATAAGCACCTTCCGGGAAGAATAGTGTCCAGCTCCAGCGCTTGTCGGGTCTGACCAAGGCGCTTGTGCTTTTCTGTGTTACATCAATCTAACAAATGGATGTTGAATGTCACACTTGGGGCAGACGCTTTTACCCTTGTGATATAATACGGTTGAAAATGAAAAATTGGAAGGAGATGGGCGATGAAGCCCGTTGCAGATTCAAAGGAACTGTTGAAGGGAGCCATGATCCTGACTATGGCAGCCCTCGTTACAAAAATTTTAAGTGCAGTTTACCGTGTCCCGTTTCAAAATATTGTCGGGGACATTGGTTTTTATATTTATCAGCAGGTTTACCCCTTTTTTGGGATTGTCATGGTTTTATCTACATATGGATTTCCAGTTGTGATATCCAAGCTTTATACGGAGCAGCAGGCTGCAGGGAATACTGGCAGGGCGGATAGGCTTTTGGCTATTTCACTTGTTTTCCTCAGCATGGTTGGAGTACTGTTCTTTTTGTTTTTCTATTTTGGTTCTGGATGGATTGCCGAAAAAATCGGTGACCCTGAACTAAAGCCTTTATTCAAGGTCGTCTCCGTGCCATTCCTGATCTTCCCGTTCACCTCTGTGTTCAGGGGATACTTCCAAGGAAAGGGAAACATGGTTCCGACTGCGATATCCCAGGTTTCTGAACAATTCATCCGTGTTGCGACCATTCTGATCCTGTCAGCGGTCCTGGTACAGCAAGGCTTCTCTCTTTATATCACTGGTGCCGGTGCTGTGTTCGGGTCAATAACCGGCGGAGTCATTTCCGTTTTCATTCTCGGTTTTTTCTATCTGAAAAATGGAGGGGCTAATCCCTTCACGCGTTTTCATATTAGGGATCTATTTAAGGACGCAGCCTGGGTCGTAAAAGCACTGATCATTCAGGGATTTGCGATCAGCATTAGTGGGATGCTGTTAATATTGCTTCAGTTGGCAGATTCGTTGAATATGTATGCCTCATTGCTGGCAACTGGACTGACGGCAGAGGAAGCAAAATCGGCCAAAGGCATTTTTGACCGAGGGCAGCCGCTCATCCAGCTTGGGACAGTTGTCGCCACCTCGATGTCATTAAGCCTTGTACCGGCGATTTCTGGTGACAAATCAAGTAATCGGCGGGAAAAAGTCCTTCCCAAAGTCAGGCTTGCTCTTCAGACAAGCCTGATATTTGGCGCTGCGGCGGCGGTTGGCTTATACAGCATTATCGTTCCAGCAAATATCATGCTGTTTGAGAATGCAAATGGATCCGATGTTCTAGGACTACTCAGCCTGATGATTTTATTTGGCTCTGTCATCCTGACGATTATGAGCATTTTACAGGGGCTTGATAAGTCCATTTTTCCGGCGGCGGTCATTCTTGCCGGATTTGGATTGAAATACATATTAAATCTATTGCTCATCCCTATTGCCGGAACAATGGGTGCAGCTATTGCCACATTTGCTGCGATGCTGGCTGTCATGTTGATCCTGATTTATAAACTAAGACGTGAGCTGGGGCAGCCTGTTCTATCGCTTGTTTTTATAGCGAAAATATTGTTTTCCTCGGCAGTGATGGCTGTCGTTTTGCGATTATTTTTATTTATAACGGATTTCGGATATGGATATATTGAACCAGACAGGCTCGGAGCTGTATTTCAGGCATTAAGCTCAGTGGCCTTGGGAGCACTTGTTTACTTTTTTATTTTGATAAAAACCAGGGCTTTGACTGAAGAAGAACTAGTAACTTTGCCATTTGGCAGCAGAATTGTCCAGTTGTTCTCTAAATAGAGCCTTGAAGGAGGAAGTGTGGATATGGCAAATAAAATATTGATCATCGGACTGGGAGCGGGTGACCTTGACCAGCTGCCGCTTGGTGTATATAAAAAGCTGAAGCAGGAGAAAAACCTGTATTTGCGGACAAAGGAGCATCCGGTAGTCGCCGAGCTCGAGAAGGAAGGATTGCAGTTTCAATCCTTCGATGACGTATATGAAAAACATGATCAGTTTTCGGATGTTTATGAAGAGATAACAGAGATTTTGCTTGCAGAAGCAGAAAAAGCGCCTGTAACCTATGCGGTTCCTGGACATCCTTTGATTGCCGAGCGAACCGTGCAGCTCCTGCTCGAACGAGGGCCAAAGCGGGATACAGAAATTGAAATTGGCGGCGGCCAGAGCTTCCTCGATGCCATGTTCCAGTCACTGGCGATTGATCCGATCGAAGGTTTTCAACTGCTTGACGGCACCGCACTGTCAAAAGAAGATTTACTGCTAAAGAGCCACACAATTATCGGACAGGTCTATGACGCGTTCGTTGCATCTGACGTCAAGCTGACGCTAATGGAAAAATTGCCAGATGATTATGAGGTATACATCGTGACTGCTGCCGGAAGCAGTGAGGAAGTCATTAAAAAAGTTCCATTATATGAACTCGACAGGGAGATGGAGCTAAGTAATTTGACATCTGTTTATGTTCCACCTGTTGAAAATGAGCAAATTTTATACAAGGATTTTCTGAAGCTGCGTGGAATTATATCAGAACTGCGCGGTCCAAATGGCTGTCCTTGGGATAAGAAGCAGACTCATCAAACATTAAAAAAGTATTTGATTGAAGAATCGTATGAATTACTAGAGGCGATTGATAACGATGATATCGATCATATGATTGAAGAGTTGGGGGATGTGCTGCTTCAAGTCATGCTGCATGCGCAGATAGGTGAGGATGAGGGCTATTTTACCATCGATGATGTCATTGAAGGCCTGTCTGCAAAAATGGTCCGCAGGCATCCTCATGTGTTCGGGGACAAAACAGCTGAAAATGAAGCTGAGGTCTTGAAAAACTGGCAGGAGATCAAGGAGCAGGAAAAGGGCGGTGCCGTAAAATCGATGCTGGAGGGAGCCGGCAAAGGGCTTCCGAATCTGCTTAAGGCATATGAGTTGCAAAAGGAAGCAGCTAAAGTAGGGTTCGACTGGAAGACGGTGGCCCCGATCCTTGATAAGGTAAAGGAAGAAATCGAAGAGCTTTCCGAAGAAATCACTACAAATGGCATTCAGGAAGATATCCAGTTGGAATACGGGGACCTATTGTTCGCGCTCGTCAACTTCGCAAGGCATTATGACATCAATCCTGAAGAGGCACTGAACAAGGCCAACCGGAAGTTCATGCGCCGCTTTGCCTATATCGAACAAAAAGCAGCAGAGAATGGCCGAAGTGTCGATGATTACACATTGAATGAATTGGATGCTTTCTGGGAGGAAGCGAAAACACAAGGTTTATAGGTAAAAGGCTGTTTACGCATTGATTGTTGCTTTTCGAACACATACAGTAATCCGTCTTCTTAGAGGTTTCGGGCTCTTGTCGAAGATGCTACCTAAATGAAAATGCGTCAGTAATCGCAAAAATCCAGAAGTCGGTTTTTACTTTGAGTCTGGAAGCAACAAATTTTACGAAAAGAGCGCAGGTAAATCAAACCAATAAGGAAAAAGGGGTTTAAATACAATGAGGCTGGATAAATTCTTAAAGGTATCAAGATTGATCAAAAGAAGAACATTGGCGAAGGAAGTATCCGACCAGGGGAGAATTTCAGTCAATGGTGTGCCTGCGAAAGCAAGTACGAATGTAAAAGCAGGTGATGAGCTGGCGATCCGGTTCGGACAAAAGGTTGTTTCCGTGAAGATCGAAAGGATCCAGGAAACTTCACGCAAGGATGAGGCTGCAGAAATGTATACAATCCTTGGGGAAGAGCGAATTCCTGGAGATGATGATGAGTAAGCTAAGCTTCCTGTGAAGGCTTGTTCTATTCTCCCTTATCCAATCATAAACATGTACAAAAGTGCATTATGATTGTGAGGGGTAATGATGAGCCAATACTATGAAACGAACCAGACAAAAAGTAATTTGCCAGACCACGATTTAGTGATGAGAGGCAGACGGACACTTGAGATTACGGGAGTAAAGCAAGTTGAAAGCTTCGACAATGAAGAGTTTTTACTAGAGACTGTCATGGGATTCCTTGCGATCAAGGGCCAGAACCTCCAAATGAAAAATCTGGATGTCGACAAAGGCATTGTATCGATCAAGGGGAAAATCTTCGACCTGGTCTATCTTGATGACCAGCACGGGGAGAAAGCTAAAGGCTTCTTTAGCAAGTTATTCCGATGACATTGTCGACCCAATTTTTGACGATGCTCGCCATGATTGGGATGGGCAGCTTATTCGGAGCTTCACTTGATACCCATAATCGTTTTCTGAAAAGGTCAAAACGAAAGTCATGGATTGTCTTTATCAATGACATCTTGTTTTGGGTGTTCCAGGGTCTGTCGATATTTTATGTCTTATTTTCAGTGAATATGGGAGAATTGCGTTTTTATATCTTCCTGGCATTGTTATGCGGCTTTGCAGCGTACCAGAGTCTTTTTAAAAATTTGTACCTTAAGTTGCTTGAGCGGGCCATTGCCATCACAATCAACGTGTATGTGTTTATCGTGAAGGCGATCAGGATGCTTGTGATTAGGCCGCTCCAGTTTCTGGCCGCCACCGCCTTATCAATTTTGCTTTTGACGGGAAGAGGCCTATACGCTCTAGCAAAATGGCTTCTTGCCGTTTTACTATGGCTGTTAAACAATTTCATTTGGAAACCAGTTAGGATGATATTCTTACTTTTTTGGAAACTTTTGCCGAAAATAGTTAAAAAAAGCGTCGAGAAGTTATATAATAAATTGGCAGGATTTCTAAATATAGTAAAGAATTATTCTACTAAGCCGATAAAATGGATAAAGAACTTTAAAAAATAAATTATAAGGAGGACTGCGGGGATGGGTGTCATCAGGAAAAAGAACATAGCCAGGATTGAAAATCAATATGTACAGCAGCGTGAAAAAGCAGGTATTGCAGAATCTAGAAAGCGAAAACTGCTTTTCAGGCGCCTCGCAGTCTTTGCTCTCTTCGCATCGGTCATCTCTTATTTGATGATCTCAACGTACATTTCACAGTCTTCAGCCCTCGAAAAGAAGCAGGTAGAAAAGGAACAGCATGAACAAAAATTAGCAAGCCTTCAAAAAAAGCAGGAGATTCTGGATGAGGAAATCGTCAAATTGAACGATGACGAATACATAGCAAAGCTTGCCCGCAAGGAATATTTCCTGTCCGAAAAGAATGAAATCATCTTCAACCTTCCCAAAGAGAAAAAGGACTCCCAAGATTCGCCTTATTGACACTCTTTTTTGATATTCTGTATAATATAATGTAAGTTTGATTTTTTATATCTTTAAGGAGGCAAAACTTTTTTATGTCAATCGAAGTAGGCAGCAAGCTACAGGGAAAGGTAACAGGTATTACAAATTTCGGGGCGTTTGTGGAACTGCCGGGAGGCTCAACTGGACTGGTTCATATCAGTGAGGTTGCAGACAACTATGTAAAAGACATTAATGACCACCTCAAAGTGGGCGACCAGGTTGAAGTAAAGGTTATCAATGTTGAAAAAGACGGTAAAATCGGTTTATCTATCAAGAAGGCTGTTGATAGACCAGAACGACCTGCAAGACCAGAAAGATCTGAATCAAGACCTTACTCACAGCGTCCACGCGGCGGCGGCGGCAGAGGAAACGACAACCGCAATGCCCGTCCGGAAAATTTCGAATCAAAAATGGCGAAATTTTTGAAGGACAGCGAAGACCGCCTGTCCACTCTTAAACGCGCTACCGAATCTAAGCGCGGCGGAAGAGGAGCTAGAAGAGGGTAACTTGCTGCTAAGTGAATATATATAATAGCAGGAATCATGCTATACCAAGACAAGTCTTTTAAAGGGCTTGTCTTTTTGTTTGGCTCTTTTCTCAAACTTTGTTGCTATTGACTACAAAATAGGATTAAATGGCCTATGTTTCTTCACAAAATTAAAGATTATTAGGAGAAAAGAGCTTGCACACTTAATACCGAACTACAAAATAGCTATTTTCACGTTAAAATCGGGTTTAGGATTTTAACAACAATCTTTACAAACAGCCTTTTGTTTTGTTTAGGGGTCCAAAAATGCACAAGAAAGAGAAAAGGGGTAAAAGTAAGGTCCTTGCAATGCCTGGAAATACATAAAAAACCTCGCTCCTTAAAAAGGAACGAGGTTTTTTTGTGATGACCCCTACGGGATTCGAACCCGTGTTACCGCCGTGAAAGGGCGGTGTCTTAACCGCTTGACCAAGGGGCCGTTATATAAAATTGTCTTAATAGGATGTCCAGCTGCGGCTCCTAGCTCCTCGAGTCACTTCGGTCCGTCCGATGAAGTCAAAGAACGACTTCACCTGCCGGCCCTCCAGTGCTTTTCGGAGCTAAGCAGTCGCCTCCGCTTTTCGTTAGTAGCGGCGGAGGGGATCGAACCCCCGACCTTACGGGTATGAACCGTACGCTCTAGCCAGCTGAGCTACACCGCCATATTGATAATGTGTTTTGAGGCACAAGAAATATAATACATAGATATTAAAATAGTGTCAATGGATTTTTAAAAGAAAAGAAGAAAATATTAATAGGTAAATTTTAGTGGAGTTTGGAGTGATAATAAAAATATTCCGTGGTATTTCGAGTAATTGCTTTATTTTCGGGGAAATGCGTCGAACGAAACTTTCATGCTTGTCCTTATTTTTGACAAACTTCTGGATTGCTCCCTTTTATAATAATCAGCAACGATAAAAAAAAACGGGGAGTGTATTTAATGCAAAAGGTAGAAAGGAATATGATGGAACCGATCGGTGAAGTTCATCTCGAGGAATCACGATTCAGGTTTGCAAAAGGCATGTCGAAGCTGCAATCCAAAATTGAAAACCTTTTCCTGAAAAAAGGCTATATCTTTCTGATCATTGGATTCTTGCTTGGCCGTGCCTTGATACTGGCTCAGTTGACCCCTTTTAGCCTTCCATTTTTTGCAGCGGTGTATCTGATCCGGAAAGACCGCGCACCAATTGCGCTGTTTGGGTTGGTTGCTGGAGCTGCAACATTGTCATTTACTGACGCCGTCTTCACGTTTGGTTCTGTATTCTTATTTTTACTGTTATACAAGCTGACGAAAAAATGGATCCAGAATTCTATGAAAGTGCTGCCGTTTTATATATTTTTTACTATTTTAATAGGCAAAATGTTGAAAGTTCTAATTTTGTCTGGAAATATCACTTTGTATGAAGGAATGATGACTGGAGTCGAAGCTGGTCTAGGTCTCGTGTTGACTTTCATCTTCATGCAAAGCATTCCATTGATGACAGCCAGCAAGCGCAAGCAATCATTGAAAACGGAGGAAATTGTCTGTTTGATCATCATGCTTGCTTCAGTAATGACAGGAACAATTGGTTGGACAATCTATGATTTGTCGGTAGAGCATGTAATGTCCCGGTATCTGGTCCTCATATTTTCATTTGTTGCCGGTGCCACAGTGGGTTCCACAGTCGGAGTCGTAACAGGGTTGATTTTCAGTCTCGCGAACGTATCGAGTTTTTACCATATGAGCCTGCTCGCCTTCTCTGGTTTGCTTGGCGGCTTGTTAAAAGAAGGTAGGAAACCAGGGGTGGCACTTGGATTGTTCATCGCCACACTGTTAATTGGTATGTATGGCGAAGGCGGAGGCGCGCTCGGCCAGACGCTGACCGAATCAGCGGCGGCAGTCTTGCTGTTCTTTCTTACTCCTCAATCACTTACGTCAAAAATCGCCAAACATATTCCAGGCACACCGGAGTATTCAGCTGAGCAGCAGCAATATATGAGAAAAATGAGAGATGTGACAGCACAGCGTGTCGTCCAGTTCTCAAATGTTTTTGAAGCGCTGTCGAAAAGCTTTTCTACACTTCAGGTGCAGGATGAAACGATTGAAACTGACCGCGATATGGATTATTTCTTGAGCAATGTCACAGAGAAAACGTGCCAGACATGCTTTAAGAAAGACCATTGCTGGACAAGGAACTTTAATACAACCTATGACTATATGAGTGAGATTATGCAAGAGATGGATCAAAATTCTGGTGCAGTGCCGCAAAAACTTTCCCGCGAATGGGACAAGCATTGCACCAGGTCGAAAAAGGTAATGGAAATCATGCAGCAGCAGCTGACCTATTATCAGGCGAACAAGAAACTCAAGAAACAGGTCCAGGAAAGCAGGCGACTTGTGGCTGATCAATTGCTTGGTGTTTCAGAGGTAATGGGGGATTTCGCTAAGGAAATCCAGCGTGAACGCGAAAATCATTCGAAACAAGAAGAACAAATACTTGAGGCCCTCCAGGAGTTTGGCATCCATATCGAGAATGTGGAAATCTATAGTCTGGAACAAGGGAATGTGGATATTGACATGACGATTCCATATTGCCAGGGGCATGGTGAATGTGAAAAGTTAATCGCACCCATGCTTTCCGATATCCTGAAAGAAAATATCGTTGTCAATTCAGAAGAATGTTCGACATTCCCGAATGGTTTTTGCCATGTGACATTCGGATCTGCTAAAGCCTATGCAGTGTCTACAGGGGTGGCGCATGCTGCCAAGGATGGGGACCTCATTTCTGGAGACAGTTATTCAATCATTGAGCTGAGCGGCGGAAAATACGCGATTGCCATCAGTGATGGAATGGGCAATGGCGAAAGAGCTCATTCCGAAAGCAGAGATACTTTATTACTGCTGCAGCAAATCCTGCAATCTGGTATTGAAGAAAAAGTAGCAATTAAGTCAGTGAATTCGATTTTATCGTTAAGGACAACTGATGAAATTTTCTCGACCCTCGATTTGGTCATGATCGACCTGCAAAATGCGTCTGCCCGATTCTTGAAAATCGGTTCGACGCCAAGCTTTATTAAGCGCGGCGGGAAAGTAATGAAGGTGCAGGCAAGCAATTTGCCGATGGGAATATTGCAGGAATTCGAGGTGGATGTTGTCGGTGAACAGCTGAAGGCAGGCGATCTGCTGGTCATGATGAGCGATGGCGTATTCGAAGGGCCTAAGCATGTCGAAAACTATGATTTATGGATGAAACGGAAAATCAATGAGCTTCAGACAGAAGATCCGCAGGCAATCGCAGACTTGATCATGGAGGATGTTATCCGTTCCCGAGAAGGTTCGATTGAGGATGACATGACTGTGGTTGTCGCAAAAATCGATCACAATATCCCAAAATGGGCTTCTATACCAGTGACCAATTATCAAAAAAGAGCATAACAGTTTAATTTGACCGATATGCTATTCCTTTATGTATATTTCCCCTTAACTTCGTCGAAAATGGTAACAAATTTATCATAGGCTTCTTTCTTTTACTAGATTGTAAAAATTGAGCCTGGAAGTGAGGGGATTGCATGAAAACAGGTACAATCAGGCAAATATTACTCATAACAGATGGCTGCTCAAACCAGGGTGAAGATCCAATTGCGATGGCTGCGCTGGCCAAGGAGCAAGGGATTACAGTCAATGTCATTGGTGTGATGGAACAGGATGTTATAGATGAACAGGGCATGACAGAAATTGAGGGAATCGCTTTATCAGGCGGTGGTGTCAGCCAGATCGTGTATGCGCAGCAATTATCACAAACAGTCCAGATGGTGACAAGGAAAGCGATGACCCAGACTCTTCAGGGAGTAGTGAACAAGGAACTTCAGCAAATCCTTGGCGGTGGCCGAACAGTGGAAGACCTTCCGCCGGAGCAGCGAGGCGAAGTGATGGAGGTTGTGGATGAGCTTGGGGAAACAGTCGAGCTCGATGTGTTGATTCTTGTCGATACAAGTGCAAGTATGAAACACAAGCTGCCCACAGTAAAAGAAGCCCTGCTGGACTTGAGTTTAAGCCTGAATGCCAGAGCCGGAGACAATCGATTCTCAGTATTTGTATTTCCCGGGAAAAGAAATGATGTCGAAAAATTGCTGGATTGGACCCCAAAGCTTGAGTCGCTCACGAGTATTTTTGCCAAGCTGACGACTGGAGGCATTACGCCAACAGGCCCTGCCATTCGCGAAGCACTTTCCCATTTTAATAAAAAACGATCTCTAAGGAGCCTATTGTCCGGTGATGATGAATCCTTCTTTGAAGAATCTGTGTAAGGTCATTCCTGGTACGATCATCGAAGGGAAATGGCATCATAATCGATATACAATCATTAAAGAGCTTGGTTTTGGAGCGAATGGGATTGTTTATCTGGCTAGATACAACAATAAACAAGTAGCATTGAAAATGAGTGACAATGGAATGTCGATCACTTCTGAGGTCAATGTGTTGAAATCTTTTGCCAAGGTCCAGGGATCTGCCCTCGGGCCTTCTTTGCTGGATGTGGATGATTGGGAACGTCCGGGCAAAAAAGTTAGCTTTTATGCGATGGAATTCATTAAAGGGCCAGATTTCCTCGCTTTCCTGCAGCAAAAAGGACCGGACTGGACAGGGGTGATGATACTCCAGTTGCTTGCTGATTTGGAGCTGCTCCATGAAAATGGCTGGGTATTTGGAGATTTGAAGCCGGATAACTTGATTGTGACTGGGCCCCCGGCAAGGATACGATGCATAGATGTCGGCGGTACGACGATGCAAGGCAGGTCGATTAAAGAGTTCACTGAGTTCTTCGACCGGGGCTATTGGGGGCTGGGCAGCAGGAAAGCAGAACCAGGATATGATTTATTCGCTGTCGGTATGATCATGGTCAACACGGCGTATCCAAAAAGGTTTACGAAAAAGTCGGGCGGAATAGGCGAAATCATGGACAAAGTGAAACAAGCCCGAGAATTGAAGAATTATGAAAAGGTAATCTATAACGCGCTTACCGGTAACTATCAATCAGCCATGGAAATGAGGTCTGATCTGTTGCAGGTACATCAGCCAGGTTCAGCATCGAAGAAAAGTACCGTACAGCATAAGACAGTGCCGCAAAAGCAAGCACAACAACATATAAATCCAAGTCCATCCAGGGCAAAATCAAGTTCAGCTGGCCGACAAACGAGGAAGGGATACAATAAGAAAAAGAAAAAATCCTCGGCCCTTGAAACAGTCACCATCATTCTGATTATCTCTTTATTATATTTTTTCTATATTTATAGCCAGATTACCTGATTTTTTGAAACCTTTTACCGCTACATCCGTACATAAGGGATACACCTCTGTTTTTTGAAAAAAGAAGGTTAAAAGTGTTAAGCTGAAAAATAATAAACTTGGTTATTTAGAAGATTAATGGTTTGCCGGCATGGGTATAGTCTTAAACCGGCAATACCAGTAAGGAAGAACAAGATGATTGAAAAAAAGGTAAAAGCCTTCCTCGAAAGGCATGGTTTTCAGCTGAATAACATATCCATTGCAGTTGGGGTTTCTGGAGGTCCGGACTCGCTTGCACTGCTCCACTTTTTATCAGAGCAGCGGAAACGGAATTCCTTGAAGATTGTGGCTGTCCACGTGGACCATATGTTCCGTGGTGATGAGTCTTATCAGGATGCCCTGTTTGTAAAAGATTTTTGTGAAAAACGGGGTATTCCTTTTGAGATGAAAAGAATCGATGTACCGGCCTATATGCGCGAGACAGGGCTAAGCTCCCAGCAGGCTGCCCGTGCGTGCCGATACAGCTTTTTCGAGCAAGTTATGGAAAAGCATCAGCTTCAGTACCTTGCATTGGGTCATCATGGTGATGACCAGGTAGAAACGGTATTGATGAGGCTCACCAGGGGAAGTTCCGGGAAAGCTAGGGCAGGAATACCTTTTTCGCGGGAATTGGGTCCGTTCACGATTTTTAGGCCATTTTTATGCCTGACAAAAGAGGAATTGGAAGAATATTGCTCAGTGAATCTTTTAGAACCAAGAATTGACCCCAGCAATGAGAAGGCATACTATAGCAGGAATCGTTTCAGAAAATCTGTACTCCCTTTTTTAAAGGAAGAGAATGCAGCGGTCCATGAGCACTTCCAGCGTTTTAGCGAGGAACTGCAGATGGATGAGGATTATCTTATTGAATTAACAAGCGAAGAATTGAATAAAGTAATGAAGAAAGAGGACAAAAGGATAAGTATTAGTATTAGTTCCTTTCAGGAAATGCCAATGCCTTTACAAAGAAGAGGGATTAAACTAATATTAAATTATCTTTACAATGATCGACCTGCTTCTCTTTCCGCTATACATATTGAAAAGATTTTTTCAATAATTCGCAATCCCCATCCATCTGGAACTCTTGATTTCCCCAGCGGTTTAAGAATCATACGATCGTATGGAAATTGTCACTTCGAATTGAATCCGCCAGAAAGGCAAAGCTATCGCTTCGAATTATCCGGGCCAGATCAGCTGAGATTGCCAAATGGTGGGGTCATTGATGCTCAATTGCTCAATGGTGCTCATGACAGGGAAATTTCCAATGATTGTTTTATCGTTGACCTGGAGCAAACAGGAACTCCAATGATCATCCGGACAAGGCGAAATGGCGACCGGATATCATTGAAGGGGATGACGGGTTCAAAAAAGGTAAAGGATATTTTCATCGATATGAAAATTCCATTAGCCCAAAGAGATGAATGGCCTATTGTCACAGACAGGGAAGACAGGATTCTTTGGCTTCCAGGCCTGAAAAAATCGAATCATGAATCAACAGAAGGAAACAGGTTATTACTATTAACTTATATAAAGTATTGATATCTTCCAGGGGGCACAAGGATCATGATGAAAAATGATATTGAAAAGGTATTGTTTACAGAAGAGGAAATCCAGGAAAAAACCAGGCAGTTGGCGGGTCAATTAACTGACGAGTACAAGGACCGCTTTCCGCTCGCAATTGGTGTTTTAAAAGGTGCAATGCCATTCATGGGCGACCTGCTAAAGCGCATGGATACGTATCTTGAGATGGACTTCATGGATGTTTCCAGCTATGGAAATGCCATGGTATCTTCCGGAGAGGTGAAAATCCTAAAGGACCTCGATACTTCAGTCGAAGGAAGAGACATCCTGATCATCGAGGACATCATCGACAGCGGTTTGACTCTCAGCTATCTAGTTGAGCTATTCAAATACCGTAAGGCAAAATCAATCAAAATCGTCACTCTTCTTGATAAACCAACAGGAAGAAAAGCCGATATTATAGCCGACTATGTTGGATTCATCGTTCCTGATGAGTTTGTTGTCGGATATGGCCTTGATTACGCGGAAAAATACCGTAACCTGCCATATATCGGTGTTCTAAAGCCAGAAGTATATTCAAATTAATACGGTTACAATTTAGTGAATGAAATTTCACATTTCGGGTAAGAAGCAAATATTCTGAATGTTAATTTCTTGTATTAGCATAAATTGCTATGATACTATTTAGTATAGTTTGTCTACCGTGGGAGGAGGTAAGGGATGAATCGGATCTTCCGTAATACCATCTTTTATTTATTGATATTTTTAGTCATTATCGGAGTTGTGAGTTTCTTTAATGGCAATAACCAGCCAACAGAACCAATCTCTTACGATGAATTCATGCAGAAACTAGAGGCAGGCAATGTTGAAGGTGATTTGACGCTGCAGCCTGAACGTGGTGTGTATGAGGTAAGAGGCCAGTTGGAAGGCCAGGAAGAAGGAAAAGGCTTCATCACATATGTCTGGAACAATCCAGAGACTCTTAACAGAATCGAACAAGCAGCTGAAGCTGCAAATGTAGAGATTTTGCCTGCTAAGGAAACAAGTGGGTGGGTGACGTTCTTTACGTCCATCATTCCGTTTATCATCATTTTCATTCTGTTCTTCTTCTTGCTGAACCAGGCTCAGGGCGGCGGAAGCCGTGTCATGAACTTCGGCAAGAGCAAAGCGAAGCTTTATAACGAAGAAAAGAAGAAAGTCCGCTTCAAGGATGTCGCGGGCGCAGATGAAGAAAAGCAAGAGCTTGTCGAGGTTGTTGAATTCCTGAAAGACCCTCGCAAGTTTGCTGACCTTGGGGCACGTATTCCAAAGGGAATCCTTTTGGTAGGACCTCCGGGTACAGGTAAGACTTTGCTTGCCCGTGCTGTTGCAGGGGAAGCTGGAGTGCCATTCTTCTCAATCAGTGGTTCCGACTTCGTAGAAATGTTTGTCGGTGTCGGTGCATCACGTGTACGTGATTTATTCGAAACAGCTAAAAAGAATGCTCCATGTATCATATTCATAGATGAAATTGATGCAGTCGGCCGCCAGCGTGGCGCTGGTCTTGGCGGAGGACATGATGAGCGTGAACAGACACTTAACCAGTTGCTTGTAGAAATGGACGGATTCGGTGCCAACGAAGGGATCATTATCGTAGCCGCTACCAACCGCCCTGATATCCTTGACCCAGCATTGCTGCGTCCAGGACGTTTTGACCGCCAGATCACAGTAGACCGTCCTGATGTTGCAGGCCGTGAAGCTGTATTGAAGGTACATGCTAGAAATAAGCCACTTGATGAGTCCGTTAACTTGAAAAGTATTGCGTCTCGTACTCCAGGTTTCTCTGGAGCGGATCTTGAAAATTTATTGAACGAAGCTGCGCTTGTTGCAGCCAGGAGAGATAAGAAGAAGATAGACATGGAAGATCTTGATGAAGCAACAGACCGCATCATAGCCGGTCCTGCCAAGAAAAATCGTGTCATCTCCAAAAAGGAAAGAAATATCGTTGCGTTCCATGAAGCTGGCCATACCGTCATCGGGGTTGTCCTTGATGAAGCGGAAATGGTCCACAAGGTAACGATTGTCCCTCGCGGACAGGCCGGCGGCTACGCCGTCATGCTTCCTAAGGAAGACCGTTACTTCATGACCAAACCAGAGCTTCTTGATAAAATAACTGGACTCCTTGGCGGCCGTGTAGCTGAAGAAATCGTCTTTGGTGAAGTAAGCACAGGTGCACACAATGACTTCCAGCGTGCGACCGGCATTGCAAGAAGAATGGTTACTGAATTCGGTATGAGTGATAAGCTCGGACCAATGCAGTTCGGTCAGGCGCAGGGTCAAGTATTCTTAGGCCGTGACCTGAACAATGAGCAGAACTACTCTGACAAGATCGCCTATGAAATCGACCTTGAAATCCAGGCAATCATTAAGGAAAGTTATGCGAGAGCGAAAAAACTGCTAACAGAGAATCGTGATAAGCTTGATATAATTGCGAACACATTGTTAGAGGTTGAAACCCTTGATGCAGAACAAATCAAGCATTTGATCGACCATGGCCGTCTACCTGAACGCAAAGTCAGCGTTGAGAGTGACGACATGAAAGTAAACATCAATAAGAAAAAAGATGACATGCCTGCAATCGAAGAGACTGATAAGAAAGTTGACTCAGTCATCGAAGATCCAAAGGCTATTGATGAAAATCCAAAACCAAAAGAGTAGAATTCATGAAGCAGGTGTTCTTAACGGAGCATCTGCTTTTTTATTTTGTTTGTATTAAAACCTATCTTTGTTCTTAATCCTGTTGATTGGAGTGGAAGGCGCGAAGACTCCTCCGAAAATGCAACGCATTTTCATCGTGCGTGGGCAGGTTCGAGGAAGTTCAATCAATGTCCTGCGGGATTAGCAAGTCAAGGGAGACCCCGCAGGCGCCAAAAGCGCCGAGGAGGCTCGCAGACTGCAAGGAAGAATTTGATGTTTGAAAAAGCCGGCAGTTGGGCCTTTTCATAATTCTTCCCCGCGGAAAGCGAAGCGCCTGGAACGGAAATCAACAGCCAAATTTAACACGGCATTTGCTGTAAGAGGGGTTTACTTTATTTAGTGAATTCCTGGTGTTTATGATATGATATTTTCAGTATTGATCCAGAAAACTATAAATAAGTTGGTGAATAGCTTGATTTTTGTTTTTGACGTCGGGAATACAAATATCGTGTTAGGTGTTTATGATAAAGAAGAGTTGAAACACCATTGGAGAATAGAAACGAACCGTCATAGAACGGAAGATGAATTTGGCATGATCGTCAAAAATCTTTTTGACCATGTTGATCTTTCTTTTTCAGATATTGATGGAATCATTATATCGTCTGTTGTTCCGCCAATTATGTTCTCACTTGAGCGGATGTGCCAGAAGTACTTCCACCACAAGCCGTTGGTTGTCGGCCCTGGCATTAAGACAGGACTGGACATAAAATATGAAAATCCAAGGGAGGTCGGAGCGGACCGTATTGTGAATGCGGTGGCGGCGATTCATGAATATGGAAGCCCGCTGGTCATTGTCGACTTTGGTACAGCTACAACTTACTGTTATATCAATGAGCATAATCAATATATGGGCGGAGCGATTGCACCAGGGATCGGCATCTCCACTGAGGCCCTCTATTCAAGGGCTGCCAAGCTCCCGCGTATTGAAATCAGCAGACCGGATGACGTGGTTGGAAAGAATACAGTTTCAGCCATGCAAGCTGGCATTCTGTATGGATATGTTGGACAAGTAGAGGGAATAGTTAAACGGATGAAAGATAAGAGTAAAGTCCTTCCTAAAGTGATCGCGACAGGCGGCCTGGCAAACCTGATTGCCCAGGAATCGAATATCATTGATGCCGTGGATCCATTTTTAACGTTAAAGGGATTGCAGCTTATTTATAAGCGCAATATCGAAAAACACAATTAAGCTTCCTTAAAGAGAGGATGCATACAATTTCACAGCACGAAGGGAGTAGAAAAATGAGTGATTATTTAGTAAGAGCACTTGCTTTTGATGGACAGGTCAGAGCATATGCAACAAAAACGACAGAAACAGTTGGGGAAGCACAGCGCCGCCATTATACTTGGCCTGTAGCATCTGCCGCACTTGGCCGGACAATGACAGCAGGCGTGATGATGGGTGCGATGCTCAAGGGCGATAATAAATTGACAATCAAGATCGAAGGTGGAGGTCCGCTGGGACTCATTCTAGTGGACAGCAATGCTAAAGGCCAGGTAAGAGGCTATGTATCGAATCCTCATGTCCACTTCGATTTGAACGAGCACGGCAAGCTTGATGTAAGACAAGGCGTCGGTACAGACGGAACGCTTACTGTCGTGAAGGATTTGGGCTTGCGCGACTACTTTACAGGGCAAGTACCGATTGTATCAGGTGAGCTTGGAGAGGACTTCACTTATTACTTCGCAACTTCTGAACAGGTCAATTCTTCGGTTGGTGTCGGTGTACTAGTTAATCCTGACAACTCGATCAAAGCGGCTGGTGGATTCATCATCCAGCTGATGCCTGGGACAACAGAAGAAACCATTACAGCAATCGAACAGCGATTGCAATCCATCCCGCCAGTATCAAAGCTGATTGAAAAAGGGTTATCTCCTGAAGAATTGCTGGAAGAATTGCTTGGAAAAGAGAATGTTAAAGTCCTTGACACGATGCCAGTAAATTTTGAGTGCAATTGCTCTAAGGACCGATTTAGCACTGCGCTGATCAGCCTTGGCACAGAAGAAATCCGGGATATGATTGAGACAGAGGGGCAGGCAGAAGCACACTGCCATTTCTGCAACGAAAAGTACATGTTCACAAAAGAAGAACTGGAAGAGATAGAGAAGGAAGCGAAATAAGCGATATCTGGGGGAAGAGAAGTGGAAAAAAAGCAGCTTTGGTACATTATTGCCGGGTTAGCCATTTTGAACGCGATAACTCTTGTGATGCTGATAGCCAAGCCTGCTATCCTCGAGGGGAACAAGGAAACTGTGGCGGAGATTGGCAAGGAGTCAATCACCCGCCAGGAGTGGCTGACTGAGCTTGAAGAAAGATACGGGCAAGAAACGCTAAGGGACCTGATTGACCAGGCGGTTGTCAAACAAATGGCCGATGAATATAACATCAAAGTGTCTGACGAGGCCGTAGAGCGTGAATTGACAATTTATAAAGCCATGTATTCTTCAGCTGTCAACGAGCCAAAAACCGAAGAAAGTTGGAAGCAGCAAATTAAATACAGTCTGCTGCTTGAAGAACTTTTAACGAAGGATGTTAAAGTATCGGAAGAGGATATGAAGTCCTTTTATGAACAGAATAATAGCCTTTTTGACACTCCTGCATCCTACCATCTGTCGCAAATAGTCGTCGGAACGAACAAGGAAGCTGAGTCAGCGGTGAAAGAGCTGAAAGATGGTTCTAGCTTCACTGCTCTGGCGATGGAGCGTTCGATCGATGAGTTTTCGGCGAATGAAGGAGGAGACATCGGCTTTGTTACGGAAGAAGATGAGCTCGTTTACCCGGAGGTAGTTCATGCAGCGAAATCGCTGAAGTCCGGAGAGTGGACAGGACCTGTAAAAGTGGAAAATGGTTATGCTATTGTTTATCTTCATGAAAAACTTGAAGGGAAAAAATATGCCTACAGCGATGTAAAGAACCAGATTCGCCGGCAGATTGCTCTTGAACAAATGGACATTCCGGTTTCTGCACGGGCATTTTGGAATGATGCGGAAGTAAGTTGGTTTTATGGAGAAAAAGAGAAGAAATAACGAACGAAGCACTGGAGAACTGAACCGGTGCTTTTCTTGTTTAGAGAAATTCAAAATAGGATAGTTTAAAAAGGATGAGGCTCTTTTCGATGATGCTTTTGAATCGGGCAGGATGATTGTGAAAGCAACATTGTACGAAAAGAGGCCTAGGCAAAAGACTGATTTTTGTTGATGTCGAAGCATACTGATTGACATAGACTTAAAGTATTGGTAAATTTTAATAAAACCAATTAAAATAGTCGGATTAAGGGGTGGGTAATTTGGTACGTATTGCAAATTCAATTACAGAGTTGATCGGCCAGACACCAATTGTGAAGCTGAACGGACTTGGTGATGACCAAAGTGCGGATATTTATTTGAAGCTTGAATACATGAACCCGGGCAGCAGCGTCAAGGATCGTATCGCTTTGGCGATGATTGAGGATGCT
The DNA here is from genome assembly GCF_056173465.1 of Mesobacillus sp. QJM3NY_10. Lineage (NCBI taxonomy): Bacteria > Bacillati > Bacillota > Bacilli > Caryophanales > Bacillaceae > Mesobacillus > Mesobacillus sp. QJM3NY_10. The sequence continues at coordinate 87,530 of NZ_CM149675.1, forward strand.
GAGGCAAATGGGGCCCTGAAACAAGGGGATACAATCATCGAACCAACGAGCGGAAATACGGGAATCGGACTGGCGATGGTAGCAGCAGCCAAAGGCTACAAAGCAATTCTCGTCATGCCGGAGACAATGAGTATGGAGCGCAGAAATCTGCTTCGTGCCTATGGAGCGGACCTTGTATTGACTCCTGGCCCCGAAGGAATGGGCGGCGCGATCCGCAAAGCGGAGGAACTAGCAAAGGAAAATGGTTACTTCATGCCTCAGCAGTTCGAGAATGAATCAAATCCTTCTGTCCACGAAAGAACGACCGGACCGGAAATCGTCGAGCAGATGGGTGAGCAGCTGGATGCCTTCATCGCAGGTATCGGCACAGGCGGAACGATCACAGGAGCAGGAAAAGTCCTTCGTGAAAAATACAAGAATATCAAGATTATAGCTGTTGAGCCAACAGACTCCCCGGTATTATCCGGAGGAAAACCAGGACCTCACAAGATCCAGGGAATCGGTGCAGGATTCGTTCCTGGTGTACTTGATACAAATGTGTATGATGAAATCTTCAAGGTTGAAAATGAACAGGCATTTGACTATGCTCGCCGCGCGGCGAAAGAAGCAGGAATCCTCGGCGGAATTTCTTCAGGCGCAGCCATTTATGCAGCTTTGGAAACAGCGAAGAAGCTTGGCAAAGGCAAAAAGGTGCTTGCAGTGATCCCAAGTAATGGAGAACGCTACCTGAGCACACCACTATATCAATTCGAAGATTAGTTATATGGAGAGGCAGGCTGACGAAGCTTGTCTCTTTTCTTATTCAGAAAAAATCCTGCAAAATCAACAATTTATCGAAAAAACCATTATTTTAAAAATGAAAGCGCGCCCTTCATCATGTATGATGGATTAAGAGAAAAAAATAGGGGTGAAAAGCTTGCCGCACTATAGCATTCAATCAAAAACGATTCCTTATACAGCTTCACGTTTTTTTCATCAATATGATCATATTGCACAACAATATAAAGAGCATGTCATCCTCGAAAGCGGGAGAGGCGGGCGCTACAGTATCGCCGCATTCAATCCCGAGATTGTTTTTTCGGGTAAAAATAATAAACTGATAATCACACAGGGTGGTTCGTCAAGCACGCTCGAGGGCAATCCTCTTGAGTTAATGAAAAATCAAATGGAAAAGTATCAGGTGCCTGAAGTAGAAGGCTTGCCAGATTTCCAGGGCGGCGCGATCGGCTATCTGAGCTATGATTATGCCCGTTATATCGAAAAGCTTCCAGCACTGGCTATGGACGATTCCGGAATCCCGGAGGTCTACTTCCAGCTATTCAAGGAATGGTTTGTTTTTGACCATCAGACAGAGAAGCTATGGCTAATGGCTCTATCGGAAAAAGGACACGAAAAGCAGACGGAGGACAAGCTTTCAGAGTGGAAAGACAGGTGGGACGCTGAAGTCCCGGAAATTTTTGCCGAAGCAAAGCCTGCCCGTGATGATCTGCAAGTATCGATGGATGAAACTGAATTCATCGAGGCAGTTGAAAAGGTGCAGCAATACATTGCGCAGGGGGACGTCTTCCAGGTAAATCTATCTGTCAGGCAGTCCAAGCCGGTAGAGACGGAAGCGATTGAAGTGTACCGGCAGCTGCGCAAGCTGAACCCATCTCCATATATGGGCTACCTGCATACACAAGACTTCCAGCTAGTCAGCGGTTCGCCTGAACTTTTAGCAAAAGTAAAAGGTTCGGAGGTCAGCACAAGGCCGATTGCCGGCACGAGATCGAGGGGCAGGACAGACGAAGAAGATCTGCAGCTTGCCAATGAGCTGATCAACAATGAAAAAGAGCGCGCCGAACACGTCATGCTTGTCGACCTTGAAAGGAACGACCTCGGCAGGGTGTGCAAATACGGTACTGTCGAAGTCAATGAGTTCATGGTCATTGAAAAGTACTCGCATGTCATGCATATCGTTTCCAATGTCCGGGGAGAGCTGGCAGAGGGTGAAACCTGGTTCGATGTAGTCAATGCAACCTTCCCCGGCGGCACGATTACTGGTGCCCCTAAGGTAAGGACAATGGAAATCATCGAAGAACTTGAGCCGGTGAGACGAGGGCCTTATACTGGATCGCTTGGGTGGTTCGGTTTTAACGGCAATATGGAACTGAACATCATTATCCGGACGATGCTGGTCAAGGATGGGATGGCTCATGTTCAGGCCGGAGCAGGTGTCGTCATCGACTCCATCCCTGCCAATGAATACAAAGAATCGTTAAAGAAAGCAATCGCTCTTTGGAAGGCGAAAGAGCTTGCGGAGGGTAAAGCATGATTTTGATGATCGATAATTATGATTCATTCACATATAACCTCGTTCAATATTTGGGTGAAATGGGCGAAGAGCTCAATGTCATCCGCAATGATCAGACTTCCATCAAGGGCATTGAGGAGCTTGACCCGCAGTTCTTGATGATCTCACCTGGGCCGTGCAGCCCGAATGAAGCAGGCATCAGCCTGGAAGCGATCAAGAATTTTTCAGGCAAGACGCCGATTTTCGGTGTTTGTCTCGGCCATCAGTCTATTGCCCAGATATTTGGCGGTGACGTGGTCCGTGCGGAGCGGCTCATGCATGGCAAAACTTCTTTGGTCTATCATGATGGCAAGACAATTTTTGAAGGGTTGGAAAATCCATTCCCTGCGGCTCGCTACCATTCGCTCATCGTAAAAAAAGAAACCCTTCCTGACTGCCTGGAGGTGTCAGCATGGACGGAGGAGGGCGAGATCATGGCGATCCGCCATAAAACGCTGCCTGTCGAAGGCGTCCAATTCCACCCGGAGTCCATTTTAACGACGCCAGGAAAGCAGCTACTGCGCAATTTCATTGCACACTACAAAACTGCTAAGGAAGTAAGTTTATAATGTTTGTATACATGAATGGCCAGTTCGTCTCGAAGGATGAAATCACCATTTCCCCTTTTGACCACGGCTTCCTATACGGGTTAGGTGTGTTTGAAACGTTCAGAATCTACAATGGCCATGCGTTTTTGCTTGATGACCATCTGGAGCGGCTGAATGCGAGTCTTCGTATTTTGAACATCGAAGCTGATTTTACACGGGAGGAAAGTGTTAAGATCCTCGAAGGCTTATTAGCTAAAAATAATCTCAAGGATGCCTATATCCGCTTCAATGTTTCGGCTGGGAATGGCGATATAGGTTTGCGTACAGAGAGTTACCAGGAGCCAAATGTGATCGTATTTGCGAAGCCGCTGCTGCCAGCTGGGGAGATGAGTGAGAAAAGGGCTGTTCTCCTGGACTTGAGGCGCAACACACCTGAGGGAGCAGAGCGGCTGAAATCCCACCATTATCTTAATAATGTGCTCGCCAAGCGTGAGGCAGGCCCTGCAATGGATACAGAAGGAATTTTTCTTACAAATGAAAGCTATTTGGCTGAAGGGACTGTTTCGAATATTTTCTGGTACAGGGATGATGTCCTGTATACGCCTGCTGTCGAGACAGGAATTTTGAATGGAATCACCCGCAGGTTCGTCATCGCTCTTGCCCGCAACGCAGGCATCGAGGTTCGTGAAGGCTTTTACAAAAAGGAAGAAGCCGAAGCAGCTGATGAAATGTTCCTGACTAATTCGATTCAGGAAATCGTCCCGGTCACAGATTTCTCAGGAAAAAGCTTTCCCGGGAAATCAGGCGTGTTGGCGAACAGACTGTTTGGCAAATATGCAGCTAACCGGGAAACACTATGGAGCAGAAGGAAACTGGATGGAGGAGCTCATACATGAATACCGTGATAAAAGCCGGTCCTTATACACTGGACTTCACCAATAAAACACTGATTATGGGAATATTGAACGTCACGCCTGATTCTTTTTCAGACGGCGGGAAATACAATCACCTTGATCATGCTGTCTTACATGCTAAACAAATGATCGCTGACGGAGCGGATATTCTTGACGTCGGGGGCGAATCAACAAGACCGGGACATGAACGGATCTCCGATGAAGAGGAGATTGGCAGGGTGGTACCGGCGATTGAAGCCATTTCGAAAGAAGTTCAGGTACCAATCTCCATCGATACATATAAATCAAAGGTTGCCAAAAGCGCCGTCGATGCTGGAGCGGCCATTATCAATGATATCTGGGGAGCGAAGGAGGACCCGGAAATTGCCGATGTCGCTGCAGAAACCGGAGTACCGATTATCCTGATGCACAATCGGAACGACCGCAATTATACAAACTTCATTCGTGACGTGCTCAATGACTTGTATGAAAGCATCACAATCGCTAAAAAAGCAGGGGTAAGCGACGAGCAAATCATCCTTGACCCTGGAATCGGGTTTGCAAAAGACCTTAGGGAAAACCTTGAGATGATGCGTCACCTTGATACGCTTGTGTCTTTAGGATATCCCGTTCTCCTTGGCACATCGAAAAAGTCGATGATTGGCGGCGTGCTCGATCTGCCTGTTACGGAAAGAACAGAAGGTACAGGAGCGACTGTGTGTTACGGAATCCAGAAAGGCTGCCAGATTGTCAGGATCCATGATGTGAAAGAGATGGCACGGATGGCAAAAATGATGGACGCGATGATGGGAAAGGGTGAATACAGTGGATAAAATACATGTGAACCAAATGGAGTTTTACGGCTACCACGGTGTTTTTCCTGAAGAAACAAGGTTAGGCCAGCGTTTTGCGGTAGATTTAACGGTGGAACTGGATCTTTCAAAAGCAGGGAAAAGCGATGATCTTAATGAGTCAATTAACTATGCAGATTTATATATGGTCTGCAAGGATATCGTTGAAGGCCAGCCATTTAAGCTTGTAGAAGCGATTGCTGAAAAAATTGCCGGGACGATCCTTGAACGATTTTCGCTGGTGGAAGCATGCCACGTAAAAGTCATCAAACCTGACCCGCCGATACCTGGCCATTACAAATCAGTCGCAGTTGAAATCACAAGGAGCAGATGACAGTGGAAAACAAAGCATATATTGCACTAGGGTCCAATATGGGTGACCGCTTTGGGTATTTGACACAGGCAATCATCCTCCTTGAAAGCCATGAAAATATCACAGTGGTAAATACTTCTTCCGTCTATGAAACCGACCCGGTAGGCTACACTGACCAGGATCAATTTTTAAACATGGCAATCCAGGTAAAGACGAGCCTTGAACCGGTTGAACTTCTGGATACCTGCCTTGAAATCGAATTGAAGCTTGGGAGAAAAAGGGAAATAAAATGGGGTCCCAGAACGTTAGACCTTGATATTTTGCTATATAATCAAGAAAATGTTGAAACAGAGAAGCTTACAATTCCGCACCCTCGGATGAGCGAACGCGCGTTTGTAATTCTTCCATTGCTTGAAATGGACCCAAATCTCACGCTCCCATTGATGAAGGAGCCACTGAAAAACTGTTTACTAAGTATACCGGATAGAGAAGGAGTACGAATATGGAAGCAGAAAAATGGGGAAGGCGTATTCGCGCTTATCGAAAGCTAAAGGGTTATACGCAGGAAAGCTTCGCAAAAGAGGTAGGCGTTTCGGTCTCCATCCTGGGAGAAATCGAACGCGGCAACAGAATGCCTGGTGAAAGACTGATTATCAGGATCGCAGAAGTCCTCGGTGTCGGATTAGATGAATTAACCCCACAGTAGGTTTGATATATTAATAGGACCATAAGGAGGAATGACATGCTCAAGATTGGCGATATTGAAATGAAAAACCAGGTCGTCCTCGCACCCATGGCCGGCATTTGTAACTCGGCATTCCGACTGACGGTCAAAGAATTCGGCGCTGGACTTGTATGTGCCGAAATGGTCAGCGACAAAGGAATTGTTTCTCAAAACGACAGGACACTCGATATGTTATATATAGATGAACGAGAAAAGCCGTTGAGCCTTCAGATTTTTGGCGGTGAAAGAGAAACACTTGTGCAGGCAGCGCAATACGTAGATAAAAATACGAATGCGGATATCATTGATATTAACATGGGATGCCCGGTGCCGAAGATTACGAAATGTGATGCAGGTGCGAAGTGGCTGCTAGACCCAAACAAGATTTACGAAATGGTATCAGCAGTAGTGGATGCTGTTGAAAAGCCAGTTACGGTTAAAATGCGCATGGGCTGGGATGAGGATCATATTTTCGCCATCGAGAATGCGCAAGCAGTGGAACGTGCCGGCGGTAAAGCAGTTGCTCTCCACGGGCGGACGCGTGTTCAGATGTATGAAGGAATAGCGAACTGGGATATTATCCGTGAAGTTAAGCAGGCTGTAAATATTCCTGTAATCGGCAACGGGGATGTCCAGACTCCTCAGGATGCCAAGAGAATGCTTGATGAAACAGGCGTAGATGGAGTTATGATCGGTCGTGCCGCTCTAGGAAATCCATGGATGATCTACCGTACGGTAAAGTATCTGGAAACAGGCGAATTAATGGGTGAACCAAATGCACGCGAAAAAATCGATGTTAGCATCCTGCACCTTGACCGCCTGATCGCTTTAAAAAACGAACATATTGCCGTACGCGAAATGCGCAAGCATGCAGCATGGTACCTTAAGGGCATCCGCGGAAACGCAACAGTCCGTAACGGAATCAATGAATGCAATACAAGAGACGAGCTTGTCAGTTTGCTGAAAAACTTCGCAGATGAAGTAGAAGCAAAAGAGCAAGAAGTGCACCAGGTTGGATAAAAATTGACATTAACCGTCACTTTTCCTATAATACCTTTATCCTTAAAAGTAACTGCCAGTGATCAAACTGGCAGTTTTTATTCTATTTAGGCATGAAAAAAGAGATTTTTAATGTCTGAATACGTTTGTTTGTGTAAAATAATAAAAGTATCCACCAAACATAATCAGGATTACATAATAAATCTATTATATATATTGGAGTGAAAGCGATATGAGTCATGAAGAATTGAATGACCAGCTCAGAGTCAGAAGAGACAAAATGAGTTCATTGCGTGAAAAAGGCATGGATCCTTTCGGCAAAAGATTCGAACGCACTCATCTTACTGAAGAGCTGATTAGCGAATACGGTGAATTGGAAAAAGAAGATATTGAGGCAAAAAATGTATCGGTGAAAATAGCTGGACGTATCATGACGAAGCGTGGAAAAGGAAAAGCCGGCTTTGCTCATATCCAGGACCTTGCTGGCCAGATCCAGATCTATGTTCGCCAGGATGCAGTCGGCGAAGAGCAATATGAAGTTTTTGATTCAGCTGACCTCGGTGATATCATCGGTGTAGAAGGAACACTCTTCAAAACAAAGGTTGGCGAGCTTTCAATCAAAGCTCAAGACTTTGTGTTCCTGACGAAAGCACTCCGTCCGCTTCCGGAAAAATTTCATGGGCTGAAGGATGTCGAGCAGCGATACCGTCAGCGTTATCTTGATCTGATTACCAGCAATGACAGCAAGACGACTTTCATCAACCGCAGCCGCATCATCCAATCAATGCGTCGCTATTTAGATGGACAAGGATATCTCGAAGTAGAAACGCCATTAATGCACTCAATTGCCGGCGGAGCTTCTGCGCGTCCGTTCATCACGCATCATAATGCTCTTGATATGCAGTTATACATGCGAATCGCGATCGAGCTTCACTTGAAGCGCCTGATTGTCGGCGGCCTTGAAAAAGTATACGAAATCGGCCGTGTATTCCGTAATGAAGGTGTTTCAACAAGACATAACCCAGAATTCACAATGCTTGAACTTTATGAAGCATATGCTGACTGGAGAGACATCATGTCACTTACTGAGAACATGGTTGCGTACATCGCCCAGGATGTTCTTGGAACAACAACTATTCAGTATGGCGAATATGAAATCGATCTTAAGCCGGAGTGGAAGAGAGTCCACATGGTAGATGCGATTCAGGAACATACAGGAGTGGACTTCTGGCCGCAAATGAGCACGGAAGAAGCTCGTGCACTTGCGAAGGAGCATGGAGTGGAAATCACTGAACATATGCAGTATGGCCACATCGTCAATGAATTCTTTGAACAAAAGGTAGAAGAGCACCTGATTCAGCCGACATTCATTTACGGCCATCCGGTTGACATTTCTCCACTCGCGAAAAAGAATGACGAAGACCAGCGCTTCACAGACCGTTTCGAATTGTTCATCGTAGCAAGGGAGCATGCGAACGCATTTACTGAGCTGAATGATCCGATCGACCAAAGAGAGCGTTTTGAAGCACAGCTAAAAGAAAAAGAACAAGGAAATGACGAAGCGCACGAAATGGACGATGATTTCATCGAAGCGTTGGAATATGGAATGCCTCCAACAGGCGGACTTGGAATCGGTATCGACCGATTGGTTATGCTGCTGACGAATTCCCCATCCATCAGGGATGTACTATTATTCCCATTGATGCGTCACCGTTAATAGATAGAAGGAAAGGCAAAACGGCACAGGTCGTTTTGCCTTTTTCTATTATTAATCTGGTCTAGGTTAGAGAGTTTACTTACCTACTCTTGTAAAAAAAACAATAACTTCTACAGGCAGATTGACTACAGTAATATGAATTATCTTTCTTTTAATTCCACGAATAAAAATAGCAAAAAGATATTGCTATTGTAGAATAAAGGTGCTATATTTATATCTGTTGCTACGAGCTACTTAGTTAGCAACAAAGAAAATAAAAAAAACTTATTGACATCGGGTTTTGAACCTGATAATATATAAGAGTTGCTTCTAACGGAGCAGCAGAACAAATTGTTCTTTGAAAACTAAACAAACAAGCGTCAACAAACAATAAATAATCATGGCTTCTATTATAGAAGAACATGAGCCAACGTTTTAACTTTATGAGCTAACTCATAACTCTTTCTTGGAGAGTTTGATCCTGGCTCAGGACGAACGCTGGCGGCGTGCCTAATACATGCAAGTCGAGCGGATCTTCATTAGCTTGCTTTTGAAGATCAGCGGCGGACGGGTGAGTAACACGTGGGCAACCTGCCTGTAAGACTGGGATAACTTCGGGAAACCGGAGCTAATACCGGATAATCCTTTCCCTCACATGAGGGAAAGCTGAAAGACGGTTTCGGCTGTCACTTACAGATGGGCCCGCGGCGCATTAGCTAGTTGGTGAGGTAACGGCTCACCAAGGCAACGATGCGTAGCCGACCTGAGAGGGTGATCGGCCACACTGGGACTGAGACACGGCCCAGACTCCTACGGGAGGCAGCAGTAGGGAATCTTCCGCAATGGACGAAAGTCTGACGGAGCAACGCCGCGTGAACGATGAAGGCCTTCGGGTCGTAAAGTTCTGTTGTCAGGGAAGAACAAGTACCGGAGTAACTGCCGGTACCTTGACGGTACCTGACCAGAAAGCCACGGCTAACTACGTGCCAGCAGCCGCGGTAATACGTAGGTGGCAAGCGTTGTCCGGAATTATTGGGCGTAAAGCGCGCGCAGGCGGTTCCTTAAGTCTGATGTGAAAGCCCCCGGCTCAACCGGGGAGGGTCATTGGAAACTGGGGAACTTGAGTGCAGAAGAGGAGAGCGGAATTCCACGTGTAGCGGTGAAATGCGTAGAGATGTGGAGGAACACCAGTGGCGAAGGCGGCTCTCTGGTCTGTAACTGACGCTGAGGCGCGAAAGCGTGGGGAGCGAACAGGATTAGATACCCTGGTAGTCCACGCCGTAAACGATGAGTGCTAAGTGTTAGAGGGTTTCCGCCCTTTAGTGCTGCAGCAAACGCATTAAGCACTCCGCCTGGGGAGTACGGCCGCAAGGCTGAAACTCAAAGGAATTGACGGGGGCCCGCACAAGCGGTGGAGCATGTGGTTTAATTCGAAGCAACGCGAAGAACCTTACCAGGTCTTGACATCCTCTGACAACCCTAGAGATAGGGCGTTCCCCTTCGGGGGACAGAGTGACAGGTGGTGCATGGTTGTCGTCAGCTCGTGTCGTGAGATGTTGGGTTAAGTCCCGCAACGAGCGCAACCCTTGATCTTAGTTGCCAGCATTCAGTTGGGCACTCTAAGGTGACTGCCGGTGACAAACCGGAGGAAGGTGGGGATGACGTCAAATCATCATGCCCCTTATGACCTGGGCTACACACGTGCTACAATGGATGGAACAAAGGGTCGCGAAGCCGCGAGGTCGAGCCAATCCCATAAATCCATTCTCAGTTCGGATTGCAGGCTGCAACTCGCCTGCATGAAGCCGGAATCGCTAGTAATCGCGGATCAGCATGCCGCGGTGAATACGTTCCCGGGCCTTGTACACACCGCCCGTCACACCACGAGAGTTTGTAACACCCGAAGTCGGTGGGGTAACCTTTATGGAGCCAGCCGCCTAAGGTGGGACAGATGATTGGGGTGAAGTCGTAACAAGGTAGCCGTATCGGAAGGTGCGGCTGGATCACCTCCTTTCTAAGGATATTGCCGTAATGGCAATCGGAACTTAGACCTTATGGTCTATGATGTTGTACGCTTGTTTGTTTAGTTTTGAGGGAGCAATTGCCTCAAAGCTTTTTTTGTTCCTTGAAAACTAGATAATCGTAAGTAAGAAGAACCAAGAAAAAAACCGAGTAATCGCCATTTTAGTTTTTCTCTCTATTTAATAGAGAAATGACCTTTTAGGTTAAGTTAGAAAGGGCGCACGGTGGATGCCTTGGCACTAGGAGCCGATGAAGGACGGGACTAACACCGATATGCTTCGGGGAGCTGTAAGTAAGCTTTGATCCGGAGATTTCCGAATGGGGAAACCCACTGTTCGTAATGGAACAGTATCTTTACCTGAATACATAGGGTATTGAAGGCAGACCCGGGGAACTGAAACATCTAAGTACCCGGAGGAAGAGAAAGCAAACGCGATTCCCTGAGTAGCGGCGAGCGAAACGGGACATAGCCCAAACCAAGAGGCTTGCCTCTTGGGGTTGTAGGACACTCAACATGGAGTTACAAAGGAACGGGGTAGATGAAGTGGTCTGGAAAGGCCCGTCAGAGAAGGTAAAAACCCTGTAGTTGAAACTTCGTTCCCTCCTGAGTGGATCCTGAGTACGGCGGGACACGAGAAATCCCGTCGGAAGCTGGGAGGACCATCTCCCAAGGCTAAATACTCCCTAGTGACCGATAGTGAACCAGTACCGTGAGGGAAAGGTGAAAAGCACCCCGGAAGGGGAGTGAAATAGATCCTGAAACCGTGTGCCTACAAGTAGTCAGAGCCCGTTAATGGGTGATGGCGTGCCTTTTGTAGAATGAACCGGCGAGTTACGATTACATGCAAGGTTAAGTTGAGAAGACGGAGCCACAGCGAAAGCGAGTCTGAATAGGGCGAATGAGTATGTGGTCGTAGACCCGAAACCAGGTGATCTACCCATGTCCAGGGTGAAGGTTGGGTAACACCAACTGGAGGCCCGAACCCACGCACGTTGAAAAGTGCGGGGATGAGGTGTGGGTAGCGGAGAAATTCCAATCGAACTTGGAGATAGCTGGTTCTCTCCGAAATAGCTTTAGGGCTAGCCTCACGTTGTAAGAGTCTTGGAGGTAGAGCACTGTTTGGACTAGGGGCCCTCATCGGGTTACCGAATTCAGACAAACTCCGAATGCCAAAGACTTATCCGTGGGAGTCAGACTGCGAGTGATAAGATCCGTAGTCAAAAGGGAAACAGCCCAGACCACCAGCTAAGGTCCCAAAGTATACGTTAAGTGGAAAAGGATGTGGAGTTGCTTAGACAACCAGGATGTTGGCTTAGAAGCAGCCACCATTTAAAGAGTGCGTAATAGCTCACTGGTCGAGTGACTCTGCGCCGAAAATGTACCGGGGCTAAACGTATCACCGAAGCTGTGGATTGACATCTTAGATGTCAGTGGTAGGAGAGCGTTCTAAGGGCGTTGAAGTCAGACCGTAAGGACTGGTGGAGCGCTTAGAAGTGAGAATGCCGGTATGAGTAGCGAAAGATGGGTGAGAATCCCATCCACCGAATGCCCAAGGTTTCCTGAGGAAGGCTCGTCCTCTCAGGGTTAGTCGGGACCTAAGCCGAGGCCGAAAGGCGTAGGCGATGGACAACAGGTTGATATTCCTGTACCACCTCTTTATCGTTTGAGCAATGGGGGGACGCAGTAGGATAGGGTAAGCGCGCTGTTGGATATGCGCGTCTAAGCAGTTAGGCTGCAAGTGAGGCAAATCCCGCTTGCGTGAAGGCTGAGCTGTGACAGCGAGGGAAATATAGTACCGAAGTTCCTGATTCCACACTGCCAAGAAAAGCCTCTAGCGAGATAAAAGGTGCCCGTACCGCAAACCGACACAGGTAGGCGAGGAGAGAATCCTAAGGTGAGCGAGAGAACTCTCGTTAAGGAACTCGGCAAAATGACCCCGTAACTTCGGGAGAAGGGGTGCTCATTTGGGTGAATAGCCTAGATGAGCCGCAGTGAATAGGCCCAGGCGACTGTTTAGCAAAAACACAGGTCTCTGCGAAGCCGCAAGGCGAAGTATAGGGGCTGACGCCTGCCCGGTGCTGGAAGGTTAAGAGGAGGGGTTAGCTCACGCGAAGCTCTGAATCGAAGCCCCAGTAAACGGCGGCCGTAACTATAACGGTCCTAAGGTAGCGAAATTCCTTGTCGGGTAAGTTCCGACCCGCACGAAAGGCGTAACGATCTGGGCACTGTCTCAACGAGAGACTCGGTGAAATTATAGTACCTGTGAAGATGCAGGTTACCCGCGACAGGACGGAAAGACCCCGTGGAGCTTTACTGTAGCCTGATATTGAATTTTGGTACAGCTTGTACAGGATAGGTAGGAGCCTGAGAAACCGGAGCGCCAGCTTCGGTGGAGGCGTCGGTGGGATACTACCCTGGCTGTATTGAAATTCTAACCCACGCCCCTGATCGGGGCGGGAGACAGTGTCAGGTGGGCAGTTTGACTGGGGCGGTCGCCTCCTAAAGAGTAACGGAGGCGCCCAAAGGTTCCCTCAGAATGGTTGGAAATCATTCGCAGAGTGTAAAGGCACAAGGGAGCTTGACTGCGAGACCTACAAGTCGAGCAGGGACGAAAGTCGGGCTTAGTGATCCGGTGGTTCCGCATGGAAGGGCCATCGCTCAACGGATAAAAGCTACCCCGGGGATAACAGGCTTATCTCCCCCAAGAGTCCACATCGACGGGGAGGTTTGGCACCTCGATGTCGGCTCATCGCATCCTGGGGCTGTAGTCGGTCCCAAGGGTTGGGCTGTTCGCCCATTAAAGCGGTACGCGAGCTGGGTTCAGAACGTCGTGAGACAGTTCGGTCCCTATCCGTCGTGGGCGCAGGAAATTTGAGAGGAGCTGTCCTTAGTACGAGAGGACCGGGATGGACGCACCGCTGGTGTACCAGTTGTCTTGCCAAAGGCATCGCTGGGTAGCTATGTGCGGACGGGATAAGTGCTGAAAGCATCTAAGCATGAAGCCCCCCTCAAGATGAGATTTCCCATAGCGCAAGCTAGTAAGAACCCTGAAAGATGATCAGGTTGATAGGTCAGAGGTGGAAGCGCGGTGACGTGTGGAGCTGACTGATACTAATCGTTCGAGGACTTAACCAAAATAGATTACTCGTTCTTCTTGAATTCTTCTTACACATTATCTAGTTTTGAGGGAATAAAGTTTTTTGCGAAGCAAAATAACTGTCCTTTCCTTAATTAAATAGTCTGGTGGCGATAGCGAGAAGGTCACACCCGTTCCCATACCGAACACGGAAGTTAAGCTTCTCAGCGCCGATGGTAGTTGGGGGTTTCCTCCTGTGAGAGTAGGACGCCGCCGGGCATATATATGGAGGATTAGCTCAGCTGGGAGAGCATCTGCCTTACAAGCAGAGGGTCGGCGGTTCGATCCCGTCATCCTCCACCATATATTTTCTACGAAGAAAACCACAAATGCCGGTGTAGCTCAATTGGTAGAGCACGAACGAATATGCTCCTTTGAAAAACATCAGCGTACTGATCGAGCTGCTGCTTGATTCAGCTTACTGAGATCAGGACGACGAATACTTGTCCAGGGTTCAATATTAATGATTTTTACACACTATGCCGGTGTAGCTCAATTGGTAGAGCAACTGACTTGTAATCAGTAGGTTGGGGGTTCAAGTCCTCTTGCCGGCACCTTTTGTACGAGCCATTAGCTCAGTCGGTAGAGCATCTGACTTTTAATCAGAGGGTCGAAGGTTCGAGTCCTTCATGGCTCACCATGTTTTTTTCACGACAATGAAAAAAACATCCTTAATTTTCGCGCTAGCGAAATCATTCTCATATGCGGGTGTGGCGGAATTGGCAGACGCACCAGACTTAGGATCTGGCGCCGCAAGGCGTGGGGGTTCGACTCCCTTCACCCGCACCAAAGTTTTTTGCGCTAGCAAAATAACTTTCCATAAATGCGGAAGTAGTTCAGTGGTAGAATACAACCTTGCCAAGGTTGGGGTCGCGGGTTCGAATCCCGTCTTCCGCTCCATTTCTTAGCCGGGGTGGCGGAACTGGCAGACGCACAGGACTTAAAATCCTGCGGTAGGTGACTACCGTACCGGTTCGATTCCGGTCCTCGGCACCAAGTTAGCTAAAACTATTAAATATGCGCCCGTAGCTCAATTGGATAGAGCGTCTGACTACGGATCAGAAGGTTATGGGTTCGACTCCTTTCGGGCGCGCCATTATTTTTACTCATATAACGGGGAGTAGCTCAGCTTGGTAGAGCACTTGGTTTGGGACCAAGGGGTCGCAGGTTCGAATCCTGTCTTCCCGACCATCTTAATTTAATCTGGGGCCTTAGCTCAGCTGGGAGAGCGCCTGCCTTGCACGCAGGAGGTCAGCGGTTCGATCCCGCTAGGCTCCACCATAAAAAACATTTGACCATATTATTCATACATGTTAGTATAATAAAGCTGACGTGATGAGTTGGTCGGTGAATTGTTCTTTGAAAACTAAACAAACAAGCGTCAACAAACAATAAATGATCATGACTTCTATTATAGAAGAACATGAGCCAACGTTTTAACTTTATGAGCTAACTC
>NZ_CM149675.1:107500-305000 GCF_056173465.1 Mesobacillus sp. QJM3NY_10
ATTATATACGATTGGCTTAAGACAGGTTTGGAGGTAAAACACGTAAAGCTGTCAGAAGAAGAGCTAACTTAAGACAGGTTTGGAGGTAAAACAGGTAAAGCTGTCAGAAGAAGAGCTAACTTAAGACAGGTTTGGAGGAAAAACACGAAAAGTTGTCAGAAGAAGAGTCAACTTAAGACAGGTTTGAAGGGAAAGTACAAAAAGCTGTCAGAAGAAGAGCTAACTTAAGACAGGTTTGGAGGAAAAACACGAAAAGTTGTCAGAAGAAGAGTCAACTTAAGACAGGTTTGAAGGGAAAGTACAAAAAGCTGTCAAAAGAAGAAGCAACTTCGGACAAGTTTAGAGGAAAAGGTTGAAAAGCTGTCAGAAGTAGAAGCAACTTCAGACAAGTTTAGAGGAAAGGTACGAAAAGCTGTCAGAAGAAGAAGCGACTTCGGACAAGTTTAGAGGAAAAGATCGAAAAGCTGTCAAAAGAAGAAGCAACTTCAGACAAGTTTATAGGAAAAGTATAAAAAGCTGTCAGATGTAGAGGCACCTTTAGACAAGTAGGTGCTTGTACTCTAAACTCCTAGTGCGTTGATCCAAGAAGGATTAACGCTTTTTTTGTGGAATCTATTTAACAATCAGAGCACATTTCTGATCTTCCCAGTTATTCTACGATCATTATAAAGATCTAATTACTTTTAGTTTTTTAAAAGAGTGATTGGGATAACAGGTCCGTTTCATTGATATGAAAAGACTAATAGGAGGAACTAAATGAGTAAGCAATTGAATTTTTGGTCATTCATCTTTTCAACAATCTGGGTCTTACTATTTTTCTTAGCTTCCTCCACAGGGCCTATTGATTACACCATATTAGGCAGGCATCCATTCGTTCTGCTTTTATATGTAACCTTGCTGACTTTTATAACAGGGCTTACAGGGATGGCAGGTATGGTGGATTGGAAGGGTATGACCAGGAGTTTTTCGACGATCATCATGACTTTAGGGTTATCTGCATTTTTAGCTATCGTTATATTTTTTGGCAATTTATTGAGTTAGTGGTAGCACTAATACAGGCACAGGTGAGTCCCTCAAAAAATAAAATATACCAGAATTTAATGTTTTTCGTGAAAGAATGCTTATGTAATATGGATGGAAATGCTGGTTAGGCACGGACTCCTTCGCATTAAAGCTGGTTCTGAACAAATTTTTCATTGATGTGTTCAGATACAAGTTTCCACATGTTACAAAATGGGTATAATAACCAACACACCCCTTATTGTCATGTTTTGGCATACATAATTTTGGCGAATATAATTCAGGATGCATTCATTGCACCAAAAAAAAATTTTTTGTATAATTAAAGTCAAATATAGTCAAAGTCAGATTGGGGGAGGTTTAGTGAGGAATATATCGGACATCATAGAACATTACCTTAAGCAGGTTTTAGAAATGAGCGATAAGGACATCGTTGAAATCAAACGAAGTGAAATCGCCGATAAATTTCAGTGCGTGCCGTCCCAGATCAATTATGTCATCAATACAAGGTTCACGATTGAACGGGGCTATCTTGTTGAGAGTAAACGGGGTGGCGGTGGCTACATCCGTATCATCAAAGTCCAGGCTTATGATCATGCACATTTGATTGATGATTTACTGTCTTTGATTCAGACACGAATTCCGCAAAGCAGCGCTGAGCATGTCATTTTCCGGCTTGTTGAGGAAGATGTAGTCACTGACCGCGAGGCGAAGATCATGCTGAGTGTGCTTGACAGGTCCGTCCTGTATATAGAGCTGCCGCAGCGTGATGAGTTGCGTGCGAGAATGTTGAAGGCAATGCTTATGGCATTGAAGTATAAATAATATCAAAGCAGATGAAGAGGTGAGGGCATGATCTGCCAAGAGTGTAATCAAAGGCCGGCAACGCTGCACTTCACGAATTATTCAAATGGAGAAAAAACGGAATTGCACTTGTGTGAAATATGCGCACAAGAAAAAGGCGAACTGTTTATGATGAACAACGGCCCTGCTTTTTCGATCAATAGCTTACTTGCCGGATTGTTGAATATGGAACCTGCTTTTCCGGCACAGAAAAAGGAACCCTTTGAAGCTGAGCAAGTTGCCCAGTGCCCGCAATGTTCAATGACGTTTCCGCAGTTTGTGAAAGTAGGCCGTTTTGGCTGTGCGACTTGCTATGATGCTTTTCGTGAACAGCTTACCCCGATTGTAAGGAGGCTCCATAGTGGTAATTCCATGCATAATGGAAAAATCCCTAAAAGAGTCGGCGGGGACCTTCATGTAAGGAAGACAATCGATCAGCTTAAGCTAACCCTGAAAGACTTAATTTTGGCAGAGGAATTTGAGAAAGCTGCTGAGAAAAGGGACCAGATCAGGGAACTTGAAAGGAAATTGTCAGCAGGTCAAGAGGGAGGGGAGTAGCCTTGTCATTGGAGAAGTTTATCAATCAGGCTGTCAGCTCCTGGATGAGTGATGATGGACCTGATTCAGACATTGTCCTTAGCTCTCGTATCCGTTTTGCAAGGAATCTTGATGAATATAACTTTCCGACGCTGTTCACCAATGGAGAGGCAGAAGCAGTGGTAGGTACGATCATGGAACGTGCCAGTAATACACCAATAGCTGCCTTCGGTCAGTTGGAAATGATCAAAATGGATGAAATTCCGCCTTTGCAGAAAAGGGTGTTAGTCGAGAAGCATTTGATCAGTCCGAATCTAGCAGAAAACTCCGTTCATGGTGCCGTCTTACTGTCTGAAAATGAAGAAGTGAGTATCATGATCAATGAGGAAGATCATGTTAGGATTCAGTGTTTATTTCCGGGCTTCCAGCTTAGTGAGGCTCTAGGGGCTGCAAATGAAATCGATGACTGGCTTGAGGACTATGTCAATTATGCGTTTGATGAGAAGTTTGGCTATTTGACCAGTTGTCCTACTAATGTGGGCAGTGGCCTAAGGGCATCGGTGATGATGCACCTGCCAGGACTTGTGTTGACACAGCAAATGAACAGGATCGTCCCGGCGATTAACCAGCTTGGTTTGGTGGTAAGAGGTATTTACGGCGAGGGCAGTGAAGCGCTCGGCAATATTTTTCAAATCTCGAACCAAATCACACTCGGAAAATCGGAAGAGGACATCGTAGACGATTTAAAAAGTGTTGTAAGCCAGATTATATCTCAGGAAAGGTCAGCGCGGGAAGCATTAGCGAAGACTTCGAACATACAATTAGAAGACAGAGTGTTTCGATCATATGGGACACTTGCCAATAGCAGGATCATCGAAACGAAGGAAGCTGCCCGCTGCCTTTCTGATTTAAGGCTTGGAATAGATATGGGCTTTATAAAAAATATATCAAAATCGATACTGAATGAATTGATGATATTAACTCAACCTGGGTTTTTGCAGCAATATGCGGGAGGACCATTAAGACCGAATGAACGGGATATCCGCAGGGCTGCTTTAATAAGAGAACGATTGAAAATGGAAACAAAAGACGAGTCAGGAGGATGATCTTATGATGTTTGGACGATTTACCGAGAGGGCACAAAAAGTATTGGCACTCGCACAGGAAGAGGCAATCCGCCTTGGACATAACAATATCGGTACAGAACACATCTTGCTTGGCCTTGTGCGTGAGGGAGAGGGCATTGCGGCAAAGGCGCTTTATGGACTTGGGCTTGGAGCAGAGAAAATCCAGAAGGAAGTTGAAAACCTAATTGGCCGCGGCCAGGAAACTTCCCAGACAATCCACTATACACCTAGAGCTAAAAAGGTCATCGAGCTTTCCATGGATGAGGCAAGGAAGTTGGGCCATTCCTATGTAGGCACAGAACATATCCTTCTCGGATTGATCCGTGAGGGAGAGGGCGTGGCTGCAAGAGTGCTGAACAACCTTGGTGTAAGCTTGAACAAAGCGCGCCAGCAGGTTTTACAGCTGCTTGGAAGCAATGAAACTTCAGGTCATCAGGGAGGCGGAACGGCTAATGCCAATACTCCTACACTTGATAGCCTTGCAAGAGACTTAACAGTAATCGCCAGGGAAGGCAGCCTTGATCCGGTTATCGGCCGCAGCAAGGAAATCCAGCGTGTCATCGAAGTGTTAAGCCGCCGGACGAAGAACAACCCTGTCTTGATCGGGGAGCCTGGTGTAGGTAAAACAGCGATTGCTGAAGGGTTAGCACAGCAGATTGTAAACAATGAAGTGCCTGAAATCCTCCGTGACAAGCGTGTCATGACCCTGGATATGGGTACGGTTGTTGCCGGGACTAAATACCGCGGTGAATTTGAAGACCGCCTTAAGAAGGTAATGGATGAAATTCGCCAGGCTGGAAATATCATTCTTTTCATCGATGAGCTTCATACACTGATCGGTGCCGGCGGAGCAGAGGGTGCGATTGACGCGTCCAATATCCTGAAGCCATCATTGGCTCGTGGTGAACTGCAGTGTATCGGCGCGACCACTCTTGATGAATACCGCAAATACATCGAAAAAGATGCTGCGCTTGAACGACGTTTCCAGCCGATTACTGTTGATGAGCCAACTGCGGAAGAGTCAGTACAAATTTTGAAGGGGCTTCGTGACCGCTATGAAGCTCACCACCGAGTATCGATTACGGATGAAGCAATTGATGCGGCGGTAAAATTATCTGATCGCTACATCTCCGACCGTTTCCTACCGGATAAAGCGATTGACTTAATTGATGAAGCTGGTTCGAAGGTTCGCCTGCGCTCTTATACCACTCCGCCAAACCTTAAGGAGCTTGAGGTGAAGCTGGAGGAAGTACGCAAGGAGAAGGATGCTTCTGTCCAAAGCCAGGAGTTTGAAAAGGCTGCTTCATTAAGAGATACAGAACAGCGTCTTCGCGAACAGCTTGAAAATACGAAGAAATCATGGAAAGAAAAGCAGGGCAAGGAAAACAGTGAAGTGACAGTGGAAGACATCGCTCATGTGGTGTCCAGTTGGACGAATATACCTGTTTCTAAGCTTGCGCAAACCGAAACAGATAAACTGCTGAACCTTGAGGAAATCCTTCATTCCCGTGTTATTGGCCAGGATGAAGCGGTTAAAGCAGTATCCAAGGCAGTAAGGCGTGCTCGTGCAGGCTTGAAGGACCCGAAACGTCCTATTGGCTCATTCATCTTCCTTGGACCAACAGGTGTTGGTAAAACAGAATTGGCAAGAGCATTGGCAGAGTCCATGTTTGGGGATGAAGATGCGATGATCCGCGTCGATATGTCCGAGTACATGGAGAAGCATTCGACATCCCGTCTTGTTGGTTCACCTCCAGGCTATGTCGGATATGATGAAGGCGGCCAATTGACTGAGAAGGTTCGCAGGAAGCCATATTCCGTCATCCTGCTCGATGAAATCGAAAAAGCGCATCCAGATGTGTTCAATATTTTGCTGCAGGTCCTCGAGGATGGTCGTTTGACTGACTCTAAAGGCCGGACAGTCGATTTCCGTAATACAATCATGATCTTGACATCCAATGTCGGAGCTGAAGCGTTGAAGCGGAATAAATATGTTGGTTTCAATATCCAGGATGGCGAACAGGATTACAAAGATATGAAGGGCAAAGTGATGGAAGAGCTGAAAAAGGCGTTCCGTCCTGAATTCCTCAACCGTATCGATGAGATCATCGTCTTCCATGCACTTGAAAAGCCGCATTTGAAGGAAATTGTGACATTGATGTCCGATCAGCTTGTGAAGCGCCTGAAAGAACAGGAAATCACACTAGAGCTGACAGAGGCGGCAAAAGAGAAGATTTCCGAGGAAGGATACGATCCGGAATACGGCGCACGTCCGTTGCGCAGGGCAATCCAGAAGCATATCGAAGACCAGCTGTCTGAAGAATTGCTCAGAGGAACTGTCCTTACCGGGCAAAATGTCGTCATTGACGTTGAAAATGGCGAGTTCGTCGTCAAGACTCCAGAAGGATCGACAAAAGTTTAAAATGGCTTAACATGTTATCAAAAGGGGTATACGTACTAAATACGTGTACCCCTTTTTTTCTACTAAGTCATATTTAATCATTTTGGTTGCATAAGTTTTATTTGCACTTTCCCTCGTAAGAGCCTCGGTGCCTATTTGGGTTGCGGAAGTTGAATAGCAGGGAAACAGGCCATTCTTAAAAATAGTTGGAATTGCGGCATCTGTATATGAACATAATTTAATTGAAGAAGTAAACATTTTGGATTCATGACCTCAAATAAGCCTTGGAGAAAAAATTACATAGGTACTTCAGTCGCTATCATTTCTATTATTACTTGTTTGGCTTTATTATAAAGTTAATAACTTTTTTTATTGAGAGGCTAAGAAAATGGCAAAAAGAAAAACAAAATTCATGTGCCAGGAATGCGGCTATGAATCTCCGAAATGGATGGGGAAATGCCCGGGATGCGGGCAATGGAATAAGATGGTCGAGGAAGTGGAAAGCACTGGCTCGACAAGAAGAGGAGCTTTTGCCAACACAGGGAATACGGGTGTTGCCGCAAAGGCGACTCCAATCACCAGTATTGAAACTGTCAGTGAGCCGCGGATTACGACAGACTTGAATGAGTTGAACCGCGTACTTGGCGGTGGCGTTGTCAGGGGATCGCTTGTATTGATTGGCGGGGACCCTGGTATTGGTAAATCGACACTATTGCTTCAGGTATCTTATCAGCTGGCCAAAAAGGCTCATTCAGTCCTATATATTTCAGGTGAGGAGTCGATGAGGCAAACGAAGCTGCGCGCAGACCGTCTTGGAGTCACATCGGATAACCTGCTTGTTTATTCGGAAACAAATCTACAAGAAATCAGCCTCACGATTGAAAATACTAACCCGGACTTTGTCATTGTGGACTCAATCCAAACCATATTCCATCCGGAAGTGACATCTGCTCCTGGGAGCGTGTCACAGGTTAGGGAATGTACAGCGGAGTTAATGAGGATTGGAAAAACAAAGGGGATCGCGATTTTTATCGTTGGCCATGTCACAAAGGAAGGCTCTATCGCCGGACCTAGACTGCTGGAGCATATGGTGGATACAGTTCTATATTTTGAAGGGGAAAGGCACCATACGTACAGAATCCTCCGGGCTGTCAAAAACCGTTTCGGCTCCACGAATGAAATGGGTATTTTCGAGATGAAGGAAATGGGTCTTGAAGAAGTGGCAAACCCCTCGGAAATTTTTTTAGAAGAAAGATCCCAGGGAGCTTCAGGTTCAACGGTTGTGGCCTCGATGGAAGGAACACGGCCAGTATTGGTTGAGATACAGGCCTTGATTTCACCGACGAGCTTCGGGAATCCAAGGCGGATGGCTACCGGAATCGACCATAACCGCGTGTCGCTGCTGATGGCGGTGCTGGAGAAGCGTGTCGGGTTGCTGCTGGCTAACCAGGATGCTTATTTGAAGGTCGCCGGCGGAGTGAAGCTGGATGAACCGGCAATCGATCTTGCGGTGGCTGTCAGCATTGCTTCAAGTTTCAGGGATAAACCCACCCGCGCTACTGATTGTATCATTGGCGAGGTGGGTCTGACTGGGGAAGTAAGGAGAGTCTCGAGGATTGAACAGCGCGTCCAGGAAGCGGCGAAGCTTGGCTTTGAAAGAATTATTTTACCGGAGAATAATCTTGGCGGATGGACTCCTCCGCGGGGTGTTGAGCTTATCGGGGTATCATCTGTCAGCCATGCATTAAAAGTCACCTTGGGAGGTTGATGGATTGGAACACAAAGAGCTTGAAGAAAAAGGGTTAGGTGAAATCCTTCAATTTATCGCTCCAGGTACGCCTCTAAGGGATGGAATCGATAATGTGCTCCGGGCCAAGACAGGTGGATTGATTGTGTTTGGATACAATGAGAAAGTGAAAAACCTGGTCGACGGCGGTTTTGAGATCAATTGCAGGTTCAGCCCCAGCTATCTCTATGAACTGGCGAAGATGGATGGCGCAATCATCCTGAATGAGACGGGAAGCAAAATTTTATTCGCCAACGCCCAGTTAGCTCCTGATACGGGAGTACCCTCGACTGAGACAGGAATGAGGCACAGGACAGCGGAACGTGTGGCAAGGCAGACGAAGGCACTCGTTATCGCAATTTCCCAGCGAAGGAATGTCATTACCCTGTACCAGGGACACCTTCGCTATGCTTTGAAGGAAATCGGTGTCATCTTGACGAAGGCGAACCAGGCAATCCAGACGCTGGAAAAGTATAAAGTCGTCCTTGAACAAAGCATTACCAATCTGGGAATCCTCGAATTTGAGGACCTTGTTACCTATAATGATTTGCTTCAGGTTATCCATCGTTTTGAAATGGTACTGAGAATCAAGACAGAGCTTTTGACATATTTGAGCGAGCTCGGACTCGAAGGGCGACTGATCCGCCTACAAATGCAGGAGCTTTTATCTGAAATGGAAAAAGAAGCATTGCTTGTCATCAAAGATTATTCAGCAGAATCAGAAGTGAAGGCAGAGGATGTGATGGCTCGTTTTCAGGAGCTTTCAAAGGCCGGAGTCATTGAGGATTCTACCATCCTTAAGCTTCTCGGGCATCAGGGATATGTGCATATGGATGAATTTATCTGTCCTCGTGGATATCGAATGCTGAATAAGATCCCTCGGCTGCCGATGATCATTACGGAGAATTTGATAAAACGTTTCACCAAATTCACGAATATGATTGCAGCTTCCGTTGAAGAACTGGATGATGTAGAGGGTATTGGCGAAGTAAGGGCTCGGAAAATCAAAGAAGGCTTTAAACTCATCAGGGACCAGCTGATGGCGGACCGCCAAATGTAATCCCAAACATTGGCGGCCTGCTTTTAATTGACACCTGCATGCCCCGGTGCTACCTTAAAGATGAGATTTACTCCTATAGAGATTATGGCAATCTTGCTGTAATTTTGTCATTTTTAATTGTACAAATTACGTAACCTTTGCCAGGGTCAATTCGTATAATCATTTGGGTGTTTATATTTTAAGAAAATGTTTTCATTACGAGGGTTTCAAAAATTGGAAGTTGTTTATAATGAGTAAAAGGAGGTGAAAGGATGTTAAGACGTATCATTCAAGCCTGCTTCCTGATCATTGGGGGAACGCTTGGTATATTCTTAATTCCTGATTTATTATCATTAATGAACGCGGGAGACATGACTCTGATCAATAATCCTTATGTTACTGCTGTTTTGGGCGCACTTATTTTTTATCTTCTTACTTTTTGGGCTGTAGATCCTGTGACCAATTTTGTGAGGTGGGCTGAAGAGTCGCTGATCAAGGCACCAATTACGGATGTCCTATTTGGCAGTGTTGGCCTTTTCTTTGGATTGCTGGTGGCATTTTTAGTAGGCTTTGCCCTTAATGCAATCCAGGTTCCTGTTGTGAATACAGTCGCACCGACACTCCTGACACTTTTATTTGGATATCTTGGATTCCAGGTCGGTTTCAAGAAGCGTGATGAACTGCTTGGTTTATTTTCAAAACCAAAGAAAAAAGGCACTGAAGAAGAAGCGGATAAAGAAAATGAAACTCGTGCAAGAGAGTGGAAGATACTCGATACAAGTGTGATTATTGATGGCAGGGTTGCGGATATCTGCCAGACTGGGTTCCTTGAAGGCACCATTGTCATCCCGCAGTTTGTCCTCGAAGAATTACAGCATATCGCTGATTCATCTGACGTGTTGAAGCGCAATCGCGGACGACGCGGATTGGACATCCTTAACCGTATTCAAAAGGAACTTAAGATTAAGGTTGAAATATATGAAGGTGATTTCGACGACATCCAGGAAGTCGACAGCAAGCTTGTAAAGCTGGCAAAGCTGACAAATGGTGTCGTCGTCACGAATGATTTCAACCTGAACAAAGTATGTGAATTGCAGAAGGTTGCCGTGCTGAATATCAATGACCTCGCAAATGCGGTAAAACCAGTTGTCCTTCCTGGAGAAGAATTGAGCATCCAGGTAATCAAGGATGGCAAGGAACATAATCAGGGCATTGCCTACCTTGATGATGGCACAATGATCGTAGTCGAAGAAGGCCGCGATTATATCGGAAAGCGTATCGATGTTCTTGTAACAAGTGTACTGCAAACATCAGCTGGCAGGATGATTTTCGCTAAGCCGAAACTATTGGAAAAAAGCATAATCAGTTGATCCATCCCCGGATGGACCAAGCCTTTATGGGCAGTTGATTCCCGCTTCCTTCATTGACTCACTGAAGGCGTGAAGCAGGGCCTCGACTGCCCGTTTATATGTTAAAGTGTACGAAAAAGATTTGCTGCGATGTTTGATGATTTTTTTAAAGCAGAAATGAGATAGGAGTTTTTCGTCATGCCTTATCAGGTCATTATTCCAGCTGCGGGTCAGGGAAAAAGAATGGGAGCAGGAAAAAACAAGTTGCTGCTCACTTTGGAAGGTGTCCCGATCCTGATCCATACACTTAGGGTGTTTGAAGCAGATGCTGAATGCTCAGGCATCATTCTAGCCATCAACCCGAGTGATGAGCAAGAGTTTAAGTCTTTATTGAAAGAATATGGTATACATAAAGTATCTTCGCTTGTCACTGGCGGCGAGGAACGCCAGGACAGTGTATATAACGGGCTGAGGGCAGTCCATTCACTCGATGGGATCGTGCTGGTCCATGATGCTGCCCGTCCATTCATCAGACTAGAAACCATCCACAATCTCGTGGAGGCCGCTAGCAAGGATGGCGGGGCAATCGTGGCTGTTCCAGTTAAAGATACCATCAAGAAAGCGGACGACGGCAGGGTAGCTGAAACAGTTGAGCGTTCAAGCTTGTGGTCAGTCCAGACCCCTCAGGCTTTCCGTGCTTCCGTATTGCTTGAGGCCCATAACAAGGCAATGAGGGAGCAATTCATCGGTACAGATGAATCAAGCCTAGTCGAACGGATCCCACATCATGTCAGCATCATTGAAGGGGACTATGATAATATTAAGCTGACAACACCAGAAGATTTATATTTTGCCGAAGCGATTCTGCGCAAGCGAAAGGAATCCGGTGTTTGATAGAGTATATAAACCCAGCAATTTTAAAAGGAGTAATTCATTATGTTTCGTATTGGACAAGGTTTCGATGTACATCAATTGACCGAGGGCAGGCCGCTGATCATTGGCGGGATCACGATTCCATATGAAAAGGGGCTTCTTGGCCACTCTGATGCCGATGTGCTTTTACATACGGTAGCTGATGCATGCCTTGGAGCAATCGGCGAAGGAGACATCGGCAGACATTTCCCGGATACTGATCCTGAATTCAAGGACGCTGATTCAGCTAAATTGCTTGAACACGTATGGAAGATTGTGAAGGATAAAGGATACGAGCTTGTTAACATAGACTGCACGATTATCGCACAGCAGCCTAAGATGGCACCGCATATCGAAGCCATGCGTGAAAGGATTGCAGGCTTAATGGAAGGCACCCCTGACCAGGTGAATGTCAAGGCGACAACAACAGAAAAGCTTGGTTTCCCGGGGCGGGGAGAAGGTATCGCTTCCCAGGCAACCGTGTTGTTAAAGCAGCTTGAGAAATAAAACGCAGGCAGCTTGATAAGCCACTTCCGCTTTATATATCGATAGTGATACAATAATGGACAGCTATATTAGAGGAGGATTCAATATGTCATCAGATATCCGGGTGCGTTATGCGCCGAGTCCGACTGGACATTTACATATCGGGAATGCCCGTACAGCACTATTCAACTATCTATTCGCACGTAACAGGGGCGGAAAGTTCATTATCCGCATTGAAGATACAGATAAAAAACGCAATATAGAAGGCGGAGAGCAAAGCCAGTTGAAGTACCTTCAGTGGCTCGGAATCGACTGGGATGAGAGTGTCGATGTTGGCGGCGATTATGGACCGTATCGCCAATCAGAACGGAACCACATATATGAAAAGTACAATCAGGAGCTTTTGGAAAAAGGCTTTGCCTATAAGTGTTATTGCACAGAGGAAGAGCTGGAAGCTGAGCGCGAGGAGCAGTCTGCGCGCAATGAAACTCCTCAATACTCAGGACGCTGCCGAAATCTTACAGCAGAACAGAAGGAACAGTTTGAAAAAGAAGGTCGCCAGCCGAGCCTTCGTTTCAAGGTGCCTGCAGGCAAAATCCTTAAATTCGATGATATGGTAAAAGGTGAGGTTAGCTTTGAGTCCGACGGGATGGGTGATTATGTCATCGTCAAGAAAGATGGCACGCCTACTTATAACTATGCGGTTGTCATCGACGACCATTTGATGAAGATTTCCCACGTTCTACGCGGGGATGACCATATTTCCAATACACCGAAGCAGCTTGTGATTTACGAAGCGTTTGGCTGGGAGCCTCCGGTATTTGGCCATATGACTTTAATCGTCAATGAAAGCCGCAAAAAGCTGAGCAAGCGTGACGAATCGATCATCCAGTTTATCGAGCAGTATGAAGAGCTCGGTTATTTGCCAGAGGCTTTGTTCAACTTCATCACGCTGCTTGGATGGTCACCAGCAGGTGAAGAAGAGATTTACTCTAAGGATGAGTTCATTGAAATATTTGATCCAGCGAGGCTTTCAAAATCACCTGCGCTCTTTGACCAGCAGAAGCTTGCATGGATGAACAATCAATATATGAAAAAAGTTGATCTGGACCGTGTTGTCGAGCTAGCACTGCCGCACCTTATTAAAGCTGGAAAAGTCAGCGAGAATCGTACAGAGGAAGAGGATGTCTGGGTTCGCGGCCTTATTTCTCTTTACCATGATAAAATGAGCTTCGGAGCGGAAATCGTTGAGATGTCGGATTTATTTTTCCGCGCTGAGGTAAACTATGATGAAGAAGCAAAAGAGGTACTTGCAGGTGAACAGGTTCCAGAAGTGCTGAATGCATTCCTTGCGGAGATCGATAAGCTTGAAGAGTTCAAGGCAGATGGAATCAAGGCAGCGGTCAAGGCAGTCCAAAAAGGAACTGGCCATAAGGGTCAGAAGCTGTTCATGCCAATCCGTGCGGCTGCCACAGGGCAAACACATGGACCAGACCTGATGCTTGCAATGGAACTGATCGGCAAAGAAAAAGTGATGCAAAGAGTCCAGAAGCTTTTAGGCTAATAACTTTTTTAAGCTATTTTAGTTAACAGAAATACAAAAATGTAATATAGTAAGAGTAATTCTATATAACCAAAGTGTTGAAGAGG
The DNA here is from genome assembly GCF_056173465.1 of Mesobacillus sp. QJM3NY_10. NCBI lineage: Bacteria > Bacillati > Bacillota > Bacilli > Caryophanales > Bacillaceae > Mesobacillus > Mesobacillus sp. QJM3NY_10. The sequence goes on from NZ_CM149675.1 coordinate 120,651, forward strand.
AAAAGTAGAAGAATGACGCTTATTAGAGAGAACCATCACCGGCTGAAAGTGGTTCAGGCCTCTCATTTTTCGAAATGCGCCTCGGAGTCCCTTTGCGAAAAGGCAATCAGTGCCTGAGTAGTATCGGGCGGGTCCTCCCGTTAACAGGTGAAAGTTGAGGCTATTGCTTAAGGTAGCCTAAACAGAGTGGAACCGCGCATATCAAGCGTCTCTGTCGTATACGACAGGGGCGCTTTTTTATATGGTGTCTGGCGAGCAAGTTGGATAATGTACCCGAAAAATGAGGGATCGCCACTTTAAGGTCACATAAACAAGGAATATGTGACCGAAAAAGCAGGAAAGCCATCGTTACGGTCACATAAAGGATTTTGTAAGGCTATATAATCAAATTTTAGCTTTATGGGTGCTCACTACTGAGCAAAAGTGCAATAACAATTTATTAAGAAGGAGGATTTCACCATGTTTAAGATGATGAAGGAAGACATAGATGTTGTTTTTGATCAAGATCCTTCTGCCAGGAGCGTGCTGGAAGTGGTTTTGACATACGCAGGCCTGCATGCGATATGGTCCCATCGTTTGGCACATGCTTTCTACAAGCGGAAGTTTTATTTTGTTGCAAGGGCCATTTCGCAAATCAGCCGTTTTTTCACGGGAGTTGAAATCCATCCGGGAGCCAAGATTGGCAGACGCTTTTTCATCGACCATGGAATGGGGGTCGTCATTGGTGAAACATGTGAGATTGGGGATAATGTGACGGTGTTCCAGGGAGTGACCCTGGGCGGTACTGGCAAGGAAAAGGGAAAACGCCACCCGACTGTTAACGACAATGCTCTGATTGCCACCGGGGCGAAGGTTTTAGGTTCGATCACGATTGGGGAGAATTCTAAGGTGGGCGCCGGTTCGGTTGTCCTGAAGGATGTACCTCCGAACTCCACCGTTGTTGGCATCCCTGGAAAAATCGTCATCCAGGATGGCGTAAGAGTCAAGAAGGACTTTAACCATCGCGATTTGCCTGATCCTGTTGCAGATCGATGCAAGGAAATCGAAATGGAATTGGTTAAATTGAAAAAAGAACTAGAATTAGTCAAATTACATGAAGAACTTGAAGTTGCGAAGCAAGGAAGGGGCATGGAAAATGGGAATTAAAATCTATAATACACTTACTCGTAACAAGGAAGAGTTTATCCCGCTAGAAGAGGGAAAAGTGAAAATGTATGTTTGCGGTCCGACCGTCTATAACTACATTCACATCGGAAATGCCCGCCCGGCCATCGTTTTTGATACGGTCCGCCGCTATCTTGAGTTCCGCGGCTATGATGTAAATTATGTTTCGAACTTCACCGATGTCGATGACAAACTGATCAAAGCAGCAAATGAACTCGGGGAAGATGTACCGACAATCGCGCAACGATTCATCGATGCTTACTTTGAGGATGTCCATGCACTTGGCTGCAAGACAGCTGATGCACACCCAAGGGTAACGGAAACAATGGATTTGATTATCGACTTTATCAGCGCGCTGATTGATAAGGGCTTTGCCTATGAATCAGGTGGAGATGTTTACTACCGCACGAGAGAATTCAAAGAATACGGCAAGCTTTCCCATCAATCCATTGAAGAGCTGAAGGTTGGAGCAAGGATTCAGGTTGGGGAAAAGAAACAAGATGCGCTTGACTTCGTGCTTTGGAAGTCGGCAAAGGAAGGCGAGATTTCTTGGGATAGTCCTTGGGGCAAAGGCCGTCCAGGCTGGCATATTGAGTGCTCAGCGATGGCCCGCGAATATCTTGGAGATTCGATCGATATCCATGCTGGCGGACAGGATTTGGCCTTCCCGCACCATGAAAATGAAATCGCCCAGTCAGAGGCGTTGACAGGCCAGACATTTGCCCGCTACTGGATGCATAATGGATACATCAATATTGACAATGAAAAGATGTCCAAGTCACTTGGCAATTTTGTCACAGTTCATGACATCATTAAGCAGATTGATCCACAGGTATTAAGATTTTTCATGATTTCAGTACATTACCGGAATCCGATCAATTATAGCCAGGAGCTGCTTGAAAAGACAAAGGCTGCTTTCGAGCGCTTGAAGACATCTTACCAAAATCTGAAGCACCGACTCGGAGCAAGCGCAAATCTTACTGATGACAACCAGGAATGGCTGGATAAAATCGCTGGGATCCGTGAGCAGTTCATCAAGGATATGGATGATGACTTCAATACCGCAAATGGCGTCTCCACGCTGTTTGAACTCTCGAAGCTATCCAATCTGTACTTGATGGAGAAAAACACTTCCGAGGAAGTAATTAACGCTTTCATGAAGGAATTCGAGATTTTGTTTGGCGTTCTCGGCTTGTCGCTTAAAGATGAGGAATTGCTTGATGAAGAAATCGAAGCCTTGATTGAAAAAAGAACGCAGGCTCGCAAGGACAGGAATTTCCAGCTGGCAGATGAGATCCGTGACCAGTTGAAAGAAATGAACATCATCATCGAAGACACTCCGCAAGGCATCAGATGGAAAAGAGGCTAAATGATGCTGCATTACGAACAAAAAGTAGATGAAAAACAATTGAATAGCCTGGCGCTTGCCTATATGGGTGATGCCGTATATGAACTGTATGTCCGGCATCACCTGCTGCAAAGCGGCAAGGTTCGGCCAAACAAGCTGCATAAAGAAGCGACCGCTTATGTATCGGCAAAATCACAGGCGAAATACCTCCACAAGCTGATCGAAATGGAGAAGCTGTCCGAAGCGGAAATAACGATTGTAAAAAGGGGCCGGAATGCGAAGTCAGGATCCGTACCGAGAAACACCGACGTGCAAACTTACCGGTACAGCACAGCATTTGAGGCATTGATTGGTTCTCTATATCTGGCAGGTAATGAGAAACGAATCGAAGAATTGATTACCACAATATTTGCACTTGCTGAAGAATAGAAGGGAGGAAAGATTCCATGAGCCAGAAACAAAGCCGGAACAATAGGCAAAAACCAGTTGATGACAAGAAGCGCAAACCAGCTCGGAACCAGGCGCAAAGACTGGATGATAAGCCAAAGAACAGACCAGCCAGAGGCCAGGACCAGAAACATGAGGCAAGGCGTGACCAAAAACATGAGCCAAGGCGTGACCAGAAGCACGGACAAAAACCTGACCAACTTCAAGAACAAAACGAAAACCAGGATTACATAATCGGAAAAAATCCGGTAATCGAAGCCTTGAAATCGGAGCGTGACATTAACAAAATCCTGATAGCGGAGGGCTCTCAGGGCGGACAGATGCAACAGGTAATCGGGATGGCGAAGGAAGCCAATGTCATCGTCCAATTCGTCCCGAAAAAGAAAATCGACCAGCTTGCGGATGGAAATCACCAGGGTGTCATCGCCCAGGTGGCAGCTTATGAATATGCAGAGATCGATGATTTGTTCGCGGCAGCGGAAAAGAAAAATGAGGCTCCTTTCTTTTTGCTCCTCGATGAAATTGAGGATCCACACAATCTTGGTTCCATCATGAGGACAGCTGATGCCTCAGGGGCTCACGGTATTATCATTCCTAAAAGAAGAGCTGTTGGGCTGACAACTACAGTTGCAAAATTATCAACTGGTGCCATCGAATATATCCCGGTTGCGAGAGTCACGAATATGGCGCAGACAATCGATGAGTTGAAGGAACGTGGTGTCTGGATCGCTGGAACGGATGCATCGGCAAAACAGGATTTTCGTCAAATCGATGGAACTTTGCCTCTTGGCCTGGTGATCGGCAGCGAAGGAAAAGGAATGGGAAGGCTGATCAGGGATAAGTGTGATTTTCTTTTAAGTCTTCCAATGGTTGGACATGTTACTTCCTTGAATGCATCAGTTGCCGCGGCACTCTTGATGTATGAAGTTCACCGCAAACGTCATCCGCTAGGGGAATAGGAATGGATATCCTGCTTGTTGACGGCTACAACATCATTGGCGCATGGCCGGAGCTGGTCAGTTTGAAGAAGAGAGAACTTTCTGCCGCCAGGGACCGGCTGGTGGAAATCATGGCTGAATACCAGGCATATACCGGCTATCACGTCATCATTGTTTTTGACGCCCATTTTGTATCGGGAACCCAAAAGAAATATAAAAATTATAAGGTGGAAGTTATTTTTACAAAAGAAAATGAAACGGCGGATGAGCGGATTGAGAGACTGGCCATCGACCTCAGTAACCGCAAAACGCAGATACACGTAGCCACCTCAGACTACACCGAGCAGTGGGCAATTTTTGGACAGGGAGCCCTAAGGAAATCAGCAAGGGAGCTGCTTAACGAAACAAATTTAATCAGCAAAAAAATCGAGAAAAGCGTGAAAGTGATCCAGGAAAAGAAGCCAAGTGCCAAGATTCCGCTTACAAAAGAAGTGGCAGAAATTTTTGAAAAATGGCGCAGAGGTGAACATTGACCTGTTGACGTCTTAAAAAAGCCTGCTGTATAATATTTCTAACTGTATGTGCGGGCGGGGGGATCGAAATGAGTGCTGACATCGGGAATCGTTTAAATGAAGCTTATTTGTTGATGGAAGATGAAGAAATTGTAGAAGCAGTGCACAAAGGAGAAAGTGATGCACTTGATTTTCTGATTCACAAATACAGGAATTTTGTTCGGGCGAAAGCACGGTCATATTTCCTGATTGGAGCAGATAAAGAGGACATCGTGCAGGAAGGAATGATCGGCTTATATAAAGCGATCCGTGATTTCCGAGAGGACAAGCTAACATCATTCAAAGCATTTGCAGAACTATGCATTACCCGTCAGATCATTACGGCCATCAAGACGGCCACAAGGCAAAAACACATCCCGCTTAATTCCTATGTTTCCCTGGACAAGCCGATTTATGATGAAGAATCGGACCGGACGCTGATGGATGTTTTATCCGGAGCCAAAGTGATGGACCCCGAAGAGTTATTTATCAACCAGGAAGAGTTTGACCAGATTGAAGTGAAAATGTCAGAGCTGCTGAGTGATCTTGAACGAAAAGTGCTCGCATTATATTTGGACGGACAATCCTACCAGGAAATCTCTGAAGAGCTGAATCGCCATGTCAAGTCAATTGACAATGCGCTTCAGCGCGTGAAGCGGAAGCTGGAGAGGTATCTTGAGCTGAGAGAGCTGTCGGTATAAGGTGAATTGCCGAAAAATAGCCGCAAAACTGACTTTTAATATCGCCACCTCTTATTGACACAAGCTATCAGCCATGGTATCTTTTTAAAGATATAATAGATGGCGGTTTCATGACATCAGATTGGAATCAGCCTGTTGAAGCGGGTGTAGTGTCAATGAACAACAAAGTGACTCTTGCTTGTAAGGAATGCGGTTCCCGCAATTATTCCACGACAAGCAACAAGCAAACGCAAACAGAACGGCTGGAGCTGAAAAAGTACTGCAGCAACTGCGGTGCCCATACAGTTCATAAGGAAACGAAATAAGGTTTTCAGATAGATCATCATATGGAATCCCGATAAGTTGGAGGTTACAAAATGCAGCGCATCACTAATTTTTTCAGTGAAGTTGGACGTGAAATGAGAAAGGTCAGCTGGCCTAGACGCAAAGAACTGACTCGCTATACGATGATAGTTCTGTCTACAGTTGCTTTTGCTGCTCTATTCTTCGCAGTGTTAGACCTTGGTATTTCTGAATTGATTCGCTTAATTCTTGAATAACCAATACGCACTCATGGTATAATGGAAAATATAAACGCAGGACAAGTTTAAAAGCCCGGATAACGGGTTTTTTATTTGCTTGAAAAATTCGCATTCAACGTCTGGGCTGCAGTGTTCGCTTAAACTGTAACACCCGGAAGTTTGGAAATGGGGAGGGACGGACGATTTAGTCCTCGATAATGGAAAAGAATTGGTATGTAGTGCATACTTACTCAGGCTACGAGAACAAGGTCAAGACAAATCTTGAAAAGCGCGTTGAAACAATGGGCATGCAAGATAAGATCTTCCGGGTTATAGTACCTGAAGAAGAAGAAACAGATTTCAAAAATGGTAAAAAGAAAGTTGTTAAGAGAAAGACGTTCCCTGGCTATGTCCTGGTAGAAATAGTCATGACGGATGATTCCTGGTATGTTGTCCGCAACACGCCTGGTGTAACTGGATTCGTTGGCTCTTCTGGTGCAGGCTCAAAACCAACCGCGTTATTGCCTGAAGAAGTAACGTTTATCCTCAAGCGCATGGGAGTGGTGGAGCAGAAGGTTGATATCAACTTCGAACTTGGTGAAACTGTCCAGGTAAGCGAAGGGCCGTTCGCCAACTTCACAGGGACAATCGAAGAAATCGATAAGGACAAGGCGAAGCTTAAAGTTCTTGTCAATATGTTCGGCCGCGATACTCCGGTAGAGCTCGAATTTTCGCAGATTGAAAAAATATAATCTGAAATAGCTTGAAATCAACTTTAAAAAGTGTTAATATTTCATAGGTCAGTATGTCTTGGACGATTGACAGATTATATGTCAAGTTCTTTATTTTATATAAAGACTTTTAAAATGAGTGGGAGGGGAAAATCCCCTATTACCACATCACGGACTTTAAGGAGGTGTGTCTCGTGGCTAAAAAAGTAATTAAGATGGTTAAGTTGCAAATCCCTGCTGGTAAAGCCAATCCGGCACCACCAGTTGGACCTGCACTAGGTCAAGCCGGTGTTAATATCATGGGATTCTGTAAGGAGTTTAACGCTCGTACAGCTGATCAAGCTGGATTAATCATTCCTGTTGAAATTACGGTTTTTGAAGACCGTTCATTTACATTTATTACGAAAACTCCTCCTGCTGCAGTTCTTTTGAAGGTAGCAGCTGGAATCCAGTCTGGTTCTGGTGAACCGAACCGTAATAAAGTAGCAACAGTCAAGCGTGATAAAGTACGTGAGATTGCTGAACAGAAAATGCCTGACCTGAACGCAGCTAGCGTTGAAGCAGCAATGCGCATGGTTGAAGGTACTGCACGCAGCATGGGAATCACAATCGAAGATTAATTTCTGCTGCAGAGGATTGATAGGTTGCGTAGCTGAATTTGATTTCACTCGCAACCTTTTATCTGTCTGATACGGCGCCTTTAGGGCGCCTTCGCTTTTCGTTGTCTAGCTTAGACGTCATAAGGCGCCTTCGCTTTTCAACTTGTCTGGCTTTGGCACCTGACAAAGGTGCCTCCGCTTTTCAAAGTGGGAGGTTATTCCGTTAAAACCACAATATAGGAGGAAATTAAAATGGCTAAAAAAGGTAAAAAGTATCTAGAAGCTGTAAAGCTTGTAGATCGCTCTCAAGCATATACAGTTGCAGAAGCAGTTGATCTTGCTAAGAAGACAAGCACTGTGAAATTCGACGCTACAGTTGAAGCTGCTTTCCGTTTGGGTGTAGACCCTAAGAAAGCTGACCAGCAAATCCGTGGAGCAGTTGTGCTTCCAAATGGTACTGGTAAAACTCAACGTGTTCTAGTATTCGCTAAAGGCGAAAAGGTAAAAGAAGCAGAAGCTGCTGGCGCAGACTATGTTGGCGATGCAGAATACATCACTAAGATCCAGCAAGGCTGGTTCGACTTTGACGTAATCGTTGCAACACCTGACATGATGGGTGAAGTTGGTAAGCTTGGTCGCGTATTGGGACCTAAAGGCTTAATGCCAAACCCTAAGACTGGCACAGTTACTTTCGATGTAACGAAAGCAGTTAACGAAATCAAAGCTGGTAAAGTAGAATACCGCGTTGATAAGTCTGGTAACATCCACGTACCTATCGGAAAAGTTTCTTTCGAAGACGGAAAGCTTGTTGAAAACTTCAACACAATCTTCGAAACTATGATGAAGGTTAAGCCAGCTGCAGCTAAAGGAACTTACATGAAGAACGTTACGATCTCTACTACAATGGGACCTGGCGTTAAAGTAGATCCTTCAACTGTAAAATAATAGTATTTGACAATTAAAGAAGCATTAGATATAATTCTTCTTGTTGTGAAAATAAAATAACATTTGTACCGCAGACAGCAGGGGCTTATAGCTTAATAACCTGCCGAGGTCATACGATAGAGCAACACTTTTACTATTGTATACTTCCTCCGTGTCTGTCCAGATGCGGAGGTTTTTATTTGATCGGTATAAATGCAAAAATCTACAGGAGGTGTAAGGATGAGCAATATCATCGAAGTGAAAAAGCAAATCGTTGACGAGATTGCTGGCAAACTAAAAGAAAGCAAATCAACAATCGTTGTTGATTACCGCGGACTTACAGTTTCTGAAGTAACTGAACTTCGTAAAGAGCTTCGTGAAGCTGGCGTAGAATTCAAAGTTTACAAAAACTCTATGACACGCCGTGCTGCTGAAGCTGCTGAACTTGCTGACTTAAACACATCTTTAACAGGTCCTAACGCAATCGCGTTCAGTACTGAAGATGTAGTAGCGCCAGCGAAGATTCTTAACGAATTCGCTAAAAAGCACGAAGCGCTTGAAATCAAGGCGGGCGTAGTTGAAGGCAACATCGTTACAGTAGAAGAAATCAAGGCACTTGCAGACCTACCGTCTCGCGAAGGTCTACTTTCTATGCTACTCAGCGTACTTCAAGCTCCAATCCGCAATCTTGCTCTTGCTGCAAAAGCTGTTGCAGAACAGAAAGAAGAGCAAGGCGCGTAAGTTAAAAATAATTACCGTTTAACAATAAAAAAACTAACCTATTAGGAGGAAACAAATCATGACTCAAGAACAAATCATTGAAGCAGTTAAAAATATGACTGTTTTAGAACTTAACGATCTAGTAAAAGCAATCGAAGAAGAATTCGGCGTAACTGCTGCTGCACCAGTTGCTATGATGGGTGGAGCTGCTGGAGCTGCTGCTGAAGAACAAACTGAATTTGACGTAGTACTTGCATCTGCTGGCGACCAGAAGATCAAGGTTATCAAAGTTGTTCGTGAAATCACAGGTCTTGGTCTTAAAGAAGCGAAGGAAGTTGTTGACAACGCTCCTAAAGCTCTTAAAGAAGGCGTTTCTAAAGAAGAAGCTGAAGAAATCAAAGCTAAGCTTGAAGAAGTTGGAGCTAACGTCGAAGTTAAGTAATCAACCTTACAATAAAAAGCTCGCTGCTAAAGCGGGCTTTTTTTTCGCTTTCAATCTTTGGTAGGTGAATGAAAAATAAGGTATTAACTTCGAGAAATGTCTAGCTCCAGCGCCTAGCCCCTCGAGACGCTTCGGTCCTGCCAATGAAGTCAAAGAACGACTTCAATGTCAGGCCCTCCAGCGCTTATCGGGGCTGATCAAGGCGCATCCGCTTTCCGTTTTTTGCTTTTTATTAATTAAAAGTTTATACTACCGCAGTAGCAATGCAATCCGCGATCGCATTCTTCAAATGAGTCCCCGTGGAGGTGAGAGATTTTGACTGAACATTATTACTCCCGCAAACCCAGTACCGAAAGCAATCCTGTGAAATGGCAAAGTGAATTGAAGAGGAATACCTTCCGCTTTAAGGTTGACAGTGGAGTTTTTTCGAAAAAGGAAGTCGATTTTGGATCAAGATTATTGATCGACACGTTCGAACTAAATAAAGCTGATGGATTGATTCTTGATGTTGGCTGCGGCTATGGGCCGATCGGACTTTCACTTGCCAAGGCTTATCCAGAAGCGATGGTCCACATGGTGGATGTCAATGAAAGAGCGATTATGCTTGCTGAGGAGAACGCGGCAGAAAATAAAATAGATAATGTGAAAATCTATGAAAGTGACCGGTTGACTGGAGTGAAGGAGAAAGGATTCGATGCAATCCTTACCAATCCGCCGATCCGTGCCGGAAAAAAGGTTGTGCATGATATTTTTGAACAAAGTTTTCTGCATTTAGCTGAAGGCGGAGAGCTTTGGGTGGTCATCCAGAAGAAACAGGGTGCGCCATCAGCAATGGAAAAAATGAAAGAGTTATTTGGTGAAGTAGGCATTGCGGCAAAAAGTAAAGGATACTTTATTCTCAAATCTGTTAAATGTTGACGTGAGAAAACCGCTATGTTAATATTATAAAATGCCAATATATTAGTTTCCTTTTCAATTGCTATTTTCATCGAAAGTTGTATAATTTTGGGCATAAAGGGAAAACTAACAAAATAATTGTTCGTTGCAGGAAATGTGGTTTTTAGGTGAAAACCCTTTTTCTTTTTGTCTTTTGAAATGGAGGAAACTTCATGGACAAGACAGGGATAGATGAATAATAACGCTTGATTTGAGGGGTGAATCAGTTGACAGGTCAACTAGTTCAGTATGGACGACACCGCCAACGTAGAAGTTATGCTCGCATCAGTGAAGTTTTGGAATTGCCGAATTTGATTGAAATTCAAACCTCTTCCTATCAGTGGTTTCTTGATGAGGGCCTCCGTGAAATGTTCCAGGACATTTCACCGATTGAAGACTTTACTGGTAACTTATCGTTAGAGTTTATCGATTACAGTCTTGGCGAACCGAAATATCCAGTGGAAGAATCGAAAGAAAGAGACGTCACTTACTCCGCACCATTGCGAGTAAAGGTCCGCCTTGTGAATAAGGAAACAGGTGAAGTAAAGGACCAGGATGTCTTCATGGGCGATTTCCCGCTTATGACAGAAACTGGCACGTTTGTAATTAACGGTGCTGAAAGGGTTATCGTTTCCCAGTTAGTGCGCTCACCAAGTGTGTACTACAGCGGAAAACTTGATAAGAACGGGAAGAAAGGGTTCACTGCGACCGTTATTCCTAACCGTGGCGCCTGGTTAGAGTATGAAACAGATGCCAAGGATGTTGTATATGTAAGGATCGATCGTACGAGGAAACTCCCTGTTACGGTTCTTTTGCGTGCATTAGGGTTCGGTTCTGATCAAGAAATCATTGATCTGATCGGTGATAACGAATATATCCGTAATACTCTTGAAAAAGACAATACGGAAAGTACGGAAAAAGCGCTTCTTGAAATTTATGAGCGTCTCCGTCCAGGCGAACCGCCTACAGTTGACAACGCAAAAAGCCTTCTGGTATCAAGATTCTTTGATCCAAAGCGCTATGACCTTGCAAATGTAGGGCGTTATAAAATCAACAAAAAGCTTCATATTAAAAACCGTTTATTCGGGCAAAAGCTTGCTGAAACATTAGTAGACCCAGAAACAGGAGAAATCATTGCCGAGAAAGGCGTCACTTTAGACCGCCGTACACTCGATAAGATCATACCTGCGCTGGAGAAGAATGTTGGCTTCAAGGATTTCAGCCCATATGGCGGCGTGGTTGAAGAGGACGTAACGCTGCAAAGCATTAAAATCTACTCTCCGAACGATGTTGAGGGCGAGAAAGAAATTAATGTTTTAGGAAACGCCTATGTCCCTGAACCGATCAAAAACATCACGCCTGCTGATATCATTTCATCCATCAGCTACTTCTTTAACTTGTTGCATGGTGTTGGCGATACGGATGACATCGACCATTTAGGAAACAGACGCCTTCGTTCTGTTGGTGAACTGTTGCAGAACCAATTCCGTATTGGTTTGTCCAGAATGGAGCGTGTAGTCCGTGAAAGAATGTCCATCCAGGATACAAATACGATTACACCACAGCAATTAATCAATATCCGCCCGGTAATTGCGTCCATTAAAGAGTTCTTTGGAAGCTCCCAGCTTTCACAGTTCATGGACCAGACAAATCCGCTGGCTGAATTGACACATAAAAGGCGTCTATCTGCATTGGGACCTGGTGGTCTTACACGTGAACGCGCTGGTTTCGAAGTGCGTGACGTTCACTATTCCCACTACGGACGTATGTGCCCGATTGAAACGCCGGAAGGTCCAAACATCGGTTTGATCAACTCACTTTCAAGTTTCGCTAAGGTTAATCGCTTCGGATTCATTGAGACTCCGTACCGCCGCGTTGATCCTGAAACAGGTAAAGTGACAAGCCATTTTGATTACTTAACAGCTGATGAAGAAGATAACTATGTAGTTGCACAGGCGAATGCTCGTCTTGCTGATGATGGTTCTTTCATTGATGATGAAGTAATAGCCCGTTTCCGTGGTGAAAACACAGTCGTCAAACGTGACCGCGTCGATTATATGGACGTATCACCTAAGCAGGTTGTATCTGCAGCGACTGCGTGTATCCCGTTCTTGGAAAACGATGACTCCAACCGTGCACTAATGGGTGCGAACATGCAAAGACAGGCTGTTCCGTTAATGCAGCCGGAAGCACCAATCGTAGGTACGGGAATGGAGCACGTGAACGCAAAGGATTCCGGTGCTGCAGTAATCTGTAAGCATGAAGGAATTGTAGAACACGTTGAAGCGCGTCAAGTATGGGTTCGCCGTGTTACTGAAGTAGACGGTCAGGAAGTTAAGGGTGACCTTGATAAATACCGCATGCTTAAGTTCATTCGTTCCAATCAGGGTACTTGTTATAACCAGCGCCCAATCGTAAGCCTTGGTGACCGTGTAGTTAAAGGAGAAATCCTTGCTGACGGACCATCAATGGAAAAAGGTGAACTGGCACTAGGACGTAACGTTCTTGTTGGGTTCATGACATGGAATGGCTATAACTATGAAGATGCCATCATTATGAGTGAGCGCCTTGTTAAAGATGATGTTTATACATCAATCCATATAGAAGAATACGAATCAGAGTCCCGAGATACTAAGCTTGGACCTGAAGAAATCACACGCGATATCCCTAACGTCGGGGAAGATGCATTGAGAAATCTTGACGAGCGCGGAATCATCCGTGTTGGTGCCGAAGTAAAAGACGGAGATCTTCTTGTCGGTAAGGTAACACCTAAAGGGGTTACTGAATTGACAGCTGAAGAACGCCTCTTGCATGCAATCTTTGGTGAAAAAGCAAGGGAAGTCCGTGATACATCATTGCGTGTTCCACACGGCGGCGGCGGGATTGTCCTTGACGTCAAAGTGTTCAACCGCGAAGATGGCGACGAGCTCCCTCCTGGAGTGAACCAGCTGGTCCGTGCTTACATCGTTCAGAAGCGTAAGATATCTGAAGGTGATAAGATGGCGGGACGCCACGGTAACAAAGGGGTTATCTCGAAAATCCTTCCGGAAGAGGATATGCCTTTCCTGCCGGACGGAACACCAGTCGATATCATGCTTAACCCACTAGGGGTACCATCACGTATGAACATCGGTCAGGTTCTTGAGCTTCACCTTGGTATGGCAGCGCGCTACCTTGGAATCCATGTTGCTTCACCGGTATTCGATGGTGCTCGTGAGGAAGATGTATGGTCAACAATCCAGGAAGCTGGTATGGCCAGAGATGCGAAAACTGTCCTATATGATGGACGTACAGGTGAACCATTCGATAACCGTGTATCTGTCGGTGTCATGTACATGATCAAGCTTGCTCACATGGTAGACGATAAGCTTCATGCTCGTTCTACTGGACCATACTCACTTGTTACGCAGCAGCCACTCGGCGGTAAAGCTCAGTTCGGCGGACAGCGTTTCGGGGAGATGGAGGTTTGGGCGCTCGAAGCATACGGTGCTGCTTACACATTGCAGGAAATCTTAACTGTCAAGTCCGATGATGTTGTTGGACGTGTTAAAACATACGAAGCAATTGTAAAAGGTGAAAACGTACCAGAACCAGGCGTTCCTGAATCATTCAAAGTATTGATGAAAGAACTTCAGAGTCTTGGTATGGACGTCAAGATCCTATCAGGCGATGAAAAAGAAATAGAAATGCGCGATTTTGATGATGAAGAAGAATTGCAGCATGCAGAAACATTGACAATTGCTCCTGAAACAGAAGAAATGAATTCTGAAAAAGTAGGAATGAAAGAATAGGTCCATCTAATTGGCACACGTGAACAAACAGTTGAATAACAGTATTGTCCACGTGTGTTCCTTTTTGGGTGGCCATAAGGGTAAAACCCTAGATTAAAAGGGAGGTAGGCCCCTTGCTAGATGTTAATAATTTTGAGTACATGAAAATTGGCCTCGCTTCACCAGACAAGATCCGTTCGTGGTCTTTCGGTGAGGTTAAAAAGCCGGAAACAATCAACTATCGTACTTTAAAACCAGAAAAAGACGGCTTATTCTGTGAGCGTATCTTCGGACCGACGAAGGACTGGGAATGTCACTGCGGAAAGTACAAAAGAGTTCGCTACAAAGGCGTAGTCTGTGACCGATGCGGCGTTGAAGTAACACGTGCGAAAGTCCGTCGTGAAAGAATGGGACACATCGAGCTTGCAGCTCCTGTTTCTCACATCTGGTATTTCAAAGGTATTCCTAGCCGTATGGGACTTATCCTTGATATGTCTCCGCGCGCACTTGAAGAAGTTATTTACTTTGCTTCTTACGTCGTTACGGAAACTGGCGACACTGCCCTTGAGAAGAAGCAGTTGTTGTCAGAAAAAGAATACCGCGCTTATCGTGAAAAATACGGTAACAAATTCCAGGCGGCAATGGGAGCAGAAGCAATCAAAAAGCTGCTTTCAGATATCGACCTTGATAAAGAAGCCGACATGCTGAAGGAAGAATTAAGAACAGCACAAGGCCAGCGTCGTACTCGTGCGATCAAGCGTCTTGAAGTAGTTGAAGCGTTCCGTGGTTCAGGCAATGAGCCATCTTGGATGATCCTTGATGTCCTCCCTGTCATCCCGCCGGAACTTCGCCCGATGGTACAGCTTGATGGCGGTCGATTCGCAACTTCCGACCTGAACGATTTATACCGCCGAGTAATCAACCGTAACAACCGTCTTAAGCGTCTTCTTGACCTTGGTGCTCCTAGCATCATCGTTCAGAACGAAAAGCGTATGCTTCAGGAAGCTGTTGACGCGTTAATCGATAACGGCCGCCGCGGCCGTCCGGTAACAGGGCCAGGTAACCGTCCGTTGAAGTCCCTGTCTCATATGCTTAAGGGTAAGCAAGGTCGTTTCCGTCAAAACCTTCTTGGTAAGCGTGTTGACTACTCTGGCCGTTCTGTTATCGTCGTAGGTCCTAACCTGCAAATGTACCAGTGCGGTCTACCTAAAGAAATGGCACTTGAGCTGTTCAAGCCATTCGTAATGAAAGAATTAGTGCAAAAAGGTTTAGCGCACAACATTAAGTCTGCTAAACGTAAAATTGAGCGCGTTAGCCCTGAGGTTTGGGATGTTCTAGAAGATGTAATCAGAGAGCACCCGGTATTGCTTAACCGTGCCCCAACTCTTCATAGATTGGGAATCCAGGCGTTTGAGCCAACGTTAGTAGAAGGACGTGCAATCCGTCTTCACCCTCTAGTATGTACAGCTTATAACGCTGACTTCGACGGTGACCAGATGGCAGTCCACGTGCCACTTTCTGCTGAAGCACAGGCAGAAGCACGTCTATTGATGCTTGCTGCTCAAAACATCCTGAACCCTAAGGATGGAAAGCCAGTTGTTACTCCTTCCCAGGACATGGTTTTAGGTAACTACTACCTGACTTTGGAAAGAGAGGGTGCAGTTGGCGAAGGTATGGTATTCAAGGATACAAATGAAGCGTTGATCGCATACCAGAATGGCTACGTACATCTTCATACTCGTATTGCTGTTGCCGCATCATCACTTGGCAACCAGACATTCACTGAAGAGCAAAATGGCCAGCTCTTGATCACGACAGTCGGAAAGTTGATTTTCAATGAAATCCTTCCAGCGTCATTCCCTTATATCAATGAGCCTTCCAAGCAAAATCTTGAGGAGAAAACTCCAGAAATATATTTTGTTGAAAAAGGTGCGGATATCAAGGAAGTTATCAAGAGCATGAAATTGGTGGATCCGTTCAAGAAGAAAATTCTCGGAAACATCATTGCTGAAGTGTTCAAGAAGTTCAAAATCACTGAAACATCAAAAATGCTTGACCGTATGAAGGGTCTTGGCTTCACATACTCGACTAAAGCGGGTATTACGGTTGGTGTGGCTGATATCGTGGTTCTTAAAGAGAAGCAGGAAATCATTTCAGAAGGACAAAAAAAGGTAGATAATGTTCTTAAGCAGTTCAGACGCGGTTTGATTACCGAGGATGAGCGTTATGATCGCGTAATTTCTATCTGGAGCCAGGCGAAGGATAATATCCAGGCTAAGCTAATGAAATCACTAGATAATTCAAACCCTATCTTCATGATGAGTGACTCCGGTGCCCGTGGTAACGCGTCCAACTTCACGCAGCTTGCTGGTATGCGTGGTCTGATGGCCAACCCGGCTGGACGAATCATCGAGTTGCCGATCAAGTCAAGTTTCCGTGAAGGTCTGACAGTATTGGAGTACTTCATCTCCACTCACGGTGCTCGTAAAGGTCTTGCCGATACAGCACTTAAGACTGCTGACTCAGGTTACCTGACTCGCCGTCTCGTAGACGTGGCACAGGATGTTATCGTTCGCGAAGACGATTGCGGTACAGACAGAGGTTTATTTATCAAATCACTTAAAGATGGTACCGAAGTAATCGAACCTCTAGATGAGCGTTTAATTGGCCGTTATGCAAGAAAGGCAATCAAGCATCCTGAAACAAAGGCTGTGATTGTACCTGAAAACGGATTGATTACAGAAGACTTGACTGTTGAAGTAATAGAAGCAGGGATCGAAGAAGTATGGATCCGCTCTGCATTCACATGTAATACACGCCATGGCGTATGTAAGAAGTGTTACGGCCGCAACCTTGCGACCGGCCAGGAAGTCGAAGTTGGCGAAGCGGTCGGTATCATTGCTGCCCAGTCAATCGGTGAGCCAGGTACTCAGCTTACAATGCGTACATTCCATACGGGCGGTGTTGCAGGAGACGATATCACACAAGGTCTTCCGCGTATCCAGGAATTGTTCGAAGCACGTAATCCTAAAGGGCAAGCTGTCATCTCTGAATTGGAAGGTGTCGTAGTCGGCATCAACGAAGGAAAAGATCGTCAGCAAGAAATCGTCATTCAGGGTGAAATCGAAAGCCGCACATACAATGCGCCATATACAGCACGCCTAAAGGTTGCTATAAATGACCATGTAGAACGCGGTCAGGAACTCACTGAAGGTTCAATCGACCCTAAGGAACTTTTAAGAGTCAAAGACGTTCAATCCGTGCAGGAATACTTATTGAAAGAAGTTCAAAAAGTATACCGTATGCAGGGTGTTGAAATCGGCGACAAGCACGTAGAAGTAATGGTTCGCCAGATGATGCGCAAGATCAGGGTTATCGACGCTGGTGAAACAGATGTACTACCAGGTACATTGCTTGAGATCCATCAGTTCACTGACGCTAACCGCAAAGCACTTCTTGAAGGAAAAATGCCAGCAACAGGACGTCCAGTATTGCTTGGTATCACAAAAGCATCACTTGAGACGGATTCATTCCTGTCTGCAGCATCCTTCCAGGAAACAACAAGAGTGCTTACAGATGCTGCGATCAAAGGCAAGCGCGATGAGCTTCTCGGCCTGAAGGAAAATGTTATCATCGGTAAACTCGTTCCAGCAGGAACAGGCATGCAGCGATACAGAAGAGCTGAGCCAATCTCAATGGAAGAAGAAAATGCCGAAGATGTAATCACTGTAGAATAAAATAAGAAGCGCGGTGCTCTCTGCCACGGCAGAAAGTGCCGCCTTTTTAAAGAAAAAAAGAATGGGTCTATGAATAAAAACAGCAATCTAGCGAAAAAAGTTTTTCAATGCTGTTGACATACCTTGCGCTAAGTGTTAATATTTCAAAGGTGCTCCTATTTACCGGTTACTTTGGAGGATATCATGTCTTATGAAAAAGTAGCTCAAGCTAAAAAGATTATAGTAGGATCAAAGCAAACAGTGAAAGCACTGAAGGCTGGCGAAGTAATCGAACTGGTCATTGCGAAGGACGCTGACATGAAAGTGACAGCGAATCTATTGCAGACTGCCAGGGAAATCAACACCGCCATCACCTATGTCGACTCAATGAAAAAATTGGGGAAGGCATGCGGGATTGCCGTAGGAGCTTCAGCTGTAGCGATAACCAAGTAAAAACTGTTTTTGCAGTGAACTGCAAGAACTTTGTTTTTTGTTAAAAAATGAACCACCTGGATGTGTGGGCTTACAAAAATGTGAAGGGAGGAAAATGATCATGCCTACTATTAACCAATTAGTGCGCAAACCGCGCAGCTCTAAAGAGGAGAAGTCAAAATCTCCAGCGCTTAATAAAGGTTACAACAGCTTCAAGAAAGCTCAAACTAACGTTTCATCTCCACAAAAGCGTGGTGTATGTACTCGTGTTGGTACTATGACTCCTAAGAAGCCAAACTCAGCGTTGCGTAAATACGCTCGTGTACGTTTGACTAACGGAATCGAGGTAACAGCTTATATCCCTGGTATCGGGCACAACCTTCAAGAGCACAGTGTTGTTCTTATCCGTGGAGGACGTGTAAAAGACTTACCGGGTGTACGTTACCACATCGTTCGTGGTGCTCTTGATACTGCTGGAGTAAACAACCGTATGCAGGGCCGTTCTAAGTACGGTACTAAGAGACCAAAAGCAGCTAAAAAATAATAAACAAAACTAATTAGCCTTTTTGAAAGGAGGAAAAAATATGCCACGTAAAGGTCCAGTTGCAAAAAGAGACGTATTGCCGGATCCGATTTATAACTCAAAGCTTATCACTCGCTTGATCAACAAGATGATGATCGATGGCAAGAGAGGTAAATCACAAAAGATCCTTTATTCAGCTTTTGATATCATTCGTGAGCGTTCAGGCAAAGAGCCAATCGAAGTATTCGATGCAGCACTTAAGAACATCATGCCTGTTCTAGAAGTAAAAGCACGCCGTGTAGGTGGAGCTAACTATCAAGTCCCAATCGAGGTGCGTGCAGACCGCCGTACAACTCTTGGTCTTCGCTGGTTGGTAAACTACTCACGTCTTCGTGGGGAAAAGACAATGGAAGAGCGTCTTGCTAACGAAATTCTTGACGCTGCTAACAACACCGGTGCTTCTGTTAAGAAGCGTGAAGATACACACAAAATGGCGGAAGCAAACAAAGCATTCGCTCACTATCGTTGGTAATCTTACCTTCAATCTAAAAACACTTATACTAGGAAGGAGAAAGACCAAATGGCAAGAGAGTTCTCCTTAGAAAAAACTCGTAATATTGGGATCATGGCTCATATTGATGCTGGTAAAACAACAACAACTGAGCGTGTTCTTTATTATACTGGCCGTATTCACAAAATCGGCGAAACACACGAAGGTGCTTCTCAAATGGACTGGATGGAGCAGGAACAAGAGCGTGGTATCACGATCACTTCTGCTGCAACAACAGCTTCTTGGAAAGAACACCGTGTAAACATCATCGATACACCAGGACACGTAGACTTCACTGTTGAAGTTGAACGTTCACTTCGTGTACTTGATGGTGCAGTAGCAGTACTTGACGCACAGTCAGGTGTTGAGCCTCAAACAGAAACAGTTTGGCGCCAGGCTACAACTTATGGAGTTCCACGTGTAGTATTCGTTAACAAAATGGATAAACTAGGCGCGGACTTCCTATACTCTGTATCAACTATTCATGATCGTCTACAAGCTAATGCTCACCCGATCCAATTACCGATCGGTGCTGAAGATGAGTTCGAAGCTATCATCGACCTAGTTGAAATGAGAGCAATCTTCTACGGTAATGACCTTGGAACAGAAATCTCTGTTGGTGAAATTCCGGAAGAATATATGGCACAAGCTGAAGAATACCGTGAAAAGTTAGTTGAAGCGGTAGCTGAGCTTGATGAAGAGTTAATGGAAAAATACCTTGGCGGAGAAGAGCTTACAGTCGAAGAGATCAAAGCTGCAATCCGTAAAGGTACAACAAATGTTGAATTCTACCCAGTTATCTGTGGTTCAGCATTCAAAAACAAAGGTGTACAGCTAATGCTTGACGCTGTAATCGACTACCTTCCATCTCCACTTGATGTACCTGCGATCCAGGGCCATCTTCCGGACTCAGAAGACGTAGTTGAGCGTCACTCTGACGACAGCGAGCCATTCTCAGCACTTGCGTTCAAAGTTATGACTGACCCTTATGTTGGTAAATTAACATTCTTCCGCGTTTACTCTGGTACCCTTGATTCTGGTTCTTATGTCCAGAACTCTACCAAAGGAAAGCGTGAGCGTATCGGACGTATCCTTCAAATGCACGCGAACAGCCGTCAGGAAATCTCAACGGTTTACGCTGGCGACATCGCTGCAGCTGTAGGTTTGAAAGATACAACTACTGGTGACACTCTATGTGATGAAAAGTCTCTAGTTATTCTTGAATCCATGCAGTTCCCAGAGCCTGTAATCCAGTTATCAGTTGAGCCTAAGTCAAAAGCTGACCAAGACAAGATGACAACTGCATTGCAAAAGCTTCAAGAAGAAGATCCTACATTCCGCGCACACACTGACCAGGAAACTGGACAGGTTATCATCGCTGGAATGGGTGAACTTCACCTAGACATCATCGTTGACCGTATGAAGCGCGAATTTAAAGTGGAAGCAAACGTAGGTGCACCTCAGGTTGCATACCGTGAAACTTTCCGCGAATCAGCTAACGTTGAAGGTAAATTTGCTCGTCAATCCGGTGGACGTGGTCAATACGGACACGTTTGGATCGAGTTCTCTCCAAACGAAGAAGGTAAAGGCTTTGAATTCGTAAACGGCATCGTCGGTGGTGTAGTTCCACGTGAATACATCCCAGCTGTTCAAGCTGGTCTTGAAGATGCTCTAGATCGCGGAGTTCTTGCAGGATATCCACTTGTTGACATCAAGGCAAGACTGTTTGACGGTTCTTACCACGATGTTGACTCCTCTGAAATGGCGTTTAAAATCGCTGCTTCAATGGCACTTAAGAATGCGGCTTCCAAGTGTAAGCCAGTTATCCTTGAGCCTGTCATGAGGGTTGAAGTTGTTATCCCTGAAGAATACCTTGGAGATATCATGGGTATGATTACTGCTCGTCGCGGACGCGTCGAAGGTATGGATGCTCGTGGTAACGCTCAAGTTGTTCGTTCGATGGTTCCACTTTCAGAAATGTTCGGTTATGCAACTGCCCTTCGTTCAAGTACACAAGGACGTGGTGTATTCTCAATGCACTTCGACCACTACGAAGAAGTTCCTAAATCTGTTTCTGAAGAAATCATCAAAAAAAATAAAGGTGAATAATTGATTTTCACCTATTAATCAAGTATAACTACTAATGTAAGCATAACGCTGTGGAATAGGTGATCCTGTTCCACGGCACATTAAAATATACTTAATTTTCATATATTAAAGGAGGATTTTTCTAATGGGAAAAGCTAAATTCGATCGTTCTAAGCCACACGTTAACATTGGTACAATTGGTCACGTTGACCATGGTAAAACTACTCTAACTGCTGCTATCACTACTGTTCTTTCTAAAGTAGGCGGCGGTGAAGCACGCGGATATGACCAAATCGACGCTGCTCCAGAAGAGCGCGAGCGTGGAATCACAATCTCAACTGCACACGTTGAGTATGAAACTGCAACTCGTCACTATGCACACGTTGACTGCCCAGGACACGCTGACTATGTTAAGAACATGATCACTGGTGCTGCACAAATGGACGGCGGTATTCTTGTAGTATCTGCTGCTGACGGCCCAATGCCACAAACTCGTGAGCACATCCTTCTTTCTCGTCAGGTAGGCGTACCTTACCTTGTTGTATTCATGAACAAGTGTGACATGGTTGACGACGAAGAACTTCTTGAACTAGTAGAAATGGAAGTACGTGATCTTCTTTCTGAGTACGACTTCCCTGGCGATGACATTCCAGTTATCAAAGGTTCTGCTCTTAGAGCTCTTGAAGGAGCACCAGAATGGGAAGAAAAAATCACTGAGCTTATGGCTGCAGTTGATGAGTACATCCCAACACCAACACGTGACACTGACAAGCCATTCATGATGCCTGTTGAGGACGTATTCTCAATCACTGGCCGTGGAACAGTTGCTACTGGTCGTGTTGAGCGTGGACAAGTTAAAGTCGGTGACGTAATCGAAATCATCGGTCTTACTGAAGAGCCAAAGTCAACTACTGTAACAGGTGTTGAAATGTTCCGTAAGCTTCTTGACTATGCTGAAGCTGGAGACAACATCGGTGCACTTCTTCGTGGGGTAGCTCGTGAAGATATCCAACGTGGTCAAGTACTTGCTAAGCCAGGTTCTGTTAAGCCACACACAAAGTTCACTGCTGAAGTATACGTTCTTTCAAAAGAAGAAGGTGGACGTCACACTCCATTCTTCACAAACTACCGTCCACAGTTCTACTTCCGTACAACTGATGTAACTGGTATTTGTAACCTTCCTGAAGGCGTAGAAATGGTTATGCCTGGCGACAACATCGAAATGACTGTTGAACTAATCGCTCCAATCGCTATCGAAGAAGGAACTAAGTTCTCAATTCGTGAAGGCGGCCGTACTGTAGGCGCTGGCGTTGTAGCTTCAATTCAAGAGTAATTTTTAATAATAACAATGAAAGCAGCTGGATGACGATCCAGCTGTTTTTTTTGTTTCTTATTTTAAAGAGAAGTTTGATAGCCGTTATTACAAATGTAAATTTTAGATTTGGATATATACAGTAATAAAAAAGAATAACGCCTTGATAGAAGAGAATGAAACGAGATATTGTTCACTAAAAAATGATAATGTGCGGATAAAAGAGAAACAAGTGAGTTTATCGTCACATTAAGACCGATAATGTGCGGATAAAAAGGAAACAGTTGAGTTTATCGTCACATTAAAACCGATAATGTGCGGATAAAAAGGAAACAGTTGAGTTTATCGTCACATTAAGACCGATAATGTGCGGATAAAAAGGAAACAGTTGAGTTTATCGTCAGATTAAAACCGATAATGTGCGGATAAAAGAAAATCAAGTGAGTTTATCGTCACATTAAGACCGATAATGTGCGGATAAAAGAGAAACAAGTCAGTTTATCGTCACATTAAGACCGATAAAGTGCGGATTAAAAAGGAATCCAGAGAGTTAATCGTCACATATCTAATTTAATCTATATCAGATTCTCTATAGCCAGATAATCAAACACCAATTTGAGTTAATGAGCAAGGGTGTAAACATTACTTCTCCGGCACACATTATTAAAATCCTTTCAAAAC
This sequence comes from Mesobacillus sp. QJM3NY_10, assembly GCF_056173465.1. Classification (NCBI taxonomy): domain Bacteria; kingdom Bacillati; phylum Bacillota; class Bacilli; order Caryophanales; family Bacillaceae; genus Mesobacillus; species Mesobacillus sp. QJM3NY_10. The sequence continues at coordinate 143,724 of NZ_CM149675.1, forward strand.
TCAAATGAGTTTCTTCTATAATATAAGTGCAAATCCAAAACGCTGCATGTATTCTCCGAATTCATGACCCCACGTTCTACAGGAATATTTTTCTCTACGTCCAAATAGTTAGAAATCTCTATCCCTACTTGTAAAATACATTAACGCCAGCTATAATAGTAAAAGTGTGTTAAACATAATTAAAAAGCGGAATACTTCTTGCATTTGGGTTATGTTTTATGTATAATAGACAATGTTGGTCTTTGACTGCGATGATGCGAAAGGTTGCTGACACACCCGGCCGCTTTGCCATGGCGAGTGTGTGGGAAATTTTCGCGGAGAATGTCTATTTTAAAATAGGCGAAAAGGAGGGAAAGTAATGGCAAAACAAAAAATTCGTATCCGTTTGAAAGCTTATGATCACAGGATTCTTGATCAATCTGCAGAGAAAATTGTTGAAACTGCAAAACGTTCTGGTGCGGCGGTGTCTGGTCCAATCCCACTACCTACAGAAAAGTCAATTTACACAATTCTTCGTGCGGTGCATAAGTACAAGGATTCTCGTGAGCAGTTCGAAATGCGTACGCATAAGCGTCTGATTGATATCATCAATCCGACTCCGCAAACGGTCGATTCACTAATGCGTTTAGACCTGCCATCAGGTGTAGATATCGAAATCAAACTTTAATAAATAAAACATTATAATTCACAGGAGGTGTGACTGAAATGACCAAAGGAATCTTAGGAAGAAAGATCGGTATGACTCAAGTATTTGCTGAAAACGGCGACCTTATCCCGGTTACTGTGGTAGAAGCTTCTCCAAACGTAGTGCTTCAAGTGAAATCTGCTGAGACAGATGGCTACGAAGCAATCCAGCTTGGCTTTGAAGACAAGCGCGAAAAGCTTTCTAACAAACCTGAAAAAGGCCACGTTTCAAAAGCAAACACTGCTCCTAAGCGCTTCGTAAAAGAATTAAACGGAGTCGATGTAGCAGGATATGAAGTTGGTCAGGAAGTCAAAGTTGATATTTTCGCAGAAGGCGATATCGTAGATGTTACAGGAATCTCAAAGGGTAAAGGTTTCCAAGGTGTAATCAAGCGCCACGGACAATCTCGCGGACCAATGGCTCACGGTTCTCGTTACCACCGCCGCCCTGGTTCAATGGGTCCTGTTGCTCCAAACCGCGTATTCAAGGGTAAATTGCTACCTGGACGCATGGGTGGAGAGCAGATCACTGTTCAAAACCTGCAAATCGTTAAAATTGACGTAGAGCGTAACCTTCTTCTTATCAAAGGAAACGTTCCAGGTGCTAGAAAAGCCCTTCTAAAAATCAAAGCTGCTGTAAAAGCTAAGTAATTTTTACAGGAAAGGAGGAAACAAGAATGCCTAAAGTAGCATTATTTAACCAAGCTGGTTCACAAGTTGGAGAAATCGAACTTAACGATTCAGTATTTGGTATTGAGCCTAACAACCACGTAATGTTCGAAGCAGTAGTCATGCAGAGAGCTTCATTGCGTCAGGGAACTCATAAAACTAAAATTCGTTCTGAAGTAGCGGGCGGTGGACGTAAGCCGTGGAAACAAAAAGGAACTGGACGTGCGCGTCAAGGTTCTATCCGTTCTCCACAATGGCGCGGTGGCGGTACTGTATTCGGTCCTGTTCCACGCAGCTACAGCTATAAATTGCCTAAAAAAGTTCGACGTTTAGCAATCAAATCTGCTTTATCATCAAAAGTACAATCTGAAAATATCCTTGTTCTTGAAAGCCTTGCTTTTGAAGCTCCAAAGACAAAGGAATTCAAAAACGTGCTTAGTGGTCTTTCTGTTAACAAGAAAGCCCTGATCGTAACAGCAGGTCTTGAAGAGAACGTAGCACTTTCAGCACGTAACATTCCTGGAGTAACTGTTGTTACTGCTGATGGAATCAACGTATTGGATGTTCTAAATCATGATAAGCTGATCATGACAAAAGCAGCTGTTGAAAAAGTAGAGGAGGTGCTTGCATAATGGATGCACGCGATATCATTAAGCGCCCCGTTATTACAGAACGTTCTTCTGATCTAATGACTGAGAAGAAGTACACTTTCGAAGTTGACACTAGAGCTAACAAAACTCAAGTTAAAGACGCGATTGAAACTATTTTCGGCGTTAACGTTGAAAAAGTAAACATCATGAATTACAAAGGTAAGTTTAAGCGTATGGGCAAGTTCGGCGGTTACACAAATAAGCGTCGTAAAGCGATCGTTAAACTAACTCAAGACAGCAAAGAAATCGAATTCTTCGAAGTATAATAATCCAATAAGAAGAGGAGGGAAACGAAATGGCGATTAAAAAGTACAAACCTACCTCCAACGGTCGTCGTAATATGACAGCATCTGATTTTGCTGAGATTACAACTGACAAGCCGGAAAAATCCTTGCTTGCTCCGTTGCACAGAAAAGGCGGTCGTAACAACCAGGGTAAGTTAACTGTTCGTCATCAAGGTGGCGGCCATAAGCGTCAGTACAGAATCATCGACTTTAAACGTACAAAAGATGGCATTCCAGGACGCGTTGCCACAATTGAGTATGATCCAAACCGTTCAGCAAACATTGCGTTAATTAATTATGTAGATGGTGAAAAGAGATACATCCTAGCTCCTAAAAACCTAGTAGTAGGTATGGAAGTTATGTCTGGCCCAACAGCTGACATTAAAGTAGGTAACGCTCTTCCACTAGCAAACATCCCAGTTGGTACAGTAGTACACAACATCGAATTGAAGCCTGGCAAAGGTGGACAATTAGTTCGTTCTGCTGGTACTTCAGCACAGGTTCTTGGTAAAGAAGGCAAATATGTATTGATTCGTTTGAACTCAGGCGAAGTACGTATGATCCTTTCTGAGTGCCGCGCGACTGTAGGTCAAGTTGGTAACGAACAACACGAATTGATCAACATCGGTAAAGCAGGTCGTTCACGCTGGTTAGGCAAGCGCCCAACAGTTCGTGGATCTGTAATGAACCCTAACGATCACCCACACGGTGGTGGTGAAGGACGCTCCCCAATCGGACGTAAATCACCAATGTCACCATGGGGCAAGCCGACTCTTGGTTACAAGACTCGCAAGAAGAAGAACAAATCCGACAAGTTTATTGTACGTCGTCGTAAAAAATAACGGGATTGAGCTACGGTTCGCGGGAACCGTAGGGCAATCACGAAGGGAGGTTCAATCATGGGTCGTAGCTTAAAAAAAGGACCTTTTGTTGATGAGCACTTAATCACAAAGATCGAAAAGTTAAATGAAACTGAAGCGAAGAAAGTTGTTAAGACTTGGTCTCGCCGTTCAACGATCTTCCCACAATTCATCGGACACACGATTGCTGTCTACGATGGTCGCAAACATGTACCTGTTTATGTCACTGAAGACATGGTAGGCCACAAGCTTGGAGAATTCGCTCCAACTCGTACTTACAAAGGACATGGTAATGACGATAAGAAAACAAGACGTTAATGAGAGGAGGGCATCCAAATGCAAGCTAAAGCTGTTGCAAGAACAGTTCGTATTGCTCCTCGTAAAGCTCGACTAGTTCTAGATTTAATTCGAGGAAAGCAAGTTGGTGAAGCGGTAGCTATCTTAAACCTTACCCCTAAGGCAGCTTCTCCAATCGTAGATAAAGTGTTAAAATCTGCATTAGCAAACGCAGAGCACAACTATGAGATGGATGTTAATAACCTTGTCGTATCGGAAGCTTACGCTAACGAAGGACCAACGTTGAAACGTTTCCGTCCACGTGCTATGGGCCGTGCAAGTGCTATTAACAAACGTACTAGCCACATTACTATCGTTTTATCAGAAAAGAAGGAGGGATAATCAGTGGGTCAAAAAGTAAATCCAGTCGGTTTGCGTGTCGGAATCATTCGTGATTGGGAATCAAAATGGTACGCAGGCAAAGACTACGCTGATCTTTTACACGAAGACCTTAAGGTTCGTGAGTACATCACTAAGCGTTTACGCGATGCTTCTCTTTCTAAAGTAGAAATCGAGCGCGCTGCAAACCGCTTGAATGTAACTGTCCACACAGCGAAGCCAGGAATGGTTATCGGTAAGGGTGGTACAGAAGTTGAAGCACTTCGTAAAGCGCTAAACGAACTGACAGGCAAACGTGTTCATATAAACATTCTTGAAATCAAAAAAGCTGATATCGATGCGAAATTGGTTGCAGAAAACATTGCACGCCAATTGGAAAACCGTGTATCTTTCCGTCGCGCACAAAAGCAAGTTATCCAACGTGCAATGCGTGCTGGCGCTAAAGGTATCAAGACAATGGTCTCCGGACGTCTTGGCGGTGCAGACATCGCTCGTTCAGAACAATACAGCGAAGGAACAGTTCCACTTCATACTCTTCGTGCCGATATCGATTATGCTACTGCTGAAGCAGATACAACTTACGGTAAGCTAGGCGTTAAAGTATGGATTTATCGTGGAGAGGTCCTTCCTACGAAGAAGAAAACTGAGGAAGGAGGCAAATAATATGTTATTGCCTAAACGCGTTAAATATCGCCGTCAACACCGTGGCAAGATGCGCGGTCAAGCTAAAGGCGGTACTGAAGTAAACTTCGGTGAATTCGGTTTACAAGCTCTTGAAGCTTCTTGGATCACGAACCGTCAAATCGAATCTGCCCGTATTGCAATGACTCGTTACATGAAACGTGGCGGTAAAGTCTGGATCAAGATTTTCCCTCACAAGCCATATACTGCAAAGCCTCTAGAAGTCCGAATGGGTTCTGGTAAAGGTGCTCCTGAAGGTTGGGTAGCAGTTGTTAAACCAGGCAAAGTAATGTTCGAAGTTGCTGGCGTTTCTGAAGAAATCGCACGCGAAGCATTACGCCTTGCAGCACACAAGCTTCCTGTAAAGTGCAAGTTTGTTAAACGAGAAGAAATTGGTGGTGAATCTAATGAAAGCTAATGACATTCGTGACCTTACCACTGCTGAAATTGAACAAAAAGTTAAATCATTAAAAGAAGAGCTATTCAACCTGCGCTTTCAATTAGCGACTGGACAACTTGAAAACACAGCTCGCATTCGTGAAGTACGCAAAGCGATTGCTCGCATGAAAACTGTAATTCGTGAACGAGAGATCGGCGTTAACAGATAATTGAGAGGAGGTTCTCACAATGAGTGAACGCAACCAACGCAAAGTTTATACTGGACGCGTAGTATCTGACAAGATGGATAAAACTGTTACTGTTCTTGTTGAAACATACAAAAAGCATCCTTTATACGGCAAGCGTGTAAAATACTCTAAGAAATTCAAAGCTCATGATGAGCAAAACGAGGCAAAAATCGGCGACGTAGTACGTATCATGGAAACTCGTCCGCTATCTGCCACAAAACGCTTCCGCCTTGTAGAAGTGGTGGAAAAAGCTGTTATTATCTAATTGTTCGGATTAAGGTTTATTCCGAAGGGAGGTTACTCGCATGATCCAACAGGAAACACGTTTAAAAGTTGCTGACAATTCAGGTGCTCGTGAAGTTCTTACTATTAAGGTTCTTGGCGGTTCCGGCCGTAAGACTGCTAATATCGGAGACGTTATCGTTTGCACAGTGAAACAGGCAACACCAGGTGGCGTTGTTAAAAAAGGTGACGTTGTCAGAGCAGTTATCGTTCGTACAAAAACTGGTATGCGCCGTACTGACGGTTCTTACATCAAATTTGACGAGAATGCTTGTGTAATCATCCGTGACGATAAGAGTCCTCGTGGTACTCGTATCTTCGGACCAGTTGCACGTGAGCTTCGTGACAACAACTTCATGAAGATCGTTTCATTAGCTCCAGAAGTACTATAATCTATTTCAAATGCCTTTAAGGAGGTGCACACAGATGCATGTAAAAAAAGGTGACAAAGTAATGGTCATCTCTGGTAAGGACAAAGGCAAAACAGGGATCATCCTTGAAGCTTTTCCAAAGCAAAGCCGTGTTCTTGTAGAAGGAATCAACATCGTGAAAAAACACGCTAAGCCTTCTCAAGTAAATCCACAAGGTGGAATCTTGAACCAGGAAGCACCTATCCATGTATCAAACGTAATGCCTGTAGATCCGAAGTCTGGCAAGCCAACCCGAGTTGGTTACACTGTCGAGAACGGCAAGAAGGTACGCGTTGCTAAAAAATCCGGTGAAGTTCTAGATAAATAGTCTATTGAAGAAGGGAGGTACAATCGATGAACCGCCTAAAAGAAAAGTTCAACAATGAAATTACTCCTGCTCTTATGAGCAAGTTTAACTATAAGTCAATCATGGAAGTTCCTAAACTTGAAAAGATCGTAATCAACATGGGTGTAGGTGACGCTGTTGCCAACGCTAAAGCTCTTGATGTTGCAGTTGAGGAATTAGCAACGATCACTGGTCAAAAGCCGGTCGTGACTCGTGCTAAGAAATCAATCGCTGGCTTCCGCCTTCGTGAAGGTATGCCAATCGGTGCGAAAGTAACACTTCGCGGTGAGCGCATGTACGAATTCATCGACAAGTTAATTTCAGTATCTTTACCACGTGTACGTGACTTCCGCGGAATCTCTAAGAAGTCTTTCGACGGTCGCGGCAACTACACACTTGGTGTTAAAGAACAGTTAATCTTCCCTGAAATTGATTACGATAAAGTAAATAAAGTACGTGGCATGGACATTGTTATTGTAACGACTGCTAACACTGATGAAGAAGCTCGTGAACTATTAACACAATTCGGAATGCCATTTCAAAAGTAATCTCTAATAAGAGGGAGGCGAAAACGTGGCTAAGAAATCAATGATTGCGAAACAAAAACGCACGCCTAAATATAAAGTACAAGAGTACACTCGCTGTGAGCGCTGCGGCCGTCCGCACTCTGTATACCGCAAATTTAAGCTTTGCCGTATTTGTTTCCGTGAATTAGCATACAAAGGACAAATTCCTGGTGTGAAAAAAGCTAGCTGGTAAAACTGAAAGCTCTGGAAGGAGGTAAATTAAATGGTCATGACAGATCCGATTGCAGATTTGCTAACTCGTATTCGTAATGCGAATATGGTTCGTCACGAAAAACTAGAAGTACCTGCTTCTAACATTAAAAAAGAAATCGCTGAGATCCTTAAGCGTGAAGGTTTCGTGCGTGACGTTGAATATATCGAAGACAATAAGCAAGGTATCATCCGTATCTTCTTGAAGTACGGTGCAAACAATGAGCGTGTTATCACTGGTCTTAAGAGAATCAGTAAGCCAGGACTTCGCGTTTATGCTAAATCAACTGAAGTACCACGCGTACTTAACGGTTTAGGTATTGCTCTAGTATCAACTTCAAACGGCGTTTTAACTGACAAAGAAGCTCGCGCTAAGCAAGTGGGCGGAGAAGTTCTAGCATACGTTTGGTAATAGATTTTTCTGAATGAATGGAGGTGCAACAAATGTCACGCGTAGGTAAAAAACCAATTGAAATTCCAGCTGGTGTTACTGTTACTCTTGATAACAATCACGTAACAGTAAAAGGACCAAAAGGTGAATTGTCTCGTACTTTTCACTCTGACATCGAAATCAAGATCGAAGAGAACGTAGTCAACATTTCTCGCCCAACTGATAACAAAGAACATCGTGCATTGCACGGAACGACTCGTGCGGTTCTTGCTAACATGGTTGAGGGTGTTTCTAAAGGATTCGAAAGAGGTCTTGAACTAGTAGGTGTCGGTTACCGTGCGTCTAAGCAAGGTAACAAGCTTGTACTTAACGTAGGATACTCTCATCCGGTTGAAATCGAGGCAGAAAAAGGCCTTGAAATCGAAGTTCCTTCAAACACTAAGGTGATTATAAAGGGAACTGACAAAGAGCGTGTTGGCGCATTGGCTGCTAACATCCGTGACGTACGTCCACCAGAGCCTTACAAAGGCAAAGGTATTCGTTATGAAGGCGAATATGTACGCCGCAAAGAAGGTAAAACAGGTAAGTAATGCCGCATAGGTTAACGAAAGGAGTGACGTAAATGATTACGAAGGCTGATAAAAACGCTACTCGCCGTAAAAGACACGGTCGTGTCCGTGCGAAACTTAGCGGAACTGAAGCTCGTCCTCGTCTAAATGTGTTCCGTTCTAACAAGCACATTTATGCTCAACTAATCGACGATGTAAAGGGAGTAACTCTAGCGAGTGCTTCTACTTTAGATAAAGAAGTTAATGTTGAAGGCAATAACCTGGAAGCAGCAAAGCAAATCGGTGAATTGATCGCTAAGCGTGCTGTGGAAAAAGGTTATAAGTCAGTAGTATTTGACCGTGGCGGATACCTCTATCATGGCCGCGTTCAAGCGCTTGCTGATGCTGCCCGCGAAAACGGCTTAGAATTTTAATAGAAAAAGGAGGGACACAAAAAGATGCGTCGTATTGATCCAAACAAACTTGAACTTGAAGAGCGCGTAGTTACGATTAACCGTGTTGCTAAAGTTGTTAAAGGTGGACGCCGTTTCCGTTTTTCTGCTCTAGTAGTAGTAGGAGATAAAAACGGTCATGTCGGCATGGGTACTGGTAAAGCACAAGAAGTACCTGAAGCGATTCGCAAAGCTATCGAAGATGCGAAGAAGAACCTAATCCAAGTACCTATGGTTGGTACTACAATTCCACACCAGGTTATCGGACACTTTGGTGCTGGTGAGATCCTTCTGAAGCCTGCTTCTGAAGGTACAGGAGTTATCGCTGGTGGACCAGTTCGTGCGGTTCTAGAATTAGCTGGTGTGCATGATATCCTTTCTAAATCATTAGGAACAAACACACCAATTAATATGGTTCGTGCAACTCTAGAAGGTCTATCTCAACTTAAGCGTGCAGAAGACGTAGCAAAACTACGCGGTAAATCTGTGGAAGAACTGTTAGGATAAGGAGGGAAATCAAATGGCTAACAAATTAGAAATTACCCTCACTCGCAGCCTGATCGGCCGTCCGCAAGATCAGCGCGAAACAGTTAAGGCTCTTGGCTTACGTAAAATGAATCAAACAGTTGAGCAACAAGATAATGCAGCAATCCGCGGCATGATCAACAAAGTTTCTCACCTTGTTACTGTAAACGAAAAATAATTTATCCTTTTTAAAATAAGGAGGTGCCAACATGAAACTTCATGAATTAAAGCCTGCAGAAGGTTCCCGTAAAGAACGCAAACGTCTAGGACGTGGTATCGGTTCTGGCCAAGGTAAAACTGCTGGTAAAGGTCATAAAGGTCAAAACGCTCGTTCAGGCGGCGGTGTACGCCCTGGTTTTGAAGGTGGTCAAACTCCTTTATTCCGACGCTTGCCGAAACGCGGTTTCACGAACATCAACCGCAAAGAGTACGCAGTCGTTAACCTTGATGCTTTGAACGTATTCGAAGATGGAACTGAAGTGACTCCAGAACTTTTAATTGAAACAGGTCTTGTCAGGAAAGAATTAGCGGGTATTAAAGTACTTGCTAAAGGAAGCCTTGAAAAGAAACTAACTGTTAAAGCTCATAAGTTCTCCTCTGCAGCCGAAGAAGCGATCAAAGCTGCCGGCGGTCAAACTGAGGTGATTTAATGTTCCAGACAATCTCCAATTTTATGCGCGTGGGTGAAATTAGAAATAAAATTCTCTTCACCCTTTTAATGTTGATTGTATTTCGTATCGGTACATTTATTCCTGTACCGAGCGTAAATGCAGATATTTTAAAAGCACAGGATGACATGAGTGTCTTCGGTGTGCTGAATACTTTCGGTGGCGGTGCGCTGCAGAACTTCTCCATCTTCGCGATGGGAATCATGCCGTACATCACCGCTTCAATCATCATCCAGCTCTTGCAGATGGATGTTGTGCCAAAGTTTACTGAATGGTCCAAACAAGGAGAAGTCGGACGCCGTAAATTAGCTCAGTTTACCCGCTATTTCACGATCGTTCTTGGTTTCATCCAGGCACTTGGTATGTCTTATGGCTTTAACAATATGGCAGGCGGATTATTAATCCAGAATGCCGGTATCGGTACTTACTTGCTGATTGCTACGGTCTTGACTGCCGGAACTGCATTTCTTATGTGGCTCGGTGAGCAAATCACAGCAAAAGGCGTAGGAAACGGTATTTCAATCATTATCTTTGCAGGTATCGTTGCTGGTATTCCGACAATGGCCAACCAGATCTATGCACAGCAATTCTCTGATGCAGGGGACGCATTGTTCCTTCGCATTGTGACTATGCTGCTTATTCTATTGGCTGTTATCGCAATCGTTGTGGGTGTTATCTTCATCCAGCAGGCAACACGTAAAATACCTATCCAGTACGCTAAACGCATGAGCGCAGGAAATAACGCGGTTGGCGGCCAGAACACTCACCTTCCATTGAAAGTGAATGCTGCTGGTGTCATCCCGGTCATCTTCGCGATTTCGTTTATCGTTACACCTCCGACAATCGCTCAGTTCTTCGGCACGAATGATGTGACACTTTGGATCCAGAAGACGTTTGATTATACACAGCCGATCGGCATGATCGTATATGTGGCATTGATCATTGCGTTCACGTATTTCTATGCGTTCATCCAGGTGAATCCTGAACAGGTTGCCGAAAACCTGAAGAAGCAAGGTGGATATGTCCCAGGCATCCGTCCGGGCAAAAACACACAGGAGTACCTGACTAGGGTTCTATACCGACTGACATTCGTCGGCGCGATTTTCCTTTCGGTAATCTCTGTGCTGCCAGTATTTTTCATTCAATTTGCTGGTCTGCCTCAATCCGTACAGATTGGCGGAACAAGCTTGCTGATCGTGGTCGGCGTTGCGCTTGAAACGATGAAGCAGCTTGAAGCTCAGCTTGTAAAACGCCATTATAAAGGCTTTATAAAATAAGGTTTAGGGGACTCCTGGTTCCCTGAATCTTTAATAGAGACTGAGGGGGGAAATCTTGTGAATTTGGTTCTGATGGGGCTTCCGGGTGCCGGGAAGGGCACGCAAGCCGATAAAATTGTTGGTAAATACAACATCCCTCATATCTCAACAGGAGATATGTTCCGTGCAGCTATCAAAGAAGGAACGGAACTTGGATTACAGGCAAAATCATTTATGGACAAAGGAGAGCTAGTTCCTGATGAAGTAACAATCGGGATTGTCCGTGAGCGCTTAAGCAAAGCTGACTGTGAAAATGGATTCCTCTTAGATGGATTCCCACGCACAGTAGCGCAGGCTGAAGCTCTGGATACTATGCTTGCTGATCTTGGCAAGAAAATCGATTTTGTCATCAACATTGATGTTGATCAAAGCATCTTAATGGAACGTCTGACAGGACGCAGGATTTGTAAGAACTGCGGCGCTACCTACCACCTTGTGTTCAACCCTCCTGCAAAGGAAGGCGTTTGTGACCGTTGTGGCGGCGAGCTATACCAGCGCGCTGATGATAACGCCGAAACTGTTCAAAACCGTCTGGATGTTAATGTCCAGCAAACAAAGCCTCTGTTGAACTTCTATGAAGATAAAGGCTACTTACGCAATATTAACGGTCAGCAAGACATTGATGTCGTATTTGCTGATATCGAAGAATTGCTTGGGGGCTTAAATTAATGATCGTTTGTAAAACCTCTCGTGAAATAGAGATTATGCGAGAAGCAGGTCGCATTGTAGCGATGACTCACCAGGAGTTGAAAAAGCATATTGCTCCTGGCATTACAACTAAAGAACTGGATGCAATTGCCGAGGATTTCATCCGCAAACAAGATGCAACTCCTTCTTTTAAAGGTTATAATGGTTTTCGCGGCAGCATCTGTGCATCAGTTAATAACGAACTAGTTCACGGGATTCCTGGCGAACGGGTTCTTAATGAAGGCGACATCATCAGTATTGATATCGGAGCAAAGTACAACGGATACCACGGGGACTCTGCATGGACTTACCCGGTAGGAAAGATTGATGAGGAAGCCAAGCGTCTATTGGACGTTACTGAAGAGTCGTTGTTCAGAGGCTTGAAAGAAGCCAAGCCAGGGGAACGTCTTTCGAACATCTCCCATGCGATTCAAACGTATGTGGAATCAGAAGGCTTTTCTATTGTTCGTGAGTATGTCGGTCATGGAATTGGGCAAGAATTGCATGAGGACCCGCAAATTCCTCATTACGGACCTCCAAACAGAGGACCTAGGCTGAAGCCTGGTATGGTTCTATGTATAGAACCGATGGTGAATGCAGGAAGCCGCTATGTTAATACGTTAGCCGATGATTGGACTGTTGTAACGGTTGACGGTAAAATGTGTGCCCATTTTGAGCATACAATCGCGATCACAGAAACTGGTTTTGAGATATTAACCAAAGCCTGATTAAAGTGATTGGCCGTCTGGCTCTGTTGTTAGTCTTTAAATAGGCGGAAATGTGATTTCTATGCGGACGGGATGCCAGCTTTATGATATAATCATAAGGTTGAGTATTTCTCAATGTTATTCTCAATTGCTTGCTGCTTAGAACGTGTCACAAATAGGAAGCTACATTCCGTCAACGCGGAGTATATGATTTAATACGATTTGAATAAAGAAGGGAGACCAGTTTATGGCGAAAGATGATGTAATTGAAATTGAAGGCACAGTATTAGAAACTTTGCCTAATGCAATGTTTAAGGTAGAATTAGAGAATGGTCATACAGTGTTGGCTCATGTTTCCGGTAAAATTAGAATGCACTTCATTCGGATCTTGCCTGGAGATAAAGTAACAGTAGAGCTTTCTCCATATGATTTGACTCGCGGAAGAATTACTTACCGCTTTAAATAAACCGTGACTCCGTACTATCAAGGAGGTTAGAGTAATGAAAGTGAGACCATCTGTTAAGCCGATTTGCGAAAAATGTAAAGTTATTCGCAGAAAAGGCAAAGTTATGGTGATCTGTGAAAACCCTAAACATAAACAAAAACAAGGATAATATTAAAGGAGGTGCGCATCTAGATGGCACGTATTGCTGGTGTAGATATTCCACGTGAAAAGCGTGTAGTTATTGCTTTAACATACATTTACGGAATTGGCAGACCAACTGCTGAAAAGGTTCTAGCTGAAGCTGGTGTTTCTGAAGACACTCGTGTTCGCGATCTTACTGAAGAGGAACTTAACAAAATCCGTGATATCATTGACAAGTTAAAGGTTGAGGGTGACCTTCGCCGTGAAATCTCATTAAACATCAAGCGTCTAATGGAGATTGGTTCATTCCGTGGCTTGCGTCATCGTCGTGGCTTGCCTGTTCGCGGTCAAAACACGAAGAACAACGCACGTACTCGTAAAGGCCCACGTAAGACTGTAGCTAACAAGAAAAAATAATACGTAAAGGAGGGTAACATTTAAATGGCTCGTAAAACTAATACACGCAAACGCCGCGTCAAAAAGAATATTGAAAGTGGAGTTGCGCATATTCGTTCAACTTTCAACAATACTATCGTAACTATTACAGACGTACATGGTAATGCATTATCATGGTCTAGTGCAGGTGCGCTTGGTTTCAAGGGTTCACGTAAATCCACTCCATTCGCAGCACAAATGGCAGCTGAAGCTGCAGCTAAAACTTCCATGGAACATGGTTTGAAAACTTTAGAGGTAACTGTTAAAGGACCAGGTGCAGGTCGTGAAGCAGCAATTCGTGCTCTTCAAGCTGCAGGTCTTGAAGTTACAGCTATTAGAGATGTAACTCCGGTTCCACATAACGGCTGCCGCCCGCCAAAACGTCGCCGTGTTTAATTTTTCTGTATAGAATTTGTAGTCCTGTCTATAATGGGATATGATACAAATATTTTCTAGGTATACAGAAATCATTAATCCAGTTGTTGTGCACAAACGGGAACGTATACATGGGGGAATTTCGGTAAGGTAAAAACCTGCCGGGGTTTCGACGTTTTGAAGGAGGGTATATTTGATGATCGAAATAGAAAAACCAAAAATCGAAACGGTTGAGATCAGCGATGATGCCAAGTACGGCAAGTTTGTCGTAGAACCGCTTGAGCGTGGATATGGTACAACTTTGGGTAACTCCTTACGTCGTATCCTATTATCCTCACTCCCAGGTGCAGCTGTCACATCGATTCAAATCGATGGAGTACTTCATGAGTTCTCAACAATTGAAGGCGTCGTAGAAGATGTAACATCAATCATTCTAAACGTTAAGAAATTAGCGTTGAAAATCTACTCTGACGAAGAGAAGACACTTGAAATCGACTTACAGGGTGAGGGTCCAGTTACTGCAGCTGCAATCACGCATGATAGTGATGTCGAAATCCTTAATCCGGATCTTCATATCGCTACACTTTCAAGCAAAGGTTCATTGCGTATGCGCCTTACTGCAAGAAGAGGCCGCGGATACAATCCTGCTGTCCAAAACAAGCGGGAAGATCAGCCGATCGGTGTTATTCCAATCGACTCAATCTATACGCCGGTTTCACGCGTATCTTATCAAGTAGAAAACACTCGCGTAGGGCAAATGACGAATTATGACAAGCTGGTATTTGACGTTTGGACAGATGGCAGTACTGGTCCTAAGGAAGCTATTGCATTAGGTTCTAAAATCCTGACTGAGCACTTGAACATTTTTGTTGGTTTGACTGACGAAGCTCAAAATGCTGAGATCATGGTAGAGAAAGAAGAAGACCAAAAGGAAAAAGTTCTGGAAATGACAATTGAAGAACTTGACCTTTCTGTTCGTTCATATAACTGCTTAAAGCGTGCCGGTATCAACACTGTCCAAGAGCTTGCTCACAAGACAGAGGAAGATATGATGAAGGTTCGCAACCTTGGCAGAAAATCACTAGAAGAAGTAAAAGCAAAACTAGAAGAGCTAGGCTTAGGCTTACGCAAAGATGACTAGTTAATGCAGATTAACTAGGCATTTTGCTGTCAGTACTAAAACTGCCGGTTTATGACTTCAACAAAGGAGGGAAACACTCATGGGATACAGAAAGTTAGGACGCACAAGTGCCCAGCGTAAAGCAATGCTACGTGACTTAACAACTGATTTGATTATCAATGAGCGTATTGAAACTACTGAAACACGTGCGAAAGAGCTTCGTTCAGTTGTTGAGAAAATGATTACTCTTGGAAAGCGCGGAGATCTTCATGCTCGCCGTCAAGCTTCTGCTTGGGTTCGTAACGAAGTTGCAAACGCTGAAACAAACCAGGATGCAGTTCAAAAATTATTCGCTGACATCGCTCCACGCTATGCTGAGCGCCAAGGTGGATACACTCGTATTATGAAACTTGGACCACGTCGCGGTGATGGTGCGCCAATGGTAATTATCGAGTTAGTTTAATACCATTAAACACACTCAAACAAGGGCGATGGACAGTTTATACAAACTTGTTTCATCCCCTTTTTTTCTTATACTGAGGCCAAAAGCCTCTGTCGAAAACTGAAAAAAGCAGCACAAGCCAAAACGAGCGTTATGATGAGCAGGCCACTTGGAAAGAAGAGTTCACTGGCCCCATCGGCCGGTTACTTCAGGACTCTCCTGAATCGGTTAGCGATAGATACTTCATCTATTTATAACCGGAGCTGTTCTGCCTGTCTCGTCTAGCTCATGTACCTCTCCCCAGTCCTAATCGGACCTGCAGTTGCGGATCGCTTCCGCCCGGGGAGAGGTGCAGGCTTTTTTTATATACAAAGAATTAAAAAAGGTAAAAACAAAGAGAAGAGCCAGTTAAGAAGAGTTGAGAGGAGGGGCGGAGATGAGCAAACCCTTAGTTAGAATAGAAAATGTATCTTTCAGTTATGAAGGGCAGCATACTCCCGCGTTAAAAAATATCAATTTTGATATTTTTGAAGGAGAGTGGCTGGCGATTGTCGGGCATAACGGTTCTGGCAAATCTACGCTTGCAAAGCTTTTGAACGGCCTGCAATTTCCGCAGCAAGGTTCGATTGAGGTTTGTGGAGTCACTTTGTCAGAGGATACTGTATGGGATGTAAGAGGAAATGTGGGAATGGTTTTTCAAAATCCTGATAACCAATTCGTTGGAACAACGGTTCGGGATGATGTGGCTTTTGGTCTGGAAAATCACGGCATACCTAGAGAAACAATGGTAGAGCGCGTGCAGACTTCACTTGATAAAGTCAATATGGGAACCTTTCTAAATCAAGAGCCGCACCATCTGTCTGGCGGCCAAAAACAGCGTGTTGCCATTGCTGGTGTCCTGGCACTGCAGCCGTCGATCATTATTTTGGATGAAGCAACATCCATGCTCGATCCAAGAGGCCGTGCAGAGGTAATCAAAACGGTTCGTGAGTTGAAGGATCGTGAGAACATAACGGTCATTTCGATAACCCATGATCTTGAAGAAGCTGCGAAAGCGGACAGGATCATCGTCATGAACAAAGGCGAGCTATACCGTGAAGGAACTCCCGAGGGAATTTTTGAAATGGATGAAGAGCTGGTTAAGCTGGGTCTGGATATTCCCTTCCCAGTAAAAATGAGCAAAATCATGCGTGAAAAAGGAATTGCACTTACAAAATCTTATTTGACAGAAGAAGAGCTGGTGACGGAATTATGGACATCTCACTCAAAAATGTAGAATATCGTTACCAGGCAGATTCCCCATTCGAGCGTCTCGCGATTTCAGATGTATCCATCGATGTCCCTTCAGGAACGTACCTTGCAGTAATCGGGCATACCGGTTCTGGCAAGTCAACTGTGCTGCAGCACCTGAACGCACTATTGAAGCCGACTAAAGGCTCTGTTCTGATCGGCAGCAGGGAAATCAAGGCTGGCCGGAAAGAGAAGAACTTGAAGGGTGTCCGCGAAAAGGTGGGTATTGTCTTCCAGTTTCCGGAACATCAGTTATTCGAGGAGACGGTCGAAAAGGATATTATGTTTGGCCCGATGAATTTTGGCGTTACAGAGAAAGAAGCGAAGGCACGGGCAAGAGTCGCAATCAATCTGGTCGGTTTACCAGAAGATATACTTGAAAAATCACCGTTCGATCTTTCAGGCGGACAAATGCGCCGTGTAGCCATTGCCGGAGTGCTGGCAATGGAGCCAGAGGTCATTGTATTGGACGAGCCTACTGCAGGTCTGGATCCACGCGGACGCAAAGAAATAATGGACTTATTTTATTCACTTCATAAAAAAAGAGATCTATCTACTGTACTTGTTACCCACAGCATGGAAGATGCTGCCCGCTATGCGGATGATATAGTCGTCATGCATCAGGGAAAGGTTTTTACAAAAGGGACGCCTGACCAGATTTTCTCGAACCCTAAGGCTTTATTGGAATTGGGACTGGATGTACCGGAAGTAGTTGGCTTGCAGTTGAAGATCGAAGAAGCCTTCAATACTAAGTTCAGCAAAATCAGCCTTTCCGAGGATGAACTCGCCGAAATGGTGGCAGAGTTTATGGAAGGGGGCGGTCCAAAATGATGGAAAAAATGATCTTTGGCCGTTATGTGCCGGGAGACTCTATCCTTCATCGGATGGATCCGCGTTCCAAGCTGATCATCGTATTCCTTTTTGTGATTGTCGTATTTATCGCGAACAATGTGCTGACGTACGGAGTGTTAGCTGCTTATACACTTATTATGGTCGGACTGTCGAGGATTCCGCTGAGGTTCTTATACGGCGGGCTTAAGCCAGTATTTTTTCTGGTAATCTTCACATTCCTGCTCCATATCTTCATGACAAAAGAAGGCGATGTCATCTTCGAATTGGGATGGCTGCAAATATATGAAGAAGGTCTCAGGCAAGGTATCTTCATTTCTCTGAGGTTCCTGCTTCTGATTTTGATCACGTCACTATTGACCTTGACTACTACGCCAATCGAAATCACGGACGGACTGGAGACATTGCTGAATCCTTTAAAGAAATTTAAATTCCCCGTCCATGAGCTGGCATTGATGATGTCGATTTCCCTGAGATTCATTCCGACGCTCATGCAGGAAACTGACAAAATCATGAAGGCACAAACTGCCAGGGGAGTGGAGTATAACAGCGGTCCGATCAAAGACCGAATCAAAGCGATTGTTCCATTGCTGATTCCGTTGTTCATCAGTTCGTTCAAGCGGGCGGAGGAACTGGCAGTCGCAATGGAGGCACGAGGCTACAAGGGTGGCGAAGGACGCACCAAATACCGCCAACTGACATGGGGTATGCCGGACACCATGATGATTCTGTTCCTGGCTGCAGTCACGGTTCTATTAATAGTTTTAAGAGGGTAATCACTATGCCGCGAATCAAATGCACAATTTCATACGATGGTACTGGTTTTTCCGGCTACCAGGTGCAGCCTGGCAAAAGGACTGTCCAGGGTGAGTTAGAAAAGGCTTTGGAAAAGATGAACAAGGGTACAAGCTTCAGAGTCAGTGCATCTGGCCGTACAGACGCAGGAGTACATGCCCTCGGCCAGGTTATCCATTTTGACACAACGCTTGAAATTGAGCCTGCCAGGTGGCACACAGCGCTTAATTCATTATTGCCTGTTGATATTGCCGTTAGCTCAGTAGACATAGCGAAACCAGATTTTCATGCACGCTTTGACGCAGTCGGCAAGGAGTACCGTTATTTCTTGCTGCTATCCAAGCATCGGGACCCTTTCCAGCGGAACTATTCCTATCAGTTCCAGTATGAACTCGATCATGACGCAATGAGGGAAGCTAGCAAACAGTTGCTAGGGACACATGACTTCACTAGTTTTTGCTCAGCCAAAACAGAAGTAGAAGACCGGGTCAGGACGTTGAAGGAAATCGATTTTTACGAGGAGAACGGGCTGCTGGTATTCAGGTTTGTCGGTGATGGCTTTCTGTACAATATGGTAAGGATACTTGTAGGAACATTACTAGAGGTAGGGACAGGCAGGAGACCTGCTGACACCATGCTTCAGCTGCTTGCTGACCAGGACCGAACTCTCGCCGGCAAGACCGCCCCTGGTCACGGACTGTACCTGTGGAAGGTTTTTTATGACGAAGAAGTTTTAGCAATTCAAAAATAAATTTTAAAAAAATGATATGACAACTAATCCTGGTGTTGACAATCTCTCAACCACAGGTTAAGATATCATATGTATGTATTTTAAACCCACGATCAGCCCCGGAAGAGCTTTATCGTGTTTGAAAATATACCAACAATGAACTTGATTTTTTTTTGACTATTTAGGAGGGAAACTCATGCGTACAACGTTTATGGCAAATGCCAACAATATCGAGCGTAAATGGTACGTAGTTGACGCTGCAGGCAAGACTCTTGGTCGCCTTTCAACTGAAGTTGCAGCTATTCTACGTGGTAAACATAAACCAACTTTCACACCAAATGTTGACACTGGTGATCACGTAATCATCATCAATGCTTCTCAGATCGAACTTACTGGTAAGAAATTGACTGACAAAATCTACTACCGCCACACAATGCACCCAGGTGGATTGAAGCAAAGAACAGCTCTTGAAATGCGTACGAACTACGCTGAAAAGATGCTTGAACTTGCAATCAAAGGCATGCTTCCAAAGAACTCTCTTGGACGCCAAATGTTTAAAAAGCTTCATGTATATGCTGGTAACGAGCATCCACATCAAGCACAACAACCTGAAGTTTACGAACTTCGCGGATAATTATTAAGGAGGTAATTAACTTGGCACAGGTTCAATATATCGGTACCGGTCGTCGTAAGAGCTCCGTTGCGCGAGTTCGTTTAGTACCAGGCACTGGAAAAATTACAATCAATGATCGTGAAATTGAAGACTATATCCCATTCGCAGCTCTACGTGAAGTAGTTATGCAGCCGCTTGTTGCTACTGAAACTGTAGGAAGCTACGATATCCACGTTAACGTAAATGGCGGTGGATACACTGGCCAGGCTGGCGCAATCCGCCACGGTATCGCTCGTGCGTTACTGACAGTTGACCCAGAATACCGTCCAACACTTAAGCGTGCAGGACTATTAACTCGTGACGCTCGTATGAAAGAACGTAAGAAATACGGTCTTAAAGGCGCTCGTCGTGCACCTCAGTTCTCAAAGCGTTAATTTACGCTTCGGAAAGACTCTCAACCTCTGGTTGGGAGTCCTTTTTTATTATTTTGTTTCAGGGAGGTGCGGGGAGGGAGGATCTCCAACTGGAAAAAAACGCCCGGAATTTCCAATTCGCCAATAAATTTTGATTTTCGCCAATAAGTGGGTGATTTTCGCCAATAAAAATTGAAAATCGCCAATAAAGTTGTGAAAAGCGCCAATAAAATTTTTCAAGTGTTAAAAGCAGTCGTTGACGATCGCAATTATTGTTGTTTTTTTGTGAAAGTAAGTCGGATTCATTAGTATATTGGTTTTTTTGTTGTCCGAAAAGCAAAAAGCGGTGAGAAACCAGCCAAAAAAGCGGAGGCATCATTCTATGCCCCCGCCTAACTCTTTAATCCTCATATCCCTGCATGGAATCCATGTGGCTTGCGATCATTGCGATGATGGTTGGAGCCTCTTCCTTGGTGAAAATAAAGTTCGTTTCGTCTCGAATCATTTCATCATCCTCAGTCCAAATCCGGTTGATGCGGCGCAGGACCCCGTCACCAGTCTCCTCAATAAGGCCGAACTGGTAGGTAACCTCAACTTCATCCTCTTTTAAAAATGCCGTAACCTCAGGAGTTTCCCACTCAACATCAATTTCCTCGAGAATATCGTCCTCGTCTACAACCTCCGCAACATATAGCTCATCATCATCATCGATTCCGTCATCTTCATAATATAATGTGTCGTCATCCTCTGTAGCATAAACGACATCGAGCTCATCCTCATCATCGTTTATGTAATCGTGGAATCCTTCGTGAACCGCATCGACAATATCATCAATATCCGAGAGGATGACACGCGCAGGCTGCTCCAAATCCTCATCAATGGTTTCTGTATAGAATTCTTCATTATGCGGATCAAAATATAATATATAGAAATAGTCTCTTTCACCATCATCATAATCCACATAGAACTGTATCCTTGGATGCTTCGAGCCTCTCTCAACCGCCATCTGGCCTTCTTGATCATACTTTTCACAAATAGATTCAAGATGATCCTGCAACTCTCCAACGACACGATCGAACCATTCCATAGACATAGAAATCCATCCCTTCATCTGTAGTCAGGTTTAGCTTGCCCTGTTGTCCACAATATCCTTGTTAGTAAATTAAAGGAAAATCATATACGAGGTGGCTGCTGTACAAGCAGGATGAAAGCCTGGATTGCCCGAAAATGCGTGAATGGAGCTAAAAGGGTAAAAGGAGAGGGGTTGCATTGCCCGAAAATGTGGGAAAGAAGCTAAAAGGGTAAAAGGAGAGGCTCTGGATTGCCCGAAAATGCGAGAATGGAGCGACAAGGGTAAAAGGAAAGGCGTTGCATTGCCCGAAATGTGGGAAAGAAGTCAAATGGGTAAAAGGAGAGGCACTTCATTGCCCGAAAATGCGAGAATGGAGCGAAAAGGGTAAAAGGGGAGAAGTTACATTGCCCGAAAAAGCAAAACTAATTCCTCATACACAAGAAAAGCCGCCTGAACTCACGCTTCAGGCGGTTTCCTTCTATAATCCAAGCATGTCTCCAGCTATATCCGGAAAATCAATAAAAGGGTTCCGATTACCCTGAAGCTCTTGGATTGCTGCATTTCGGTGCTTTTCGTATAGTGTAACAGGATACTCGTGATGCCAGCTAAGCAGAAGCTCGAAATTCATCTGTGTATCCATCCTGATAACATCCTTATATCTTATAGCAAAGTAAAAAACAGCTCTCGCTACAATGCCTTTTCCATATTCGGGTTCGAATTTACCGGCTTCCACCATGCCGCAGCCTGTTCTGATGCCAAAAGCTGCAAGCTCAGGTTCGTAGGACTGAAAATCGTAATAAGGAAGATTGCTCCTCATGCTATTGCATCCAGGTTCACAGGCAAACAAGTGATGGAGGTCGCCTCGCATTGGATCATCGCCATCAAACCAGGATTGGGGCACAACATGTTCGGTGTTGAAAAGAAACTCGGAACTGGTTGTAAAGCCTCCTTCGCTCAAAGTATTCATGAGCCGCAGATCCTCTTCAATCACCTCCACCGGGTCAAGATTCTGCCCGGAGTAAAGGCTCTTCAGCTGCAGGTTCTCCTGTAAGTCTACCCATGGGTAAACATACTCATGCGGCGAATATTTCAGATGGGAGGAGTGTGTTCTGACCAGCAGTGAATGTAGTTCTTCTGGTGCGAAAACAGCGTCACAGTAATACTCATCACACATTCTTGCATCCAGCTCAGCATCATAATACGATTTATTCTCGATGTTATGAATATACAGCTCGCTAGCCGACAGGATCATATCGCATCCATGACCATCGTTTTGAAGCTCTGGTCAAAGATTTCCGCTAGATGCTCCGGCACAGTCAGATAAACGAGACCATTGCCTTCCAGCTTAGGCGAATTGCCAAGGGGCACAGTCCGCTTGACCAGTTGCGCATACAATTCAGGTTCTGTCAGCTCTCGCTCAAAGTGGGCTTTAGCATATGTCTTAATCAATGCCAGGGCACCCGATACGTGCGGAGCTGCCATCGAAGTACCGCTCAAGGTCGCATATTTTCCATTCAGGTAGGTTGATGTAATCCGCTCACCTGGAGCGACGACATCAATTTCATTATGTGAGTTGGTAAAGTCAGATGATCCTCGTTCAAGGTTCACGGCGCCCACACTGATGACTTCGTTATAAGCACCAGGGTAGGCGAATTCGTTGGTAGCATCGTCGCCATCCCCTTCATTCCCAGCGGCACAGACAACAAGGATATTCTTTTTTACAGCGGCTTGAATTGCCTCGTGCAATTCAGGAACGTCAGCTGGTCCGCCCAGCGACATAGAGATAATATCCGCTTCTTGCTCAATGGCATAATGAATACCTTTGATAATCCACTCATACTTGCCTGAACCAGCCTTGTTCAATACTTTTACAATGAGCAGACCAGCCTCAGGCGCAACACCAATGACGCCTGCCTCATTTTCCTGGGCGGCAATCGTGCCTGCCACGTGAGTGCCGTGGCCATTATAGTCAGTATAAAGATCGGAATTGCCTCGGTCGTCATCTGTAAAATTCCTGCCGCCAATAATCCGGTCCTTTAAATCTGGATGTGTAGTTTCGCAGCCAGTATCTAAAACAGCAACCTTCATTCCCTTTCCTTTCGTTTCGTTCCAAAGCTTGGGTGCCTGGATTAGCTCAACACCTTTTGGCACCTCTTTGATTTCGTCAGCTTCATCAATCACGGTATAAGGAATAACACGAACACCTTGCTCCATTTCTTTCCCTCCTTAGAGATAAAATTGAAGCTAGTTCTAGTTGTAATAATAAGTCTAACAATTCTGACTATTATTGAACAGGACCGTTAGTAGGGAATTTATTAGAAATAGAAATCCATAATTGGGTATTTCATCCTAATGACAATGCGGGAATATTATTCAGTAAACGTCTGAGAAAACTGGAAAAGGAATCGTCGGTCAATATTGCATTACTCCCTTACGAAGGTTGAACACTACTTTCTAAGGGGTGAGATTACTTTGAACGTCGTAACGACATTTATAGATAAAAGAAAACAAAAACAAGTGAAATATGAGCGATCGATGCTCCGTGAATTATCAATCAACATCCTGCAAGGCAGGGTGAAACAATATTTTGGCTCATCAAGGCTGACCTCGAATCTCATCATGAATTCAGGAATCGAAGAAGCTTGTTATGATGTAGCTATAGAAGCATATTTACTGGGCGCAAAGTTCAGCCGTTTTGGATATTTCGGTGAGCCGATAGAGGCGGTTAAGCCCCGCTGTGAAAAAGAAGAGCGGCATTTGATTGACACCTTATATAACTTTTTCCTTTTTTGGGGGAAGGGTGAAGAGGGAGTAGGTTCAGAAGAGCTTTATTACTTGTGTGAACAGTATGTAGACAGCTGGTGGAGAGAAGGATTCATGAAGGGTGAAAAGAAATATAAAATGAGGCTGCACTAGCAGAAGTTCTAAACCGTCGACCTGTCCCATATAGTTTATTATCAGGGACTAGCTGGGAAGGATGGTTTAGAACATGCTGAAGAAACTCAAATTCGGATTATTTGCAGCCGGCCTTGCTGTGCTGTTCCTTATATTGCAGTATGATTTTACCGAGCATGACTCCTGGGAATCCTGGAACCTTCCGCTTTCAGGAAAAATCATCTATCTTGATCCAGGACATGGAGGCGTTGACCCGGGGGCGGGAGAAGAGGAACCCTTTGAAAAAGATATCGCCCTTAGCGTTTCCTTAAAATTGCGGGATTACCTACAGCAGCAGGGAGCCCTCGTCATCTTAACTCGCGAGACAGATGTCGACCTAGCGGATAAAGGACTCAAGGGCTACAGTAAGCGAAAGGTCCAGGATTTAAAAAGACGACTGGATTTGATAAATGAGTCTGAAGCCGATTTTTATGCAACGATACACTTGAACGCGATCCCATCCTCAAAATGGAAAGGGGCGCAAACATTCTACTCCACGAATTACAAGGAAAACAAACGAGCCGCCAAACTGATTCAGGATGAATTACGCCGAAATCTTGAAAACACAGACCGAGATGCAAAGGCGGCGAATAGCATCTATTTATTGAAACATACGAATAAACCTGGGGTTTTGGTCGAGATAGGTTTTTTATCAAATCCACAGGAAGCCGCAAATCTGAAAGATGAGGCTTATCAGGAAAAAGTTGCAGGATCAATTTATGAAGGTATGCTCAGATATTTTACAGATGAACAGAAATTTTGGGAAAAATAAAGAGGGGTCCTTGATCCTTCTTTTTCTTTTTGGAAGGCTCTTTTCTCAAACTTTGTTGCTATTGAATACAAAATTGTAGTGAATTATCTATATGCCTTCGTAAAGTTGACGCTTCTTATGAGAAAAGAGCATGCAAACTTAATACCGACCTGTATATATTACGTTAAAATCGGCTTAAGGATTTTAACAACAATCTTTATGAAAACAGCCTTTTGGAAAAATATCTTTCAGAAATGTGTGATAGGTTTAACACTTAGGAATTTTATCAATATGTTATACTGTCCTTGGAGATAAATTTTTACAGAGGAAGGTGTCATTATGTTAACTGAAGCTAAGGTACGCGAAAGTTTAAAAGACCTTAAGGAACCATTTTTACATAAAACACTCGAAGAGATAAATGCAATCGAAGAAATCAAGATTAAAGAAGAGAAGAACCATGTAAGCGTTAAAATAGCTATCGCGAAAATAGGTACTGCAGAACAGCTGCAGCTGCAAACGGAAATTGTCAATATCTTAAAAAGCGCTGGAGCGGCATCTGTAGGATTGCGTTTCTCTGAACTGCCTGCAGAAGTTCTATCAAAATTCCAGACAGCGGCCCCTGAAGAAGAGGAAGGCTTGCTGTCTCCTAATAGCCAAACAACATTCATCGCGATCGCGAGTGGAAAAGGAGGAGTAGGTAAATCTACTGTTTCCGTCAACCTTGCTGTCTCACTAGCGCGTTTAGGCAAAAAAGTTGGACTTGTGGATGCTGACATCTACGGTTTCAGTGTTCCTGATATGATGGGTATCACAAAGCGTCCGGTTGTAAGGGGAGAAAGAATCATTCCAGTAGAAAGACACGGAGTGAAAGTTATCTCTATGGGATTCTTTGTTGAAGATAACGCACCAATTATCTGGCGCGGACCGATGCTTGGCAAAATGTTAAACAGCTTCTTCAATGAAGTCGAGTGGGGAGAACTTGATTATCTTCTGTTGGACTTGCCTCCTGGAACTGGGGATGTTGCGCTGGATGTTCACACCATGCTGCCATCATGTAAAGAAATCATCGTTACCACTCCGCATCCGACAGCGGCATTCGTTGCTGCGCGTGCAGGTGCGATGGCTCTTCGTACAGAGCATGAAATCCTCGGTGTCATTGAAAACATGTCTTACTTTGAAAGCAAGCTGACTGAGGAAAAAGAATATGTCTTTGGACAAGGCGGCGGTGAAAAGCTGGCTGACGAGCTAAACACTAAGCTGTTAGGCAAACTGCCATTAGGACAGCCAACCTGGAATGAAGAAGACTTTGCACCATCCATTTATCAAGAAGACGATAAAATTGGCGCACTCTATACAAATATTGCCCAGCAAGTTGTCCAAATGCTTGGAAAGTAATAAAACGAGCCTCTCCTATACCAGGAGAGGCTCTTTCATTGGAATATCCGGTTGGATTGCTGGTCGGGGCTGACCAAAGCGCCTGTGCTTTCTTGCAATTATTATTGACCTCCAGAGCCGCCGCCTGATTCTTCGCCGCCACCGCCGCCGGATCCACCGCCGCCTTCTTCAGATTCGCCTTCCGACTTTTGGGTTGGCATTTCTTCTGCGGCTTTAACGATCAAAGCCTGAAGTTTCGCCTTGAAAAGCGGGCTTTCAAAGGTCTCGGTCATCACTTTTTGCAGATGTTCCCGATATTCTTTGCTTTTGAGGACGTTAGTTAATTCCTTTTCAAGTTCAGGATCCTTCATGACTTCAATCATCATGCCTTTATATTCTGGATCCTTCATAAGGTCCTTTAACAACTTTTCATTTTCCTTCTTCATGCTTTTTGCGACGCTCTCAGCGAATTTTGGATCCTCGAAGGATTTTTTCCAAAACTCCATGCCTTTTTCGGAGGTCATTGTCTTTTCGACTGTATCAATTACGACCGGCTGGTCCATTATTAGCTTTTCCTTCATGCCATCGTCACCCATGACTTCCTGAATTGCTTTTTTGCCATCATCAGTCTTCAGGATGTCGACAACCATTTTCTTTGTTTCCTCGTAATCGACTTGCCCCCCTGCTGACTCGGCCGGAGAAGCGCAGCCGGCAGCTAAAAGTAAAAAGGTTACAGGGAGTAAAAACTTCATGATCTTCTTCATCTTCCATTCCCCTTTCACATAGACAGCCCTAATTTTAGGATGAGTAAAATGACAAATTGTTATACACGAATAACGACACCTAGATTTTTCAAACCCGCATTGGTACAATCAAATGGTGAAGTTTAATTTTCTTTTGGGGGAAAAAATCGTGACAAGCCGTAATTGGGTACACTTATTTCTCACCACCCTGGTTGTTGGAGCGGTGACAACTGCTGTGGTTGGTTTTATTGTCCGCTGGAGTGAATTCCAGCAACTGTTAAGTGATTTCAACATTCTTGAATTCCTTTCAATTTTAGTATGGCTAATGGGTGTGGGTCTTATATTTAGCATTCTTAGCCAAATGGGTTTCTTCGCTTATTTGACCGTACATCGCTTTGGCCTTGGTATTTTTAAATCTCTATGGAATCCTGTACAAGTCCTGTTGATTGCTTTTGTATTGTTTGACCTCGTATATCTGCGTTTTAACGCCTTCGCGGAAAGCGGCGAGAGCATCATGCCTTATATAGGTCTCGCGGTAATTGTCCTGATCGCTGGGTTGATTGTAGCGTTTATGAAGGTTAAGCAAACCAACAAAGAAGCTTTAATACCAGCATTGTTTTTCATGATTGTCGTAACAGTGATCGAATGGGTGCCCGTACTCCGGGTAAACGAGCACAGCTGGCTTTATCTCATGCTGTTTCCATTGTTAGCATGTAATGCCTACCAACTGCTGGTTTTGCATAAGCTTAACCAGAAATCACAGGAAGAACGAAAAGCCCTTGAAAAAAAGGCTAAAACAAAAACAAATGAAAAAGTGCAAAAAAAGCCGTCCAACGCATAGTTGGACGGTTATTTTATTTCTGCTGATTTAGAGTCACCGTTGGCGATCATTTCTGAAACTGTGACCATCTTCAGATTCTTTGCCCTGATATCCTTTAACACCAGAGGCAGTGCTTCCGCGGTTTGTTTAGCTGAATCAGAAGCATGCATCAACAGGATATCACCCTTCTTTGCCTTTGCAGCATTCTCGGCAATAACCTCAGTGCCAGGATTCGTCCAATCCTTTGAATCAAGACTCCAGTGGACGACTGTATACCCGAGTCGTTCGGCAATTTTTAAAGTGCGTTGATCAAAATGGCCAGTAGGGGCACGCAGCAGCTCGATATTCTTAACATTAAGCTTTTTAAATGCTTCCTGAGCTTTTAGGATATCACGCCTGATTTTATCTTCCTCTAGATCGGTATAATCCTTATACTCATATCCAAGCATGCCAATTTCATATCCCTCTTTCACCATCCGGCTCACCAGGTCTGGATGTCTTTCTGCCCAGGATCCTGACAAGAAGAAGGTGACAGCGCCTGCTTTCTCTTTCTTCAGAACGTCAAGAATCGGTTCCGCTTTTTCATCGCCCCAGCCAATATTAAAGGTCAAAGCTAAATCCTTTTCTCCTTTATAAATGGCTTTAGGACCATCCTTTGCTGAAAAAGCAGGGAGTTGGACCATGTTTTCCATGTAAAAGAACCAAGCTGTAAAAAAGGCTGCGATCACGATGACAAAAACTGTTTTAATCGACTTAGCATTCATTACATAAAAGAAATTCATTTTCTCACCACCTCGTCCAATGCACTCCTTGTCTCATTTTTATTCCGCAGGTCAAAAAGATATGATAATAAAAAAATCAGATTATAAAAATCCGAAAAAAAGACAACACTACAAGCACTATGTGAAAATGAACAGGAGTGTATATATGCTTGGTGTTCTGATCAATGAAAAGGAAATGAAAGAGCTAGAATACTTAATTAAAAGGGAAATGGATGAAATCCTATTCGATCTGAAGGATGATCGTATTGATCATGTAGTAAAGCGGTCGATGAAAGAAAGATATCAAATACTGTTTTCGCTTTTTAAAAGAGTAGCATCCCCTAAGGAATGTCTTAAGTATATGCCAGCGAAGAAAAGCATGTATAAAGGTTAATAAACAATAAGGAAACTTTTTTCGTAATACTTATTGACGTAAATAAATTATCCTGTTATATTAATAAACGTCGCTGCTGAGCCACTCGGTAACACGGTGATCGGCGGGAAAAATAATAAAAAATGTGGTTGACATCAAATCGGTCACATGTTATATTATGAAAGTCGCTTCTGAGCGGCAAGACAATGAATTGTTCTTTGAAAACTAAACAAACAAGCGTCAACAAACAATAAATGATCATGTTTCTTCTATAAGAACATGAGCCAACGTTTTAACTTTATGAGCTAACTCATAACTCTTTCTTGGAGAGTTTGATCCTGGCTCAGGACGAACGCTGGCGGCGTGCCTAATACATGCAAGTCGAGCGGATCTTCATTAGCTTGCTTTTGAAGATCAGCGGCGGACGGGTGAGTAACACGTGGGCAACCTGCCTGTAAGACTGGGATAACTTCGGGAAACCGGAGCTAATACCGGATAATCCTTTCCCTCACATGAGGGAAAGCTGAAAGACGGCCTCTCGCTGTCACTTACAGATGGGCCCGCGGCGCATTAGCTAGTTGGTGAGGTAACGGCTCACCAAGGCAACGATGCGTAGCCGACCTGAGAGGGTGATCGGCCACACTGGGACTGAGACACGGCCCAGACTCCTACGGGAGGCAGCAGTAGGGAATCTTCCGCAATGGACGAAAGTCTGACGGAGCAACGCCGCGTGAACGATGAAGGCCTTCGGGTCGTAAAGTTCTGTTGTCAGGGAAGAACAAGTATCGGAGTAACTGCCGGTACCTTGACGGTACCTGACCAGAAAGCCACGGCTAACTACGTGCCAGCAGCCGCGGTAATACGTAGGTGGCAAGCGTTGTCCGGAATTATTGGGCGTAAAGCGCGCGCAGGCGGTTCCTTAAGTCTGATGTGAAAGCCCCCGGCTCAACCGGGGAGGGTCATTGGAAACTGGGGAACTTGAGTGCAGAAGAGGAGAGCGGAATTCCACGTGTAGCGGTGAAATGCGTAGAGATGTGGAGGAACACCAGTGGCGAAGGCGGCTCTCTGGTCTGTAACTGACGCTGAGGCGCGAAAGCGTGGGGAGCGAACAGGATTAGATACCCTGGTAGTCCACGCCGTAAACGATGAGTGCTAAGTGTTAGAGGGTTTCCGCCCTTTAGTGCTGCAGCAAACGCATTAAGCACTCCGCCTGGGGAGTACGGCCGCAAGGCTGAAACTCAAAGGAATTGACGGGGGCCCGCACAAGCGGTGGAGCATGTGGTTTAATTCGAAGCAACGCGAAGAACCTTACCAGGTCTTGACATCCTCTGACAACCCTAGAGATAGGGCGTTCCCCTTCGGGGGACAGAGTGACAGGTGGTGCATGGTTGTCGTCAGCTCGTGTCGTGAGATGTTGGGTTAAGTCCCGCAACGAGCGCAACCCTTGATCTTAGTTGCCAGCATTCAGTTGGGCACTCTAAGGTGACTGCCGGTGACAAACCGGAGGAAGGTGGGGATGACGTCAAATCATCATGCCCCTTATGACCTGGGCTACACACGTGCTACAATGGATGGAACAAAGGGTCGCGAAGCCGCGAGGTCGAGCCAATCCCATAAATCCATTCTCAGTTCGGATTGCAGGCTGCAACTCGCCTGCATGAAGCCGGAATCGCTAGTAATCGCGGATCAGCATGCCGCGGTGAATACGTTCCCGGGCCTTGTACACACCGCCCGTCACACCACGAGAGTTTGTAACACCCGAAGTCGGTGGGGTAACCTTTATGGAGCCAGCCGCCTAAGGTGGGACAGATGATTGGGGTGAAGTCGTAACAAGGTAGCCGTATCGGAAGGTGCGGCTGGATCACCTCCTTTCTAAGGATATTGCCGTAATGGCAATCGGAATGCGAATCTTTCGATTCGTACTGCGGATTTAACAATCCGCATAGTTGTACGCTTGTTTGTTTAGTTTTGAGGGAGCAATTGCCTCAAAGCTTTTTTTGTTCCTTGAAAACTAGATAATCGTAAGTAAGAAGAACCAAGAAAAAAAACCGAGTAATCGCCATTTTAGTTTTTCTCTCTATTTAATAGAGAAATGACCTTTTAGGTTAAGTTAGAAAGGGCGCACGGTGGATGCCTTGGCACTAGGAGCCGATGAAGGACGGGACTAACACCGATATGCTTCGGGGAGCTGTAAGTAAGCTTTGATCCGGAGATTTCCGAATGGGGAAACCCACTGTTCGTAATGGGACAGTATCTTTACCTGAATACATAGGGTATTGAAGGCAGACCCGGGGAACTGAAACATCTAAGTACCCGGAGGAAGAGAAAGCAAACGCGATTCCCTGAGTAGCGGCGAGCGAAACGGGACATAGCCCAAACCAAGAGGCTTGCCTCTTGGGGTTGTAGGACACTCAACATGGAGTTACAAAGGAACGGGGTAGATGAAGTGGTCTGGAAAGGCCCGTCAAAGAAGGTAAAAACCCTGTAGTTGAAACTTCGTTCCCTCCTGAGTGGATCCTGAGTACGGCGGGACACGAGAAATCCCGTCGGAAGCTGGGAGGACCATCTCCCAAGGCTAAATACTCCCTAGTGACCGATAGTGAACCAGTACCGTGAGGGAAAGGTGAAAAGCACCCCGGAAGGGGAGTGAAATAGATCCTGAAACCGTGTGCCTACAAGTAGTCAGAGCCCGTTAATGGGTGATGGCGTGCCTTTTGTAGAATGAACCGGCGAGTTACGATTACATGCAAGGTTAAGTTGAGAAGACGGAGCCGCAGCGAAAGCGAGTCTGAATAGGGCGAATGAGTATGTGGTCGTAGACCCGAAACCAGGTGATCTACCCATGTCCAGGGTGAAGGTTGGGTAACACCAACTGGAGGCCCGAACCCACGCACGTTGAAAAGTGCGGGGATGAGGTGTGGGTAGCGGAGAAATTCCAATCGAACTTGGAGATAGCTGGTTCTCTCCGAAATAGCTTTAGGGCTAGCCTCACGTTGTAAGAGTCTTGGAGGTAGAGCACTGTTTGGACTAGGGGCCCTCATCGGGTTACCGAATTCAGACAAACTCCGAATGCCAAAGACTTATCCGTGGGAGTCAGACTGCGAGTGATAAGATCCGTAGTCAAAAGGGAAACAGCCCAGACCACCAGCTAAGGTCCCAAAGTATACGTTAAGTGGAAAAGGATGTGGAGTTGCTTAGACAACCAGGATGTTGGCTTAGAAGCAGCCACCATTTAAAGAGTGCGTAATAGCTCACTGGTCGAGTGACTCTGCGCCGAAAATGTACCGGGGCTAAACGTATCACCGAAGCTGTGGATTGACATCTTAGATGTCAGTGGTAGGAGAGCGTTCTAAGGGCGTTGAAGTCAGACCGTAAGGACTGGTGGAGCGCTTAGAAGTGAGAATGCCGGTATGAGTAGCGAAAGATGGGTGAGAATCCCATCCACCGAATGCCCAAGGTTTCCTGAGGAAGGCTCGTCCTCTCAGGGTTAGTCGGGACCTAAGCCGAGGCCGAAAGGCGTAGGCGATGGACAACAGGTTGATATTCCTGTACCACCTCTTTATCGTTTGAGCAATGGGGGGACGCAGTAGGATAGGGTAAGCGCGCTGTTGGATATGCGCGTCTAAGCAGTTAGGCTGCAAGTGAGGCAAATCCCGCTTGCGTGAAGGCTGAGCTGTGACAGCGAGGGAAATATAGTACCGAAGTTCCTGATTCCACACTGCCAAGAAAAGCCTCTAGCGAGATAAAAGGTGCCCGTACCGCAAACCGACACAGGTAGGCGAGGAGAGAATCCTAAGGTGAGCGAGAGAACTCTCGTTAAGGAACTCGGCAAAATGACCCCGTAACTTCGGGAGAAGGGGTGCTCATTTGGGTGAATAGCCTAGATGAGCCGCAGTGAATAGGCCCAGGCGACTGTTTAGCAAAAACACAGGTCTCTGCGAAGCCGCAAGGCGAAGTATAGGGGCTGACGCCTGCCCGGTGCTGGAAGGTTAAGAGGAGGGGTTAGCTCACGCGAAGCTCTGAATCGAAGCCCCAGTAAACGGCGGCCGTAACTATAACGGTCCTAAGGTAGCGAAATTCCTTGTCGGGTAAGTTCCGACCCGCACGAAAGGCGTAACGATCTGGGCACTGTCTCAACGAGAGACTCGGTGAAATTATAGTACCTGTGAAGATGCAGGTTACCCGCGACAGGACGGAAAGACCCCGTGGAGCTTTACTGTAGCCTGATATTGAATTTTGGTACAGCTTGTACAGGATAGGTAGGAGCCTGAGAAACCGGAGCGCCAGCTTCGGTGGAGGCGTCGGTGGGATACTACCCTGGCTGTATTGAAATTCTAACCCACGCCCCTGATCGGGGCGGGAGACAGTGTCAGGTGGGCAGTTTGACTGGGGCGGTCGCCTCCTAAAGAGTAACGGAGGCGCCCAAAGGTTCCCTCAGAATGGTTGGAAATCATTCGCAGAGTGTAAAGGCACAAGGGAGCTTGACTGCGAGACCTACAAGTCGAGCAGGGACGAAAGTCGGGCTTAGTGATCCGGTGGTTCCGCATGGAAGGGCCATCGCTCAACGGATAAAAGCTACCCCGGGGATAACAGGCTTATCTCCCCCAAGAGTCCACATCGACGGGGAGGTTTGGCACCTCGATGTCGGCTCATCGCATCCTGGGGCTGTAGTCGGTCCCAAGGGTTGGGCTGTTCGCCCATTAAAGCGGTACGCGAGCTGGGTTCAGAACGTCGTGAGACAGTTCGGTCCCTATCCGTCGTGGGCGCAGGAAATTTGAGAGGAGCTGTCCTTAGTACGAGAGGACCGGGATGGACGCACCGCTGGTGTACCAGTTGTCTTGCCAAAGGCATCGCTGGGTAGCTATGTGCGGACGGGATAAGTGCTGAAAGCATCTAAGCATGAAGCCCCCCTCAAGATGAGATTTCCCATAGCGCAAGCTAGTAAGAACCCTGAAAGATGATCAGGTTGATAGGTCAGAGGTGGAAGCGCGGTGACGTGTGGAGCTGACTGATACTAATCGTTCGAGGACTTAACCAAAAAAGATTACTCGTTTCTTCTTATTCTTCTTACACATTATCTAGTTTTGAGGGAATAAAGTTTTTTGCGATAGTAAAATAACTTAAAAATTTCCTCTTGAAAAATGCATAAAAGACAGTATAATAAATATTGTTCTTGAAAAATTGTCTGGTGGCGATGGCGAGAAGGTCACACCCGTTCCCATACCGAACACGGAAGTTAAGCTTCTCAGCGCCGATGGTAGTTGGGGGTTTCCCCCTGTGAGAGTAGGACGCCGCCGGGCGATTATGCTTTTTCATCTTGGACAACTTCTAAGATGAGGCAACCGAATCATCTGCAAGAGTTATGTTAATTACCATTATTCCGCAGTAGCTCAGTGGTAGAGCACTCGGCTGTTAACCGAGCGGTCGTAGGTTCGAATCCTACCTGCGGAGCCATTATCTCTAATGATGAAAGTCATTTGAGCTGGCAGCAAAATGCTTCCATAGCTCAGCAGGTAGAGCACTTCCATGGTAAGGAAGAGGTCAGCGGTTCGAGCCCGCTTGGAAGCTCTGAATATATTATTATACGGCCCCTTGGTCAAGCGGTTAAGACACCGCCCTTTCACGGCGGTAACACGGGTTCGAATCCCGTAGGGGTCACCAAGATTTTTTCGCGCTAGCGAAAATAATCATCATTAATTTCATGCTAGTGATGAAAACATCAGCGAATAAAATTATGGAGGATTAGCTCAGCTGGGAGAGCATCTGCCTTACAAGCAGAGGGTCGGCGGTTCGATCCCGTCATCCTCCACCATGATTTTTCACTCAGTGAAAACAATCTTCATTAACTTGCCGGTGTAGCTCAATTGGTAGAGCAACTGACTTGTAATCAGTAGGTTGGGGGTTCAAGTCCTCTTGCCGGCACCATCTTTCTAACTTCCCTGAATAAGCTTCAGCGGAAAGATGCGAGAAATCCCGAAGGGATTTTGAGCATGTACCTAGTTAGGAAGTTTCTTTATGTGGAGGGGTAGCGAAGTGGCTAAACGCGGCGGACTGTAAATCCGCTCCCTCAGGGTTCGGCGGTTCGAATCCGTCCCCCTCCACCATTTTAATACATATTAAAATTGGACAAGCTACTAATGTCCTTTTTATTTTTTCATTGGGCTATAGCCAAGCGGTAAGGCATCGCACTTTGACTGCGACATGCGTTGGTTCGAATCCAGCTAGCCCAGCCATTAACGAGCCATTAGCTCAGTCGGTAGAGCATCTGACTTTTAATCAGAGGGTCGAAGGTTCGAGTCCTTCATGGCTCACTCATGTTAAGACCCCTAAGAATGAACTTAATCCTTTATTTTTAGGGGTTTTATCTATTATAATAAAATCATGCGGAAGTAGTTCAGTGGTAGAATACAACCTTGCCAAGGTTGGGGTCGCGGGTTCGAATCCCGTCTTCCGCTCCAAATGGGGCCTTAGCTCAGCTGGGAGAGCGCCTGCCTTGCACGCAGGAGGTCAGCGGTTCGATCCCGCTAGGCTCCACCATCACACTACATAAATACCATTTCAGCCATAAATCCAACCGGGTTTATGGCTTTTTTTATTTTTTATTTAAGACAGGTTTGAAGGATTATGGGCTAAAGCTGTCAAGAAAGTGCAGTAATTATGACAGGTTTCAGGCTGCGGAGGCCAAAGCTGTCAAGAAAAAGCAGTTATTGTGACAGGTTTTAGGTTGCGGAGGCCAAAGCTGTCAAGAAAGTTCTGTTATTATGACAGGTTTCAGGCTGCGGAGGCCAAAGCTGTCAAGAAAAAGCAGTTATTGTGACAGGTTTCAGGTAGCGGAGCACCAAGCTGTCAAGAAAGTTCTGTTATTATGACAGGTTTCAGCTAATGGAGCCCAAAGCTGTCAAGAAAAAGCAGTTATTGTGACAGGTTTTAGGTTGTGGAGGCCAAAGCTGTCAAGAAAAAGCCGTTATTATGACAGGTTTCAGGTAGTGAAGCTCAAAGCTGTCAAGAAAAAGCCGTTATTGTGACAGGTTTCAGGTTGCGGAGGCCAAAGCTGTCAAGAAAAAGCCGTTATTGTGACAGGTTTCAGGGTGTGAAGCTCAAAGCTGTCAAGAAAGTGCAGATCGAAGGGCGGGATCCACTGCTACTCACGCTAAAGATGATCAAACTCTACAAAAAGGTGGTCCAAGTATCCCTTAATTCAGTTCGTAAATTCACTCAATTCCAAACCGTATATATATTCATGAAATTGTCCGGTTGAGTCATTTCAATGAAAGCGTTTAAAATAAGGGGTAGATGAGAGAAAGCAAGGGGGAGAAATAAATGAAGAAACTTTCGATTATTGGCATGCCTATGGATTTGGGTCAGATGAGAAGGGGAGTCGACATGGGCCCAAGTGCGATCCGTTATGCTGGAATAAATGAAAGATTAAGAGTGCTATTTGATGAGATAGAGGATTTGGGAGATATAGCAGTTGGCCGGCCAGAGGTTAAGATTGATCCTAACAGCAATCTCCGCAATCTGGAATTAGTGGCTGAAAAAAACAGCTTGCTTGCTGATGAGGTAGACAGGATTATTGAATCAGGATCATTCCCGCTTGTTTTAGGGGGCGACCATAGCATTGCGATTGGCACTTTGACGGGTGTGTCCAAGCATTATAAAAACCTGGGTGTCATTTGGTATGATGCACATGGAGACTTGAATACAGCAGATACTTCACCATCAGGGAATATCCACGGAATGCCGCTCGCTGCCAGCTTGGGATTAGGACATGAAATGCTGACTCAGTTAGGCGGGTATGCACCAAAGGTAAAACCAGAAAACATTGTCATCATCGGGGCACGTGCTTTGGATGATGGTGAGAAGGATTTAATCAAGGAGCTTGGGATCAAGGTGTTCACGATGCATGAAATTGACCGCCTTGGGATGGCTACGGTCATTGAGGAAACAGTCAACTATCTTAAAGATAAGACAGATGGTGTCCATCTTTCACTTGATTTGGATGGGCTGGATCCAACAGATGCTCCTGGTGTCGGTACGCCGGTAACTGGAGGAATCAGTTACCGTGAGAGCCACCTGGCTATGGAAATGTTGGCTGAAGCAAAAATCATCACTTCAGCTGAATTCGTCGAAGTGAATCCAATTCTTGATGAAAAGAACAAGACCGCTGTCGCAGCAGTCGCGTTAATGGGTTCTTTATTTGGAGAGAAACTTTTGTAATGCTTCAGTAGTTTTGGAATAGACTCATACTAGTGAGTAAAAAATAGGAGCAGCGGCCATGTGTGGCTGCTGCTCTCTTATTATTAATATAGAAATGTATTTTTTGATGATAAGTGATAATATTTATTTAGTAAATGGTCGAGTTTTGTACTTATGTCTACAACCCGTTGGTTTGACAGCGAGGTTCTTGCGGCTAATTCAACCATCTCTTTACGGCAATTTTCAATATCCTTCAACAACGTTTCTGCACACATTGATTGTTTCCTCGCTTTCACTGAAATATAGTTCATTTATTCCCCTGAAAAAAACTTTTTAAACCAAACTGGTAAAAATTTGTTAATATTAACATATCGTGTTTTTTTAACGTTTTTCGCAAAATAAGTCAGTTGGTAGATGATTTTGTCAATTACATACATATATAAAGTTTTTATAAAAAAAACGAAACCTTTTACGGAATCGATTCGTATATCGATTAGCCGCATGAAGCGCGGAGGTAAAATAATGGAGACAATTGTAAAACACAGAATAAAACAGGTAATCAAGGGAGACCAGAATGCCTATGGAGAGATTGTTGAGGTATACAAGGACAAGGTTTTCCAGCTTTGCTACCGTATGCTCGGGAATCGGCATGAGGCAGAGGATATTGCACAAGAGGCTTTTATCCGTGCATATATCAATATCAACAGCTTCAATCAAAACTTGAAGTTTTCAACATGGCTTTATAGAATTGCCACAAACCTATGTATTGACCGGATTCGCAAAAAGAAACCAGATTACTTTCTGGATGCGGAAGTGCCTGGAACAGAGGGCCTAACCATGTACTCCCAGGTCCCATCTGAAACTCCTTTGCCAGAGGATGAGGTTGAAAGTATCGAATTGCAGGATACGATCCAAAAAGAAATTTCAAAACTACCCGATAAATACAGGTCGGTCATCGTATTAAAGTATATTGAAGAACTCAGCCTGAATGAGATCAGTGAAATACTGGATTTGCCGCTTGGCACAGTGAAGACGAGGATCCATCGAGGAAGAGAAGCCTTAAGGCAACAGTTGCGACACGTATAAGGTGAGGTGAAAGAATATGAAATGTTCCGAACAAATTATTGACTATATGCATGAATACCTAGATGAAGAAATCTCCGAAGAACATGAAAAGATATTAAGAGAGCACCTGCACAGCTGTTCAGATTGCCAGGAATACTTCAGGGAGCTGAATAAGTCAATCGCTCTAGTGCAGAGCACCTCTCATATCCAGGCACCAGTTGATTTTACTTCAAAAGTGATGGCCGGCCTGCCGAAGGAAAAGAAAAAGACGGAAATCCAACGTTGGTTCAGGAGCCATCCATTGTTAACAGCTGCCTCGCTTTTCCTGGCATTAATGACTGGCAGCATCTTTTCGACTTGGAATGAAGAACACCAGTTTTCCGTATCGAAGCAGCCTAATCTGATTGTTGAAAATGATACAGTCATCGTACCTGAAGGGGAAGTCGTCAAGGGTGATGTCGTTGTCAGGAATGGCAAGGTGAAAATTGAAGGCGAGGTCCAGGGTAATGTCACAGTAATCAACGGTGAGTTGATTAACGGTGAGAAATACCTGGCAGCAGCAGGCAATGTCACCGGTGAAATAACAGAGGTCAATGAAGTGTTCGAGTGGATTTGGTACCATATAAAGAAGACCGCTAAAAATACCGCAGATCTTTTTGAGGACGACGAAAAAGAACAGTCATTCCAATAGGAATGGCTGTTTTTTAGAGTGCATCAAAAAGGATTAATTGGCAGGGGACTGCAGTAGACATGATTATTAATTTGAACAAGGCTTGTGTTATAATAAGAAAGTTATCTTTGTTTATAGGCTGAAGTGCTGGTCATCTTCCGCTTTTTTTTACAAAGGGCTGTTTACGTAAAGCTTGTTGTTAAAATCCTAAAACCGATTTTAACGTGATATATACCTATTTTGCAGGTCGGTATTAAGTTTGCATGCTCTTTTCTCATAAGAAGCGTCAACTTTACGAAGAAATATAGGCAATTCAATCCAATTTTTGTATTCAATAGCATCAATGTTTGAGAAAAGAGTCTTTACAATAGGCTGTTTTCGTCATTTTTACGAAAAGAGCTTTACTACAAGGCTGATTGAACTTTCAGGAAGGTTAGCGACTTTTCTGAAACAGTCTTACTAAACTACTGGAGGAAGTGCAATGTCGTTTGCAGATTTCGATTTTTTAGAATATCTAGCTAATATTGTTGACATTCTCCTGGTTTGGTTCGTCATTTATAAGCTGATTGCGATAATTCGAGGGACAAAGGCTGTCCAGCTTTTAAAAGGAATCTTTGTCATCCTGATCGTAAAGTTTGTCAGTGATTACTTCGGATTGAACACTCTTAGCTGGATGATGGAACAAGTACTAACCTGGGGATTCCTGGCCATTATCATCATCTTCCAGCCCGAATTGCGGCGGGCACTCGAACAGCTCGGCAGGGGACGGCTCTTTGCCAGATCAGGGCTGCAGGAAGAGGAAGACGAAGAGAAGATGGTGGAGGCCATTATCAAAGCAACTGATTATATGGCGAAGCGCCGAATCGGAGCATTGATCTCAATTGAAAGAGAAACAGGAATGAGTGATTACATAGAAACAGGCATACAGCTTCAATCAAAAATCTCCTCTGAACTGTTGATTAATCTTTTTATACCGAATACACCGCTTCATGATGGAGCTGTAGTCATACAGAAAAACATCGTAGCAGCGGCTGCTTGCTATTTGCCGCTGTCGGAAAGTCCGTTCATCTCGAAGGAGCTGGGTACAAGGCACAGGGCCGCACTCGGAATCAGTGAAGTAACTGACAGTATCACGATCGTTGTTTCTGAGGAGACAGGGAATGTATCGGTTACCCGGAATGGCGAACTTTACCGTGACTTGAGCGGGGAAACGCTAAGGGAACTGCTCACAGCCGAACTGATTTCCCCATCAAGAATCAAGCAGGCCGCTTCTACCCGCTGGAATTGGAGGGGGAAGAAAAATGGATAAATGGATGGATAATCCCTGGTTCATAAAAGTGGTTGCCCTTGTCCTTGCTGTTCTGCTCTTTGGATCTGTCCCTAAAAACGATCCAGGTAAGCCGGGTGATGTGAATGTGCCATCAGATGAAAAGGTGGAGACGGTTGAAGAAGTACCAGTAAAAAGGATTTATGATACCGATACTCTGGTAGTGTCCGGTGTTCCCGAGACTGTTTCTGTCACCCTGCAAGGCCCGAAGAATCTTGTTCAGCAGGCTAAGACACTGAGGAATTTCGAGGTGTTCGTAGATTTGACAGATGCTGAAATCGGGAATCAGCGAGTCCCGATTACGATTAAAGATGTCTCGGATCGCCTGACCGTCACCATTGAACCTGGTTATGCGAATGTTTCCATCCAGGAGAAGGTAACGAAAGAATTCAGGGTGGAGGCTGAGTTCAGCGCTAATATAGTTGAGGAAGGCTATATGGCCGAGAAACCAGCGGTAAAGCCTAATAAAGTCCAAATAACAGGTGCCAAAGATGTAGTTGATAAAATCACCTTTGTGAAAGCAACTGTCAATTCATCAGGGAAAATATCAGAAACAATCACACGAGAAGCAAGTGTACTAGCTTTGGATAAAGATATGAACAAGCTTAATGTCGTTGTGGAACCACAGGTTGTCGAGGTAACAATCCCGATTAAAAGCTCAAGCAAGAAGGTACCGATTGATATTGTCCGAAAAGGGACTCCTCCAAGTGGAGTAACAATCGATTCAATAACGTTAGAAACAAAGGAAGCAGAGATCATCGCTGACCCAGGCGTACTCGAGAATTTTGAAAAAGTCAGGGTCGAAGTGGATGTCAGCAAGATTGATGAGGATACGGAGATTACCCTCCCAGTCATCATCGGTGAAGGAATTGTCAAGGTATCACCCGAAACGGTAAAAGTGACCGTGAACGTCACGAAGGCTTCCGAGAAAAGCATTTCCAATGTTCCCATACAAATAGATGGGATGGATGAAGGCTTGGAAGTCAACTTCCTTGATCCTGCAAACGGTCAGACGAACTTGACCGTTTCTGGGCCGAGTGATATTGTTTCAGCTCTGTCATCAGATGATTTTAAGATCCTGATTGATGTGTCGGAACTGGATGAAGGAAATCATGAAGTCGACATGAAAGTGACAGCACCTCAAAATATAACGTGGAAATTGGCTAAAGAAAAAGCCAGTATATCGGTTGCGAAAAAAGATGCGTAAATGACTGCAATTTTTCATACAAGGAGAGATTTTAAGAATGGGTAAATATTTCGGTACAGATGGAGTACGTGGTGTTGCGAACAGCGAATTAACACCAGAATTAGCTTTCAAGCTTGGCCGCTTTGGAGGCTATGTCCTTACAAAGGAACATGATCGTCCTAAAGTTTTAATTGGAAGGGACACTCGTATTTCCGGACATATGCTTGAAGGAGCGCTGGTTGCCGGTCTATTATCAATCGGAGCGGAAGTTATGAGGCTCGGTGTCATCTCTACTCCAGGGGTAGCGTATTTGACGAAGGCCCTTGGTGCGCAGGCTGGAGTCATGATTTCGGCATCTCACAATCCAGTTGCGGATAATGGCATCAAATTCTTTGGCCCGGATGGATATAAGCTATCTGATGATCAAGAGAATGAAATCGAGCAATTGATGGATATGGAAGTGGATGAGCTTCCTCGTCCTGTTGGTGCTAACCTTGGTCAGGTGAATGATTATTTTGAAGGCGGCCAAAAGTACCTTCAATATCTTAAGCAATCAGTTGATGAAGAATTCACGGGGCTGCATATCGCGCTCGACTGCGCACATGGGGCAACCTCCTCATTGGCTACGCATTTATTTGCTGACCTTGATGCTGATACTTCAACAATGGGAGCATCGCCTAACGGTTTGAATATCAATGATGGTGTTGGATCAACTCATCCTGAAGCACTTGCTGCATTCGTTAAAGAAAAGGGTGCAGATCTTGGGCTTGCGTTTGATGGAGATGGCGACCGCTTGATTGCGATTGATGAAAAGGGAAACATCGTTGATGGCGACCAAATCATGTATATTTGCGGCAAGTTCCTGAAGGAAAGAGGCCAGCTGAAGCAGGGTACAGTTGTTTCAACCGTAATGAGCAACCTTGGTTTCTACAAAGGCCTAGAAGAGCATGGAGTTAAAAGTGTTCAGACAGCTGTTGGCGACCGCTATGTAGTAGAAGAAATGAAGAAGAATGGTTACAATCTCGGCGGAGAGCAGTCCGGGCATATCATTTTCCTTGATTACAATACAACTGGTGACGGCCTGTTAACTGGCCTGCAGCTTGCCAATATCATGAAAGCAACGAACAAGCCGCTTTCTGAACTGGCTGGAGAAATGAAGAAGTACCCTCAGGTCCTCGTGAATATCCGGGTGACTGATAAGCACCACGTAACAGATAACGAGAAGGTAAAAGCAGTGATTGAACAAGTTGAAGCGGAAATGAACGGCAACGGCCGTATCCTTGTTCGTCCTTCCGGAACAGAGCCATTGGTACGCGTCATGGCAGAGGCAGCAACAGCAGAGCTTTGCGAAGAATATGTAAGACGAATTGCTGTCGTTGTTGAAGAAGAAATGGGATTAAAAGAATAGGAATCAGTCATATGCATAAGGGCTTCTGCACGTAGAAGAGCCCTTATGCATATTTATTTATGAAGGGAAGTTTTAGCCAGACTGTAAAGGGTAATTGTACGGGAAGGCTGTTTTCCTTTGTTTTCTATTGACGGATGCATCAGTATCATGTATGATAATCCTGTTTTTGTAAATAAGGCTGTTTGTGCAACATATGCCTTATAAAACGATTTTATCGGAAAGGTGGGCAGAGGTAGATCAAGGGAAAACTAAAGCGCCAGGACTAATCCTTGACCGTAAATGTGGGTTAGTTGACGAGGTGGAGGTTTATCGAAGTTTCGGCGGATGCCTCCCGGCTGAAAGCACAGCCGCGAATTCCATCTTTAAAACATTAAGGCAACTTAATGCACAAAGAGATGGGGATGCTAAAACTAACGAGGATTAGATAATAGAGTCTGACCTCAAACCAATTATATGAGATAAGGGGGCAAGCCGCCCCTATAAAAGAGGCTTCTTGCCCCCTGTCGTACAGGAGGAACGGAAGTTATGTGTGGAATCGTTGGATATATCGGAAATAATGACTCGAAAGAGATTTTATTAAAAGGTCTGGAAAAGCTTGAGTACAGAGGTTATGATTCTGCGGGAATCGCAGTCATGAATGAAAAGGGAGTTCACGTTTTTAAGGAAAAAGGACGCATTGCGGATCTTCGCAACGCAGTGGACAATGATGTAATGGCGAACGCTGGTATCGGCCATACTCGCTGGGCTACTCACGGTCCTCCAAGCAAAGTGAACGCTCACCCTCACCAAAGCACAACTGGCAGACTGACTCTTGTTCACAATGGCGTGATCGAGAACTACGATCTATTGAAGCGCGAGTATTTGCAGAATGTAGAATTGAAAAGTGAAACAGACACTGAGATTATCGTTCAGTTGATTGATCTGTTCGTAAACGAAGGTCTGAGCCTGGAAGAAGCGTTCCGTAAGACGCTGACACTTTTACATGGTTCATATGCACTTGCCCTTATAGATGAGCAAAACGAAGACACTATTTTTGTGGCGAAAAACAAGAGCCCGCTTCTTGTCGGCCTTGGCGATGGTTTCAATGTTGTTGCTAGTGACGCGATGGCAATGATTCAGGTAACAAACCAGTATGTTGAACTGATGGATAAGGAAATGGTCATTGTCACTAAGGACGAAGTGGCAATCAAGAACCTTGAAGGTGAAGTTATTTCACGTGCCCCTTATACAGCAGAGCTTGATGCAAGCGACATTGAAAAGGGAACATACCCACACTACATGCTCAAGGAAATCGACGAACAGCCGCTAGTGATGCGTAAAATCATCCAGAACTATCAGGATGGCGAAGGCGCGCTTGAAATAGATTCTGACATCGTTGCTGCGATGAAAGAAGCAGATCGCATTTACATCGTCGCTGCGGGTACTTCTTATCATGCCGGCCTTGTTGGCAAGCAGTTCATCGAAAAATTGGCGAAGATTCCTGTTGAAGTCCATATCTCAAGTGAGTTCGGCTACAATATGCCGCTTCTATCTGAAAAGCCATTGTTCATCTTCATTTCCCAGAGTGGAGAAACTGCGGACAGCCGCCAGGTTCTTGTTCAGGTGAAGGAAATGGGCTATAAAGCATTGACGATTACGAACGTACCTGGTTCAACACTTTCCCGTGAAGCAGATTACACTCTTCTTCTACATGCTGGTCCGGAAATCGCGGTTGCTTCAACAAAAGCGTATACGGCACAGCTTGCTGTCCTGGCAATTTTAGCAGAAGTAACAGCTCGCGGAATTGGCCACGATGTAGACTTTGATCTTGTACAGGAATTAGGAATCGTAGCGACAGCTATGGAAGCTCTTTGCGACGACAAAGAAGAATTCGAAAGCATCGCTCGCGAATACCTGACTGTTACAAGAAACGCATTCTTCATCGGACGCGGAATCGATTTCTACGTAGGTCTTGAAGGCGCGTTGAAGCTAAAAGAAATCTCGTACATCCAGGCTGAAGGCTTTGCCGGCGGAGAACTGAAGCACGGAACAATCGCTTTGATCGAAGAAGGCACACCAGTCATTGCTCTTGCAACACAAGAATTTGTTAACCTAAGCATCCGTGGAAACGTCAAAGAAGTCGTTGCCCGCGGAGCAAACCCGTGCATCATTTCCATGAATGGACTGGAAACAGACGAAGACCGCTTCGTCATCCCAGAAGTGCACAGCCTATTAACACCTCTTATCTCAGTAATACCAATGCAATTGATTTCTTACTACGCAGCATTGCACCGCGACTGTGACGTTGATAAGCCACGTAACCTGGCTAAATCTGTTACGGTTGAATAAAATTTTTTAAAACTCCAGAAGGGTCGGGAGCGTACTTGGTACGTTTCTCGATCCTTTTTTTTGGTATCGCTTGGATTTAGACTTTTCCAACCTGTCCAATCAT
This sequence comes from Mesobacillus sp. QJM3NY_10, assembly GCF_056173465.1. Classification (NCBI taxonomy): domain Bacteria; kingdom Bacillati; phylum Bacillota; class Bacilli; order Caryophanales; family Bacillaceae; genus Mesobacillus; species Mesobacillus sp. QJM3NY_10. Next base: position 188,720 of record NZ_CM149675.1, read on the forward strand.
AAATTATCTATAGAGAGAGACAATAACTCTGTATGGAATGAGTTTATACGGAGGTATTGGGATGGAAATAGATAAGGAAATGAACTATGGCAGTGATTATAAATATATTCCTGCTACTTCTATAGGCAGCGGTGTGGGCATGGAGATTTTGCCAGACCTATTTAATTATACTGTCCAGATCGTCAATATTCATTTGGTTGGAAATCCGGAAACAAAGGATTTTGTTCTAATCGATGCGGGAATGCCAGAATCAGCGGAAGAGATCATTTCCGTTACAGAAGAGCGTTTTGGAGCGAACATCCGTCCAAAAGCGATTATTTTAACACATGGTCATTTTGATCATGTTGGAGCGATTATCGAATTGGTGAAACATTGGGAAGTTCCTGTTTATGCACATGAACTGGAAATACCTTTTCTCACAGGACAAATGAGTTACCCTGAACCAGATCCAACTGTTGAAGGCGGTATGGTTGCGAAAATGTCGCCTTTGTTTCCAAACGAACCGATCGACCTGGGGAATAATGTAGAAAAACTACCTTCTGATGGCACGATACCGCATATGCCAGAATTTAAATGGATTCACACACCAGGTCATACGCCCGGCCATGTTTCTTTTTTTAGAGAAAGAGATCGAGTGCTGATTGCAGGAGACGCATTTGTGACTGTTAAACAGGAGTCACTGTATAAAGTGTTAACACAGGAACAGGAAATAAGCGGTCCCCCAAGGTATCTGACGCCAGATTGGAAATCCGCGAAGGAATCAGTCATTAAGCTTGAGGCATTGAAACCGGCCGCGGCCGTGACAGGACATGGACTGCCGATGTCAGGTGAATTACTGTCAAACAGCCTTGAAAAGCTGGTCCGGGAATTTGACAGTATTGCGGTACCGGACTATGGGAAGTACGTGGATAAGAGCATCAACTAAGTGAATATTTAGTATTGAAGGCGTATGTGTATGCCTTCTTTTTTTTTGAGTCATGGCGGTCTATTTCCTTGTCTAAAACTTTCAAAACTCAACACTAGCAAGGGATGATATAATGTTAATACTGAATCATAATAGGAAGGCGATAGGGAAAGCGGAGGGATTTTATTGCTGAAAAGGGAGAATATTTATTATCTACTTCTTTTTTTATTTGTCACACTGGTTGCCTTTCTAGGAAATCAGGTTGAGTTAGACACCAAGGATATCTTCATAGCTCTCAGTCTTTTTCTAGTTTTTAACATCATTAATTATCATTTAAACATCCTAACGGAAACAAAAGGAGTAACCACTGAATACTCGATTAATTACGGTATTGCGATTGCGATTTATGCTGGACCAATTGGCGTTCTCCTCTATGAGATTCTAAATCATGGCTCCACTCTCATGATCAATATATGGAAGAAAAAGACAAATGATAATCCGTTTTTATATACATTCTATAATATTACAACGTTTTCAGCTGCTAATATATTAGCCTACTATTTATATGGGTTGCTTTGGCCGCTATTGAATCATCTACCATTTGGCATCTGGATAACTTTTTTCCTAATTACTGTGGTAACAGCTTTTACTTCCGATACCTTCATTCTTATTTATTTCTGGCTGATAAAAGAAATTCGCTCCTGGAAAGATGCGGCTCAATTTTATAGCTATTGGAATTTACTTGATATTGGGAAGACCGTTATGACAAACGGATTGTTAATTGTATTCCTCTATCACAATCAGTGGGAATACTTAATCGGATTATTGGTGTTATATCACTTTGTTAATCGTTCCATTTTGATGAAGACAATAAATATACAGGACAAGTTGGAGCGGGATAAATTTGAAGTGATGGCCTATAAAGATGCTTTAACGGGGGCCAATAATCGAGCATTTATGGATAAGAAGATAGATGACCTGTCCAACCTCGGGCAAACAATGGGGGTCGTAGTCGCTGACATCGACCGTTTTAAATTGATTAATGATACGTATAACCACGCGGTCGGTGATCAAGCCCTCAAGTTTTATGTAAAGTTCTTAACTAGCTTCCTGGAGGAAGATGACCTGCTTTTCCGGAGCGGTGGTGAAGAGTTCACTTTATTTTTAAGGAACCGTACATTCGAAGAAACGTATGCACTCCTCGAGGAAATGAGGCAGGAACTCGAAAAGGCAAGGCTGGAGATCGAATTCAACGGGGAGCAGTATATAATTGCTTTTACGTCATCTTTTGGCCTCTATTTTAATAACTTTTCTGAACCATCTTCGATTGAAAAAGGATATATACTGGCCGATAACCTTTTGCTGAAATCAAAGCGACAGGGCAGGAACCAAATAACCGCAGAAAATGGAATGGTTTAAAGCAACTAACCTTTTACAAGGGGTGGTTGCTTTTTTCTCTTTGCTATTTCCTTATGAAAACAATTCATTTTTAATGTAAATTTTAGTTAACATGTCCATACAAATAGCCTGCCGAAAACTCGGCAGGCTAAATTTACGATTATTCCTCAACCACCGGCAGTACGATCGATGACGGATATTTAGAGTTAGACAAAATCGTTGCAATCCCACCGAGCTGGTCGAGCAGCTGCGATGCTGGCGACATGGAGTGCGGGAAGTCGCTTGGCCCGATGGCAACGCGGAGTCTGTGCCCTTCTTTGATGACGAAGTTGCTAGGGAAGATCTCGACATCCAGCTCCATAACTTCATATGGCTTCACTTCCTGCACCGCAGCTCTCGTAAATGGGTGCCATGGCTGGATGTTCTCTCCATCGAGGAAGCGGCTCTTGATTTCGTCGACTGCCCGGTGAGAGGCGGCGAGCCAGCCTGCAGTAATTTCGCGGGAAGTCCCGTCCGGTGCGACATCGGTTACACGTACAGACAATACGAGTTCACGAGCGGTTGTTTTGGCAAAAATTTTAGCGGCGATTGGCCCGGAAACACGCAAGTCTGAATTTACTGGTGCTGTCGTATAGGTGAGCTCGCCCAATTCTGTCAGGCGATTATCCTTCGTACAAGGGAGGGCATCCGGGATTCCTGCCATCCACTGGTTCGTGCTGCCTGAACAAATGCCGTTCAACGGCTGCTGAAGCATTGTGCGCGATGGCTCCGCATAGGAAGGAGTCTCCTTCGTCAACTGCTTACCGCTGCGCAAGTAAAACTTCTCAGCTTCTGCCTCCTGATGTGGCCAGCCTGGCTGGACCTCGAAACGATCCTCACCGAGCACATATTGAGTGACATCAGGTATTTTGTTGATGTTCGTGTTGATTCCCATCAAATACTGATCGAACCATCGCAACGCCAGCTGGTCAAGGGCAGGGACATTGTCGGCAGGCAAACCGCTGCCATAGTTTCCGTGCGTCCAGTTTCCCATCAGCAGCTTTGTCTGTACGCCGTTTGCTTTTAATTTTTCATAAAGAAGCGGGGTTCCACGCTGGAACAGGTCATGAAGTCCTCCGGTGAAAAATGCGGGAACTTCAATTTGCTCGGCAACTGCCAGTGGAGAGCGCAGTTGTGCGGCTGGTCCATCATAGGCGAAGTCGCCGCCTGTTATCGCAGAGCTTAGGGTGCTGACTGGAAAGCCGAGAATTTGTCCGGTGTGGTTTAGCAAAACGGTCGTTCCCATGATTGGGTCCGACAGAGTGTAGGAAGGCGGAAGCAAGCCGCTGCCTGTCACAAGTCCGAGCCAGAGCGGGATGAATCCTGTGTTGACCATTCCTCCTGACATGAGAATGTCGCGGTACATATCACCCATCGGCACGATCGGGAAAATGGCTTCCAGTCCTTCAGGCTGTTGGGCTGCGGTTAAAAGCTGGTTGATCGCCCGGTAGGAAGAGCCATATAAACCAACCTTTCCAGTGCTCCACGGCTGGCTTGCTGCCCATTCGACGAGCTCCTTGCCATCGCGCTGTTCTGCTTCGCCGAATGAATCCCATGCACCCTGTGAGGCGCCTGTCCCCCGGACATCGACTGCCACATGGGCATAGCCGCGCTTAATAAAATACTCATTTAGATTCTCGGTGCTGCTTACGTTCTTGTTATACGGTGTTTGTGTGAGGATGACAGGGAACGGTCCCTCGCCATCAGGCAGATGCACATCGGCTGCTAAAATTACGCCATCCCTCATCGTGATGAAAACATCTTTTTCCGTAGTATAGTTTGAATACTGTTCTGGGCGGTCATAGCTTGTGTCTTCCCATTCATGCCCTGAAGCGGAGGCCTGGGAAGAACCAAGCCCCGAGAACAGGCTGAAGATGAGTAAAAAAGCAAGTGAAATATTGAATAATTTCATCAGCAAGCCTCCTGTAAGGGTTTTCAAATTAATCATACGAAAAATCACCAGGACACTTATATACGATAAATGTCGGGTTCTTAGAATCAGCAAAATAAAACAGTGTGATCCGCCAGGGAATCACACTGATAAAAAACTTATTCGTCGGCTTCTTCGCTCTGTCTGTTCGTCTGGTAAGGAAGGGTATCCCAGAAGCTGGTATCCATCTTTTCGATAGAGTCATCAGCAATCGCTCTTACTGTAGCATCCAAAGTGGTGATGGTCTGCTTGATCAGGTAGCCGTTGCTCTTCTGGCCTAACGCATAAGACTCGTAAAAATGGTCGGACATGCCGCGCATTTCGAATAATAGAGTCGAAATGTCATAGCGGACAGCTGCGCCGTTACGGCCAATGTTTTCTCCCGTACCGCCGCGATATTTGCCGATATGGCCCCAGCCAGTATCTTCAAGCGCATTGTATACGACTGCACCAAGCTTCTTGGAACCTTCAAGCACCTCTGGCTTCACATTTTCATTCGTAGGATAAAGAATCGATCCAGAAACAAGTTCACCTTCTGTTTCGCTGAGCGTGCCCTGGTGATGAAGGTCGATCATGTAATCGATTTCATATTTTTCAAAAACATTTTCGTGTAGTGCGCGAGCTTCTGGTTCCATATCGCTCGTTTCTTTTGCGTGCTCCCGGTTAAGGTCAACTTCGTTTGCATTATAGCGGGTAAGGTGGCGGTCGCCATCAGCGTGGTAATCTTCAAGTGAAAAGTCGACATCGCCCATTGCTCCGTCCGCATTCAGCATCGGAATCACAAGGATGTTTACATTATCAAGTACATCACTAGTTTTACCAGTGCCCAAATGCTTGATGAATTCAAGCGCTCCCTCAGTTGTCAGCTGCTCGTTTCCGTGCTGCTGTGTCAGGAACAACACGGTTGGGTTTTCCGGATTGGAAATATACTTTGCCATGTGAATATCGCGGCCCTTGACTGTCTGGCCGATCACTTCCAGTTCCATTGCCTCCTGTTTGGCATCCTGAGTCTTCAGGTAATCTACTAAACTTTCATATGTATGCAAAATCGATGTTTGTACGGCTCCATTTCCGGCACTCGGTCCATTCCCGACAGCACCTGCAGGCAGGGCCACTGCAGTCACCGCGCCAAGAGCCATCATGCTTGATAAAGAAACCGATAGAACCTTCTTTTTCAAATTCATCGTCATTCCTCCTATAAACTAGATTCACTATATATATTACTGAATTTTTAAAAAACATTTAATAGAGTATGGTACCTATTTTTCAGACAAATTTCGAGCCTCGAAATAAGTAAAAATGATAGAGTTTAAAAGAGTGAAGATGGGGTTTAATAGGCAAAAAGTAATTAGTTAGGCGAAGTAAGCAGGAATCGCTATAATAAACATAACTAGAACTGAGTAAGGAGACACAGTGATGGCAGCGATCTTAATTGTCGATGATGATCCTAATATTTTATTTTTGGTAAAAAGCCAGCTTCAGGGAGCAGGACATGTTGTATACCAGGCACAGGATGGAACAGGTGCTTTGAAAACGCTGAATGAAACTGTCATTGATTTGACGGTAGTGGATGTGATGATGCCCGGAATGGACGGATATGAGCTAACGAAGCAAATCCGGGAACTGCACGATATCCCGGTGATCATGCTGACGGCGAAGGGGCAGATTGAGGACAAGGAGCAGGGATTCCTTTCAGGCACGGATGACTATATCGTAAAGCCATTTGACCCGAAGGAGCTGATTTTCAGGATCAACGCATTATTCCGGCGCTATCAGAAGAGGAGCAATATGCTGATCACAATTGGCAATGTAACGATCAACCAGCAAAACTTCGAGGTTCAGGTGGGTGATAAGACGCTGATTTTGCCTCTGAAGGAGTTTGAGCTTCTTTCTTACATGGCAGCGAAGCCGAACCAGGTGTTTACGAGAAACCAGCTGATCGAGGAAATCTGGGGCCTTGATTTTTCAGGGGATGAACGTACGCTGAACGTCCATGTCAAAAGGCTTCGAGACCGGTTCTCTGAATTGACCGATGACTTCACGATCAAAACAATCCGCGGAGTCGGTTATTTGGTTGAGGTACAAAGCAAATGAAATCCATCTATTCAAAATTTGTGATAGCGACCATAGCCATTATCCTGACGAGCACGCTGCTTGGATTTTTGATAGCCAACACCTACTATCATCAGCTGGTGAAGCCATTGAACGACGAGAAGAATGTCAGTGTGGCGCAGAATCTTTCAAGCTACATAGAGAGCCAGGAGAATATCGAGCTTGAAAACTATCTCGAAAGTGCCGCATCGATGGGATACCAAATCTACGCAGTCAATGCAAGTGGCTACGAACAGTACTTTGGCGCACCTTTTAAAAACCCCAACCTTCAGAAGGGAGCCGTAGATTCGGTACTGAGCGGGGAAATCTACCATGGCATGAGGGACTACCCGATGGAAACGTTCGTCACTGGCTTTTTCGCGAATGAGCTCCGAAATACGGTAGGTGTGCCCTTCACCTATGGTAATGAACGATATGCGCTCTTCATCAGGCCTGACATCAAGCTTTTGTTCAGTGAAGTCCATGTGCTGATGGGCTGGATGATCCTAATCATGTTCATCATCAGCGTCATCCTTGTACTGATAGCTTCAAAGTATCTTGTAAAGCCGATCACAAAGCTGACATTCGCAACAAAAGAGATCCAGACGGGAAATTTTGATATCAAGCTGGACATCAGCCGGCAGGATGAGCTTGGTGTCCTGGCAAGAAGCTTCGAGGAAATGAGCTTAAGGCTCAGCCAGCTTGACCAGATGAGGAGAGAATTCGTCTCGAATGTATCCCATGACTTCCAATCGCCATTGCTGAACATCCAGGGCTACACCCAGCTGCTGGGAAAAGAGGGTTTGAAGCAGGAAGAAAAGGCGCATTATATCCAGGTGATCCAACAGGAAACAAACCGGCTGTCATTAATGACAAAGCAGCTGCTTTTGCTGACATCCCTGGAAAAAGAAGAGTTTATCTTCAAGCCGGCCGCTTTTAATTTAGGAACACAAATGAAGGAACTCATCCAAAAATATGTATGGCAGCTTGATGAGAAGGGGATTGCCCTCACCTTTCATTTGCCGGAAGTCATCTACCATGGCGATGGAAACCTCCTTCATAATGCCTGGGAGAATCTTTTGTCAAACGCAATCAAATACAATAAGGAAAACGGAGAGATCGAAATCACCCTTCATGAAGAAACCGACCTGGTAAAAATCATCTTCAAGGACACCGGAATCGGCATGTCCCCGGAAGAGACCGAGCGGATATTCGACCGTTTTTACCGTGCTGATCCATCGAGATCAAAGGAAATCGAGGGCACCGGTCTTGGTTTGTCCATCGTAGACAGGATTATAAAATTGCACGATGGAAGTATTAACGTGACCAGCGAACCAGGTAAAGGTTCTGAGTTCGTTGTGTTGCTGCCTAAAAAGTAAAACAGCACACCACCTCATTTGTAATATCCAGTTCACCTTCTGTTCACTTTCGATTCTTATAATGAGAATCGTAAGTCATCAGAAGGTTTTTTTATACAGAATGTATAAAAATCACTTCTAGAAATGTCTAGCTACAACGCCTAGCCCCTCGAGTCGCTTCGGTCCGCCCGATGAAGTCAAAGAACGACTTCACTGGTCGGCCCTCCAGCGCTTGTCGGGGCTGACCAAGGCGTTTGCGCTTTTCTTATGGAGGAGGAGTTTTTATGAAGGGGAAAAATTTGGCGCTGCTTCGATTTTCAGCAGTGTTTTCAGTAATCGGGGCGGTGCTTGGGGCTCATATGGCAGGTGCGGGTTCGTATGCGTTTCGGCCGATCCATGCCCATATCCTGGTTGTCGGGTGGCTGACCTTGTTTGCCTGGGCAGTTTATTATGAGGTATTCACGATTACGTCCAAAAAATTGGCCGCGTGGCATACATGGACTGCAATCATTGGCACGACAGGATTGACAGCAGGTATGTGGGTCCATAACCTGAAGCCGTTTGATTTACCAGAGGCTTTTTCACTCATCCTTTATATTGGCGGAGGGGTGACATTGCTTGTCAGCTTTATCCTCTTCCTGGTGTCGACATTTTTTATCGAAGGCTGATTTCGTAAAGATTGTTGTTAAATAGTGACAAAGTTTGCGAAAAGAGCCTTATCGAAAGACATTAAAGAGGGGGAGAGGGAAAAATGAAGTGGGTTAGGAAATTAACGGCTTTTTCAGGCAGCCAAAAGGGCTCGAAAGGAATCGTGGCCATTTGGGTCCTTGCTGCAATATTGATGGGTTGGCTTTTCCCGAGTGCGAGTGAGTATGCGACAAGCGTCAATGAGTCGGGTCTTCCTGAGGATTCCGTTTCGTTAAAAGCAGATGAAAAAATCAAAGAGTATTTTCCTGAAGACAATGGGATTCCCGCACTGCTCGTTTTTAATAAAAAGGGGGAATTCACAGAAACCGACTTTGCGATCATTGACCAGGTCAGCAAAAAGCTGATAGAGGCGGAGCTAGAGGGTGTAAAGGCGGTGGTGCCGTTCCATCAGATGCCACCCCAGGCAAAAGCAACGTTTCTATCAGAAAACAATACGACACTCATTTTGCCAGTATCACTGAAAGAAAATCTTGAACGCAGCACAATCAATGAAAATATTAAAAAGATTGGGCAGCTGGCAAAGAAAGAGTTGAAAAGCCAGGATGAGGTCAAGCTGGCCATCACCGGCCCTGCGGGGATTGTCGCAGATATGATCGGCATCTTTGCCCGGGCGGATATCGTGCTCCTGCTTGGGACGGTCGGATTGATCTTCATCCTGTTAATCCTGATTTACCGTTCGCCGCTGTTGGCATTGGTACCTTTAATAGGAGCAGGACTCGTCTACGAAATGGTTAATAAAAGTATTGGGATATTTGGCTCTGCAGGGATGGAAATCGAGACGCAGGCGACCTCGATCATGTCAATCCTGTTGTTTGCAGCCCTGACTGATTATTCGCTTTTCATTGTGGCGCGTTTTAAAGAAGAACTAAAAAAGGTAGAAAGCAAATTTACCGCGATGAAGCAGGCGATGGAGGAAGTCACTGAACCGATTCTCTTCAGCGGCGGGACCGTGCTGGCAGCGATGCTTGTGTTGTTCGCTGCCATTTATGAGCCGTACCGAAATTTTGCGCCGGTCTTCTCGATTGCATTGGTGTTGATTCTGCTCGGCGGATTGACGTTGCTGCCAGCTCTGTATGTGCTTTTTGGCAGGAATGCGTTCTGGCCGTCCCTTCCAAAAGTGGATGACCAGGCTCCGGCAAAGGCGACCATATGGTCAAGGCTTGGGAAAATGGTGGTGGAAAATCCGGTTAAGAGCGGAGTCTTCGTACTCATCCCGCTGGTGGCCATCGCCTTGAACACGCTCAATATCACTTATTCATTCAATCTTATCAAATCTTTCCCTGATGACATCCAGTCAAGGCAGGGATATGAGATCCTGGAGAAGAACTTCTCGCCGGGTGAGCTGGCACCGACAACCCTGATCGTTGAAAGTGACAGTGAAATAGGGAAAGAAGAGCTGCAAGCCTTAAGGGGTGAGCTCCTTGATATGGATGGGGTTGAACAGGTGAATCCTGATTTCGCCCTGCAGGCTAATTCTTATTTTTCTAAAGATAAAAATGCTGCAAAGCTGGAGATCGTTTTTGCCGGCAATCCTTATGACCAAAAGACATTCGATCAGTTGAATGAAATCCGTATTCAGGGAGGAGAGCTGAAGCAAGATGCTGGCCTTGAAGGTGCAAACTTCTACTATGCTGGCGAAACCGCAAAGCAGGCAGAAGTCCGAGAAGTGAATGATCGTGATACATGGGTGGTCGTCCTGTTAACGACCGTTGTCATCATGGTCCTGCTTGGCATGCAGACAAAATCCCTGATTGCTCCCATCTATATGATGGCAACGATCATCCTGTCTTATTTTACAGCGCTAGGAGCCGGCTTCTTCATCTTTGACCAGTTCTTCGGCTATTCTGAAATCAGTTACCGGATTCCGTTATACACGTTCATCTTCCTGGTGGCACTTGGAGTGGACTACAACATCATGCTCATTTCGAGGATAAAAGAGGAAGCAAGGAACCATCCGATCAAAGAGGCGATCAGTCGGGGCTTATCCCATACAGGTGGAGTCATTTCATCAGCAGGAGTCATTCTTGCCGCAACATTCGCCGTCCTGATCACCCAGCCAATCATGGAACTATTCATGTTCGGGTTCACTGTCGCGATCGGTGTCTTGATTGATACATTCCTGATTCGAACAATTCTTGTACCAGCCATCATGGTCAAGCTGGGAAAATACAGCCTTTGGCCGCAAAAAGTAAAATAGAAACAAAAAAAGCGTGCTCAGCTGTGGCACGCTTTTTAGTGGGGGCATTAATTACTCTCTAGTTCTTCCTCAAAGTAAAATGTGCTTGGGTATTCCTTCACAGTGTATGAATATCTTTTCATGTTTTTTACGTATTGGGATTTCATGATTGTCACTGTTTCGCCGGTTTCCTTGATATTGACCGATTGACCTGTTTTATAAATGTTGCTTGCGCTTTTCAATTAGCCACGCCCTTTCATGTTCTTTTAATTATACCACATTTTCTGATTCACTTTTATTAATCCAGTATGGGCTTTTGAATGATTTTTTATAAAACCCTGTTTTTGGAAAATTCCTAAATACTTGCACTATCTTATCAATTCTGTTATTCTTAGGAAGAATTATTTTTGTTCGGTATGCAAGGAAAGAACATGCACTGCTTGATTCGCCTGGATATCACTGAGACAAGAATAGTAACAAATTGTGTGGATATCACACTAGGAGGCAACAAAAATGGAAAACGGTAAAGTAAAATGGTTTAACGCAGAAAAAGGTTTCGGATTCATCGAACGTGAAGGTGGAGAAGACGTATTCGTACACTTCTCAGCTATCCAAGGCGAAGGCTTCAAGACTCTTGAAGAAGGCCAAGAAGTTTCTTTCGACGTTGAGCAAGGCGCTCGTGGACCACAAGCAGCTAACGTTACAAAACTATAATAACGGATTAGCCCATACAAACAAGCTCTGATTCATCAGAGCTTGTTTTTTTATGTTCATGTATATTTGAATAATAATAAAAGGCTGTTTTCGTAACGATTGTTGTTAAAATCCTAAAGCTGATTTTAACGTAATATATATCCAGTTTGCAGGTCGGTATGAAGTTTGCATGCTCTTTTCTCATAAGGAAACGTCAACTTCACGAAGGAAAATAGCTGATTCAATCCAATATTATATGCAATAGCAACAAAGTTTGAGAAAAGAGCCTAATAAAAAAACCCCACTCCAATTGAGTGGGGTTTAATGCGGTAAAGCAATGGTTGTTCTTATTATAGCATAAGTTTTACAGACACTGTAAAAAAGTTTTTCGGATTACAAACTTTGTTGCTTGCCTGCACAACATTTCGCACCAATTAGTTCCCCCTAAATACCTGAGACCCCAAAATACGATAGCATCCCTTAGAAATAGACAAAATTATGCAATTTTATCAAAAATATCTGAATTTTCCATTGAAGTATCCATAAGGGGAGTAGATAATAATTATGTAGGCATATATTCATATTCTGGAGAACCCCGGGGGATACAATGGTAGAGTTTATAAAAGATTTGATCCTGCATTTTTCAATTATATTATCGCTCGGCTTCATGTATAACTTTCTATGGATGCAGAAGCGTTCGGTATATAAGAAACAAGTCTTTAAAATGGCCATTTTAGCTGCGCTATTGATGACAATGGCGTTGCCTGTAAGATTCCATGGTGGCATGGAATTCGACTTGAAGCTGATTCCAGTCTTCATTGCCTTTTTTTATCTAAGCAGGACTGATAGCTTTTTGCTTGTGGCTGTCCTGTTGTTATTGCAGGGATTTGTGGGGATTGACAAGCTCCCCGTCACGGCCGTCAATTATATGGTCATATTAATTCTATTTTTTTCGATTGAAAAATTATATAAGAATACAACTGTTAACAGAAAAATCGCGCTCGGCCTTTTTGTGTACGGCCTGATCACAACGACAAGACTCGCGGCAATGATCAACGCCGGCAAAGCGGAAGACTACCTGTATTTGCTTGTATTTTCACTCGTCTCTTTCGTTGCGCTATCGGTCACCATTTATATCATTGAAATGACCAACTTGCAGCTTAAATTGATGCATGAGCTTCACAAAGCTGAGAAATTTTCAGCAATCAGCCAGCTAGCAGCCTCGGTTGCCCATGAAATACGGAACCCAATGACCACAATCAGAGGCTTCATGCAGGTTCTCCAGGGAGAAAGGAATTTGAATGATAACCAGAATCTCTTCATCACGATATCCCTTCAGGAGCTGGATCGTACCCAGACAATCATTGATAATTTCCTCTCGCTGGCAAAACCAAATACAGGCAGCATGGCAAAAATTGACCTGAGCGAACTTTTAAAAGAAACGATTGACTTCATGAGATCCTATTCGCATCTCGCCAATACGGAATTAGTGGAGGCAATCGATAAGAACCTTTGCATCAAAGGTGATGCCCATGAAATCAGACAAGTTTTTATTAATATCCTGAAAAATGGCATCGAAGCGATGCCTTCTGGCGGAAGCATCTACATCATCGCCAAGGTCGACAAGAATAATGTGAGAATCCAGTTCCGGGATGAAGGAGTCGGCATGAACAAAGAGCAGCTCGACAGACTCGGTCACCCTTATTACTCCACGAAGGAAAAAGGCACAGGCCTCGGCATGATGATTTCCTTTGATATTATCCAAAGAATGAGGGGCCGAATCAATGTCGAAAGTACAGAAGGAAAAGGCACCACATTCACGATTCTGTTGCCATGTGAGTAATAGAATACGTTTCTTGTAGAAGGGCTCTATCGACCAAACAGAAGGCGAACGCGCGGGAAAATGTCCGATAGAAGAGCTCTATCGGACAAACGGAAGGCGAAAGCGAGAGAAAGTGTCCTATAGAAGAACCTGCTGTACAAACGGAAGCTAGAAAACGAGATTGTAAATGAAAGAGAAGGCAGATGACGGTCTTCTTTTTTTATGGATAGGTTCATAAGTTTACCAGAAGCTTGTCGGAGTTGAGCAGTCGCCTTCGCTTTATTTGTTTGGAAGTGATTTTTAGTGCGTCGAAATACAATCTTAAGCTATAATAATTTTTAAAAGATTTCTATAATTGTTACTGCGGGAAAGGGGAAGTTCACCATGGCTGATTTTAATACTTATTTTTTGATGAATGCTGATGAGGTCATTTCATATGTAAAAGAAAAGACCGATTTTTTTAATAAAGATGCTGAATTGAGCTGTACCGAAATTGGGGATGGCAATTTGAATTACGTATTCCAGGTGATTGATGAGCAATCGGGAAAGTCATTGATTGTCAAACAGGCTGGTGATACTGCGAGGATTTCTGACGAATTCAAGCTTTCCACAAACCGGATCAGGATTGAATCCAATGTGCTTAGGCTTGAAGGTGAGCTGGCACCAGGTTTGGTCCCGGATGTATACCTGTTTGATGATGTGATGAATTGCTGCGTGATGGAGGATCTTTCTGATCATACAATCCTCCGTACAGCGCTTAATGAAGGCCGTATTTTTCCAAAGCTTGCGGATGACCTGACTACTTTCATGGTCAATACGCTTCTGCTCACTTCGGATGTGGTCATGGAGCATAAGGCGAAAAAGGCGCTTGTCCAGGATTATATCAACCCAGAATTGTGCGAAATTTCCGAGGACCTAGTATACTCTGAACCTTTCACTGACCATAACAACCGAAATGACTTGTTCCCGGCAAACAAGGGTTGGATAGAAGAAAATATATATGGTGATGATAAATTGCGCTTTGAAGCTGCGAAGCTGAAGTTTGCTTTCATGACCAATGCCCAGGCACTTGTACATGGGGATTTGCATTCAGGTTCTGTTTTTGTAAAAGAAGAATCAACAAAAGTAATCGATCCTGAATTCGCGTTCTACGGTCCGATGGGCTATGACGTTGGCAACGTGGTTGCGAACCTGATGTTCGCGTGGTCACGCGCATATGTAACAAATGCTGAAGAGAAATATATTTCCTGGCTTGAGGAGACAATCAAAGATACGGTAAACCTTTTTGTAGAAAAATTCCTGGTAAGTTGGAAGGATAATGTCACTGATATCATGGCGAAGGAGCAGGACTTCGACCGCTGGTATCTGGATTCTGTTCTTCAGGATACTGCCTCGGTAACTGGCATGGAGATGATCCGCCGTATTGCCGGCCTGGCGAAGGTCAAGGATATAACGTCCATTTCTGATGAGGGGCAGCGCGTTCTTGCAGAGAGGATTTGCCTGTCTGCAGCGAAGCGGTTCATCTTGGAATCCGGCAGCTACAAAACGGGTGAACAATTTTTAAAAGTATTAAAGGATTCAGCTTCAAGCCATAATATGCGATAATAGGACGTTCCCTATCTAGATTTTTAGAGAAAGAGAGGCGCATCATATGTTGCTTCTGGAAGAACGGATGAAAGTCGTAAAATACGGCAAGAAAATCATTTCAAGCGGCCTGACTAAAGGGACTGGTGGAAATATCAGCATTTTCAATCGGGAAAAGCAACTGGTTGCCATCAGTCCGAGCGGGATCGATTATTTCGAGACGAAGCCTGAAGATATTGTGATCATTAATTTGGATGGCGAAATCGTTGATGGCAGTAAAAAGCCTTCGAGTGAGCTTGACATGCATTTGATTTTTTACCAGCGCCGCGAAGATTTAAACGCGCTTGTCCACACCCACTCGCCCTATGCCAAAACGATTGCGACACTTGGTTGGGACATTCCGCCGATTACTTATTTGGTGGCGTTTGCCGGTCCGAATGTAAGGTGCGCTCCCTATGCAACATTCGGGACGAAGGAGCTCGCCGAAAAGGCATTTGAAGGCATGGTGGATAGAAGAGCTGTGCTGTTGGCGAACCACGGCATGATTGCCGGTGCCCATAACATCGAAACAGCATTTACAGTCGCTGAGGAAATCGAGTTCAGCGCTCAGATTTATTATCAGGCGAAAGCGATTGGCGAGCCAACAGAACTAACTGAAGAAGAAATGGCACGCCTGTCCAAAAAATTTGAAAGTTACGGCCAGAGATGACCCTCTATTTTGAGGGTTTTTCTTTTTTTGTGTCTGGGACTCTGAAACAACCTCCTCTTGCCTTTAGTCGTCCTGATAAGTTTTCATCCCTTTTTATATTGGAAAGTTAACTGTCCGCTATATTTCATAAAAGTGAATCACAAAGTAACTAGATTATGCTATGATTATTAAAAGAAAAAAATGGACTGATTGGATAGTTTTACTAGAGGGGGACAGGCTGGCTATGAGAGCGAGGACAAGGAAGAGTGAACCTTTTTCATTTGATAAACTGAAGGAATTTTTCACTACTGTGATTCTGCATCTTAGTTTCTATGCCTTCATCGTGTTTCTCGTGATATTTTTCATTGATAATTTTAGCTAAATACATAAAAACACAGCTGCCGTGGTTGGCAGCTGTGTTTTGTTTTTATGGATTCATCGGGTTGTTATCGTTATGAGGATCCATAGGGTTATTGTTTCTGTTCTGGTTCGGATTGTTTAAGTTTGGACCAGTTCCAGGGTTCTGGTTCGGATTGTTTAAGTTTGGACCAGTTCCAGGGTTCTGGTTCGGATTGTTCAGGTTTGGATCAGTTCCAGGGTTCTGATTCAGGTTATTCAGGTTCGGCGGTGTAGCAGGGTTCGGGTTGACCGGGTTGTTCTTTTTCATTTTCTGCTGTTGGACCGCTGCCTGATCAATGCTGGTTTTTTCGATTTTCTCATCGAATTTGGCCAGGTATTTGGAAGCGAAGTTCTTACCGCCAAGACCGAATGCGAGTCCGAATGCGAGCGCCAGTCCTCCAAGTGTCAGGATGAACGCTGCGTTTACGATTGCTGGTGCTACTCCAAGCTGGTCAAGGGCCATGAAGACAGCAATGGTGATGATCGCATATTTTGCGACAGTTGCCAGCACATTGGAAGAGTCCCCTTGCAGGATGCTGCTGAGTACTTTCTTTGCAAGCCCGCCGAGCCATAGGCCGACACCAAGGATGACAATCGCGGCAATTACATGTGGCAGATAAGCAATGACGCCTCGTGCCAGGTCGACGAAGAAATCAAGGTTTACTACATTCAATGCTTCAGCTACAAATAGCAGGACGACGATGACCTGGACAATATAGCCGATAATTTCCGATAAGCTTAATGCGTTAAAACGCTTGGCAGCGCTACCTACAGTTACTCCTTTAAAATAGGAATCAAAACCAATTCTTCTTAATAAATCAGCAGTGAATTTTTTCAGCCATTTTCCAAGCCATAGGCCGATCATGACAAGAATGATGGCTACGACGATATTTGGAATCATCGTCAGGATGTCATTCAACATTGCGATGGCTGGTTCAGATATTCCTTCGACATCAAGTCGCTCGAGAGCGGCGATGACAGTCGGGATTAATATCAAGACGAAAGCAACAGTGCCGATCACGCGTGAAAGGCTAGTGCCTTCAAATAAGCGAGAAAGTCCGAAACGCTGGACTAAGGTTTCAGTGCCAATGCTTTGTAGAAAGTTCGTCAGGATATCACGAACGATTTTAGCAACAAAGTAACCGACTAAAAGAATCAGCGCTGCCGCGAAAAGTTTAGGAATGAAGGACAGGATTCCTGCGATCATGTTTTCGAAAGGTTCTGAAACGCCGTGCAGGTTCAGTGCGGACAATACAGCTGGCAATGCCATCAGTAAGACAAGATAGAAGACGATGTTCGCGACTTTATCAACTGCATTCGTCGTCTGCTGGTTGTCGTCCGTAAGCTTATACTTGCTTAACTTTTCATGGACACCTAGCGTCTTGCCGCCTTTTTGGATCAGGAATTTCAAGCCAGAAGCAATCAACCAGGCAAATAATAGAATCAATCCTGCTTTCAGGATATTAGGAATCGCTGCGGCAATAGTGGAGAACATTCCGATGAGCGGCTCCGTCAAAACATATAAATCTAAGATATTCAGGAACATGATGAAGACAAATACTAGAATTAAAATATAGACAATCTTGCTGATGATTTTTTCAGCGGAATACTTGTTATTGTTCACATTCGAAAAAAGCTTGTTATCAAGGCTTGTTTTCTGAAGCCCTTTGTAAACTGCTTTTTCTATTAATTTTGCGACAAGCCATCCGACGAGCAGGACTGCAAGCGCGATCAGCACATTGGGCAGTTTGCCAAGAATGCTGTCCCAGCCATTGTAAAAATTATTGTTCAAACTTCTCACTCCTCATTTTAATTGGATTTTCAAGCCGAGCTGCGGATGTGTATGGATAAAAACTAAAACTAGTGCAGCTTCAACCTGTGAAAAAAGTCCTTAGTTAGCTAGCAAGCATACTTTAATCTACCCAAATATTGTCTATGTAAACAAAGTAAGGAACATCGTCTAATGGGAGTGTTGAGTTTTGAAACTATTGATATAAAGAGAGAGAAGAGGGAAGGGCTGTACAGATTTTAAAGAAGTCTTCGATTGTGTACGAGATTTAAGAGGGGCTATAAATAATAAAAAACCGAGCAAGGGGCTCGGTTTTAATTGTTATGCTTTCTTCGATCTTTTTAAATATGCGTAAATCAGGTATCCGAAAATCACGACGACACCTAAAATGATCGTGAGCATCGCGAAGTTTTCTTCAATGAATGGCATTGCTTTGTCACCTAGAGCAACGATGATCGCTGCTTCAAGGAAGAAGCGTAGGCCTCGTCCAATAATGGACCAGATGATTAGTGTTGGAATCTTCACATTGGAGATTCCGGAAAAAATCGTGAACACTTTGTATGGGATTGGAGTGAAACCAGCTATTAAGATCGCCATCGCGCCGTACTTTTCGAAGTACCCTTCTACTAGGGCGATTTTTTCTTCTTTTATAAAATAACGCAGAATTGGACGGCCAACTTTTTTACCGATGTACCAGCCCAGTAGTGCTCCGAGCACGGATCCGGCTGTTGTGATGAATGCGTACCACAATGCCCGGTCAGGGTTCGCGATTCCCATTGGGATCATCAAGACATCAGGCGGGATCGGGAAAAAGGAAGATTCCAGGAAAGACACGAAGAATAGTCCCCAGGAACCAAATTCAAGCAGCCATTCTTCAAACGCATGTATCCATTCAGACATGAAAAAGTATCTCCTTTAAGTTGTTATAGGGAGGCAGCAAAATGAGCCTAGTAAAGAGTATACCATGTTTAATTCTGCTAGAGCCAACTATTTCAGCAATGAGATGATCGCATCTGACGGCCGGTTATCAGAGGCCGCAGGTAAATGAAAAGTCAGTGATTATTTATTTTCAGGCTAATAGTGGTACTCTATAAAGGAACTCGATAAAAAGAGGGAGTTGTCTATGGAATACATAATCTATTTGCTGCTCGGCGGCTTGATCAGTGTCCTCTCTGGATTTTTCGGGGTGGGCGGAGGCTTTATCCTGACGCCCATATTACTGTTGGTAGGATTTTCGCCACTTGAAGCAATCACGACAAGTTTGTTTTTCACAGTGGGTACATCTATTTCGGGAATTACAGCACATATACGCCTAAAGAATATCCTCTGGAAAGAGGGATTGATCATGGGAGTAAGTGGTATTGTCGCGACGCAGCTGGCGAGACCACTTGTGTATGCTCTTGAAGCGCGAGGGTGGGATGAAGTCGTCATTCCTTTCCTCTATATTATACTGCTCACTTATTTCGCGATAAAAATGATTCGCCAGGGCAAGAAGACAGACGACGGGAACCCTGCCCCAACTTATTTTTCGATGCCAATGCTATTGGCTGTTGGCTTTCTCGGTGGTTTTGTTTCGGCAACACTGGGCGTTGGCGGCGGGTTCATCATCGTACCGCTTATCATTACATCGCTGGGCTTCAATCCGAAAAAGGCAGTCGGAACGAGTCTTTTTGCTGTACTGTTGATCGTCTCAGTAGGATTCATCTCATATGCGATCAATACGGAAATCAATTACTTTATTGGTCTGATGCTGATTGCCGGTACGCTATTCGGCTCCCATTTCGGCGCAAGGATGACTGGTTATTTTGAAAACAGGGAAATGAACGGAATGCTAGGTATCCTTTATCTTGTCACGCTGGCAGGAGCAGTTCTGAAGCTGTTTGATCTGAATAAAATGGGCCTTTGGATAATGGGTATTTTCATAGTGTATTTTTTTGTAAAGTCACTACTTAAAACCAGGGTAATGAAAAAAGGCTGAGCAGCTCAGCCTTTTTAATGGTTAACCAGGACTTTATAAAATTATTGAGTCGTGGATAACTCCATGTAGTTTTTTTAATCCAGCTCCAGCGCCTAGCCCCTCGAGTCGCTTCGGTCCGCCCAATGAAGTCAAAGAACGACTTCACCGGTCGGCCCTCCAGCGCTTGTCGGGGCTGAACGAGGCGCTTGTGCTTTTTGTTCTTTAAGCCTCCGAGGTGAATGGATGTTTTATGAACTTAGGAAGCTCCAGTCCGGCTCCCTTTTT
The DNA here is from genome assembly GCF_056173465.1 of Mesobacillus sp. QJM3NY_10. Lineage (NCBI taxonomy): Bacteria > Bacillati > Bacillota > Bacilli > Caryophanales > Bacillaceae > Mesobacillus > Mesobacillus sp. QJM3NY_10. The sequence goes on from NZ_CM149675.1 coordinate 208,541, forward strand.
CACAAACAATGCTCCCTCTCTTTTAAAAGGAACGCGCTGAAACTGGAGGTCTTTGTAATCAGGTGTGAAGTGGAATTCGATACAGTCTGTTTCCCCAAAGCCAGCAACAATGTTTTTGATATTAACAGGTGATGTACTGATAACATCGTACAGTTGGACAACGCGGTTTTCCTTTGTGAAAATAACAATCGCGTCTTCTTCTGCAAGATAGTAGAGATGGTCGGTAAAAATATTCAGGATATGGTACATCGTAATCCCGGACGAATTGGTAGTCGAAAAGGTTTTTGAATCCGGCACTCGTCCGTAAACTGTTTTTTCAATGAAATCCAGGTCATCTGCCAAATCGAGTTTCCTAAAATCGAATCCGCCTGGGCCAGCAGATATCTTTGCGGCATGCTGATACTCCTCAACCTCTTCAAACCCGAATTTCGGATAAAAGTCGAGCACACGATCATTCGCGAACAGGTACATAAAATCATACTTTCTCTGATACACGTCCAAAACATGGTTCATCAGACTTGCTGACAGACCCTTGTTCCGATATTCCAGATGAGTCATAACGGTGCCAATCTGAAGAGCTTTATAACTTTTTCCTTCAATAATAAAATCGAGCTCGTTTACAGAGACATTGGCAACAATCTTGTCGTTATCTGCATAGGAGAACGGGATGTATCGCTCTCCCCAATATCCATGTTCGTGCCAGCTTTCAAAATCAATTCCAAAAACATCAAGTGCCAGCTGCAGGAAGCTTTTTCTTAAAGTTTTATTGTCGCGGTAATGGCTTACTAGCTTCATATATCAAAACTCCTGTCTTTCGAGGCAAACATGTATGTTTTATGATGGAACCGGATACCGTAAATCAATCCGATCGCGAGCATATTGCCCATAAGCGAGCTGCCGCCGTAACTGATGAATGGCAGCGGAATCCCGGTAATCGGCAGCAACTGGATCGTCATCCCGATATTCTGGAAGACGTGAAAGGTGATCATGCTGATGACGCCCGCGCTAATGTAGGTATTGAATGGGTCATTCGTATCCAGTGCGGTTTTTGTCAAATGGTAGATTAACAGGAAGTAAAGGCCGATGACAAAGCTGCCGCCCGCAAAGCCAAATTCCTCGCCGATCACACTGAAGATGAAGTCCGTATGGCTTTCGGGAATGTAGACTTCACTGCCCTTCAGGCCTTTCCCGGTAAGCATACCGGAACCAATGGCACTGAGGGATTTTTGCAGATGGTAGCCATATTCAGGGTAGCTCTCTGGGTCAAGCCACGCATAAATGCGCCCGAACTGATACGTTTTTACACCCAGGTATTCTTTTAGGATTTCCGGTTTCCAGATCACGAGATACAATATGCCTGCTCCAAGTGCCGCACCTCCGCCATAAAGCGGCAGGATGATTTTCCAGGTGATACCTGAAACAAGGATGATTCCTGTGAAAATCGCAAGCACGACGAGAGAGGTTCCTAGGTCTGGCTGCAGCATGATCATTCCAAGTGGCAAGGCGGTTATGAAGCCAAGCTTGATGAAAAGCAGGAAGTCAGTTTGAAGTGTCTTTCTTGTATGCCTTTTATGGTGGGCATAGATCGTGCTGCTAAGGGCAAGAATCAGAAAGACTTTCATGAATTCTGAAGGTTGGATGGAACCGAACGGCTCGATGAAAAACCAGCTTTTTGCGCCATTCCTTTCCTCGGCTATACTGGCAGGAGCGAAAAACAGGAAGATGAGCAGGAAGACTCCGAAGCCGTACAAATACCAGCTGAGTTTGCGGTACTGTTCGCTGTCGAACATCATCACGACACCAATGATCCCCGACCCAACGACATACCAAAAGATTTGTTTGTATAAAAAGTTCTGTCCAACATATTGGCCTGTTCTCTGGGCGCTGTATATCGCGAAGCAGCTTGTCAGAAAGAACAACAATAAAAGGAGCGTCAATGTCCAATCAAACCGGTCAAATTTTTTAATAGGCTTCTCCATTTGCTACACCCTGTCTCAATCCGTTTTTACAATATTATGCTAGCAGAGTTGAATTATCCTTACAATCCCTGCTCAGGTAACATTTTCCTATGCAAGTAATAGACGAATGAAAAGAGAGAATAGTTCCTTTTGTAAAGGCTCTTTTCTCAAACTTTGTTGCTATTGAATACAAGATTGGAGTGATTTCCCTATATTCCTTCGTAAAGTTGACGCCTCTTATGAGAAAGAGCATGCAAACTTCTTACCGACCTGCAAAATGGGTATATATTACGTTAAAATCGTCTTTAGGATTTTAACAACAATTTTTACGAAAACAGTGTTTGTAAAAGGGATTCTTTTAACGTGTTAGTACGATAATAATTATGTTTTTGAAGAGTCAGAATAAGATATTTTCATGTGTTTTTGTTAGAATGGAAGGAGTGTTATTTGTACGGAGTCAGAGTGTCGCTGGCAATCATGCAGCTGAGAATTTTCCGGGAGGTTGTGCCATTGAAAAAGAACCATCCTTATAGCAGGGATTTACTATATGTCCATTTGAACGAGCGGGACCAGTACGTGCTCTCGCATGGTATGGAATTCTATGAATTCGCAAGGTCATTGTCTGATTCGCTTAACCATCTGCTGCTGTTGAAGCATCGCTATGAGGATGGTGAGTTCAATAGACATACCTTATTTGAATATGTACCTGAAGACAGCGTCGAAAAGTTGGTCGCCGCAAATGTCCATGCATACGGGGATTTTTGCTGGATTGACTTTGAGGAAGTGGAAGCACTGAATGTGCTGACGGCCCAGGAGATTGCCGAGCTTCTTTATCTAGGCCATATCAAGCACCATTTGAAGCAGCCATTTTATAACCAGCTCGATAATCGCTTTGTTTACCTTTCCCATGAGGATGGCTGGTTCAACAAAATATATTACCGCAACTTCAATGATTTTTTCCGGATGCTCGGAACGGTCCTTTCTGGCAAGCTCGGGGAAATGAAACCGGAAAAAACACTGCTCGGGATCAGGAAAAAGAAGTCCTACCCAGCCGTCAGCAAGGAGATTCTGAAATCGTTGACACCGGCGATGAAGGAAGGGGCGGTTTTTTCGCTGAAAAACATCCAGCAAAACCGCAACAGAATTGAAATACCGATTTGGATTATCGGAGATTTTGCCAACATGGATGACATGCATGATGAATATAAAGAAGCAAGCCGCAGCAATCCGGATGGCAGGCTTGTCTTTGATAAAAAAGTGAAAGAATGGAGTCTGCTTGCTCAATAAAGCTGTTTTCGTAAAGATTGCTGTTAAAATCCTAAATCCGATTTTAACGTGATAAATACTCAGTTTGTAGGTCGGTACTAAGTTTGCAAGCTCTTTTCTCATAATAGGCTAAAATCTTTATGAAGAAACATGGTCATTTAATCCTATTCTGTAGTCAATAGCAACAAAGTTAAGAAAAGAGCTTCTAATAAAGTCGAAAAAGCAAAATTTTTGGAGCAATTTTTGGCCATTCGTGTATAATGGGATTTAGCGGAAAATTACATATCGAAATGAACGGGTGTCTTTTTAAACAAGACTTAATAGGGAAGTTGGTGAAAATCCAACGCGGTCCCGCCACTGTAAATGGGAGCAATCTGCAACGGCCACTGTACAAATGTATGGGAAGGCGCAGCGAGCATTGACCATGAGCCAGGAGACCTGCCTGTCCATTGCACCAACAAACCTACGAGGATAGGGAGGTGCCGACAGGCTCTATGTCTTTTTATGATAATAAAGAACATTTGCTTACTCGGACATCTCCCCTTCAGGTGGAGATGTTTTTTAAATTTTATCAAAGGCTTTGTTGAGGGCCAATGCTGGATTTTAACATCCAGTTGATTGTAGTGGAAGGCGCGTAGACTCCTGCGGGAAAAGCTGAGAAGATGAGACCCCGCAGGAGCTTGCGACGAGGAGGCTCAGCCTCAGCCCGCGGAAAGCGAAGCGCCTGGAACGAAAATCAACCACGCAAGCCTTATTAGAAATTGGAGGAGAAGCAAATGAAAAAGTTATTATTGTTGATGATGGCTGCTGCCATGATCCTGGTTGGCTGTGGTACTGAATCACAACCTGAAAAGAATGAAGGCGAAAAAACCGCGCAGGAGCAAAAGCCGGGTTTCCCCGTCACTGTAAAAGATGCGCTTGATGAAGAAGTTGTCATTGAAGAAAAGCCAGAAAAGATCATCTCCCTGATTCCGAGCAACACGGAAATCGTTTACGCGCTTGACAGCGGAGATGCGATTGTCGGTGTCACCGATTTCGACAATTATCCAGAGGAAGTAATGTCGAAGGAAAAAATCGGCGGGATGGAATTCAATATAGAGAAAATGATTTCTCTGAAGCCAGACCTCGTTCTTGCTCCTGGATCAACAGCGGACACTGTAAAAGAAGGTCTTCAGCAATTGAAGGATGCAGGAATTGATGTTGTGGTTGTGAATGATGCGCAGTCATTTGAAGAAGTGTATCAATCAATCGAGATGATTGGCCAGGCCATCGGTGAGACAGATAAGGCAAATGAACTTATTGAAAATATGAAAAACAGTTTTGCTGAACTGAAGAAGAAAGCAGAGGCAATTAAACCAGAAGAGCAGAAGTCAGTATTTGTCGAGGTCTCTCCTGCACCGGAAATCTACACAGCCGGTAAAAATACTTTCATTAATGAAATGCTTGAGTTGATTGGCGCCAAGAATGCAGCCGGAGATATGGATGGCTGGCCAAAGGTTGACCCGGAGGCAATCGTCGAGCGTAATCCCGATGTTATTGTGACAACCTATGGTTACTACACAGAAAAACCAATCGAACAGGTTCTTGCGCGGCAAGGCTGGAATAATGTAAAAGCGGTCAAGGACCAGCAGGTATTCGATGTCCACTCTGACCTCGTAACCCGTTCTGGCCCAAGGCTCGCTGAAGGAGCAGAGGAGCTTGCAAAAGCCATTTATCCGGACGTTTTTAAATAATAAAGGATTAGCATATATCATTTCGACAGCATTTTTGATCATTTCGATGCTGTTGGGCATATCGATTGGAACGGTTTCCATCCCTGTACCCGCTATTATTGAAATTATTGGTGCTGAGGTTTTCCGCTTTCAGGGCCAGGGAATCGATTCGATGCATGAGAGCATTGTCATGGATATCAGGCTGCCGCGCGTTTTGCTGGCAGGACTCGTCGGAGCGTCCCTGGCAATTGCCGGTGCGGCGTTCCAGGGACTGCTCCGTAACCCACTGGCTGACCCATATACACTGGGGATTTCATCAGGGGCCTCAATCGGTGCAGTCATCACGTTGTTTTTTGGAATCTCATTGCCGTTAGTTGGGGCATTCACCTTGCCGGTGCTGAGTATTTTGTTCGCATTCGCAACCGTGTTGTTTGTGCTCTTTTTTGCCCGGAGAGTCGACAGGCTGCTAAGGGTTGAGACGATTATATTGACGGGAATCATTTTAAGTTCATTTCTTGGATCATTTATTTCATTGATGATCGCCCTATCTGGCGAGGAACTGCGGCAAATCATTGGCTGGCTGCTTGGCAGCGTCTCGATGCGCGGCTGGGAATACATCAAAATTATTTTCCCTTTCTTTATTGTTGGTTTGGTGATTTTGTTAGCAAATACCAGAGAGTTAAATGCAATGTCCTTCGGTGAGGAACGGGCGCAGCACCTTGGTGTCAATGTCGAGCGCCGCAAAATGCTGATTTTATTGTCTGGCTCGCTTTTAACAGGTTCAGCGGTTGCGGTGTCAGGGACGATCGGCTTCGTCGGCCTCGTCATCCCGCATCTGACAAGGACCGTCTGGGGACCGGATCATCGACATTTGCTGCCGCTATCCGTTTTGATTGGCAGCGGCTTCCTGATTCTTGCCGACCTTGTATCGAGGACAATCATCGCGCCATCAGAATTACCGATCGGCGTGATCACAGCCTTGATTGGAGCTCCGGTTTTTGCATTGATTTTAATGAGAAATCGTAAGGAAAGAAGTGCTGGCCGATGATTACAGTGAAGAGTTTGACAGGCGGATATGCAGGCGGAGAGGTGTTGAAGGGAATCTCCTTTGAGGTTTGCGAGGGGGAGTTGTTTGGAATCCTTGGGCCCAATGGCAGCGGAAAAACAACGCTTTTAAAAATGATCAGCGGAGCTCTGGACTTCAGAGAAGGTTCTATCGACGTGGATGGGCGTCCGTTGACACAATACTTGCCAAAGCAGCTTGCAAGGATGATGGCCGTCCTGCCTCAGCACGGTGAACAGACCTTTCCTTATTCGGTAAAAGAAACCGTCGCACTCGGGCGCTATGCACACCAGAAAGGCTGGTTCAATAGCTGGCGTAATGAGGATGAACAGATCGTCCAGAAGGTGATGGAACAGACAGGGATAACTCGCCTTCAGGATAAATCGATCGTGGAATTGTCCGGCGGTGAAAAGCAGCGGGTATTTCTCGCGCAGGCGCTGGCCCAGCAGCCCAGGATCCTCTTGCTTGATGAGCCGACGAACCACCTTGACCTCAGTTTCCAAAAGGAACTGCTTGACTTGCTGAAAAAGTGGGCAGCGGAAGAGGAGTTGACGGTTGTCTCGATTTTTCATGACTTGAATCTGGCTTCATTATATTGTGACAGGCTGCTGTTGATGGAAAATGGTGAAGTTTTGATCGTTGACACTCCTACAGAGGTTTTAAAGGAAGAAAGAATTAAAAAAGTCTATAAAACCCAGATCAAAAACCATCCGCACCCGGAAATTGCCAAGCCGCAATTGCTGCTGGTTCCCGAAGCGGGCGGCAGTCCTGATGCTGATTTTAAAATAGATGCCAGAATTCTTGATGTAGAACAAGACAGGATTGTCCTGCAGTCACCGATGAACTTGAGGACGATGTCTTCCGGAATCACCGGTGCCGGGATTGGCTGGCATAGTTCGTTCGTGCACAGAGTTGTTCCGATGGAATATGACTGCAGCGACCATAAGGCTGAAATGGCTGAGTATTTGCAGGAGAATGGCTTCCTGCCAAGCGAGACGGTTGGGATGATGACAGCTGTTCCTGCAGAGACAGCATCCTACCAACTGTTTGAGGATGGAGACCTTTCCATTTTCATCATTGTCTCTGCCGGGAATACCCATCGTGACAGACCGCGGAATATCAATACATGGCTATTCATTAATGGCAAGATTTCCGAGGAGGCTTTTATCCAGAGCGCAATGACTGCGGCAGAAGCGAAAATAAGCGTTTTGAATGAGCTTGAGGGAAGCGGGGCTGGCATTGCTGGACAGTCAGCTGGCATTTCGACAGACAGCATATGCATCGCCGCAACCCAGCAGGGGGAGTCGATTGCCTATGCAGGCACTGCCACCCCGCTCGGCAAGCTGATCAGTGAAGGAATTTATACCTGCACGAAGGATGCGATATTGAAGTACAGAGCCAGTAAAGCTGCGTTCAAGCATTAAATGAAGGAATTACATCATTTAGTCTCGAATTCTTGTTTAAGAGGTGATGATGATGGAATTGAAAATGGGTTATGTCATTTTATATGTGGCTGATTTGGAAAAAACAAAGCATTTTTACGGTGAGTTGCTTGGCCTTAAACTTCGAAATGAATTTGGCACCTACATTGAATATGAAACAGGCAATACAGTCCTATCGATGAATACAAGGGAAAGCGGCCGCGAAATCACAAATCTGCCGATTCCAGATGGAGTCAGGAATGAACAAACCTTTGAGCTCGGATTCGTAACAGAGGATGTCCAGGGCGCTGTGGAAAAACTGCGTTCAGCAGGAGTCCCGATCCTGCTCGAGCCAATCGAAAAACCCTGGGGCCAGGTCGTCGCCTATGCAGCCGATCCAGATGGGCACTACATAGAAATCTGTACTCCGATTGGGTAAAACAAAGTCCTGCGGCTTATTGAGCTTGCAGGACTTTGTTTGTAATTGATCTCTTTATGCCGGGATAGAGCTGAAACCCCAGAAAAGGTTCCATGTAAGCTTTAAATTAGGTAGGAATCGCTGAATAGATCCTATAGAAAGATTCTATAAGCCCAAAAGAGGTTAAAACCAACGAAAAGGTCCTATAGAAAGATTCTTTAAGCCCAAAAGAGGTTAAAACCAACGAAAAGGTCCTATACAAAGATCTATAAGCCCAAATGAGGTTAAAACCCTCGAAAAGGACCTATAGAAAGATTCTATAAGCCCAAATGAGGTTTCAACAGCCGAAAAGGACCTATAGAAAGATTTTATAAGCCCAAATGAGGCTAAAACCCTGGAAAAGGTCTATAGAAAAGTTCTAAGAGCCCGAATGAGGTTTCAAGCACCAAAAAGGTTCCGTAGAAGCTCTTTCTCCTGTACACAATCCTGGGTCAGGCTCAAAACAAAACTAAGCTGCATCCTTCACTGGTTTCTTTGCAAGTAGTGAGGCTGTGATGCCTAAGATCGGAAGGATGATGGTCATCAGCAGAATTTCTTCATATCCGCCGAAATAATCGTAGGCGAGCCCGAATGGCAATGGCCCCAACGCTGAACCAAGCACGGTGACGGTCATCGCCGAACCTTTGATGCTGCCAAGCGATTTTCGTCCGAAGAAGCTCGGCCAGACGTAGTTCAAGGTTATCCTTTCAAATCCCCCGCTGATTCCCCATAATACCCCGAATGCAATCGCGATTGCTGTTTGATCGGCGGCAAGAAGCACAAGGATGAAAAGAATCTCCCCTGCAAAAATACCTGCCAGGACGTACTGCACTTTTACCCGATCGAGCATTGGTCCTGCGATCAATGTGACCGGAAAACCGATCAAAGCCATCAAGCTTAACACAAGTGCGGCAATCGCAGGAGAAATCCCGTTTGTTTTAAAAATCGAGATTAGGTGGAAAGTCAGCCCAGTGTTGACGAGGGACGGAATACCCACACAAAACAGCAACAGCCAGTAGGCGCGTGTTTTGACTGCCTCCTGGACCGTCCAATTCACCTCTTCAAAAGGCTTGATTGTTCTGTTAGGGTCAGCAGGGTCGTTTGTCCAATCAGGCTTAACTCCATCTGGGTATTCACCGATATCCTCCGGTTTGTTTCTAATTAAAAAATAGGCCAGCGGAACAAAAACGACGAGAAGCAGGACTCCCCATACCTTCCAAGAAAAACTCCAGCCCCACGTCGCAACAAGCCAGGCATTTAATGGCGGTAGTGCAGCTGAGCTGGCAAAGCCGCCAATTGCCATGAGGCTCATCGCCTTTCCGCGTTTTGTTATGAACCACTGTGGGACAAGAGTGTTTGGAATAAGACTCATCGAACCCTGACCGAGGACCCTGATCAGGAAAAAGCCGATGAACAGCATCGCGGTGTTAACGACCATACTGTTCCAGAAGCTGGCCAGCGCCAGCCCGATGCCAACAATAACTGACATCTTTCTTTGACCCCATTTATCAACGAAGCGACCGACAAAGAACATGCAAATACCGGCTGCAAGGGTCGCAAGTGAATAGACCGCTGATACATGCGAGCGGCTCCAGCCGAAATCTTTTATGTAAGAATCAATGAATACGGAAACCGAGTATGTTTGCCCGGGGCCTGAAAAAAACACGCCCATACCAGCGATGAAAACGATGACCCAGCCGTAATAGAAATTCGTTTTGAATGGTGCTGAAGAACCTGATGTATTCATGTCAAAACCTCCCAAACCATCATAACAAAATGTTGCAGAAAATAGCTTGCTAGATGCAGAGCCAAAATGGTGATTTTACATTTTAAGGTTTTTAACGTATATATGTGAAAAAAAGAGATATCAGTCGATATTTGAAGAAAATCATAAGATGCAGCGCTTACAATACTGGTTGCTCATTTTGATAAATGTGTTATGATAAATCCTGTTTTTATCGGACCCGGCTTGCTTGAGAGTAGGAAGCCACAAAAACTATTAAGGGGTGTTTACTTGAATACTAGTACAATTAAAGAACAATGGTTTGGCAACGTCAAAGGAGATGTCCTTGCGGGAATCGTCGTCGCGCTTGCTTTGATTCCTGAAGCGATCGCCTTTTCGATTATTGCTGGCGTTGACCCGATGGTAGGACTTTACGCTTCATTTGCGATTGCTGTGACAATCGCGATTGTCGGCGGCCGTCCTGGCATGATTTCAGCTGCGACCGGTGCGATGGCGCTGTTGATGGTGACGCTTGTTGCTGACCATGGTTTGCAATATTTAATGGCAGCTACGATTTTGACAGGTCTCCTGCAGATTCTGTTTGGTGTGTTTAAATTAGCGAGGTTCATGAAGTTCATTCCACGTTCCGTTATGATTGGCTTCGTGAACGCACTTGCAATTTTGATTTTCATGGCGCAGCTAGAGCAGTTTGTAGACGCAACATGGGTAATGTATGCAATGGTAGCGGGCGCGCTTGCGATCATTTATCTCTTCCCGCGTATTTCTAAGGCTGTTCCGTCTCCGCTTGTGGCGATTATCGTCATTACGGTTCTAGCACTTATGACAAAGAGTGATGTAAGAACAGTTGGCGATATGGGTAATCTGACTTCAGCATTGCCAACATTCTTGATTCCGAATGTACCTTTCAACCTGGAAACGTTAAAAATTATTTTTCCATATTCATTGGCTTTGGCGATTGTCGGTTTGCTTGAATCATTGCTGACTGCTCAAATCGTCGATGATATGACTGATACTTCTAGTGATAAAAATAAAGAAAGCCGCGGCCAGGGAATTGCGAATATCGTTGCCGGACTATTCGGGGGCATGGCAGGCTGCGCAATGATTGGCCAGTCCGTTATTAACGTTAAATCTGGCGGCCGAGGCAGATTATCTGCCCTTGTTGCCGGTACTTTCCTGATGTTCCTGATCCTTGTTTTAGGAAATGTCGTTGTCCAAATTCCGATGGCTGCCCTGGTTGGTGTCATGATCATGGTATCAATTGGAACGTTTGACTGGTCATCAATTAAAGGCATGGCGAAGACTCCTGTTACAGATTCAATCGTCATGGTTGTTACGACTGTCACAACTGTGTTCACGCATGACCTATCAAAAGGTGTATTTGCCGGTATCATCTTAAGTGCTATTTTCTTCGTAGCGAAAATTTCAAAGGTGAAAATCACTTCAACATTTGATGTGGCAGCTGAACGCCGCACATATTTTGTAACAGGACAGGTATTCTTCGCATCTGTTACTGACTTAATCGAAGCATTCGATTTGAAAGAAACAGCAAAAGAAGTCGTAATCGACCTGACACATGCCCATGTATGGGATGATTCAGCCGTTGCGGCAATTGATAAAATCGTCATCAAATTGAGGGAGAATGGAACAGTGGTCCGCTTGCACGGCCTGAATGATCCGAGCTCTCATTTGATTGACAAGCTAGCTGTCCACAAACAGGAAGGCGCTAAACTTTCAGGACATTAAAATGTAATATTTATTTTCAGGAAGCACGTTGACGAATCAGCGTGCTTTCTTTATATATAAGATAATGGAAATAAATTCAGGAGGAATGGCATGTTTAAAAGAATCTTGTTAGCTTCTGATGGTTCAGACCATTCAGTGCGTGCGGCGAAAAAAGCGGTGGAATTAGCGAAGCTTAGTGGCGATAGTGAAATAACAGTGGTTTATGTTGTCGATGGGCAGACTTCCAAGGAGGACGTCCTTCACAATGCAGACCGAACAGTAGTCGAGGAGAAAAGAAAAATCAGGCTCCAGCCCGTAACAAACATGCTTGAAGCGGAGAGCCTGAACTTCAAGTATGAAAAATTGTTAGGTGAACCAGGACCAGCAATTGTCGACTATGCCAACAAAAATCAATTTGATGTCGTCGTCGTCGGCAGCCGCGGCTTGAACGGCCTCCAGGAAATGGTTCTTGGCAGCGTCAGCCATAAAGTTGCTAAACGAGTAAAAGCACCCGTTCTAATTGTAAAATAAACTCGCTCAATCAGCAGTCAGGTCATTTTAATGATTTGACTGCTTTTTTTCGGTTTCTAATCCTATATGGCAATTGAATGCCATTTAAACAGCTTCGCTCATTCACAGAATTATAAATCAATTCATATGGTAATTTAGGCGCTGAATTTGGGTGGATTGCCTATAAGCGGCTATTGAAAGGGAAATTATTCGGCAGATGTAAACTTTTAACTCCCTGGCAGGTTTCATGCTTAAAAAACAGGAAATAGTATAGCTTGAGAGTTATTATTAAAAATTGATAACAATTCCGTAATTTAAAAATAAAGTGGTAAAATAGGAAGCGGAAAGTGGAGCCAGATTGAATTTATTGGAGGTCTATTTTTATGAAGACAAGAATCGGGCTGCTGTACGGCGGCAAATCGGCTGAACATAAAGTATCGATGCAGACAGCTTTGGCTGTGACGAAAGCATTGGATTTTGAAAAATTCGAGATTTATCCTATATACATAACGGAGGAGGGAGAGTGGGTCAAGGGTCCTCAACTGGGCGCTCCTGCAGAGAATGTAAAGGCACTTGAGTTTTCCGATAACTCGAACCTGCCGACTCCTTCATTTACACCGGCATTATTCCAGGCGGGCGGTGCAGAATCCGGGCAGACTCTTGATGTCATCTTCCCATTGCTTCACGGACCGAACGGTGAGGATGGAACGGTTCAAGGCTTGCTTGAATTATTGAACCTCCCCTACGTTGGCAATGGTGTCCTTGCTTCGGCTGCAGGCATGGATAAAATCGTCATGAAAAATGTTTTTGCACAGGCGGGACTTCCTCAGGTGGACTATGTGTCCGCTCTAAGAAGCGAATGGGAAAAGGACAGTGAAAAAGTATACGGCCAAGTTGAAGAAAGACTGGGATACCCTTGCTTTGTAAAGCCTGCAAACCTTGGGTCCAGCGTAGGAATCAGCAAGGCTTCCAACAAGCAGGAGCTTGAAGAAGCGTTCAAAGAGGCCTTCCAATTCGACCGTAAAATCATCATTGAACAGGGTGTCGTTGCACGTGAGATCGAAATCGGCGTACTGGGCAATGATGAACCAGAATGCTCGGTAGTTGGGGAAATCGTCCCTAAGAAGGATTTCTATGATTACAAAGCGAAGTATGAAGATGGCGATACAGCTATGATCATCCCTGCTGAAATCACAGAGCAGCAATATGCTGATCTAAAAGAAATGGCAATTACTGCTTTCAAGGCACTGGATTGTTCAGGACTCGTCCGTGCAGATTTCTTCCTGACAAAGGATGGCCAGCTGCTGATCAATGAAGTGAACACAATGCCTGGCTTCACGCCATTCAGCATGTTCCCGCTATTGTGGAAGCATACCGGCGTCGAATATCCGCAGTTAATCGAAAAGCTGGTGAACCTTGGAATCGAGCGTCACGCTGAAAAACAGAAGATCAAGTATACTTTCTAGAATATAAATCATCCAGGGAGACACGGCAGCCATAGGCATGGCCGTGTCCCTTTATTTCGGGAGGATATTAGCATGATTCAAAAACCTTTATCAGAGATCGCCCAAATGGCAGGTGCGTTGAATGATGTCAGCAAATTTGCTGATGTAATCGTCAAGGGCGTTTCAATCGACACTCGTAAAATAGAAGCAGGAAATCTGTTTATTCCTTTTAAAGGTGCAAGGACAGATGGGCATAACTTTGTTGCTGATGTCATCCAGAATGGCGGAGCTTCGGCAGCATTATGGCAAAAGGATGTTCCGAATCCGCCGGGGGATTTGCCGATCATCATTGTCGAAGACACAACAACCACCTTGCAGGAGCTGGCAAGAAGCTACCGCAACTCGCTGGATATCAAGGTTGTCGGCATTACCGGCAGCAATGGGAAAACGACGACGAAGGACATGACAGCAAATCTGCTGGCGCAAAAATTCAAGGTGCAAAAGACCGAAGGGAACTTCAATAACCACCTGGGCCTTCCGCTGACTCTTCTTCGCTTGCGTGAAGATACAGAGGTTGCCGTACTTGAAATGGGTATGAGCAGCAAAGGTGAGATTGAATTTTTAACGAAAATGGGCCGTCCGGATGCTGTGATCATCACGAATATCGGTGAATCGCATCTGCTTGACCTCGGTTCAAGGGAAGCGATTGCTGATGCGAAGCTTGAAATCATCGATGGTCTTCAGGAGAACGGACTGATCATATTCCATGGAGACGAGCCGTTACTACAGGAAAGGCTGAAGGACTATACAGGTAATGGTCAGCTGAAAACCTTTGGGGCAAGCCAGGATAATGACCTTTATCCGGTCAGCATCGAGTCGATCGAAAATGGTAACAAATTCAAGACTAACGTCGGTGATGAAACCTTCTATCTGCCGGTACTCGGCAACCATAATATCCTGAATGCGCTTGCGGCGATGCTTGCGGCAGAGTTCCTGGGCGTTCCTTTTAAAAAAATGAATGACGGTTTTGCGAGCTTGAAGCTGACGAATATGAGAATGGAACTTTCCGAAGGTGCTCATGGAGAAAAGATAATCAATGATGCCTACAATGCGAGTCCAACCTCCATGAAGGCTGCAATCGACCTTGTTGCCAATCTGTCAGGCTACAATCGCAAAATCCTTGTGCTCGGTGACATGCTTGAGCTTGGGCCCCTGGAGGAAGAGTATCATTACAAGCTTGGTTCTTCCATCGATGCCGGAAAAATTGATTATGTATTCACCTTTGGCAAGCTGAGCGAAGCGATCGTCAAAGGGGCAAAAGAAGTTCTGGGCGACGACAGAGCATTTTCGTTCCAGGATAAACAGCAGCTGAGCAATGAACTGAATAACTACGTAACAGGTGAAACAATCGTCCTCGTAAAAGGTTCACGTGGCATGGCGCTCGAAGAAGTCGTCCATGCATTGCAGAAATAATTCCCTACAAAAAGATGTCCTGTTGCCAGGGCATCTTCTTGAGTTTAAAGTTCTATAGTTCAAAAGGCATTATCGAGGAATTTCCGGGTTAAATGATTTAAAATGGGGAAAGATTAAATACGAGAAAAACTAATGGGTGATTGGTTATGATAGGTTGTCTGTTAATACATGGTTTTACCGGGTCACCGTTCGAAGTGGAACCACTTGCCCAGTCGCTGAAGAAGAGGACCGATTGGAAAATAGTAGTTCCTACCCTGCCTGGCCATGGTGATGAGCTTAGATTGAAGGGAATCAAGCATAATGAATGGCTTGACCATGCCGAGAATGAATTGAAGGCGCTATTGAAAGAGTGTGACACCGTGTATGTTGTCGGATTTTCGATGGGCGGGCTGATTGCCAGCTATCTCGCCTCGAATTATCAGGTTGACAAGCTTGTCCTGCTAAGTGCGGCTGCTTATTATGTAAATCCGAAACAGCTTGCTTCTGACATCAAGGAAATGATGAGAGACACGGTAAAAGGAAAATTAAAAGAAAATGAATTATTCAAGCGTTACACAAGAAAAATCAAGGAAACACCCATGACCGCTACCTTGCAGTTTCGCAGGCTTGTGAGCAAAATCAAGCCTATTCTCAACGATGTGAAGGTGCCTACATTGATCGCGCAAGGCGAGAGTGACGGCATCGTCCCCCCGAAAAGCGCCCGTTACTTATATGAAAATATTGGCGCTGAAGAAAAACGGCTGATTTTTTATAAGAATTCCAAACATCTGATTTGTCACTGTGATGAAAAAGAACACTTATTTGACGAGGTATATGATTTTTTGACCTCCACACCGAGAGAAGGAATCAGGAGCTGAAGCAATTCCTCGAAAATTGCTTTTCCTTCCTAAAGATGGTATCATGAATATTGAGTGTCTAACTGAGAAAATCCTTTAAGCGGACATACTCCCGTGATGGAGAATGTCTTTTTTTGCTAATATTTCAGGTTCTGTGCTTCAGCGTGTTGTAATTGCTGATTCAGCCCTGCTTAAAAAACAAGGTGCGAACACCTTTTGCCGTAAAGGTACGACAAACTAACCAGAATCAGAAATGGTTTGGATCCTTAAACAGCCACTTAAATAAACGAAGCATCGGTTATTGCCGATGCGGGATAAATGTGAACATAAAGGAGAATGAGCAAAGTTGACAATGTTCCAAGAGATGGGCATTAGCCCCGCAACATTAAAAGCTGTAAAGAATATGGGTTTTGAGGAAGCAACTCCAATTCAAGCAGAGACGATTCCAATCAGCCTTGAGAATAAAGACGTGATTGGCCAGGCGCAGACAGGTACTGGTAAGACTGCTGCTTTCGGTATTCCTCTAGTGGAAAAAATCAAGAAAGAAAACCATAACATCCAGGGAATCATCATCGCGCCAACTCGTGAATTGGCAATCCAGGTTTCCGAGGAACTATACAAGATCGGTGCTGGCAAGAGATTGGGCGTTCTTGCAATCTACGGTGGCCAGGATATCAACCGCCAGATCCGTGCATTGAAAAAAGGGCCTCACATCATCGTCGGGACGCCAGGACGACTTCTTGACCACATCAACAGAAAGACAATCCGTCTTGATACTGTCGAAACTGTAATCCTTGACGAAGCTGATGAAATGCTGAACATGGGCTTCATCGAAGATATCGAAGCAATCCTTGCGAAAATCCCTAGCGAACGCCAGACATTATTGTTCTCGGCAACAATGCCAGGACCAATCCGCAAGATCGCTGAGCGCTTCATGAAGGACCCTGAAGTTGTTCGTGTCAAAGCGAAGGAAATGACAGTTCCTTTGATCGAGCAATTCTATGTTGAAGTACAGGAGAAGAACAAGTTCGATGTTCTTACACGACTTCTTGATATCCAATCTCCAGAATTAGCAATCATCTTCGGACGCACGAAGCGCCGTGTTGATGAGCTTGCTGAAGCATTGAACCTGCGCGGCTATACTGCTGAAGGAATCCACGGAGACCTTACGCAGGCAAAGCGTATGTCTGTTTTAAGAAAGTTCAAGGAAGGTTCAATCGACGTGCTTGTTGCGACAGACGTGGCAGCTCGTGGACTTGATATTTCCGGTGTAACGCACGTTTACAACTTCGATATCCCACAGGACCCTGAAAGCTATGTACACCGTATCGGACGTACTGGCCGTGCAGGTAAAGAGGGTATGGCGATCACGTTTGTTACACACAGAGAGACTTCTTACCTTCATGTAGTGGAAAAAACGACAAAACGCCGCATGGAAAAAATGACTCCTCCAACCTTGGACCAAGCGCTTGAAGGCCAGCAAAGAGCAGTTGTTGACAAGATTACACAAACAATCGAGTCAAATAACCTTCAATACTACCGCCAGGCTGCAGATGAGCTATTGAAAAATCATGATGCTCAAACAGTCGTTGCTTCCGTATTGAAAATGCTGACTAAAGAGCCTGATACAACTCCTGTTAAGCTTACTGAGGAAAAGCCACTTCCAAACAGAAACAAAAAGCCTCAAGGAGACCGCAAAAGATTCGATAACAGAGGCAGCGATGGACGCAATAAAAAGCCTTACAAGCCACGCTCTGGAACAAAACGCACAGGTGGCGGCGGCGGCAGCAGAGAAGGCGGCAGCTACAAATCAAGATCATCACGCTAAAATAAACACAGTATCCCCGGTTTTTAACTGAACCGGGGTTTTTTTATGTGATTTTATACAATTAAACTGAGATTTTACTTTAATTCGATCTTTAGATTAGTCATTTTAAACCAAAATCGTAAATTTTAGCTGTGAAAACCCCATCCTATCAACCAAATGATGGATAAGGAACCGCTACATACGACCACTTGATGGATAATAAATTACATTTTATGATAATTCGACCACATTCCTGAATAATTCGACCACATTTCACGATAATTCAACCACATTTCCGGATAATTCAACCACATTCCAAGATAATTCGACCACATTCCACATTATTTCGACCAACCTCATATAAGCAGTAATTTGCCGGTCTCCATCCCTCGAACTTGGGCATACTACCAATAAAAAATGGGGGGTGGCTGAAATGACGATCGTCAGGCTTGGTTATGTGGCGATGAGCGAGGAACTGAAGAATGCTTCGCCGTCACAGACGATGACTTTCAAGCAATTCCAGGGAATTAAAGACAGGGATGCGGCCATTAATAAGCTGGAAAGAATCTCGATCTCCAACCTTGAAAACTGTCTGCGTCTATTAAGGCATAGCAAAGCGAACGAGATTCACTTTTTCCGGCTGAGCTCGAGGTTGATTCCTCTTGCCAATCATGAAGAGCTTTCAGATTGGAAGTATATGCGAGCGTTAAAAGAACCTTTAAAGGATATCGCGGATTTTTTACACGAAAATCCGATGCGTGTTGATTTTCACCCGGATCATTTTGTCCTGCTGAATTCGTTGAAAACTGAGACGTTGAACAATTCAATCAAGACTCTTGCGATGCATCATGCATTATTGAAGGGGATGGAAATCGACCCCGAGCATCGATGTGTCCTCCATGTGGGGGGCGTTTATGATAACCGGGAAAAAGCACTGGAGCAATTCATCCATAACTGGGGACTGGTTTCAACAAGGCTGCAAGACATGATCATCCTCGAAAATGATGATACATCGTTCACGCTCCACGATACACTTTACCTTTGCGAAAAGCTTGGGATTCCGCTCGTTTTCGATTATCACCATCACCTGGCCCATCATGAGGACATAAACTGGCAGGAACAATGGGGGCGAATCATTGGGACATGGGAACACTCGAAGCTCCCAGTGAAAATGCATATTTCGAGTCCTCGTTCGGAAAAAGAGTTTCGGGCGCACGCCGAATATGTCGATGCTGACATGTTCAAGGATTTCCTTAACGGCATTAAAGGTTCAGTCCCGGAAATCCACTGCATGATCGAAGCGAAAAAGAAGGATCTAGCCCTGTTCAAACTTGCTGAGGAATTAAAGCAAATGCCTGAAGTAGAAGTCATTGACGGCAGCAGCTTCCTATTAAAATAATCGGGATCACTCATATTCCTCCCAATTTAGTGCCATACTTACGGATTGTTGTTGTATACTTAGAAGGTGCTATTAATTGGAAAAATGGGAGGAAACTTTATGACGATTTCTGAGCCGCAAAAGCGGATTTCCGAGCAGGCATTGACTGTCTGGAAAATTGCCGCAAGCCTTCATTCCCTGGTGGTATGGGTATTAGCGGGCGGTCTGATCGCCATTACGATATTTTTTGATTTTCCTAAATGGATGATCGCTGCAGCCATAGCTGTGGCTGTTGTATATAGCTATTTATTTATCTTGTTACTGCCGACCTTGCGCTGGAAACGCTGGCGCTATGAAGTGCGGGAGCAGGAGATTGAACTTCAATACGGGGTATTCATCATAAAAAGGACGCTCATTCCGATGATCCGAGTCCAGCATGTTGATACACAGCAGGGGCCTTTGCTGCGGAAATACCGTTTATCGACGGTGACGGTTTCGACAGCTGCAACCATCCATGAAATACCTGCGCTTGATATGGAAGAAGCCGAAAATTTGAGGATTTCCATTTCAAGACTTGCAAGGGTGGCGGATGAAGATGTCTGATCCGAAAAGGCTGCATCCGATCGCCGCTGTCGTCAATGCGCTGCGCCAGCTGAAGGAAATGATCATCCCTTTCCTCATTTTCGTCGTCTTCGGGAGCAGGGGAACGGATTGGGATCTGTTTTACTTCTTTGGTTCGATTGGTGTTGTAGTGTTGGTTTTAGTTTATGGAGTTTTGTCATGGTACAGATTTACATATCGCATTGAGCAAGGTGAATTGCGAATTGAATACGGATTGATTGTCAGGAAAAAGCGATTTATTCCATTCGACCGGATCCAAAGCCTTGATTTGTCAGAAGGGATTTTACAGCGGCTGTTCGGCCTTGTGAAGGTGAAGGTGGAGACAGCCGGGTCCGGGGGAATGGGTCTGCAGGATGGCGAGGCGGTCCTCACGGCGATCACAAAGCAGGATGCGCAAGCAATCCATGACTATCTGGTATCCATCAAAAAGTCGGGGCAGATACTGCAAGGAGAAGAAGAGCCAGAACCATCCGATGACCTTCTATATAAAATGTCGGTTTCAGAGTTATTGATGCTTGCGACTACATCAGGCGGAGTTGGTGTTGTCATTTCCGCGGTGTTTGCGTTCGTTTTCCAATTTGAAGAATTCATTCCTTATGAGCAGATTTTTGATGGGGTCGAGCACTTTGTCCAAAACGGTGTTGTTTTTATCAGTGTCGTGGTCTTTCTCGGGTTCCTGCTTGCGTGGATGATCGCGCTGTTTGGCACGATGCTGAAATACGCTAATTTTACCGTGAGAAAAGTGGATAATGATCTTGTCATAACACGTGGATTGCTGGAAAAACGTCAGTTTACGATTCCGCTTAACCGGATCCAGGCTGTACGAATCAGTGAGAACCTCATCAGGCAGCCGCTCGGGCTTGCTTCGGCATATGTAGAAAGCGCAGGTGGCTCGGCGCTTGACCAGGAAAGTTCCAAGGTCCTTATCCTGCCAATCGTGAAAAAAAGAAAAATCCCCGGCCTGCTTGAGCCTCATTTGACGGAGTACCACTTCCGTGTCAATATATTGCCCGCACCAAAACGCGCATACAGCAGATATTTATTGAAAAGCTGGCTGTTCACGCTGCCGATCATCGTTGTGGCCATCTGGTTTTTGAAACCTTGGGGCTTTGGGGCACTGCTCCTGCTTCCAGTCTCGGCATTATGGTCTTACCTTAATTATAAGGATGCAGGCTGGAGCCTCGATCAGGGGATGCTGACCTTCCGATACCGCAATATTGTTAAGAACACAGTGTATATGAGGAAAAATAAAGTTCAATCTTTCAGCGTCAAAGAAAGCTTTTTTCAGCGGAAAAAGAAACTGGCCACCGTCGAGGCGATTGTCAAGTCCGGGCATGGCGGCGCTGGCGGCAAAGTCATTGACCTTGAAAAAAAGCATGTCGACACGATGTATCATTGGTACTCGCATGAAACAGTTGAGTAAGAAAACCAAACGGTATTAAGTTTGCCTGCTCTTTTCTCATAAGGAAACGTCAACTTTACGAAGGGAAATAGCTGATTCAACCCAATATTGTATGCAATAGCAACAAAGTTTAAGAAAAGAGCCAATCAAAAAGTGGCTTATTCACATCTAACTTTCTAAAATAAAAAAGCGCCCCTGAGGCGCTTTTTTAAAATGATATTATCTTCTATAAGTAGCTGCTCCGGTCAGGAAGCCTGCGAGCATGCCGAAAATATGGGCGGTAATATTGATGTTCGACTGGACGAATGTCATGATCACGGCAATGATGGCGATGGTCATGATTGTCTGGGAGTTTTCACGCGACATCATGGTTTTTCGGAACATAATGATAGAAATATAGAAACCGAACAGGCCGAAGATCGCCCCACTTGAGCCGACATGTGTGTAAGTTAGCGGCTCGAGGATCAGTGTAGCGATGTTTGCGGCGATGCCTGTAAAAAGGTAAAGCAGGATGAATTTAGTTTTGCCAAGCAGCTGCTCGAGTGCCGGGGCGAACAGGACGAGTGAAAAGCTGTTGAACAGCATATGCGCAAACCCTGCATGCATGAAAATCGGTGTGACAAGCCGCCAGTACTCCCCGTTCACAACGTACAGGTTCACACCTGCTAAAAGTCCAAACAGGTATTTACTCGGGAAAATTGGCAATGCTGTCAGCAAGTATAATAAGATATGGATGGTAATGACGATTGAAATAACCGGGTAAAGCCTGATGAAGTCGCGTAAGCTTTCAGTTCTTGTAAACATGGAAACCTCCTCGGTCCTCATTATCGTGAGGCTCGGATATTTGTAAATAAAGAGTTCAGTATGGGTAAAAGTCCTAATTTTAAGGATAGCCCTAATCGGCGAAAGTTGTACACTATTTTCTATGCGGCATTCATCTTTTTTAGAAGGGAGCTGGAAAAATGATCATCGGAACGGGAATCGATATCGTTGAAATTGGCCGGATCCGCAAGCTGGTGGAATCGCAGCCGCGTTTTCCAGAGCGAGTTTTAACGGAAAAAGAAAGGGAAGTTTACAGAAAATATAATGAGCGGAGAGGAATTGAATTTCTTGCCGGTCGCTGGGCCGCAAAGGAGGCTTTTTCAAAAGCGAAAGGGACTGGCATCGGCAAGGAATTGTCCTTCATGGATATCGAAATCGAAAGCGACCCACACGGAAGACCAATCGTCACAAAGCCTTTTATGGAGGGAGTCCACCTCTCGATTTCACATAGTGAACAATACGCTATTGCGCAGGTGGTAATCGAAAAAAATTAAATGCTTGTCAGGTCCCGGGGGCATATTCGCCCAGGTTGTCTCATATATTCATAATGCAGTAAGGGAGACAAGGCTAGGGCGGCGAGAACAAGGCTGCACGAAGACTACTCAAGCAATTTTGCAGCCAGTGTCTTATTCCTGTCCTTTCTTTCCCTTTACACGTTTAAATGAGACTAAAAGGGGTTGGAAGAATGAAGAAAAGGTTATTGTTGCTTCTCGCCGGGCTCATGGTTATTTTTGCTCTGGCTGCCTGCGGTACAAAATCACAGGAATCTGTGGTTAAGGAGTTGGATGGAACGCTCGAAGATCTGAAGAGCTACAAGGCTAAGGCAAAGATGACATTGCAAATGGGTACCGAGCCGCAAGTGTACGATGTGGAGATTTGGCATAAAGATCCGTCATTTTACCGTGTGAACCTAAAGAATGCCCAGAAGGACCAGAGCCAGATGATTCTGCGAAATGAAGAAGGAGTATTTGTTTTGACGCCTGCCCTTAACAAAAGCTTCAAATTCCAGAGCGACTGGCCGAAAAACAGCAGCCAGGCTTACCTTTACGAATCTTTAATCATGGATATTCTCGAGGATAAGCAAGCGAAATTCTCGGCGACGAAGGAACATTATGTGTTCGAAACGAAAACAAGATATCAGAACAACAAAATGCTTCCGATCCAGGAAATCAAGCTGAACAAAAAGAACCTGGCGCCAGTCAGCGTCAAGGTGATGGACCCTGACCGGAATTCACTGGTTACGGTTGAATTCTCCGATGTAAAATTAGACGCAAGCTTTGACAAAGATGCGTTTGATATGAAGAAAAACATGACAGGTGCACAGCTTGATGTTCCGGTTATGGCAGAAGGTGAAGACAAGGAATTCACTGTGAAATATCCAGTCGCTGAAATCCCTGGCGTGACATTGATTGATGAAAAAGAAATCACGACAGAGAACGGAAAGCGTGTGGTGCTCACATATGACGGCGAAAAATCATTCACGTTGATCCAGGAAAAAGCAGACGCAATGCCTGCAATGTCCTCGGCGATCAACATGACTGGAAAACCTGTCGACCTTGGGTTCACAATCGGTGCCATGAACGAAACCTCAGTTTCTTGGACGCACCTCGGAGTCGATTATATGCTGGCTTCAACAGATCTATCACCAGAAGAACTGGAAATGGTAGCTAAATCGGTCCTGGCTGATATGGAAAAATAAGATTCTGAATGCAGGCTCAGTATAACCTGGGCCTGTTTTTTTATGGGTTAAGGATTAAAATCAAATTTTAAGGAATATAATCCGTTATTAAGGAATATATCTATTTTTTTTCGGAATAAAGAGTGTTGCATTTCAACCCGCGTTTCTCCTCCACGAACTTCCTGTTCAAAAATCGATAAATATTATCCATTTGACATTGAGTTCTTTCGGTTTGATAATAAGAAAATATAAATAACGTTCGGATTGAAGGAAGTGGAGTTTTCGTTGGAGGAGCAAGGATTTTTTTACCGTGATACATGGGCGGAAGTTGACCTGGATCGAGTCAAGATGAATGTAAAAGAGATAAAGGGTCATCTGCCTGAAGATGTTGAATTTATTGCAGTTGTGAAGGCTAATGCCTATGGCCACGGGGATTCCCAAGTGGCAGAAGCGGCGTTGGAAGCGGGAGCATCAATGCTTGCGGTGGCGTTCATGGATGAGGCACTTGCGTTAAGGAAAAAACGGATTACTGCTCCGATTCTTGTACTTGGTGCAAGCAGACCAGAGGATGTAAATATCGCCGCTGAAGAAGGGATCATTCTGACCGTTTTCCAGGAGGAATGGCTGGCAAAAGCGCAGGATGTATTGAAAAAGGATTCAACCCTTATGCTTCATATAAAAATAGATACAGGAATGGGCCGGATCGGGATTCGGTCAATTGAGGAATTGAAGGCAGTAGAAAGACTGATTGAAGAAGATGCGAGATTACAGCTTCACGGGATTTACACCCACTACGCGACAGCTGATGAACTGGATAATGCGTATTTTAACAAGCAGCTCGCCTTGTTCAGGGAAATGCTGAGCTCAATGGAAAAGCAACCGCCGGTCGTACACAGCAGCAATAGTGCCGCAGCCCTGATGCACGCAGATGCACAGTTTAATGCTGTAAGAGTAGGGATCGCAATGTATGGACTAGCGCCCTCGATGGAGATCGCACCCGAGTTACCGGTGGATTTGCAGGAGGCATTCACGCTCCATTCGAGGCTTGTGCACGTAAAGAAGCTGGAAAAAGGAGAAAAGGTCAGCTACGGCGCAACCTATGAAGCACCAGAAGAAATTTGGGTAGGAACGCTTCCGATTGGGTATGCTGATGGATGGATACGCAGACTTCAGGGCCAGGAAGTACTGGTCGATGGCAAAAGATCTCCCATCATAGGGCGTATATGCATGGACCAATGCATGGTGAAGCTTCCGAATGAAGTTCCAGTCGGGACAATCGCTACCCTGATTGGCAGCCAGGGAAAAGAGACAATCTCAATCAATGAGATTGCCAGCAAACTAGAAACAATCAACTACGAAGTCCCATGCATCATTTCTTCCAGAGTACCGCGTCTGTATAGGCAGGACGGCAAAGTAGTCGATTTAAACAATTCGCTGTTATAAAACAGGACCAATAATTAACAAACCTGTTTAATTTGGCTAAAAACATGAATGAAACACTATTTTTCGGGCGGATAATACAGAAGAATTGCGGATTTATCTTTGCATCTTGCATAAATAGTGATAAGATTAGAAATGGTAGAGAGATAACGAACTTAATAATGGTATGTAGTGATGATGGTGGAGGTGTATGTTTGTGTCTGAATCCAGCGCGACAACGGAGATTTTGGTAAAGTTACCGCAGCATCTTTTAAGTGAACTAGATGGATTTGTTAAGCAAGAGAACGTAAACCGCAGCGAATTTATTTATCAGGCAACAAAAATGTTCTTGCGTGAGAAGAAAAAGAGACAAATTCGTGAATCCATGAGACGTGGCTATATGGAAATGGCCAAAATTAATCTGACCATTGCATCTGAAGCATTTCAAGCAGAATACGAGGCAGAACACACAGTTGAACGTCTAGTCAGCGGAGGATAATCCTTTGATTGTCAAACGTGGTGACGTCTATTTTGCGGACCTATCCCCAGTTGTTGGTTCAGAACAAGGCGGAGTTCGCCCTGTCCTGGTCATCCAAAACGACATCGGGAATCGGTTTAGTCCCACAGTCATTATCGCAGCGATCACAGCACAGATCCAAAAAGCCAAGCTTCCAACACATGTAGAAATTGATGCGAAGCGGTACGGTTTTGAACGAGACTCGGTCATCTTATTGGAACAAATACGCACAATTGACAAACAGCGCCTAACCGATAAAATTACCCATCTCGATGACGAAATGATGGAAAAAGTGGATGAAGCCCTTCAGGTAAGTTTAGGTCTTATCGAATTCTAAATGAACAGCACGCTCTTTAAAGAGCGTTTTTTTGTAACCGAACACCTGGCCTGCCAGCAGGCCTTATACATAACCATAAAATAAAAACGGATGTTTTCCTGTGTGGAGAGGCAAGCTTAGCGGCTTGTCTCTTTTTTATTGCCCGGATGTTGGACTGGTTATGGAAGTAAAAGAGGGGACGCGGTCGCAAGCAAGGGGTCCCGGACTGGTTTGGACGGAAAAGATGTTATGAATCGTCCGGAATCGTGACAGGTTTGCCTGTGAAAGCGGAAAAGCTATCAAGAAAAGCTCGGAATTAAGACAGGTTTGCCTGTGAAAGCGGAAAAGCTGTCAAGAAAAGCCCGGAATTGTGACAGGTCTGGTTATGAAAGCGGAAAAGCAGTCAAGAAAAGCTCGGAATTGTGACAGGTCTGGCAGTGAAAGCGGAAAAGCTGTCAAGAAAAGCCTGGAATTAAGACAGGTCTGGCAGTGAAAGCGGAAAAGCTGTCAAGAAAAGTCCGGAATCGTGACAGGTCAGGCAGTGAAAGCGGAAAAGCTGTCAAGAAAAGCCCGGAATTGTGACAGGTCTGGCTATGAAAGTGGAAAAGCTGTCAAGAAAAGCTCGGAATTAAGACGGGTTTGCCTGTGAAAGCGGAAAAGCTGTCAAGAAAAGCCCGGAATCGTGACAGGTTCAAGATCATCAAGCGAAAAGCTGTCAAGAAAGAACCTGTAATCCGCCTGTACACAAGGTGATTTGCTAATCGCATTTCCTAAACCAGCACAAGAATTTTATAGCAATAAAATTGAATCCAAGAAAAATAGGAATAATAAAAATATCCGTCATGTGATATCCGTTGAATCCTGTCGACAAGTTGATTTTATTTGACGAACTGAAACTGTTATCATTAAATGGAGATATATAATCTGGATTTTATGAATATTTATTTACAGTTTTAAAATTGGTTTACAATTGGACGGAAAAGGGTAATGTAAAATTTTGTTGTGATAGAATGGGGAGGATGGAATGAATAAAATAATTTCAAATTACATCCAGGCTCACAAGCAAGAGATCCTGGATCAATGGATAGATAGGACAAAGGAAGAAGCGGATGACCGGGTGATTCGCCTTGTATCGGATCGGGTTTTTCAATCTACGAGCAAGGAATTCATCGACCTCATCATCTCTAATTTTAAAGGAACGAGTGAAGAATATAATGAAAGGCTGACTGATTTTGCTGAAAAAGTAGTCAGGCTAGGCTGGCCGTTGACGTTTGTCACGAAAGGCCTTCATACCTTTAATTTGATTGTTTTTGAAGGCATGCAGAAAGAAGGAGTCGTGACGCAGGAGAATCAGATGGAGATCGTTTACGAGTTTGACCGCTGGGCAACTCCGATGAACAATGAAATCGTCAGCGTATATTCGTCAACATGGGAAAGAACAGTTTCCCTCCAGAAAATTGCCTTGCAGGAGCTTTCGGCGCCGCTCATTCCAGTGTTTGAGGGAATTACAGTAATGCCATTAGTCGGTACGATTGATACAGAGCGTGCAAAGCAAATCATGGAGAATCTGCTTAAGGGTGCGGTGAAACACCGTTCCGAGGTGGTCCTGATTGATATTACAGGCGTTCCGGTTGTAGATACGATGGTTGCCCACCATATCATCCAGGCAGCTGATGCTGTCAGGCTCATAGGTGCCAAGTGCATGCTTGTAGGGATTCGTCCTGAAATTGCACAGACCATCGTGAATCTGGGCATTGACCTGAACCAGTTTACAACGAAGAACAATCTGAAAAAAGGAATCGAAGCAGCTCTTGAGCTGACAAATAAAAAAATCGTTTCATTGGAGGGAGCAAAGTGAGAATACCTATCCTAAAGCTGGATGATTGTCTGTTGGTTTCCATACAATGGGAGCTAGATGACCAGACTGCGCTTCAATTTCAAGAGGACTTGCTCCACAAAATTCATGAGACAAGTGCCAATGGAGTTGTCATTGATTTAACCTCTATCGACTTCATAGACTCTTTCATCGCAAAGGTCCTTGGGGATGTCATCAATATGTCCAAGCTCATGGGTGCAATTGTAGTCATTACCGGAATCCAGCCTGCTGTTGCCATAACGCTAATTGAATTAGGGATCGGCCTTGATGATGTCCTAACTGCATTAGATTTAGAAAAAGGTTTGGAGAAATTACAACAGGAATTGGGGGAATAGGTGAATGGACATCCAATCCTGCGTTACGATCATTAACGAATGGGACATCGTCGCAGCACGCCAGCTTGGCCGGAATGTTGCGAAAGAGCTTGGTTTTGGAACTGTTGACCAGGCGCGAATCACCACCGCCATCAGTGAATTGGCCAGAAATATCTACTTGTACGCCGGCAAAGGGCAGATTTGCATCGATAAATTATATGACGGCGGTAAAGCGGGATTGCGAATCAACGCAGTGGACAGCGGACCAGGTATAAAAGAAATACGCCAAGTCATGGAAGATGGCTTTTCAACATCAGGAGGACTTGGAGCCGGCCTTCCCGGAGTGAAACGTCTAATGGATGAATTCGACATAGACTCAACACCCGGACAAGGAACACAAATCAAAGCGACTAAATGGCTCCGATAGGGGGAGAAAGTATGGATTTCCGAGAAATGATGGAATCAAAGTATCGGGATATTCTTGACAATTATATACAAGAGCAATCAGAACAAGCATTATATGCAGGGCAGAAATTCAGCCGGAAGTCGATAGAACATAAGATCGCGCCGGAAGAAATCATCAGCGTGCATAAAAGCTTGCTTCTTGAGATGTATCCTGAACTTCCAGAAGATATTATGCATTCCTTTGATATCCTCCTTGAGGTGATGATTGGTTATGGCATTGCTTATCGAGAGCACCAGAGCTTAAGGCATCAGCAAGAGGAGTTAAGGTCCGAAATGGAAATTGCCGCCAATGTTCAGCAAACCTTGCTCGGTACGAAAATCCCGACTGTGCCTGGAATTGATATAGGGGCAATCAGTGTCCCGGCTAAGCATATGAACGGTGACTATTTCCATTTTGTCCAGGATGAGAACAATAATATCAGCGTAGCAATCGCTGATGTCATTGGGAAAGGGATTCCGGCAGCACTTTGTATGTCCATGATCAAGTATGCGATGGACAGCCTGCCAGAAAACCGACTCGATCCGAGCAGCATACTGGAAAACCTGAACAGAGTCGTTGAGCAGAACGTTGACCCAAGTATGTTTATTACGATGTTCTACGGAATGTTCAATCCTGCCAACAATATCTTCTATTATGCATCCGCAGGGCATGAGCCTGGTTTCTATTACGATTCCAAAAAGAAGGAATTCTCAGAGTTGGTCGCAAGAGGCTTACTGCTTGGAGTGGATAAGCGGACGAAATATACCCAGTATGAAAAAGAAATACTTCCTGGGGATATGGTGATCCTGATGTCTGACGGAGTAACAGAATGCAGGACAGAAGAAGGTTTCATTGAAAAGGAAACATTAATCGGATATATAAATAAATATATTCACTTAAATGCTCAGGAAATTGTCAATAATATCTTTAGGGAACTTGAAAAACTTCAGCATTTCCAATTGCGTGATGATTTTACCTTAATCATTTTAAAAAGAGATGTTTAATCGGGTTCCAAACCGGGTAAATCAAAAGAGCAATTGAATTGTAAAGGGTGGGTCAGTTATGAATATTTCGATAGATGTTAAAGAAACAGAATCAAAGTTAGCAGTTAAGGTAATCGGTGAAATTGATGCATATACAGCTCCACAGCTTCGTGAAAAGCTTTTCCCTTTGTCCGAAAAAGAGGGCGTAAAGATGGTTGTTGACCTTTCGGAGGTCAATTATATGGATAGTACAGGGCTTGGAGTATTTGTAGGAGTATTCAAGAACGTCCGTGCACATGACGGTGAATTTAAAATCGTTGGGTTGTCTGAACGTTTGCAGAGACTTTTCGAAATCACCGGCTTGGCCGATATTATCGATATAAACAGCCAGATTGAGGGTGGAGTGCAATGAACCAGTCATTTGACTACATTGAAATGAAAATCCCGGCCAAACCGGAATTCGTAGGTGTCATTCGTTTGACCCTGTCTGGTATTGCAAGCCGCATGGGTTTTTCCTACGACGAAATTGAAGATTTGAAAATTGCTACGAGTGAAGCTTGTACGAACGCTGTACAGCATGCATATCAAAACAATGAGAACGGCGAAGTCATCATCGGGTTCGGATTATATGAAGACAAGCTTGAAGTGATGGTTGCGGATAATGGCCAGAGCTTTGATTTCCATTCAGCACGCCAGGGACTTGGCCCTTATGATCAGAATAGTTCTGTAGAATTCCTTCGCGAAGGAGGCTTGGGACTGTATCTGATCGAAACCTTGATGGACGAGGTTCGAATCCATCACAAAGAGGGCGTCACGGTCTTTATGACCAAGTACCGAGAAGGAGAGCAGGTGGAGAGAGATGCAGAGACAATCTCAACCTAAGCAGAGGCCAAAAGAAGAGATTAATGAATTAATCAAAGCCTACCAGCTGCATGAGGATGCAGACGCCCAAAATGAGCTGGTTCTTCATTATCAAAACCTTGTCGAAACAATCGCCAGAAAATATTCCAAAGGAAGGTCTTTCCACGAGGATATATTCCAAGTTGGGATGATTGGTCTTTTAGGCGCAATCCGACGCTATGATGAAACATTTGGCAAAAGCTTTGAAGCATTTGCCGTGCCGACCATCATTGGTGAAATCAAAAGATTCTTAAGAGATAAAACGTGGAGCGTCCACGTACCGCGCAGGATAAAGGAGCTTGGTCCGAAAATCAAGACGACTGTCGAAGATTTGACCACCCATCTGCACCGCTCTCCACGAGTAGATGAAATTGCGGAAGCACTTGAGGTTTCCGAAGAAGAAGTATTGGAAGCCATGGAGATGGGTAAAAGCTACCAGGCCTTATCCGTTGACCATTCTATTGAAGCCGATTCTGATGGAGGAACAGTCACCCTGTTGGATATCGTCGGAAACATTGATGAAGGCTATGAAAAAATCAATCAAAGAATGGTGCTCGAAAAAGTATTGCATGTACTAAGTGAACGCGAAAAGTTAATTATCCAATATACCTACCTCGATAACCTCAGTCAGAAAGAGGCTGGTGACAAGCTTGGTATTTCACAGATGCATGTATCACGTCTTCAAAGAAGGGCAATCAAAAAGCTTCAAGAAGCGATCCATGCGGAAAACAATAACTCGGAGTACATTACATGATCCAACAGTTCAAAGACAAAATAGAACTTTATGCTTACCAGACAATCAAAGAAGGTAAAATAGAGTGCGGTGACAGCTATTATTATACGGCTACTGATGATTATTTTGTCTGTGTACTTGCTGATGGATTAGGGTCAGGGCAATATGCCCATGAAGCTTCTGCCGCTGTCGTTTCAGTAGTAGAGCAACACCATCACGAAGATGTAGATACGCTCATGAAATACTGCAACAATATCTTGGTGCAAAAAAGAGGGGCCGCTGTCTCGATCTTCAAAGTCTACTTCGAAACCCGCGAATTTGTATACAGCTGTGTCGGAAATATCCGCTTCTTCCTCTATACCTCAAATGGCAAGCTGACATACCCATTGCCAGTAACAGGTTATCTGTCAGGGAAGCCGCAGGTATTTCACACCCAGAGATTCATTTATGAGCCGGAATCAAAATTCCTGATTTACTCAGACGGTTTTGACAATATCCACGGTGCTAAAACGATATTGAAGGGGTATCGCTCAGTTGGTGCCATCGCAGAGCAAATAAAAAGCGAATATGCAAACTCAATGGATGATGCAACTTTTATTGTGGGAAGTCTACTTTAGCCGGTGGGCTTCTTTTTGTTTTATATTGTAGGTAGGATGCAGTTTAACCCTATGTTTCCCAATGGTGGTTGATGCGCAATGGAAATATAGCAGGAAGTCCAGCGCTCGCTGTAAACCTTCCGCCGATTTTGGTACACTGTTAAAGTGACAAGCAATATCAATACAGATTATGGAGGATTGTCTCTTGACTCAAACAATGGATAAGCAAGATCAATATGTAAAAATCATTGCCAAAGAGCAATCGTTAACAGCTAAACAAGTGCAAAGTGTCATTTCATTAATTAATGAAGGAAACACTGTACCGTTCATAGCCCGTTACCGAAAGGAAATGACGGGTGCGCTTGATGAAGTGCAAATCCGTGACATCGTTGAAAGATGGCAATACATACAGAACTTAGAGCAGCGTAAAGAGGAAGTCATCAGGCTCATCGAAGAACAAGGAAAGCTGACTGACGAGCTTAAGACGAACATTGAAAAAGCAATCAAGCTTCAGGAAGTAGAAGACTTATACCGACCATACAAGCAAAAAAGAAGAACGAAAGCGACTGTCGCCAAAGAAAAGGGTCTTGAGCCGCTTGCTCAGTGGATGCTGGAGTTCCCTGTAAACGGAAGTCTTGAAGAAAAAGCCCGGGAGTTTTTATCAGAAGAAAAAGGTGTCGAATCTATTGAAGATGCGATTGCCGGAGCGAAAGACATTATCGCTGAAATTGTTTCCGATGATGCAGACAGCCGCAAGTGGATTCGGAATGAAACCTATAAATCTGGATCCATCGATTCTTCAGTGAAAAATGAAGAGCAGGATGAGAAGAACGTTTATGAGATGTATTATGAGTATTCTGAGCCAGTCAATAAAGTGGTGCCGCACAGAATCCTTGCGCTCAACCGCGGTGAAAAAGAGGACCTTTTAAGGGTTTCTATAAAGCCAAAAACAGATGTCATTATGAGTTACCTGCAGCGAAAGTGGATTTCTAAAAATCACTCTTTCACAGCCACTCCAGTAACAGAGGCGATCGAGGATGCATATAAGCGACTGATTCAGCCGTCGATTGAACGTGAAATCAGGAATGAATTGACAGAAAAAGCCGAAGAGCAAGCAATTCACATCTTCTCGGAAAACCTTCGAAAGCTGCTTTTGCAGCCTCCGTTAAAAGGGAAGGTTGTCCTGGGTGTAGACCCGGCGTTCCGTACAGGATGTAAGCTGGCTGCGGTAGATGAAACGGGAAAAGTTTTATCGATCGGTGTGATTTACCCGCATACCTCAGGAGCTAAAAATACTGAGGCTAAGGATAAATTCATAAAAGTCCTGAAAGAGTATGATGTGGAGATGGTTGCAATCGGCAACGGAACTGCTTCCAGGGAGACAGAACAATTCGTGTCAGACATCCTGAAAGAGATGGATAAAGAAATTTACTATCTCATTGTTAATGAAGCAGGAGCGAGCGTCTATTCCGCATCCGATCTTGCCCGCGAAGAATTCCCTAACTACCAGGTGGAAGAACGAAGTGCTGTATCGATTGCACGCCGATTGCAGGATCCGCTCGCTGAACTTGTTAAAATCGATCCGAAATCCGTCGGTGTCGGCCAGTATCAGCATGATGTCAGCCAGAAAAAACTATCAGAATCGCTGACATTCGTTGTTGAGACGGCAGTTAACCAGGTAGGGGTCAATGTGAATACAGCTTCTTCTTCTTTATTGCAGTACGTAGCCGGTCTTTCAAAAACAGTGGCCAATAATATAGTAAAGAAGCGAGAAGAAGAAGGAAAGTTTACGAGCAGGACACAGTTGAAGAAAATTCCGCGTCTCGGAGCCAAGACATATGAACAGGCAATCGGATTCCTGCGTGTCATCGACGGGAAGGAACCTCTTGACCTGACTGGCATCCACCCGGAAAGTTACGGTGAGGTAAAGCAGCTGCTTGATAGCCTGGGATTCAAAACAAAGGATTTAGGAACTCCAGCATTAAAGGAAGCACTCGCTAAAATCAACATCGATCAAACGGCAGACGAATTAGGGATTGGCAAACTTACACTGAAAGATATCATTGATGCACTCGTAAGACCTGAAAGGGACCCGCGTGACGAGCTTCCAGCACCACTTTTGAAAAAGGATGTATTGAAGCTTGAGGATCTGAAGACAGGAATGGAGCTTCAAGGTACTGTACGGAACGTGGTTGACTTCGGAGCTTTCGTTGATATCGGTGTAAAACAAGACGGACTTGTCCATATCTCAAAGTTAAGCAACCGTTTCGTAAAACACCCATTGGATATTGTATCCGTTGGGGACGTAGTCACCGTATGGGTGGATAGTGTCGACCAGAAAAAAGGTCGCGTCGCTTTGACGATGCTAAAGCCTGAGCAGGCATAATATAGAAGACTGCAGGAATTCCCTGCAGTCTTTTAATCGTTCAAACTCTGTTTATTTCTATAAAAGTACCAACATTGATTTAAAAGTTTGATCTGATACCGATTTTTCTCATAGAAGGCTCGTTTCATTTGATTCTGAAACCAGACAGGCATGGCAATACCTCCTTAAGATAATGCGTTAAATGGTAACATTAATATATGCTATAATGGGTTGTCATGTTTCTTTAAAAGGCAGGCGTTTTACAGATGACTGATCAAGAATTGCACAATCTTGTAGTGATGATTTCAAATGAATACTTCCATAAGCCGTTCAGGCATAAAGCGTTCTTCAATCCGAGACTTCGAACGACTGGCGGGCGCTATATGCTGAGCAGCCACAACATTGAAATTAATAAAAAGTATTTTGAGCAGCTTGGTGAGGCAGAGTTGATCGGGATCATTAAGCATGAACTTTGCCATTACCATCTTCATATAGAAGGAAAAGGATACAAGCATCGCGATAAAGACTTTCGGGATTTATTAAAGAAGGTAGATGCCCCGAGATTTTGTTCTGCACTTCCTGAGGAGAAGAAGAGAAGGGCTAAACAGAAATTCATTTTTTATCAGTGCAGCAGTTGCAATTTGACCTATCGCCGCAAAAGATCTATAAATACATCAAAATACGTGTGTGGAAAATGCCGAGGAAAGCTGATAAAAGTGAAGGAAATGACTGTAGAATAAGCCTTTGTGGGCTTTAAAAAAAGAAATGAAAAACTTATTTAAAACACCCTTGACTTTTACTAGGCACCTCCCTATAATAGTAAGAGTCGACAAGACAACGACATCGAAAATTAAAGTTATTCCGCAGTAACTCAGTGGTAGAGCAACGAGCGATATCGTCTCTGAGTTTGCTACGAGTTGTACTCATCGAACCGCTCCTTGAATAGGCGTTCTGAGATGAGGACAGTCGGCGAAGAATAACTATTGAAAGAACAAATATGAATATTCCGCAGTAGCTCAGTGGTAGAGCACTCGGCTGTTAACCGAGCGGTCGTAGGTTCGAATCCTACCTGCGGAGCCATTAATTTCAAGGTATGGGGAAGTACTCAAGAGGCTGAAGAGGCGCCCCTGCTAAGGGTGTAGGTCGCGTAAGCGGCGCGAGGGTTCAAATCCCTCCTTCTCCGCCAGAACCTTTTAATATGGCCCCTTGGTCAAGCGGTTAAGACACCGCCCTTTCACGGCGGTAACACGGGTTCGAATCCCGTAGGGGTCACCAAGATTTTTCGCGTTAGCGAAAATAATCATCCTTAACTTCGCGACAGCGAAAGTAACTATTATAATTCCATTTCTGGTCCCGTGGTGTAGCGGTTAACATGCCTGCCTGTCACGCAGGAGATCGCCGGTTCGATCCCGGTCGGGACCGCCATTTTATTGGGCTATAGCCAAGCGGTAAGGCATCGCACTTTGACTGCGACATGCGTTGGTTCGAATCCAGCTAGCCCAGCCATTTACGAGCCATTAGCTCAGTCGGTAGAGCATCTGACTTTTAATCAGAGGGTCGAAGGTTCGAGTCCTTCATGGCTCACCAAAGTTTTTTCGCGCCAGCGAAAATAACTTTCCTTAATTCTCGCTTCGGCGAATGAATATCCATATGCGGGTGTGGCGGAATTGGCAGACGCACCAGACTTAGGATCTGGCGCCGCAAGGCGTGGGGGTTCGACTCCCTTCACCCGCACCATTAATTGCCTGTTGATTAATGAACCTCAATTAGTTATTATATAACCCTGTCATGTTTTGCGGTCGTGGCGGAATGGCAGACGCGCTAGGTTGAGGGCCTAGTGGGG
Organism: Mesobacillus sp. QJM3NY_10; assembly: GCF_056173465.1. Lineage (NCBI taxonomy): Bacteria > Bacillati > Bacillota > Bacilli > Caryophanales > Bacillaceae > Mesobacillus > Mesobacillus sp. QJM3NY_10. The sequence continues at coordinate 244,163 of NZ_CM149675.1, forward strand.
GCAACCCCGTGGAGGTTCAAGTCCTCTCGGCCGCACCAAAAAAAAGTTATTGACATCCTATATCGGGTGTGATAAGATTTAAAAGTTGCTATTAAAACTAATGCGCCCGTAGCTCAATTGGATAGAGCGTCTGACTACGGATCAGAAGGTTATGGGTTCGACTCCTTTCGGGCGCGCCATTATTTTTTCCTTAATAACGGGGAGTAGCTCAGCTTGGTAGAGCACTTGGTTTGGGACCAAGGGGTCGCAGGTTCGAATCCTGTCTTCCCGACCATTCAGCAATTCAACTTTATATGCGGGTGTAGTTTAGTGGTAAAACCTCAGCCTTCCAAGCTGATGATGAGAGTTCGATTCTCTTCACCCGCTCCAATTTCATTGCTCTTTGAAAACTAAACAAACAAGCGTCAACAAACAATAAATGATCATGACTTCTATTATAGAAGAACATGAGCCAACGTTTTAACTTTATGAGCTAACTCATAACTCTTTCTTGGAGAGTTTGATCCTGGCTCAGGACGAACGCTGGCGGCGTGCCTAATACATGCAAGTCGAGCGGATCTTCATTAGCTTGCTTTTGAAGATCAGCGGCGGACGGGTGAGTAACACGTGGGCAACCTGCCTGTAAGACTGGGATAACTTCGGGAAACCGGAGCTAATACCGGATAATCCTTTCCCTCACATGAGGGAAAGCTGAAAGACGGTTTCGGCTGTCACTTACAGATGGGCCCGCGGCGCATTAGCTAGTTGGTGAGGTAACGGCTCACCAAGGCAACGATGCGTAGCCGACCTGAGAGGGTGATCGGCCACACTGGGACTGAGACACGGCCCAGACTCCTACGGGAGGCAGCAGTAGGGAATCTTCCGCAATGGACGAAAGTCTGACGGAGCAACGCCGCGTGAACGATGAAGGCCTTCGGGTCGTAAAGTTCTGTTGTCAGGGAAGAACAAGTATCGGAGTAACTGCCGGTACCTTGACGGTACCTGACCAGAAAGCCACGGCTAACTACGTGCCAGCAGCCGCGGTAATACGTAGGTGGCAAGCGTTGTCCGGAATTATTGGGCGTAAAGCGCGCGCAGGCGGTTCCTTAAGTCTGATGTGAAAGCCCCCGGCTCAACCGGGGAGGGTCATTGGAAACTGGGGAACTTGAGTGCAGAAGAGGAGAGCGGAATTCCACGTGTAGCGGTGAAATGCGTAGAGATGTGGAGGAACACCAGTGGCGAAGGCGGCTCTCTGGTCTGTAACTGACGCTGAGGCGCGAAAGCGTGGGGAGCGAACAGGATTAGATACCCTGGTAGTCCACGCCGTAAACGATGAGTGCTAAGTGTTAGAGGGTTTCCGCCCTTTAGTGCTGCAGCAAACGCATTAAGCACTCCGCCTGGGGAGTACGGCCGCAAGGCTGAAACTCAAAGGAATTGACGGGGGCCCGCACAAGCGGTGGAGCATGTGGTTTAATTCGAAGCAACGCGAAGAACCTTACCAGGTCTTGACATCCTCTGACAACCCTAGAGATAGGACGTTTCCCTTCGGGGGACAGAGTGACAGGTGGTGCATGGTTGTCGTCAGCTCGTGTCGTGAGATGTTGGGTTAAGTCCCGCAACGAGCGCAACCCTTGATCTTAGTTGCCAGCATTCAGTTGGGCACTCTAAGGTGACTGCCGGTGACAAACCGGAGGAAGGTGGGGATGACGTCAAATCATCATGCCCCTTATGACCTGGGCTACACACGTGCTACAATGGATGGAACAAAGGGTCGCGAAGCCGCGAGGTCGAGCCAATCCCATAAATCCATTCTCAGTTCGGATTGCAGGCTGCAACTCGCCTGCATGAAGCCGGAATCGCTAGTAATCGCGGATCAGCATGCCGCGGTGAATACGTTCCCGGGCCTTGTACACACCGCCCGTCACACCACGAGAGTTTGTAACACCCGAAGTCGGTGGGGTAACCTTTATGGAGCCAGCCGCCTAAGGTGGGACAGATGATTGGGGTGAAGTCGTAACAAGGTAGCCGTATCGGAAGGTGCGGCTGGATCACCTCCTTTCTAAGGATATTGCCGTAATGGCAATCGGAACTTAGACCTTATGGTCTATGATGTTGTACGCTTGTTTGTTTAGTTTTGAGGGAGCAATTGCCTCAAAGTTTTTTTGTTCCTTGAAAACTAGATAATCGTAAGTAAGAAGAACCAAGAAAAAACCGAGTGATCGCCATTTTAGTTTTCTCTCTATATTAATAGAGAAATGACCTTTTAGGTTAAGTTAGAAAGGGCGCACGGTGGATGCCTTGGCACTAGGAGCCGATGAAGGACGGGACTAACACCGATATGCTTCGGGGAGCTGTAAGTAAGCTTTGATCCGGAGATTTCCGAATGGGGAAACCCACTGTTCGTAATGGAACAGTATCTTTACCTGAATACATAGGGTATTGAAGGCAGACCCGGGGAACTGAAACATCTAAGTACCCGGAGGAAGAGAAAGCAAACGCGATTCCCTGAGTAGCGGCGAGCGAAACGGGACATAGCCCAAACCAAGAGGCTTGCCTCTTGGGGTTGTAGGACACTCAACATGGAGTTACAAAGGAACGGGGTAGATGAAGTGGTCTGGAAAGGCCCGTCAAAGAAGGTAAAAACCCTGTAGTTGAAACTTCGTTCCCTCCTGAGTGGATCCTGAGTACGGCGGGACACGAGAAATCCCGTCGGAAGCTGGGAGGACCATCTCCCAAGGCTAAATACTCCCTAGTGACCGATAGTGAACCAGTACCGTGAGGGAAAGGTGAAAAGCACCCCGGAAGGGGAGTGAAATAGATCCTGAAACCGTGTGCCTACAAGTAGTCAGAGCCCGTTAATGGGTGATGGCGTGCCTTTTGTAGAATGAACCGGCGAGTTACGATTACATGCAAGGTTAAGTTGAGAAGACGGAGCCGCAGCGAAAGCGAGTCTGAATAGGGCGAATGAGTATGTGGTCGTAGACCCGAAACCAGGTGATCTACCCATGTCCAGGGTGAAGGTTGGGTAACACCAACTGGAGGCCCGAACCCACGCACGTTGAAAAGTGCGGGGATGAGGTGTGGGTAGCGGAGAAATTCCAATCGAACTTGGAGATAGCTGGTTCTCTCCGAAATAGCTTTAGGGCTAGCCTCACGTTGTAAGAGTCTTGGAGGTAGAGCACTGTTTGGACTAGGGGCCCTCATCGGGTTACCGAATTCAGACAAACTCCGAATGCCAAAGACTTATCCGTGGGAGTCAGACTGCGAGTGATAAGATCCGTAGTCAAAAGGGAAACAGCCCAGACCACCAGCTAAGGTCCCAAAGTATACGTTAAGTGGAAAAGGATGTGGAGTTGCTTAGACAACCAGGATGTTGGCTTAGAAGCAGCCACCATTTAAAGAGTGCGTAATAGCTCACTGGTCGAGTGACTCTGCGCCGAAAATGTACCGGGGCTAAACGTATCACCGAAGCTGTGGATTGACATCTTAGATGTCAGTGGTAGGAGAGCGTTCTAAGGGCGTTGAAGTCAGACCGTAAGGACTGGTGGAGCGCTTAGAAGTGAGAATGCCGGTATGAGTAGCGAAAGATGGGTGAGAATCCCATCCACCGAATGCCCAAGGTTTCCTGAGGAAGGCTCGTCCTCTCAGGGTTAGTCGGGACCTAAGCCGAGGCCGAAAGGCGTAGGCGATGGACAACAGGTTGATATTCCTGTACCACCTCTTTATCGTTTGAGCAATGGGGGGACGCAGTAGGATAGGGTAAGCGCGCTGTTGGATATGCGCGTCTAAGCAGTTAGGCTGCAAGTGAGGCAAATCCCGCTTGCGTGAAGGCTGAGCTGTGACAGCGAGGGAAATATAGTACCGAAGTTCCTGATTCCACACTGCCAAGAAAAGCCTCTAGCGAGATAAAAGGTGCCCGTACCGCAAACCGACACAGGTAGGCGAGGAGAGAATCCTAAGGTGAGCGAGAGAACTCTCGTTAAGGAACTCGGCAAAATGACCCCGTAACTTCGGGAGAAGGGGTGCTCATTTGGGTGAATAGCCTAGATGAGCCGCAGTGAATAGGCCCAGGCGACTGTTTAGCAAAAACACAGGTCTCTGCGAAGCCGCAAGGCGAAGTATAGGGGCTGACGCCTGCCCGGTGCTGGAAGGTTAAGAGGAGGGGTTAGCTCACGCGAAGCTCTGAATCGAAGCCCCAGTAAACGGCGGCCGTAACTATAACGGTCCTAAGGTAGCGAAATTCCTTGTCGGGTAAGTTCCGACCCGCACGAAAGGCGTAACGATCTGGGCACTGTCTCAACGAGAGACTCGGTGAAATTATAGTACCTGTGAAGATGCAGGTTACCCGCGACAGGACGGAAAGACCCCGTGGAGCTTTACTGTAGCCTGATATTGAATTTTGGTACAGCTTGTACAGGATAGGTAGGAGCCTGAGAAACCGGAGCGCCAGCTTCGGTGGAGGCGCTGGTGGGATACTACCCTGGCTGTATTGAAATTCTAACCCACGCCCCTGATCGGGGCGGGAGACAGTGTCAGGTGGGCAGTTTGACTGGGGCGGTCGCCTCCTAAAGAGTAACGGAGGCGCCCAAAGGTTCCCTCAGAATGGTTGGAAATCATTCGCAGAGTGTAAAGGCACAAGGGAGCTTGACTGCGAGACCTACAAGTCGAGCAGGGACGAAAGTCGGGCTTAGTGATCCGGTGGTTCCGCATGGAAGGGCCATCGCTCAACGGATAAAAGCTACCCCGGGGATAACAGGCTTATCTCCCCCAAGAGTCCACATCGACGGGGAGGTTTGGCACCTCGATGTCGGCTCATCGCATCCTGGGGCTGTAGTCGGTCCCAAGGGTTGGGCTGTTCGCCCATTAAAGCGGTACGCGAGCTGGGTTCAGAACGTCGTGAGACAGTTCGGTCCCTATCCGTCGTGGGCGCAGGAAATTTGAGAGGAGCTGTCCTTAGTACGAGAGGACCGGGATGGACGCACCGCTGGTGTACCAGTTGTCTTGCCAAAGGCATCGCTGGGTAGCTATGTGCGGACGGGATAAGTGCTGAAAGCATCTAAGCATGAAGCCCCCCTCAAGATGAGATTTCCCATAGCGCAAGCTAGTAAGAACCCTGAAAGATGATCAGGTTGATAGGTCAGAGGTGGAAGCGCGGTGACGTGTGGAGCTGACTGATACTAATCGTTCGAGGACTTAACCAAAATAGATTACTCGTTGCTTCTTATTCTTCTTACACATTATCTAGTTTTGAGGGAATAAAGTTTTTTGCGAAGCAAAATAACTGTCCTTTCCTTAATTAAATAGTCTGGTGGCGATGGCGAGAAGGTCACACCCGTTCCCATACCGAACACGGAAGTTAAGCTTCTCAGCGCCGATGGTAGTTGGGGGTTTCCCCCTGTGAGAGTAGGACGCCGCCGGGCTGTTTTAAAAATTTAAATGGATTCTTATATTATCGACGCGGGGTGGAGCAGTTCGGTAGCTCGTCGGGCTCATAACCCGAAGGTCGCAGGTTCAAATCCTGCCCCCGCAATAATCCATCTTTTTATACATATTGGTCCCGTGGTGTAGCGGTTAACATGCCTGCCTGTCACGCAGGAGATCGCCGGTTCGATCCCGGTCGGGACCGCCATTTTCATAAATTGATAGATTGTCAGGACGAAACATGGTTTCGTTTTTTTTTATTGCCTAAAAACGACGAAAAATGGCTGGTTTTTTTGCCCGTCCTCCTTAAATCGTGTAAACTACATATAGTATCCTCATCCTTAGGAGACATCCTAAGGTTTTTTGTATTATAAAATCGACTGTTAGTTAGGTGATATATATGGCGAGTTATCAATTCATATCAAAGCAGCCGGAAGAGACAAAGGATTTTGCGAAAAGGCTGGCAGGTCTTCTTCAAGCGGGAGATGTGATTGCCCTTGAAGGGGATTTAGGTGCAGGAAAGACGACTTTTACAAAAGGCCTTGCAGAAGGATTGGGAATCACCAGGAATGTGAACAGTCCTACTTTTACAATTATCAAGGAGTACCAGGGACGTCTGCCGTTATATCATATGGATGTATATCGTGTTGAAGATGCGTTTGAAGATCTTGGTTTTGAAGAATACTTTGAAGGTAATGGTGTGACGGTTGTTGAATGGGCTCATCTGATTGAAGCCCAGCTGCCTGAAGAGCTATTGCTCCTTCAATTATATCTTGATGAAAATGGAGCTAGAAGAATCGTTGCTGAGCCGAAGGGCAATCGGTATGAAGAATTGTGTAAGGAGATTTTTTAAATGAAGGTATTATCGATTGATACGTCCAATTATGTTTTAGGTATTGGTCTTCTTGATGGTGAGACAGTTTTGGGCGAGTATATTTCCAATATAAAAAAGAATCATTCGGTACGCGTCATGCCGGCGATCCAGACATTGATGGAAGAGTGCAATATAAAACCAGGTGATCTATCGAAGATTGTCGTGGCTGAAGGGCCTGGATCATACACTGGTGTCCGGATCGGAGTGACGATCGCGAAAACAATGGCCTGGACATTGAAAATCCCGTTATCAGGCGTATCAAGCCTTGAGGTTGCGGCAGCATCGTCTGGCCGCTATTTTGACGGATATGTTTCTCCTTTTTTTGATGCGAGGAGAGGGCAGATTTATACAGGATTGTATAAGTTCGAGAATCAAAAGTTGCAGATAGTAAAAGATGATCAGCTTGTTATGTCAGCTGATTGGGTAAAAACATTGAATGAACTGGACAGCAGAATTCTTTTCACGAGCAATGATTTGAAACTCCATGAAGATGTCATTAAGGAAGAGCTTGGAGACAAAGCAGTTTTTGCAGCTGTCACTGAACAGAATCCTAGACCTGCTGAGCTTGCATTATTAGGGATGGATAAAGAGGCTGTTAACCTTCATACATTCGTTCCTAACTATATCCGCCTGGCAGAGGCAGAGGCCAATTGGCTAAAAGCGCAAGAGACTAAAAAATAAGTGGGAAGAGAAGATGAATAAAACGATAACGTTCCGGAATATGACGGTTGATGATTTGGATCAAGTGATGGAGGTTGAGGTTAATTCCTTTACCATTCCATGGAGCAGGGAAGCTTTTTTCAATGAATTGACGAAGAATCAGTTTGCTCAGTATCTGATTGTGGAAGTGGATCAAAAGGTAGTTGGTTACTGTGGAGTGTGGATCATCATTGATGAAGCACATATCACAAATATTGCTTTGCTTCCGGAATACAGGGGAATGAAGCTGGGTGAGGCGCTTATGGGCAAGGTAATGGAACTGGCTCGTGAACTGGGCGCATTAAGGGTGACGCTCGAAGTCAGGGTGAGCAATGAAAGGGCCCAAAACCTTTATCGCAAGTTTGGTTTCGAAGAAGGAGCTATTAGAAAACAATATTATACAGACAATATGGAAGACGCTTTAGTAATGTGGGTGAATTTATAATGACAAAAGATCAATTAATAATGGGAATAGAGACGAGCTGTGATGAGACGGCTATAGCGATTGTGAAAAATGGACGGGAAATCCTTGCGAATGTAGTCGCCTCTCAGATTGAGAGCCATAAGCGTTTCGGAGGGGTAGTTCCGGAGATTGCATCAAGGCACCATGTTGAACAGATCACGCTTGTGTTAGAGGAAGCATTGGCCCAGGCAAATGTGGATGTTAAGGACCTGGATGCTATTGCAGTTACAGAAGGACCAGGCTTGGTTGGGGCGTTATTGATTGGCGTTAACGCAGCCAAAGCATTGGCGTTTGCGAATGGTATTCCACTCATTGGTGTCCATCATATTGCCGGCCATATCTATGCGAACCGACTTGTAACGGAGATGAACTTCCCGCTGCTTTCACTTGTCGTGTCCGGCGGGCATACTGAGCTCGTCTATATGAAGGAACACGGTCATTTCGAGGTGATTGGTGAGACACGGGATGACGCAGCAGGCGAAGCCTATGACAAGGTAGCAAGGACGTTGCACCTTCCATATCCGGGCGGTCCGCATATCGACAGGCTGGCTCATGAAGGAAAGGCAACAATCGACCTGCCACGTGCATGGCTTGAGGAAGGCTCCTATGATTTCAGCTTCAGTGGGTTGAAGTCGGCTGTGATCAACGTTGTGCATAACGCACAGCAGCGTGGAGAGGAAATCGTACCTGAAGAGCTTGCAGCTAGCTTCCAGGAGAGTGTTATTGATGTACTTGTCACAAAAACTCAAAGAGCTGTGAAAGAATACGGAGTAAAACAAGTACTGCTTGCTGGAGGAGTTGCGGCGAATAAAGGGTTGAGGGAGAAATTATCCACAGAGTTTGCAGATTCAGATGTGGAAATTGTCATTCCTCCGTTGTCTTTATGCACAGACAATGCTGCCATGATTGCCGCGGCAGGGAGTGTTTTTTATGAAAAAGGCCAACGGGCCGATTTAACCTTGAATGGAAATCCTGGTCTGGAGATAACTATCCACAACGAAAGTCGTACGTAAAAAATTTGTTGTCAGACTCTTCTGTGGATATGTTGATGTTTTAAGAACAAAACTGTGTACAATGTGGATAAAACGAGCTGATTTTGTGGATAATGTGGAAAAGTCTCTGGATAAGCCATAAATCAGTCTTTACTATGTGAATAACTATGTGAACAAAAAGTCCCGGTTTTCAACTCGGGACTTTTTTTGTGGATTTTTGCATACTTTAAAAGAGTTTTTTCTAAAAAGCGCCCCTTTTACAAGGGGAAAATTGATTATGAGACAACACTATCTGGGGCAGATCACTTTTTAAAGCGAAAATCCAAGTTTTATAGCGAAAAACTTAATTATATAGCGAAAATCCAAGTTTTATAGCGAAAACAAAAATTATATAGCGAAAATCACATTTTTATAGCGAATTGGAAATTCCAATCGTTTTTTTCCAATTAGTTTTGTGAAATTTAGCATGGGCTCTATTAAAGAGTTTATGTACAAAATAAAAAACCGGGCAACTTCATGCCCGGTTTTCACTCACTAAGCCAGTTCTGTCCACTCTTCCATCAGTTCGTCGAGTTTCTCTTTGGCGGCTTCGATTTTACTATTGATTTCTCCTGCTTTTTCATGATCCTGGAAGACTTCGGGATCACAAAGCAGTTCTTCGTATTCAGCTACTTCTAATTCCAGCTGTTCAATCTTCGTTTCAACTTCTTCCATGCGGCGTTTGCGCTGGCGTTCGAGTTTTTTCGCTTCTTTGTCCTGCTGGTAGGAGGTCTTGTCCTGCTTTGAGTTGTCCACAGCACTTCCTGAAGCTTTGGCGGCCTGCTCGGCCAGTGCCCTCAGCTCTTCCTGCTCAAGCTTTTTCTCGACGTAATAATCGTAATCACCAAGGTATTCAGTTGAGCCACCACGGTCTAGCTCGAGGACCTTTGTGGCAATCCTGTTGATAAAATAACGGTCATGTGAGACGAACAGGATGGTGCCTGGGTAATCAATCAGGGCATTCTCGAGCACTTCCTTGCTATCCAGGTCGAGATGGTTTGTCGGCTCGTCCAAAATTAAGAAGTTCGAGTTTTGCAGCATAAGCTTGGCCAGTGCCAGACGAGCTTTTTCGCCGCCGCTTAGGGTGGAAACGATTTTTAGGACATCGTCACCTGAAAAAAGAAAATTCCCCAGCACGGTACGAATGTCTTTTTCTGATTTAAGGGGGTATTCATCCCAAAGTTCGTTCAAAACCTTTTTATTCGAGCTGAGCTCTGCTTGTTCCTGGTCATAATAGCCGATCGAAACATTTGAACCGTATTGAATATTTCCAGTTATTGAAGGCAGTTTTTCAACGATTGTTTTTAATAAAGTCGATTTTCCGACGCCATTTGGCCCAACGAGTGCTGTGCTGTCGCCACGCGAAAGGTTGAATGTGATATTTTCAGATACGACCTCATTCTGGTAGCCGACAGCAAGTGTATCCACCTTCAGGACATCATTTCCGCTCTGGCGTTCAATTTGGAAGCTGAACGAAGCCGATTTTTCATCGCCTTTGGGCCTGTCCATCCGGTCTATTTTATCAAGCTGCTTCCGACGGCTCTGGGCACGCTTAGTTGTTGATGCCCTCGCCAGATTCCGCTGAATAAAGTCCTGCAGCTTGTTGATCTCATCCTGCTGCTTCTCAAATAGTTTCAGATCACGTTCGTAATTCGCGGCTTTCTGCTCTAAATACGAGCTGTAATTGCCAGGGAACTTCGTCAACTGATGGCGGGAGATTTCGTATACCTGGTTCACGACCTTATCCAGGAAGTAACGGTCGTGTGAAACAATCAGGATAGCGCCGTCATAACCCTGTAAATACTGCTCAAGCCAGGATAGCGTATCGATGTCAAGGTGGTTCGTCGGTTCATCGAGAATCAAAATATCCGGGCGAGTCAATAATAGCTTCGCCAATGCGAGTCTAGTTTTCTGTCCCCCGCTTAAAGTGGATATTTTTGTGGAATAATCAAAAGAATGGAAGTTCAGGCCGTGAAGGACAGAACGGATATCGGCTTCATATTGGTAGCCGCCTTTTTCCTTGAACTGCACCTGAAGAAGGTCATACTCTTTCATGACTCTTTCGTATTCAGTCTCATTTGACAGAATGGCGGGATCCGACATCTTTTCTTCCAGCCGGCGCAAGTCTTTTTCCATGCTGTGCAGATGGTCAAAAACGGCTAGCATTTCATCCCAGATGCTTTTCTCGGATTCAAGCCCGGTATTTTGCGCGAGATAGCCGATCATCGTCCCTTTTGGGCGAATGATCTCGCCGCCGTCATGAGATTCGTACCCGGCGAGGATTTTCAGCAGGGTCGATTTTCCTGCCCCGTTCCGGCCGACAAGCGCTACTCGGTCATTGGTCTGTATTTCAAACTTTATATTCGATAAAATAAGATCAGCAGCAAAATATTTTGATAGCTGATTCACCTGTAATAAAATCATTATTTTCACCTCTATTGCCTTAGAGATAGTGTAACCCAATAATATAGGCACGGCAATATGTGCGAACTGCTATAGGTGGTAAGGTGTAAAAAATTCCCTGTGTATTGTGAACACTGAAACAAAGTTCACACACAAGTTTTATAAAATAGTGTATTATTTGGTAGAAAGGAGCTTTAACATGGCAGAATTTACGCATTTTAATGAAGAGGGAAGAGCGAAGATGGTCGATGTCAGTGAAAAGCCGGAGACGGTCCGTACGGCAGTCGCCCATTCAAGCATAACCGTGAACGAAGATATATATAGTAGAATCACTGAAAATAAGATGAAAAAAGGGGATGTACTGGCTGTCGCGCAGGTAGCAGGCATCATGGCGGCAAAAAAGACATCCGAAATCATCCCGATGTGCCACCCAATTCCTTTGACAGGCATTGACCTTTCGTTCGATTGGGAGCAAAATGGTAATGACTATATTTTAAATATCGCCGCAGCTGTAAAAACAAAAGGGAATACAGGTGTGGAAATGGAAGCGTTAACAGCAGCTTCAGCATGTGCGCTGACTGTTTATGATATGTGCAAGGCCGTTGATAAGGGCATGGTGATTGGCAAGACATATCTGGTCGAAAAAACCGGCGGTAAAAACGGTGATTTCAAGAGAGAAGAAAAGTTGAGATAGAAATAACGGACAGGGTGGAGGATGGAGAATGACGAATGATGCTATGAAGATTCCGCAGGCAACCGCAAAACGTTTGCCACTGTATTACCGGTTCTTATTGAACTTGCATTCTTCAGGGAAGCAAAGGGTGTCATCCGCGGAATTAAGTGAAGCGGTAAAGGTGGATTCAGCAACAATCCGAAGAGATTTTTCCTACTTTGGGGCTTTAGGTAAAAAGGGATATGGCTATAATGTGAATTACCTGCTAACCTTTTTCCGTAAGACATTGGACCAGGATGAGCTGACGAAAGTTGCCCTGATCGGTGTCGGAAACCTGGGAACAGCATTAATGAACTACAATTTTTCAAAGAATAATAATACGAAAATCAAGATAGCTTTCGATGTTGACGCAGGAAAGGTCGGCACGAAAATCGGCGAAGTCTCAATATATCACATGGATGATCTTGACAAGGTTGTCGTCGAGGAAGGGATCCAGGTAGCTATCCTGACGGTTCCTTCAGCCGTAGCACAGCCGATCACAGACCGATTGGTACAGGCGAATATCAAGGGAATCCTGAACTTCACGCCGGCGAGGCTGAATGTGCCGCCGTCGATCAGGATCCATCACATTGATTTGGCGGTTGAGCTGCAGTCATTGATTTATTTCTTAAAACATTATCCAACAGATACTGAAACAACTGAATCAGTCGAATAAAAAATAGCTCCTTCATGAAGGAGCTATTTTTTCTGTACATTCTTCAGTTTGAAATGGAACATAATCATCCTGATGCCGGACCCGAAGTCGAACGTGGCAAGAGCTACAAGCAAATAGCTAAAGAATCCCCAGCCTGTCTCGTTTACATTCTGGATGGCGAAATAGGTGAATAAGCTGCCTAACAAGATGTAGACAATGCCTGAAAATAAAGGCGATTGCTTCATAACTTAAAATCCCCCAATAAAGCTTTGTATTTTCTCTGCTTCTTTTATCATTCTCTCAATGTCTTCCCTAAATACGGATTGAAGCAGGACAACCATTGTATTCATTGTAACGTGGGCAATGATTGGCACGATGATCCGCTTTGTTTTTACATAAAGGAAGGCAAAGGTGAAGCCCATCGCTGAGTATAGGATCACGTGCTCCGGCTCCATATGGGCAAGCGCAAAAATGACAGAGCTGATTAGTGCGGAAAAGAAGAAATTCATTTTCTTATGCAGGCTGCCGAAAATGATTTTACGGAAGACGATTTCTTCTAATATAGGGCCGATAATCGAGCTAACCAAAATGATAACTGGGAACATTTCAATCAATTTAATGATTTCCTGTGTATTCTCCGAGCCCATTTCAATACCAATCATGTTTTCGATGCTAGCCGCGATTGATTGGGCGAACAGAGCAAGGAATACACCTGCGAATGCCCAGGCAGCAGAGCTTGCAGGTGATGAAGCATCACGCAGGTCAGTCTCTGTTCTGCGTTCTTTCCTTAGAAGCAGAAGCACAATCACAAGTGTGAGAGAAAAGCTGATCACGAGCCAGTATGGAATCGAGAGTGTCTCCATTTCCTTAAGGCTTTTTCCCATTGCAGCTCCGATAAAGGCAACAATCGGAATGCCGATCAGGCTTGAAAGCTGCATGACAATATAGGCAATAATGACGTACCAGTATTCCTTTTTCAATATGATAATCTCCTTCTATTCGGATCGGTCTATGTGTATGCCATAAAAGCTATTATAAGAATGCTATCTATCCATTTTACTAGTAATCATCAGGAAAGTTCAAATATCAGGGTGTCTTATGAATGTTTTGGTCAAAATTCCTTTGAACAGGCATACTCTTTAAGGTGGCCTTTTTTGGCCAGGCTGCCTGCAAAACCGCGAAATATAGTACTTGCTGTCGAAGGGAGAGAAGTTAGATTCATCTGCTAACTTTTATAAAAAAAGTTAGGCTTCACGCTTGCAAAAAAAATAGAGATTCATTATTATATAAATTGTGTTAGCACTCTATTGAGGAGAGTGCTAATAAAAAATTCTACATATAATTTGAGGAGGTTGTTTCACTTGATCAAGCCACTAGGAGATCGCATTATTATCGAGCTTGTTGAGTCTGAAGAAAAAACTGCAAGCGGTATCGTTTTACCCGACACAGCGAAAGAAAAACCTCAAGAAGGTAAAGTCGTAGCTGTTGGAACTGGCCGTGTTCTAGAGAACGGCGAGCGCGTTGCTCTTGAAGTTGCAGTCGGAGACCGCATTATCTTCTCAAAATACGCAGGCACAGAAGTAAAGTATCAGGCAACTGAGTACCTGATCCTACGTGAAAACGACATTCTAGCAGTAGTGCAATAATCACTGCGATTATAGACAGAACGTTATAAATTTAAATTCTGAGGAGGTCTTTCTACAATGGCTAAAGAAATTAAGTTCAGTGAAGAAGCACGCCGCGCGATGCTTCGCGGGGTTGATTCTCTTGCAAACGCAGTAAAAGTAACTCTTGGACCAAAGGGACGCAACGTGGTTCTTGAGAAGAAATTCGGTTCACCTCTTATCACTAACGATGGTGTAACAATCGCGAAAGAAATCGAACTTGAAGATGCATTCGAAAACATGGGTGCTAAGCTTGTTGCTGAAGTAGCAAGCAAGACGAACGACGTTGCTGGTGACGGTACGACTACAGCAACAGTTCTTGCTCAAGCGATGATCCGTGAAGGTCTTAAGAACGTAACCGCCGGCGCTAACCCAATGGGCATCCGCAAAGGTATGGAAAAGGCTGTTGTTACAGCTGTTGAAGAGCTGAAGGCTATTTCAAAGCCAATCGAAGGAAAAGCTTCTATCGCACAAGTTGCGGCGATCTCTGCTGCTGACGAAGAAGTTGGCCAATTGATTGCAGAAGCAATGGAGCGCGTTGGCAACGACGGCGTTATCACAATCGAAGAATCTAAAGGCTTCACTACAGAATTGGATGTTGTTGAAGGTATGCAGTTCGACCGCGGATATGCATCTCCTTACATGGTAACGGATTCTGACAAAATGGAAGCTGTTCTTGAAAATCCATATATCTTGATCACTGACAAGAAGATCGGCAACATCCAGGAAATCCTTCCTGTCCTTGAGCAAGTTGTACAGCAAGGCAAGCCATTATTGATCGTTGCTGAAGATGTTGAAGGTGAAGCACTTGCTACATTAGTAGTCAACAAGCTTCGCGGAACATTCAACGCAGTAGCTGTTAAGGCTCCTGGCTTTGGTGACCGCCGTAAGGCTATGCTTGAAGACATCGCTGCATTGACTGGCGGTGAAGTGATCACTGAAGAACTTGGCCGTGAACTTAAGTCTGCTACAATCACTTCTTTGGGACGCGCTTCTAAAGTTGTTGTTACAAAAGAAAACACAACAGTCGTTGAAGGTGCTGGAGACAGCGCTCAAATCGAAAGCCGCGTAAACCAAATCCGCGTTCAAATGGAAGAAACAACTTCTGAATTTGACCGTGAAAAATTACAAGAGCGTCTTGCTAAACTAGCTGGCGGTGTTGCAGTCATCAAGGTTGGTGCTGCTACTGAAACTGAATTAAAAGAACGCAAGCTTCGCATTGAAGATGCCCTTAACTCAACTCGCGCTGCAGTTGAAGAAGGAATCGTATCAGGCGGTGGCGTAGCGCTTCTTAACGTATACAACAAAGTGGCTGGAATCCAGGCTGAAGGCGACGAAGCTACTGGCGTAAACATCGTTCTTCGCGCAATGGAAGAACCAGTTCGTCAAATCGCTCACAACGCTGGCCTTGAAGGTTCAGTCATCGTTGAGCGCCTGAAGCGCGAAGAAGTCGGCACAGGCTTCAACGCTGCAACTGGCGAGTGGGTAAACATGATCGAATCCGGTATCGTGGACCCAACTAAAGTGACTCGTTATGCACTTCAAAACGCAGCATCCGTATCTGCAATGTTCTTGACTACTGAAGCAGTAGTTGCTGACATTCCAGAAGAAGGCGGCGGCATGCCTGACATGAGCGGCATGGGCGGCATGGGCGGCATGATGTAATGACCGCTAAAACCCCTGATAAATAAGGGTTTTAAAGTGATTTGCTAACAAAATGATAACATCAGGTATATAAAAGAGGCTTCTCATTAGTTGATTAAACTTTTGAGAAGCCTTTTCTTTTGCTTACTATTAAAAGGTGATGCAATATACATTATCAATTTTGGACACTCTCGACTTTTAAAATAAATATAATACACCTCCTCCCAATAGAGTGAACCCTATTGGGGAATGCTACACTCAAACGAAGCATTTTGTGGCATAAAAGGGGTATTTAATTTCTTTTTCTTTATTGAAAATGAATAAGTTTCTGTCGAGTAAAGAAAATAGAAAGGATAATTTTATAATGTGTTTTTTAAGGAGAGACAAAAATGACTTCTATAAAAAAATTAACGCCTTCAGAAATTACAAGTTTGTGGAACTCATATTTAACCAACACAATGGCTTTTTGGGTTACTAAATATTTTATTGCGAAGACGCAAGATGAAGAGTTACGTACCATTCTTGAATATGCGGAAGAAATTGCGAAGATTGAAGTTGCTAAGTCAAAGGAATTTTTGGAAGAGGCAGGCCAACCACTTCCACAAAAGTTTGATGAAAATGATGTAGATTTACATGCTCCAGCTATTTGTACGGATAATTTCACAGCTCTTATTAAATACCAATTAGCTCAAGCTGCTCAAATAGTTTATTCATTGTCTTTAAGTACCTCAACCCGTAAAGACATCCGTGCATTTTATCAGGAATGTATGAAAAATTCGATGGAGCTGTACAATCGTTTATCTGATTTCATCATAAAAAAAGGACTTCACCATCCTGAAGTACATATTCCCACTCCTGATCACGCAGAAAAAGTCAGTCACCAACGTTTTTTGGCTGGCTGGTTTGGTGAACGCCGTCCTATCAATTCTGCTGAGATCACTCAGCTCGTTTTTAATTTTAAAGCTACGGAATTACATAAAACATTTATGAAAAGTTTTGCTCTGGCTACACCCTCAAAACAACTAAAGAAACATTTTGAGCGTGGAGTAGATATTCTTCAAAAACATTTAGAGATTTTTCAGTCAATACTTACTTAAAACGATTTACCGAAACTGCCTACTTGGGAGAGTGAGATCGTGGATGTTAAGGTATCTCCATTTACAGATCGATTAATGTTATACAAAATGATGCTACTAACAGCAGAGGCTTCAGGTAGATATGGAATGTCCCTATCCTCAGTCCAAAGAAGAGATTTGGGTGTACATTATGCTCGATTAATGGCAGAAGTATTAAAATATGGTGAAGACAGTGTAAATCTTATGATAGAGCATGATTTTATGGACCAATTCCCTTTGGCTAAAGAAAAATAAGTGAATTTTCAGAAATAATAATCGAACCACGGAAATAGCAAATGAACTCAATCGCGAGTGATTGCTACGACTGCAATATTACTTGAAGAAGCCCCTAAGTTTGAATAACTAAGATTTTTTCTTGTTCTGATATCATACAGCTTTCTGTCCATTGGACGGCTTGGCTGTAACAGTTTACAGATTGATAACAGAGGAAGTTTATCAGAGAGGTAAAAGAAGTTTCTCATTAGTTGTTCAACTTTTGGGAGGCTTCTTTTTTATTTCTTGAGCTTATAGAAAATATTTTATCCTCAATATGATGAGGCGGCTCCATAATTTTTTCGAGTGGACGATCTCAATACAGAAACTCCCTAACAATGTTGTATGGGGAGTTATTTTTGTTCCAGCCACCATCCAAAGGCTCACAGTTCTTTTCCATAAAGACAGGCATAAAATGTTAAGAAGCATGTTGTGGAAGGTGATCAAAATGCATGAGATGTCACTTATGAAAGAAATCATGGAAATAGTTTCAGAGGATGCTGCTGCAAGAGGTTTTAAAAAAGTGAGCAAGATTGATGTCATTGTTGGTGATTTATCGAATGTCCTGCCTGATGCATTGGAGCTGGCGTTTATGTTTTTTCAAAGGCAGGAAGGCAGTTTGATTAGTGAAGATAGTAAGCTGCACATTATCCGGGAAGAAGCAAAAGCGCGTTGTCAATCTTGTAAATGTGAATTTTGCCCTGACTATAGGATTGCGCTTTGCCCAGAGTGCGAAATTCCTGGCAGCCTGCTTGTGAGCGGTGAAACTTTCAGGGTTGAATCCTATGAAGGAAGTGAGGACTACGATGAAAATTAAACTCGAAGCAGATGTGCTGAAGGATAACAACTTAGCTGCTAACTATAATAGAGAAGCATTTAACAGAAATAAAACGCTTGTCATTAATATCATGAGTTCGCCAGGTGCAGGAAAAACAACTCTTCTGGAAGAAACGATAAAAGCATTGCGCAATGATTTTACAGTGGCGGTGATTGAAGGGGACTTGGCTACAGACCGTGATGCGGAACGATTGCGTTTTTTAGGGATAAAAGCCATTCAGATTAATACAGTGGGAGGCTGTCATCTTGACGCAAGGATGATCGCCAAGGTTTTGCCGGAATTTGAGTTAGAAGATATTGATATTCTCTTTATTGAAAACATTGGAAACCTTGTATGTCCGTCAGGCTATGATTTAGGACAAGAATATAAAGTCGTTGTATTAAGTGTTCCTGAAGGCAATGATAAAATCCCAAAATATCCAGTGATGTTCAGACGCACTGATCTTACGATTATCAACAAGGTTGATCTCCTTCCATATGTCTCATTCAATGTGGAGGAAGCGAAACAAGATTTGGAATTTATTAATCCTGCGGCACAGCTAAAGGTCTTGTCAGCCAAGACAGGTGAGGGTCTTGAGGACTGGGTCAATTGGATAAAGGAATCGTATATTCAATGTACAAAGCATTAAGCATCATAGTGACAGGAAGAGTGCAGGGAGTCGGTTTCCGTCCATTCTTATACTCGCTTGCCAAGAAGTTTCACTTAACTGGAACTGTCCAGAACAATCTTGATCATGTCATTCTGATTATAGAAGGAAAAGAACACCATCTAGCAAAAGCTCTAGAAGAACTAAAATGTTCGCCGCCACAGCTGTCAAAAATTAGCCAAATAACTGTAAATGATATTCCCCCTGTCTATTTTAAAGAATTCACTATACTTCCAAGCAAGAAAATAAAAGCTCAGTCCTTACCCTGGGTATCAGCGGATGCTGCCATTTGCGATTATTGCCTGGAAGAAATGAATGATCCATCCTACCGGAGATATAAGTACCCATTCATAAACTGCACGCAATGCGGACCGCGCTACACGATCATTCAGGCCCTGCCGTATGACCGTCCCAATACAACGATGAGTGAATTTGTGATGTGTGATCAGTGTCATGAAGAGTATGAAAACCCGCTGAATCGGCGGCATCACGCTCAGCCAATATGTTGCACTGCTTGTGGGCCTGTCATTAGTCTATATCATCAAAGCGGAGAATTAGCGGCACAGGACGAGCAAGCGCTACTTGATGCAGGTGAACTCATCAGTGGCGGCCATATAGTTGGAATAAAAGGAATCGGCGGTTATCATCTGGCATGTGATGCTCTTCAAGAGAGGGCAATCGAAGAGGTAAGAGCAAGAAAGAATCGTCCTCGTCGGCCACTGGCCCTTATGGCAAGAGACCTGGATGTTGTGAAAAAGCATTGTTATCTTTCAAAAGAAGAAGAGGAAATGCTCACGAGTCCAGTCATGCCGATTGTGGTGCTGCAGAAAAGAAAGGAATGCACCCTTCCGGAAATGCTGTCACCAGGTTTAACGACAATTGGAGTCATGCTGCCCTATACTCCATTGCATCATCGGCTATTTGAAACTAGCAGGCTGGAGTGTATGGTCATGACTAGTGCGAACCCTTCAGGACTTCCGATCCCATACAAAGAAGAATCCGTACAAGCTCACTTATATGATTATCTATTAACTCATAATCGTGATATTCATCTTCCAATTGATGATTCTGTCGTCCAGTTTAGCGATGGGGAAATGCTATATCAGAGGAGGGCTAGGGGTTTTGTGCCAGATCCTTTTCATACGGAATCAGCAGTGGACGGAATCATTGCTTTAGGGGGAAATCAAAAAAATACGTTTGCCATTGGGAAGCAAAAGGAGATTGTGATCAGTGCACATATAGGTGATCTCGACAACGAAGAGATGGTTCATTTTCTTAAAAACCAGCTTCATCACTATCTAACATGGCTGGATACAGAAGTAAAACATATAGCCATTGATAAGCATCCTCTGTACGCGTCAGCGGCACTGGCAAAAGAATATGAATGTAACGTCATACCCATTCAGCATCACCATGCACATCTTGTCTCCTGTATGGAGGATAACGGGATAGTGGAACCATGTATCGGTATTATCCTGGATGGAACAGGTTATGGCGATGACGGGAACATCTGGGGGTTTGAGTTTTTATACGGCAATGCCCATTCCTTTGAACGTCTTGGCCATCTGGAATATACCCCGCTTCCAGGCGGGGAAAAGGCTGTGAAGGAAACATGGAGAAATGCGGTTGGGATGCTGCATCATTATTGGCAAGACGAGGGGATCGAAATGGCTATGAAACTATTCCCTGACAAAGTCAATGAGATCAACATCCTAAAGAGGATGATCACGAATCAAATTCATACGCCTAAGGCTGGTACTTGCGGAAGAGTATTTGATGCGGTCAGTGCAATTTTAGGGATTTGCTTATCTTCCACATATGAAGGAGAAGCGGCAATCAGATTATCGGATTATATGACAAACGAAACGGAACATTCGGCTGAAATTTATCCATACCATCTAAAAACAAACCAGGAAAATCAACTTCAACTAGACCTTTCTCCGATGCTCTCTCAAATCATCCAGGATAAATTCAACGATGTTAGTACGGCCAAAATCATTCACACTTTTCATTCAACCATTGTTTCCTGCTGTGTGGAGATGATTGCAAGATTAGTAAAAATGAATCCACACATGAACAGGACCGTCATGCTGTCAGGAGGCACGTTCCAAAATATTTATTTGCAGAAAGAGATAAAAGCAAAGCTCCAGAATAAAGGGTTTGTGGTTAAGACACATAAAAGTATCCCCTGTCATGATGGCGGCTTATCATTAGGACAAATGATTATCGCTTCTCATTCTATTTAACATAAACGTAAGGTGGTGTATAAATTTGTGTTTAGGCGTACCTGCAAAGGTTATCGAGATTGAGGAGCAAACAGCTCTAGTGGATGTTATGGGTTCGAGGATGTATGTCGGCATCATATTTGTTCCGGAGGTAAAGGAAGGCGACTATGTATTGCTCCATGCCGGACAGGCGATGACGGTTGTAGACGAGAAATATGCTCATGAAAGCATCGAAGAGTGGAGGAATGTTTTGGATGGAAAGTATGGAGGCATTTTCTGATTCGACATTAGCAAGTCGGTCACTTGAAGCCGTTATCGAATTAGCCGAGGAATTCAAAAAGGAACATGGAAGAATACCAGTTTTGATGGAAGTGTGCGGATCACATACGATGGCATTTGCCAAATCGGGAATAAAAACGAGATTAAAGGATCATGTCAGGCTGATTGCTGGTCCCGGATGTCCCGTATGTGTGACAGACCAAAAATCAATTGATGCGATGATTCAATTAGCTCAAGGGCCCAACAGGATCCTATGTACATTTGGCGATATGATGCGTGTGCCAGGTTCCCGGGCCAGTCTAATGAAAACAAAAACGGATGGCAAAGACATTCGGGTCATCTACTCTCCGCTGGATAGCGTAAAAATTGCAGAGGAAAATCCAGATAAAGACGTAATTTTTCTGGGGATCGGATTCGAAACTACGATTCCAATTTTAACTCTCGCCATTCGCGAAGCAGAAAGAAAAGAGTTGAAGAATTATAGTGTATGGATGACAACTAAATTGGTAGAACCAGTTATGAGAGCCCTTCTTGATTCAGGGGAGGTCAAATTGGATGGTTTTATTTTACCTGGTCATGTTTCGGTCGTATTAGGCAAGAGGAGCTTTGAGTTTTTAGTTGAGGACTATAAAATATCCGGGGTTATAACCGGGTTTGAACCGGTTCAATTACTAAGCGGCATCTATAGAATACTGCAACTCTTGGTTGAGAATAAGCATGATGTCATAAATGACTATAAATATGTTGTAAAAGATGAAGGGAACCTGCTTGCTCAAAATTTACTGAAGAAATATTTGAAACTTGATGATGAGGATTGGAGAGGTATGGGGATGATTCCCAAGAGCGGGCTTGTCCTTAAAGACCAATACGCACAATTTGACGCGAAGAAGAAGTACAAGGTAACTGTTGGAGAGCCAAGGAAAACAAAATGTCGTTGTGGTGAAATCATCAGGGGGTTGGTCACACCTGAAGAATGTGTTTTGTTTAATAAAGGGTGTACACCAACCCAGCCGATTGGTCCTTGTATGGTTTCAACAGAAGGAACTTGTGCGGCTCATTACCAATACATGAGAGGGGATTAGACATGGTGCAGAAGATTGGTTTAGCTCATGGAGAGGGTGGTGAACTTACTCACCAGCTTATTCAAGATATTTTCATTAAGTCATTTGGCCATGGAGCGCAAACTAAATTGGATTCTGCCATTCTGACAATTTCTCAAAAAAATATTGCCGTGACAACAGATAGTTTTGTCGTAAAGCCAATTTTCTTTCCTGGATCTAATATAGGAAAGTTGGCCATAGCCGGAACAGTGAATGATTTAGCTGTTAGTGGAGCAATCCCGCGGTTTATTACAGCAGGATTCATTCTGGAAGAAGGCTTCCCCATCCCCGATTTGAAGAGGATTGTCCAAAGTATGGCAGAAGAGGCGGACCGGGCGGGTGTCCAGATTATTGCCGGAGATACAAAAGTGGTCGAAAAGGGAGGTGTAGATGGCATTTTCATCAATACAACAGGGATTGGGGAAATGCATGAGAAGCTACGGCTGAACCCGGAAGATATTAAAAAAGGTGATGCGGTGATCATAAGCGGCACAATAGGCGACCACGGCATTTCTATTTTAAGCGCTCGCCAGGAGCTGGGATTGATGACCGATGTCACGAGTGATTGTGCATCCCTTAGTCATCTCATTCAAGAGCTTACAAATGAAGTTGGTGGTATTCGAATCATGAGAGATCCTACAAGAGGTGGACTGGCGACTACTCTTGTCGAGATATGTGATGACTTTCGTGTGACGATCGAGCTTGAAGAAGCTGCTATCCCAGTGCGGAAGGATGTGCGGGGAGCATGTGATATTTTAGGATACGATCCTCTTTATCTAGCTAATGAGGGGAAAGTTGTAATCATTGTAGACTTAAACTCTGTAGAGAAAACGATCGGAATTCTAAAGAAAAATGGCTTAGGGAGAAACTCCAGTGTGATTGGCCAGGTTTCCTCAATGGATGCAGGCAAACTGTTGTTAAAGACTCCTTTTGGAACAACGCGCAGGTTGCAGCGTCTCTCAGGAATGCTTTTGCCTAGAATATGTTAATTATTCATGGGCTGACGCATAGGATATGAGGAAGCCGCCTTAAGGAGAGGAAGTCATGAACAACACAGAGTTAATCAGATTACAGCTGAATCACCTTGTTACTCAGGCACGGCATGATTTATATACACTATCCAGAACGAATGATCCCTATGTAAAACAACAAATCTTACAACGTTTATGGGATTCACTTTCTTCCATTCAGTTTTTAAGTGAACTGTTGGCTAATCAAGCCTTAAAACATTCCACTTTACCAGATATGCCAGTAATGCAGCAGCCGGTAAATACTAATCAGCCACAAATCCCGCCAATCACTCCCTTGCCAAATCAAAATACCCAATCGAACAATCAACGACTTTTTACTATACAAGAATTAGCAACATTCGACGGTAAAAACGGAAGACCTGCTTATGTTGCTGTCAATGGAACCGTCTATGATGTCACGAACAACCGGGCGTGGGCAGCGGCTACCCATTTTGGTTTAGTCTCCGGAAAAGAGTATACTCAGGAATTCACTTCCTGCCATGCAGGTCAACAGTCCATCTTGACGATGCTGCCAGTGGTTGGGAGGTTAGTGCAATGAAACAACCGATCCTGCCACCTGAGCCATTAACGAATGAGGCAATTGCTGAACGGCTTACAAATACAATTATTCAGCGAATTGATAGTGGTTTGGTCAAGAAAAGGAACTTAGTGTACTTAGAATTAAACGGCTGCTCTGGAAATATTATTTCTTTGCTAAATGGCCAGAACCCTGATTTTGAATATGCGTTAAATTCAATGGTAAATCTTCGGTACAGTAATAGTTTAATGGGAGCCGAAGGAGAACAAGCCATTGAAAAACTAATGGATGCATTGGATGATGATTTCATTTTAGCTGTTGAGGGAGCGGTCGCATTAAAAAATAATGGACTTTACAATATCATCGGCAGCTGGAACGGAAAACCGCTAACTGGTTTGCAGGCAGCCAAGATGCTTGGAGAAAAGGCATCGAGCATTTTTGCTGTTGGTGCATGTGCGACACATGGAGGCGTTTCTGCTGCCAAACCCAATCCATCTGAGTCAGTGGGCTTACAAACGGTTCTTCCAGAAAAGAAGATGATTAAACTGCCAGGGTGTCCCGTCCATCCTGACTGGTTTTTAGGAACACTGGCTCACCTTATCCTTTATGGAGAACCAGAAACAGATAATTTGGGCCGCCCGCTGATGTTTTACAGTACTCTCATTCATGATCGCTGCCCGAGAAGACCATTTTTTGACCGGGGAATTTTTGCTGAAAAATTAGGAGATAAAACATGTCTATTCAAGCTTGGATGCCGGGGTCCTGTGACGAGAGTGGATTGTCCAACCAGACAATGGAATGGCCATGTCAATTGGCCGATAGGGGATGATACTCCATGTATCGGCTGTGCTCAGTTTGGTTTTCCGGATGCGATGGCCCCATTTATCAGTTATGACACGACAAGGGTGGTGAAGGATGAATAAGCGAATTGTGATTAACCCGTTAACACGAATCAGTGGCTTTATGGAGATTGATGTAACGGTAGAAAACAATCAAGTGGTGGATGCAAAGACAAAAGGCAATTTATTTAGAGGTTTCGAGCAAATGCTGATTGGAAGAAGTCCATTTGATTCCGTTTATTTTACCCAGCGGATATGCGGGATCTGCTCAGCAGCACATTCGATGGCATCTTCTTTAGCACTAGAGGATGCCCTAAATATTGAGCCAATGGAACAAGGGAAGTATTTAAGAGATATTATTCATTGCTGCGAGTTCCTGCAAAATCATATTCGGCATTTTTACCAATATACAGTTCCCGACTTTGTGAAAATAGAACAAAATGCTTTATTCCAAACAGATCATGATGATTTCCGATTGCCAAAAGAGATTAATGAGCGGATTGCCAAACATTATTTCGAGTCTCTGGCAATCAGCAGGCTTGCTCACCAAATGTTAGCAGTACTAGGAGGAAAAGCCCCTCATAATCATGGAGTCTTCATCGGAGGAATTACCACACAGGCAACTGCAGAAAAGGTTGTTCATTTGGATTCGATTTTACAGAAAGTATCTGCGTTTATTGATGAAAAAATGATTCCCGATGTATATGATATTGCCAGATATTATCAAGAGTATTTTCAGTTAGGCGGAGGATACGGGAACTTACTGACATATGGTTCTTTTAACAATTATAAAGAGCTTGGGACCTTATATGTTGATCCACTTGTATTGACCACCGAAGGGATACAGGTTTTTGACGAAAGTAAAATTCGCGAGAAAATTGATTACTCTTACTTTACATCAGTGGAAAGTGCGTATGCACCCAGTGAAGGTATGACAGAGCCAAATATGGATAAGAAGGATGCCTATTCATGGGTAAAAGCGCCAAGATATAACGGTCTCCCTTTTGAGGTTGGACCGCTGGCAAGATTAATATTGAGCGGGTTATATAATAATGGAATCTCTGCGATGGATCGAACGATTGCCAGGGCACTGGAGGCAAAAAAGATTGCAGAGGTAATGAAAATCCTGCTCCAGCAGATCATACCAGGAGTGGATGTGCAAAAAAAATATGAACTCCCGGAATCGGCATCTGGAAGGGGATTGGTCGATACGACGAGAGGTGCCCTGGGACACTGGCTTAAAATAGAAAATAAGAAAATTTCATTCTATCAAATTATTACTCCTTCAACATGGGATTTTTCGACTCGTGATGAAAACGGTTATAGAGGAACTGCTGAAGAAGCATTGATCGGGACACATGTCCAAAATCCAGATAAACCTGCCGAAATTGGAAGGATTCTTCGTTCCTTTGATCCTTGTATGTCATGTGCGACTCATGTATACACTTCAGGAAACCAAGTAAAAACAATAAAGGTGTTTTAATGGAGAAAATAATCGTTTTAGGCATTGGCAATCAGCTTATGATGGATGATGGAATCGGAATTTATTTGATTGAGCAACTATCCAAAAGGAATCGAACAACTAATATTTCTTTTTTGATTGGTGAATCGGATATTGATTATTGCATGGAGCAGATAATGGGCGCTTCATTAGTCATCATTGTTGATGCAGTATGTTCAGGAGTCACGCCAGGAAAGCTTACGGTTTATCCCCTTTCCGATTTACACCAACACCATGAATTAGATATTTCCCCACATAATTTTCATCTATTTCAACTGTTGTATCTGCAGAAAGAATCTATAAAAGGGTTTCTCATCGGAGTGGAGCCTTCGGAGATAAGGTTCAATATCGGATTAAGCACATCGTTGATAGAGAAATGGGAGAGCGTTTTACAAGATGTATCGGCTACTATTGAGGAATTGATTGTGGGGTATGAAGTGGAAAAGAAATAAAAAACGTTCATTAGCGATATACAAACGTATAGCAATCTATTGAAAAGGACCTGTCTATTTTTACAGGTCCTATTTGTATATCGCTTCGTTAAGTAAGTTTGGAATTCTGCAATGGTTGTAACTCGCTTTTAAGATTTGTTTCTACTGGTGAAAATTACTCTCTAAACGATATGAAAATTGCGATATATCTGCTACAATAGGCGATATGACTCTTGCGGATTTAGTTGGAATTTGTCATTATTTGAAGTATGGGAGGTGCGATATGCGAATCGATATACAACCGAATGAACAAGCATTCTCAACAAAAGAAGTGGCGGAAGAAGTAGGGATTGCTACACCCACTGTCCGAAAGTACGGTCAAATTCTGGAACGAAACGGTTACGAGTTCTTGAAAGATGGTGACCGGCGTATCTTTGTTCTATCGGATATTCAAGCGCTTATAGCGCTGCGCGATACGGACAAGCCGTTGGATGATACGGCTAAGGATCTCGTGCAACAGCAAAAGGAAAGATTGGAAGGGCCGAATGGAACGGAAATTGCGCTTGGCGATACAGTCGATCATCTGCCGCAGGACCCTAATCAATTAAAAGAGCTTTTTCTTTTTGTCGCAAATGAACTTGCAGCCGCACGTGAAATGAATGTCCAGCTGAAAAACGATATGGCCCAGTTGAAAACAAATGTCTCCCAACTACAGCAGGACCATCATGTGATCAGCTCCAGTATCGGAAATTCAGCACAAAGAACAAATTCGAAGATTGAAAGATTCATTGAACAGCAAAATACCCATTACGAAAGCTTGCTGCAGCAGGAAAGAGAGAGAAGTGAACTTCTACAAAAAGAGATACAAAAAATGCGGGAGGAACAAAAGAGTGAGTGGAATTCCCAAAATGATTTTAACAAACGTCTGGAAGAAGAAATCCAGAAAAGAAAATGGGGATGGCTAACAGCGATATTCAGGAAATAAAGTGTTATAGAAAGCTTGAATTAAGCGATATTCCTGTTGTGTCACGGAGCGTATTGCTGGCCGATATAACAAGTGTGGTTGGTGCAATGCTTGGCAAGCGTCATATATCTCCTGACGATACGCTATTTGAAATGAAGTTATAGACTCAAGACAGACAAGTTAGAGTAAGGTTCCGGAAATCGGTAATTCTACTTTCAAAGTTCAACAATTTCCCGAGAAATATCTACAAATTTCTGATTTGGCATTCGACAAAATTATCAGGTCGAATTAAAGGAATTGAGACCATTATTATCTGCGCGCGGATAAATGATTACATATAATAAAACCCCTTATGGAGGAGCAAACTCCATAGGGGGTTTTTATGTTGCTTATTCTATAATAGTTTCTTCATGCGTCCTGCAAGTGGAATGACGATCAGACCTGCAATCAATACCTGCATTACATTGCCTGGAATTGATCCGAATGGCTGGATCCAGTTGCCGTAAAGGACTACTTCAGTAAAATAGTAGCCTACGATTTTAATGACAAGGGCAGCGAAAACTGCCAGAGAGTATACTAACACTTTCTTGCCAGGCATTTTTTCAGCCATCAAACCGGCTACATAGCCCATCGCGCCGACGATAACAAAGGTGAACGGTGCCCATAATGCCCATCCTGAGATAATGTCGAACAAGCCCATGCCGAACGCTCCTGCTATCGCCCCTGTTTTTCTGCCGTAGACGAAAGCGGCAATAAATAGAGGAATATTGCCCATATGGATCAGGCCTCCATTACCCATGATCGGGAGCCTGATGTTGATGAACATAGTTGCTACGACAGTCAATGCAATAAAAAGTGCATTGATGACTAGAACTTTTGTTTTAGTTGTTTCTTTGGTTGGAGAGTAAGCTGCATTCATTTGGAAACCTCTTTCTTTGTTCAGGACTTTTTCGTATGTCTCGAAATTCCTTTTTACATACTATCATACTCCTTATTGGTAACTTAATAAATACATAATAATATACACTTGTACAGAATTTTGGGAATTTAATTACTCCCTTTTGGCAGAAATGAATCGAAGCATGGATTTCGGGAAACATAACGATATCTTTTTGGAAAACGATCATGGGGAGTTGGCTGAATTGAATAAGGTATCAAATGTGTTCTGGATTTCTCTCGTTCTTGCGAGTGGATTTGTGATTTGGGGAGTGATTGCTCCTGTTCAATTAGGTGAAGTAATGGATCAAACCAAGGCATTCTTTTTAGATTCATTTGGCTGGTTCTATCAATTGGCAGCTTCTTTCTTCCTGCTATTTGCTATATTTTTGATTTTTAGCAAGTATGGAAAAATAAAATTAGGAGCAGATGACGACAAACCAGACTTTAACAGAAAAACATGGTTTGCCATGCTATTCAGTGCTGGTATGGGGATCGGGTTGCTATTCTTTGGAGTCTCGGAGCCTATCTCTCATTTTGCGAATCCACCTATTGGTGAAGGGGGCACACCTGAGGCAGCAAAAGTTGCTTTGAGATACACCTATCTGCATTGGGGTTTTCATGCCTGGGCTATTTACGCTGTCATCGCGCTTGTCCTGGCATACTATAAATTCAGGAAAAAGAAACCTGGCCTGATGAGTATAACTCTTACTCCTCTATTAGGAGAACGCTCAAAAGGAGCGATTGGAACCATCGTGGATGTAGTCGCGGTATTTGCGACGATTTTTGGTGTAGCAGCATCTTTAGGGTTGGGAGCAGCACAAATTAATGGGGGACTTAACTATGTAGCCGGGGTACCAAACAACTTCACGATCCAGCTAATTATTATCGCAATCGTAACTGTCCTCTTTCTGCTTTCTGCCAGCACTGGTCTGCAGAGGGGGATTAAGTATTTAAGCAATGCCAATTTAGTGTTGGCCGTCATTTTGCTTTTTGCATTTTTAATTTTGGGTCCAACAGGATTTGTCCTTGACCTATTTACAACAACGCTTGGAAGTTACGTGCAAAACCTGCCAGGCATGGGCTTAAGACTCACTCCATTTAATGAAGAACAAGCGAGCTGGATAAAGGACTGGACGATTTTTTACTGGGCATGGTGGATCGCGTGGGCACCTTTCGTTGGTACATTCATAGCGCGTGTTTCCAAGGGAAGGACGGTTAGAGAGTTCATGATTGCCGTTCTCGTTATTCCTACACTAGTTTGTGCCTTCTGGTTTGCGATATTTGGAGGTACTGCTATTTACTTCGAGTACTTTGAAGGTGCTAACATAGCAGGGCAAAACTTAGAAACAGCACTTTTTTATGTATATGATCTTTTACCATTCTCCGGTGCATTAGTTGTCGTAACATTATTGTTGATTACTACATTCTTTGTCACTTCTGCAGATTCAGCGACATTCGTTTTAGGGATGCAAACAGCAAAAGGAGATTTGAACCCTCCAAATGTGGTCAAAATTATCTGGGGACTTTTTCTATCAGCCTCTGCTATCGTATTAATGCTTTCAGGCGGACTGAGTGCTATGCAAACAGCCATTATCGTCAGTGCCTTTCCATTAACCTTTGTACTGATTGCTATGTCATTTTCGATATTAAAAGATTTTAAATCGGAGGTCATTGAAAAAAAGCCGAAAAAGGAAAAAGGGAAATTGTTGAAAAAAGAAGATAAGCCAGATCCAAGTCCGGTATAAATGTGTCGCGTTGGAATTACCCTACAGATTGCTAACAGCCAATACAGGTCTCTCCTCAGTTTACTCAACTGGAGGGGGACCTTTTTTTATTGAGCTTGTTTCGTAAACTCTGTTGCCTTTCCGCTAATCGAAAAAGGCTCCTGGCTTGCTTAATAAATTTCAGATTACGCATTGAGTATTGCTTTTTCTAACATTCGAGGAGACTTCTGAAACAGCAGCAAAGTAGACAAGTCATTATTTAAACAGTTTACCTAATACTGCAATGGGTATCATCCATTTTATAAAACATCAAAAATATTTTGGGATTAAAGCGGTTGACAATAATCGTTTACGGATGTAAACTATAAATACAAAACGATTACAGTTGTAAACGAAAGAGGTGCTGGCCATGCAAAAGGAAGAAAAGTTAGAGATTACTGATTCTGAATGGGAAGTAATGAGGGTCGTTTGGACGCGCAAGACGGCGACCAGCAAAGAGATCATCAATGTGCTTCAGGATAAGAAAGACTGGAAGCCTGCGACTACGAAAACCTTTATTGGCCGCCTCGTAAAAAAAGGCGCCTTGAACACAGAGACGTCAGGAAATAAATTTATATACACTGCGGCTGTCAGTGAGGAAGAAAGCCTAAAATCACTGAAAGCCGGATTATTCAATCACATCTGCAATACGGCGGTAGGAAAAACAATCGCCGACCTCATTGCAGAAGCGACACTGAGCCATGACGATATTGCGATGCTTGAGGAAGTTTTACAATCAAAGAAAAAGGATGCAGTAGAGCTGATTGTCTGCAATTGCGTCCCAGGTCAGTGCCATTGTAAAGAAAATCATGATATGGATTGTCATTAAATTAAAGGAGTGTTTATGAATGGAAAAGATCGTATTGAAGATAGATGGTATGACATGCGGACACTGTGTTGGAAAGGTTGAAAAGTCCCTGAAATCGCTCCCTGGCGTAGAAGTAGCCAAGGTGGATTTAAAGAAGGGTACGGCAAAAGTGAAATATGATGATTCGAAACAAACAATAGATAAGATGAATCAGGCGGTTCGTGAAGCTGGATATGAATCTAAATCCACATCCAAAAGGTGGCTGATATAAGATGACTGAAAAAACATTGACGATTGAAGGCATGACCTGTGCATCATGTGCTCAGTCTGTTGAAAAGGCTGCGAAAAAACTGCCAGGCATGCAGGAAGCAAGTGTTAACCTGGCGACTGAAAAATTAAAGGTCAATTTCGATGAAAATTCGCTGACAATAAAAGACATCCAGGATGCTGTAGAGGGTGCGGGTTACAAGGCAATCACAGATGTTGTAAAAAAGACCTTCATCATTAACGGGATGACCTGTTCATCTTGCGTCCAGTCGGTTGAGAAAGCGACAAGGAAACTGAATGGAGTCATGGAATCAAATGTAAATATGGCAACAGAAAAAATGGTTATCCAATTCGATCCGGCCGCCGTTACGGTGGCTGACATCAAGAATGCAGTTGCTGATGCCGGCTATGAAGCACAAGAGGATATTGGCGCTGAGAATTCTGCTGATGCAGACAGAGAGAAAAAGGAATTGCATATCAAGGAAATGTGGAGACGCTTCTGGATATCAGGCGTGTTTACAATCCCATTGCTACTTGTATCAATGGGCCATATGCTCGGATTGCCGCTTCCAGAGATGATTGACCCGATGCATAATCCGGCTGCATTTGCAATTGTCCAGCTGATCCTGACAATTCCAGTGATGTATCTAGGGAAGCCCTTTTTCACAGTCGGCTTTAAGACACTGATTAAGCGGCATCCTAACATGGATTCACTCGTTGCATTGGGAACTAGCGCGGCATTTCTCTATAGTTTGTTCGCAACAATCATGATTGTCCTTGGCGATGAAAACTACGCGGGCAACCTATATTATGAATCAGCGGCGGTTATTCTAACGTTAATCACACTGGGTAAATACTTCGAAGTACTTTCAAAAGGTAAAACGTCTGAAGCAATCAAGAAGTTGATGGGTCTCGCCCCGAAGACAGCTATCGTTTTAAAAGATGGAGAAGAAGTGGAAGTCTCTGTCGATGAAGTCCAGGTTGGCGATATCATAATCGTAAAACCTGGGGAAAAGATGCCGGTAGATGGGATCGTCGTCGAGGGAACGACTTCTGTAGATGAAGCGATGCTGACAGGAGAAAGCATTCCGGTCGAAAAAACAGTTGGCTCTAACATTATCGGTGCCAGCATCAATAAAACCGGGACGGTTCGATATGAAGCAACAAAGGTCGGAAAGGATACAGCTCTTTCCCAAATCATTAAGCTAGTTGAAGATGCACAAGGATCAAAGGCGCCGATCGCAAAAATGGCTGATATCATTTCGGGAATTTTTGTTCCAATCGTCATAGTACTTGCAATCCTTACGGGTCTTGCCTGGTATTTCGGAGGACAGACGGGTCTCTTCGCCTTTACGATCACGATTTCGATACTTGTCATTGCCTGCCCATGTGCGCTCGGTCTGGCGACCCCTACTGCTATTATGGTCGGTACGGGTAAAGGGGCCGAGAACGGTGTGCTCATAAAGAGCGGCGGAGCACTGGAAACTGCCCACAAGATTGATACCATCGTGTTTGATAAAACAGGTACGATCACTGAGGGAAAACCTGTTGTGACTGATATTGTCACGGTTAATGGCATCGCAGAAGAGGAGATTCTCACCCTTGCAGCGTCCGCTGAAAAGGGTTCTGAACATCCACTGGGCGAAGCGATCGTCAGGGAGGCTCAAATGAAAGGTCTCAGCCTGGCAAAAACAGAAGGATTTAATGCAATTATCGGCCACGGAATCGAGGTAATGATTCAAGGTCAAAACTTGTTGCTTGGAAACCGCAAACTAATGGATGACCGTGGAATCGAACTCGCCGATTTGGCAGAGACCTCTGACCAACTGGCTAACGAAGGCAAAACACCAATGTATATCGCAAGGGATGGTAAAATTGCCGGAATCATCGCAGTAGCTGATACGGTAAAAGAAACCAGTCTCAAGGCTGTTGAAAAGCTTCATAAAATGGGGATTGAAGTCGCAATGATTACCGGCGACAACAAACGCACAGCTGAAGCAATCGCCAGACAAGTCGGAATCGACCGCGTTTTGAGCGAAGTCCTACCAGAAGACAAAGCAAATGAAGTCAAAAAGCTCCAGGATGAGGGTCAGAAGGTTGCAATGGTCGGAGACGGCATCAATGACGCACCTGCCCTTGCACAGGCTGACATCGGGATTGCCATTGGCTCCGGAACAGATGTCGCGATGGAGTCAGCCGATATCGTCCTGATGAGAAGCGATTTGATGGATGTACCGACTGCAATAGAATTAAGCAAAGCAACCATCCGCAACGTAAAACAAAACCTGTTCTGGGCATTTGCCTATAACGTCATAGGGATCCCAATCGCAATGGGTATCCTCTACCTGTTCGGCGGACCCTTGCTGAACCCAATGATTGCCGGCGCGGCTATGAGTCTAAGTTCGGTATCAGTATTATTGAATGCATTGAGGTTAAAAGCTTTCAAGCCTTCAAGAGTATAATAATAAATAAGGATCTGTCCCTTTGGGGATGGGTCCTTTTTGCTTTCGATATTCCTTGACGCATTATTAATCAGGAAGTAGTAAAAGGGTCTTATTATTTCATTTTTCCTTAGATAACAATTTTGAAAGTTTTAGTTGTCCTACCCTTATGGTACGTGTTAATATCAGAATATTAAAAATTATATAAAAATAAACCAAAAAGGGGGACCTACTGCTTTTAATTCACCAAGAAGATACATAACCAATTTCGTGAATTTGGGGAGGGTAAAGGATGAAGAAGAGTTTGGCAGTTATATTAAGTGGGGCTATGCTCATGCTTGCGGCGTGCGGCGGCGGAAGTAATCAGGCGAGCGGAGATAAGAAAGAGAAGATGGTTAAGATTGGAATTACGCAGATTGTCGAGCACCCATCTCTGGATGCGACAAGAGAGGGCTTTATTGCTGCTCTTAAGGATGCAGGCTATGAAGAAGGCAAGAATCTGAAGCTGGATTACCAGAATGCACAGGGTGACATGAATAACAATGCATCGATTGCCCAAAAGCTGGTTTCGGATAAGAATGATCTTATTTTAGCGATTGCGACACCTAGTGCCCAGGCGGTAGTCCAAGCGACGAAGGATATACCGATTCTGTTCTCTGCAATAACCGATCCAGTCTCTGCTGAGCTTGTACAAAGTCTGGAAAAGCCCGGCGGAAATGCGACTGGAACATCTGATACTCATCCAAATGCCATCAAGAATACAATCGCTGCAATCAAAAAATTTGTCCCTGATGCGAAAAAGGTCGGGATCATTTATAACAATGGTGAGCCGAACTCTGTCATAAATGTGAAAAATGCAAGGGAAGCGATTAAGGAAGCAGGACTAGAAGCGGTGGAAACAACCATATCAACAAGCTCTGAAGTGAAGCAGGCGGCTGAATCGATGGTCGGCCGTGTCGACGTACTGTATATACCGAAGGATAACACTGTTGTGGCTGCGCTTGAATCTGTCATCGCGGTAGCAAATGACAAGGACATCCCAACCTTTTCCGGCGATGGGG
Organism: Mesobacillus sp. QJM3NY_10; assembly: GCF_056173465.1. Taxonomy (NCBI): domain Bacteria; kingdom Bacillati; phylum Bacillota; class Bacilli; order Caryophanales; family Bacillaceae; genus Mesobacillus; species Mesobacillus sp. QJM3NY_10. The sequence goes on from NZ_CM149675.1 coordinate 278,746, forward strand.
ATTCAGTAAAACGCGGAACGTTCGCATCCTATGGATTTGATTATCATGACTTAGGCTACACGACTGGTAAAATGGCAGTAGAGATCCTTAAGGGTAAAAAGCCAAGCGAAGTACCTGTCGGTTTTCCTGAAAACCTGGAACTAATCGTTAATAAGAAAGCAGGAGAAGAGGAAGGAATTACCTTGACTGAAGACATGCTCAAGGACGCAAAGATTGTTGGAGAGTAAAAGGAGGAGGCCTGTCAGGTTTTTGGCAGGCCCTTCTTAATAAAAAAAGAAAGTATAAATTTTACTTCGAGAAATGTTCAGCTCCAGCGCCTAGCCCCTCGAGTCGCTTCGGTCCGCCCAATGAAGTCAAAAAACAACTTCACTGGTCGGCCCTCCAGCGCTTGTCGGGGCTGACCAAGGCGCTTGCGCATTTCTTATGCAGCTGACCAGATACTACTATTTTCCTAATCTAAATAAACCGAAATACCCTTCTAATTAGCACAAGAACATAATACTTTTTAACGATGTGAAAAAAAAGGGGGTATGGGTTTGCGAAGGAGTAAGAGAATAATGTCATTATTGATGGTTTTAATGCTGATGGTGCCGGTTGCTGCAAAAGCGGGAGATTTTGGTGGTGGTTCTTCAGGGACACCAGGAACATGGTACCTAGGTTCTAACCCTTCATGGGTGGATCCTGCAAAAGCGCCGATTGTTTTCATTCATGGGTATAACAGTTCGGCGTCTGTTTGGTGGGATGGCAATGATATGTATGAAACCGCGCTGACCAATGGTTATCAAACGGCATTCATCGATCTGTATCCGGAAAGGGATATGTGGGAGAACGGCGCGATGCTGGCTGGCAAGCTGAAGCAGATTTATGAGTATTTCGGCAACAAGAAGCTTGTCGTAGTTGGCCACAGCAAAGGCGGAGTCGATACCCAGGCTGCGCTTGTCCATTCTGGCGCGCACCAGTATGTATCAAATGTCATCACCCTGTCCTCTCCGCATCGTGGCACACAGCTGTCAGACCTAGCCCACAGCAGCTCAGCCTGGTGGCTGGCCGCTTTGCTGGGAAACAATAATGATGCCACTCGATCCCTCCAGACGGGGAATATGAGTTATTTCCGAAGCATTACAGATAGCCATTCAAACTCTGCAAAGAACCGCTATTATACATTAGGCGGTTATAAATGGGGCTCATTCGGCAGCGCTTTATATTGGGGAGGCTTGTATTTGAGCAGCTATGGCTCCAATGACGGTGTTGTCACAGTCGCCAGCTCCCGTTTGCCGGGCGGAACAATCGTCCGGGAAGGTGCCTGGAACCATACGACCATTCGAGAAGGCTCACATACTTTTTCAGTATTCAAGCCATATACAATGTCAGAACAGCCAGCAGTGGCGAATGCATTTTCAGCAGCTGAGAGCATGGTGACAGAACCCGATACAAACCAGATTGTCAAAGGCGGTAAAGCTGAAAAAGCAATCAAGGAAAGTTTCGTGATTGAAGATGGAGCAGAAGGCTTCCAGATGGCTTTCCTTAGTGAAAAGAAATTGACTTCGCTCAAACTGAAGGGGCCAGATGGACAGGAGTATAAGGCGGCAAAAATCGAACAGGATAAAGGTGACTTTTTTAAAGGAGCCTGGGTCCATACGTTTGATATCGCAAAACCAGCGGCTGGAAAATGGAACGTAACAGGACCAGCTGCGGCATACCTGCTAGTGGTCAGCATCGACAGTCCTCTTGATGTTGAATTGAAACAGGATAAAAATCAAAGTGTGAAAGCTTCCTATAAAACAAAGTGGATCAAATATGACCGGGATGGAAACAAGAAGTTAAAAGAAGCAGGTAAAGGCTCGAAAGCAGGCAAGGTGCTGGATGGTGATCTCACTGAGCCAGGTGTATACAATCTAACCACAGAAGTCACGGGAGTTGATGCAAAAGGTAAGCCGTTCGAAAGGACCATGATTGAATCAGTCTATGTTGATGAAAATGGCAAGACTCATAGATAAAGAAGGAGGCGGCAGCTGGTGAAAACCAGCTGCCGCTCATGAATGGCAGATTGACGGAACTACCCGTACCGAACATCATGCATAAGGGTGCATTTAGCCAAGAAATGAGCCCTTATGTAAGTGAAACCTGGTGCATAAGGGTACATTAATCCATGGAATGTGCCCTTATGCAGCCACGCTCCTAATATAGCCTGTTCTACCTACAATCAATCCAGAACCCTATGCCTTATTCACTAATTTATACATAAATGATGGAGTGGCAGAATTACAGGCCGATATAAAAGATAAGCAGAGTTTGTACACCAGGAGGAGAAAGTAATGCACGTATTGGACTTGATTGTCAGGATCAACAATTGTGTCGAGGAGCTCGATTTTGCTGCCGCAAGAATGTATATGGAAGAGAACATCGAAGTCCTGAACGAGAATCGCAGCCGTTTAAAGTCAAACGCGAGGGAATTGCTTGAGTTTCTGACGAAACGGATGGAAGCTGGGCATCAGCCGCTCACAAGGAAAGACATGGCGGTCATCAATACAGTGAATAGCTATGCTTCAAAGTTTGACTTGAGAGGCTTGAAGGTAATCGTCAGGGATCACTCGCTGTTGTTTTTACGGAATGATATCGAAGCATATTTGAATAACGATGCGAAGATCATCCTTGAGGGCATGGGTGCGATTCCGAAGGCTGCAAGTTAAATAGAATTCATATAAAAGTTGATGACGGCTTCTCGAGACGAGGCCGTTTTTTTATTTCATGATAAAATTTCACCTCGAGAATTTTCTAGCTCCAAAGCCTAGTCAGTTTTCATACTTGAGTTTGCTTCCTTGATGATCTTGCGAGAAGCGTTAGCTTTGAGCAGCTCGAGTCGATTGCGTTTTTTATTTTTATCATGAAACCTTCCTCCGCAACCTTTCGTCTATCACTAAGTGGTTATATTTTCATGCTGCGTATTACAGGATTTTTACAGAAAATAGCGAATATAGACATATTGGAGTAAAAAAGTATTAGTTAACGTAGATAAATAGATTTTAAGGGGGAAATTTCGGTGCGGAATCAGATAAATCCAACAGTTGAAAGAATTCTAGGAAATATTGATAAGGTTATGACGGGTAAACGTAATGTGGCGGAGCTAAGCTTGATTGCATTGCTTGCCGGCGGCCATGTGCTGCTTGAGGACGTGCCTGGAGTCGGTAAGACAATGATGGTTCGAGCACTGGCGAAGTCTGTCAGCGCCAAGTTCAGGAGGATTCAGTTTACACCAGATCTGTTGCCATCTGATGTGACAGGGGTTTCGATCTATAATCCAAAGGAGATGGAGTTTGAATTCCGGCCGGGTCCCATCATGGGCAATATCATTCTTGCCGATGAAATCAACAGAACCTCTCCGAAGACCCAGTCTGCGCTGCTTGAAGGAATGGAAGAGCATAGTGTGACGGTAGATGGTGTGACCCATTTGCTCGGTAAGCCGTTTTTCGTCATGGCGACACAGAATCCGATTGATTATGAAGGTACGTATCCACTGCCGGAAGCACAGCTAGACCGTTTCCTGTTAAAAATGAAAATGGGATATCCTGCACCGGAAGAGGAAATGGAAGTTTTGAACCGGGCGCAGCGGAATCTTCCGATTGAAGACTTGCAGCCTGTTGTATCACTTGAAGATCTGCGCGATCTGCAGCAGAGTATCAAAGAAGTGGTAGTAGACGATACACTTAAGCGATATATTGTGGAACTGGCTAACCGGACCCGCGGACATTCAAGTGTATATCTTGGTGTCAGCCCTCGTGGATCGATCGCTTTGATGAAGGCTGCCCAGGCGTATGCGTTCATTTATGGAAGGGATTATGTCATCCCGGATGATATTCAGTACCTGGCTCCATTTGTTTTCGCCCACAGGATCATTTTAAAATCAGAGGCCAGGTTCGAGGGGATTACAACCGAGGATGTCGTCAACAGAGTGTTGGCGAGAGTGTCTGTACCGGTCCAGAGGCTCGTGAAGTAATATGAAAAAGTATTTCCAAAAGTTCAAAGAAGTTTGGAAGCTCATCGTTTTACTGTTATTGATCTTGATCACCTTTTCCTATGCCATGTTCCAGGGAGGATTTGTCAGCTGGTTCTTGTTTTACAGTTTCTTGCCATTCGCTCTCTATGCCCTGGGTCTCGCTTTTTATTCCATCAAGGATATCAAGGCGGAAAGGGTGTTTACGAAACAGGAATATAACGCTGGCGAGAAGTTCAAGGCTAGCGTTGTGCTTGAAAGGAATATGGGATTCCCGCTGTTTTATGCGATCGGGGAAGAAGAGGCCGGTGATACACTTACGGGGAACAGGGATTTGCAAAAGGCGAAAACGATGTTGTTTCCTGGATTCAACCGGGTATTTGGTTTTGACTATTCCATTGAAAACCTTCCTCGAGGTGAGCATACATTAATAGGCATCAAGTTGAAAACAGGGGACCCGCTTGGCTTAATTGAAAAAGAAAAGGTATTGCCAGTTGAAAACAAGATTCTCGTTTATCCTGCTTATCAGGATATGGTATATAGGCCGGTTGCCCATCATTTTGACCAGGGGATGACCGCCTCGAAGGAGCGTGTCCAGCGTGATACGTCAATGGCAATTGGGGTTCGTGAATACCAGCCGGGAGACCGCTTTTCGTGGATCAACTGGAAGGCGACTGCAAGACGGAATGACATTATGACGAAGGAATTTGAACAGAGGCAGTCACATGATGTGGTCATTTTAATGGATTGTGCCCCTGAACCTCGTTTTGAAGTCATCGTTTCTTACACAGCTTCGGTTATCAGGGCAATTTTACGAAAAGGCGCACAGGTGGGCTTGTTGACGTTAAGCGCTGAGCGCAAGGCGTTTCCGGCACGCGGCGGGGAAGTTCACCAGCAACAGCTTCTCCATCACCTTGCTAAAATTCAGGATGGGAGTCCTGTATCGTTTGACCGGGTCCTTGAGGCAGAGAGCTTTTTAGCGCAGCAGAACAATTCAATTATGCTGATTACCGCCCAACTGACGAAAGAGTTGATTGAAAAAGCTGCCTTCTATAATCAAAGAAATGCATCAGTGAGCATTTTCCTGATTAAAAATGGCCAAGAATCCCCGACAAAAACGGAGAAGAATTTAAGAACCTCGGCAAATGCCAGGGGAATCAGGCTTGTCATGGTACATGACGGCCAGTTCGCGGAAGCCTTCTCGGAGGTGAATAGAGGTTGAGGATCGATAAATCCAAAAAAGACGTCACTTTCTTTTTACTGTATATTTTCAGCTTTTTACTGCTATGGGAGTGGCTGCGGCCATTGGAGGAGTTGACAGATACTGGACACTTAGGTGTTTTTCTAGGTTTTGTGTTTGTCTCACTGATGATGTCCTACTTCAATATGCCAATCTTGCCGTCTGCTCTCATAAAAGTCATCATCATCCTTTATTCCATTCACTTTATGTATTATGAAGGAACCTTCTTCAGCCTGGAATGGTTTGGGCAGCTCTTCAATGAGGTAATCGTGAATTCAGGGGTTATCATCAATGCCGAATGGACTGAAATTTCGAATGTGTTTCGGACATTGTTGTTCTTTACCTTGCTCTGGCTGATGGCATACTTGATACAATATTGGCTGATCAACAGGAAACAAATTTTCGTGTTTTTCTTCATGACGCTGGTTTATATAACGGTTCTGGATACATTCAGTCCTTATGAAGCGGATGCGGCGATCGTCAGGACAGTCATTGCGGGTTTTGCTGTGATGGGGATGCTGGCTTATTACCGGATTGCTGATAGGGAAGTAGTGAAGAAGAACCTCGAAAGTGCGAAAAAATGGATGATACCTCTTGTGGCCATGATTGTCTTGAGTGTGGGGATTGGCTATGCAGCTCCAAAGGCTGATCCGATCTGGCCAGACCCTGTCCCGTTCATTACCTCGTACAATGAGGAGTCAGGCGAAGGCAATGGCGGCGTAAAAAAAGTCGGCTACGGAACGGATGATACTGCTCTGGGAGGGCCGTTCATCGGAGACGACCGGGTCGTTTTTACTGCTGAAGCAGATGGACGTCATTACTGGCGGATTGAGACAAAGGATGTTTATACGGGGAAAGGATGGATTGCAGACAAAGGCACAGCCATGCCGGTAGAATTTTTAACTGAGCAAAACATTCCGATGCAGCCTTTTGAAGAGGAAGTTAAAACGGAACAGCGTACGAGCAGGGTCACCCCGAAGATCGGTTATCCGCACCTTGTTTATCCGCTGGGGGTAACACAAGTGGAGGCATCCGCAGGGAACACCACCCTCCAATTCAGTCTTGATCCAACAACAGAAAAAATCACATCAATCGCTGATGGACAAGAGGGTTCAATTGGGCCATACTCGCTTACCTTTGACCACCCGGTGTACAGTGTAGAAAAGCTCAAGGCAGCCGGACCTGAAGAGCTGGCTACAGAGTTTGCCTTCGTCTCTAAATACACACAGGTACCAGAAGAGCTTCCAGAGCGGGTAGTGGAGCTGGCTGAGGAAATAACGAAGGACAAAGTGACCTGGCTTGAAAAAGCGCAGGCGATTGAGAAGTATTTCCGCTCAAACGAATTTGTATATGATCAAACGCTTGTTGCTGTCCCGGAAGAGGACCAGGATTATGTCGACCAATTCCTGTTTGAAACTCAGCGTGGCTATTGTGACAACTTCTCGACATCGATGGTTGTCATGATGCGTTCGGTTGGCATTCCAGCGCGCTGGGTAAAGGGCTATACCGAAGGCGAATATATCGATACACTTGAGAATGGACGCCGTCTTTACGAGGTTACAAACAACAATGCCCACTCCTGGGTAGAGGGATATTTCCCTGGTGTCGGCTGGGTTCCGTTTGAGCCGACGCAAGGTTTTTCAAACAACGTTCAATTTGAGTATGACAATAAAGACGATTCACAAACCCAGACAGGTCAAGAAGAAGAGGATGATACAACACCTGCTGCTCCTGAAAAACCGGAACTGCCAGAAGAGCAGGCGCAGGTTGACAAGCCAAAGGATTCTTTTTCCGAAGGCCTGAAAAACGCAGGAGCATTCCTGAAGGATAATCTGCAGAAGATTTTCCTGACATTACTCGTACTGGCTGTGTTCGCCGCAATCATGTATAGGTTGAGAGGAAGATGGCTTCCTGTCCTGTATATCCTTCTCTACAAGTATAAAAAGCAAAACAAGTACATGGAGAAAGCTTATATTGCCTTATTGGTGCAGCTGGAAAGATACGGACTGAAGAGAGAGAAAGGCCAAACACTGCGCGATTATGCCGATTATGTGGACTCATTCTTCTCGACAAACGAGATGCGCTGGCTCACAGAAAAATACGAAGAGTATCTTTACCGAGGCGATACGGATGAAGAAATGTGGCAGAATGCGAAAAAGTATTGGGAGTTCATGATTCGGAAAGTTAGTGCTTGACCGCTAAAATATTATACTGATACAATGTTTGCAACTATATAGAATCAACCTTCATATATCCTCGATAATATGGTTCGAAAGTATCTACCAAATCACCGGAAATGATTTGACTATGAAGGCAGGTTTCTTTTTGTACGTAACGGGCTGGATTCCTGCTTTCCTTTTATTTGAGGGGCAGGATTCTGGCTTTTTTTATGTGAAAAACGCGGCAACAAGCCATACTATCTACATAACCTTCTGTTTACGGAAGTTTCCGCGTTTCTATTTTATAATGAGGTGACTTTATGAAAACCGAGCTGCAAGACCAGGAAAAGATTATTGTATTAGACTTTGGCAGCCAGTATAACCAGCTGATCACAAGAAGGATCAGGGAATTTGGTGTCTACAGCGAATTACATCCACACACGATTACGGCAGCTGAAATCAAGGAAATGAATCCAAAGGGAATTATTTTCTCCGGAGGCCCGAACTCTGTCTATGATGAGGGAGCCTTCCGCTGTGATGAAGAGATTTTTGAGCTGGGCCTGCCGATTTTAGGAATCTGCTACGGAATGCAGCTGATGACGATGCATTTCGGCGGCAAGGTCGAGAAGGCGAAGAACCGGGAATATGGAAAAGCTTTGCTGACTCTGCATAACCAGAACAGATTATTTGAGGGAACACCGGGAGAGCAGGTTGTCTGGATGAGCCACGGAGACCTTGTGACGATGTCACCTCCGGGATTCACAGTGGACGGCATCAACCCTTCTTGCCCAATCGCGGCAATGAGTGATGAAAGCCGCAAACTATATGCTGTTCAATTCCATCCGGAAGTACGCCATTCTGTTTACGGGAATGACCTTTTGAAAAACTTCGTCTTCAAAGTTTGCGAATGCGAAGGCAACTGGTCGATGGAAAATTTCATTGAAATCGAGATGGAGAAGATTCGCCAGCAGGTGGGAGACAAAAAAGTACTTTGCGCGCTCAGTGGAGGTGTAGATTCTTCAGTTGTTGCGGTATTGATTCATAAAGCGATTGGTGACCAACTGACATGTATATTCGTCGACCACGGATTGTTGCGAAAAGACGAAGCCGAAGGTGTCATGAAAACTCTAGCTGATGGCTTCAATATGAATGTGATCAAAGTCGATGCGAAGGACCGTTTCCTCAGCAAGCTGGAGGGAGTATCCGATCCTGAGCAGAAGCGTAAAATCATTGGCAATGAGTTCATCTATGTGTTTGACGATGAAGCTGAAAAGCTGGAAGGCATTGAGTTCCTGGCACAGGGAACATTGTATACCGATATTATCGAAAGCGGTACGGCGACAGCACAGACAATCAAGTCCCATCATAATGTCGGCGGACTGCCTGAGGATATGCAGTTCAAATTGATCGAGCCATTGAATACATTATTCAAGGATGAAGTCAGGGCACTTGGCACTGAGCTTGGCATGCCTGATGAAGTCGTCTGGCGCCAGCCATTCCCTGGCCCTGGACTTGGCATCCGTGTCCTAGGTGCGATCTCGGAAGAGAAACTTGAGATTGTTCGTGAATCAGACGCAATCCTCCGTGAAGAAATAAAGAAAGCTGGTCTTGATCGTGAAATCTGGCAATACTTCACCGTTCTGCCTGATATCCGCAGCGTCGGTGTCATGGGCGATGCGAGAACATATGATTACACAATCGGAATCCGTGCAGTAACGTCAATTGATGGGATGACGTCTGACTGGGCAAGAATTCCTTGGGATGTCCTTGAACTCATCTCCACAAGGATCGTCAACGAAGTGGATCACGTGAACCGGGTTGTTTATGACATCACAAGCAAACCGCCTGCAACAATCGAATGGGAATAAAATACGAACATTATTAAAAACGAACATGAAAATGTTCGTTTTTTTTGTTGACTCGGGGCAAAAGTCCTGTTAGAATGATACTGAACTTAATAATTTGTCATAATTCGTCGTATAATCTTGGGGATATGGCCCAAAAGTTTCTACCGAGCTACCGTAAATGGCTTGACTACGAGGTATAGAATTCATGGCTGGCAATCTATCAATCTATTGCAGCCAGGAGTTTCTTTTATTGCCTGCAGTCAACGCCCCGGTATCCCGTGGCGTTTTCTTTTTGGCCAGATTTCCTGAATACTATTCAGGGGGAAATGAAAATATGAAGAAGTATTTTGAGTTTGAGAAGCTAGGCACGAACTATCGCCGCGAATTCATTGGCGGGATGACCACATTCCTTGCCATGGCGTACATCCTGATTGTTAATCCCAATATACTTACACTGTCAGACGTACAGGACCTGCCGGAATCATTGAGGATGGATACTGGTGCAGTCTTCGTCGCGACAGCGCTCGCCGCAGCAGTCGGTTCCATCATCATGGGCCTGATTGGTAAGTACCCGATCGCCCTTGCTCCGGGAATGGGCTTGAACGCATTCTTCGCTTACACAGTTGTCCTTAGCCATGGAGCACCGTGGCAACATGCCCTTGCTGCAGTTTTCATCTCAAGTGTGTTCTTCCTGCTGCTGACGATTTCAGGCTGGCGGGAAAAATTGATCAATGCCATCCCAGTTGAACTCAAGCACGCAGTCGGAGCGGGTATCGGTTTGTTCATCACGTTCATCGGCCTGAAAAACGCAGGAATCATCGTCGATAATCCAGCAACACTTGTAGGGCTGGGAGATTTGACAAACAGCAATACATTGCTTGCATTGTTTGGTCTATTAATTACAGTCATCATGCTGACAAGAGGCATTCACGGTGCGGTATTCTTCGGAATCATCATTTCTGTCATTGTCGGAATGATCTTCAATCTTATTGAAACACCTGAAAGTGTAGTCGGTGCAGTGCCGAGTGTTGCGCCAACCTTCGGAGCGGTTTTCAGCGCTTTTGGTGATCCATCTTTCTATACAGCAACAATGCTCGGAATCATCCTGACATTCCTGTTCGTTGATTTCTTTGATAACGCAGGTACTCTTGTAGCCGTTGCCAACCAGGCAGGATTGATGAAAGACAACAAGCTGCCGCGCGCCGGCCGTGCGCTTTTCGCTGATTCAATCGCATCGCTTGTCGGTTCGATCTTCGGTACGTCAACAACTACTTCCTATATTGAATCATCTGCTGGCGTAGCATCAGGAGCAAGAAGTGGATTTGCTTCACTTGTAACGGCTGGATTCTTCCTGTTAGCACTGTTCTTTTTCCCGCTGCTCTCAGTCGTTACCTCAGCTGTAACAGCGCCAGCATTGATTATCGTTGGTGTCCTGATGGTTTCTTCTCTTGGTAAAATTGAATGGGGCCGATTTGAAATCGCCGTTCCATCATTCCTGACAATGATTGCAATGCCGCTTTCATCCAGCATCGCAACAGGGATTGCAGCAGGCTTCATCTTTTACCCAATCACGATGATTGTTAAAGGGAAGTCAAAAGAAGTACATCCGATTATGTATCTGTTCTTTGTGATTTTCTTGCTTTATTTTGTATTTTTAACAGAATAGAAGAAGGGTCCAGCCTGCGCGGCTGGATCTTTTTTTGCCAAAAATTGAGGTGGGTATAATTAACGCTTCGAATTGACTTATAAATCTCCCTTATATACGATATTTCTATAGAACAGGCTGAAACGGGGATACAGGATGGACCAAATTACAGTAAAAAAAGGGTTGAACAATAATGTCATGATAGCGGACCACCCTGCATTCGGGGAAGTCATCCTGATCGGCAAAGGAATCGGCTTCAACCGGAAAAAGGGGGATTTGATCGAAGAGGGGCAGGCGGAAAAAATGTTTGTCCTCAAGGATGAAAGAGAGCGGGCAAATTACATTAAGTTATTGCCATTCGTCGAAAACGATCTTCACGAGGCCATCATTTCTTCTATTGAGTTGATCAAAAAGAGAGCAGCTAGCCAATTGAATGAACACATCCATGTCGCATTGACGGATCACTTGATGTTCGCTGCGAACCGAATTGCAAATGGGCTTGATTTCAAAAATCCATTTTTAGTCGAGACGAAAACACTGTACCCGACTGAGTTCCAGATCGCCCAAGAGGTTGTTCAGCTTCTTAAGGATAAATCAGGGATTGAATTTCCGGATGGTGAAATAGGCTTCATCGCCCTTCATATTCACAGTGCGGTCATGAATCGAAACCTATCTGATGTGAACAAACACTCGCAGCTTGTGACAAAATTGGTACAAATGATTGAAGAAAACCTGGAAGTCGAAATCGACAAAGAGGGGATTGACTACACCCGGCTTGTGCGCCATATACGTTTCACGATTGAAAGGGTCAATAATGGCGAAACAGTAGAGGAACCAGAAAAATTTGCAACCCTCTTGAAAGAAGAATATCCAGTGTGCTACAATCTTTCGTGGAAACTCATTAAAGTGATGCAGCAGACCTTGAAAAAACAAGTATGCGATGCTGAAGCCGTCTATCTGACAATGCATTTGCAAAGGCTTCAGAAAAAAGTTAAATAAGTAATTATTTTTTACGTGTTACTGATTCGATCAGGCATGAGTAAAGAATGTAATTGAAATGGAGTTTTATGGGTAATATATCCGTATGCTTCTTTCACTACATCTTTCTCATGCCTTTTTTATTTGTTTTTTTGATGTTTGTAACCGCTTTAGGAGAAAAAATTTCAGGAGGTATTCCTATGTTTAAGAAAGCTTTTGGTGTTCTTCAAAAAGTAGGTAAAGCGCTCATGCTTCCAGTTGCGCTTTTGCCAGCTGCAGGTATCTTGCTTGCTCTAGGTGCGGCACTTAGAAACCCTGCTTTGCTGGAGCTTGCTCCATTTTTAGATAACAGCGGCGTCGATATGGTAGCTGCAGTCATGCAGAAAGCCGGTGACGTTGTCTTCGGGAACCTGCCGCTCTTGTTCGCGGTCGGTGTAGCTGTTGGTTTGGCTGGCGGTGAAGGTGTTGCCGGTCTAGCAGCAATTATCGGGTACCTAATCATGAATGTAACGATGGGTACAGTTCTGCAAATCACGCCAGAGGATGTTAACGGTCTTAACTACCAAAACATTCTTGGCATTCCAACCCTGCAAACGGGTGTGTTCGGCGGTATTATCGTAGGTATCATTGCCGCTGCTCTTTACAACAAGTTCTTTGAAATTGAGTTGCCATCCTATCTTGGTTTCTTTGCTGGTAAGCGTTTCGTGCCAATCATCACAGCAGGAACTGCAATTTTGCTTGGTCTGGCAATGCTTGTCATCTGGCCGCCAATCCAAAATGGCCTGAATGCATTCTCGCAAAACATGGTTCACGCTAATTTGACTCTATCAGCATTTATCTTTGGTGTAGTTGAACGTTCATTGATTCCATTCGGCTTGCATCACATCTTCTATTCACCATTCTGGTATGAGTTTGGCCAGTATACTACTTTGGCTGGCGATGTCGTCCGCGGTGACCAGCGTATCTTCATGGCGCAGATTGGTGACAACGTACAAGACTTAACTGCTGGTACGTTCATGACTGGTAAATTCCCATTCATGATGTTTGGTCTTCCGGCAGCAGCTTTGGCAATTTATCACGAAGCACGTCCTGAAAGAAAAGTAGTAGTCGGCGGTTTAATGGTATCCGCTGCGTTGACATCATTCTTAACAGGGATCACAGAACCACTTGAGTTCTCATTCTTGTTCGTAGCGCCAGTACTATTTGGAGTGCACGCAATCTTTGCAGGTCTATCTTTCATGACTATGCACCTTTTAGATGTAAAAATCGGTATGACTTTCTCCGGTGGTCTAATTGACTACATCCTGTTCGGTCTGATCAATCCACAGACAAATGCATGGATTGTCATTCCGGTTGGTTTAGTTTTCGCAGTAATTTACTACTTTGGTTTCCGATTCGCAATCCGCAAGTTTAACCTGATGACTCCTGGCCGCGAAGCATTGGAAGAGGATGAAGAAGAAGGCGGAGCAAAAGGACAAGCTGGAGACCTTCCATATGAAGTTCTTGATGCAATGGGTGGTAAAGAAAACATCGCTCACCTTGATGCATGTATCACTCGACTTCGTGTATCTGTAAATGACATTAACAACGTCGATAAAGATCGCTTGAAAAAGCTGGGTGCTGCCGGAGTGCTTGAAGTCGGCAACAACATTCAGGCAATCTTCGGGCCGCGTTCAGAGACAATTAAAGGTCAGATGAGAGATATCATGAACGGTAAAAGGCCTCGTCCGGTGGAAACGAACCAGGCAACAGAGGTTGAACAGCAAATTGAAGAAGTAAATCCAGAAGCGTTGCAGACGCATCATGATGCAGATGCTAATGCAGATGTATTCGTTTCTCCTATTAAAGGTGAAATTCTGCCAATCACAGAAGTGCCTGACCAAGTCTTCTCAGGCAAGATGATGGGCGACGGTTTTGCTATCGTACCTTCTGAAGGTACAGTTGTATCACCGGTAGACGGAAAGATCGTTAACCTGTTCCCGACAAAGCATGCGATCGGGATTCTGTCTGACTCTGGAAGGGAAATCCTCATTCATTTTGGCATCGACACAGTGAATTTGAAGGGACAAGGTTTCGAAACACTTGTTTCTGAAAATGACACAGTGACAAAGGGACAGCCGCTATTGAAGGTGGACCTTGATTACATCAAGAAGAACGCAACATCAATTATCACTCCGATCGTTTTCACTAACCTTTCTGAAGGGGAAAGCATTGTTATTAATAAGAAGGGCAATGTAGATGTGAAAGACGAGAATATCATTACGATTTCTAAATAAAAACTAATTACAGCTGGTCTCCTATATGGAGGCTGGCTGTTTTAATATATAGAAGAAAAAGAACAGCGGGACTTTTTCCCAACTTTTTCAAGGTTTAAACATGTTGACTCTGGGCATCTCCGGTGATAGTATATAGAAACAGTCGCGAACAGGTTAACAACATTTTGATGATGAAAAAATAAATCAAAAAAAGCTGTTGACATTCAACGCTGTGATGTGATAAATTATTAAAGTCGCTTATGAGCGGCGCGCACAATTTGCTCTTTGAAAACTAAACAAACAAGCGTCAACAAACAATAAATGATCATGTTTCTTCTATAAGAACATGAGCCAACGTTTTAACTTTATGAGCTAACTCATAACTCTTTCTTGGAGAGTTTGATCCTGGCTCAGGACGAACGCTGGCGGCGTGCCTAATACATGCAAGTCGAGCGGATCTTCATTAGCTTGCTTTTGAAGATCAGCGGCGGACGGGTGAGTAACACGTGGGCAACCTGCCTGTAAGACTGGGATAACTTCGGGAAACCGGAGCTAATACCGGATAATCCTTTCCTTCACATGAGGGAAAGCTGAAAGACGGTTTCGGCTGTCACTTACAGATGGGCCCGCGGCGCATTAGCTAGTTGGTGAGGTAACGGCTCACCAAGGCAACGATGCGTAGCCGACCTGAGAGGGTGATCGGCCACACTGGGACTGAGACACGGCCCAGACTCCTACGGGAGGCAGCAGTAGGGAATCTTCCGCAATGGACGAAAGTCTGACGGAGCAACGCCGCGTGAACGATGAAGGCCTTCGGGTCGTAAAGTTCTGTTGTCAGGGAAGAACAAGTATCGGAGTAACTGCCGGTACCTTGACGGTACCTGACCAGAAAGCCACGGCTAACTACGTGCCAGCAGCCGCGGTAATACGTAGGTGGCAAGCGTTGTCCGGAATTATTGGGCGTAAAGCGCGCGCAGGCGGTTCCTTAAGTCTGATGTGAAAGCCCCCGGCTCAACCGGGGAGGGTCATTGGAAACTGGGGAACTTGAGTGCAGAAGAGGAGAGCGGAATTCCACGTGTAGCGGTGAAATGCGTAGAGATGTGGAGGAACACCAGTGGCGAAGGCGGCTCTCTGGTCTGTAACTGACGCTGAGGCGCGAAAGCGTGGGGAGCGAACAGGATTAGATACCCTGGTAGTCCACGCCGTAAACGATGAGTGCTAAGTGTTAGAGGGTTTCCGCCCTTTAGTGCTGCAGCAAACGCATTAAGCACTCCGCCTGGGGAGTACGGCCGCAAGGCTGAAACTCAAAGGAATTGACGGGGGCCCGCACAAGCGGTGGAGCATGTGGTTTAATTCGAAGCAACGCGAAGAACCTTACCAGGTCTTGACATCCTCTGACAACCCTAGAGATAGGGCGTTCCCCTTCGGGGGACAGAGTGACAGGTGGTGCATGGTTGTCGTCAGCTCGTGTCGTGAGATGTTGGGTTAAGTCCCGCAACGAGCGCAACCCTTGATCTTAGTTGCCAGCATTCAGTTGGGCACTCTAAGGTGACTGCCGGTGACAAACCGGAGGAAGGTGGGGATGACGTCAAATCATCATGCCCCTTATGACCTGGGCTACACACGTGCTACAATGGATGGAACAAAGGGTCGCGAAGCCGCGAGGTCGAGCCAATCCCATAAATCCATTCTCAGTTCGGATTGCAGGCTGCAACTCGCCTGCATGAAGCCGGAATCGCTAGTAATCGCGGATCAGCATGCCGCGGTGAATACGTTCCCGGGCCTTGTACACACCGCCCGTCACACCACGAGAGTTTGTAACACCCGAAGTCGGTGGGGTAACCTTTATGGAGCCAGCCGCCTAAGGTGGGACAGATGATTGGGGTGAAGTCGTAACAAGGTAGCCGTATCGGAAGGTGCGGCTGGATCACCTCCTTTCTAAGGATATTGCCGTAATGGCAATCGGAACTTAGACCTTATGGTCTATGAATAGCGAATCTAAAGATTCGCACTGTGGATGTAATCCACATAGTTGTACGCTTGTTTGTTTAGTTTTGAGGGAGCAATTGCCTCAAAGCTTTTTTTGTTCCTTGAAAACTAGATAATCGTAAGTAAGAAGAACCAAGAAAAAACCGAGTAATCGCCATTTTAGTTTTTCTCTCTATTTAATAGAGAAATGACCTTTTAGGTTAAGTTAGAAAGGGCGCACGGTGGATGCCTTGGCACTAGGAGCCGATGAAGGACGGGACTAACACCGATATGCTTCGGGGAGCTGTAAGTAAGCTTTGATCCGGAGATTTCCGAATGGGGAAACCCACTGTTCGTAATGGAACAGTATCTTTACCTGAATACATAGGGTATTGAAGGCAGACCCGGGGAACTGAAACATCTAAGTACCCGGAGGAAGAGAAAGCAAACGCGATTCCCTGAGTAGCGGCGAGCGAAACGGGACATAGCCCAAACCAAGAGGCTTGCCTCTTGGGGTTGTAGGACACTCAACATGGAGTTACAAAGGAACGGGGTAGATGAAGTGGTCTGGAAAGGCCCGTCAGAGAAGGTAAAAACCCTGTAGTTGAAACTTCGTTCCCTCCTGAGTGGATCCTGAGTACGGCGGGACACGAGAAATCCCGTCGGAAGCTGGGAGGACCATCTCCCAAGGCTAAATACTCCCTAGTGACCGATAGTGAACCAGTACCGTGAGGGAAAGGTGAAAAGCACCCCGGAAGGGGAGTGAAATAGATCCTGAAACCGTGTGCCTACAAGTAGTCAGAGCCCGTTAATGGGTGATGGCGTGCCTTTTGTAGAATGAACCGGCGAGTTACGATTACATGCAAGGTTAAGTTGATGAGACGGAGCCGCAGCGAAAGCGAGTCTGAATAGGGCGAATTTAGTATGTGGTCGTAGACCCGAAACCAGGTGATCTACCCATGTCCAGGGTGAAGGTTGGGTAACACCAACTGGAGGCCCGAACCCACGCACGTTGAAAAGTGCGGGGATGAGGTGTGGGTAGCGGAGAAATTCCAATCGAACTTGGAGATAGCTGGTTCTCTCCGAAATAGCTTTAGGGCTAGCCTCACGTTGTAAGAGTCTTGGAGGTAGAGCACTGTTTGGACTAGGGGCCCTCATCGGGTTACCGAATTCAGACAAACTCCGAATGCCAAAGACTTATCCGTGGGAGTCAGACTGCGAGTGATAAGATCCGTAGTCAAAAGGGAAACAGCCCAGACCACCAGCTAAGGTCCCAAAGTATACGTTAAGTGGAAAAGGATGTGGAGTTGCTTAGACAACCAGGATGTTGGCTTAGAAGCAGCCACCATTTAAAGAGTGCGTAATAGCTCACTGGTCGAGTGACTCTGCGCCGAAAATGTACCGGGGCTAAACGTATCACCGAAGCTGTGGATTGACATCTTAGATGTCAGTGGTAGGAGAGCGTTCTAAGGGCGTTGAAGTCAGACCGTAAGGACTGGTGGAGCGCTTAGAAGTGAGAATGCCGGTATGAGTAGCGAAAGATGGGTGAGAATCCCATCCACCGAATGCCCAAGGTTTCCTGAGGAAGGCTCGTCCTCTCAGGGTTAGTCGGGACCTAAGCCGAGGCCGAAAGGCGTAGGCGATGGACAACAGGTTGATATTCCTGTACCACCTCTTTATCGTTTGAGCAATGGGGGGACGCAGTAGGATAGGGTAAGCGCGCTGTTGGATATGCGCGTCTAAGCAGTTAGGCTGCAAGTGAGGCAAATCCCGCTTGCGTGAAGGCTGAGCTGTGACAGCGAGGGAAATATAGTACCGAAGTTCCTGATTCCACACTGCCAAGAAAAGCCTCTAGCGAGATAAAAGGTGCCCGTACCGCAAACCGACACAGGTAGGCGAGGAGAGAATCCTAAGGTGAGCGAGAGAACTCTCGTTAAGGAACTCGGCAAAATGACCCCGTAACTTCGGGAGAAGGGGTGCTCATTTGGGTGAATAGCCTAGATGAGCCGCAGTGAATAGGCCCAGGCGACTGTTTAGCAAAAACACAGGTCTCTGCGAAGCCGCAAGGCGAAGTATAGGGGCTGACGCCTGCCCGGTGCTGGAAGGTTAAGAGGAGGGGTTAGCTCACGCGAAGCTCTGAATCGAAGCCCCAGTAAACGGCGGCCGTAACTATAACGGTCCTAAGGTAGCGAAATTCCTTGTCGGGTAAGTTCCGACCCGCACGAAAGGCGTAACGATCTGGGCACTGTCTCAACGAGAGACTCGGTGAAATTATAGTACCTGTGAAGATGCAGGTTACCCGCGACAGGACGGAAAGACCCCGTGGAGCTTTACTGTAGCCTGATATTGAATTTTGGTACAGCTTGTACAGGATAGGTAGGAGCCTGAGAAACCGGAGCGCCAGCTTCGGTGGAGGCGTCGGTGGGATACTACCCTGGCTGTATTGAAATTCTAACCCACGCCCCTGATCGGGGCGGGAGACAGTGTCAGGTGGGCAGTTTGACTGGGGCGGTCGCCTCCTAAAGAGTAACGGAGGCGCCCAAAGGTTCCCTCAGAATGGTTGGAAATCATTCGCAGAGTGTAAAGGCACAAGGGAGCTTGACTGCGAGACCTACAAGTCGAGCAGGGACGAAAGTCGGGCTTAGTGATCCGGTGGTTCCGCATGGAAGGGCCATCGCTCAACGGATAAAAGCTACCCCGGGGATAACAGGCTTATCTCCCCCAAGAGTCCACATCGACGGGGAGGTTTGGCACCTCGATGTCGGCTCATCGCATCCTGGGGCTGTAGTCGGTCCCAAGGGTTGGGCTGTTCGCCCATTAAAGCGGTACGCGAGCTGGGTTCAGAACGTCGTGAGACAGTTCGGTCCCTATCCGTCGTGGGCGCAGGAAATTTGAGAGGAGCTGTCCTTAGTACGAGAGGACCGGGATGGACGCACCGCTGGTGTACCAGTTGTCTTGCCAAAGGCATCGCTGGGTAGCTATGTGCGGACGGGATAAGTGCTGAAAGCATCTAAGCATGAAGCCCCCCTCAAGATGAGATTTCCCATAGCGCAAGCTAGTAAGAACCCTGAAAGATGATCAGGTTGATAGGTCAGAGGTGGAAGCGCGGTGACGTGTGGAGCTGACTGATACTAATCGTTCGAGGACTTAACCAAAATAGATTACTCGTTTCTTCTTATTCTTCTTACACATTATCTAGTTTTGAGGGAATAAAGTTTTTTGCGAAGCAAAATAACTGTCCTTTCCTTAATTAAATAGTCTGGTGGCGATGGCGAGAAGGTCACACCCGTTCCCATACCGAACACGGAAGTTAAGCTTCTCAGCGCCGATGGTAGTTGGGGGTTTCCCCCTGTGAGAGTAGGACGCCGCCGGGCGAAAAGACAGAGATTTAGATCCCTGTCTTTTTTAATCCCTATATCATTCTTTTCCAGTTATTGCTGGTTGTTAGGTAACACCTGAGGTGTTATTATAGTAACTCAGCTCCACTTGATCGATTGTTTAAAAGACTTTCAAAAAAAGTGTTGACGAGCTGGTTGAAAGATGATAAGATTTAAAAGTTGTCATTTGAACGACAACAACAAATTGTTCTTTGAAAACTAAACAAACAAGCGTCAACAAACAATAAATGATCATGTTTCTTCTATAAGAACATGAGCCAACGTTTTAACTTTATGAGCTAACTCATAACTCTTTCTTGGAGAGTTTGATCCTGGCTCAGGACGAACGCTGGCGGCGTGCCTAATACATGCAAGTCGAGCGGATCTTCATTAGCTTGCTTTTGAAGATCAGCGGCGGACGGGTGAGTAACACGTGGGCAACCTGCCTGTGAGACTGGGATAACTTCGGGAAACCGGAGCTAATACCGGATAATCCTTTCCCTCACATGAGGGAAAGCTGAAAGACGGTTTCGGCTGTCACTTACAGATGGGCCCGCGGCGCATTAGCTAGTTGGTGAGGTAACGGCTCACCAAGGCAACGATGCGTAGCCGACCTGAGAGGGTGATCGGCCACACTGGGACTGAGACACGGCCCAGACTCCTACGGGAGGCAGCAGTAGGGAATCTTCCGCAATGGACGAAAGTCTGACGGAGCAACGCCGCGTGAACGATGAAGGCCTTCGGGTCGTAAAGTTCTGTTGTCAGGGAAGAACAAGTATCGGAGTAACTGCCGGTACCTTGACGGTACCTGACCAGAAAGCCACGGCTAACTACGTGCCAGCAGCCGCGGTAATACGTAGGTGGCAAGCGTTGTCCGGAATTATTGGGCGTAAAGCGCGCGCAGGCGGTTCCTTAAGTCTGATGTGAAAGCCCCCGGCTCAACCGGGGAGGGTCATTGGAAACTGGGGAACTTGAGTGCAGAAGAGGAGAGCGGAATTCCACGTGTAGCGGTGAAATGCGTAGAGATGTGGAGGAACACCAGTGGCGAAGGCGGCTCTCTGGTCTGTAACTGACGCTGAGGCGCGAAAGCGTGGGGAGCGAACAGGATTAGATACCCTGGTAGTCCACGCCGTAAACGATGAGTGCTAAGTGTTAGAGGGTTTCCGCCCTTTAGTGCTGCAGCAAACGCATTAAGCACTCCGCCTGGGGAGTACGGCCGCAAGGCTGAAACTCAAAGGAATTGACGGGGGCCCGCACAAGCGGTGGAGCATGTGGTTTAATTCGAAGCAACGCGAAGAACCTTACCAGGTCTTGACATCCTCTGACAACCCTAGAGATAGGGCGTTCCCCTTCGGGGGACAGAGTGACAGGTGGTGCATGGTTGTCGTCAGCTCGTGTCGTGAGATGTTGGGTTAAGTCCCGCAACGAGCGCAACCCTTGATCTTAGTTGCCAGCATTCAGTTGGGCACTCTAAGGTGACTGCCGGTGACAAACCGGAGGAAGGTGGGGATGACGTCAAATCATCATGCCCCTTATGACCTGGGCTACACACGTGCTACAATGGATGGAACAAAGGGTCGCGAAGCCGCGAGGTCGAGCCAATCCCATAAATCCATTCTCAGTTCGGATTGCAGGCTGCAACTCGCCTGCATGAAGCCGGAATCGCTAGTAATCGCGGATCAGCATGCCGCGGTGAATACGTTCCCGGGCCTTGTACACACCGCCCGTCACACCACGAGAGTTTGTAACACCCGAAGTCGGTGGGGTAACCTTTATGGAGCCAGCCGCCTAAGGTGGGACAGATGATTGGGGTGAAGTCGTAACAAGGTAGCCGTATCGGAAGGTGCGGCTGGATCACCTCCTTTCTAAGGATATTGCCGTAATGGCAATCGGAACTTAGACCTTATGGTCTATGAATAGCGAATCTAAAGATTCGCACTGTGGATGTAATCCACATAGTTGTACGCTTGTTTGTTTAGTTTTGAGGGAGCAATTGCCTCAAAGCTTTTTTTGTTCCTTGAAAACTAGATAATCGTAAGTAAGAAGAACCAAGAAAAAACCGAGTAATCGCCATTTTAGTTTTTCTCTCTATTTAATAGAGAAATGACCTTTTAGGTTAAGTTAGAAAGGGCGCACGGTGGATGCCTTGGCACTAGGAGCCGATGAAGGACGGGACTAACACCGATATGCTTCGGGGAGCTGTAAGTAAGCTTTGATCCGGAGATTTCCGAATGGGGAAACCCACTGTTCGTAATGGAACAGTATCTTTACCTGAATACATAGGGTATTGAAGGCAGACCCGGGGAACTGAAACATCTAAGTACCCGGAGGAAGAGAAAGCAAACGCGATTCCCTGAGTAGCGGCGAGCGAAACGGGACATAGCCCAAACCAAGAGGCTTGCCTCTTGGGGTTGTAGGACACTCAACATGGAGTTACAAAGGAACGGGGTAGATGAAGTGGTCTGGAAAGGCCCGTCAGAGAAGGTAAAAACCCTGTAGTTGAAACTTCGTTCCCTCCTGAGTGGATCCTGAGTACGGCGGGACACGAGAAATCCCGTCGGAAGCTGGGAGGACCATCTCCCAAGGCTAAATACTCCCTAGTGACCGATAGTGAACCAGTACCGTGAGGGAAAGGTGAAAAGCACCCCGGAAGGGGAGTGAAATAGATCCTGAAACCGTGTGCCTACAAGTAGTCAGAGCCCGTTAATGGGTGATGGCGTGCCTTTTGTAGAATGAACCGGCGAGTTACGATTACATGCAAGGTTAAGTTGATGAGACGGAGCCGCAGCGAAAGCGAGTCTGAATAGGGCGAATTTAGTATGTGGTCGCAGACCCGAAACCAGGTGATCTACCCATGTCCAGGGTGAAGGTTGGGTAACACCAACTGGAGGCCCGAACCCACGCACGTTGAAAAGTGCGGGGATGAGGTGTGGGTAGCGGAGAAATTCCAATCGAACTTGGAGATAGCTGGTTCTCTCCGAAATAGCTTTAGGGCTAGCCTCACGTTGTAAGAGTCTTGGAGGTAGAGCACTGTTTGGACTAGGGGCCCTCATCGGGTTACCGAATTCAGACAAACTCCGAATGCCAAAGACTTATCCGTGGGAGTCAGACTGCGAGTGATAAGATCCGTAGTCAAAAGGGAAACAGCCCAGACCACCAGCTAAGGTCCCAAAGTATACGTTAAGTGGAAAAGGATGTGGAGTTGCTTAGACAACCAGGATGTTGGCTTAGAAGCAGCCACCATTTAAAGAGTGCGTAATAGCTCACTGGTCGAGTGACTCTGCGCCGAAAATGTACCGGGGCTAAACGTATCACCGAAGCTGTGGATTGACATCTTAGATGTCAGTGGTAGGAGAGCGTTCTAAGGGCGTTGAAGTCAGACCGTAAGGACTGGTGGAGCGCTTAGAAGTGAGAATGCCGGTATGAGTAGCGAAAGATGGGTGAGAATCCCATCCACCGAATGCCCAAGGTTTCCTGAGGAAGGCTCGTCCTCTCAGGGTTAGTCGGGACCTAAGCCGAGGCCGAAAGGCGTAGGCGATGGACAACAGGTTGATATTCCTGTACCACCTCTTTATCGTTTGAGCAATGGGGGGACGCAGTAGGATAGGGTAAGCGCGCTGTTGGATATGCGCGTCTAAGCAGTTAGGCTGCAAGTGAGGCAAATCCCGCTTGCGTGAAGGCTGAGCTGTGACAGCGAGGGAAATATAGTACCGAAGTTCCTGATTCCACACTGCCAAGAAAAGCCTCTAGCGAGATAAAAGGTGCCCGTACCGCAAACCGACACAGGTAGGCGAGGAGAGAATCCTAAGGTGAGCGAGAGAACTCTCGTTAAGGAACTCGGCAAAATGACCCCGTAACTTCGGGAGAAGGGGTGCTCATTTGGGTGAATAGCCTAGATGAGCCGCAGTGAATAGGCCCAGGCGACTGTTTAGCAAAAACACAGGTCTCTGCGAAGCCGCAAGGCGAAGTATAGGGGCTGACGCCTGCCCGGTGCTGGAAGGTTAAGAGGAGGGGTTAGCTCACGCGAAGCTCTGAATCGAAGCCCCAGTAAACGGCGGCCGTAACTATAACGGTCCTAAGGTAGCGAAATTCCTTGTCGGGTAAGTTCCGACCCGCACGAAAGGCGTAACGATCTGGGCACTGTCTCAACGAGAGACTCGGTGAAATTATAGTACCTGTGAAGATGCAGGTTACCCGCGACAGGACGGAAAGACCCCGTGGAGCTTTACTGTAGCCTGATATTGAATTTTGGTACAGCTTGTACAGGATAGGTAGGAGCCTGAGAAACCGGAGCGCCAGCTTCGGTGGAGGCGTCGGTGGGATACTACCCTGGCTGTATTGAAATTCTAACCCACGCCCCTGATCGGGGCGGGAGACAGTGTCAGGTGGGCAGTTTGACTGGGGCGGTCGCCTCCTAAAGAGTAACGGAGGCGCCCAAAGGTTCCCTCAGAATGGTTGGAAATCATTCGCAGAGTGTAAAGGCACAAGGGAGCTTGACTGCGAGACCTACAAGTCGAGCAGGGACGAAAGTCGGGCTTAGTGATCCGGTGGTTCCGCATGGAAGGGCCATCGCTCAACGGATAAAAGCTACCCCGGGGATAACAGGCTTATCTCCCCCAAGAGTCCACATCGACGGGGAGGTTTGGCACCTCGATGTCGGCTCATCGCATCCTGGGGCTGTAGTCGGTCCCAAGGGTTGGGCTGTTCGCCCATTAAAGCGGTACGCGAGCTGGGTTCAGAACGTCGTGAGACAGTTCGGTCCCTATCCGTCGTGGGCGCAGGAAATTTGAGAGGAGCTGTCCTTAGTACGAGAGGACCGGGATGGACGCACCGCTGGTGTACCAGTTGTCTTGCCAAAGGCATCGCTGGGTAGCTATGTGCGGACGGGATAAGTGCTGAAAGCATCTAAGCATGAAGCCCCCCTCAAGATGAGATTTCCCATAGCGCAAGCTAGTAAGAACCCTGAAAGATGATCAGGTTGATAGGTCAGAGGTGGAAGCGCGGTGACGTGTGGAGCTGACTGATACTAATCGTTCGAGGACTTAACCAAAATAGATTACTCGTTTCTTCTTATTCTTCTTACACATTATCTAGTTTTGAGGGAATAAAGTTTTTTGCGAAGCAAAATAACTGTCCTTTCCTTAATTAAATAGTCTGGTGGCGATGGCGAGAAGGTCACACCCGTTCCCATACCGAACACGGAAGTTAAGCTTCTCAGCGCCGATGGTAGTTGGGGGTTTCCCCCTGTGAGAGTAGGACGCCGCCGGGCGAAAAGACAGAGATTTAGATCCCTGTCTTTTTTAATCCCTATATCATTCTTTTCCAGTTATTGCTGGTTGTTAGGTAACACCTGAGGTGTTATTATAGTAACTCAGCTCCACTTGATCGATTGTTTAAAAGACTTTCAAAAAAAGTGTTGACGAGCTGGTTGAAAGATGATAAGATTTAAAAGTTGTCATTTGAACGACAACAACAAATTGCTCTTTGAAAACTAAACAAACAAGCGTCAACAAACAATAAATGATCATGTTTCTTCTATAAGAACATGAGCCAACGTTTTAACTTTATGAGCTAACTCATAACTCTTTCTTGGAGAGTTTGATCCTGGCTCAGGACGAACGCTGGCGGCGTGCCTAATACATGCAAGTCGAGCGGATCTTCATTAGCTTGCTTTTGAAGATCAGCGGCGGACGGGTGAGTAACACGTGGGCAACCTGCCTGTAAGACTGGGATAACTTCGGGAAACCGGAGCTAATACCGGATAATCCTTTCCTTCACATGAGGGAAAGCTGAAAGACGGTTTCGGCTGTCACTTACAGATGGGCCCGCGGCGCATTAGCTAGTTGGTGAGGTAACGGCTCACCAAGGCAACGATGCGTAGCCGACCTGAGAGGGTGATCGGCCACACTGGGACTGAGACACGGCCCAGACTCCTACGGGAGGCAGCAGTAGGGAATCTTCCGCAATGGACGAAAGTCTGACGGAGCAACGCCGCGTGAACGATGAAGGCCTTCGGGTCGTAAAGTTCTGTTGTCAGGGAAGAACAAGTATCGGAGTAACTGCCGGTACCTTGACGGTACCTGACCAGAAAGCCACGGCTAACTACGTGCCAGCAGCCGCGGTAATACGTAGGTGGCAAGCGTTGTCCGGAATTATTGGGCGTAAAGCGCGCGCAGGCGGTTCCTTAAGTCTGATGTGAAAGCCCCCGGCTCAACCGGGGAGGGTCATTGGAAACTGGGGAACTTGAGTGCAGAAGAGGAGAGCGGAATTCCACGTGTAGCGGTGAAATGCGTAGAGATGTGGAGGAACACCAGTGGCGAAGGCGGCTCTCTGGTCTGTAACTGACGCTGAGGCGCGAAAGCGTGGGGAGCGAACAGGATTAGATACCCTGGTAGTCCACGCCGTAAACGATGAGTGCTAAGTGTTAGAGGGTTTCCGCCCTTTAGTGCTGCAGCAAACGCATTAAGCACTCCGCCTGGGGAGTACGGCCGCAAGGCTGAAACTCAAAGGAATTGACGGGGGCCCGCACAAGCGGTGGAGCATGTGGTTTAATTCGAAGCAACGCGAAGAACCTTACCAGGTCTTGACATCCTCTGACAACCCTAGAGATAGGGCGTTCCCCTTCGGGGGACAGAGTGACAGGTGGTGCATGGTTGTCGTCAGCTCGTGTCGTGAGATGTTGGGTTAAGTCCCGCAACGAGCGCAACCCTTGATCTTAGTTGCCAGCATTCAGTTGGGCACTCTAAGGTGACTGCCGGTGACAAACCGGAGGAAGGTGGGGATGACGTCAAATCA
>NZ_CM149675.1:310000-1132500 GCF_056173465.1 Mesobacillus sp. QJM3NY_10
AGCTGGTGACCATGCGAAAAAAGGCGGAGGATATGTTCAAGAAACGGCGAGTCAGATGAATATGATTCATTCTTCCGTTAACGAGACAGGTGCATTGATTAGTTCGTTAAATGAAAGGTCCAGACAGATAGGAAACATTTCAAAAGTGATTATCGAGATTGCGGATCAAACCAATTTGCTAGCTTTAAATGCTGCGATAGAAGCAGCGAGAGCTGGAGAACATGGGAAGGGATTTGCAGTTGTTGCTGCAGAGGTCAGAAAGCTGGCTGAACAATCTCAAAATTCTTCTTCTCAGATATCAGAGTTAATCAGGCATATTCAAACGGATATGGAACACTCAAATGATTCGATGGATCGGGTGAAAAAAGAAGTGATTAGCGGCTTGGGAATCGTAGAGGATACTCAAAGAAGCTTCCAGGAGATTCTTGTATCTATGGAAAATATGAGTGAACGAATCGAAGATATGGCAGCCACGGCGGAACAGATGTCTGCGAGCACTGAGGAAGTATCCGCAACAGTAAATGAAGTCTCGACTATATCAAAGGAATCTTCCTTGCATAGCCAAAATGTAGCGGCTTCTGCGGAGGAACAATTAGCTTCAATGGAGGAAATAACAGCTTTGGCCAATAATCTATCAACAATGGCTGAAACTTTAAAAGATACGGTCAGCCGATTTAAAATATGAATGAAAACCATCAAGCCTTTCGTTCACGGATTTAGGCTTGATGGTTTTTTAGACTGTTTAATATTTGATTGCGGTGTCTATTGTCGAATATAACTTCTCGTTCCTGGCTTCCACAAAGTATTGTTTTTGAACATACTCCTTCCCGCCATTCTCTTCGTACCAATTTTTAATGCGTTGCAGATGTTCTTTATCGCTTCTAACATGATTTTCTATTTCTATATAATCCTCATAGCTGTCATATTCCCAGATCGCAAATATCTCTGTCGTTGTCTCGTCATGTGGCAGCATCCATCTTCCTGTCAGTCTGGCTCCGTGCTTCAGTTGATTTGGCATGTTTATCTCAGTAAAAAGCTTATTGAAGGGTTCTACAAAATCATTTTTTACTATGTAGAATTTACGCCGATAAAACAATATTAACAACTCCCTGTAATCTCTTATTTTAAAATGGTATCCTTTTCCATGCCCCTTCGTCAATCACCATCATTTTTATGTAAAGAAGTTTCAAATCATAAGGTTAAGGAAACCTTAAAATAAGAATCTTTTCGTTAGGGATTTTGCAAGTTGCTTTACAAGTGATTTGTTTAATGCGAACATTAGGGATTATTAGAAGAGATGTCTGGAGGGTTTTGAATGCTGGAGAATAGTTTTGTCATGGTGGCCATCATCTTAATCATCAATATTGTGTATGTGTCTTTTTTTACAATCAGGATGATCTTGACGTTGAAGGGGCAGCGTTACTTAGCTGCTGGGCTCAGCACGATAGAGGTTGTCGTTTATGTTGTTGGGCTTGGCCTTGTACTTGATAATTTAAATCAGATACAGAATTTGGTTGCGTATGCTGTCGGCTATGGCATCGGTGTCATTGTCGGGATGAAAATTGAAGAGAAGCTGGCACTTGGCTATATTACGATCAATGTGATTACGAAAGAGTATGATGTGGATCTGCCAAAGGCTTTGCGAGCACTCGGTTACGGTGTGACGGATTGGGCTGCACATGGACTTGAGGGCGACCGGATGGCGATGCAGATTCTAACGCCGCGAAAATATGAATTAAAGCTGTACGAGAAGATTAAGGAATTGGATCCGAAGGCATTTATCATCGCGTATGAGCCAAAATCGATCCATGGCGGGTTCTGGGTAAAATCGGTACGGAAAGGAAAGCTGTTTTCATGAGTAAGGGTAAAAAGAAGCAAATGTATGAAGTCGCTGAACATGAATCAATCGATGATTGTCTCAATAGAATGAAGAATGATGGCTTTGCTCCTATACGACGGATGGAGAAGCCGATTTTTAAGGAAGTTGAAAAGAACGGAGCAGTCGAGTATGAGCCTGCGGGCAGGCAGATCATTTTTGAAGCGAAGTTAATTGAGAGCTGACTTGCGTTAGCTGTTTAAAGTCCTAAACACGAACAATATAAAATAGAAATTATTTAATGTTCGATTATAGATTGACAATAAGTCGAATTAGTTGTTAATATGTAAATGTCGAAAGTGAAATTTAGTTTTCCCTCGTATAATAATGGGGATATGGCCCATGAGTCTCTACCCGGTAACCGTAAATCGCCGGACTATGAGGGAAAGTAGTTTTTAAGTGAAGGGAAAAGAAATCGCGTTCACTTATGGATTTCTTTGCGTATGCACCCGGACAGACTACTTTCTCTTCTATTTAGAGGAAGCAGTCTATCCGGGTTTTTTGTTTTTTAACTCCAAAGGGGGTAAGTATATGACGGTTGCAGTCATTATGGGGAGCAAATCGGATTGGGAAACGATGAAGCATGCGTGTGACATACTGGATCAGCTGGAAGTTTCTTATATAAAAAAGGTGGTTTCAGCCCACCGTACGCCTGATCTTATGTTTGAATTTGCCGAGAAGGCCAGGGACGAAGGGATCAAAGTCATTATCGCCGGGGCTGGCGGTGCGGCACATTTGCCTGGAATGGTAGCGGCGAAAACGACATTGCCTGTGATCGGGGTGCCAGTTCAGTCAAAAGCACTTAATGGATTGGATTCACTGTTGTCGATTGTCCAGATGCCGGGTGGTGTGCCGGTTGCAACGGTAGCCATCGGAAAAGCTGGAGCGACAAATGCGGGTCTCCTTGCGGCGCAGATTCTTGGGGCATTTGACAGAGAAGTCGCCGAGAGATTGGAGCGGCTGAGGGAAGAAACAAAAACGTCAGTGATGGAAAGCAGTGATGAGCTTGTTTAAAGTGGTTTTACCGGGAGAGACGATTGGAATTATTGGCGGCGGCCAGCTTGGCAAGATGATGGCGCTCTCGGCAAAAGCGATGGGATTCAGAGTAGTCGTGCTGGATCCGACCGAAGATTGCCCATGCGGCCAGGTAGCTGATGAGCAGATTGTCGGCGGTTACGATGACCTTAAAAAAATAAAGCAGTTATCAGAACAGAGTGATGTGATCACTTATGAGTTTGAGAATATAGATGCAGTTGCCCTTGAATGGTTGAATAAAAATGCGTATGTGCCGCAGGGCACGGAATTGCTGCGAATTACTCAGGACAGGATAGAAGAGAAGCGCAACATCGAGGCAGCGGGTGTTCAGGTGGCTCCATACGCGGTTGTGACAAAGGTTGAGGATGTCAGAGCGGGAATCGAAGAGCTGGGATTACCTGCTGTCCTGAAAACTGCCAGAGGCGGTTATGATGGCAAGGGTCAGCTGGTTCTTAGGTCTATTGATGATATCGATTTAGCAGAAACATTAGTCAGCCAGGGTGCATGTGTGCTGGAAAAATGGATTCCGTTTGAAAAGGAAATTTCGGTGATCATCACACGCGGGGCAAATGGTGAAACGAGCGTATTCCCAGTGGCTGAGAATGTTCATAAGGAAAATATTCTGCATCAGACAATTGTTCCTGCAAGAATCAGCATGAAGGCTGAAGCAAAGGCTATAGAGGCAGCGAAACAAATTGCGTCAGCATTAGGATTGACTGGAACGTTGGCAGTCGAGATGTTTTTAGCTGAAAATGATGAGCTTTACATAAATGAACTGGCGCCAAGGCCGCATAACTCGGGGCATTACAGTATCGAAGCCTGTGAGACGTCGCAGTTCGAACAGCATATCAGGGCAGTTTGCGGCTGGCCAATGGGAAGTACGAACTTGCTGAAGCCGGCTGTGATGGTGAATATTCTGGGCCAACACCAGCAGCCATTGCTGGATAAAATCGCAGACTTGCAGGATTGGAAAATTCACTTATACGGCAAAAAGGAAGCTGAACATAAGCGTAAAATGGGCCACGTGACCCTTACGCGAGAAACAGTAGAAATCGCGCTTGATGAAGCTGAGAGAAGCGGAATCTGGGAAGGCGCAGCAGATATGATCGGAGGACAAAAGAGATGATAGATCGTTATACAAGACCGGAAATGGGAGCAATTTGGACAGAGGAAAACCGCTTTAAGGCATGGCTCGAGGTTGAGATTCTTGCATGCGAGGCATGGGCAGAGCTAGGAGATATTCCTAAGGAAGACGTAAAGAAACTCCGCGAGAATGCCTCTTTTGATATTAACCGGATTAAGGAAATCGAGGAAGAGACGCGCCATGATGTCGTTGCTTTTACAAGAGCGGTATCAGAGACACTTGGAGAAGAGCGCAAATGGGTGCATTATGGTCTGACTTCAACTGATGTTGTGGATACGGCTCTATCCTATGTACTTAAGCAGGCTAATGCGATTTTGCTGAAAGATCTTGAGAACTTTGTTGAGATTCTGACTAATAAAGCAAGAGAACATAAGAACACAGTCATGATGGGGCGCACGCACGGTGTTCATGCTGAGCCTACCACTTTTGGCTTGAAGCTGGCGCTATGGCTGGAGGAAATGAAGCGTAATCTTGAGCGGTTTAAAATGGCGTCTCGCGACGTCGAGTTCGGCAAGATTTCTGGTGCAGTGGGAACGTACGCGAATATCGATCCATTCGTGGAATCATATGTTTGTGAAAAGCTTGGGCTGCAGCCGGCACCGATTTCGACACAGACCTTGCAGCGTGACCGTCATGCTTTCTATATGTCCACGCTTGCTTTGATTGCGACTTCGATTGAGAAGTTTGCGGTTGAGATTCGCGGTTTGCAAAAAAGTGAAACCCGTGAAGTAGAGGAGTTTTTTGCAAAGGGACAAAAAGGCTCGTCGGCCATGCCGCATAAGCGCAACCCAATTGGCTCTGAAAACATGACCGGAATGGCAAGGGTTATCCGCGGTTATATGACGACGGCTTATGAGAATGTGCCTTTATGGCATGAGCGCGATATCTCGCATTCTTCTGCAGAGAGAATTATTTTACCAGACGCGACAATCGCATTGAACTATATGCTTAACCGCTTCGGCAATATCGTGAAGAATTTGACGGTGTATCCGGAGAACATGAAACGGAATATGGACCGGACACTTGGCTTGATCTACTCACAGCGTGTGCTGCTTGCTTTGATCGACAAGGGGATGTCCCGTGAGGAAGCTTACGATACAGTTCAGCCAAGAGCGATGGAAGCGTGGGAAAAGCAGGTGCAATTCCGCAGTCTGATCGAAAGCGATGAAAAAATCGCGGGGCTATTAAGCGAAGCGGAAATCGATGACTGCTTTGATTACAACTACCATATCAAGCATGTTGATATGATTTTTGAACGACTAGGTCTTTAATTTTTCAAAAAGGAACATAAATAGAGGGCGAGGATATCCTTGCCCTTCCTTTAACTGCAAGTGACTGAAGATTGCCAATTATCTCAATCGGAGGGCGTTAAAATGGAAGAGCTGTTATACGAAGGGAAAGCGAAGCGGATTTACGCAACGGATGACGAGCGGGTAGTAAGGGTGCAATACAAGGATTCAGCGACGGCCTATAATGGCGAGAAAAAGGCGGAGATTGTCGGCAAGGGCAGGCTGAATAACGAGATTACGAGTTTGCTATTCTTGAAGCTTAGAGAAGCGGGAATCCAATCGCATTTTATCGAAAAAACTTCAGAGATTGAGCAGCTTGTAACACGAGTTGCGATCATTCCGCTTGAGGTGGTTGTGAGGAACTTTGCTGCTGGAAGCTTTTCAAAGCGGCTTGGTGTCGAGGAAGGCAAAAAGCTGTCGAGGCCAATCGTTGAGTTTTACCTGAAGGATGATTCACTTGGCGATCCGCTGATCACCGATGATCATGTCGATGTGCTGGATCTTGCAACAGCTGATGAGGTCGCAGAACTGAAGAAAGCGGCTTTGAAAATCAATGAGGTTCTTGGCGGATTTTTCGCGGAGATTGGTGTTACTTTAATAGATTTCAAGCTTGAGTTTGGAAAGGATGCAGACGGCAGCATCTTGCTGGCGGATGAGATTTCGCCGGACACATGCCGCTTTTGGGACATGGAAACACAGCAGAAGCTTGATAAGGATGTATTCCGCCGTGATTTAGGGAATCTGACAGATGCTTACGAAACCATTTTGACGAGATTGGGAGGACAATTGCATGTATAAAGTAAAGGTGTATGTCACGTTAAGGGAAAGTGTTTTGGATCCGCAGGGGACGGCTGTGAAAAGTGCGCTTGCGACACATGGTTATGAAGGCATCCAGGAGGTTCGCATCGGTAAATACATGGAGCTGACTTTGGATGAGTCGGTGAAGGATGTCGACGCTGCTGTGAAGGAGATGTGCGAGCGCTTGCTGGCGAATCCGGTGATTGAGGACTACAGGTATGAAGTCGAGGAGGTTGTTGCACAGTGAAGTTTGCGGTGATCGTATTTCCGGGTTCGAACTGTGACATTGACATGTATCACGCGGTAAAAGATGAGCTTGGCGAAGAGGCGGAATATGTGTGGCATGATGCTGAAAGTCTAGAAGACTATGACGCTGTGTTGTTGCCAGGTGGATTTTCTTATGGAGATTACTTGCGTTCAGGCGCGATTGCCCAGTTCAGCAATGTCATGAAGGAAGTTGTCAAAGCGGCTGAAGCCGGCAAACCTGTTCTTGGCGTCTGCAACGGATTTCAAATTTTGCTGGAGGCTGGGCTTCTTCCCGGGGCCATGCGCCGGAATGACAGCCTGAAGTTCATCTGCAAGCAGGTAGAGCTGAAGGTGGAAAATAACGAGACAATGTTCTCGGCCGGATACGACCAGGGCGAGGTCATCACGATTCCGGTTGCGCACGGGGAAGGCAACTATTATTGCGATGAGGAGACACTTGCTACTTTGAAGACAAACAATCAAATCGTGTTCACATACAATGGTGAAAATCCAAATGGAAGCCTTGAAAATATCGCAGGAATCATCAATGAACGCGGCAATGTCCTTGGCATGATGCCACATCCGGAGCGCGCGGTCGATGAGCTGCTTGGCGGAGCGGACGGACTGAAGCTTTTTAAATCGATCGTCAAACAATGGAGGGAAGCAAATGCGGTTAATGCTTGAACCAAGTCCAGAGGAAATTAAACAGGATAAGATTTATCGTGAAATGGGACTGTCAGACAGCGAGTTTGCTTCTGCCGAAAAGATTCTTGGACGGGTGCCCAACTATACGGAAACAGGATTGTTCTCTGTTATGTGGTCGGAGCACTGCAGCTACAAGAACTCCAAGCCGGTGCTGAAAAAGTTTCCTGTCACGGGGGAGCGGGTTTTACAGGGGCCGGGCGAAGGTGCTGGAATCGTTGATATTGGTGATGGCCAGGCGGTTGTTTTTAAAATCGAGAGCCATAACCATCCATCAGCAATCGAGCCATATCAAGGTGCGGCTACGGGTGTCGGCGGAATTATCCGCGACGTTTTTTCGATGGGAGCAAGGCCAATTGCATTATTGAATTCCCTCCGCTTTGGCGAGCTTGAGTCACCAAGGGTGAAATATTTGTTTGAACAGGTTGTTGCAGGGATTGCTGGTTACGGAAACTGCATCGGTATTCCGACAGTTGGCGGAGAGGTTCAGTTTGATGCTGCTTATGAGGGCAACCCGCTTGTGAACGCGATGTGTGTCGGACTAATCAACCATGAGGATATCAAAAAGGGCCAGGCACATGGTGTTGGCAATACGGTCATGTATGTTGGCGCGAAGACGGGCCGTGACGGAATCCACGGTGCGACTTTTGCTTCTGAAGAATTGAATGAGTCATCTGAAGATAAGCGTCCTGCTGTACAGGTTGGCGATCCGTTTATGGAAAAGTTGCTTTTGGAAGCATGTCTGGAGCTTGTGAAAAGTGACGCGCTTGTCGGGATCCAAGACATGGGCGCGGCTGGTTTGACCAGTTCATCTGCCGAGATGGCGAGCAAGGCTGGTTCAGGAATCGAGATGAATCTTGACCTCGTACCGCAGCGTGAAACCGGCATGACGGCTTATGAGATGATGCTTTCCGAGTCACAGGAGCGGATGCTGATTGTAGTCGAAAAAGGCCGTGAGCAGGAAATCATCGATCTTTTTTCAAAGTATGAGCTTGAAGCGGTTGCAATCGGAAAAGTTACGGATGACAAAATGCTTCGTCTTTTACATAAAGGGGAAGTAGTCGCTGAGGTCCCTGCGGATGCCCTGGCTGAAGAGGCTCCTGTCTATTACAAGCCATCAAGCGAACCAGCGTATTTCCGTGAGTTCCAGGCGATGGAAAATGATATCCCTAAAGTTGAAAACTATGAAAATACTCTTTTGCAGCTGCTGCAGCAGCCAACGATTGCAAGCAAAGAGTGGGTCTATGATCAATATGACCATATGGTGCGTACGAGCACGGTTGTGTCTCCAGGGTCCGATGCAGCGGTAGTAAGAGTTCGCGGCACAGAAAAAGGATTGGCGATGACGACTGATTGCAACTCGCGT
Organism: Mesobacillus sp. QJM3NY_10; assembly: GCF_056173465.1. Classification (NCBI taxonomy): domain Bacteria; kingdom Bacillati; phylum Bacillota; class Bacilli; order Caryophanales; family Bacillaceae; genus Mesobacillus; species Mesobacillus sp. QJM3NY_10. The sequence continues at coordinate 318,457 of NZ_CM149675.1, forward strand.
TATATCTATCTTGATCCGGAAACAGGCGGGAAGATTGCTGTTGCTGAAGCGGCGCGCAATATCGTCTGCTCTGGCGGTGAACCGCTGGCGATCACGGATTGCCTGAACTTCGGGAATCCTGAGAAGCCGGAGATTTTCTGGCAGTTTGAAAAAGCGGTCGACGGCATGAGTGAAGCATGCCGGACATTGAGCACACCTGTCATTGGCGGAAATGTGAGTTTGTATAACGAAACAAACGGAACTGCTGTCTACCCGACACCAGTTGTCGGCATGGTCGGACTTGTTGAAAACTTGCAGCATGTAACGACGCAGCATTTTAAAAATGCCGGCGATCTGATTTATATGCTGGGTGACACGAAGGATGAGTTCGGTGGCAGTGAGCTGCAGAAAATGGTTTATGGCAAGATTTTTGGCAAGGCGCCTGAGCTTGATTTAGAAGTGGAAGCAAGCTATCAAGCGCAGATTTTAACAGCGATTAAAAATGGGCTGGTTGCCTCTGCGCATGATGTCGCCGAGGGCGGTATGGCCGTTGCGCTTGCTGAATCCGTGATCGGCAGCAAAGGTTTGGGAGCTGAGGTAGTACTAGAAGGAAATGCTGTATCTGCCTTGTTCAGCGAATCGCAATCCCGCTTTATTTTATCCGTAAAACCAGAAAATCAGATCGAGTTTGAGAGTTTAACAGACGCGGTGTTGGTCGGAAAAGTCGTTGAAACTCCAGTCTTAGAGGTTGATGTCAACGGTGAGAACGTGATCAATCAAGATGTAGAGGGGCTGAAAATGGCCTGGAAAGGAGCCATCCCATGCTTGCTGAACTAAAAGGCTTGAATGAGGAATGCGGCGTTTTTGGAATCTGGGGACATCCCGAGGCAGCACAAATCTCGTATTACGGGCTTCATAGCCTGCAGCACCGCGGCCAGGAAGGTACAGGCATTGTGGTGACCGATGGCAAGGAACTCAAGGGAAGAAAAGGCGAAGGCCTTGTGACCGAAGTTTTTACGGCTGATGCAATGGAAGACATACAGGGTGTAGGTGCTATCGGCCATGTCCGTTATGCAACAGCGGGCGGCGGCGGCTATGAAAATGTCCAGCCGCTGCTGTTCCAATCGCAGAGCGGCGGCCTGGCCCTTGCGCATAACGGCAATCTCGTAAATGCTGATGCGCTAAGGAATCAGCTTGAAGCCCAGGGAAGCATTTTTCAAACGAGTTCAGATACAGAGGTGCTTGCCCATTTAATAAAGCGCGGCGGCTTCAGCCAGCTGAAGGACCGTGTGAAAAATGCACTTCCGATGCTGAAGGGGGCTTACGCCTTTTTAATCATGACCGAAACAGAAATGATGGTCGCGCTCGATCCGCATGGATTGCGCCCGCTTTCGCTTGGCCGCCTTGGCGATGCTTATGTCGTAGCTTCAGAGACTTGCGCCTTCGATATTGTCGGTGCGGAGTTTGTAAGAGACATCCTCCCTGGGGAATTGTTGGTGATTGATGCAGACGGCCTTCATTCTGAGATGTACTCAATGAGCTCGGGCACGGCAATCTGTACGATGGAATACATTTATTTTTCAAGACCAGACAGCAATATACACGGCATTAATGTGCATGCTGCCCGTAAAAATCTCGGCAAGCAGCTGGCAAAAGAGGTGCCGATTCAGGCAGACGTTGTAACAGGTGTTCCAGATTCGAGCATCTCCGCGGCAATCGGCTTTGCAGAGGAATCAGGCATTCCATACGAAATGGGCTTGATTAAGAACCGTTATGTTGGCCGGACATTCATCCAGCCTTCCCAGTCACTGAGAGAGCAGGGTGTGAAAATGAAGCTTTCACCGGTGCGCGGGATTGTTGAAGGCAAGCGTGTGATTATGGTGGACGATTCGATTGTGCGCGGCACGACCAGCCGCCGGATTGTGAAGATGCTGAAGGAAGCTGGCGCGACCGAGGTGCACGTCGTCATCAGCTCGCCGCCAATTCAGAATCCATGCTTTTATGGAATCGATACATCTACCCGCGAGGAATTGATAGCCTCCGATCATTCGGTCGAAGAGATTCGTGAATTGATTGGTGCCGACTCGCTGACGTTTTTGAGTGTCGAGGGCATGCTTGAGGCAATCGGGCACAATGAACCTGGCGAAACAAGAGGTCAGTGCCTTGCTTGCTTTACCGGGAAGTACCCAACGGAGATCTATCCGCAGGCCGTGCCTGCCGGGCAGAAGTGTTAAAGGAATTAATGTGCCCGTAAGGAAGCGGGAACGCAATTAAAGGTCACATAAAGTCGGTTAATGTGACCGTAACGAAGTGGGATGGCAATTAAAGGTCACATAAAATCAGTTAATGTGACCGTAACGAAGCGGGATGGCAGTTAAAGGTCACATAAAAGTGATTAATGTGCCCGTAAGGAAGCGGGAACGCAGTTAAAGATCACATAAAGGTGTTTAATGTGCCCTTAAGGAATGGGAATGGCAATTAAAGGTCACATAAAAGTGGTTAATGTGCCCGTAACGAAGCGGGTTGGCAATTAAAGGTCACATAAAGTCGGTTAATGTGCCCGTAAGGAAGCAGAATTGCAATTAAAGGTCACATAAAAGTGATTAATGTGCCCGTAAGGAATGGGAATCGTAGTTAAAGGTCACATAAAGGTGTTTAATGTGCCCGTAAGGAAGCGGGAACGCAATTAAAGGTCACATAAAAGTGTTTAATGTGCCCGTAAAGATGCGGGATGGCAATGAAAGGTCACATAATCCTTAAAGGAAGCGTCTACGGCAAGAGACTTAGAGAATACAGCCAAATCGGAGGTAATGAACATGGCAAATGCGTATAAGCAGGCTGGTGTGGATATTGAGGCCGGGTACGAGTCGGTGGAAAGGATTAAAAAGCATGTGAATCGGACGGTCAGGCCTGGTGTGATGGGTGCATTAGGCGGTTTCGGCGGAATGTTCGACCTTTCCAGCCTTGGACTGAAGGAGCCGGTGCTCGTTTCAGGCACGGATGGTGTCGGCACGAAGCTGATGCTGGCATTCATGATGGACCGACATGATACAATCGGGATAGATGCGGTCGCGATGTGCGTGAACGACATCGTTGTCCAGGGAGCGGAACCATTATATTTCCTTGACTATATCGCCTGCGGAAAAGCACAGCCGGAAAAAATAGAAGCGATTGTCAGAGGGATTGCCGACGGCTGCGAGCTGGCTGGTTGTGCGCTGGTCGGCGGGGAAACCGCGGAAATGCCAGGGATGTACTCTCCGGAAGAATACGATTTGGCTGGTTTTTCGGTCGGAGCCTGTGAAAAAGCTGATATCATCACAGGGCAGAAAATCAAAGAGGGCGATGTGCTGATCGGACTTGCATCAAGTGGCATCCACAGCAATGGCTACTCGCTTGTGCGCAAGGTGTTTTTCGAGCAGGCGGGCTGGGAGCTTGACTGTTACGTAGAAGAGTTTGGCTGTACGCTGGGCGAAGAACTACTCAAGCCAACACGTATTTATGTAAAATCGGTGCTTGCCGCAAAGAAGCAGTTTGAACTCAAAGGGCTGGCCCATATTACGGGCGGCGGCTTCATCGAAAACATACCGCGGATGATGCCGGAAGGACTGGGCGCAAAAATCGAAGAGGGCAGCTGGGAAATTCCGCAGGTGTTCAAGACGATTGAATCCCTTGGTGAAATTGAACGCAAGGATATGTATAATATCTTCAATATGGGGATTGGCATGGTAGCGGCGGTGGATGCAGGAATTGCTCATGAAGTTGTGGCGTTTTTTAACAAAAACGGAGAGCAGGCTGCCGTAATCGGCACAGTTACTGGCATTGAAGGAATCGAGATGAAAGTGGCTGGTGAAGAGCTATGAAAAAAATAGCGGTATTCGCGTCGGGAAGCGGGAGCAATTTTCAAGCGATTGCCGTGGCGGCACAAGCAAGTATCCTGAATGCTGAAATCTCGCTGCTTGTATGTGATAAGCCAGGCGCATTTGCTGTCGACCGGGCAGAAATGTTAGGAATTCCTGCTCTGGTGATCAGTCCAAAAAGCTTTCCTACCAAGGCAGAGTATGAGGCAGAGATTTTACAAAAACTAATAAGTCTTGATGTCGACATGATTGTCCTTGCAGGATATATGCGTCTCATCGGGCCGACATTGCTTGAAGCATATGAAGGGAAAATCGTGAACATCCACCCGTCACTTTTGCCGGCCTTTCCTGGGAAGGATGCGATCGGCCAGGCGCTGGCAGCCGGAGTGGAGACTACAGGAGTGACGATCCATTTCGTGGACGAGGGAATGGATACAGGACCGATCATTGCGAGCGCTGCGGTAAAGATCGATGCTAGCGAAACAAGGGAGTCGCTCCAGAAGAAAATACAGCGGATTGAACACAGCATGTATCCAGACGTTTTGGAGGAGCTGTTGAACGGAGAAGAGGAGGCAGTACAATGGGAAAAAAGCGTGCACTGATCAGTGTTTCGAATAAAGAAGGAATTGTAGAATTTGCGAAGGAGCTAGTCGAACTTGGATTTGAAATCGTCTCGACTGGCGGTACCAAAAAAGCGCTCAAGGAAGGTGGCGTTCCTGTCATCGGAATCAGCGATGTAACTGGTTTTCCGGAAATCCTTGAAGGCCGTGTGAAGACGCTGCACCCTAAAATTCACGGAGGCTTGCTTGCGAAGTACGACGATCCTTCCCATCAGGCTCAGCTGGCTGAAAATGAAATCGAGCAAATCGAGCTTGTCTGCGTCAACTTGTATCCTTTTAAAGAAACAATTTCAAAGCCTGGAGTGACAGCGGAAGATGCGATTGAAAATATCGACATCGGCGGTCCAGCGATGCTGCGTGCATCAGCTAAAAATCATCAATACATAACAGTGCTTGTAGACCCTGCAGATTATCACCAGGTGATTGAAGAGTACAAGAATCAGAACGAAACAACAATGGAAACCCGTCGCCTTCTTGCTGCGAAGGTATTCCGCCATACGGCTGCGTATGATGCACTGATCGCTGAATACATGACAGAGCTTGCTGGCGAGGAACGGCCGGAAAAAATGACGGTGACTTACGAGCTGAAGCAAAGCTTGCGCTACGGTGAAAATCCGCATCAGAAGGCTGCTTTTTACCAGAAGCCGCTTGGTTCAGCCTTTTCAGTGGCGGCAGCGGAACAGCTTCACGGAAAAGAGCTATCTTATAACAATATCAATGATGCAAACGCGGCTTTGCAGATTGTAAAAGAATTCTCTGAGCCGGCAGCGGTTGCGGTTAAGCATATGAACCCTTGTGGAGTGGGTGTCGGTAAGGACATTTTTGATGCTTTCGGAAAGGCGTTTGAAGCGGATCCGGTTTCTATCTTCGGCGGGATCATCGCCTTGAATCGCGAGGTTGATGGGGAGTCTGCCCGCAAGCTTTATGAAATCTTCCTTGAAATTATCATCGCTCCTTCTTTTAGCGACGAAGCTCTGGAAATTTTAACGGCGAAAAAGAATCTCCGGTTGTTGAAGGTCTCATTTGATGGTGAGGCTGCGAAGGAGAATACTCTGTCCTCTATTGAAGGCGGATTGCTTGTTCAACAGCAGGATGCGTATGGATTTGACGATGCGGAAATCTCTGTACCGACAAAGCGTGAACCAACCGAGGCAGAATGGGAAGCCTTGAAGCTTGGATGGAAGGTTGTTAAGCATGTTAAATCCAACGCGATTGTCGTGGCGGATAAGGATATGACCTTAGGAATCGGCGCCGGTCAAATGAACCGAGTTGGAGCGGCTATGATTGCGCTGGAGCAGGCTGGGGCAAAAGCGGATGGAGCTGCGCTCGCATCTGACGCATTCTTCCCGATGGACGACACCGTCGAAGCGGCAGCAAAAGCTGGTATCACGGCCATCATCCAGCCCGGCGGATCCGTCCGTGATGCAGATTCAATCAAAAAAGCGGATGAATATGGCATTGCGATGGTATTTACCGGCGTAAGGCATTTTAGGCATTAATGGCTGGCAAGTGGTTTGGAAACAAGCGTTAAGTTAAAAGCAGTCCTGAATACAACGGAGGTGGGGTTTATGAAGGTTCTAGTGGTTGGCAGAGGGGGCCGGGAGCATGCGATTTGCCGGAAGCTCAGCGAAAGTCCGCTTGTAACAGAGGTTTTTGTGGCTCCTGGCAATCCTGGTATCGAGGATTGTGCTAATGTGATTGCCATAAATGAAAGTGAAACTGAACAGCTAGTTTCATTCGCGAAGGAAGAACAGATCGGCCTGACGATCATCGGGCCAGAGGTTCCTTTGCTTGAAGGATTGGCTGACCGTTTTATGGAGGAAGGACTCAAGGTGTTCGGTCCGCGTAAAGCAGCGGCGATCATTGAGGGAAGCAAGTCGTTCGCGAAGGACCTGATGAAAAAATACGGTATCCCGACTGCTGCGTATGAAACATTCACTGATTATGCTGATGCAAGAGACTATCTAGCAAAGGTCGGCGCCCCGATTGTCATCAAGGCAGATGGGCTTGCGGCAGGCAAAGGTGTCGTCGTCGCAATGACCATGCAGGAAGCGGAAAATGCATTGCAGGAAATGATGCTTGATGGAAAGTTTGGTGAGGCATCGGCCAGCGTGGTCATAGAGCAATTTTTAACAGGGGCAGAGTTTTCGCTGATGGCATTCGTGAACGGTGAAACCGTCATTCCATTGGAAATTGCCCAGGACCATAAGCGGGTGTTTGATGGCGATAAAGGTCCGAACACCGGCGGGATGGGTGCCTATTCACCGGTACCGCAAATCCGGGAGGAATCAGTCGCGGTTGCAGTAGAGCAAATCCTTCAACCGGCAGCGATTGCGATGGAAATGGAGGGGCGGAGCTTTACAGGGATTCTGTATGCCGGCCTGATTGAAACGTCAGATGGACCAAAAGTGATTGAATTTAACGCGCGATTCGGAGACCCGGAAACCCAGGTGATTTTACCGAGGATGAAATCAGATTTGGTTGAGGTCATTCTCGAACTGCTTGAAGGCAAAAAGCCTGAGATTGAATGGCATGAGGAAGCAATGGTCGGCGTAGTCGTCGCGGCCAAAGGCTATCCTGAGGAATATGAAAAAGGTGCTGTGTTGAGAGGCATCGAAAACATATCGCAGGTGTTTCATGCCGGCACGGCGAAAAATAGCGATGGTGAGTTCGTGACAAACGGCGGCAGGGTGCTGCTCGTCGGTGCGAAAGCGGCATCGTTAAAAGAAGCACAGCAAAAAGTGTACGCTGAGCTTGAGAAGCTGGACTGCCCTGAAACCTTCTACCGCAAGGATATTGGCAGCAAGGCTATCGGGCACGTCTCTTGCTAGAGCCTTTCATATAAACGAGCAGCAGCGCGATGATGCTGCCAATCAACGCGATCCAGACAAAGCTGACGTCCATTATATATTCCCAGAACATAAAATCATCTCCTTTAGTTTAGTTGAAGCCCCCGTTAACCGGGGGCTTTTATCTGATTAAAATTAACTTGGGTTATAAGGAATCCATCCTTCTGAATCCCCATTTTCGGCATTCTGCTGTTCCATCATATCCTGGCCTTTTTCATAGGCAGCGGTCAACGGGCAATAGCGGACAATCCCTTCTCCGACTTTCATTGCGCCCAACATCGCTATGAAGATATAGGAATCCTTCCACGGCCGTTTCACCATTTTCGATGTCGACCAAGCCAGGATTGTCAGTCCTGCTGTAATCCTGATGAGTGCGTTGATGATCCCGATATTCGGTCGTACATTCATATCTCATCGCTCCTTTACTCCATTTTTACAGTTAATTTGAAATTCTTTAATGCGTTAAACAGTGAAATATGTTACGATAGTACAATAATGTAAGGGCTTTCTTTTTGAAATGAAATTAATTTTTTTAACATAGAGAAAAGGGGAACATGGTATGGAACAACGTTATCGATGGAAAAACAAACAATTGCGCGACCATGCTGCTGTTTTGGACGGCACCCTTTCACCGACGGTCTTATTGAAGAATGCGACATATTTGAACCAGACATTCCGCAAGTGGATGACTGCGAACATTTGGATTTACAATGACAGGATTGTGTATGTTGGTGAAAACCTGCCTGAAAATACAAAGCAATGTGAAATAGTGGATTGCACCGGGAAGAAGCTGGTGCCGGGCTATATTGAACCTCATGCCCACCCATTTCAACTTTATAATCCCCATTCTTTCGCTGCCTATGCATCGCAGACGGGGACGACGACGCTGATTAATGACAATATGGTGCTGGCTTTACAATTAGGAAAAAAGAAAGCGTTTTCTTTTATCAATGAGCTGAATGACAATCCGGTCACGATGTACTGGTGGTGCCGTTTTGATGCGCAGACCGAAATCCAGCATGAGGAAGAGGTCTTCTCCAACAGCAATGTCAGAGCCTGGCTAGAGCACGAGAATGTCGTCCAGGGCGGTGAGCTGACATGCTGGCCGAAGCTATTGAACGGCGACGACATGATTCTTCACTGGATGCAGGAAACGAAGCGCCATCACAAGAAAATTGAGGGACACTTTCCTGGTGCATCAGAAAAGACGCTCGCGAAAATGATGCTGTTCGGAGCGGATTGCGACCATGAGGCGATGACTGGCGAGGAAGTCCGCAGAAGGCTGATGCAAGGATATATGGTTTCATTGAGACATTCATCGATCCGTCCGGATTTGCCGAAGCTGCTGGATGAGATTCATGAACTGGATATTGCGGTGTACGACCGTTTCATGATGACGACAGATGGGTCATCGACCGCTTTTTATGAAAATGGAGTGATGGATGAGCTGATTCGGATTGCAATTGAAAAAGGCGTTCCGGTCATCGATGCTTATAATATGGCGACGGTCAATGTGGCACGTTATTATAATTTTGAACATCTGCACGGCAATATCGCGACAGGCAGGATTGCGAATATTAATATTTTGAGTGATGAAATGAACCCGACACCTGTTTCGGTGCTGGCAAAAGGCCAGTGGGTGAAGCGTGATGGTGAAGCAATCGATGCAGCGAAAGAGCTGGACTGGACCCAAATGGGCTTTGAGCCGCTTAAAATGGACTGGGACCTGACGGTGGATGATATGCAATTCTCGATGCCGTTTGGAATCAAGATGGAGAATTCGGTCATAACGAAGCCGTATTCGATTTCAATCGATGTGTCCGCTGAGGAACTGTCTACAAAGCATGATGAGTGCTTTTTCATGCTGATCGACCGAAATGGGCAATGGCGAATCAATACGATGCTGAAAGGTTTTGCGACCGAACTGCAGGGTCTTGCGAGTTCGTTTTCCAATACTGGCGACATCATTCTGATTGGCAAAAACAAGCAGGATATGATGGCTGCTTTTAACAGGATGAAGGAGCTCGGCGGTGGGATTGTCGCCTGTGAAAATGGTGTGCCTGTCAAGGAGATTCCATTGAGGCTGCAGGGTATCATGTCCAGCCATCCGGTGACAGAGCTGATGGCTGAGGAGAAGAAGCTGCTTGAATATTTAAAGGAAAAAGGCTATAAATTCGCCGATCCGATTTATTCATTATTATTCTTCAGTTCAACGCATTTGCCATATATCCGTATCACACAAGAGGGCATCTATGATGTGATGAAAAAAACGGTACTCTTTCCAACGATAATGCGTTAAAATATAACAGTGCATCTAGAGATAGACAGCCATGATCGAACTTGGAGATCAAGGGGTGGCGAAAATGAGAAAAAAATGGATCGCTGTGCTGGCGGCCGCGATAGTGCTTACCGCCGGATGCAGCAGTAAAGAGACAGAGAAAAAAGAAGCAACAGAACATAAAGAAAAAGAGATTGAAGTAGACGAGGTTGTCGCTCCGGAGGAACTGCCGTATCAATTCCCGCTGACCGGGGTCGGGACTGCTGAGGAGAGTTCTGACCGGGCGGTGGCCGTGGTGGTCAATAACCATCCAAAGGCGCGTCCGCAATCAGGTCTTCACAAAGCTGACGTCGTTCACGAGGTCCTTGCAGAAGGAGACGTTACAAGGTTCGTGGCGATTTTTCAAAGCGAACAGCCTGAAAAAATAGGACCGGTCCGAAGTGCGCGTGAATACTTTATAGGCCTCGCATCCGGGTTTGACAGCTTTTTCATCGCCCATGGCTACAGTCCTGAGGCGAAGGAAATGCTTGAACGTGGAATGATTGATAACATCAATGGCATGCAATATGATGGTACCTTGTTCAAGCGGGCCGATTTCCGGAAGGCGCCTCATAATTCTTATATCACCTATAAGAATATTGTGAAGGGAGCGGAAACGAGAGGCTACGCACTTGATGAAGCACCGGCTCCTGCAGTATTCTTGAGCAGTGAGGAATCTGAAGGCCTGGAAGGTACTCCGGCAGAAGAATTCATGGTGAAGTACGGTTCGCCGTCGTTCGATGCAATCTACGAGTATGACACAGATGAGCAAAAATACCACCGTTTTAATGGCAGTGAAGAAACCGTTGATCTTGAAACGAAGGATCCTGTTCTGCTCGACAATATCCTTGTCGTGCAAATGGACCATCAGGTGATTGATAGTGCAGGCCGCAGGGTCATCGATATGGCCTCCGGTGGCAAGGGATATCTGTTCCAAAAAGGAAAAGTGAATGAGATACAATGGAAAAATGAAGCTGGCAGGATCGTCCCTTATAAAGATGGGGTTAAAGCTGGTTTCGTTCCCGGGAAAACATGGATCAACATTGTCCCATCAATCAGCGATGTCTCATTCGACTCTCAACAATAAAATTCTGAGTGAATTAAGGGGTAGACTATATGCAAATTGATAAATTAAGAGGAAAAGAACTCGATCAATTATTCAAGGCGATTTTATCGCTGAAAGATCTCGACGAAGCATATCGCTTCTTCGACGACCTGGCGACAGTGAACGAAATCCAGTCGCTGGCACAACGCCTTGAAGTTGCCCGCATGCTTCGCGAAGGCAAGACCTATCATAAAATCGAGACCGAAACAGGCGCGAGCACGGCAACAATTTCCCGTGTCAAACGATGCCTGAACTATGGAAACGACGCTTATGAAATGGCGCTGGAACGTTTGAAAGAACAGGAAAACGCGGAAGCGAAATAGTTATTGACGAGGGCGGAACCGGGTGTGGTTCCGTTCTTTTTTATGCGCAGAGAAACTGGAAAAAAGCACTGATAATTTCCAATTCGCTATAAAAATGAAAAAGTCGCTATAAAAATAAAAAAGTCGATATAAAAAAATTTCTCGCTAATAAAAGAAATTGTCGCTATAAAAATCGATTTTCTGCTATAAAAATGAATTCGCGGATTCCGTCAACCCGGATTCAGCTTAACTTTCTCGTATAAGATTACCAAATCAGTAAAAAACTAATGAAAAATACGGGTAAGGGGTTCGTTATGAAACCGATTAAGCCGATTCAGTTTGATACAAGCAAAGTCAGTCCCACTGAAAAGTTCACCAGCGTCGAAATGGCGAAGCTGTGGGCGACTTATATGGGGAATAGTCTTTCCAATCATATACTTAGGCATTTTCTTCAACATGTTGAGAATGAAGACATCAAAACACTGCTTGAGAATGCTTTTGGTCTTACAGAAGAATTCATGAGCAAAATAAAAGGATTCATGGAGAAGGAAAACTTCCCTGTACCCCAGGGCTATACTGAAGACGATTTCAACTCGGCTGCTCCGCGTTTATTTGAGGATGAGTTTTATGTCCATTATTTAAAATATGCGGCAAAAGCTGGTTTGAGCATCTATGCGATTGCCCTTCCGCTGGTAATGCGTCTTGATATCAGGGAGTTTTTTATTCAATGCGGGATGGCCACGACAGAGCTTTTGTCACAGATTAATGGCCTTTTGATGGGCAAAGGCTTAATTATCAAACCGCCTGTCCTGCCAACACCGGAAAGAATAGATTTCGTTGATCGAAAAAGTTACCTCGACGGCTTTGGCCGCAATCTTCGGTCTCTCCATGCTCTTGAGGTGACCCATTTATATGACAACATCGAGAACAATGTCACCAGCAAAGCGTTGCTGATAGGATTCAGCCAGGTGGCGAGGAGCAAGCAACTGCGAGATTTTTTCATCAGAGGGATCGAAGTAACCGATAAAATGGTGGAGCAGATGAAAGCAAAGCTTCATAAGGAAAATCTGCCCTCACCGGCATTATTGGATCACTTGGTGACCAATTCAACGATTTCTCCCTATTCAGATAAACTGATGCTTAGCCATAAAGCGGATATGTTCTCGATGAAAATAAGGTCGATGGGGAATTCGATGGCCGTCAACGGACGCAAGGATATCGGGCTTTTATACGGGAAGGGCCTTATGAATGTAGCCCTATACGCAGAGGATGCTGCAGAAATCCTGATTGAGCACGGCTGGATGGAGCAGCCGCCACATGCTGCTGACCGGAATAAACTGGCGACAGAGTAACAACACGAGCTTGCTGCGGCAGGCTTTTTTGCGTTTTATGGACTTAACTTTCTGTTCCGCATCGTCGGTGCTGGATTGAGTAGAAAAATTGGAAAAAAACCAGGTTATTTTCCAGTTCGCCAATAAAATTTTATTATCGCCAATAAAATCGAGAAATCGCCAATAAAAATAAAAAATCGCCAATAAATTTTGGAAATCGCCAATAAAAACTAAAAATCGCCAATAAACTTGGTTACTAGCTAACTTTTACGGGTAGGGGGTAGGTAAAATATAAGATTTGGAGTGAGTTGATGGGGGCAAGTTTGACGGTCATTGCGATAGTTATTATTTATTTAGGCATTATGGTGATGATTGGGTACATATCTTCGAAAAAAATCAAAAATAATGAGGATTTCCTGGTCGCGGGCCGGAAGATGGGTCCGTGGCTGCTGGCCGGAAGTCTTGCCGCGACCGAGGTCGGAGGCGGTTCTTCTCTTGGTGTAGTCGAAAAGGCGTATGGCGAGTGGGGGCTTTCAGCCGTGTGGTATGTCATTACAATGGCGATCGCATTTATAGTTCTGGCGTTCCTCGCGCCGATGCTGCGCGAAGCGGCGGTCAAAACGATCCCCGAATACTTCCGCAGACGATATGGTGAAGCAAACTCTCTGGTTACATCAATCATTATGCTATTGCCGATGGTCGGACTGACGGCAGTGCAGTTCATCGCCTCGGCGACAATTTTATCGGTGATGACGGGCTGGAGCTACACAGTGTCGGTCATCATCGTTACGGTTGTCGTTACGTTATACAGCGTGATGGGCGGGATGTACAGTGTTGTTTACACAGATGTGGTCCAGTGGATTTTCATTATTGTCGGGATGGCGCTGATCATTCCTTTCACGCTTCAGGCTGGCGGCGGATTCGAACAGGTAACAGCCAATATCCCGGAGGCGAAATGGAGCCTTGTCGATGGCGCAGGCTGGGGAACGATCATTGCGCTCGTCGTGATGTATATTGCTTCTTTTACAGTCGGCCAGGAGGCGGTCCAGCGGTATTATTCGGCTAAAGACGGGAAGGCGGCGAAGCACGCATCTTATATCACTTCTGTTGTATATGTGCTGTTTGCGTTCATTCCGGCGGTAATCGGTCTGTTCATGTATGGGATGGTCGAGAACGGCCAAATCGACGGGGGAATGCTGATGGAAAGAGGCGCACAGTATGCATTGCCAGTGCTGGCAATGGAGGTGCTGCCGGATGTGGTCACGGGCATCCTGTTCGCTGCGTTGATTTCGGCGACAATGTCCAGTGCGTCTAGCAATCTATTGGCGGCGGGATCTATTTTCACAAATGATATTTACCACCAATATATCAACAAGAATGCAGCTGACGGGAAGCTTTTAAAAATGGTGCGTTATACAATGTATGTCGTTGCAGCGTTCAGTTTGCTGACAGCAATCTGGAATGTCTCGGATATCATTACATTGCTCATGTTCTCCTTTACATTGAGAGCGGGCGGCGCATTCATTCCATATGTGCTCGGGCATATCTGGGAAAAAGCGAGCCCGGCAGGCAGCCTGGCATCCTTGTTCCTTGGAAGTCTGGCAGTCTACCTTGGCGAAAAAGAGATTATCAGCTTCTTCGGGCTTGATCCAATCTATCTTGCGCTGATTGTCAGCGGCATCAGTTTCTATATTTTTTCAAGGTTGTTCACAGAGCAATACGAGCATCGTGATTTATAACTTTTCTTCAAAAAGCGTTCCTGGATGAGGGGCGCTTTTTTTCTACATATTTCTACAAATATAGATATATTTTTCACTTCGAGCAGTGTCCAGCTCCAGCGCCTAGCCCCTCGAGACGCTTCGGTCCGCCCAATGAAGTCAAAGAACGACTTCACCGGTCGGCCCTCCAGCGCTTGTCGGGGCTGACCACAGCGCTTGCGCTTTTCTCACATGTTTCCTTTTTTATATAACAGCAACAAATGCTATAATGGTGGAATGGATATATAGAATGGGGGCAATTCTGGGATGTACGATGTTCGCGAGTGGAGACATGTGTTCAAACTCGATCCAAATAAAGAGATAACTGATGAAGAATTAGATAGAATTTGCGAATCTGGAACCGACGCGATCATGGTGGGTGGGACAGATGGTGTCACTCTTGAAGGTGTCCTTGATTTAATGTCCCGGGTCCGTCGTTATACGGTTCCATGCATTCTCGAGGTTTCGACGATTGACTCGATCACGCCGGGATTCGATTTTTATTTTATCCCGACGGTACTGAACAGTGGCAATCCACAGTGGATCACTGGTATGCACCATGAAGCGGTCAAGGAGTATGGCGACCTGATGGATTGGGACGAGCTAAAAATGGAAGGCTACTGCATCCTGAATCCGGATTGCAAGGCGGCAAAGCTGACTCATGCGAAGACGGATCTTTCAATCGATGATGTACGGGCATATGCGATGATGGCGGAAAAAATGTTCAACCTGCCGATTTTCTATTTGGAATACAGCGGGACATACGGCAACCCGGAGTATGTAGAAGCAGCCAAGGGAGTTCTCGACAACACTGTTCTTTTTTACGGCGGCGGAATCGAAACCGCACAGCAGGCTGAAGAAATGGCCAGGCATGCCGATGTTATCGTGGTCGGGAATGTTGTGTACAGCAACCTTGACGAGGCATTGAAGACAGTTGCTGCAATAAAGAAATAACGAAGTTGTATATAAGGATTTTATGAGATAAAATAAGAACAAATGTTTGTATGGTGGTGACGAGTGTGCAATATTTAACGGATAAATTACTGAATGGCTTGAACCCGGAGCAGCAGAAGGCTGTCAAGACAGTGGATGGACCGCTGCTCTTAATGGCAGGCGCCGGCTCTGGTAAAACTAGGGTTTTAACACACAGGATTGCGTATTTGATGGTGGAAAAAGGAGTGAATCCTTACAACATCCTTGCGATTACGTTTACGAATAAAGCGGCGCGCGAAATGCGCGAGAGGATTCAAAAAATGATGGGCGGCGCGGCGGACAACATCTGGATTTCTACGTTCCACTCGATGTGTGTACGGATTTTGCGCAGGGACATCGACCGTCTCGGATACAACCGAAACTTCACGATCCTTGATTCGACTGACCAGCAATCTGTCATCAAGTCGATTTTGAAGGACAAGAATATGGATCCGAAAAAGTATGATCCTCGTGCGATCCTTGGAACAATCAGCTCGGCAAAGAACGAGTTGATTACGCCGGAAGAATATGCGAAGACGGCGGGGGATTACCTTTCACAGAAGGTCAGCGATGTGTATACGGAGTATCAGCGCAGGCTGCGCAAAAATAATGCGCTTGATTTTGATGATCTGATCATGACGACGATTACGCTGTTCATCCGCGTGCCTGAAGTGCTGGAGTATTACCAGCGCAAGTTCCAGTACATCCATGTGGATGAGTATCAGGATACGAACAGGGCACAATACATGCTTGTAAAATTGCTTGCGCAAAGATTCCAGAACCTTTGTGTCGTTGGTGACTCGGATCAGTCAATCTATCGCTGGCGCGGTGCCGACATTGCGAACATCCTTTCATTTGAAAAGGACTATCCAAGGGCAAGCGTGATATTGCTTGAGCAGAACTATCGCTCGACGAAGAAGATTTTGCTGGCGGCGAATATGGTCATCCAGAACAATATGAACCGCAAGCCAAAAAACCTCTGGACTGAAAACGCGGAGGGCAACAAAATCATGTATTACCGTGCTGACAGCGAACAGGGTGAAGCACAGTTCGTCATCGGCAAAATCCAGGAGCAGATTCGCAATGGCCGCAAGCTGTCTGATATCGCGATTCTCTATCGTACGAACGCCCAGTCCCGTGTGATTGAGGAATCTTTCCTGAAGTCGAACATCGATTACTCAATCGTCGGCGGCATCAAGTTCTATGACAGGAAGGAAATCAAGGATATCCTTGCGTATCTCCGTTTGATTTCGAATCCTGATGATGATATTAGTTTGCAGAGGATCATCAATGTTCCGAAGCGCGCGATCGGTTCGACTTCTATTGATAAAATCGCCAACTTCGCGACAATGCATGACCTGTCGATGTTCCAGGCCTTGGAGACGATTGAAATGATCGGACTGAGCCCAAAGGCGGAAAAAGCAGCGGCAGAATTCCGCAACCTGGTCAGTAATTACACTCACCAGCAGGAATACCTTTCGGTGACTGAGCTGGTGGAGGAAGTCTTAGATAAGACAGGCTACCGTGACATGCTAAAGGCAGAAAAATCGATAGAGTCACAGAGCCGACTTGAAAACATAGATGAATTTTTAACAGTAACAAAAAGCTTTGAAGAAAGCAGTGAAGATAAGAGCCTGGTGGCGTTCCTGACGGATTTGGCACTAGTTGCTGATATTGACCGCCTGGATGATGACGGCGAGAAAAAAACAGATTTCGTCACATTGATGACATTGCACTCAGCTAAGGGTCTTGAGTTCCCGGTCGTCTTCCTGATTGGAATGGAAGAGGGCGTATTCCCGCACAGCCGCTCCTTGATGGAGGAGGATGAGATGGAGGAAGAACGCCGTCTTGCCTACGTGGGAATCACTCGTGCTGAAGAAGAATTGTTCATCACGAATGCGCAGATGCGCACCCTTTTCGGCCGTACGAACATGAACCCGGAATCACGGTTCATTAAGGAAATCCCGGCTGATTTGGTTGAAGACGCCGTGCCAAAAGTAAGAAGGCCTGCACCAACAAGCGGTGGCAGACCAGCACCAACCAGCGGCGGCAGACCAGGCACTTCAGCAAGACCGTCAATCCCTACACGCGGTGCTGTATCTCGGCCGGTTGCTGCAGCCAGCGGCGGCGAAGGGATCGAATGGAAAGTTGGCGACAAAGCCCAGCATGGCAAATGGGGAACAGGAACCGTTGTCAGTGTCAAGGGATCGGGAGAAGGAATGGAGCTCGATATCGCATTCCCAAGTCCAACAGGCATCAAACGTTTGTTGGCTAAGTTCGCACCGATTACGAAGGCTTAAAATTTTTTTATTACACATTGAGTACTGTCTAGCTCAAGTGCCTAGCCAGTTATCATCCCTGCGAGTGCATCCTCGAGATCTTGCGAGAAGTTAGCTTTGAGCAGCTCGAGTCGCTTGTCGGGGCTGATCACGGCGCCCTGAGCTTTTCGGTTATGAAAGGGCTGGATTTATGGATTTTCAGAGTGCTGAGAATAAAGCCAAGGATTTGCAAAATCTGCTTAATCAATATAGTTATGAGTATCATGTTCTAGACCAGCCGTCGGTCCCGGATGCGGAGTACGACAGGCTCCTGAGGGAACTAATTGAAATCGAGGAGCAATTCCCTGAACTGCAGACTCCTGACTCACCTACCCAGCGTGTTGGCGGCGAGATTTTAACGATGTTCAACAAGGTGCAGCATGCGACTCCAATGCTGAGTCTTGGCAATGCCTTCGATGAGCAGGACCTCCGCGATTTTGACCGCCGTGTCCGCCAGGGTGTCGGCGACGATGTTGCGTATGTTTGCGAACTGAAGATTGACGGTTTGGCAGTCTCGCTCATTTATGAGGACGGGCTGCTTGTACGCGGAGCGACGCGCGGTGATGGAACGACTGGCGAGGATATTACGTCTAACCTTAAGACGATCCGTTCTTTGCCAATCCGGCTGAAAGAGCAGGTTTCGCTTGAAGTACGCGGTGAGGCGTTCATGCCGAAGAAATCCTTTGAAGCATTGAATAAAGCGAGAAAAGAAAAAGAAGAAGAGCCATTTGCGAACCCGCGTAATGCGGCTGCGGGCTCCCTTCGCCAGCTTGATCCGAAGATTGCTGCTTCAAGGAATCTTGATGTGTTCCTGTATGGAATCGCCAATGTCGGGGACACCGGCATCCGTGCCCATAGTGATGGACTAGATTATCTGGAGAAGCTCGGATTCAAAGCGAATAAAGAGCGCCGAAAAGTTGACAGCATTGAAGGTGTCATTGAGTATGTGAACAGCTGGGTCGAAAAGCGTCCGGATCTTCCGTATGATATTGATGGGATCGTCATCAAGGTCGATTCACTTGATCAGCAGGCCGAGCTTGGTACGACGGCAAAAAGTCCTCGCTGGGCTATCGCTTATAAGTTTCCTGCCGAGGAAGTCGTAACGACTTTGAAGGATATCGAGTTGAGCGTTGGCCGCACAGGCGTCGTAACTCCAACCGCCATCCTTGAACCAGTTCAGGTAGCAGGCACAACGGTAGGACGTGCTTCTTTGCACAATGAAGACTTGATCCGTGAAAAAGATATCAAAATCGGCGACAAAGTCGTCATCAAAAAAGCCGGAGATATCATTCCGGAAGTCGTCAATGTCCTTGCCGAGCAGCGGACCGGCAACGAAGTCGAGTTCCATATGCCTACTGAATGCCCTGAATGCGACAGCGAGCTTGTCAGGATTGAAGGGGAAGTAGCACTTCGCTGTATCAATCCGAAATGCCCGGCACAAATCAGGGAAGGTTTGATTCACTTCGTTTCCCGCGATGCGATGAACATCGACGGACTTGGTGAAAGAGTGGTCAGCCAGCTGTTTGCCGAAGAGTTGATCAAGGATGTAGCTGATATTTATAAGCTGACACGCGATCAGCTGCTGGCTCTTGAGCGAATGGGCGAGAAGTCCGTCAACAATTTGCTGTCAGCGATTGAAGCGACGAAGGATAATTCATTGGAAAAGCTATTGTTCGGCCTCGGTATCCGCCTTGTTGGCGCAAAAGCCGCGAAGACATTGGCGCAGGAATTCGACACGATGGATAGATTGATGCAGGCAACGAAGGAAGAATTGACAGCCATCAACGAAATCGGCGACAAAATGGCAGACTCCATCGTCACTTATTTTGACAGTGATGAAGTGAGCGAGCTGGTTTCCGAGCTGAAGGCTGTCGGTGTCAATATGGAATATAAAGGACCAAAGAAGGTTACCGCAGAGGAATCAGATTCATTTTTTGCCGGTAAAACAATCGTATTAACCGGGAAGCTCGAGCAAATGGGCAGAAACGAGGCAAAAGAAAAAATCGAGGCGCTCGGCGGCAATATAGCCGGCAGCGTCAGCAAGAAAACTGATTTAGTCATTGCCGGTGAAGACGCAGGTTCGAAGCTGACAAAAGCAGAAAGCCTTGGGATTGAAGTGTGGAATGAGGAGAGAATGCTTGAAGAAATAAATAAATAAATAAGCTCTTTTCGTAATTTGGGTACTTTTGCCTGACAAGAGTAAAAATCGGCTACTGGATTTTTACGTTTATTATTGATTACTCTGGTGAGACGCATTTTCGAAAAGAGCCCGATTTCAATAATAAGGCGAAAGAATAATTAGTCCGAAACACATAACTTATTACGAAAACCGCTACTAAAAAAGAGGTGTACACGCCATGAGGAAGCTCTCAATGGTCGCTCTATCTCTTGTCCTTTTGCTGACGGCCTGTGCCCCTAATTTTCAAAAGCAGGAAGAGGTCGTCCAGGAAAAGGATGATGATACCAAGGAAAAAGCGATTATCCCGAAATATAAAATTTCGGACAAATATTACCGTACCATCATGCCGTTCGAGCCAGGGGAAGCTCGGGGCATGGTCGTCAACAATCTGAATACCCGCTATGACATTACTGAATTTGAGACAGGTCTGATGCGGATTGCGCAAAATACATTTTCCACAGACAAGTACGTTTTCAAGGAAGGCCAGTATCTTGACGGCAGCACCGTAGCATCATGGCTGGAACGTGAAATGACCCCGGCGCAGGTCGAGGCAAAGGAAAAAGAATTGCAGGCTAAGGCTAAAAAAGACAACAATAATAAAAAGGTCACAGTGAAGAACCTGGGCCTGAACCCTGCCATCCCTGGCAATGGAGATGTGCACGAACAGAATAAAAAGAATCCAATTTATCTTGCCCATATCCTCGAGCATAACTATCTCGTCCAATCAGGCGAAAAGGATACGTACCAGCTTGGCGGCATCGCAATCGGGCTGGCGTTGAACTCAGTGCACTATTATCGTGAGGAAGCTTATGGGGCAGTGTTTGAAAAAAACATTTCTCGTAAAGTTCTTGAAGCAGAAGGCAAAAAAATCGCCCAGGAAGTCATTAGCAGGATAAGAGGCATCGAAGAGTTGAACAATGTTCCGATTACGATTGGATTGTTCGAACAGGAGAGCAGATCCTCTGTTGTACCTGGTAACTTCTTCGCCTATGCTGAAGTTTCTCAGGGAAGCAACAAAGTCGGCAGCTGGAAAGATGTAAAAGAAAAGTACATTCTGTTCCCATCCGCCGAAGCGGAGAAGGAACACAGGGATGACCTCACATTCTTCCAGAACTTCAAGCAGGATGTTGAGGAATATTTCCCAAACTTTAACGGCGTCATAGGCAAAGGCTTTTATCTGGATGGCCAGCTTCAGGAATTAAATATCGAAATACCTATCCAGTTCTACGGAGAAGCTGAAGCGATTGGATTCACCCAGTATGTAACAGGACTGGTTATGGAGCACTTCCCTAACTATATGTCCGTACAGGTCAGCGTATCCTCTGTACTGGGACAAGAAGCCTTAATCGTCAAGAAACCGGATCAGGATGAACCATTTGTGCATATTTATCAGTAATGAGAAGCAAAGAGCCGAGTGCTCTTTGCTTTTTGTTTTTAAAAAAGGTGAATCTAAAACTCAATTATTATCGTATATATTCTGATAATTCTAATCAGAAGAGGTGGATAAATGGCTGTTCAAAGCAGAGTAAGTCAAAAAGCAAAATGGAAATATGTATTCAAAACAGCTATGTTGTGAGCCTTTGGAAATTCAACCTTTATTTATCTTTTTCAATGGGTGACTGGACAAGTAACCGAAGAATTCTCATCTATCTCCCTCGCTTTAATGTCCACCCTTTTAGGGATAATAGCCGGTGCGATCGTGCTGTTGCCTATCGGAATTATGGCAGGGTTGTTATTTTGGAGGAGGCGATGAGTGAAATGAAGCGTAGTTTTATCCTTGGTATGATTGGGCTTCTTTTACTAACAGGATGTTCAAACTCAACAGTGACAGAAGCAGATGGACAGGAAATTGAAAGATACATAAGTCAAGAAGTGATGGACCCGAATTTTGGCGGCGAAATTTTCAATGCGTATGAAATACTTGCCACCAATGAAGAGAAGGGTGAGATTTACTTATGGGCTTTGATTGAGGAGTATTACAAAGAAGATGCTGAAGTTGAGCAAGGTTCGGGGATGTCAGTGCCAATGGTGTTAAAGGTCGATCGAAGCGAGGGAGCCTTAAAGGTGATCAGTCACACTTTGCCTAGGGATGGAAGTTTTTACGCAGATGACATTAAAGAGATGTTTCCTTATTTTGCAGAGATGAAAGCCCTGGATTACCCATCCGGTCCTATAAATAAGTTAATCAAGAAAGTAGAAGCTGAGGTCGCCGAAAAGTTGAAATAGAGGAATGGAAAAAGCAAAGAGCCGGGGTTCTTTGCTTTTTAAATGCATTTTTTTATATCAAGAATTGTCTGTAAATGCATACCTTCATGAAAAATCGTACGGGTTAATACTTGCTCGACTGTATGCATGCCCATTTCGGTTGGTGCGAATTCCTCTTCCAAGCGCTCGCCATATGAGTCTTTTATTCTGGCAGGCTGTGTTTTCAGCAGTTCTTTTAACTCGCTGACGGTAGGCGTTTCCTCGGTAAAATTGGCCGGAGAGGTGCCGTAGCCGAACCATGATTTAAACTCTTCAGGGACATCTGCCGGCTCCTTTGTCACCGCCTGGATCCACAGATGTTGATCAAGATAAATATGCCCAAGGTTCCAGCGGATATTATTATTGAATCCAGCAGGAATTTTCTCGGCATCTTCTTCGGAAACCGTATCTGCTACTCCTAGAATATAGCTGCGATAGGACTCCATTTGATTGAACAATACTTCATGGCGCTTTTTCATCTAAAATAGGCTCCTTTTTTGAATGATAGATAAATATTCGCTAGATTATGGGGGGTAACCTGCTGAAAATTAGTTTGATTTTATTACTAGGATAGTTTTATTGGCGAAAATTAGATTATATCGACCACATTTCTGAATATATCAGCGGATTTTATAATATATCGACCACTTTTTCGATTATATCGACCACATTCACAAAAATATCGACCAACTCTGTAACAAGCCCCAGAAGTCGGCCCGAATACAATATTGGCATAATAAAAATCAAGAAAATTCGCAATCCAAGACTTGCTAGTACGTTGGCATTGAACACTATGAGACTCTCATGATAGAATGGGAAAGGAATGAAAACGTTTTAATACATAGGAGGGGATAGAATGGTTCAGCCATACAAACACGAGCCTTTCACGAATTTTAAAGATGAGGAACACCGTGAAGGATACCTTACAGGATTGAAAACTGTTGAAGGCTATCTTGGCCAGGATTATGACTTGGTGATTGGCGGAGAGAGAATCTCGACTGAAGACAAGATTGTATCTTACAACCCATCCAATACAGAAGAAGTTGTTGGACGCGTATCAAAGGCAAACCGCGACCTAGCTGAAAAAGCGATGCAGGCTGCAGTCGAAGCGTTCAAGACTTGGAAAAAAGTAAAGCCTGAGACACGTGCAGATGTATTATTCAAGGCTGCTGCAATCATTCGCCGCCGCAAGCATGAGTTCTCAGCGCTTTTAACAAAAGAAGCAGGTAAGCCATGGAACGAGGCAGATGCTGATACAGCTGAAGCAATCGACTTCCTTGAGTTCTATGCCCGCCAAATGCTTAAAATTAAAGACGGTGTACCAGTAGAGAGCCGTCCAAATGAATATAACCGTTATGATTACATTCCTCTTGGAGTAGGAATCATCATTTCACCTTGGAACTTCCCGTTGGCGATCATGGCTGGTACAACAGTAGCAGCAATCGTAACTGGTAACACAGTTCTATTGAAGCCAGCTTCAACTACTCCAGTCGTTGCGGCTAAGTTTGTTGAAGTAATGGAAGAAGCAGGTCTTCCTGCAGGTGTCCTTAACTTCGTACCAGGAAGCGGCGCAGAAGTGGGCGACTACCTTGTTGACCACAAGGACACTCGCTTCGTAAGCTTCACAGGTTCACGTGACGTGGGTCTGCGCATTTACGAGCGCGCTTCAAAATTGAGCGAAGGCCAAATCTGGCTTAAGCGCGTAATCGCTGAAATGGGTGGAAAAGACACGATGGTTGTCGACAAAGATGCTGATCTTGAATTAGCTGCTCAAGCAATCACGGCTTCTGCTTTCGGCTTCTCAGGACAAAAGTGCTCTGCATGCTCACGTGCTGTTATCGTTGAGGATGTATATGACCAGGTTCTTAACCGCGTGGTTGAGCTTACTAACGAGCTTAAGCTTGATGATCCTACAGATCAAAGCACATTCATGGGTCCTGTTAACGACCAGGGCGCGTTTGACAAGATCATGAGCTACATCGAAATCGGCAAGGAAGAAGGCCGTTTGATGACTGGCGGCGAAGGAGACAGCTCAAAAGGCTACTTCATCAAGCCAACAGTATTTGCAGATGTTGATCCAAAAGCTCGCATCATGCAGGAAGAAATCTTTGGACCAGTTGTCGCATTCGCAAAAGCAAAGGACTTCGACCATGCGCTTGAAATCGCGAACAACACTGAATACGGTTTGACTGGAGCGGTTATCACGCGCAACCGTGAAAACATCCAGAAGGCACGTGAAGATTTCCATGTCGGAAACCTTTACTTCAACCGCGGCTGCACAGGCGCAATCGTAGGTTACCAGCCATTTGGCGGCTTCAACATGTCAGGAACAGATTCAAAAGCTGGCGGACCAGACTATCTGCTTCTTCACATGCAAGCGAAGACTACTTCTGAAATGTACTAATACAGAATTTGAATCCCCCTCTCGTTTTGAGAGGGGGATTTTTTCATCTTAAGGGAATGTACTTGCACGTCCTTTGATATAATTAGGTAAAATTATCCTGAAGTGGAGTTGATGCTTTGCTGGGAATAGTAGTACAACTAATGATATCGTGGATATTACTTCGTGTTACCTACAGGGAAAATCTAAATGTATTAGGAATCACACCATCAAAGTCAAGAATGTCCCAATTTGCTCTTGGGTTCATTTTTACCGCATTACTTTGCACAGTGATTCAACTGATCGATTCTGCTTTAACCAATACGGACTGGAAGCTGAATGACAATCTATCTGTCCTTGGCACATTAAACTTCCTGTGGTGGAATGTTAAGTCTGTTGTCTTTGAGGAGTTGATCTTTAGAGGAGCACTTCTCTATATCGCTATCCGAAAATGGGGAGCGAGGACAGGAATTTTATTATCCGCAATTGCTTTTGGGATCTACCATTGGTTTACTTTTGGAGTATTTGGAAATATAGTTTTTATGCTTGTTGTGTTCCTGATGACGTCGATTTCGGGATTAGTTTGGGCATATGCGTTTGAAAAAACAAAATCGATGATGTTCCCAATCGGTCTGCACTTAGGATGGAACTTTGTTTTTAACTCCGTTTTCTCAAAAGGCCCCTTTGGTGATCAAATCCTAATCCCTCAAGTAGACAAGGCAGGTCACCTCACAGATGCACTATCCTTCTTCATACATTTCCTGCTGCCTAATTTAGTTGTACCCGCTCTCACATTTTTCTATATAAAATTCTTACTGAAAAAGAATGCAGAAAAACCCCTGTGATAGGGGTTTTTTTATGTTGTCTTCCATATCCAAACTTTCACTGTGCGATAAAGATTAGGAATTGCACCGTTCCCGATTTTAATTGCATCGTTCCCACTTATAATTGCACCGAAAAGAGGAGGAATCGCACGTTCGGACTTCATAATTGCACGCTTCATAAGCAAAATTGCACCGTTTACCTCTTTATGGAATAAAGGACCATAGACCTATTTTAAAAATTTTTCAGAAAAATTTAACAAAATAGTTGCAATCTGAAACCTCTGTTATATAATACATATTAGAGTTATTGATACTGTACTATAACAAAGGGGTGAAGGCAGTAAATGTCGACACAAACTAGAGGAATTGAAATTGTAGGCAGCATGAAAAAAGGATACAAAGGAATTTTGACACCAGAGGCTCTTGATTTTGTAGAGCGGCTTGAAAGGCATTTTGGGGAGCGTCGGGTCGAATTGCTGGCCGCACGTGAAAATCGCCAGGCAGAAATCAATGCTGGAAAACTCCCGGACTTTTTGCCGGAGACGAAGCACATTCGTGAAAGTGATTGGACAATTGCGCCTCTGCCGAGAGACCTGCAGGATCGCAGAGTCGAGATCACAGGGCCAACTGACCGGAAGATGGTCATCAATGCACTCAATTCAGGAGCGAAGATTTTTATGGCAGACTGCGAGGACTCAACCTCGCCGACATGGGAAGCGATCGTTGAAGGACAGATCAACTTAAGGGACGCCGTTAACAGGACGATCTCTTTTGAAAATGCGAATGGCAAAAAGTATCAACTGAAGGAAGAAACAGCTGTTTTAATGGTTCGCCCAAGAGGCTGGCACCTAGAAGAAAAACATGTATTGCTCGATGGCAACCCAATTTCAGGCGGCTTGTTCGATTTCGCAATGTACTTTTTCCATAATGCGAAAAAGCTAGTGGAGCAGGGCACAGGCCCATACTTCTACCTTCCTAAGATGGAGAGCCACTTAGAAGCGCGCCTATGGAATGATGTGTTCGTTTATGCACAGAATCATCTAGGCATTCCACAGGGAACGATTAAAGCAACTGTTTTGATTGAAACGATTCTTGCTTCATTCGAAATGAATGAGATTCTATATGAGCTGAAGGAACACTCTGCCGGCTTGAACTGCGGCCGCTGGGATTATATTTTCAGCTATCTGAAAAAACTGCGTTCACAGGATGATGTGATTTTACCGGATCGCTCGCAGGTGACAATGACGGTTCCATTCATGAGGTCATACTCGTTGCTGACAATCCAGACTTGCCACCGTCGCAAGGCACCGGCAATGGGCGGAATGGCGGCGCAAATCCCGATTAAAAATGACGAGGAAGCAAATGCTGAAGCATTCGCAAAGGTGCGTGCTGATAAAGAACGCGAAGCGCGCGATGGCCATGATGGCACATGGGTAGCACATCCAGGGCTGGTACCGGTAGCACTTGAGGCATTCAACAAGGAAATGCCAGAACCGAACCAGATTGAATCCGGCAAGCAAATGGATGTTGAGGTAAAAGCAGCTGATCTGCTTGCTGTACCAGAAGGGACTATAACAGAAGCCGGCGTACGCATGAACATCAATGTCGGCATCCAGTATGTAGCATCTTGGTTGAATGGCAGGGGCGCAGCGCCAATCCATAACTTGATGGAAGACGCAGCAACGGCAGAGATTTCCCGAGCTCAGCTATGGCAATGGATTCGTCATCCTAAAGGAGTTCTTGACGATGGACGCAAAGTGACGGTTGAAATGTACCATGAGCTGAAGGAAGAGGAGCTTGAGAAAATCAAGCTGGAAGTCGGCGAAGCGGTATTTGAAAATGGGAAATTCGAGCAGGCGGTAGATATGTTTGATGAATTGATTTTAAATGATGAGTTCGTTGGATTTTTAACATTGCCTGGCTATCAGGCTTTAGCTTAATAGATTGATAGATTCATATAAAACCATACATTAGGAGGAACGGAAAATGACTCAAGATCGTGTAAAGCAATTGCAGGAAAGCTGGGAAATGGAAAACAGATGGGCTGGAGTGGAAAGGACTTATACTGCGGAGGATGTCATCAAGCTTCGCGGTTCGATTGATATTGAGTATACACTGGCACGCCGCGGTGCGGAGAAGCTTTGGAATCTTGTAAATGAAGAGGATTTCGTCAATGCACTTGGTGCCCTTACAGGCAACCAGGCGGTCCAGCAGGTAAAGGCAGGCCTGAAGGCGATTTACCTGAGCGGCTGGCAGGTTGCAGCGGACGCCAACCTTTCCGGAAACATGTATCCTGACCAGAGCTTGTACCCTGCGAACAGTGTACCGGCAGTAGTTAAACGCATCAACCAGGCACTTCAAAGAGCTGACCAAATCACTCATGGAGAAGGCGACGATTCCATCGACTGGTTCGCACCAATCGTGGCTGATGCTGAGGCAGGATTTGGCGGACAGCTGAATGTATTCGAATTGATGAAGGGAATGATTGAAGCTGGTGCAGCAGGCGTTCACTTTGAGGACCAGCTTTCTTCTGAAAAGAAATGCGGACACCTCGGCGGTAAAGTTCTTTTGCCAACACAAACAGCGGTGCGCAACCTGATTGCTGCCCGACTTGCAGCTGACGTAATGGGTACGCCAACTTTGATTGTAGCTCGCACTGATGCGAACGCGGCAGATTTGATCACAAGCGATGTAGATCCATATGATGCTCCGTTCATCACTGGCGATAGAACGCCTGAAGGGTTCTTCCGCGTGAAACCAGGCCTTGACCAGGCGATTGCCCGTGGTTTGGCTTACGCACCATATGCAGATCTGGTTTGGTGTGAAACATCTGAGCCTGACCTGGATGAAGCACGCCGATTTGCTGAAGCAATCCATGCGAAGTATCCTGGCAAGCTGCTTGCTTACAACTGCTCGCCATCATTCAACTGGAAAAAGAAGCTGGATGACGAAACCATCGCGAAGTTCCAGGTCGAACTTGGCAAGATGGGCTACAAGTTCCAGTTCGTCACACTTGCTGGCTTCCACGCATTGAACCACAGCATGTTTGAACTGGCTCGCGGCTACAAAGAGCGCGGTATGGCTGCATACTCTGAGCTGCAGCAAGCTGAGTTCGATAGCGAACAATATGGCTACACAGCAACAAGACACCAGCGCGAAGTCGGAACAGGCTACTTCGATGATGTTTCAATGGTTATTTCCGGAGGAACTTCCTCAACGACTGCGCTAAAAGGATCTACCGAAGAAGCCCAGTTTACTACTTCTTGATCATTAGTTACGGGTTTTCTCTCCGCTTGGGCCCTCCAACTCAGGCGGGGATTCACCATAATTGTTTTGATTTTTCACCTTGCATTCTCCTATTTGTGTCCTTCTCTTCACTTGAAGAGGAGGTTTTTTTTGTTTAAAATAGGTTAACCTTAAACTAGCACAGACCTTTGGGCGGAATCATACATAATATTTATAAAGAGTTCTAGTTGGAGCACAGCATGAAAGTGAGACAAGGGGGGACGAAAATGGGCAACAGTAAAGTGGATGAGTATTTGCAGCAAGGGATTCATGGGGCTAAGCAGACCAAGCCTGATGAAAGAAGGAGATTCCTTACAACAATCAGGGAAAGGGTCGTCATTGCGCTTACTCAGGGCGAGGTAATGAGGAAGGGTGTTGAACCTGAAGTCGAGCAGCTTATGGATGAAAACCGAGAAGCCCACCTCTTTTTAAACGGAAATATTTCATATCCTTACTTATCGGAATACATTAAAGCGGCTGAAAAACGGGGCATCGAGTTTACGATCGTGACTAATAAAGATTATGATTCTGAACTTGGGCTCGTTTTAGCACATCACCATGCGATTGATAAAGAGGAGATTTATCTTGGTAAAAAGAAACCCGTGATCCAAACGGTGCCTGCAAAGAAGAAAAAGGGTTTCTTATCTGGCATTGGGAAGTTATTCGGGAAATAGAGACGAGGGAGCAGCCTTTTAGGTTAGCTCTTTTTTTTTAGGTCATTTTCGCTTCCAGCTTCGATTTTTTTCTATAAAATTAAGACTTTAATGAATTTAAAAAGCCCAAAGTTTATAAAAGTATTGATAAACGACACTGGTGTCGTTATAATAAAGTCAACCAAAACGACATCAGTGTCGTTTTATTATGGAGGGATGATGATGGGCGGTCTTTTAAAAAATAAAGGGTTTATTACGTTAATGCTTGCACAGTTAATATCAAGTATTGGTGACTGGTTAAGTGTTGTGGCAATCATCACGATGGTTGGATTGAAATGGGAGGCTTCTCCAATGGAGGTTTCCTTTATCATTCTATGTTTAGCTGTCCCAATGGCACTGCTGGGACCATTCACTGGAACGGTTGCTGACAGATTTAACAGAAAGACGATCATGGTCTTGTCAGACGTAGTCAGAGCGGGGCTAATACTGATACTTGCATTTACTGATTCTTTATGGACTGTCTATATTTGCTTGTTCATGGTCGGAATGCTCTCAGCTGTATTTGTCCCGGCGAAGAATGGTAAGCTTAAAGAACTGATTGAGCAAGAAAATATGAAAAGCGCCATGTCCATTACCTCCATGATTGATTCCGGAACGAAGGTGTTAGGCCCTTTATTGAGCGGCCTGTTGGTCTCGGCTTTTGGGACTAAAATGGTATTCTTTATCGATTCAGGCACCTTTGTAATTTCAGCGATTCTGTTGTTAGCTTTACCAAAGGCAGCGGCTTCAATATCAATAGATTCAGATGAACCAGGAGGAGCTTCTTTTAAAGAGGATTTCTTGGAAGGAATTCGGTTTATCAGGGGAAATCGTTTCTTGATTGTTGGGATAACGGTATTAGGGATCAGCCTGTTAATTTTACAGCTGTCTGACTCGCAAATCATCGTATTACTGAGGGAACTATCAAATGCCTCGCCTGATCTGTTTGGTTATATTGTAACTGCATCAGGTTTGGGAATGTTTTTTACAGGATTACTGTTGGTTAAAAAAACTGATTATAATGCTCTCATTCTGATGTTTATTGGAGTTTGTGGGATAGGCATTAGTTTTAGTATGATGGCAGTATTGACA
The DNA here is from genome assembly GCF_056173465.1 of Mesobacillus sp. QJM3NY_10. Taxonomy (NCBI): domain Bacteria; kingdom Bacillati; phylum Bacillota; class Bacilli; order Caryophanales; family Bacillaceae; genus Mesobacillus; species Mesobacillus sp. QJM3NY_10. The sequence continues at coordinate 348,560 of NZ_CM149675.1, forward strand.
CGAATGGACTTAGCGCTGCCCGTTTTATGGGGACCTGCTTTGGGATTGGTTGCTGGCTTTGCAGCTGGATTAGTATTCATTCCTTTCCAGGCTGCTGTTCAGATGGAGACTCCGGTACACATGACAGGCAGGGTATTCGGCGTGTTGAATAGCGTGACCACCACTGCGACGATTATTGGGCCTTTGGCTGGCGGGTTGCTTGCGACCATACTTGGGGTCATCCCGACATTTGTAATTACTGGTTTATTGTTGGTGGCAGTTTCGATCGTTGGTTTACTTTTTAAGAGCAAAATAGAACGGGGGAGAGAAAATGTCTCCGAAGGTCAGTCAGGAGCACATGGAACAGCGTCGAGCTGATATTTTGAAGGCGGCACAGCAGGTTTTCATTGAGCATGGTTATGAGCGAGCCACAATGAAGCACATAATGGATGCTGCTAATATCAGCAGGGGCGGGCTGTATCAATATTTTTCAAGTAAAGAAGCAGTGTTTGAAACGTTTATGGAAGAATCATTAGCCATGGAATTAGATGAGACATTGGATATGGTAAGGGAAAATGCAACATCTTATTGGGATATGCTCATGAAAATCATCTTTGGCGAGGATGGGGAGCCTGATGATGATATGGATCCTTTGTCGCCGGCGAAACTTGAGTTTTTTATCATAGGAAGAAATGATGACCATAGAAGAGAATACGGGAAAGTACGATACAACAATGGCTTGAAAATATATGCGACGATTATTGAACATGGTCAAAAGAGTGGGGAATTTAGCCTCAGGTTTGATCATCAAATCATTGCCCGTTCGATCATTTCATTTATCGATGGCTTGGCAGTAGAGCATGCTATGTTATCGAAGGAAGACTTGAAAATCAAAGAGCAGTCGATAGTATTTGTGGAATATTTGAAGCTGGCTTTAGGGATCAGTGACAAGGGTTAAAGATTTGGCAAGAGTACTGTCTTTACTGATCGCAAAACGTTCCTGGAGAATGGTGTTATTCACCATTCTCCTCTCTAATTAAGAGACTCAATTAGATCCGCAAGTTCCTTGGAGGTTTTGTAGCAATAATCCTCATTACAAATCAATTTTTTATCAGTGACAAAGCTTAACTCTTCAATGGTTTGTTCTTTGCTGTACTCCTTCATACCTGGAGAAGTTTTTAAAACAATGGCAATCGCACCGGGAATTTCCTCGCCTGCTGTTTTTTCTGCTCCCTCCAGATAGCCTAAAAACTCTCTTGGATTTAATACTGTCAGTGATTTTCCTTCAGATTGGATATAGACCTGGTCAACAAGCCCGAATTTGGTGCCGAACAGTTCGTTGATTTTTACCTCGATATCCGATTTTAACGGGGAAGGATCGCTGCATGCGGTTAATAACAGAATACCAATATATAATAATTTCATCATCATATCCTCCATTATAATAAGTAGCTTAATATAGGCATCAGAACGAGCAATAAGACCGAAACCAAAAACAATGAGCATGTCGTTCTGGCAGAAAGTTTTTCTCGTCCTTTCCCCTTGTACCAGCCACTGAATTGAAGTTTGTTCCGGTAAAATACAAACAGCAGTAGCATGATGGCGATATGGCCCAGCCATTCGAAAGGTTCAGTGTTTAAATCGAACAGCGAGTACACTTTTTCAAGGATTGTCCCTAATATCCCACCCAGAATGCCAAATAGCAGTATGATCCTCAATAACTCTAATACGACTGTCATGTCAGCCCTCCATTCATCGATATCTATACTTTACCATTTAGTAGCCGCGGAGAATCGCTAATTTCCTGCGATCTTGGCCCTCTCATGTTAAAATAGTACAAACAGCAAAGCTTGTATTGCTTTAACGTGGAAAACTTTGCTATGATCATTATTATTATTGTCTGACGATTTACGATGGAGGTGCTTTTATGTCAAGGATTTCTGAGGAGCAGGTGAAGCATGTCGCACACCTGGCGAGATTGGCGATTACAGAAGAGGAAGCGCAAATGCTGACGGACCAGCTGGATAAAATCATTACATATGCTGAGCAGTTGAATGAGCTGAATACGGATCATGTTGAGCCTACTGCACATGTGCTTGAAATAAAGAATGTCATGCGTGAGGACCGTGCTAAAGAGGGCTTGCCGCGTGAAGAAGTTTTGAAGAATGCGCCTGAGCACCAGGATGGCCAGATCAAAGTGCCAGGAATTATGGAGTAGGAGGACCGGCGATGAGTTTATTTGAACATAAGATTTCGGAGCTTCATGAGCTTCTACATAAAAGAGATCTAAGCGTTTCCGACCTGGTTGATGAATCGTACAAGCGGATTGGCGAGGTCGAAGGCAAGGTCCAGGCGTTTTTAACATTAGATGAAGAAAACGCAAGGGCAGCGGCGAAGGCATTGGACGACAAGGTTATCCAGAACAAGCCAACGAGCAAGTTATACGGACTGCCTATTGGCATCAAGGACAATATCGTCACAAAGGGTTTGCGCACGACAGCGGCGAGCAAGATTCTCGAAAACTTTAATCCTATTTATGATGCTACTGTCATCCAAAAGCTGAACCAAGCGGAAACAGTGACGATCGGCAAGCTGAACATGGACGAGTTCGCGATGGGATCTTCAAACGAAAATTCCGGCTTCAAAAAGACCTATAACCCGTGGAATCTTGATCGGGTACCTGGTGGTTCATCTGGCGGTTCGGCTGCATCGGTTGCTGCTGGTGAAGTGTTGTTCTCACTTGGCTCAGATACAGGCGGTTCGATCCGCCAACCGGCATCTTTCTGCGGAGTGGTCGGCATGAAGCCAACCTACGGGCTAGTTTCACGCTTTGGACTAATCGCATTTGCGTCTTCTTTGGACCAGATCGGACCAATCACACGAAATGTAGAAGACAATGCTTTTCTGTTAAAAGCGATCGCGGGATACGATGAAATGGATTCGACCTCCGCAAACGTGGACATCCCTGACTATATCGCTTCATTGACTGGGGATATCAAGGGCTTACGAATCGCTGTGCCGAAGGAATACCTCGGTGAGGGGGTGAACGAAGAAGTCCGCAAATCAGTTATGGACGCACTTGTCATTCTTGAGCGCTTGGGGGCGACTTGGGAAGAGGTTTCCCTGCCGCACTCCAAGTATGCTTTGGCGACCTATTACTTGCTGTCTTCATCTGAAGCGTCAGCGAACCTTGCCCGCTTTGACGGTGTTCGCTATGGTTACCGTTCACCAAATGCGGAGAATCTGCTTGAAATGTACAAGATGACCCGTGAGGAAGGCTTCGGTGAAGAAGTTAAGCGCCGGATCATGCTTGGTACGTTTGCACTTAGCGCTGGCTATTACGATGCCCACTATAAGAAAGCACAGAAGGTCCGCACCCTGATCAAGCATGACTTTGAAAAAGTATTTGAACAATACGATGTCATCGTTGGGCCGACTGCGCCTACGCCAGCATTCAAACTTGGCGAGAACACAAGAGACCCACTGACGATGTATGCGAATGATATTTTAACGATTCCGGTGAACCTTGCGGGCGTACCGGCGATCTCGGTTCCTTGCGGTTTTGATAAAGGTCTGCCGCTTGGGTTGCAGATCATCGGACGTCATTTTGATGAGAGTACTGTCTATAAGGTTGCACATGCTTTCGAGCAGGCGACAGATTTCCATAAACAACAACCTGAGATGTAAAGGGGGGGAAAATGATGAAGTTTGAAACGGTAATTGGCCTTGAGGTCCATGTTGAATTAAAAACAGAATCGAAAATCTTTTCGGCGAGCCCGAACCATTTTGGTGCCGAGCCGAATACAAATACTAGCGTGATCGACCTTGGATACCCGGGAGTACTGCCAGTCGTGAATAAAAAAGCGGTTGAGTACGCTATGAAAGCCGCTATGGCTTTGAACTGCGAAATTGCGGAGCATACGAAATTTGACCGGAAGAACTACTTTTATCCGGACAACCCAAAGGCTTACCAGATTTCCCAATTCGACAAGCCGATCGGCGAGAATGGCTGGATCGAAATCGAGGTTAATGGTTATAAAAAGAAAATCGGCATTACGCGCATCCATATGGAAGAGGATGCTGGAAAGCTAACGCATGGCAATGGATATTCCCTCGTTGACTACAATCGCCAGGGAACACCGCTTGTTGAGATCGTATCGGAGCCCGATATAAGCACTCCGGATGAAGCGTATGCTTATCTGGAGAAACTGAAGTCCATCATTCAGTATACAGGCGTATCGGATTGTAAAATGGAAGAGGGTTCACTCCGCTGTGACGCGAACATCTCAATCCGGCCGGTTGGTCAGAAGGAATTCGGCACAAAGACTGAACTGAAGAACTTGAACTCGTTCAACTTTGTACGAAAAGGGCTTGAATATGAAGAAAAACGCCAGGAACAGGAAATCCTCGCTGGCCGTGAAATCCAGCAAGAAACACGCCGTTACGATGATGCGAATAACACGACGATCCTAATGCGCGTAAAGGAAGGCTCCGATGACTATCGTTATTTCCCTGAACCCGATCTACCTGATCTTTACATTGATGAGGAGTGGAAGGCAAGAGTTCGTGCGGAAATTCCGGAGCTTCCCGACGAGCGCAAGAAGCGATATGTCGAGGAAATGGGACTGCCAGCTTACGATGCAGAGGTGCTAACGGTATCAAAAGAAATGGCTGATTTCTTTGAATCTGCTGTGAAAGCCGGGGCGGATCCGAAGCAGGCATCCAACTGGCTGATGGGAGAATTCTCAGCCTACCTGAAGGCAGAATCGAAAGAGCTTCACGAAACAGCGTTGACTCCGGAAGGACTTGGCGGAATGATTCAGCTGATCGAGAACGGCACAATTTCCTCGAAAATCGCAAAACAGGTCTTCAAGGAATTGGTCGAAAACGGCGGCGACCCAGAGAAAATCGTCAAGGAGAAGGGCCTCGTCCAAATCTCAGACGAAGGCGAATTGCTAAAGATCATCACCGAGATCATTGATGCGAATCCGCAATCAGTAGAAGATTTCAAAGGCGGCAAGGATAAAGCAAAAGGCTTCCTCGTCGGCCAGATCATGAAAGCTACAAAAGGCCAAGCGAACCCGCCGCTTGTAAACAAATTGCTAGTCGAAGAATTAAATAAAAGATAATAGCGAAAGCTGACGATTTATTCGTCAGCTTTTTTGTCGATATTTCCCGGGAAAGAGGGAAATGTACACTGAAAATTAGTGCTTTAAATACATATTCTTACATACCAGGTGGTGCTAATATAAGCTTAAGAACTCAAGAGTATTTTTTAGGCTGGGCTTCTGATAGGACAGTGTAATAACCCATCGGGGCAGGAAAAACGAAGTAGCTAGTAGAAAAAATTTAACGGTGGTGCAAAAATGGTCAAATTCTTGAAGATAGGTAATGTAAGAATACGGATTGATGATGACGGCGAAGTATCAGTGAAAATTAGTAAGGATAATTTCAAGGAATCGATAGTTTATATTCACGAACACCAGATTAATAATGTCGATCTTTCTTATGAGCTGGATCAAGTAGACTTTTTAAGTGAATGTCCAGACATTGAGATGGTTTCTCTTGGAGGTGAAGACTTAAAGGATGTTAAAGGACTTTACTATTTGAAAAGGCTAAAGTCCCTGTCAATCAATGAAACGAGACCATCTCTGGAGATTGACTTTGAAAGGATTTCTTCCCTTGAAGTGCTTTATGGGCAGCTTCCGCCTAAAGCAAGAGGGATAGGGACTCTGGAGAACTTAAAAGAAATGAGGCTCTGGAGTTACAAGCCTAAAACGAAAAACCTTGAACAATTTTCAGCGCTGAAGAATCTAGAATCCTTTGAGCTGATCCAGTCGAACATCACCTCATTAAAGGGAGCTGAGGGTCTGGAAAGCCTGGAAACGCTGGGCCTCTACTATTTAAGGTCATTACATGATTTGAAGGGTCTTGAAAGCCTATCAAAAAGCTTAAGAGTTTTAGAAATGGAAAACTGTAAAAAAATCAGTGACTTTACCCCTATTGCAGAGCTAAAGGATTTAGAAAAGTTAACAATGCTCGATTGCGGGGAAATAGCCTCGATCCAGTTTGCCAATTCACTGTCTCAATTAAAGTTGCTTGCTTTTGGAGGGACCACTGTACTCGATGGGGATTTATATCCGTGTGAACGTATAAAAGAGGTTTATTTTACGCAGAAAAAACACTACACACACCGGTTGAAGGAATACACCGCTGTAAGGAAAGAGAACAAAGAAATTTTGTCAGTGCCACGATCGAATGGTCTAATGCCAACCGTTTTATGGAGGGAGCGGATGGAGGAAGGAGACGATATGTTCAGCGAGGAGGCCATAGCCGCTTCAGAAAAAGCATTGCACAAATATATCTCTTCTCTTAAGTCTTTGAAGACCCCTGCAGAAAAGACCATACTGAAGAAGGTAAAAGAAGTCGTAATCGAATTTAACAGGCTCAACGAAGAATATGATTATTTCATAGAAACACTGGAACGCGAAGAATTATATGAGTTCATCGATGAGAAAGCACGGGAAGCCGGTCTGGAGCCTGACGAGGATCTTACTGAAGAGTGGAGAGAGTGGTAGGGAGAATGAGGGGGCCAAAATGGAGTTAAAGGAAAAGCAGCCTGGAAGGATCATCAGACCTTCGAGCTTCGTTCGAAATCGAGCCAGTGGGCAGGTACAATATCAGTTGATTAAAATCAGGGAGTTGTGGTCATGTATAATGAATACCTGCAAAAGATAGACAAGCTTTATAAAGATGACCGGAAAAAATTAAGGACTGGCACAACCCTTTATGGAAATCTGTATGAAGACCGCTGGCAAACTCATATCCAAAAACCATTGACCTTTGAAGAGTTACATTCAATAGAAGACGAAATAGGCAATCTTCCGGGTGACTTTAAAGATTTCCTGTTAACGGCAAATGGCTGCTACTTGTTTGATATATTGAGAGTTGCCGGCAAACAGGATGGTTATAAAGGGATGACCATAGAGGAGCAAATCCATCAGCCGATTTCATTTCGGAATATACCGCCATACACACGAAATAGAAAACGTCTGGATGGCTTATTTGTATTTGCGGATTCGATGGCCACCGGAACATTCTTTGTCTATAACGGAGAAGGCCAAATCCTTCAAATGGACATGAGGAGTTTCAAGCCGATTGATACTTATCCAAATTTGATGGAATTACTGGAAGAAGTGTTCGAGGAAGGCGAGAGATTGGTCTTGAATAAGGACTATCTTGATTTTGATTAAGATAGTATGAAGGACCTGACAGAAGGGCCTTCTTCGTCAATCCAGACCATCATCCATTATGATGCTGAACAGTGCTTCCTTATCCAATACTGAAATGGCAAGATGCGTATTAGTAAAGATCATATAGACTGGCGTTACGTTTGTCGTAAGTTCAGGATAACGCTCTTTTAGCCCATTAATATCATCAGATATTTGGAAGGAATCAAGCTTCGCCTTTACTTCGTCGGGAATGTCATACTTTTCAGAATCTCCACGTGGAACAATGGCCAGTACAGATAGTTTCTCAGTATCCTTCGAAAGGAAATCATAGTAATTGGGCAAGTCTTCTATCGCTAAGTTGACGAAATAGGTGCTGAAAGAGTTGAATTTCTCATCCCAGCCTGCTGTTATCTGGAAGAGTATGTTCTGGACGGTCTGGCTTTTTGGTATCAGAATGGTATCGCTTTGCGCAGATAGTTTCTCCCCACCGGGAACAGAATTAACCTGGGTAATGTTGATTTGTTTTGGTTTTTTGTCTGCGGGGAAGGTTACCGTTAATTTCTGTCTTTCCATGGCTTTAGATGGAATCGTTCCTGCCATCAGTTTAATGGGTTCTTCAGTAGTCTGCCGGGTGCCATGCCAATTGTATCCTCCTGTAAAAACCGCTATTTCCTCACCTTCAATCGTCACAACTGGCAAGGGCGGCTTTTCTTCCTTATACAATTTATAGCGATCCATGGCAATCAACATACTCAAAAGTAATAAAGCAGCTGTCCCGTAGATTAATAGCTTTCTCTTCATCATTTTCCCCTCAGCTTTTAGTTATATTTATAGGAATTCTCCCTTTGATATGTAACTTCCTGTCAAATTTTATCGAGAAGGAAAATAAAAATACCACAGAGAAAAAATCTCTGTGGTATTGCCATTATGATTTTAAATTCTCAACACTCATATCGAACTCTTTTTCAATCTCAGGATTTGGTCTGTATGTTACCAAGCTGACAGCAACAGAAATAATCAGGTTGATAATAAAACCTGGGACGATTTCGTACATCACATCGCTCAAGCCGACATTGCTCCAGATGACAACTGTAGCCGCACCGGCAATCATACCGAGAATCGCACCCCAGTTGGTCATTTTCTTCCAATAAAGGCTCAGGATGATGATCGGTCCGAACGCTGCACCGAAGCCTGCCCATGCGTATGCAACCAGGCCAAGGATCGTATCGTTTTGCACCCATGCCAGTGATGCAGCGATAATGGCTACTACGAGCACTGCCAAACGTCCAAAAAATACATATTGCTTATCTGATTTTTCTTTTTTGAATATGATTTTGTACAAGTCCTCAGTCAGTGCGCTGGATGTAACGATCAGCTGGGACGAGATGGTGCTCATGATCGCTGCGAGAACGGCTGCGAGCATAAGGCCGGCGAACAGTGGATGGAAGAAGATTTGGCCGAGCACGATGAAGACTGCCTCTGGGTTATCCAGCTTAACATCCGGGTTCTGTGTAAAATAAGCAAGACCGATCAAAGCTGTCAGTATTGCCCCAATTAAGGAGAAGATCATCCAGCCCATGCCGATTCTTCTTGCACTCTTTGTTTCTTTTATTGATGTGATGGCCATGAAACGGGTGATAATATGTGGCTGACCGAAATAGCCAAGGCCCCATGCTGCGGTTGATATGATGCCGAGCACAGTTGTACCTTTGAATAAATCAAGCAATGCAGGGTCGATCGAACGGATGGTATCGAACGTTTCTGCAGGTCCTCCTGTTTTCGCGAAGCCGATAATCGGCACGAGCAGCAAGGCGAGAAGCATCATCATGCCCTGTATAAAATCTGTGTAACTTACCGCAAGGAAACCGCCGAATAGTGTGTACGCCACAACTACAGCGGAAACAAGCAATAAGCCGGTATGGTAATCTAGGTCGAATGAACTTTGGAAGAAAACCGCTCCGGCGACCATTCCGGAGGAAACGTAGAAAGTAAAAAATAGAAGAATAACAATTCCGGATACAATTCTTAAAAGCTTTGTATCATCTTTAAAACGGTTTTCAAGGAAGCTTGGAATCGTTATGGAGTCATTTGCTACATGTGTGTAAGAACGAAGTCGAGGTGCTACATAAAGCCAGTTGAGATATGCGCCGACTGTCAATCCGATGGCAATCCATGCACTCGCTAAACCGCTTACATAAATTCCCCCTGGAAGACCCATCAGCAGCCAGCCGCTCATATCAGCTGCACCGGCGCTAAGCGCTGTGACTGCTGGACCAAGCGATCTGCCGCCAAGCATGTAGTCAGTCAGATTGCTAGTCTTTTTGTAGGAATACCAGCCGATATAAAGCATCGCGGCCATGTAGATCCCGATGGCAATGATTTGATACATTTCATTGGACATAATCTTTCCCCCTTTGTTATTTCGGAAAATTATTAAAAAAATATTGCTAATACAAATAATATTCTATCATTTCAATTAAATGATTAACAATCTATTTTTTCTCTAAAATTACTATTCCATTAATAGTAATTTATTTTACTAATATATCTATAGGGTAAAAGAATAACCATGGCCCGAAAGCCATGGTTATTGTTCACATCTTAAGATCTTTTGGGGGAAGGCGGTCGCCCTTCACTTTTTTATCATTGATTTTCGGTTCGTTTCCGCTAAAAAAGTTCTGCAGATTAGAACGATGGAGGAAAATAAGAAATATTATAAAAGCAGTAAAGATGAATGGCTCATGAATTTCCGGCGAGACAAATGAATAAATGAGCATCGCGATTCCCACTGAAATCGAACCCATGAACACATATTTGGTCAAGAAAACGACCGCAATAAAGGTCACATACACAGCCAGGAACATTCCAATATCAACAATCAGCAGTGCCCCTGCCGTCGTTGCAATTGCCTTGCCACCGCGGAATCCTGCGAAAATTGGGAAACAGTGCCCAATCACGGCAATTAAGCCCGCGTACAGTGGCTCGACAGGAGAATCGAAGATCAGCGGAAGAGAAGCGGCAAGCATCCCTTTTGCGACATCCACAAGGAGGACGACAATGGCCGCCCGTTTCCCCATGACCCGAAATGTATTCGTTGCGCCAGGGTTTTTACTGCCGTGGTCCCTGATATCAACATGGAAAAAATATTTGCCAATCAATAACGCAGTTGGAATGGATCCAACCAAATATGCTGCCAATAGACAAATCCAAGTCATAAAGTGTCACCCTTTTAATCTATTTAAATAATTTTATTCTGAAATAGTCCATGTCAGAAGGTTTATTTTACCGAGCCAATCATTTCTTGATAAGTAGGGACAGTGCTGAAAACGTGTGTTCTGCAGGCAGTGAATAGACTGGCCGAAACCTTCGGGAACTATTATGCCGCTTTTAACGTCTGTTTTATCAAAGCCACTTTGTAGTCTTCTTTTACTGAAACACGTTAGGTTTGATGATATTAAACTGGAACACAATGTTGAGCAAGATAATCCGAATGGCGTGCGGGCAGAAACGCGAGTACTTTTGCTAAGCTTTAGATCGGGTAATCAGATCTGTGTAAGCTACCTATATCACAGGTGATGGCTTCCAATTTATGTAACCATTCTCTTTGTATTGTAAAAAAGAATGAGTAGGAATGGAAGAGTTTTTTGAAAAATACGATAGTTAACACTTTGATTTAATAGTGGGTTTCTTTTTGGCAAATGGACAGAATTTAGTTTATGATATATCCGGTACGATCGATATTGAGGTAATTGCCTGGATAGAAGTAATGAGCTATGATGTAAAAGGATGGAATAAAAAACCATATTAAGTAGGATGATGGGTATGAAAAGAGCAAGAATCATTTATAATCCGACTTCGGGTCGTGAGATTTTTAAAAAGCATCTTGCGGAGGTCTTGGTAAAGCTGGAGAATGCCGGCTATGAGACATCATGCCATGCAACGACAGGTGAGGGGGACGCGACGCAGGCTGCTAGAATTGCGGTTGAGCGGCGCTATGACCTGGTGATTGCGGCTGGCGGAGATGGCACGATCAATGAAGTGGTCAATGGGATCGCTGAACAGGAATACCGCCCGAGAATCGGCGTCATTCCAGTCGGCACAACAAATGACTTTGCGCGCGCGCTCCATATTCCAAGGGATATTGAGGCTGCGGTCGACATCATTGTTAAAGGCGAAACGATTCCGGTTGACGTAGGCCGAATTAACGATAAATATTTCATAAATATTGCTGGCGGCGGCAGGCTGACAGAGCTGACATATGAAGTGCCGAGCAAACTCAAGACAATGCTGGGTCAGCTCGCTTATTATCTAAAAGGAATCGAGATGGTGCCATCCATTCGTGCTTCTGAAGTGACGATTGAGTATGATGGCAAGTTGTTCGAAGGCGAGGTCATGATGTTCCTTGTCGGGCTGACGAATTCTGTCGGCGGCTTCGAACGCCTGGCTCCGAACTCGTCGATTAATGATGGATTGTTTTCTTTATTGATTTTGAAGAAGACGAACCTGGCTGATTTCATTAGAATTGCCTCTCTTGCGGTCCGCGGTGAACACATCAATGACCCAGGCGTGATATACACACAGGCAAATCGGATCAAGGTGCAATCCAAGGAAACTGTCCAATTGAACCTAGACGGTGAATACGGCGGCAATCTGCCAGCTGAATTCGAAAACCTGTTCAGGCACATCGAAGTCTACGTACCACTCGACGAAATCCGTCCTGAAGACCGGCCGGAGAACCTTGAATTGAATTTTAAAGCAGAATAATTGGGAACCACTCCTTGATTGGAGTGGTTTTTCTGTGTGTTGGGATAGGGTATAGGAATCTACTATAGATTATTTGAAACCAGGTTTGATATTAACTTTGACTTCGGACAAAAAGAAGAGGAGAAGCCGAGGTTTTGTCTGAACCTGGTGTGACTTCGGACAAAACGAAGAGGAGAGGCCGAGGTTTTGTCTGAACCTGGTGTGACTTCGGACAAAACTAGGGGGAGAAGCCGAAAATTTGTCTGAACCTGTTGTGACTTCGGACAAAACGAAGAGGAGAAGCCGAGGTTTTGTCTGAACCTGGTGTGACTTCGGACAAAACTAGGGGGAGAAGCCGAAAATTTGTCTGAACCTGGTGTGACTTCGGACAAAACTAGGGGGAGAAGCCGAAAATTTGTCTGAACCTGGTGTGACTTCGGACAAAACGAAGAGGAGAAGCCGAGGTTTTGTCTGAACCTGGTGTGACTTCGGACAAAACGAAGAGGAGAAGCCGAGGTTTTGTCTGAACCTGTTGTGACTTCGGACAAAACTAGGGGGAGAAGCCGAAAATTTGTCTGAACCTGGTGTGACTTCGGACAAAACGAAGAGGAGAAGCTGAAGATTTGTCTGAACCTGGTGTGACTTCGGACAAAACTAGGGGGAGAAGCCGAAAATTTGTCTGAACCTGGTGTGACTTCGGACAAAACGAAGAGGAGAAGCCGAGGTTTTGTCTGAACCTGGTGTGACTTCGGACAAAACAAGGAGGAAAGGCTAATGTTTTGTCTGAACCTAGTGTGACTTCTGACAAAACCTTATCCGGTGTCCGTGTTGAATAATATATCCAAAAACTAACCAACCAAAATACCTTGCCGATATGAAAAATTTGCCTACAAATCATATTTGGAAGAAAATAAAAGATAATAAGATAAAAGGGTGTGGATACATAATGGGGAACAAGGCGTTGATCAATATCGACTATACTTATGATTTCGTGGCGGATGACGGTAGGCTGACTTGCGGCGAGCCGGGACAGGCGATTGAAGAGAAGCTTGTCGGTGTGACGAAGGAGTTCATCGAAAAGGGTGACTATGTTGTTTTCGCGATTGATGTCCATGATGAGGGCGATGAGTTTCATCCGGAGACGAAGCTCTATCCGCCTCATAATATCCGCGGTACGAAAGGCAGGGATTTGTTCGGCAGCCTGCAGGAAGTTTATGAAGAAAATAAGCATCTCGACCATGTGCATTATATCGACAAAACGAGGTATTCGGCATTCGCGGGAACGGACCTTGAGATCAAACTGCGCGAGCGAGGCATCACAGAAGTGCATCTCGTCGGTGTATGCACCGATATTTGCGTCCTTCACACGGCAGTCGATGCTTATAATAAGGGATTTAAGGTTATTGTGTATAAGGATGCAGTTGCTTCCTTTGACCAGATTGGCCATGAGTGGTCGCTTCGCCATTTTGAAAGCTCGATTGGCGCGGAGGTAAAGTAGCAGCTATTTGCAAGGCCACATGGTGCGGAGCGTCGTTTCATTTTATCCGCTGTTTGGTCTAGCATTTCATGGCAGTATATTTGGAGGTTTTTTGATGAGTACTAAATTCACAGACGATAGCTTAATGCTACACACGGACTTATACCAATTAAATATGATGGAAACGTACTGGCGTGATGGCGTCCATAATCGCCGTGCGGTGTTTGATTTGTTTTTCCGCAAGCTTCCTTTCGGCAATGGCTATGCCGTTTTTGCCGGTCTTGAAAAAATCATCAACTATATTGAAAACTTCGGTTTTACAGAAGGTGATATTCAATACCTGCGGGAAGAAGGAAGTTTTGATGAGGATTTTCTTGCCTTTTTAAAAGAAATGCGTTTTACAGGCACCATCCGTGCGATGCAAGAGGGTGAGATTGTCTTTGCCAATGAGCCGCTGGTTAGGGTCGATGCACCACTTGCTGAAGCGCAGCTGATTGAAACGGCGCTGCTTAATATCGTCAACTATCAGACATTGATTGCGACGAAGGCTTCACGCATCAAGCAGGTCGTAAAGGATGAAATTGCAATGGAGTTCGGTACCCGACGTGCTCATGAAATGGATGCAGCACTTTGGGGTACGCGTGCTGCTTATGTTGGAGGCTTCGATTCTACCAGCAATGTGCGTGCAGGCAAACTGTTCGGCATCCCAATCTCAGGAACGCATGCCCATTCAATGGTTCAGGCTTACAGGGATGACTACACCGCTTTTAAAAAATATGCTGAAACGCACAGGGACTGCGTGTTCCTCGTCGATACGTATGATACGCTGAGATCTGGTATGCCGAACGCAATCAAAGTGGCAAAGGAATTCGGCGATAAAATCAATTTCATCGGAATCCGTCTCGACAGCGGGGACCTCGCTTATCTTTCAAAGGAAGCCCGTAAAATGCTTGATGAAGCCGGTTTTAAAGATGCGAAAATCGTAGCATCCAGTGACCTGGACGAGTATACAATCATGAACCTGAAAGCTCAGGGTGCCAAAATTGATACATGGGGAGTTGGCACGAAACTGATCACCGCTTATGAACAGGCTGCTTTAGGTGCGGTTTATAAAATCGTTTCAGTTGAGCGTGCAGATGGAACGATGGAGGACACCATCAAGATCTCCTCCAATCCTGAAAAAGTGACGACCCCTGGTATCAAAAATGTATACAGGATCATTAACAAAGCCAATAATCGTTCAGAGGGGGATTACATCACACTGGAGGACGAGAATCCACAGCAGGAAAAGCGCCTGAAGATGTTCCACCCGGTCCACACATTTATCAGCAAGTTTGTCACCAATTTTGATGCTCGGGATCTGCATCACGATATCTTTAAAGAGGGAAAGCTTGTGTACGAGCAGCCAAGCCTGGAAGAAGTCCGCAAGCATTCAAAATACTGCCTAGGTGTTCTATGGGAAGAATACACACGTATGCTCAATCCCGAAGAGTACCCAGTCGACCTTAGCCAAAAGTGCTGGGATAACAAGATGCGTAATATAGAAGAAGTGAAAGAAAAGGTCATGGAGATGACTGGAGAAAATTTGTAATGTCAGGCTGCTTTCCCGGGATGGAAGGCAGCTTTTTTAAGTAAATGAATCTATAAATTTGATGTGAATTCCCTGTTTTATCCAAAGGATTTTCCCTAAGGATACAGAATTATTAAAGAACGAATCTTTTCTAAGGATGTTGCCGTATGAATGACCAGAGGACAGCAGTAGATTATGAACAGTTCATACCTAGGGAAACAGGCTTCATATTCAAATTCATCAAAAAAGACAACCAATTCATCCATACTTTTATCGAAGGCAAGCTCATAGAAAAGGTCGGTCTTTGTCCTGACACAGTAACTGGAAAATCGCTGTGTGAATTTTTGCCGCCTGACCAGGTATTACGCAAAGAGTTTTTTTACGAAAAGGCGTGGAATGGGGAGCAGGTCAACTATGAAGGAAGCTTTGGCGGTGTTCACTATTTGGCAATCTTGAATCCTGTTATTCAAGAAAACCATACTATTGAGGTAATCGGGACAGCGATCGATATCACCAACGAAAAAAAAAGAGAAAAGCAGGCACAGCAAATGGAGAAGCTTGCTGTAGTGGGCGAGCTGGCAGCAGGAATCGCTCATGAAATCAGAAATCCGCTCACATCCATGAAAGGCTTTGCTAAAATCGTCAAAGAAAGCGTTACGGAGCAAAAGTTGGTTCCGTACCTTGATATCATGCTGGATGAAATGGAAAGGATTAATCAAATCGTCAATGAATTCATGTTCATTGCCAAACCTCACGAGAATGTTAATTTTCAATATGCGAACTTTAGTAAACTGATTAAGGATTGCATCACCTTCATGGAACCACAGGCTAACCTTAAAAGTATAAAAATAGAATCTAATGTTCACATTGAATATATATTGACCTGTGACCAGAACCAGATGAAGCAAGTGTTCATTAATCTCCTCCAGAATTCAATCGAAGCGACGGGGAACAACGGCCATTTTATCTTCGTAAGGCTTGAAGAAGTGAGTGGGGAATCGGTCATGGTCACGATTATTGATAAGGGCTGCGGAATACCAGAATCAAGGTTGAATCGTCTGTTTGAGCCTTTCTACTCGACGAAGGAAAAAGGGACGGGCCTGGGGTTGCTCACCTGCAAACGAATTATCGACCTTCACCAGGGCAGCATTGATATCGAAAGCCAGCCTGGGGAAGGCACAACCATACGTATCGTGCTGCCACGGCATAATATTGTAGAACCATTGCTGATTGCAGAATAGAATGTGTCATGCTTCTTTTAGGAGCATGGCATTTTTGCTGTCGTTCCAGATGGTTTATCTGTTAGAATAAAAGAATATATCCTCAATATCCCTCAACATTTTCTCACTGAAAGGAGCCACCTCACTATGCTGCAAAAAGCCCATGAATTATTGCAAAACCATTTTGGCTATTCCTCATTCAGGATGGGGCAGGAACAGGCGATCTCATCTGTGCTGGAAGGTGAAAACACTGTCTGTGTCATGCCGACTGGAGGCGGAAAATCGATTGTCTATCAAATCCCGGCGCTCGTGCTGCCTGGGACAACCATTGTCATTTCTCCGCTGATCTCCCTGATGAAGGACCAGGTCGATACACTTACCCAGCTAGGCATTCCGGCAACGTACATCAATAGCTCATTGACTGCAGGTGAAGCTGCGGCGCGAATGGATGATGCCAGGAACGGAAAGTACAAGCTGTTGTACATCGCGCCCGAGCGACTGGGATCCTGGGAGTTCATCGATGACCTGCAGGATATGGATATTCCTCTGATCGCTGTCGATGAAGCGCACTGCATTTCCCAATGGGGACATGATTTCCGACCTAGCTATCTGCAGATTTCCGGACTTGCTGATCGCTTGCCGAGAAAGCCGATCGTGCTCGCCCTGACGGCAACCGCGACCCCGAAGGTAAGGGAAGATATTTGCGCATCGTTAAAAATAAATCCTGAGAACACGGTTATCACTGGATTCGAGCGCAGCAACTTAAGTTTTTCCGTTGTCAAAGGCCAGGATCGCCAGGCGTACTTAAAGGATTTTATCAAAAAGAATGAAAAGGAAGCTGGCATCATTTATGCGGCGACCAGGAAAATCGTCGACCAGCTGTATGAATGGCTGCAGAAGGAAGGCTTCAATGCCGCCCGCTATCACGCAGGCATGAACGATGAAGACCGGAACCGCGAACAGGAGCGGTTTTTACAGGATGAAGCTACTGTGATGGTTGCAACTTCAGCATTCGGAATGGGCATCGATAAAAGTAACATCCGCTATGTCCTGCACTTCCAGATGCCGAAGAATATGGAGAGTTACTATCAGGAGGCAGGCCGTGCCGGGCGTGATGGCTTGGACAGTGAATGTATCGTGCTTTATTCGTCGCAGGATGTCCAGGTGCAGCGCTTTTTGATCGACCAGTCAGCAGACCGCGAGCGAATCGCGCCTGAGCTGGAAAAATTGCAGCAAATGGTCGGCTACTGCCATACCGAGGAGTGCCTGCAATCCTATATCCTTCACTATTTTGGCGAAACAGAGACCGTGCAATGCGGACGCTGCGGCAATTGTACGGACGCTCGTGAGACAGAGGATGTCACGAAGGATGCGCAAATGGTGCTGTCGTGCATCATTCGGATGGGGCAGAAATACGGAAAGGCGATGACAGCCAATGTTTTGACCGGCTCAAGGAATAAAAAAGTCCTCGAGTTCCGTCTCGATAAATTGCCGACTTACGGATTGATGAAGGATCGTAATGCCAAGCAGATCAATGACCTGATCGAATTCCTGATTTCCCAGGAGCTGATTGGCGTCGAGCATGGCACCTACCCGACGATTTATGTACCTGAAAAAGGGAAGGATGTCCTGCTTGGAAAAACGCAGGTTTTCAGAAAGGAAGCAGTGCAAATCAAGCAGGTTTCCAATGATGATCCATTGTTTGAAGAACTTCGTGAACTGCGGAGAGAGGTCGCTTCTGGGGAGAAAGTGGCGCCGTTTATGATTTTCTCGGATTCCACGTTGAAGGACATGTGCCTTAAGCTGCCGCTGACGGATGCTGAGTTCCTCAATGTGGCTGGAGTGGGAGAACACAAGCTGCAGAAGTATGGTTCGCCATTCATTCAGCGGATCATCGAGTTCTGCGAGGAGCATCCCGAGCGCCAGCCAGTGATGAATGCCGTTGCGGAGCCAGCCAGGAAGCCGGCGAAAAAAGCAGTCGGGGATTCCCATCTCGAAACGTACAAGCTGCATCAGGCGGGAAAGACAGTTGCTGAAATCGCCGCGAGTCGCGAGCTGGTGGAAAGCACTGTTGAAAATCACCTGATTCAGTGCATCCAGCAAGGAATGGAAGTCGATTATGACTTGCTGATTCCAACTGAGCATATTGAAGACCTCGAGCGAGCCGTTGAAGAAGCCGGCCGCGACAGGTTAAAACCAATTAAAGAGTTGCTGCCTGATGAGGTTAGCTATTTTATGATCAAAGCATTCTTGTATATGTCCAAGAAAAAGGTACATTAAGACGAAGCCCGCGGGCTTCGTCTTTTTTTACTATCAATGGCATTCGACCAGATTGACATCATATGAAAATGGTTTTAATGTGCGGATAAAAAAGCAATCTCGGAGTTTATCGTCACATAAATGGTTTTAATGTGCGGATAAAACAGCAATCTCGAAGTTTATCGTCACATAAATGGTTTTAATGTGCGGATAAAACAGCAATCTCGAAGTTTATCGTCACATGAATGGTTTTAATGTGCGGATAAAACAGCATTCTCAGAGTTTATCGTCACATAAATGGTTTTAACGTGCGGATAAAAAAGCAATCTCGGAGTTTATCGTCACATAAATGGTTTTAATGTGCGGATAAAAAAGCAATCTCGGAGTTTATCGTCACATAAATGGTTTTAATGTGCGGATAAAACAGCAATCTCGGAGTTTATCGTCACATAAATGGTTTTAATGTGCGGATAAAACAGCAATCTCGGAGTTTATCGTCACATAAATGGTTTTAATGTGCGGATAAAACAGCATTCTCAGAGTTTATCGTCACATAAATGGTTTTAATGTGCGGATAAAACAGCATTCTCAGAGTTTATCGTCACATAAATGGTTTTAATGTACACATAAAATATCATTTTCACGATTTACCGTTACATTATCCTCTCGGATGCTCCGGTAGAGATAGAATAAAAAACTTTTAAAAAACACTTTTCTGAAAAATTAAAAATGGTAAAATATAACTAGTGTTGTTTCGTCCGCCTAATTAGAGATAGTGAATCATTGAATCCAATTAGGGTTATTGAGAGATTGTTAGCTTTAGGTTTTGTGATATGGATTAAACGTTCCATAACAATTAAAATACAGTCCACCAGGAGGCTTCATGGTTTATTTGAAGAAGGCAATTGAGCAGTTTGCGTTATGGATCGTCTGTGTATTTTTGTTTATCGGTATTTTGTTTTTGCCGGGTACGACGGAATACGAGACTGGAAAGGGCGGACAGTTTGTATCCGCTAGCTACGATTATGACTTGGACAGGCATATTAAAAATATCACGGGCTTCTTTGCCTATATAAAAGAGAATAAAGGGTTGGGAGAGTTTGTCCCCGGCCAGACATATGCTGATCGGATAGGGGGCAAGGCGTGGAAAAGTTTGCTCCTGATTGTTCCGACTTTGATTTTGGCTTATATTTTTGGAGTGTTGAAGGGGATTTTTGATTTTCGGATGCAGAGGAAAAAGTTGAACTTCCTTGGGAATGGGACAACGTGGCTCTTCATCTCGATGCCGGATCTTTTTTTCATCATCGTCGCCCAGATTGGCCTGATGTATTTATATGAAAAAGGTCTGTTCTTCCATGTGACCTTATATGGCAGTGAAAAACTGGAAACCTATGTGGTTGGTATTCTATTTTTGCTGATTTATCCTGTTTTCTACCTTGCGAATATCACTAGAGTAAGTTTGCAGGAGCAGGAAGGAAATGATTATATCCGGACTGCGAAATCAAAAGGAACTCCCGGCATGAAAATATTGTTTCTGCATATTTTGAAAAACTCCTTTCCTAGAATACTGGCACATGCGAATACTATCACACTCTATGTACTATCAAATCTATTTATTGTGGAAAAACTAATGGATTTTCAGGGAGCGGCGGACGGTCTGTTTGATGCGGTACTAAGGGGCACAGGCTTCAGGATTGGACTGGATATTATGGTAGACGGCATTTCGGCAACCGGTTATGCAATCTTTTTTGCCACGATCATACTGGTTGCGAATTTGGCTGCACAGATCTTTAAGAGTCTTGTCACCCCGGCTTCTCAGGAGATGAATCATGAATAAATCATTACTATTTGGCTTGATTATATTGTCTTTTCTAGTGCTTATATCATTCGTGTCGCCTTATCTTCCGTTCGTGGATACTTCGTTAAAAGAAACAGTGATGAGGCAGAAGGAAGATGGCGGATTCGAACTTCCTCCGTTCGCACCATCCGCGGATTTTCCAATCGGGTCGGATGCGAATGGCAAGGATTTATTGAGCAGGGTGCTGCTGGGTACGAAAGAAACGCTGTTAACCATCCTGGCGATTGTGTTGATTCGTTATATCATTGCGATGCCGTTAGCGATGGCAAGTTTTTATTCGCGATTCTTCCAAAGAATATTGATCATATGGAATCGATTGTTCTCATTTTTGCCGCCGATTTTCTTTGTCATCCTGTTAATTGGCACACCGTTCATTACTTTTTCAAGCAACCGATATCTCTGGATCATGCTTGTACTCGCTTTAATTGAAGCAGGCAGGGTTGCCGATATTTTTTTCCAGGGAATGGTCGATATTTCAAAAAAACCTTATGTCGAAGGAGGTATTGTTGCAGGGTCTTCGCCGTTGACAATGCTGAAAAACTACTACTGGCCGCCATTAAGGCCGTTCTTCATCGTTCAGTTTTTCTCTGATCTTGGGAGAACGTTATTTCTCATCGGTCAGCTTGGCATCGTGGAAATCTTTTTGAGCGTCGAATTCGTTTCCCAGCTTGGTGGAGGATATAAGGCGATGAACGCATCCAATGCATGGCCGACCTATTTCGCGGAAATTACCCACCACATCTGGTCGCACCCGTGGCTGCCGATTACCGGCACCATCGCCATAGGGATTACCATATTAGCCTTCTCGATGACAAGCAGTGGGTTGCAGCAATATTATGATAAGAAATATAAAAGAGCCTAGTTTGAAATATTTCCCTTTTTGACTCGTGATTTATGTTTTAATAGATTAATAAAGAGAAAAATAGGGGGTACTCATGAAGAAGTCAAGGTTATTAGCTGTTATCAGTCTCTTGCTTGTGCTTTTGCTTGGCGCATGTGGAACAAAAGTCACCAAGGAAGAAGTCGTAGAAGGTGCTTTAAAAAACTCGATTAATAGTTTGGATGCAGACATGAAAACCGAATTCGAAATTAATGCCAATGGACAGAAGGTGAACCAGACAATAGATATTAATATGAAATACTTGGACGACCCTTTCATGGCACATATGAAAATGAATACAGTTGATGGCGATATGGAGTTATACATAGATAAAGAATCGGCCTACGTTACAATGCCGGGATTAGATGATTGGATAAAGGCTCCTGTAAGCAATGTCCCAGAATTCGAGAAACTTGCCAGTGGAGATGGGGTCAAAGAAGATCTTGATCAATTGAAAAAATTCAGCGATCTCTTTGAATTAAAAGAAGAAAAAGACGGATACATCCTGAGTGTTGAACTTGATAGCTCATCCACAGACAAGGAGAAAGAACTGGTCATGGATGTCTTGAAAGAGTCACTGCAAGACGAAAGCGTTGAACTTTCCAAAGTAAACAAATTCATCTATTACTTAAAGCTCGATAAGAACTATTTCTTAAAGCAGGTAAAATCTGATGCGGATTTAGACTTGGTAATGGATGGCGAATCAGGCCAGATCATTATAAAAATTCAAGCCGATTATAAAGAGATCAACTCAGTCAAAGCCTTCTCAATTCCGCAAGAAGTGAAAGATAGCGCAGTAGAGTCAGGTATATAAAATGAAGCTCAAACAAAAGGGTTGCTGACCAGCAGCTCTTTTTGCATTATTGGGTTTAACTTTTGGTAATTAGTTTAACAATTAATGTAACCTTTTGAAGCATTCTCCTGACAAATATAATGAAGAGTTCAATCAACAGGAGGGTCGGGCGATGAAAAAGTTATTGATGATATTGCTGCTTGGGTTGCTGATGACTGGTTGCGGAACGGGGAACCAGGTTTCGAATAATAGTGAGAATAAGGGAGGTGCCGGAATCGTGGCGGGAGAGATGGCTGCAAGTTTGACAGAGGGAAGTCCGTTAATTTTTCAATATGAAGTGAAGAATCAGACGGAAGAAGAACTGACTATGGAATTTACGAGCTCGCAAAGATACGATTACTCGGTTAAAACAAAGGATGGCAAAGAGGTTTTTCTTTTCTCTAGTGTTGCGTCCTTTTTACAGGCATTGGGAGAAGAGACTGTGAAGCAGGGAGAGTCATTAACCTATGACATCGACCTTCATGAGCTCAATCTTGAAAAAGGTGATTATATTTTGACTGTGTGGATGACTCCAAAAGGCGGAGAGAAGTACGAAATGTCGAAGGAATTCACGGTACAGTAAAAAGGAAAGCGGATGGATTTCTCCTCCGCTTTTTCATTTTAAGAAATCAAAAAGAGCAATGGTGATCGGAATCGTGCTGATTCCCGTTCTTTTTTCCTGCAAGCTTTCTAATTCCTTGATTTTAAGTTCAAGTTCTCCCCTGTCTTCTCACTCTTTTTTTCTATCGTAATTTGAAATGAAAAGATGGTAGTTACCTACATAAGCAGCTGCCCAATTTCATAAAGAGTGGGCCAATAACCCAAACCAATTGCCTAAACTCACATAGGGTGTTAAAGGGACATTACAAACACCCATAGAGAGGGGACAATTTAATGTATATGCATTCACATAACATGCCTTATATGCATGATCCTCGATCCTACGGAACTGGCGCTGCCGGAACTCTGGCGGCTGGTTTATTAGGTGCTGGGATAGGCTATCTGGGAGGACAACTGATTAATGGCGCTGGCTATGGATACTCAGGAGCAGCTGGTTTTGGAGGGTACGGTTATCAAGGGGGTCCGGGATACGGAGGATATGGTTACCAGGGTGGCCCAGGCTATGGTTATCAGGGAGCTCCCGGTTATGGAGCTTATGGATACCAGGGATCACCGGGTATTGGAGGATATGGATACCAGTCGGCACCGTGGTCTGGAGCGTACGGATCGCAGGGCTGGTAATATATTTGAAAAGGGTGCAAAATGGCTTGCCGTTTTGCACCTCAGTTTTGAAACCACGGTAATGCCTTTCGCAATCTTTGTTTTAATATGATAAAATCTGTCTTAGCTAATTCACAGCAAAGGACTTGAAATGATGAGTAAAACAATCCCGGTTAAAAAGAACGATTTTATAGATGTAGTATTTGAGGATTTGACGCACGACGGAGCGGGGGTAGCCAAGGTTGACGGCTATCCGATTTTTGTTCAGGGCGGACTTCCCGGCGAAAAGGCAAACATTAAAGTGACCAAGGTGAACAAGGGTTACGGCTTTGGCCGCCTGATGGAGATCCTTGAAAGAAGTACCTTCCGTGTTGAGTGTCCGGCTGAGGATGCCCATAAATACGGCGGCTGCCAGTTGCAGCATATCAGTTATGAGGGCCAGCTGAAATATAAGGAAAACCAGGTAAAGCAAGTGCTGACGCGAATTGGCAAGCTTGAGGATGTTGTGGTACACCCGATTTTGGGAATGGACAACCCCTGGCATTACCGGAATAAAGCCCAGGTGCCTGTTGGCGAGAAGGATGGCAAGCTCATCGCAGGCTTCTTCAAGCCGCGCAGCCATGAAATCGTTGATACAGACGAAAGCCTGCTCCACCTGGATGAAATCAATGAAGCAATCAAGACGGTAAAAGAAATCGCCAGCGAGCTCGGGATTCAGCCATATAATGAGGAAATCCACAAAGGAGTGCTCCGCCACATCATGGCCCGCTACGGCAGGCAAACGGGCGAGTTGATGGTTGTTATTGTGACCAGAACGAATGAAATTCCTCACCGAAACAAACTAGTGGAGGAAATCATCGCAAGGCTCCCTAAGGTTAAATCAATCGTCCATAACATTAATTCGAAGAAAACGAATGTAATCATGGGGGATAAAACGGAGGTTCTCTGGGGCAGCGAAGTCATCTATGACTATATAGGTGACATCAAATTCGCAATCTCCGCGCGTTCGTTTTATCAGGTGAACCCTGAACAGACGAAAGTGCTTTACGACAAAGCGCTTGAGTATGCTGAACTTACAGGCGAAGAGTCCGTGATTGACGCCTACTGCGGTATCGGCACAATCTCATTATTTTTAGCGCAAAAAGCCAAGAAGGTGTTCGGCGTCGAAATCGTTCCCGAAGCCATCGAAGACGCAAAACGAAACGCCGAACTGAACGGCATCACAAACACAGAATTCGCAGTCGGCGAAGCCGAAACAGTCATACCGGCATGGTACGAAGAAGGCAACAGCGCCGACGTATTGGTCGTCGACCCGCCGCGAAAAGGCTGTGACGAGGCACTGTTGCAGACTATTGTTGATATGAAACCAAAGAAGGTTGTGTACGTGTCGTGTAACCCGGCTACATTGGCTAGGGACCTGCGAATTCTAGAGGATGGCGGATATAAGACCGTTGAAGTCCAGCCCGTAGATATGTTTCCGCAGACGACACATGTAGAGTGTGTCTCGCAACTCATTTTAAAAGAAGGCAACTAACCCTTACGGGAGTTGCCTTTTACATATCTTGTAAAGGATTAACGAAGTTGTAATGGATGTGAATATCGCCGTTTTTATTGCAAGTGATTTGCTTAACTAATGAATGCAGGATTTCTGGAGATAATTCATTCAGAGTTAAGATATCCTTAAGTTTGTTACCGATATGGATGGCATAATTTTCATTTTCGCATTCCTGGATTTTATCTCTAAGTTGGTCTAGCTTTAACTGTAGAGATTTAATTTTGCTATCCGTTATTTCACGATAATCCACTAACTCATCTTGAGTAATGACCTTACTAATGTGCAACTTGACGTATTCAAGCTTCTCCATTTTTAATGACTCTATTTCCGACTGTGCTGCTTTTAGTTCATTAAGAAGGAATTGTTTCTTTTTGTTAAGCTTGTTCAATAACGTTTTTTTATAGCTTTCTTCTTTCAATGTATTAAAAATTGATTGTAAGTCATCCATAATGACTTGCATAAGCTCTTTTTCCCGAATTGCAACACGGTTAGGACAAAAGGACTGGCCGTACCTGATATTTCCTCCGCAACGGTAGCCTTTTTGATTGGCTTTATACCACATTCCCTTTTGACATTCCTCACAGTAAATTACATTTGTGAATAGGTGCTTTTTTGGTGCTGTGGTTGTTCTTGAGCGGCTTTGCAATAAATCTTGCACCGTATTAAAGGTTTCTTTTGGGATTATTGCGGCATGTGTATTTCTTTTTACGACTTGGTTTTCTAGGTCTATTTCACGCCTTTTTGAAGAAGTAACCATAATCGTTTCAGTTCGGCCTTGTACTAGATCACCACAATAATGTCGATTAACTAGTATATTCCTTACTGTTGAACCATGCCATAGCTTAGAAGCATTTTTTTTATTGGCAACTTGAGCCGGGGTAGAAATAGCTTCTTCTGTTAGATTCTTTGCGATTGTATCCATTCCTGTGCCGCTTAGGAATTCATGGAAAATACGGCGAACAATTGTTGGCGTGTTATCATTCTTAATCTTTAGAACACCGTTATCTGAGTAATAACCATAAGGAGGAATAGATCCAACAAATAGACCTCGTTTGGCCTTTGCAGATTTGGCTTGCTTATTCCTGCGGCTACTGTTAGCTGACTCAGTTTCATACAACCATGCAAATAACCCAAAGTTTTGAACATTGCCCTCTACCGTGTTGATCGAGTTATCTAAACAAACGATATGAATGTTATTGAACTGACAGATATCTCTAAGCTCATATGACAGCTTGCCATTGCGTGCCAAGCGGGAAAGCTCTTTAGCTACTATTACATCAAACTTTCCTGCTTTGCCATCTGCAATTAAGGCTTTTAATCCAGGTCGATTCTCTTTCGTTCCTGACTGCTTATCCGTATAAACTTTAACGATTTCCCAATTTTGTTGGGCGGCATAATTTTGGAAAATGTCAATTTGATTATCTATCGATGTCCTTTGTGAATCTAATTCTGTTGAAACACGAGCATAAATTGCACATCTCATGCATAATCACCACCTGGAGTAATTTTTCCATGAGATGCTGGTGAGTTTACCTTACTACTATTGACTAATTTCTCTATTTCTATTTCCACTAATTGCTCAACAAACCGGCTGATGTTAACACTATTACTGGATGTGGCATAAGAACGAATAACTTTCATATTTATTTCCTCTCCCCTAATGTTACTTTCTTCTAGGAATGCTTTAAAGTGAATCTAAGAAAAGGACACCCATTAGCCCATTTAGTTAAATAAAAAAAGCACGCAAAAATCCCTGATAGGGTTTTGCGTGCTTCGCATAACTGAACTAACAACTAATATATTCGGTTTTTTGCCCATGTTATAAAACTAGGTTTCGGTAAGACACACTATTAGGGATCCCTAATAGTGCAGCTTGCCGAAAAATATCGAGGGAAAACTCATGATACCATAGGCTTTCCCTCAATTTAGAATTTAGTTTTTCAAGAGAACAAAAAGCTTATTCGGTTAGGCATCCATCTTTACATCATTATTTTCGGTAAGGTAACCTACTTTACTTTCTAATTGAATGAATGGATGTAACCTAAAATCGATATTAATTTTCTCTTGTTCCAGGTTAATGCTGATCTTCTCAATAAAAGTTAAGGCGATCATTCTTCTCTCGACATCCGACAAATTTTCAAATGAGCTTGAGAGAGACAAGTGTAATGTTAAACGTAAGGATCCTTCGTGGTTAAGTAAATTCGAAACTTGCTCTAATGTGGAAACTATTTCTTTCCGTTTGTCATTTAGTTTCTTTTTTACCTGTTCATAGTGTTTTTCAATCGAAGATGCAAGATCTAAAGATGGAATCATTGTCTCATTATATTTAAGCAACTCTTCTTTCGTTTTTAGCGAATCGAGTTCCTTTTCCAACACCTTCTTCATTTCCTTAAGCCTAATTAAGCCTAAGCGCTCCATTTGGCTCAATGCTGTGGACCATTGTTTTGAAAAACAGTCATTAATTGCAGAGTGGACGTCGTTTAAATCCGCCTTTTGTTTGCAATTAGGGCAATAGTAGTTCTTATATTTACGTTTTCCTTTACCTGGTGTAGAGTCTCTTGTCTTTAATACTTCTTCGCACTTCATGCAGTGTGTTATCGAGCGAAAAGTATAGGGTGTGCTAAATTGTCCGAATTTCTTTTCCAAGTCCTTTGCTTGTTTAACAAGCTCATGTAACTCCCAATTAATTATTGGAGAGTACACAGATGGGTTCCTTAATAAGCTGTTAGGCAACTCACTGCTTATACCCCATACATTGTCCCCAATATAAATCGGGCGTTTAAGTATCGCCTCAACTGTATTCTTGTGCCAATCTTTCCCCCCGCCAGGAGCGGGTACTTTACTCTTGTCGAGAATTTTGGTTATATACTCAATGCTATAACCCCACATATATAAATAATAAATTAATCGCACGATAGGGGCATTTTCATCTTCAATAAATTTTTCATCGGTATCTTTTGAAGCTGGTATCTTTTTTAGTCCAAATGGTGTTCTGCTACCTGGACGTTTATTGTTATTCATTAATGATTTTTGTTTATCTTTGGTTCTTTGAGATTTTGATAATGATTCATAAGAAGCGTTTAACAACTTGAATTGAATGTCGATTTGATACGGATCCCACTCATTATTTGTTGAAGACGAGTAGAATTTAATATTTGGTTTAGCGTGCATTAATGGTTTGTATATCTCATTTACAAAGCTAACGATAGACCGATCAATTCTTGATTCATCGTAGAAAAACACTGCATTAGCCTTATCATTTAGAACTGATTCAAATAATCTCTTGAGTCCATCTCTCTTACTCGCAGGGTTTCGATAGGCACTTACAGCATCATCTATAAACCAATCAACGATGATATATCCCATTCGGTTTGCATGCATCTCTATTTGTTGCTTCTGGAATTCAATTGATTGATTTCCTTTCTGCTTGCGGCTAGAACGTCGGCAATATCCAATAGCTTTTTTTTCTATGTTAATAACTATCACCCCGTTTCATGACCATAAAATTCAGAGTAGTATATTTCAAAGTCTACATAACCATCATGTACCATCACTTCTTTTATAAAGGTTCTTATAAGTAAGTCTTGATATTGGCTCATCTCTGATTCTAACTTTTCAGCTACAAGTTGAACTAAAAACTTGGCTTCTGATATACGCTGCTTAATTACTGCCTCTTTTTCAGAAAGCACTTGATATTCATTTTGTAATGAGTTTAAAGAAGCTAAGTAGTGGTTAGCTTTCTTTTCATCTTTAGCGAAATTCACTTCAGTGAATAATTCCCATTGAAATTGTTCGAATCTTGCTTGAAGGTTTCCTTTTTCAACTTTAAGATTGGCATGACTTTTTTGTAAAAGTGCTAATGCCCGTTTTTCAAGTTGATCAAAATTAGTTCTATTAAATGCATCAGTAACAACATCCTTAATTAATGAGTTCAGATCTTCTATTGAGATAAATATTTTCTTGTGCTTCTTGCACTTTAAACTATTGCCTAAAGAATTGCTCTTTGATAAGGGTTGATGGCAAATATGGCACTTGGGAGTAATCAAAGGCATATCACTGCCTCTTAAGGTATTAAGATTTAAGTTTGGGACTAACTTTTGCAAGTGCTCATGTACATCTTTAAAAATCTCAAAAGAAACTATTGGAGGTACATAATCCAAACGTTCGTACTCTCCGTGTACTCGAACATATCCAGCATAGAAAGGCCTCACTAATATGTTAAACACATCGGAGTCTTTTCTTCCTATTTGTTTTTTGTATTTCAACAATAGCTCTATAAACTCTCTTCCGTTTTTTACTGATAAGCAGTCGGTATATAAATTTCGAATAACATCTTTATATTCTGGATTAATAGTGTAGACTTTCTTACTTGCGCTCTTTTCCACTATATATCCAAAAATACTATGAGGAGCTTTTTCAAAAGCATCTCTTGTACGGTTAGTGATACTCATTCCTTCAATCTGGCTCATCATACCGAATAAGCCTTCAGAATGGATGCCACTTTCTATATCATGATTAAAAGGAAGGTGACCGGTTGCAGTGAAGATAACTTTCACTTTATGAGCATAAATTAATAAGATGATTTCTAAATACTCATAGAATTCTCTTGCTAAACGATCGCGTTGATAAACTATTATGGCATCCACTAGATCATTTCTAATTAGATTTAGCAATTCTTGTAGAGCAGGACGTTCTTCAATTTTATTTTTCATCGCTGAAACACCATCATCACTTAAGATAAGGATTTCATCTGGATGATATTTCTTTCGATAAGGTTTTGCTGCTTCAAGTTGCATGTCTAAACTCTGTTGATCGGAACTAACCCTAGCGTATACGACTACTTTCTTTTTAACTGTTAACATTATTAATCTTCTTAAGAGATTTTTTAATCCTTATGGCAGCTTCTAACCGCTTAGAAATATACTCTTTTTCGATTTCTGCCAAAAGAGCAATTAGAACTCCTGAACTACTGTCCCTTTGTAAATCCTGTTTAAGGGGGAAATGACCATCTGCTGTGAAAATAACATTAACTTTATGAGTTTGAACCAGTTCGAATATTCCTAAGATTTCATTTTGTTTTCTTGTTAAACGATCCATACTATAGACAATTAACGTATCAATTTGATCCTGGGCTATTAAATCAAGTAACTTATCAAAACCTTCTCGTTTTGAAGAATTCTGAACATTAATATCTTTGAAGTACAGAATATCCTCCTCAGGGATTCCCTCTAGGTGGGGTTTCGCAGCTTCAAGTTGAATATCGAAACTTGTATTAATAGAACTTGTTCGTGAATATACGGCTGTTTTCTTGTTATTCATCATTTTGACCTCCTAAACTTTTCATCTGAATAACTTATTAACTTTGCTTCGGTTGAAGCGTCTAGATCAAGTTCTTTTAATATAATACGCTCCACCAATCGCTCAAGCCAAAGCTCTGACTCCTCAGGCATTTCTTGACTAAATGACACCTTTCCAATAGAAAACTTTTTCTCCATACGTGCCTCCTGCCAATCCTTTTTATTACAAAAGATTGACAGAAGGTTTGTACTTTATACTCTTTTCTTTGCCTCGTGGGATAGGGGTAGATCTAACTGGACTGAATCATCAGGATTGATCCGACCAGGAATTAGTTTAATGACCACTCTAGTTTGCATACCTGGAATATCTGATTGCTTATAGTTCTTCATTTTTCTCCTCCATATTTGTTGATGTAAGATAATGCTGTTCAAAATAAGCTAAGACTTCCTTAGACACAAACTTGTTTTGTTTGTTGTGTAAACTTTTAAACCACTCAGGTATAGGTTTGTTTGTGGACACAGATCCTCCTTCCCAGTAAAGAAAAACAAAAAAGCACGCCAGGAAACATGGTTATCGCCCTATGATTAATAGATTGATAACAGCATGTAACCTAGCGTGCTTCGCTTTTAGTTACTTTTTAATTATTTAATTAAGTCCAATATATATCAGGTTATTTTAAAAGGCAATTATAAATACAGAAAAATTTCAAAAACATTTAGTTGTAGTTGAATAGTCTAGAAAAGGTCTTTTAATGGAAGTGTTATAGGAATCATCTTGAAAATAAACGATACAAAGAAATCTATACAAGTTTTTTGATATAATAGGTTTGTAAATAAAATGTAAAATTCATCAATTAAAGGGGATATAAAATGGCTGTTATTGGATTTGAAGAAAAGTTATGGGCAGCGGCTGATAAATTACGAAATAACATGGATTCTGGTGAATATAAACACGTTGTCTTAGGTCTGATTTTCTTAAAATATGTGTCTGATTCATTTCAAGAAAAATGGCAGGAGTTAATGAATATTGATCCTGACTTTGCAGAAGACCGTGACGCATATATGGCAGATGGAGTATTTTGGGTACCTACGAATGCTCGCTGGTCTCATATTGCTGAACATGCAAAAACACCTGAAATTGGTAAAGTAGTAGATACTGCTCTAGATGAAGTTGAAAAGGAAAACCCCACATTAAAAGGCGTACTACCAAAGAGTTACGCACGCCCTGAATTAGATAAGAGAATCCTGGGAGAAATCATTGACTTGTTCACTAATATGAACGTTGGTGGCGCTGAGGCAAGAGAAAAAGATGTGCTTGGACGCGTTTATGAATATTTTCTTGGTAAGTTTGCAGCTAATGAAGGAAAAGGTGGCGGTGAGTTTTATACACCTAAAAGTGTTGTTAAGTTAATGGTAGAAATGATTCAGCCATATAAGGGATATGTTTATGATCCAGCCTGTGGCAGTGGTGGTATGTTTGTCCAATCATTAAAGTTCGTAGAAGAACATAGTGGTAACAAATTTGATATTTCGATATATGGGCAAGAATCAAATCCTACAACTTGGAAATTAGCGAAAATGAACCTAGCTATTCGAGGCATTGAAAGTAATTTAGGGGCTAAAAATGCAGATACATTTCATAATGATTTACACAAGACGTTAAAAGCAGATTTCGTTTTAGCAAATCCACCATTTAATGATAGTGACTGGGGGCAACCACAATTAACTAATGACCCCCGATGGAAATTTGGTACGCCTCCACCAGGAAATGCAAATTATGCATGGCTTGAGCACATGATTGATAAATTGGGGCAAAATGGGAAGGCGGCTATTGTATTAGCGAATGGTTCTTTGTCATCCAATCAATCTAATGAGGGAGAAATTCGTAAAAATATTATAACCTCAGACTTAGTAGAGGCAATTATTGCTTTACCAGATAAGCTTTTTTATACAACCGGTATCCCTGTTTGTGTTTGGGTTTTAAATCGTAACAAGAAAAATAAAGGTAAAACATTATTTATTGATGCAAGAAAACATGGCGAAATGGTTAGTCGAAGATTACGTGAACTCACTGAAAATGATATTAGAAACATTGTCGACACTTTTACGAAATGGCAAGACTTAAAAAATTATAATAATATACAAGGTTTTTGCATAGAAGCTACAATTGAAGATATAAAAAAATATGATTATATTCTAACCCCAGGACGTTATGTAGGGATTGATGAAGAAGAAGAGGAAGAGGAATTATTTGAGGAAAAAATGGATCGATTAACAACAATGCTTGCACAACAATTTGAGGAATCGAGGTCTTTAGAGGAAGAGGTTCGAAAGAAGTTGGAGGAGATTGGCTATGAATTATAAGCTTAAGGAACTTCTTCAAGATAAAGGCTATATTAGAGGGCCTTTCGGTTCAGCTTTAAAGAGGAATGAATTGAAAACGCATGGTATCCCTGTATACGAGCAACAAAATGCGATAAATAATCATAGAAACTTTAGGTATTTTATAGATGAAAATAAACATGAAGAGTTAAAGAGGTTTACGGTAAGACCTAATGACTTATTGATAAGTTGTTCTGGTACTGTAGGAAGGGTTACTTTAATTAAAGAAGATGATCCAATGGGGATTATAAGTCAAGCTCTATTAATATTAAGACCAGACACTTCTAAAATTCTTCCTGAATTCTTGCTATATTTCTTTACATCGTCTCGAGGATACAATTCCATAATTAGCCGGTCTTCTGGAAGTGTTCAAGTTAATATTGCAAAAAGAGAAATCATAGAAGATATCGAAATTGAAGTTCCGAGTAAGGAAGAACAAAGAAGAATTGTTTCTCTACTAAAAACAATTGATAGCAAAATTGAACTTAATAAAAAAACTAACAAAACTATGGAGGATTTAGCACAATCAATTTTTACACGTTGGTTTCTCCATTTTGAGTTTCCAAATGAAGGAGGGTTACCATACAAATCAAGTGGTGGCAAATTAAAGGAAAGTGAAATGGGCCGATTGCCTCAAGGGTGGGAATTAAAGGAGTTAGGTGATGTAGCCCTTATAAATCCTAAAGAGACTTTAAAAAAAGGTGATCATGCTATCTATGTGGAAATGGCAAGTTTACCAGTTAATTCAGCAAGAATTACAAATTATGAAATTAAGCCGTTTTCTGGAGGTACAAAATTTCGAAATGGGGATATATTGTTTGCTCGAATTACCCCAAGTTTAGAGAATGGGAAGACTTCTATCGTGGATTTTCTTGAGGAAGAGCAAGTAGGCTTTGGTTCTACTGAATATATTATCATGAGACCTGCATATTTAAACAGCTATTTCTTATATTGTCTAGCTAGAAATAGTGATTTTAGAAATTACGCAATAAAAAATATGAATGGGTCAACAGGTAGACAAAGAGTCGATGCTAAAATTGTGAAAAAATATAAGATTTGTTGTCCAGATATACAATCACTAGAAAGATTTAATACTTTATGTGAGAGTTTATTTTTAAAAATGAAAAAAAATGATGATGAATCAACTAGTTTGCAACAATTAAGGGATAAGCTTCTTCCTAAGTTAATATCGGGTAAAATACGCATGCCTGAAGAGAAAAAGGAGGTTGAGGAATGTTTACTGAAGAGCAACTAGAAAATGTTGTTTTGGAATATTTTCAAGAGCTCGGATATGAATACCTCCATGGCAGTAGGCTGTCTAGAGATATAAAAGAAGTGTTATTATATGATCGCTTAGAAACTAGCTTAATGAAATTAAACAAGGGCCTCTCGATAGATGTGATTCGAGAGGCTATTCGTAAAATAAGAACGTTTGATACAAATGATGTGTTCACTAACAACAAGGTGTTTTCAAAATATTTATCAGAAACCGTAGAAGTAACTGAGTTTATTGATGGCGAAACTATATATCATCGTGTTTCTCTAGTAGATTGGAGCACACCGGAGAATAATGATTTTCTTGTAGTTAATCAGCTAGAGGTTATAGAAAAAGGTGCTAGGAAAATACCTGATGTTGTTGTCTATGTGAATGGCATGCCCCTAGTTGTTATTGAATTAAAAAGTGCATCTCGTGAGGAAGTTAATACTGACGATGCTTTTAAGCAGTTAAAAAATTACATGAATGTGCACATACCTTCTTTATTTTATTACAATGCCTTTTTAATGATTAGTGACGGTGTTAAAACGGAAGCTGGTACAATCACTGCCCCTCTTGATCGTTTTTCTGCTTGGAAAAAAATAAATGTAGAAGATGCAATTATTGAAAATCGCCCTTTGGATACTATGATGTATGGTCTCTTTAATAAAGAAAGAATGTTAGATGTAATCAAAAACTTTATTCTTTTTACAAATGAAGCGAAGATTATGGCAGCCTACCATCAGTATTATGGTATGAGAAAGGCAATAGCTTCTACGGTGAATGCAACACAAACAGATGGACGTGCAGGCGTTATTTGGCATACTCAGGGAAGTGGAAAAAGCTACTCAATGGTTTTTTTAACTGGGAACTTAGTAAGACATGAGCATCTGAAAAACCCTACAATAATTGTCATTACTGATCGGAATGATTTAGACGGACAATTGTTTTCAACCTTTTCTGGTGCGTCAAATTTTATTAGGCAAACCCCACTTCAAGCTGAAAGTCGCAGTCATATTAAGGAATTGCTTGAAAATAGAAAGACTGGTGGAATCATCTTCTCTACTATTCAGAAGTTTGAGGAAGAGACAGGTTTACTTTCCGAACGGGAGAATATTATCGTTATGGTGGATGAGGCCCATCGTACACAGTATGGGACAGATGCAAAATATGATATAGCAACAGGCGAGCAAAAATATGGTTATGCTAAGTATTTAAGAGATGCAATCCCAAATGCAGCATTTATTGCTTTTACCGGCACTCCCATAGAGACCACTGATAAATCAACAACAGGTCTATTTGGTGAGGTTATTGATGTCTATGATATGACGCAAGCTGTTCAGGATGGTGCGACAGTCAAAATCTATTATGAGTCTCGACTAGCCAAAGTCAAATTAGATGAAACACAGATGAGTGAGATTGATAAAGAATATTGGCGGATGCAAGTAAATGAAGGTGTAGAAGACTACGTTGTTGAAGAAAGTCAGAAGCACCTATCTAGAATGGAACTAATCATCGGTGACAAGGATCGTATAAGACAAGTAGTTGCAGATATCATAAATCACTACGAGGATCGAAAAGACCTTGTAGAAGGTAAGGCAATGATTGTGGCATATTCTAGAAAAACTGCATTTGCAATGTATAAAGAAATAATGGAGCAGCGCCCTGACTGGGAAGAAAAGGTTAAAATTGTTATGACAGCAAATAACCAGGACCCAGAAGAATTAGCAGTATTAGTAGGGAATAAACAGACCCGTAAAGACCGAGAGATCGAGTTTAAAAATGTTGATAGTCCATTTAAAATTGTTATCGTTGTGGATATGTGGTTGACAGGGTTTGATGTTCCTTCATTAGATACGATGTATGTTGATAAGCCAATGAAAGCTCATAACTTAATGCAGGCAATTGCTCGAGTAAACCGTGTATATCCAGGAAAGACTGGCGGACTTGTAGTAGATTATATTGGTCTAAAGAGAAATCTCATGGAAGCATTAAAGACTTATACGAGTCGTGACCAAGATAAAGTACAGGAAAATGAACAAGCAAGGGATATCGCTTTAAATATTCTAGAAGTCCTTCGCAACCAATTCCATAAATTTAACTATAGAGACTTCTTCGGCAATAGTGATAAAAGACGTTATGAGGTAATTAGAGATGGTGCTGAGTTTGCTCAAGCTACAGAAAAAAGAAAGACTCTATTCCTAACAGAAACTAAGAAGTTAAAAGACGTGTATAAAATATGTACAGGGCTATTAACTAAAGAAATTAAAGAAGAAATTGCTTATTTTATTGCTGTTCGTTCCTTTATAATGAAATCATCAAAAACTGGAACTCCAGATTTAAAAGAAGTGAATGAACGGATCTCTAAACTCTTAGAAAATGCAATTCTAGAAGACGGCGTTATGGTATTAACAGAAGCTACAACAAATGAGAGCTTCGATCTGTTAAATGAAGAAAACATTTCTAAGCTTCGAGCCATCCCCCAAAAAAATATCGCAACAACAATTTTAATGCGTGTGATGAAGGAAAAGCTAAAAGACGTTAAAAAGAAGAATATGATAGTTAGTAAAAGTTTTTCGGAACGCTTTGAAAAGATAATTGAAAAGTATCACAATAGGAACGATCATTTAGACGTTTATGAAGTATTTGAAGAGCTTCTAAAGTTTAAAGAAGAACTAGAAGAAGCCATTAATGAAGGAACACAATTAGGATTATCCTATGAGGAAAAAGCTTTCTTTGATGTTTTAGGATCTGACCCAGATATTACGGTTTTACTTGAAGATAAGATATTACTTAATATTGCCAAGGACTTAGCCAAAACAGTAAAAGAGCATCGATCTCATGATTGGGATAAGAAAGAAAGTGCACAAGCCCGCATGAGGTTATACATCAAAAAAGTTCTTCGAAAGTGGGATTACCCACCTAACAAAGAACCAAAAGCTGTAGAAGATGTATTAGAGCAAGCTAAGTTGCAGGCTGCTAATATGTAGGAAGTAGTTACTTTCCTAAATTCATAGTTTTTTGAATGGGCACTCATTAAGAGTGTCTTTTTTCGTTGGTACGCTAAGTAGGAGCATTAAGAGGAGGATGTGCCTTTCAAGGGTATATGACTCCCCTTATCTGGAACTCAAATGGTTCTTAAAGGAGAGCGATTGAGTAATTGGAATAGTTTGTCCTTATGCTTCATATAGTGGCATGAAGGAGGGATAAGACTTGAATGGAAAATATACGATAGTAGGAATTTTAGGTTCGATTATTTTATTTATTACATTAAAAGATATAGATATTGCAGGATATGGTGTAGGCATGTACTTAAGACTAACATTATTATTAAGCTTACCCTTGACAATAGCCTTTATTTCCAATTGGAGTATTGCAGATTATGTAGGAGATGTAAATAATAAGTTAGGCTATAGGATTATAAACTTTATCTTATGGATTTTGCTGAATGCAACGGCTGTATTAATGATTTTTTACGTGTTTAAAAAAATTATATCCAGCATTTAATTGTTGTCTTATTTAAGTTCATACTATTTTAAAACTAAGTTCTTTTATGGCTGGTAACCCATTCTGCTTAGTTTATTAGAGAAGAGTTTCAACAAAAGGGGCCAAAATGATATCTTTGGCCCACCATCTTAATTCACTTTTAATTGATCTATACGAACATTCACCAGGGTTTTATTAATTGTATTAATCATCTAGCTTTCAGGCATAAATAGTAAATTACTTTACCCATTTTTTAAGAAGTCCCTCAAAATCCGTAACAAACCATTCTTTTTTCCACTCCTGTAGGTAAGCGATATCGTTCGAAGAAGGTTGAGGATTACATCTGTCTATCGTTACAAGTGATGGCATTATTATTGAATCACCAATAATTATTGCTTCTCCTTCTTTTAAAGTAGATAATGATTCGGTTAAAGGTCCGACAATATCAGGTAGTAATCTTTTAACATAGT
Organism: Mesobacillus sp. QJM3NY_10; assembly: GCF_056173465.1. Lineage (NCBI taxonomy): Bacteria > Bacillati > Bacillota > Bacilli > Caryophanales > Bacillaceae > Mesobacillus > Mesobacillus sp. QJM3NY_10. Next base: position 386,276 of record NZ_CM149675.1, read on the forward strand.
TTTGATCCTCCGGATTAGTTAGTCTCATAGAAATAAAATTACTGCACTGTGAAAATATTGTTTCTGATATCTCAGAAGGTCTTTGACTAACAATCATGGCAGTTACCCCATATTTCCTTCCTTCTTTAGCAATCCTTTCAATTGAAATTCTAGATGCATTATATTTTGCTGATTTTAATTTAGGGACGTATTTATGAGCTTCCTCATAAACAAGAAGTAAAGGCGTTGCTTGCATATCTTGTTTTTCTTCTAACATTTTTTTATAGAAGTATCCGAACTCAAATAACATCCTAGATATTAATGAAACTGTAATACTTAATACTTCAAATGGAACACCACTTAAGTCTAATAATGTTATATTTGATTCCTTTTTTGGAGTGTATCCAATTAGTTGTCTTAATGTGGATTCAAAGGAACTTGTTAATGTTTCACTGCTAAAAAGAAAGTTTAGTCGTTTATCGAAAATTTTATTTCTTATTCTCGAAATGAATTTTTCTAAAGTACCATCATTATAAGTACCTTTATTAATTGTACCTTGTTTTGTTTCTTTAAATTCAAGTTCATTTGTAAAGTAGAAATCAAATTTTTCCTCATCATTAGTAAAAGAACGTTCTTCATTCTCAAAACAAATTTCGTTGGGCTTTTTTGATAGGCGTGTTTCCTTTGATAAATTAATTATGCAAGTTAGCACTTCATGGATTGAAAACATAACAGGTGTGTCAAAAGTGACATTTTCATCAAAACCATTGTGTTTCTGTTTGTTTCTAGTGATTAATCTTCTGAGTATGGAAGTCTGATTATAAGATTGATTCTCTCCAGATTCAACAAACAATTCCTCTAGTTCTTCTCCATTCATTAACCAATATGGTAAAATCAGCTTTTCAACATCAATGTAGTTTGAGTTAGGGAAAGCAGTTTTATATTCTGAATGAATGTCGAACAAAACAATATGGGAGTTATTTAGACCTTCATATCCACTATCTTTCAATGATATTGCTTCTTGAAGTAGTTTAGTAACTGTATGAGATTTACCAGATCCAGTCGAACCAACAACTGCTATATGCTTGTTAAAGAACCTATCTCCATTAACAGGAACATTAATTGATTTGTCCTGTGACAGTTTTGAGAAACAAAACTTTTTATTTTCATCAATAGAATTGTAAATTTTTTGAATCTCATCTTTTCTTGCAAGCTCAACATCAGTTGGAGGTATTGCAATGTTATTTCCGCCTCTACTAAATTTCCCTTCACTGTCTAAAAAACCAATCGGAACAGCTTCAAGAACATAATTACTATCACCTTTGTCTTCTTTTTCGATTGTAAAGTTTTCTATAATACTTAATAAGGCGCAATCTTCACTATCCGATACTCTAAGATATGAGCCCACTGCAAATTTTTCGTTTTCAAGTTTAAAGCGCTCGATGTCTTCAACTTGAATTTTAATTTTATTGGGTAGTACAGAAACCACTTTTGCTATTTTTTCTCCAGGTAAAACTACCATAACTAGAACTCCCTTCCCTTATGATATTATTTGATTAATTTGTTCAACATCCGTTAATTGAATCTTTATATGCTTGTATATGGTTGGTACTTCTATCTTGCTATTTATAAAAAATTGGTAGGTTTCGTGTATAGTTTTACTTCTGAATAAATCCTCTAAGTGATCCTCATCGATAAACCTTACTACTGTATTAATGTCTAAAGGGTTTATTAACTTATCCAATCTAAATTTATCTCCATTAAAGAAAGTTCCATCATTAAAGGGGAAATTTAAATCAATCATTTCTTGTTTTATTAAGTTTAATGTTTTTATATTTATATTTCTAAAACAAACGAAAGGAGCCGGTGATTTATCTTTTCGATAAAACTTCTTACTTAAATTTTGAATAATAGAATGTAATCCGGGGATGTCCCATGATTGATTATTATCAATAATAATAAGTCTTTGAAAGTTAGGTATATTAATTGTTTTTTGAGTGAAGAATGCTTTTTTAATGAATTTCTCGTATGTTTCTTTACTGAGGTAATTATTATATACAGAATAAAAAACCAAATCTTGATACTTCTTAATTAAGTTATCAAGTATTCCTTTGTTAATGAATCTTAATTTTCTTTCTTTAATTACTAAACGGAAAATCTCCGAACGGAAAATCGAATGATAGTAAAGGGACATGTTTCTGTCATTAAGCTCATAGGCCTGTTCTATTTGAATAAGTAGGCTGGTAAACTGCGCTTCATAATCATCTGTAAATTTTAGAATAAATGAATCAACAAACTCATTTTTAATATCTTTAGAAAAGTCATCTTTTTTATTACCTAACAAATTATTCAATTCATCGATGGAAAAGGTCTTTTCTTGGGGTGACATATCCTTGAAATAGCAATATAAGAAATATTTTTTATTCCTGTCCTGTATGAAAAGATTTAGTAGTTGTATTAAAGGAGTTTTTATTTTACTAGGTTTATAATCTTGGGTTTCTTTATGTTTAACTTGAATAACATAATTCTCGGAATCTATATCTTGGACATTCTCAAATTGGATATCTTTATCAGGGTTTTCAAGTATTTGCATAATTGTTAAATCAAACTGGTACATGAATCCTTTTAGTGCGTAATAACCACCATCCTTATCTTGCGGCAGTATATTTGATTCTTTTTCAGTAAGCGACTTTTTCAATAAATCACCTTCCATTCCAATATTTAACTAAAATATATCATATTTTCGACTTAACTCCTTAAATAAAATTTATAGAAAAAATTTTTGATAAAAATAAAATGTCTATCTCACAAACTTGATTTGAAACTTCGGTGCTTAAATGCAGAAGTATCGCTATTAGCGTTTTTCCATAAAATGTTCATTGATTCAGTGTATAATATATCTAATAAAAAGACCGAGGAGATAGTTTAAATGTATAAAGATAAAATGTTAAATAACTCAAATGAAATCAATGAAATTATTGTCTCTAACCCTATAGGCGATGAGCTTTATTTGAAAAAAGTAACTGATGATAAATTGGAAGCAAAGAAAAAATACAAGGAGGTCTTTGTATCTGACTTGTCATTAATGACGGGTAACGTTTCACAAACGGCATTGCAAGTTGCTAATCAAGGAATGACTTTAGCTCAAATTGCAAAACAAGCACCTAATGGCTTGTTTACTGCTACTGCAAATCCCGCCAATTTGTCTAAATTTGCAAATGGAACTACATCAACAATGGTGCGAGATGCGTCTGGGCGTCTAGTCGAGCATGCTGGTTTTGCTGAAGTTGGTTTAAGGGCTTCAATGATGAATCCGGCCATTTATCTATCGGCAGGAATGCAAGTGATGTCAGCTGTTTCAGGGACATATTATTTGAAGGAAATTAATGATCAAATTACAGATATGGATGCGAAATTAGAAGACCTTCAAAAATTTCATCATGATACAAGCATTGGACGTTTGATTGCAGCTAGAAAGGGCTTGTCTGAAATTACAAATAGAGAATTTGTTGATAATACTGATTTATCTGCAATTAGGAACTATAAAAAAACTGCAGATGAAATTCATGAAGAATATATATATCGTTTAAAAAGACAAGAAAGTGAGGATAAGAAGCTTTCGGATGTAAATTACACAATTTTGATTGCTTTTGAGGCTAATAAATTATCTCTGTTTGCAGAACTAATTGAGATTGGTACAAGAATGAAGATTGGTGGTCAAATTGAAATTATTAATGGACTAACAAGCCAATTAAAACAAAATTATACTAATAGCTTTTATCATAATAATGAATTAGAAGTTGAGAAGATCTATTCAATGATACAGCAGCGGAGTAGTAACGAATTGGTTGATAAAAATATCAAATTTGAAAAATCATTAGATAAATTAACTGATAATTATATTTCTACTGGTTGGGGCATTATACCGGAAATTGGAATCAAGATGTTTGTTGCGGGTAAAGCTAAAAGAGATGTTAATAAATCAAAAGAAAAAGTTGAGTTAGAAAAGAAAAGCTTGAGCAAAGTAAAGAAAGGTATGAAACAAAACAAGGAGAGCGATGGAATTGATAATATTATTGATGAAGTCGTTAAACTACAGTATAAAGAAACAGAAATTCTGTATATTCCTACCGAAAATAACAAACAACGAGTATTTGTGCCAATCGAAGATGAGTAGAAAAATAATATAATAATAAGCTATTAAGCCTTCAAGATTATCTTGTTGGCTTTTTTGATGTAAAAATGGAGGCTTGAAAAGTGTATAGTACTTTAAACAGTACAATCAACTTATGGATCGATTTTGGATTACTCTTCATGGAAGTACATCTCATTCAATATACACAGCGGGTGATTGATACAATTGAGATTGATGGACGAGTCATAAAAAAACATGCTGGGATAATTCCAAAAGAAATCTTTAATGCAATGCAAAATCTAATTTTCAAAGCCATTCGAGAACAACCACAGCATCTAAAAAACATTTCTTCACCAATGTACTCTACTGCCAGTCAAACAGGCTACTGTGGCAGCAGCAATATTAGATCCGGTCAATCCTTCTGTCCTAATCATGTTGTAATCCGAGAAAAAGAGCTAATGCAAGTCATTGTGGATGACTTACAAGCACTCTATAATACATTAAAAGAAGTTAACTATGAAAGAAGGTTTGGACAGCACCAGGAAATATGCTGATTTATCATCTGAATGTATCTATCATCCTGACCACCCGCACTTTGACAGAATGCAGCAACTTATTGAGACCTAAAACGCTCTGATTAATCACATATTAAAAGAGAGCGTTTCTCTAAAGAGAGAACTATGCTGTCTCTATTTCATCCGGATAAGTATGATGAATAGTACACATAAAAGGATATCTGCTCCGAAAATGAATTTTTTATTAGGGGAGAAGTGATCTTTGATGTAACCCCTGAGTTAGAAAAAATCTCAAATAATACTTTAATATTGAGTGGCTGATACGATGTACAGTGCCCGGTTTCTTTCTCCGTGGAATTAAATAAGTTAATACCAAAATCAAAACAAATTTTTAAAATGAAAAGCAATCATTACCCTTTCATTGAAGATTTAGACAAGTCATCTCAACTTACTTAACAGAAACGGTTTATTATTGAACTAAAGGAGCTGTAATGGCAAATAATAAAAGTTAAAGGTCTTTATTAATAGAAAAAGCACCCAAAATGGATGACTAGTTTAATTTTCGGTATCTTCAAAAACATTATAATTCATTATTCCGTATGAAATTTCTTTTCCATCATACTCCATGTTACATTCTTCGAGTAATTCATTAGTTTCTTTCACTATTGTTTTAACAATTAAATAAATGAGTTTTAACTCTTCCTCTTGAAAACTTGTAGTAACATTATTATCGTCAAAATTTTTTTGGTAGTTTGAATGGACATATCTATAAGCTACTGCCAATTTGAGTAACCTTTGTGAAGCAAACTCACTTTTACAAATCACCTTATTTACTATATTTTCTTTATTGAATTCAGTAATGGCGCTTTGAATAACCTCTACCGATACTTCTCCGTTTTTATTTCTAGTTATTGAACCAGTTATTTCAAAAAAGGGAACAACTTTTAGCTCGTTTTCAAAACCCCTATATTTTTTAAAAAAATATCTAACATATTCGGATTGAGTAACAATTCCATAAAGAGAAAGATAAAGTTCTTTTAATTGTTCATAATTATGCTTTCTTTTAAACTCTTTTTTATCCTTCCAATTTGCCAAACGTGGACTCAATAAGGTTGTAAGTATAGATACCAGAGCTGCAATAACTGCTCCTATTACGATATAAGATTCTTTTGACAAGTCACAATACCCCTTTGGTTTTAATAAAAAGTCCTCTTGATCGAACATTTTATTACATAATACTACTTTTATTAATCGTTCGACATTTGGAAGGAATATCCTTCTATTATATCGAAATTTGTAACAAGGAGGTGGATAATCGAATGAATTTCAATATTAAAGTTGAAAAAACAGAAAACCAAATCATAATTGAGACTCCATCAGAACTTGGAAATCAAACTTTGAATCTTTTATTAAAAGAAGGTTATACCTTAACTGAATTTTTCCCAGAAGCAATTGGCAGATCTGTCAATAACGGATTTGTTATAGAAAATCCTGACATGAAATATTATAGCCTTATGTTTTTAGCTCAGAAAAAAGAAACTGATATATCTGGTATTGCATGTTGTATTCATCAAAATTTTGGTGGTTATTTAAGTTATCATGGAGAAAATTATGTAATATCATCGGATGAGAATGATTTTGCAACCCTATAATTTTTCGTTCTTGTTAACTTAATATTTAAAAGAAAGCTTTCCTTCGGGCAAAGACTCAATACATTCTTAAACTATAGGGTGCTTTGATCCAACGAGGATTAAGGCATCTTTTTAAAACAGTTGATAGAAATTTATGGTAATATAAATCTAAGAGTTCTAGTTAGATAATACTAGAAAGGAGAAATGCTGAGATGTGGAATAGAAATAAAAGTACAGGTCCTGGCGGGGGAATGTCAACAGGACCAAATGGTGGAATGTCTACTGGCCCAGGGGGTGGAGCATCAACTGGACCGGGAGGAGGACTATCAACCGGCCCTGGTGGGGGTCTATCAACTGGTCCTAGAGGAGGACTATCAACCGGCCCTGGTGGAGGTTTATCAACTGGACCGGGAGGAGGACTATCAACTGGCCCTGGTGGGGGACTATCAACTGGCCCTAGTGGAGGACTTTCAACCGGTCCAGGAGGAGGGCTTTCAACCGGTCCAACTCCATATATGAGTAACATCCCTCCATGGCCTGTATTTGTTAAAGAATTAGAAAAACGTGGTTTAAACCAATATGCTGAATTAATCAGAAAACATCACCTGTAATAATACATTTGGTATTTAGAGAGTACTCTTTAAATAAAAACGTGAAGTGGACAACTCAGAATTAATATGGTGGGAATCCATAGGAGGGTATTTGTCCAAATGGTGCTTGAATGAAGATTAAGCTGCGGTCGCAGCTTTTTTTTGTTGTTCAACTAAAGGGGTGGGGAGTTTAGTTGAAGATTGATGTTAAACTTGTGTTCAATAATCGGCACTTTTTGAAGTGAATAAATCAGAAAAATTGATTATGGCAATGCTAGTATGGTGATTGTTAAAGATTTTACTAGGTTTTGAGGAAGAAGGAAAACCAATATATAAAACATAACTTTTAGGATATTATTCTTTAAATAGATTTCTTGTGAAGGAGAATGCATATGCTTGTTACCCATGATGGAAAGAAAATTTACATACAAGATAACAAAGAAACGTTGGCTTATACAGATTACGATCCAAAACTTTATGAGATTATTAAACAAAAAAGATGGCATAGAAAGAGCAATTATTTATATTGTAACCAGTTAGGAAGATATTTCCATCAAGTGGTTATGGCATTTTGGTACGGTGAAGATGCTTTCAGGAAATCCTTAGAAAATGACTTTGTTGTTGAACATCATAACAATGACGGAGCAAACTGTACCATTCGTAACATGAGTTTTGCCCACAGAGACCATAATCTAATGAAGGCACATTCATTTGACAAGATGAAGCTAAGTGCCATTCCTCTATTTGGCATTAGTTTTGTTAAGGACTTCGACACACAACAATACCAAATTGTAGTGGCGGTTAATCATCCTGCAAGTGTTAATGATAATGGAGAGTGGGTGCCTGTTTCAGCCTTATATTTCTTATATGATGATGATTTTTTTCTCACAATTAGTGATGCTAATATATACATACATGAAATGCAGAAAAATGGAGAGGTTGATATAAAAAAATTACATTTTAAAGATATTAGCTATAAGCCAGCAATTCTAATTGAGAAAACCCCTGAGTTAGAAGGTGCAAGTTTTATTCAAGTAAATGATAAGATGATTTTTCTTCAAGGTAACGATATTGCTTTTATGTATGAAATTTCTCCAGATGAAAGGCTTTTTAAGGAAGGATATGATAATGAAGATACTGAAGCAAAAGGTTAGGAATAATAGGCCTCTAGAAAGTCTAAAAGGGTTTCAATACAGTTAATTACATTAAAGACATGCTAGGTATGAAATAGCATGTTAAAATGTTATTCAACTAACGGGGCTTATCAGGAAGAAAGTGTAAACTCACCAGGCACCTCTTGTATTGCCACATACACTCAACACACTGTGAAGCGGTTGCGAAAATTGTATTAGAATAAATAGGAGAGCCTTATCCTTTGGTGGATAAGGCCTTTTTTTACATAAATATAAAATTGCTAAATAACGTGTTGAAATAACATTGTAGGATGAGGAGCTTATATTTTCACCTTGGATGATCCTATTGGGAAAATATTAAATAATTATTTTAAATATTGTAATTTATAGTTAAGTTTTATTAGTGAAAATGTTCTGAAATGCAGCCTTTTACTAAACTGAAGAGTTAGGAAAATTATGTAATGCCTTTTTTGTAAATATTTAATGTCGAAATAAAGTAATACACTTATTATTATTTGTTCGTTAAACTGAAAATGACACATATTTTGTATAAATATGTAAATATAATAGGTAATTAAGAGGTTTTTATGAGGAAAAAGAAAAGAGCGAAATTGAAGTCTGCATTATTGGCATTAACGGTGGGAACCACGTTATCTATGCCAATAAATGTCTTGGCGACAAACGAATTTACTGTATTAGGCGTAGCACAGTACACCATGCAACCTGACCTGAACAATGATGATGGATATATGTTTAGAAATAAATTAACTTACAGAAATTGGACAAAGACAGCGGAATTTTGGGATGGTAATGTATGGGATACTGATTTTACTAATTATGGGCCCAAAAGTGATATTATTTTCTTTACCGGCCATGGCAGTTCTAATGGAAAATTAGCATTGCAGGAATATGGAGATTCAACACCAACAAATAGTCATAGATTAGGAGTTAATTGGGCTACAATTGGAGAATCCTGGTATGGTAGAGAAGCCACTCCTGATCAAGATATTGAATGGGCAATGTTTATGGCATGTGATGTGTTACAGCAAAATGAATGGGGACAAACCTTGAAAAACGGTGCGCATCATATTTTTGGTTATAGAGCACTCTCTTCTGAATCAAATGATGATTGGATTGTAGAAAGCTTTTTAAATAGAATTACAGGTACTTCACCATATGTTGCACAAAAAATGATTGGGGCTTTCAAGAATGCTAACATTACTTATGATGAGTATGATTGGGCTATAATTGGACATAAGAGTAACGAAAATGATTACTTCCATGGTGCTAGTACAGGTGCAACAAAAGATGTGACAGGAACGAGTGACATTTATAGATGGTATTCTTCTGGCGGTGGTTATATAGATGCTTATAAAGGTATCGAAAAAACAACAGAAGCCCCAAAAGTTAAGTATGGTGAAATTAAGAAGCTGCCTTCTTTGGAAGTTGTTAATGAAGATATAGATCATGATACGATTGCAATGTCGTTATTGGACTCATTTGAAAAACTTGAAGGTGGAGAAAGAGGATCTGTAGTATATAATAATGGTAAGGAAACTGTATCAAGTTATCCTACAGGTGCACTATTATTCGAAGGAGAAGCAGGGAACCAGCCAATTGAACTGACTAGCTATGATGCCGTTGATAGAGCTAAGGAATTTGTACAAATACATGGGGGAATTCCGAGTGATGCCTTTGTAGATAAAATTTTACCTCAATATAGTTTTGACGAGTCTACGGGGAAAGAAATGTTAACTGGTTACCTTGTTGTTTTGAGACACTCCTTTAATAATACAAAAATAGAGGGTCTAGCAGGGGATTCCATAAAAGTATTAATTGATAGTAATGGAGTTTCTTATTACTTTAGATCATGGAGAAATATTGAAAGTTCAGGGCAATTTCACCAAAAAGATATTATTAAGCCGGAAAAAGCAGAAGAAGTTGCTAAGTTACATATGAGTAATCGATTTAAAACTTCCAAAAAATTAAATGTAGATTCTGTTAGTCTAGTATATTGGTCTCAGCCATTCTTTACTCATCAATCTGCTATGCTGCCAGCATGGAAAGTATCAGTAGGTGAGAAGTCAACATACGTTGATGCTTTAACCGGAGAATATTTAGATGAAGAAAAACTAGTAATAAAATAACCAACTGAAAAGGTGATATTTTGTCTAAATATATATTAGTTTTTCTCTTGTGTATTGCGGTGTTATTAAGTGGGTGTAGCTCTGGGGATCCGAAAGAGCAGGGTGGAGTAAAGTTAAGAGAAGCCAGGACACTTATGAATAAAAAAGCGAAGGAAATAATAAAAGCTAATAGTGAAGCGGATTTTATTATATATAACGATTCGATCTATGAAAAAACTGAAAAAACTGATGTTAAAACAAAAGATGAATTATTTAAAATTGCTTCTTTATACAATAATAAGGGGAATTTTGAAGAAGGTATGGCAACGAAATTGCCCGTAGGTACAATGATTAAATCTGTAGAATATGATAACAATAAAACACCATTGCTATTCGCCGATTTGCCTGGCAATCCTAAAGTCTACAAACTTATATTTAATCCATATTCAAGTAAATAATTCATAGTATTAAGCCTGTCATTGGACAGGCTATTTTTTTAGAAACTCCATAATGTATCTGGCTTTTGAGTCGTTTTTACCAAGGTGGAAAGCATTAAATAAAGAGCAGTTTAAGCTGGCGAACCTTATTTCCAAAAGACCGATTCAAATAAAATATCCAGTTAGTGGTGAAGAGAAGGTGGAACGCCAAAGGTTGACTCATGAAATCTGAGTAACCGACCTCTTTTTTGGCAGAGTTTACAGTACGAAAAAGTAACGTTTGTAAAGAAAAACGATATGTGATTTGGGGGATAGTATGCAATCCTCAAATTTACACACATTATCAAAGTATTTGAATGTATGATAAATTGTATTTTTCTTATGTAGACATTAAACTCACCAATACCTCATGTGTTGCCACATACACTCTGGACATGTTGAGTGCGTGGTGAAAATTCAATTATCATAAAAAGGAGCCTTATCCATTGGTGGATAGGGCTCCTTCCGTAGCAAGAATGTATTCTAATGGATAAGGGTTTTTCGGTTCTCGAATGCTGCATAAGAACATTCCTGTCTGGTTTCAATTCCACCAGAAGGAAAGTCCCTTTGTCTTATTGCACATATATTTCGTGTAGAAATAGCTCGAACTGCCTTGTTTCATTCGATGAATCTTCTAAAGTTACTTGACCTCTAAAAAGTGTTTCACCTGTCTTTGCATCCGCAACAACCACATCCGCATCTATATTTAGATTTGGACTCATTTGTGAGGAAACAATGTATAGTTTACCATCGTTTACTTTTGTCATTTGACCCCCGGCATGACCATTTTCACCTGAGAGTTGAATACTGTAGGCTTTACCAGGTTGATTGTCTACCAGGCTATAAGGAGTTACTACCAGCTCTTGCCCATCTAATCTCGTGAAATAAATGAGAGAGCCGTCAAAGAAGCTGAGTTGATTCTCATCTAATCGCAATTCTGGTACATCAATTGTTTCTTTTTCTTTTGTTACTAAATTGTAGGAAATGATTTCTTGGTTTATAAATTCTTCTCTTATAGATTCCATATCTTCAATCACTTTTAGTTCCGTTTTTACAATAATCAGGTGGTTATTCGCTTCTGTCGGGGTGGTTTCAACTAGTCGTACGTTGATACGAGTATCACTTTGTCCATTCGTGGTGTCTACTATGGCTTCATGGTCACTTATTTTTTGATTAGCTATATTAATCGTATAGATATGTGCTTCTTCAGAGAAATTATCATTATTTCTCGTCATATTTCTGGTAATAAGGTATAACTCACCCTCAACCTTCTGTACATCATCCACAGAAATATACTCGAGTTCTCCACTATCAGGAACTTCCTCCGTGAAGGAGTCAATGCTACCGTCTTTTTTGTTTAACACTGAAATATGAAACTTAAAGTCTCTTGATCTTAATGAATCTAATCTATAATCTACAGTGGCATAAGCCAGAAATTCCTCGTTTTCGAAAAAATAGTTAACGAGTGGATCTTTACCACGCATGAAAGTCCGATATTTTTCTTGGAAATCCTTGATTACAGTTGGAGGCTGTCCGATTAGCTTGTCTAGAAAGGAACGGCTATCGTATGTAGATCCATCTGAAGTGACTTTTAAGTTTGTACCTACATAACTCATTGAAGAAGTATATGACCCCTCCAACACCAATGGCTTTATTTCTTCTGCATTACCACTTATTGTTTTGATCACGAACTCTGGATGTGATTCCGCTGACATAGTAGAAGAGACATAGAAGGTTCCAATGCTAAGCACTATAATGGTAATGGTCGCTATAAACTTCCAGTATTTTTTCATGTAAAAACACTCCTTATACGGTGATCTTTTTCGTTAATAGGAATCTGCTCATCCAAATAGATGCTGCCAGTATAATCAAACCCGTAATGATTTCAAGCACCAATAATTCAACCGGATAGAAATACCCATTAAGAACAAATTCTTGTAGAAGTAACGGTAAAATAAAAATCACCGATGCAATCGCAATATATACAAGGCCAGCAAAAGTCCCTTTCCACCTGAAACTTCTTTCCATTAAGATTGCGGTAAATATAACAGAAACAACCAACAAACCTGTTCCATAATATAAGATCAGTTCGACGAAGCTTCCTGGGATAATAATGGATAGTTCAGGCATATTTGTCAAAAGTTCACCTACACCCATATCGTTTCTAAACTCTTCTGGTACCATTGTTTTCATGACCAATATCTCGACCGGCAGTAAAATGAGTTGGAAGGCAACTAAGCCAAATGTCATGATAAGGATAGTGGTGATTTTTGCATAAAAGATATTCAATCTTGTGGTTGGAAGCATTAGTAATCGGTAAATAAAGGTGTTTTTCCCCAACCAATCACGATACCAAATGAGGAAGATGTAAAAACCTACACCAGCAATGCATATTGCGATTGGCCCTAAAAACCATACACTTCTTATGATTTGAAAGAAGCTCATATGACCGAAGGACTCTAGAAATTGTGCTTTTGGCATGAATTCTTCATAAATTTTTTTATCAGCCATATTTAAGTAGCTCTTTGATTGCACAATCACTCCGATGACTTGCACAATAAATGTGAAACTTAGTAAAACGGCAAATAGTTTAGCAACACGGTTAAATTCAAAATTAACGAGTTTTAAGTAATTCCTCATCGCTGATACACCTCTCTCATTACATCAATGACAGACTTTCCTTCGATTTCGCGTGCTTCTTCCGCACTGAATTCCTTGGACACCATTCCATCATCCAACAGGACAACCTTATCTATTAAATGTTCGATATCTCCTACCTCATGAGTTGTAATAATAACGCCGCGATTTTCAATCAAGTGACTTGTAAACACATTGGCAATATCCTCTCGACTGAACATGTCAATTCCAGAGAACGGCTCATCCATTAATACATAATCCACATCTAGTGCTAATCCAAGGAGCAGATTCACCTTTGCTGTATTTCCCTTTGAGAGGGAAGAAATTCGATCGCTTTGATTCAATCTAAAAAAGCCTAGTAATTCGGTTGCGCGTTCCTGATTCCAACTATTATAAAAGTCGTCCATAAACTCCATAGCCTCTGCTATTGTCATGTGTGGAAGCATCGTAATGGCATCAGGGATAAAAGTGATCTTTTCAAAAGTATGTTTATCTAGCGGTTTTCCATCTATTAGAATTTGGCCTTTATGAATGGGTGTAAGTGACATAATTGCATTTAGGATAGTTGTCTTACCAACTCCGTTTATTCCGATTAAACAAGTGATTTCTCCTTTTTTAGCTGTAAAAGAAACGCCTCTTAATATTTTCTTACGGCCATATTTCTTTTCAACGGCTTTTACTTCGATCATATTTAATCCTCCTTATCCCCGGTAGCTTTGTATTTTTTCCTAACCAAGTCAAGGAGCTCCTCGACTGGTACATTAATCGAACGAACAGATGTCACAAACATGTCAACTGCCTCAACAAGCAACTCATTTCTTACATTTCCTAAAACTTGTTGATCTGTGGTGATCTTGCTTGGGTGATTCTTTTCCGTATAAATCAAACCCTGTTCCTCCATTTCCTTATATGCTCGTTGCGCCGTGTTAGGATTCACTTTCATCCTATTTGCCAATTCCCGTCTTGATGGGATTTCTTCTCCAGGCTCTAATACTCCATTTACGATTTGTTCCTTAAAATAACGAACAATCTGTAAATAGACAGGATCCCGATTATTAAAATTTACAGTCATTGAAACAACTCCTATACGACCTATTAAGAAATTAGGCCATTTTAAGTGTGTGTATTAAGTAGTTCATACGCTATAGGTGTATTATATGGTTAGTACACTATACTTGTCAATTCTGTTTTTGGTATTTTTTTCTTATAAAGCGGACAAGAGGGGTTTTTCTCTAAAACAATTAGATGGAGAGTATATTGAAACCCCTCGGATTAAAGAGAGAATCAGTATGTATTGTGCTTATCTTAAAAGAAGTGTAACTCACCAACATTTCATGTATTGTCACATACACTCTACACACGTGGAGTGTGTGGCAAAGATTGTATTAAAATAAAAAAACGGCCCAGTGGGCCGTTTTTTTAATCGTACAAAGGATATAGAATATTTGAGAAAAACCACGATACTCCGGTGTGCACTAGGTTCAAGGGTTAGAACAAAACTTCATTTTACCTCGCTATAAAAGATTTTGTCAATAAGAAATTTGCAATAATTTCAAGAAAATGTTAAAATTGTCTTGCAATTGTTTTTTCAATCGTATTCCGAATTCCGCTGTATTTTTTTGCAGATCGAATTATGGATACGTTTTTTTAATATCCTTTTTAAACCGAAGAAAAATTCAAACAGTTGTGTGAGCTTTTAAGGTAAGTTAGTTGAATATAATTATTAATTTACTATCAATTAGTACCCGAGTTTTTTCTACAAGGAGGACTAGAATCATGAATTTAATCAATAAGAAAGTTACACACAAGCAGTTTGGCATGGGGAGTATAGTCGAACAGAATGATTCGAGTATTGAAATCCATTTCGCTTCGGAAAATAAAAAGTTTGTTTTCCCCGATGTATTTGGAGAGCACCTAAAAATACATGATAAAAGTGTTGCTAATTCACTCGATAAAATCATACAAAAAAAGGAATTGGAACGAAAAGAGGAAGAATCGAAGAAGGAAGAGGAAAAAAAACTGCAACGAAAATATCAGGAACTTCGCTTGGGACATGAAAAACTTATGAAAAATCATAAGCTTCATCCTGAATCACAAATGGTTTTTTGGTGTGACACAGAAGAACAGAATAGTTCTTTTTCAGAGTGGAAAGTTTTTTCAGGTGAAATAAAAAGTGGTAATAACAAGGGGATGCCAAACAAACCCATCCGCTTACACCAAAATAGCGCTGTCCTGCTAACAGAAATAGATTCCAACATGCCTGAAAAAGACAGACGTATCTTAGGTGTCTATATGGTGAAAGAGGATTTTATCGGTAAGCTTTGTGAAGATGGATATGTTCCTGCTCATTCTAAATACAGACTTCAACTAACAGAACAGGAATCGGATCAGATGCTTTTCTGGAAATATTATGTAAATGAAAAGCTTCCTCAAAAAATGACATGGAATACAGGGAAATACCGTTATTTCGATAATTTATGGATGGCTCAAATTTTGCGTGATATCGTTTCGCTGAAAAGTGATCCAGAGGAACGAGAGTTGGCACAACAATTTTTTGACCACTTTTGTAAAATGAATCAGATAGTAGAGCAAGATTTGCCAAAGCCTAATGGCGCATTAATGCGTGAATAGACGTTAGCCCAAGGATTATAAGAAAGCCAGGGGGACTGACACATTTTTCTTACTCATTACTAATGTCGATTAGTGCCTGGCTTTGAGGTGTGAATAAATAGGAGAGCCTTATCCTTGGCGGATAAGGCTCTTTCAGTAGTTTCCAGCAAAGGCCTGATCTCCATTAAGGACAGGTTCCTGCCAGTTGTAGATGTTGTAAGAAAGGGGAGGCGTTATTGTTTCAAGAGAAAAGCACTAGCCCCTTTTGGTACTGCGCCTGTGTTACTTAATGGTGTTATTTGAAAGGGATTGTTCGCTTGAGCGTTTATTTCCTTTATAGATAAAATAAAGAGCAATAATCATAAAGAGTAAGGCGAAAGAACGTTTCAGATCTAAAGTGATAACTAAGCTATCGAACCAGCCAAAGTGATCAATGAGCATACCAATTACCAGCTGACCAATGATTCCTGAAATATTGGTTGCAATGACCCCGATTTTTGGAACGGCCATGACTGTGAGAAGTAAATACAATGTCCCCAAAAAAGCGGCGCTTAATTGCCATTTAGGGGCTTCCAGAAGTGCAAGCAAATTACCTTGTCCCCAAAAAACAATCATAATCGCTAGGAACATTGTTCCTGTTAGAAATGTTAACAATGTAGTTTCAAGTGTTCCTGCTTTCCGACTCAATGTACCATTGATAGACGATTGTGCGCTTAATGTGATTCCACCTAATAAGGTGAATAAAATCATTAATATACTCATTTCTCATACCTCCTAGTTAACTAAAACAAGTGCAATAATCATCGAAATAACTGCAAATATTTTTTCTTTATTCATTCTTGATTTTTGACTGCCAAGCCAACCATAATGCTCAATAACCATACTCATTACTAGTTGACCAATAATTACTGCAACCATAGTGATCCCAACACCGACAAAAGGAACACTAATCACAATAGAAGTCAAATAAACTACCCCTAAAATCCCGCCAAGTAGTGTCCATTTAGGTGCTGCCACGACATAAGAAAGTTTACCTTTTCCAAAGAATAACCATAATAATCCCATGATTATTGAACCCATAAAGAAGTTATAAAAACTAGTTTCAAGCTGTCCTATTGATTTCCCAAGTTCACCGTAAAGAGCTCCTTCAAAACTAAGTGCTGCCCCTGCTAGTAATGCTAATATATACGAGAAGTAACGCATTAGATGTTCTCTCCCATCGTTATATTTATATATCTAGAATAATCGATATTATAGGTAAAAAAATACAGAAATCAAGTTATCAGATTTCTGTTTTAAAATAATCAGCTAACTGACGAATGACTTCTTCGTTTCTTCTATAATAAGTCCACTGACCATAACGTACAGATTCAAGCAGACCAGCTTTCTGCATCATATTTAAGTAGTGTGACACCGTAGATTGAGAAGCTTTAGCTTTTTCTTGAATATCCCCTACACATACTCCCCCTTTAAAACTTACCTCCCTTGGCAGGTGAGCGCCTTGTTTAGGAAAATACTTCTCTGGCTCCTTCAACCACTGTAAAATATTTAGTCGAGTTTCGTTTGATAACGCCTTAAATACATCGATTATTTCCATGTTGGTATTATATATCGATTATTTCCGATATGTCAATGAACAGTATTTCGAATAAATCGTTAAGATTGCTAGAGGCAACCTTTGGCTATTATGGAATAAAGATTTTGAAAAAAGTAGACTTAAACAAATGGGTGCGTATGTATTATAGAGTTCACCTGTATTAAAGGGCTTCATGCTTCGTTCAACGTCCCCATGCTTCCCTATAGATTATGCTATAATAACCTAGTTAAAAAACTGTATATAATTATAGATTAATGGACTATTTCAAAACTTTTTCTTGTTAAAAAGCAGGTGGATAAATGATTAATACTAAAAATACGGCGTATCGTTGTCCGATCGTTTTGACCAATAAGGCAAAGAGTAAAATGCGAGAGGCTGGGTTGGATGAGCGATCGTTTTTTTTATTGGAGAAATCGTTTTATGTTTATATAGAAAAGTATCCGCAATCGGCCGATGGTCTCGTTTCGGCTGCCTTGTTTTTTGACATTGAAAGAAACGAAAGACTGGCAGAGAAATACGGCAGGTTTGTGGTCGTTTTCCATTGTTTAGTGAAAGAGGATGGATTTGTTGCGACGAATGTAACGACAAGACCGGCACATATCCCATTGCCGTCTAATTGGCGCATTTCTGCAGATCTCACTTTTGACTTGAATGGTCAAGGTAGCGGACCGTTACCGATTGGGTTACTGAACTTGATTCACAATATGCCGGTTGCACAGGAAAGCTCTATGTATGTGAAAAAGCGGATTGCGAGTTGGGAAGGCTACCTGAAAATTCAGGAGCAGTCCGCAGATATTCCTGATATAACATCCCGCTATTCCAAGCTTTTATTCAATGATGATTTCAATATGGTAAAAATAACCGGCTGTGAGCTAAATGAAAAGGAATGGAAGTCACTCAAGGACATGAGTGTCAAGCTAAAGGGAATTGACCAGGATATCGGCAAAGTTCTGAAAGCGAATCGTTCGGCTTCCACGGTTGAGGTGGAAGTACACAGTTATATGGAAGCTCAGGCCCGCAGGCAGCAGTTTGATGTACATCCTAAGGAAGTCATCTTTAGCAATTTTGCAACCTTAAGCCAGGTGAAAAGACTTCGTCAAGGGTTTAAGCAATTGGAAAACGGAATGGCTGCGAATCCTGAACTGGAACGCCTTTTATTTGAAAATAAGCCTCCGGTCAAAGAGGTTAAAGCTCAGGCAAAGCTGCAGTTTCACAATCGATTGAACGAGTTCCAGCAGGCAGCGGTCAATGGTGCTATGTCTGCTGAAGACTTATACGTCATCCAAGGGCCGCCCGGAACAGGAAAAACAACCGTTATATCTGAAATCTGTCTGCAAAATGCGAAGGCGGGGCTGCGCACTTTAGTTGCTTCGCAGTCGAATTTAGCGGTCGACAATGCCCTCGGACGTTTGCTGGCAACGAAGGATATCCGAATCCTCAGAGTGGGACGGACGGAAAGCATTGAAGAAGAGGGTAAAAAGTTCATCGAGGAAAATATCGGACAGTATTGGAAAGACCATACGCTGCAGGAAGTTTCCAGCCAATTAGAAGCTCGAACCAAACGTGAAACCGAAATAGAAATGGAATGGACGGCGAATGAACAGGCACAAGATACGCTCCAGCAACAGCTTGTGGAACTGGAAGCGGAGCTTGAGGCAAAGAAGAATGCACAGCAACAGTATAATGAAGTTCAGACCATTATCGAAAAGCATAAAAGGAGTCTTCATGATGTTGAACAGGAGGAGCAAGTAGTTCAGCAGCTTATACAGGAAACCGAACAATCGCTGCGTTTGTTAAATGACACCATTGATAAAGACAAAACGTTTCTGGTCGAAGAGCCTGATCGGGACTGGATCCAAAAAGAGCTGGAAGCCAACCAAGAAGAGATTGTACGGCTGCAAGACAGTGTAGCCCTTCTGGTGCTAGAAGACGAAATGAATGAACTAAAAGAAATGATCGGCAAGGCTTCTGCTGAATGGGAGAAATGGAAACAGGCCAGTAAAGAAACGGATGCCCTGACAGAAAGAATAACTGCCGCAAAAAAATTCAACAGTTTAAAGTGGATCATTCTGGAACAAAATCTGAACCGTTCGCCACAAGTGCAGTCATTAATCGCAAAGCTCGATCCTCTTCGCGAAAGAATCTCCCAGCTGGATAAGTTAAAGGAATATAATGAGAAATTAAATCCTGCGATTTCCTATCTTGAGCAGCTTTTGGGGGAGAAGGAGAGGTACTCCAAGCTTCAGGAACAATTGAAAAACATGCCTCCCGTTACTACTTCTGCGATCGAAATTGACCAATTTTTAGAGCAATTAAGAAGTGAGCTAAAAGAAAAATCAACCATCCATCATAACAGGATTGAAACATTTCTTAAGGGACTATATGGCCGGAGACATTTTATTTGGCAAAAAGCGGCCCAGCTAAAACTGAATGATTTCGATAAAAAAATGGCCCAAGAAGCACTTCAGCATTTGAAACAGGAACTGATCGGCCAGCTTCAGCCTATTCTCGATGAAAACAAGATGATGCAGCAAAAGTATCAGCGAGAGATGGCCGAACATACGACCAAGCTTACCTTCATGGAAAACAAGCACGCACAAAAGAGCGTTTCAGCAGTGATTATTCCAAATGCAAAGGAATTGCTTCATGAAAAAGAAGGCAAAGCGGTTGAACTGCAAACCAAGACAGAGCATTATGAGCAAGCAAAGCTTCGGGTTAAAATGAACCGCCAAAAACGGGAACAAGAATCTCTCCAACTGCAGCAAGCAAAGCAGAAACAAACCGAAATCAGTGTCAATCTTGCAAATCTCTCCTCCATAATGGAAGAAAAGGAAGCTGAACAAGCGCCACTACTTGAAATCATTTCTTTAGAACCCGAAAAAGGACACGAAGAGGTATTAAAGAAGATGGCGAGCGTTTCTTTTACCCGGGAGTCGTTGAAACAGGAAAAGCAGAGACTGCCGCTGTTCCAGTCAGTCCAGGGAATGTGGCAGTCTTTGCTTGAAGAAGCAAATGACCATGACCTGAATGAAATCCGGAAGCTTTATGTGAAGCATGCAAATGTAATTGGAACAACATGTGTGGCCTCCGCCCGCAAAGATTTTATTGAAAGCTACCCGGTTTTTGACGTTGTCATTATTGATGAAGTATCAAAAGCAACCCCGCCGGAGCTCCTTTTACCGATGCTGAAAGGGAAAAAAATCATTCTGGTCGGTGATCATCATCAGCTGCCGCCTCTTCTGGGGAACGATACTCTTGAGGAAACGCTGCAGGAAATGGCGGAAGAAAATGAAGACTTTGAAGGAAAAGCGGAACTTAAAAAGCTATTAAATGAGTCGCTGTTTGAGCGATTGTTTAAAAACTTGCCGAAAACCAATAAAACGATGCTCGCCATTCAATATCGGATGCATGAAAACATTATGGAAACGATAACGCCATTTTATCTGCAAGAAAACGAAGTGCTCCAATGTGGCTTAGTCGACTCTGATCTAGATCGGGACCACAAACTGGCATCACAGCTTATCCAGCGGAATAATCATCTCCTATGGCTCGATATGCCGAACGAGCCTTTATTTTTCGAAGAAAGAATGAAGGGCGGAAAAAGCCTGTACAACCCGGCTGAATTGAAAAGGATTGGCGAATTGCTGAAGGAATTGGATGATGCAAGTGCTGAGGCAAAACGAGCTGGAAGAATGGAAACCAATGTGAGGAAAAGCATTGGTGTCATCAGTTTTTACGGAGAACAAGTGAAAAGGATTGACCGCATGCTTCAACAGGAGTTGCATTTGCCTCATTTAACGATCCGCACCGGGACAGTGGACAGATTCCAGGGCATGGAGATGGATGTGATTCTGTTAAGTATGGTGCGTAATCACGATAATAGGCAGGATGATATCGGTTTTGCCAAAGACTATCGCAGGCTGAATGTGGCATTGTCGAGAGCAAGAGAGCTGCTTGTAATGGTTGGCAGCACGAAGATGTTCACTGAGCGGACGAAAAATAGGGATGCAAGAAAAATGTATACTCACGTTTTTGAAACGGCCAAAAAGCAAAATGGACTGAGAAGCCTGGAAGAGGTGGGTTTGCATGGATAATTTAAATAAGAAACTACGCTCGAGATTACTTGAAAATCCAGCTGTCCAAATCAAGAAAGAGATAATCTGGCATTTCCCGGTGATGATTTATACTGTGGCGTTTCATTCTGTGAAACGGTCTAAAATGGACATTCTCATGAAAATGATGCTGCTCACTTTTGAAAAGGCCCAAATTCGGCGTGCAGCCAATTTATCACAACTGCTGTTGGTTGAGGAGCTGTTCATTGAAGATTTGTTGAAGAAAATGCAGCGTATGGGTTTGATCACACTGGAAAAAGGAATCTACAAGCTGACATCGAAAGGGCATGAGCAGCTAAAGACAGGGATTATGGAAGAGGATTTGCCAGAAGAGTCGGCGGTGCTTTCATACAGCCCGATTCACGATGAGTTTTGGCCAGAGATGACCGAGCCTCTGCCTGAAACGGACGGAGAATTGCCGCTTTACCGATATGGAAACCATCAGAAGATTTTAGAGAAGGACCGTATCCTGCAAGTTCTCACAGAGAGCAGGAATGGTGAGGTGGAAGACGGCTTCCAAACAGTAGTAGCTGCTGTAAATAGCGTTGACCAGCAGAAAGTTGAACACATCCCATGCCTCGAATTTCAACTCTACAATAAAGAACAGGACAAATTCTATGCGCGTGTCTGGAATACCTTGCTCCAACGCTGGGATGAAACGTTCGAAAAGCAGATAGAAGAGAAAGAACGTTTGATATGGCGGGAATAATAGGCAGAAACAAAAGAAGCAAAGGGACGTGAACTGTGCCCGGCTTAACAGACATTTGAAGATAGCGCCTAGCGGTCAAAAGAGTGACTCCGGAATTGTACCGGGGTCATTTTCTTTATACCAGAATTCTAGCCCATCTAGGACACATACAATTGACGGATTCCCTGAAGGCCAGCCATTTATAATAACTCCTCAGTAGGAAATACTGTAAAACAAATGGTGAAATGGGGGACAGAATTATGCCTGAATTGCCAGAGATGGAGACATATAAAACATTACTGGGGTCATTGATTGGTGGGCAAAAAGTTTCGAATGTTGAGATTGGGCGGGAAAAGTCTATTAATGTTTCAGTTGACGGGTTTACTATGCAAGTTTCAAATCAAGCTATAACAACGGTTACTAGAAGAGCTAAATATTTAATATTTCAATTACAGGATGGGAAATGTTTATTATTGCACCTGATGCTTGGCGGATGGATGTTTTTTGGCAAAGAGGAGGATAAACCAGACAGGACCATTCAAGTAAAGCTATCATTCGGGGAACAACATTTATATTTCATTGGACTGCGATTGGGCTACCTGCATCTTTTATCATCTGAAGAGGTCCAGGAAGAGTTTAAGAAACTCGGACCTGAAGTGCTTGATCCTGATTTTACATTGGGTGCCTTCCATCAACTAATGGATAAAAGAAGAGGAACAATTAAAACAACATTAATCAATCAAGAAGTGTTAGCTGGGATAGGGAATGGGTATTCAGATGAGATTCTTTGGCATGCAGAGATTCGCCCTGATAAAAAAATCAATGATCTTGAAGATCAACAATTATCACGGCTATATCATTCGATGCAGTTCATCCTTAAAAGAGGAATCGAACAAGGTGGTTATATGGAAAACCCGCTATATAAAGGAGATGGCAAAACAGGCGGCTACCAATTTTATGTTTATGACAGAGAAGGTAAAGAATGTTCTCGCTGCAATGCGTCCATTATAAAAAGTGAAATCTCTTCACGGAAAACTTACTTTTGTCCCAATTGCCAGCAATAAATGAAAGTTTGCAGAAACACATTGTGATGCTGTTGAGAAGAATGTATTTGCAAAATTAGAGAGTCTTATCCTTGGTGGATAAGGCTCCTTTAGTAGTTTGTTTTATTTCCATCTTTTGGTGTGTTATATTGGTATGAGCCTTTGGAAGCCCTTTTGTTCATTAAGCAATATCGTGAATCGTTTTTTCTAAGAATGATTACAGTCTGTAATTACCTAAGTGAGGTTTTTTATATGAGAGTAATCGGAATTGACCTATCAGGTCCAAAAAATCATAAGGATACAGTTCTCACTATTTTCAAACAAGAGGAAAACCACCTGGAATTGGTTAAGTGGGCAAATAACTTAAGCGATCAGGACATATTGAAAGAGGTTTTTGAGCAAAGTCAATTGGATGAGGTAGTTATCGGAATTGATGCACCCTTATCCTATGAAGACGGTGGAGGAGATAGAAAAAGTGACCGGGAACTAAGAAAATTCATTGTGAAATTAGGGATGAGATCCGGGTCAATCATGCCGCCAACCTTAAATAGAATGGTGTATTTAACTTTAAGGGGAATAAAACTTAGTAGAGAAATAGAGAATTTAAACGCTGCGTATCCCATTTCTTTAGTGGAAGTCCATCCAGGGGCCATAATTGGATCGAGACTATCAAAACAAAATATTGAATATGTGTTGGCTTACAAACAAGAACAATCCGCTAGAAGTTATATTCGAAATTGGCTTACGGAGCAGGGACTTAAGCAATTACCCATTGAAATTGAATCAGAAAGCCATTCCATCGATGCATGTGCAGCTGCGTTAGGTGCATGGCACTGGAAGGCTCCTTCGTATAGTGCAAAGTGGATATTCCCGGCCTTTCCCCCGCTACATCCTTATGACTATTGCTGTTGAGTTCAGCAGAAGTTGGCCGTAAGTATTGAAAATACTTTAAGTTCGGTGAGTTGTGATTTCTTTAGTAATCATTGCAGATACCTCAATTAATTTCACCTTTAGATTACAACCAAGGCAATAAAGAGATTAAAGGCAAAACAAGTTGAAACTGAGGAGGTAAGTAGATGGATGTTTCACATATTGTTAAAAGAATTAATGAACTTTTTAATATAACAAATAAGGAAATCTATTCAAAGGAATCTGGGGTTACATACCATGCAGATAAAAAAGTTAAAAAGTTAGGATACTGTGTGAACCTAACGCTTGAAACTATAGAGGAAGCAAGAATTCATGGTGTTGATATGATGGTGACTCACCACGATGCATGGGATGAAATATATGGCTTAAAAGAGGCATGCATAGAAAAACTAGCGGAATACGGTATAAGTCACTACTATAATCACTTGCCGCTTGATGACTGTAACTTTGGAACAAATGATAGTTTATTACAAAAATTGAATTTAGAAATTGTAAAAAGGACCCACGAATGGGAAGGGTTATATTTTGGCAGAATCGCAGAATATGAAGACGAAATTGAATTTAATGAACTAGTAAAACGTTTGGAAAATCTACTTGAAGAACCAGTTAAATACTGGCAGTTTAATGACGATAAGGTAAAGCGAGTGGGCTTAGTCTGTGGCAATGGAGCGCCAACAGCTTGCCTTAAGGAAGCAGTTGAAAATAAGTGTGATGTATACATTACAGGAGAATGTAATTTGTATACGATTCAATATGCTCAGTTTAAAGGGGTCAATCTTATCATTGGAAGTCATACTTTCACAGAATTCTTTGGAATTGAAAGTTTAGCATTTAAATTGAATGAGAACATAAAAGAACTTGATATAGTGAGACTTAATGAAGAGCATTATGAAGCGAGTATAAGAGAAAATAACAGGGAACTACGTATAACTTAAAGTAAAAGCCACCCCTACATCCAAGGGGTCCTAAAGCGATCTATCCCTTGTATTTCCGCCCACAAAGACGATCTCCCTAAAAAAGCCATTGAAAGGCCGAAGCGGTCCGAAGATTGTACTTGCATAAATTGGAGCCTTATCCTTTGGTGGATAAGGCTCTTTTAGCAGCAAGAAATTTTACTATTTGAAATGATATTTCGACTCTAGATTGAAACGGAAGAACCCGTGTCTCTTTGCTTTTCTTATTTTAGAGTGTCACAAAAGCTTGCAGGCATTCGTTATAAAGAGTGAAAGGAGGGAGGAATAACATGAAAGACCCAAACAAGGATTTTGAAAAGATGGAGGAGTTATACGAGCTGTATGAACAGAAAATTTATTATGTGGCCTATTCGGTTTTGAATAATATTCAGCAGGCTGAAGATGCAGTTCAAGAAACGTTTATTACTCTTTACCAGCATATAGATAAAGTTCACACCTTGAACACTCTCGACCTTAAACGCTACATTTTGAGAATCGCAAAAAACAAAGCGATTGATAGCTACAGAAAAAATAAACGGCATGGAATATTCTTGGATGAATATCAAAAAGAGGCGACAGAGGTAACAGATGAAAATATTAAAGACTGGGAACAGTGTCTAATGTCTGAAGCCCAAATCGATACATTGTTAACAACATTAAAGGAGTCTTACAAACTTGTTTTTAAATACAAAGTCTACTATGACTTGAGTTATCAGGAAATTTCAGAGCTAGTAGGTGTTACTGAAGCCAATGTTCGCAAGCAATTTGAACGGGCTCGAAAAAGTATACTGACTGTTTTAGGAGGTAGACAAAATGACGAATTCAAAGAACTCAAAAAAAATGGATGACTTTGCTGAAAAAATTGCTTTAGACGATTTTGATAAACTGGAAGAGGTGCATGAATTTTCAGATACATATAACTACAAGAAAAAATTATTTATGCAGGAAATCAAGATGAAAGGTAAACAACCTCAGGCCAGGCGTAAAAGGAATCGTATTTTAATCACCGCTGCCTGCTTATTGATTGGCATTCCAACAACCGCATTTGGGGCAGTCAAAGTCTATGATATGATTGTCCAAAAACAAAATTATGAAGTGAATATTTCAGTGGCAAATAAGATTTTCAATAAGAAAGACAGTTGGTATAAGATGAAAGTCGGCTATTTACCAGAAAATATGGAAGAGTTTGAGGCAATGAAATATTCCTTTAAAGATAATTATGCAAATGGTGGGTTTTCATTCATTCTATGGAGATTAGGGAATAATTCTGATTTTCAAACTTTGTATGCAAGTGACTACGTAGAAAAGGAGATCAATGGTAGGAAAGTAGTGATTGTTAATAAAGATACTGGAAACAAAAATGTAATGTTTGATAGACAGGTCTTTCTCTTATTCAAAGAAGAGGGAATGATGTTACAAAGTTATGTTGGTACTGATGTAAGTGATGAACAAATGTTGAAAGTCATAGAGGGCATTTCACTTGAACCAACAACGGAGGAGATGGCATCATACACAGCGGATTATGATGAAGCCCTGTTTAGTAAAGCGGAGGAACCTACAGAATCTCGCGTTATTCCTTTGAAAAAAGACAGCAAACAACTATTTAAGGTGGGTCAAACGGTTCCAGTAACCATGGAGAAAGGAGTTACTGGAAATGAAGGTAAACTAGAATTTGTTATAGAAAAAGTTGAAGTCTTTGATTCAATTAAGGATTTAAAACAAGAGAACTTTAATGAAGTAGGACTGGAAGTTCTGAGAGAGAATAAGGCCATAAATCCAGCAAAGAAATTATTGCCCTACAAGCGGGATGTATATAAAGTTGGAAATGGCAAAGATTCAATTGACGAATTAATAGAGTCGGAATTGGTCAATCTTAAATTTGTCTACATGACAACAACAGTGAAAAATACTAGTAAACAGGCAACCGAAGAAATCTATATGCACCCGTCTTTACAAGTACTTCAATCTGAAAAAAATGCATGGAAATATGATGGAAAAGCGGGGATTTACGAAGAAAGCATTATGACCGGCGAAGTTGATTATTTAGAACCTCACGGAAGCGGAAAAGGCTTTTACAATATTGGTATTATCCAACCAGGTGAATCGAAAAAGATTAATTTAGGTTATTTTGTTGATGAGGATAAATTGGATTCAATCTTCCTTGATGCCTTCCATTACAGTGGATTTGGTAATACTGAAAATATGAATGCTAAAAATCGTTGGTGGATTGATATTCGTCAATAGTTGCAGATAATATCCAACAGCCTAAAGCCAGTAAACCTCATCAGAGCCTCATGTGTTCCCACATACAATCCACAAATGTCGAGTGCGTGGCGCAACTGGTACAAAAATAACCAAAAGAACAAACATAAAAAAGTGCCTGTTACTCACCCGTTTTTTCGACAAGATCCGGGGAGTGCCGGGCACTTTCTTTAAGTTTAATTCAAATTACTGCCGTCAATATACACTTTGATTCTATCAATCTTGCCATCACGACTGAAAATGGTTTGACTTGTTTCGAGATCTAAGGTATCTGTATCTTCAAAAATACGTTCTGTTCCATCTTTATAACAAACGTTGATTTTCTTTTTGCCTTCCAGATAATAGATGACGGGAACTGCACAGAATGTAAATCCTAAGGAATTCTCGTCTAGCTGGATGGTGTCTGAATCTGCAGCATGGCTATTCCTAGGCAGGGACCAGGTTTTCGTCTCTGTTAAAAACTCAGCCTTTGCTAATAACTCCGGTTTAAAATGAATGAGTCCGGCTTCTGCCTTCACTCCTAATTCACCTAGTCTGGAGATAAAGTCTTCTTTCACCTGTCCGGTCATACCTGGTTGTTGGACTCCTGCAAAGCCGGGAGTATGGGAATAGGCGTCTGTTGGAAATGCGCCGTATTGTTCCGGTGATTTTTCTAATCCTATTCCTGCCTTAAGATCTTCATAGTAATTCATAAGCGCCCTGGCTTCCTCAGTCAGTCCCTGTTGGTCAGAGATAACTTCAAAGTTTTCTTGTGTCGCCAAAACCAACTTTGATACCATGTGCCAATAGATGCTTCCTAAACCTTCATACTTATAAAAGGTACCGGAGCGTCCTGTAAAAGCATGATGGTCAAATAGGTTCGTGAAGATTTCTGCAACGATTTTAATATCCTCATCCTTATACTCTTTTGTGGCTTTCAATGCTTCTTGAATCTCTTCACCGTTTCTGAATTGACCGTTAAAATGGTACTTCCCATTCACATCTTTTTCAATAAATCGTGTGGAATTCTGATTCAGTTCTGCTGTTAAAACAGTTGATGACATCACTTGTTCATCAGGAATCACATTTTTCTCTAAGAACTTTGGCAGCTCACGATTTGGATAGAGCATATAGCTGTTTTGGTCTTCGCGATAAATAGAACTATCTCGAAGTGCCGCTAAAACTTCAATCGTTTCTTTTTCATCTAAAGCTTTTGAACTTAGTACGGCAACCTGGCCTTCTAACATCTCATAAAGATTGGATATGCTGCAGTTTTCGTGATCAAATCGGATGAGATTGTAAGAGTGGTATAGGCCGTCATCTCGTTTATTCTTTTTAATTGAATCTTGTAAGTGGAGCATTGAAACCTCAATGAATTCTTTAAGGTATTCTATTGAAAGTGCACCTTTATCTCCTGAAAAACCCTTTTCATAGATGGATTCTCTATAGGTTTCTCCAATCTCGCCTAAGGATTTTACTATAGAAAAACGAGTGTCATCGGACATTTTATTGCCAAGGGATTCTTTACTATCCTTCAATATTGCCATTGTCTCCTGAAACATCTGAAGCACTTCAACTGAAACTTCAATGGAGTCCTCTTTCATTTCCTTCACGAGTTGACTCATAAAGTTTTGGAAACGATGCAAATAATACAGGGTTACCATTGACAATCCATTCCCAACGAGAGCGTTGTTCGCATCGTTCCACTCAGGACGTTGAGTATTCATCCAAATGCCGCCCTCAGGCACATAGTTAGAGAATTTAGCAAGCAGAGTAACCAAAAGTTTTTCCATTAAATTAACTTTGTAGATTCCGTCCTTGTTGTAAACTAACTTACCATCTGATCCAAGACTTGCCGTTTTGTTCGCAATACGTTGTTCATTCTCTTCATCATATACAATAGTGTTTCTTGGATCGTCGACCAATGCATCAAATCCTTTAATCCTGTAGGGAACATTCGCATACACAAAAATGTCTTTATGAAGAAGAGCCTTTAACTTTTCAGGATTATAAGCCTTTGATAATTCCATTAGCTTCAAAAGGTAAATAATTTGATGGTCTCCCCAGTATCCAATATTCGACCACGGATCTTCAGGGTCAAGTTTCTCCCAGTCAATTCCGTCTTTCGTAATCCGGTAAGGGTTATAACCGTCTGGTGTTGATGCATTTACGAATTTGGCAATGATACTCTCCGTATATGCAGGGTAGGAAATGGATAAGGCTTCCCAATTTTGAAAGATATCACGCCAATTTCCTTCAAACTTCAGCTCTTTGCCTCCATCTTCTTTGGCAATTTCAATACAAAATTTATTCCACGGACGACTTGGGTCCCCATGTCGCCTGCTGTAGGTGAGTGGTAAGTATTCAAATACTAATCGCTCAAAATCCTTGCAACCACGCTCTGCTGCCAAAGCAATCAGTTCATTATAGTTAATCGTTTCGGGCAATTGGCTTATAAAATCCAGTTGTTTCGTATATACTTCTTTATTCCAAACCCCAACAAATGCTTTGAAATCCTCTCGGTCAATCACATAGCCGTCTGCATAGATCCCGCCTCGCATGATATTGTAAAGGGTATTTGAGAAGTGTCGGTAACCCGCCTTCTCGTTAGCAGTACATTGGAATCCGTCTGCATCAAATACAAGCTTCTTAAGATTGTGCTCACCCTTTGAAACATCAGCTTCCATGTCTTCAAGAATTGAGTGTTTATTCGTAATATCCTGAATAAGTTTTTCAACTTTTGAAGCGCTTTGATTGAGTTCAGCGACGATATACCAGTTTTTTGATTCACGACCCTGAAGGCGGATTGAATCGACAACATAGTAGGAACCTCTTCTGCCCTTAATATCCACTTCCGTTTGGATTTCTTCGTTTTGAGAGAAAGCTTTAATCTGCTGTTCTGATAAAAGGTAGCCAGGATTTTCAAGTCCCTTTGACCAAACCGTCGTTGCTTTCAATGATTCACTTGGCTCCGCTTTATCGGTTAAAATCGAACTAAGCGTGTAGATGCCAAGTCCTGCTTTTTCTACTAATTCACATCGTTTATATCCATCAACAAGCGTGCTCTTTGTTGTTTGCAAAAGCGTATTGACCCCGTAAGGCAGGATGTTGCGAATACCGTCCAGGACTCTAATCTCAGCATCCTGTTCCGCCAGGTTAACCACTCTGGATTCTTTAATAAATCCAAATAAATCACTGCTCTTCCATGTGTAGGTGTAACGAACCTCCAAGTCATGGTTAATCTCTTCAAACATAATCTTATTGCCTATGGTGTTTTTATAGAGGTTTCTTGTAATCTGGTATACATCGCTATTATGAGTTGAGAAAGGTTTCCACAGAAAATTCTTTTCATTTTTATTCACGATTAGTATGGTATGTGAACCGGTTGTCTCAATACTGTCATGGATTTTATCATCTGTATAATATGGAAATAATGCTGTCTCTGCATTTTTACGACCGCAAGTCAGTCCGCCAGTACTTGATATAAACATCCAAAGGTCAGCATCACTTACTATTGTCATAAAGAATGGATTCATTTGATTGTAGTTTTCAATCTTGAAATAAGTTTCCTCACTGATCGTTACCGTTTCTAATGAAATCGGTTTCATTTCAGTGTGTAAAGATGCATTTCCAAAGTACAAGTTTGGTATATTCATCATTCTATATCCCTTTCTAAATCAAATTTTTAAATTGTTCTAATCATATAGAGTGCTAAGGTTATAAGGGGGAAGCCTGGGGACGTTTCCTATGCTTCCATTAAATAAAAGAACGATCAGCGCTTTTCAATCCTTTGCGCAATTTACTTCTTCAAACTATTTGCTCTCTCCTTTAAACCTTTCACTCTTCATTGTATCCTCTAAAGGGAATTTTCTTTAGGTTCTATCTTTTGTAAACGGTCTTATATTTTTAGGGATAAGATAACGATGTCATATGAATTTGCTTTGCTTGTGTAAAATTTTGGATAAAGGGTATTATACCTCTGAACATATTTGAGGAGGTATAGGAAATGTCTAACATGATCAAACAAGAAGAAGTGGAAACTTTGAGAGAGTTAATCAAAGATGTGGACACGGCCATGCTGACTACGGTAACGGAAGAAGGGCTCGTTTCTCGTCCTATGAAAACACAAGAAGTAGAGTTTGATGGCGACTTATGGTTTTTCACTAAAAAAGAAACGAATAAATACGAAGAAATTTTACATGATCAAGACGTGAATGTAGCTTATGCAGGTAAGTCCTATGTTTCAGTCCGGGGAAGAGCCGAAATTGTTGAGGATTTAAACAAGAAAAAGGAATTGTGGAGCAAAGCATATGAACAGATCATGCAAACTTCATATGATGATTCCAGCGTTGTCTTGATAAAGGTAAAAGCCGAAGCAGCCGAATATTGGGAAACCGGTAATTTTATAAAGAGAATCGCCTTTATGTATAAAAGAATGACAGGGCAAAGCTCAGAATCGACAGATATTAATGAAACGATGGAACTGAATAATTAAGAGATCGAAGAAACTCTCGATTATATGAATAAATAGCTACGCGTATATTTCGTGAAAGAATATTAAGAGTTCGACCCCGATTCTGTTCGGGGTCTTTTTGCTGTACTATCCATGGGGGTTACTCTGCCGTTTTTCTTAATCAGTTTTGGCAGCAAAATATTATTTTAACTCACCCAGTGGAATGCTATGATAGGAAAGTTAAAATTACCATTCCCACTAGATTGATAAAAAGTGCTTTATCATGGTATAAGTGTAAATGGAGCAGAGCATTCTGCTTTTTAATTTTGGGATCAGGGAAGTTCTGTAATCCCATCATGAGAGGATTTGAATCAAGTTATGAAAGAAAATTTTTGGCGTGATTTACCACGACCATTTTTTATATTGGCACCAATGGAAGAAGTGACGGATGTTGTTTTTCGCCATGTGGTGAGTGAAGCGGCGAGACCGGATGTGTTTTTTACAGAGTTTACGAATTCGGAGAGCTATTGTCATCCTGATGGAATCAAGAGTGTGCGCGGGCGTTTGACTTTTACAGAGGATGAACAGCCAATTGTCGCCCATATCTGGGGGGATAAGCCTGAAAACTTTAGGCAAATGAGCATTGGTATGGCGGAAATGGGTTTTAAAGGTCTGGATATCAATATGGGCTGTCCGGTGCCCAATGTGGTGCAGAACGGGAAGGGAAGCGGCCTGATCCGTCGTCCGGATGCAGCAGCAGAATTAATCCAGGCGGCAAAAGCGGGAGGATTGCCCGTTAGTGTTAAGACAAGGCTTGGTTTCTCAGATGTAGACGAATGGAAGAGCTGGCTGAAGCACATATTGGAGCAAGACATTGCTAATCTTTCGATTCATCTGCGTACAAGGGATGAAATGAGCAAAGTCCCTGCACATTGGGAGCTGATTCCTGAGATAAAGAAACTTCGTGACGAGGTGGCGCCGGATACCCTTCTGACGATCAATGGGGATATCCCTGACCGTCAGACTGGCTTAGAGTTGGTTGAGCAATATGGTGTTGATGGAGTTATGATTGGGCGAGGCATTTTCCATAATCCATTTGCCTTTGAAAAGGAGAAGAAGGAACATAGCAGTGACGAATTGCTCGATCTCTTAAGATTGCATATGAATCTCCATGATCAATATTCACATTTAGAGCTGCGACCGTTCACGGCTCTTCATCGCTTTTTCAAAATCTATGTCAAAGGATTCCCCGGGGCGAGTGGATTAAGAAATCAATTAATGAACACAAAGTCAACAGACCAAGTGCGTGAATTGCTGGAGCAATTTGCTTCAAATAATAGTGAATGAACATCAATATAAATAAAGCAGGACTTTATTAACGGAATCAGGTGATACTGGTTCCGTTATTTTTTTAATTTACCAGCCTCCCTTATTCAGAAAAGATAAAAAAGTACAGAAGATAATAAAAGATTACTCTATGTTAACGCTTTCAAAGTGAATGGTCCGCTATATGATGGAATTGTAGCAAATTAAATCCATCTTTAAAGGGGGAAATATTAGTGAAAAAAGTTTGGAAATTATTTTCAGTTTTAATCGTAATGACAGTGTTAACTGGAATGCTGGCAGCATGCAGCGGGACAACAGGCGGAAGCAGTAAAGTGAGTGTAGGAATTGTTCTTCCAACGAAGGATGAGCCGAGATGGGTGCAGGATGAGCAGCGCTTTAAAGATGCATTAGCTGATTCAGATTACACGACGGAAATACTATTCAGCCAGGGTTCTTCTGCGAAGGAGAAAGAAAACGTAGAAACATTGCTTAACAAAGGAATCGAAGTACTAATTATTGCTCCACATGATGGTGCAGCGGCTGGTTCTGCGGTAGAAGCAGCGAAAAAAGAAGGAGTAACCGTTATATCTTATGACCGTTTAATTACGGAAACAGATGCAATCGATTATTATGTAACGTTTGATAGTGTGGCAGTAGGTGCTGCTCAAGGTCAATATTTAATAGATAGTGCAAAAGGCACAAACGTCCCGTTATACCTGTATGCAGGTGCTTCTTCTGATAATAACGCATTTTTATTCTTCGAAGGTGCTTGGAAAGTTCTTCAGCCGAAGATTGCTGACGGTACTTTTGTAATCGCCAACTCTAGTGAAGCAGAGGCATTAAAAGATAAGCAAGATCTTACACGTGATGAATTAGGTAAAATTCTAGGTCAGGTAACAACAAACTGGGATCCAAACGAAGCGAAAAATAAAGCGCAAACACACTTAACAGCAGCAGGTGCTAACTTAAAAGGTGATGTAGCGATTTTAGCTCCAAACGATGGAACTGCTCGTTCCATTGCAGATGTTTTCGGAACTGACTCTGATATTTCTAGTTTCGCTGTAACAGGTCAAGATGCTGAGAAGGCTTCTATCCAATACATCATTGATGGCAAGCAATCTATGACGGTATTTAAAGATGTAAGAACACTGGTTGCAGACGCAATGGGTATGGCGATCGACATTTTGGATGGTAAAAAACCATCTACAACTGGTTCATACGACAATGGAAAAGTTGAAGTGAAGGCGAAGCAAACAGACGTAATTGTTGTAGACGAAGAGAACGTAAAGAAAGAACTAATTGATTCAGAATACTACGAAGCCAGTGAGTTTACTGGACTATAAAATGAAAACTGCGTGATAGTAGTCCATTTGACTACTATCACGCAATTATTATAGCTGTTTTGTTTGGAGGGAATCAGGATGAGCGAATATATTCTAGAGATGAAGCAGATATCAAAGGAATTTACAGGAGTTAAGGCGCTCGACAATGTCAATTTTAAAGTTAAGAAGGGTGAAATTCACTGCTTAGTTGGAGAAAACGGAGCTGGAAAGTCGACTCTGATGAAAGTACTTAGCGGAGTTTATCCTTATGGGGCTTATGAAGGAGATATTGTTTACGAAGGTAAGGTACAACAATTCAATAAAATCAACGATAGTGGAAATGCAGGTATCGTTATCATTTACCAGGAGTTAGCTCTGTTTCCTGATCTCACCGTCTATGAAAATATATTTGCTGGCAATGAAATCAAGCAAGGAGCTTTAATTGACTGGAACGAGACAATTGTTGAAGCAAAAAAACTGCTTGAAAAAGTAAACCTCGATATAAATCCTGAGACGCTTGTTAAAGACTTAGGAGTAGGGAAACGTCAGTTAATTGAAATTGCCAAAGCGTTGAGTAAAGACGTAAAGCTTCTCATTCTCGATGAACCGACTGCAGCTTTAAATGAGGACGACAGTGAAAATTTATTAAGCTTACTTGATGGTCTCAGAAAACAAGGGATTACCTGCATTATGATTTCTCATAAATTGAAGGAAGTTATATCGATAGCAGATAGTGCAACTGTTATTCGTGATGGGCAAACGATTAGGACACTAGATGCCTCCAAAGGTGAAATAACAGAAAATACGATTATTAAAAATATGGTTGGACGCGAAATTCAGGATATTTATCCGAAACGCGCTAAGAAATCATATGAAGAAAAGATACTGGAGTTAAAAAATTGGTCTGCTTACGACCAAAAGCTTGGCAGACATGTTGTGAAAAATGCAAACCTACACGTTAAAAAAGGTGAAATTATTGGTTTGGCAGGCTTAATGGGCTCTGGCCGAACGGAACTTGCCCTAAGTATCTTTGGTAACGCGAAAGCTTATAAGCTGCAAGGTGATTTACTGTTGGATGGAATTCCAAAAGCATTGAAACATACTAGCGATGCAATTAAAGCTGGAATTGCGTATGTTACTGAGGATCGTAAAGGGGATGGGTTGTTTTTATTGCAAGATATTAAAAGCAACATTTCTGCCGCTAATTTACAAGGGATTTCTGCCAACGGAGTCATCAACGACAATGAAGAGATTAAAGTAGCAGATGGCTATAAAACTTCATTACACATTAAAGCCTCTTCTTTAGAACAGCTTGTTGGCAAATTAAGTGGTGGTAACCAGCAAAAAGTTTCGCTAGGCAAGTGGCTGTTTGTTGGCCCTAAACTCCTAATATTAGATGAGCCTACCCGAGGTATTGACGTGGGCGCTAAATTTGAAATTTATACGGTGATGAACAAGCTGATTGAAGAGGGAATGAGTATTATCATGATTTCTTCTGAGCTTGGTGAAGTATTGGGAATGAGTGACAGAGTCTATGTCATGGCCGAAGGAGAAATCAAAGGCGAATTGCCAATAGAAAAAGCCGACCAGGAAAAAATAATGCAACTTGCAACACAATAGGAGGCTAAACCAATGACTTTAATAAATGACGTGAAAACGTTAATCAGTAAAAATATTCGTGATTACGGGATGTACATTGCCTTATTTGTCATCTTTCTCATCTTCACAGTTCTAACAGATGGATTATTTATTTCTTCTCGCAATATTAGTAACTTACTAGATTCTGCCGGTTATATTGCGGTTCTGGCTGTCGGTGTTATGCTGGTCATTGTCATTCGGCATATCGACTTATCGATCGGATTTTTAGCAGGCTTCCTCGGAGCCATTGCGGCAATTCTTCTGATGCAGAATGGTTTACCTGTTTATATTGTGATTCCTATCATTTTGATACTTGGAACGATTGCCGGTTTGTTTACAGGTTTTCTTGTTGCAAAAGTAGGAATTCCTGCCTTTGTAGCAACACTGGCAGGCTGGTTGA
Organism: Mesobacillus sp. QJM3NY_10; assembly: GCF_056173465.1. NCBI lineage: Bacteria > Bacillati > Bacillota > Bacilli > Caryophanales > Bacillaceae > Mesobacillus > Mesobacillus sp. QJM3NY_10. Next base: position 422,811 of record NZ_CM149675.1, read on the forward strand.
TTTATCGTGGTGCGATTCTCCAAGTAACAGAAAAGTCTGGAACCATTATCGTTCAAAATGATGCTTTTAATGCCATTGGAAATGGATTCATTCCTTCTATTATGCAAGTTAGCGGGTTACATTTACTGTCTTTATTAATTGGTGTACTTGGAATATTATTTTACAATCTTAGTGCAATATCCAATCGTCGAAACAAGATTAAGTATAATTTTGAAGTCGTTTCAAAGCAGATTTTCATTTTACAACTTGTGTTCGTTTCGGCTATCATCGCTGCAATCACTTGGATCTTAGCTGGCTATAATGGTTTCTCTTGGACAGTGATGATTATCTTATTAGTTGTGCTTATCTATCATTTCTTGACAACGAAGACAGTACTGGGAAGACATATTTATGCAGTCGGCAGTAATCCAGAAGCTGCACATTTGAGCGGGATTAATGTGAACAAGATTACGTACATTGTATTCGGTTCAATGGGTTTGCTATCTGCTTTATCAGGTATTCTATTTACCTCTCGCCTTCAGGCAGCAACTACAACTGCTGGTACACTATTCGAACTTGATGCCATCGCAGCAGCATACGTTGGTGGTGTATCTGCAGCAGGCGGGGTAGGTAAAGTAACAGGGGCCATCATCGGAGCGATCGTAATGGCATCCTTAACGAGCGGGATGAACTTGCTCGGTGTAGGGATTTCCTATCAATATATGATTAAAGGTGGCGTTCTAGCCTTAGCTGTAATCTTCGACGTTATGACAAGAAGAAAAGGAAACTAACTGCCTCTTTTAGCGGGCTTTCACCAAGACTTTTGGGGAAGCCTTTTTTGCATAATTACCTTTATTTATAATGCAGTTTAATAGCGAGGCTGATAGAATCAAGTTAAATAATATCCAAACGTTTAAAGAAAGGGGAGAAAGCAAATATGAAAAAGTATATGTATACCATACTAGGCCTTATATTTGTCTCCCTTTGTTATCTCATTTTCGTATCGGCCAACATTGTCTTTAGTAATGATTTAGCCTTACCTAAAGCAAAAAAGCAAACAGACTCTCACTATCGCTTAGTTTTCATAACGAGAGACATGGACACTACGTTTTGGAATAAGGTTGGCGCAGGAGCATCAAGACAGGCAGTGAAAGAAGGAGCCAGCCTTGAAATATGGGGCAGCTATAGCAATAATTCAGAACAATTTTTAAAAAAGTTAGAACTGGCAATCCATTCCAAAGTGGATGGAATCATCATACAAGGACTTGATACTGACGAGTTTAAAGAGCTCACAAAAGTAAAAGCTGCTTTTAATGGCATTCCGATTATCACAGTAGCAAATGATGTGCCAATGAAGGAAAGTTTAAGAAGAACATACGTTGGTTCCGATCAGTTTCGTGCTGGAGGTTTAATAGCACGGCAGTTGTTGAATGATATGGGAACGGAAGGGAATGTTGTGCTCCTTTCTGACGAGCAGAAAGAGTATTACCAGAATGAGAGATTAAAGGGCATCTATGCCACTTTGAAAGTCTATCCAAATATTAAGATACAATATGCGGAAACAGCAGAGTCAAAAGATCAAGTCATCACCACAATGAGAGACCAGTTAAATCACATGCCAGATGTGAATGCATTTATCGCGGTAAACGCGAATATGATTGGTCCCATGGTACAGGAAATAGGAAAACGTTCGCAGGTTGAACCATATTTCATATATACCTTTGATGATGGACCAGAATCGTTACCGCTTTTTGAAGAAGGCAAAATTGACGGAGTCGTCGAGCAGGATCCAGAAACAATGGGTGAAGTCAGTGTACAACAACTTGTTAAATGGCTGAACGGGGAAACGGTTCCGCTAGATATTAATGGTTACTTTACAAAGATACGCATATTGAAGGACAACAGAAATGAATAGCATCAGAAGGAAAATATTAACACTTACAACTATAGTCATTGTCATTATGTCCATCATTTGGATTGCTCTGACATTCTACAACTATAAAACACAAGTAAAATATAATGACATCTTAAACCGATACTTAATCTTGAGTGATGTTTCGAGGTCTAGTAATCAAGTAATCACAGACTTGAATAACTATATGAACCAATCGACACCAGAAAACTTACAGAAATTAGAGCGCAGCAAAAAGGTACTGGAATCTGCTAGGTATGAAGTATTTAAGGTAAGAAATGAAGTAAATGATTTCACATTAACAAATTACATTCATTTAATGGGCAGTTTAATTGAAACAACGGACCGGTTAATGGGACTGGAACGAGATTCAGAGGCAGCGGTAAAAGACCTCGCAGAAACTACACGAATTGGTAACTATATTTCCGATATGACGCTCACCTTAATTGATATGGAACTCAAAACACATGAGCCATTCTATCGTGGCATTATGGAGCAATCGATTGAATTAGTGAAACTTGCCATATGGATGATCTTACTAACATCCTTATTGCTATTATTGGCTACATATTGGTTTTCCTTAAGCATCACAAAGCCAGTCCAACAATTAACAAAGGCTGCAAGTGAGTTGGCAAAAGGGAAATTCGATAATGAAATAACAGTCAAATCAAATGATGAAATTGCCTTTCTTGCTAAAACCTTTGATCATATGCGTACGAACATAAATAATTTAATTCGGCAAATAAAGGAAAAGGCAAAGCTGGAACACGAGCTGCAGCAGAACAAAATTTTGCTGCAGGAAAGTCATTTTCGCAGTCTGCAAAGCCAAATGAATCCGCATTTCTTGTTTAATACGCTTAATACGCTATCGAAAAAAGCTTATTTAGAAGGATCTGAAGAAATTAGTGATTTGCTCGTCAGCGTAGCAGACCTTTTACGCTACAATTTAAAGCAAATTGACCGGTCCGTTACATTAAGAGATGAATTGATTGTTGTCAATCAATATATGCAGATTCAAAAGGCACGCTTTACGGATCGGCTTCATCTGCAATTAGAAATTGATGACTCATGCTTACATGTTGCTATTCCGGCACTCACCCTGCAGCCGATTATAGAAAATGCTGTCATTCATGCAATAGAGCCCAATATTAACGGGGGTGTCATCACAATTCGTGTGAGAGAAAACAATGATTATGTCCTAGTTCAAATTGAAGATGACGGAATCGGCATGTCTGAGGAAATCATTACGCAAATTTTAATGGAACGTCAAGTGCAATCAGCAGGACATTCAACAGGAATAGGTTTCAGTAATGTTGTAAAGCGTCTTCGTCTTTTTTATGAGAGGGATGACGTCATTAAGATCGAAAGCTCATTGGGCAGCGGCACGGCCGTTCTATTAAAAATTCCGAAACAAAGAGGCGAGATACATGATTAAAATTTTAATTGTGGATGACGAACAAATAGAACGGGAAGGGATGGAAGCCATTTTAAATAGAGCATTCCCGGACCTAATTGTTGAACAAGCCAATAATGGGAATAGAGCGGTAGAATTAGCAGCAAGCTTTAAACCAGATTTAGTGTTAATGGATATCCAAATGCCTGGCATGAACGGCTTGGAAGCCGTAGAGCAGATTTCTGCAGACTTTCCTCATACTAAATTCATAATGATAACAGCATTTGATACGTTTAATTATGTGCAGTCAGCCTTGAAGCTTGGAGCGAAAGATTATATCTTAAAGCCGAGTAAGGTGAGTGAAATTAGAACAACGGTTGGTAAGGTATTGGAAGAAATAGAAAACGAGAGAGAGGTACAAGCAGAAAGCAGCTTGCAAAGAGAAATGCTTCAAAGAACATTATCTCTCGTTGAAACAGATGTTGTAACCCAGCTGCTATTTGATCATGTACACGAAGTTCACTTAAATATGCTAATGGAGATGCTCGATATTCAATCAACAAGTCAGGTATTCGTCATGAATGTGATTGTACCAGATGGAATGGAACATCTTTATTCTAGGATTAAAGAAAAAATAAGGGAAACGAGAAGCGGATGGATGGGTGCTCTTTACGATGGGCAGCTGCCGATTATTATCTTCAGAAACGGCCAATCTCATCGATCACAAGCGACTTCACTAGCAAGAGATATTTTAATAGCAGTAAACAAGGAGCAGAAAACTGGTTGGTTCATTGGGATAGGAAATGATTGCAACTCATTAGAGAAAATTCGTCAATCCTATCAGGAGGCCATTATTGCTTCGAGCAATAAGACTCTACCGGTAAAATATCGGTTTTATCAAGATATACCTGTTTTGAATGAAACAGGCAGTTGGCAGCAGGCAAAGTATTTAAAAAAGGATCTTTCCGACCAGGTACGTCTTGGACAGTGGGACCAAATTAAATCGAACATTAGTCATCTTATCCAGGCATACGAAATGGAAGGCATAGAAATCCAGCAAGCACAGCAATTCGTATTAGAAGCACTATGGTCAATCTGGTCGATTGTAAGCGATTTGGGGATTGAGATAGCAACGCCTATTTACCATTATCAATCGCCAAATTACCGTCAATTACGTTCTGAAACGGCCAATCTTCTGATGGATATAAAAGATTCTTATGATCGACATTACATCAGTTTGGAAGCGGATACAATTTATCGAATTAAACAATATATCATGGAAAATTCCCAACAGAATATTTCATTGGAAACACTTAGTAATAAAGTAGGTTTAAGCCCCATTTATATCAGTAAAATGTTCAAAGAAAAACTAGGGATTAACTATATTGACTTTTTAACTGAGTGCCGGATTGAAAAAGCAAAGAAAATGTTAGCAGAACCAGAGAAGAGTATTAAGGAAATTACAATTGAAGTTGGCTATCACGAACCTAATTATTTCAGCAAAGTATTTAAGAAGGTGTGCAATGTTACACCAAGAGAATATCGTAAAACACTGCTTGGAATAAGAGATTAATCTCAATTCTATTAAAGTGTAATCTATGAGAATAACGGCAGAGTAAAACTGAAGTCCTGCAGGCGAAGGGAGGGGAAACGATGGTAAGTAAGCTTAGGAAAGTTGGTCTATTAAATCTTATTTTCCTTCTAATGTTATTGGCGGCATGCGAAGAAGGGGTGTCTACAGCAAAGAAAGAGAACAAAGAACCAGAGAATGAAAGCGTAACTGATTTTGAAGACAAGCTTAAAATCGGATTTTCAATGGACACATTAGAAGAGGAACGTTGGCCAAGAGATAGAGACTTTTTTAAAGAAGCGGTAGAGTCATTAGGGGCGGAAGTCGTGATACGTGAAGCGAAGGGTGACGATACCTTGCAAATTGTGCAGGCAGAAACGTTAATCAGCGAGGGAGTGGACTTACTTGTGATCGTCCCGCATAACGCGGAGGCTGTAGCAACCATCATCAACAAAGCCCACTCTGCGGGTATTAAAGTTATATCTTATGACCGTTTAGTGAAAAATTCTTCTGTTGATTTATACATCTCTTTTGACAATGAGTTAGTTGGAGAACTTCAAGCTCAGGCGATAACAAAGGTAGTTCCAAAAGGGAAGTATGTATATATCGGGGGGGCAAATACAGACAACAATGCCCACTTATTTAAAAAAGGAGTTTTTAACGTCCTCCAGCCGTTCATAGATAGGGGGGACATACAGATTGTGTATGATCAGTGGACAGAAAATTGGACTCCTGAAAATGCACAGGCCAATATGGAAGCTGCCTTGGAAATAAATAATAACGAAATAGATGCGGTTATTGCTGCAAACGATGGGACAGCAGGTGGTGTTATAAAAGCACTTGAAGCGCAAGGGCTTGCGGGAGAAATTCCAGTTGCCGGACAAGATGCAGACTTAGCAGCAGCGCAGCGTATTGTGCAAGGGACTCAAACCATGACCATCTACAAACCTATTAAAACATTAGCATACGAAGCAGCAAGAGCAGCTATCAAAATGGCAGAAGGAGAAACCGTTACATCGAACAGAAAAATTAACAACGGAAAATTAGAAATACCATCCCTCCTCCTTGCACCCATTGCTGTAGATAAGAGCAATATAGATGCGACCATTATTGCTGATGGGTTCCATTTGCGAGATGAGGTATATGGAAAGACAGGGAAATGATAATCATTTTTTAGCAGCAGATTAAGAAATTAGTGGAGGATATTTCATGATCAAAACAATAATTGCTGGGTTTGGTTTTGCCGCAAAGGTTTTCCATTTACCACACTTAGTTCATTCTGAGAAATATGAAGTGGTCGGAATTATTTCAAGATCAGGAACATCAAAAGAACATAATGATGTAAGAAATGTACCGGTGTATGCAACGGTAGAAGAGGCACTTTCACAAAGTGAGGCAACGTTGTATATCATCACCACGCCATCTGATATGCACTATGACATGCTAAAACAATGTATTCTTGCCGGAAAAGATGTGCTTGTCGAAAAGCCGGCATTTTTAACAGCTGAAGAAGGAAGAGAACTCATTCAGCTTACCCAAAATAGCCCGTCGGTGGTGTCTGTGCACCAAAATCGTCGCTGGGACGGAGATTTTTTAACCATACAAAAACTTCTGAGAGAAGAAATACTAGGAGACTGGAAAGTCCTTGAATCGCGGTTTGAGCGATTCAGGCCCGTTGTTCGTAATCGCTGGAGAGAACAACCAGGAATAGGCTCGGGCATCCTATATGATTTAGGTTCCCACTTAATTGATCAAGCACTTGTTTTATTCGGTGAACCAGATGCACTATATGCAGAAATAGTGACTCAACGGGAGAACGGCCAAACGGATGATGGCTTTCTAATCGTGCTGCACTATGGGCAAAAACGAGTATATTTACGCTCAAGTTCATTTATTAATTCAGCTTATCCTCGTTTTGAACTGCATGGATCAAAAGGCAGTTTCGTAAAATACGGCCTGGACAAGCAGGAACCTCAATTGGCAGATGGTACTTTCTATCAAGGGAAAGAAAAAGAAGTGGGTACACTCTATAGAGAAGAAACGACAGAGGTCACAATAGAATCTGGAGGATACGACCATTTCTTTTCATTACTTGCAGATAACATATCGAGCCGGGAGCCAGTCGTATCATTGGAAGAAGCACTTAGAGTGACCAAGTTTATTGAACTGGCCCGTACATCTTCAGCAGAAGGAAGATTGATCAAAAAAGAAGAATGGTTGAATAGGTGAATTTAGTTAATTGTTTGAAACCTGGTCTGAATTGTTACGGTAGAAGCACAGGGTACGTCCGCGTGCTATGGAAACGAAATTAAGTTAGATGAGATTTCAGTAGGGATTATGGTTAATGTTAACTTGCTGAAATAACTTCTAAGAGCGGTCTTTCGAAAAAGCTGATGAGATAGCACCAAGGTTATAAAACCCCATGTGTTGTCACATACTCTATGGACACGTAGAGTGTGTAGCGCAACTCAAATTAACAGAAGGCAACTGGCCTATTGGGCATTGCCTTTTTGCATTTTATTTAATTTATATTCTATAAAGGCCTAACCTTTCGGGGTTGAAAGCGTTCACATAATTGTTAATAAGTTTTGAAATTGACTGAATTAAAATGATACGATGTATGGTATTATTTTTTCGATAAGTGAACGATCCTTCTTGAACTTTCTCGGGAATGTTTCCTCAAAATTTTTCCTGCATTATAAAACCCTTCATAAATGATGCATCTTTTCTGATTGAATCCGTAGAACCTCTCGAAACCATCTTATACTCTCTCGATTTGTCTAAAATAAATCCTTGAATACAAAAGTGAAAGGAGTGGTAAGCCATGTAAACTACTTATCAGCTTTTCTAATATTTCTTATTTTATATTTGAAGGAGGAACATTAAATGGGTCACGATATTTATGGATTGAATAAAGCGAGGGAAGAAATTGCTTACGCCCGTTTTAGCATGGGGAATCATAATGCCCTCCTGCTGTACCGTTTACTTGATGCATATCAGTTCTATGCTGGTGTCAGCGGATCAGGTAAAAGCTCGACCTTTTCGCTGCAACAAGTTGAAAAGGCTATGAAGGGCTATAAAAAATTCTTTAAAACTGCTGCACCGTCGGAAAGTGACTGTGCATCATGGGATCAAAAACAAATCTTCCTCTTTATCCAAAGCTGTTTGGAAACGGCACAGAAAGAAAAAAGTGTAGAAGTGTATTTTGGCTAGTATTTCACCCTAATTTTGAACCGGTAGAATCCTATTTTTCACCTAAACCTAATCTGCTCTTAATTCCTCAAATTCACCCTCAGCTGCTTCTAATCATAAAAGATTCCAATTATAGATACTAAATCCCTTGTCTCTTTCATAGTTATTAATGTTGAAAGTTTAATTATTTTTATTTTGACGAAAGGGGAAAGAAAATGGACAAGGATACTGCGAATGTTGGAAAATGCCCGTTTACGCACGGGGGTGCTACTAGTCATAAAACCAGTGGCACGACGAATAGAGACTGGTGGCCAAACCAGTTACAATTGAATATTCTCCATCAGCATGACAGAAAATCAAATCCTATGGGAGAAGATTTTAACTATAATGAAGAATTTAAAAAGCTGGACTATGATGCACTTAAGCAGGACTTGCATGATCTTATGACAACCAGTCAGGACTGGTGGCCGGCTGACTATGGTCATTATGGGCCATTATTTATCAGAATGGCTTGGCACTCAGCGGGCACGTACCGGATAGGTGATGGCCGTGGCGGCGGCGGAACTGGTTCACAGCGTTTCGCACCGCTTAACAGCTGGCCGGACAATGGCAACCTTGATAAAGCCCGCAGACTGCTGTGGCCGGTCAAGCAAAAATATGGCAACAAGATTTCCTGGGCTGACTTAATGTTGCTGGCAGGTAATGTGGCAATTGAGTCGATGGGCGGTAAGACGATTGGCTTTGGTGCAGGACGTCCGGATATTTGGCATCCGGAAGAAGACACTTACTGGGGTGTTGAATCTGAATGGCTTGGAGACAAAAGGTATACTGGCGACCGTGAGCTCGAGAATCCGCTTGCTGCCGTGCAAATGGGTCTGATTTATGTGAATCCTGAAGGACCGAATGGGAAGCCGGATCCACTTGCTGCCGCTCGGGACATTCGCGAAACCTTTGCGCGGATGGGCATGAATGATGAAGAAACAGTAGCCCTGATCGCTGGCGGCCATACTTTTGGAAAAGCCCACGGTGCAGGGGATGCAGCTAAAGTTGGTCCAGAACCTGAAGCTGCTCCTATCGAAGAAATGGGCTTAGGCTGGAAAAATGCATACGGCAGCGGCAAGGGACGTGATACGATTACGAGCGGCCTGGAAGGAGCCTGGACGGCAAATCCGACACAGTGGGATAATGGATACTTTGATTTATTATTTGGATATGAATGGTGGCTGACGAAGAGTCCGGCAGGTGCCTATCAATGGCTGGCTGTAGATCCTGCGGAGAAAGACCTTGCACCAGATGCAGAAGATTCATCTGTAAAAGTTCCAACCATGATGCTTACTACCGATATTGCATTGCGCCACGATCCGGAATACGAAAAAGTCTCACGCCGATTCCATCAGAATCCAGAGGAATTTGCCGATGCATTTGCACGCGCATGGTTCAAATTATTGCATCGAGACATGGGCCCTAAAACAAGGTATAAAGGTCCGGAAGTTCCGGAAGATGATTTTGTCTGGCAGGACCCTGTTCCAGCTGTTGATTATGAATTGACGAATGAGGAAGTAGAAAAGATCAAAGTTATGATTCTGGACTCAGGGCTTAGCATCGGCGAGTTGGTTACAACTGCCTGGGCTTCAGCAAGTACTTTCCGTGGCTCGGACTTCCGTGGAGGAGCGAATGGTGCCCGCATCCGTCTTGCACCGCAGAAGGATTGGGAAGTGAATCAGCCGGAACAGCTTTCAAAGGTGCTAAATGCACTGGAAGACATCCAAAGTCATCTCGATCAGAACGTCAGTCTTGCCGACTTGATTGTACTTGGCGGAAGTGCTGCAGTAGAGAAATCCGCGCGAGATGCAGGTTTTGATGTAACCGTTCCATTTGCTCCTGGACGCGGGGATGCGACTGATGAGCAAACAGATGCAGAAGGCTTTGCGGTGCTAGAGCCATATGCTGACGGATTCCGCAACTACCAGAAGAAACAGTATGGCGTCAGTCCGGAAGAGCTGTTACTGGACAAGGCACAGCTGTTAAACCTTAATGCACCGGAAATGACGGCACTGATCGGTGGAATGCGTGTCCTTGGTACGAATCATGGAGGTACAAAACACGGTGTATTTACTGATCGCGTCGGTACTCTCACAAATGACTTCTTTGTAAACCTGCTGGATATGGGGATTGAGTGGAGACCTGCAGACGGTGTTGTATATGAAGGGCGTGACCGAAAGACAGGCGACGTTGTTCGGACAGCCACCAGAGTCGATCTGGTTTTCGGTTCAAACTCACAGCTGCGTGCGATTGCGGAGGTTTATGCTCAAGATGATAACAAAGAGAAGTTTGTGCGCGACTTTATCTCTGCATGGGTAAAGGTCATGAATGCAGACCGTTTTGATTTGAGTGAACAGGCTCGCGAGACTTCGGAACTGGCACGCACACGTTGAAAAAATTAGATAAATAGTTTATGAGATAGCAGACCGAGGAATTGGTCTGCTATTTTTTCTTGTCGGATTTTCCGAAGAAAATAGCCCATTATCTTCATTTGGGTAAAAGGAGAGCCCCTGCATTGCCCGAAAGTGCGCTATCTCTTTCATTTGGGTAAAAGGAAAGCCCTTGCATTGCCCGAAAGTGTGTTATTTTCTGCATTTGGGTAAAAGGAGAGCCCCTGCATTGCCCGAAAGTGCGCTATCTCTTTCATTTGGGTAAAAGGAAAGCCCTTGCATTGCCCGAAGGTGTGCCATTATCTTCATTTGGGTAAAAGGAGAGCCCTTGCATTGCCCGAAGTGTGCCATTTCCTTCATTTGGGTAAAAGGAGAGCCCCTGCATTGCCCGAAAGTGTGTTATTTTCTTCATTTAGGTAAAAGGGAAGCCCTGCATTTTCTATCGGGATAAGGAAATACCTTGTTTGTATAAGTCTCTTCCATCAATAAGTTGAGTCTAGTGACCATTCTTAGGAAGAATTATCTATTAACAATTGGATTCAATTCAGGGTATGATGATTGAGTATTTAGATAATTGAAATTTTACATATATTCATATCTTTATATTGTAATATAATTTTTCAACATCTATAATACATAGTACACGAACAGTTGTGTTTTTAAGGAGGACAATGTTAGTTGTTGGCCTCTTGAAAAACCACAAACAAGAGAACTTACTTATGGGGGAGATGACGATGAAAGATTTACTGAAGAAGTGGAATCAAGTAAGCCTGGTGAAACAGATCATTGCTGGTTTGTTGGTTGGTATTATCCTTGCTTTATCCATCCCGGAACTAGCAAAGCCGGTTGCTATTTTTGGATCTTTATTTGTAAGTGCCTTGAAGGCGGTTGCTCCTGTATTGGTATTATTCCTGGTTATGTCGGCGATTGCCCAGCATAAACGCGGACAAAAAACAAACATGAAAACGATTATTTCTTTATACCTTTTAGGAACATTTGCCGCCGGACTTATTGCGGTCATTGCTAGTTTTATGTTCCCGGTAAGCTTGAAGCTGTCAACAGGTGCTGAGGGCCTGACGCCTCCTGGAAGTATAGTTGAGGTTCTTAGAACGGTATTGCTTAACATTGTTGATAATCCTGTTAATGCTATTATGAATGCTAATTATATCGGTATCTTAGCCTGGGCAGTCTTAGTCGGCCTTGCTCTGAAGAATGCGTCTGATTCAACAAAAACAGTGATTGGGAATTTATCCGATGCCATGTCCAAAATCGTCACTTGGGTGATAAAATTCGCTCCACTTGGCATCATGGGACTTGTATTTGAGTCAATTACAACAAACGGACTTAGCTCTTTGCTAGGTTATGGAAAACTACTTGCCATTCTGATTGGCGTCATGCTTGTTATGGCACTTGTAGTCAATCCGCTCATTGTTTTCACTCAAATAAGGCAGAATCCATATCCGCTTGTCTTCAAATGTTTGAAGGAAAGTGGTATTACCGCATTCTTTACACGCAGTTCAGCTTCAAACATCCCAGTTAATATTAAAATATGTGAAGATTTAGGTCTGGATAAGGATTCATATTCTGTTTCCATTCCATTAGGCGCAACCATCAATATGGCTGGAGCTGCCGTGACGATTACTGTTATGACACTGGCTGCTGTTCATACACTTGGCATTCAGGTTGATATTCCTACTGCCATTCTTCTAAGTGTTATGGCTGCCATCAGCGCTGCAGGTGCTTCAGGTGTTGCCGGTGGTTCACTGCTGCTGATTCCTCTCGCATCCAGCTTGTTCGGCATCCCAAATGATGTCGCCATGCAGGTAGTTGCAGTAGGTTTCATCATCGGTGTTTTACAGGATTCTTTTGAGACAGCCCTTAACTCATCGACAGACGTATTATTTACGGCTGCCGTAGAATTCAAGAAATGGCGCCAAGATGGAAAAATCATCGAAATCAAAAAAGCATCATAATATGGACGGAAGCAGGGGAACGGACCTCTGCTTCCCTTTTTTTGCTCAGCATATGAGCTAGTTGTCTTAAAGAAAAGGGTCCACACGACGAATTAAAAATAGTTGAAAAAGAATGAAAGATGATTTACTATCAATTCATAACACGATATATTGTGTTAGATGAACAGTTTCATAACTAAATATTGAAATTACCGATAAGTATGGTGTCTGAACAAGACTTAATAGGGAATCTGGTGAGAATCCAGAACTGTTCCCGCAACTGTAAGTGCTGACGAAATAAGGAAGAACCACTGTCTAAAAAATAGATGGGAAGGCCTTAAAGTAGGGTGAAGCACAAGTCAGGAGACCTGCCATATTTATTCGTGTTATCTTCTTCGGGAATAGGGAAGGTATACGGGGATCAATTGATAGACTCATGCTGTTTTTTACGGCTTCATATGAGCTGTTAATACATCAACGTTTACTTAAAACCCATCTTTCGAGATGGGTTTTTCTCATTTTTTAGGGAGCATTTTTTACACACAGGAGGTCAGAAATGGAAGGATTATCAGCAAATGTATCAAGGACATTTCAGAACAGGCTCGTCCTGCCGCCGGATACAAACCATCTTGGAACGATTTTTGGCGGAACCGTGCTGAGCTATATTGATGAAATAGCTGCAATTGCAGCAATGAAACACAGCAGAAGGGCTGTTGTCACCGCCTCGATTGACTCGGTTAACTTTTTGTCTTCCGCTGTAGTGGGCGATATTTTAACACTCGAAGCGGTCGTCATTTCAACAGGCAGGACGTCGATGGAAGTGTTCGTGAAAGTGGAAAGTGAAAACTTGAAAACTAGCAGGAAAACGCTGACGACCACTTCAATTCTTACCATGGTCGCGAAGGATGACAGTGGTGCACCTGTACCGGTTGCGAAGGTCATTCCCGAAAATGATGAAGAACGGCAGATGTCCAACACTGCCGATATGAGAAGGCAGCGAAGGATGGAAATGAGAAAAAGTAATCAAGTTGGAGGGATAATCGATGAGTATCCAGGTAAAGGATGAGAATACAGCCAAACTGATTGCAGGAATAGAGTCTTCGTTCCCTGAATTGGACTTTCAATCGTTCAAAGAGAAGGTGGACCAAGCTCTCGAAGTAAAAGAAATGACTGGCGATCAGGTTGAAAACATGCTGATTTTGACCGCAGTTGAACGAATCGGCCGGAACGAACCTGAATGGACATATGTGGCAGCCAGGTTTTACCTAAAGAAATTATACAAGCTTAGCGCACGCTTCAGAAAAAGCGGGAAAGAGACTGGTTACGGTTCGTTCTACGAATTGATCAATAGCTTAATAGAGATTGGCATTTATGACGGCGGGATATTAAAGTCCTACACCCGAGAAGAAATCGAATATCTTGAAAAAGTCATCGATCCAGAAAGAGACAAGCTGTTTACTTACATAGGCCTTGTGACCATGGCGGAAAGGTACCTGGCACGCACACAAAATGGTGATTACGCTGAACTTCCCCAGGAGCGGTTCATGACGATTGCCATGACGTTGCTGGCTGAAGAACCAACGGAAATACGGCTTCAGTTAGTGGAAGAGGCATATTGGGCGCTTTCCAATCTATATATGACAGTCGCCACACCGACATTATCGAATGCTGGGAAAAGCTACGGCCAGTTATCGAGCTGCTTTATTGATACAGTCGCGGATGATTTGAGGAGTATTTACGATAGTAATACAGATATCTCCACTTTGAGCAAAAATGGTGGCGGCATTGGCGTCTATCTTGGCAAAATCAGAAGCCGCGGCAGTGATATTAAGGGTTTTAAAGGGGTCAGTTCCGGAGTCATTCCCTGGATGAAGCAGCTGAATAACACCGCGGTTTCTGTTGATCAATTAGGTCAGCGCCAGGGTGCGATCGCTGTGTATCTTGATGTGTGGCATAAAGATATCTTTCAGTTTCTTGATGCAAAACTGAACAATGGAGATGAGCGACAGCGGACGCATGATTTGTTTTCGGGCATTTGCATCCCCGATTTATTTATGGAACAAGTAGAAAAACGAGGTGACTGGTATCTGTTCGATCCTCATGAAGTGAGGAGTGTCATGGGGTTTTCCCTAGAAGATTATTTCGATGAGGAAAAAGGGGCAGGCTCCTTCCGTGAAAAATATTGGGCCTGTGTCTACAATCCTGACTTGTCACATCAGGTGGTCCCTGCCATCGAAATCTTTAAATCAATCATGATCTCTCAGCTTGAAACCGGAACACCGTACATGTTTTACAGGGATCAGGTTAACAGGCTGAATGCCAACCACCATAAAGGGATGGTTTACTGCAGCAATCTTTGTACGGAAATCACACAGAATATGAGCCCTACCCTTTTGGAAGAGGAAACAGTGCAGGACGGAAAGATTTTAATCTATAAAAAACCGGGTGACTTTGTCGTCTGCAACTTATCCTCGATTTCTTTAGCGAAAAGTGTGATCGATGATGTCCTGGAAAGAGTGATCAATATCCAGGTGAGGATGCTCGACAATGTCATCGATATCAATGAGATTCCTGTCCTGCAGGCTCAAATTACGAACAAAAACTACAGGGGAATCGGACTGGGGACATTCGGCTGGCATCATCTGCTGGCTCTAAAAGAAATCAAATGGGAGAGCGAAGAAGCTGTCGAGTATTGTGATAGTCTTTATGAAAATATCGCTTTTTTAACCATTAACGCTAGCCTCGAACTGGCAAAAGAAAAAGGGGCATATCCTTATTTCGAAGGCTCCGACTGGTGTAATGGACAGTTTTTCGAGAAGAGACAATACACTGGCGAAAAGTGGAACAACCTCGCTGAAGAAGTGAAGCAGAACGGAATCAGAAACGGGTACCTAATGGCAGTAGCGCCAAACTCTTCGACCTCAATTTTAGCAGGTTCAACAGCGAGCATTGACCCGATTTTCAGGCTCGAATATTCCGAGGAGAAGAAAGATTACAAGATTCCTGTGACCGCGCCAGATCTATCAGCCGAAACGATGTGGTTCTATAAGACAGCCTATAACGTTGACCAGCATTGGAGCATCAGGCAGAATGCCCGCCGACAGCGCCATATCGATCAATCGATTTCATTTAATTTTTACGTCACCAACAACATTAAGGCAAAAGCATTGCTGGATCTGCATATGGATGCCTGGAAGTCGGGATTAAAAACGACGTATTATGTCCGCTCCACATCCAGCAGTGAGTTTGACGAATGTGAGAGCTGCCATAGTTAAGAGGAAAGGACGGATAAGAATGAAGCAATTGAAGAAAAGAACTCTTGTAGACGTCGAGGCTCCCAATGCTTCGACTGCTATTATAAATGGCCGTAGTTCAAATATCTTAAACTGGGATGATGTGCGCTTCCCGTGGGCCTATCCGAAGTATAAAAGGATGCTGGGCAATTTCTGGACTCCTTTTGAGATCAATATGTCAAAGGACATTAAGCAATTCCCCATGCTTTCCGAAAAGGAACAGGATGCCTTTTTAAAAATCATCGGGCTGCTGGCACTCCTTGACAGCATTCAAACGGACTATGCCGGTAAAGTTGCCGATTATCTCACCGACTCCAGCTTAAATGCACTGATGATCATTTTGGCTCAACAGGAAGTAATCCATAATCATTCCTACAGCTATGTGCTGTCAAGCATCGTATCCAAATCGAAGCAGGAGAAAGTGTTTGACTATTGGAGGACAGAACCAATCCTGCGCAAGCGGAATGAATTTATAACGGACGGCTATAAAGGTTTCGCGGAAAATCCAAGCATTGAAAATCTATTGCATTCGATTGTTTATGATGTCATCCTTGAAGGCCTGTTTTTCTACTCGGGCTTTGCCTTCTTTTATAATCTGGCCCGAAATCAGAAAATGGTCGGCACCAGCACGATGATTAATTACATCAACCGTGACGAACAGCTTCATGTAGGGTTATTCGAAAAGATTTTCAAAGAAATTCTGCATGAAAATCCCGAATACAACACAGAATCATTGAGAGAATTTGGAACGGCAGCCTTCCAGGAAGCAGCACGATTGGAGATTGAGTGGGCGGAGTATATTATCGGCAACGAGATTGATGGACTGCTCATGTCAGACGTGGAAGCCTATATCAAGTTCATGGCAAACAAACGAGCAGAACAACTAGGCTTTCCTGCCCCATTCGAAGGACATCGAACCAATCCATTAAGATGGATCATCGCCTATCAGGAAGTAGACCTTGGCAAGACCGACTTCTTTGAGCAAAAATCAAGACAGTACACGAAAACATCCGCTGATAATGGGTTTGATGAATTATAAAATGATCTGCGTTCGTTCATTTTATAAGTTTTACTATTATTTGATAAAATGGAAGCATAGGGACGTCCCTTTGCTTCCATTTTTTATCGTCCACTATACTTCATTAGAAAGTAGGGCATCAGAATGAAAACGGAGAAAGAAAAGATGCTGGCCGGGGAAATGTACAATCCTGCTGACCCCGTTTTGGTAAAAGAGCGTGAGGAAGCTAGACGAAAAGTTAGAATTTATAATCAAACATTGGAAACCGAAGGGGAAAAACGGAGCAAGTTATTAAAAGAATTACTAGGCTCAACAGGGGAAACCGTGGTGATGGAGCCGAATATCCGCTTTGATTACGGCTATAACACCCATGTGGGAGAGAACTTTTTTGCCAATTTTGATTGTACCATCCTCGATGTTTGTGAAGTCCGCTTTGGCGACAATTGTATGCTCGCACCAGGCGTGCAGATTTACACAGCCACACATCCACTCCATCCAGATGAACGAAATTCAGGAAGGGAATATGCAAAGCCGATTACGTTTGGAAATAATGTCTGGATTGGCGGAAGTGCCATCATAAACCCGGGGGTAACGGTGGGAGACAATGTCGTGATTGCATCAGGAGCGGTTGTTATAAAGGATGTACCAGATAACGTGGTGGTTGGCGGCAATCCAGCGAGAGTTATAAAACAGATTGAACTTTAAGAAGGAAAACCTAGCTTGTTTTGGACAGGAAAGAATCTCTAGATCAGGTCTGGCCCTGGGAACGAAGTGTGTATGAATGGAGGAAACAAGAATGAAAGAACAGGTTGTGATTGTCGGGGCTGGCCTATCAGGTCTTCATGCTGCCTCTATGCTGCAATCAAAAGGTATAAGCTGCAAAGTCCTGGAAGTGCGCAGCCGGATTGGGGGCAGGGTTTTGAGCTTAGAGGTCAAAGACAGTCCGGAGCTTGGCCGGTTTGATTTGGGGCCGACCTGGTTCTGGCCGAATCACGAGCCTGCGATAACCAATTTGGTGAAAGACCTTGGATTGCCCACCATTGAACAGCATACAGCAGGAGCGATGCTTTTTGAGCAATCGCAAACTGGGCAGGTACAACGTCATGTTCTGCCAGAAGGCGCAGTTGAAAGGTCGGTGCGGCTGGCCGGTGGAATCCAGTCCCTAATTGACGCCATTGCATCATCACTTCCGTCTGAGACAGTCTTACTGAATACCCAGGTTAAAGCAATCCAACTGGATCAATCTGGCGGAGTCACAATAGAAGCAGAGCAACCTGATGGAAAAGAGAAAAGCATTCGGGCCGCAGCTGTCATCCTCGCATTGCCACCTCGAATCGTTGTGGAAAGGATTGCTTTTTCACCGGCACTTCCCAATGAACTGATAGCCAGCCTCAAAGGCAAGCCGACATGGATGGCGGGACAGGCTAAGGCAGTAGCCGTTTATGAACGCCCATTCTGGAGGGATGCTGATCTTTCCGGTCAGGTCACTAGCTGGGCCGGGCCCCTGCAGGAAATCCATGATGCTTCTCCTGATACAGGTTATGGCGCCCTTTTTGGTTTCTTCGGACTTCCGGCAAAGATGCGTCATGAACTTGGTGAGGAACATATTCTGAGACTAGTCACTGACCAATTGACAAGGTTATTTGGTCCTCAAGCTGGAAAACCTCTTGCTCTCCTTTACAAAGACTGGGCGAGCGATCCAGAAACAGCTGTGGAGGAAGATGCACAGCCGTTGACCAGCTTCCCGGAATATGGACTTCCGGCAGGAAAGAGTTCATGGGAAAAGCGGGTTATTTTTGCTGGTACAGAAACAGCGTCTGGGCACGGAGGGCATCTGGAAGGAGCGCTTCAGGCAGCTGAGCGAGCGGTCTCTATAGCGAGGGAAATGGTTAATAGCAATTTAGCATAAGGAATAGAGAAGTAAAACAAAAGCGCCACTCGTCCGATAATTTGGAAGAGGCGCTTTTTTTGATGTTCCAAAATTATTCTGGTTTACTTCTATTCATCGATGATAGAAACGGTGGAGGTTAAATAGTTCATATTACCTACATAGCAATGATATAGTTATAAAAAACTAACTTGAGAGGAAGCTGTAATACATGAGTTGTAATGCGTGTGTGGTAGGGAATTTACAGTTTGAGATCAAGGTTGATGGGGAACGGAATTTGTCCATCTTTCCTGAAGTGGTCCACCATATGGACCGTAACGGTGATTTGCTTCGGGCTGATGGGGATTTTTTAGTTGTAAGAGAAGCGGGAATGAGGGATTTCCTGGATTTTTGCGATGATCATATGGATCCTGAGAATGTTTTCTTCCGGTTGGATGGTGAGAAATGGAGGCTGGTTGCAGAGGCAGGAGATATTCTCGAAAGCCAGTGGATTGACGAGGTCATCCTTAGTGAGCTTGTGACCTGCCATGCACAGCCGATCCTTAAGGCTGAAGGCGAAATTTATGCGTATGAGATGCTGGCACGGTTTTACCGTGAGGATGGGTCAATGATCTATCCTGGTGAAATCTTCGGCGCGGCGAGGAAGAGGGACAGATTGTATGCGCTTGACCGGATTTGCAGGATGGCTGCGGTAAGGGCATCTACTTTTACTGATAAAAAGGTTTTTATTAATTTCATCCCGACTTCGATTTATTCACCGGAGTTCTGTCTGAAATCGACCACCATGCTGGCAGATAAGTTAGGAGTCAATCCGGATAGGCTTGTATTTGAAGTGGTAGAAACAGAAAACGTGGAAGACACGGATCATCTGAAAAGGATCCTGGCTTTTTACAAAGAAAAAGGTTTTCGTTATGCGTTGGATGATGTAGGAGAGGGATATAGTACACTTGAACTGCTGTCAGATCTGCAGCCACATTATATGAAATTGGATATGAAGTATGTCCAGGGAGTTGCCACGGATACACAAAAGCAACAGACAGCTTCCGCTTTTTTGGCCGAAGCGAAGAGGCTTGGTTCCGTACCGCTTGCGGAGGGGATCGAGTTGGAGGAAGATTTTAAGTGGCTTAAGGAAAAAGGATATCAGCTATTTCAGGGATATCTGTTCGGAAAGCCTGCTCCAATTGAAGTGAAGAAGTTGAATGAAGAATAAAAAAGAAACCGTGAAATACGGTTTCTTTTTCTTAATCCAGCTCCAGCGCTTGTCGGGGCTGAACGAGGCGCTTGCGCTTTTTGTTCCTATATATTCTCGGGTGAATTCTGGGAACATCTTGCTTCCCATACCTCTTTCATTTCTTTGATCGCTTCTGTCAGGAGCGCGATATCCTTCAGAATTTGCGCTTTGATTATTGTATCAGCACTTGATTGATATTCATCTTTCAGTTGACTTAGTTCCCTCTGGAATAGAAAAAGTGTGAGCAACTTAATCTCCCCCTTTTGGTATAACAATCATTCTCTCTATATATAGTTCAAAATACCCAAAATTCTAATAGGATAAACATAAAATTTGGTAAAAAGCCTCACCCAACTAAATTGGGCGAGGCTTTTGAAATTAGGCTGTTGTCTTTTGCGCTTCAAGTACCGCTACAGACTCTTTCCTCTGGTAGTAATACCAGTTTAAGATGATTGACAGTACATAGAAGCCAATGAAGATGAAGAATGCCGGTGCATAGCCTCCTGAAATATTGATGGACCAGCCGAACAGTTTTGGAATCAAGAATGATCCATATGCTGCGAATGCTGCGGTAAAACCGAGCACTGGTGCCGCTTCTTTCGGAACGAAGATTCCCGGGATCATTTGGAATGTTGAACCAGAACCGATTCCAGCAGCAATGAACAGGATTAGGAATGAAATCAGGAAGCCGCTGAATAGCTTGTTGCCAAGGAAGAAGATGACGCTTCCTGCTCCGACCATCATTACCAGCAAGACAATCGATGTCAGTTTAGCCCCCCCCATCTTATCAGCAAGCCACCCGCCGACAGGACGTGATGCTGCAGCAAGGAAAGCACCTAAGAAGGCTAAAGAGATATATTCAGGGAACTGTGATTTCAATAATAGCGGGAATGCCGCTGAGTATCCGATGAATGAACCAAATGTTGCAACGTAAAGCCATGTCATGATCCAAGTGTGCTTTCTTTTAACAATGACGAATTGATCAGAGAATGATTGCTTTGTTCCAGGCAGGTTATCCATGCCGAACCATGCTGCAATTGTGACAATCGCGATTGGTAAAAGCCAGATGAATGCTGCGTTTTGCAGGAATACTTCCTGGCCGTTAGACAATTTCTGTCCATCGCCAGCGATAAAAGCGAAAGTTCCAGTTGTAATGATCAATGGTGTTACGAATTGAACGACTGATACACCCATGTTGCCTAAACCGCCATTAATACCAAGCGCGGTTCCACGTGCTTTTTTTGGGAAAAAGAAGCTGATGTTGGATGAAGAACTAGAGAAGTTACCGCCACCCAAGCCGGAAAGTGCTGCGAGTAAGAGCATGACAGAATATGGTGTGTCAGGATTCTGGACTGCAAAACCGATTCCGATTGCTGGAATCGCCAGTACAGCTGTTGACAGGACCGTCCAGTTACGGCCACCCATCATTCCAACGCCAAACGTGTACACAAATCGCAAAGTTGCACCAACAAGACCTGGCATTGCTGCCAAAGTGAAAAGTTGCTGATCAGTAAAACTAAAGCCAATATCATTTAAGCGAATTGCGACTACAGACCAAATTTGCCAGACAATGAATGCGAGCATCAAGGAAGGGACAGAAATCCATAAATTCCGTTGGGCATGTTTTTTGCCTTCGGATTGCCAAAAACGATCGTCTTCAGGATTCCATTTATTTATGCGAGCCATTTTAATTCCTCCAAATAATTTTGAGTGGGTGTTTATAAGATTAATAAACCATTTATATCACGAAGCAGGTGTGACGTACCTCACAATTATTTTAGTGCACACAATTCTGTCAAAAAGTCTTGAACATTCTTTGACAGAGGGTGATAAAAGTCAGTACCCGTAGGGGTTTTACCTAGTGGAAACACAGTATTTTCTAGTGCGAAAACGGCTGCGAACACAAGAGAATAGGGGAAGTTTTGGAAGCGTACTACTTCAAAATATTGTCATAGACATATCACAAAGTTGAAACTTCCACTCTTCAATTTTGTGATTTAATAGTATATAGATTGTGAAATTATGAGCAAAGTAGAACGGAGGCAAAGTTAATGAAATATCCGCATTTATTTACCGTTGGAAAAATAGGCAGCTTAATGCTTAAAAACAGAGTGGTGATGCCGGCGATGGGAACGCGTTTGGCCACTGCTAATGGAGAAATGACGGATCAGCAGATTCGCTATTATGAGGAAAGGGCCAAGGGGGGAGCGGGCTTAATCATCACTGAATTTACGACAGTTGACTTTGAATTGGGAAGAGCGGCAGTCAACCAGCTCAGAATCGATGATGACTGTTTTATTCCGGGGTTCCGCAGGCTTGCAGACGCAATTAATACATATGGTGCGAGGGTATTTGTCCAGCTTCACCATGCAGGTAGAGAAACAACTTCCTTTTTAACAGGAGGGAAGCAAATCGTTGCGCCTAGCCCAGTTACTTGCGAAGCAATAGGTGAAGAACCGAGGGAGTTGACTACCGCAGAGGTAAAGGAAATCATCCAGCAGTTCATAGACGGGGCAGCCCGCTGCCAGGCTGCCGGCATTGATGGGGTAGAACTGCACGGAGCACATGGTTACTTGATTAATCAATTCCTTAGCCCGAATACGAATGTCCGTACAGATGAGTATGGAGGCAATTTTGATAAAAGAATGAGATTTGTAGAGGAAATCATCACCGGGATTAAAGAGCGATGTGGAGCTGATTTTCCTGTCACTGTTCGACTTAGCGTCAGTGAGTTTGAAGAAGGCGGCCTGGATCTGCTGCTGAGCAGGGAAATAGCCAGGTATCTAGAAAAAGCAGGCGCTGATGGAATCCATGCGAGTTCGGGCAATTATAATACGATGGAAACGGTCATCGAATCACCGCTTTACGAAGAAGGCTGGAGAGTCTACCTTGCCGAAGAAATCAAAAAAGAAGTCAACATCCCTGTCATTGCTGTTGGCAATATTCGTGACCCGCAATTCGTCGAATCTATTTTGCAAGAGGGCAGGGCTGATTTCGTCGCGATTGGCCGCGGACACATTGCGGATCCTGAGTGGGTGCGAAAAGTGGCAGAAGAACGCGAGAAGGCAATCAGGATGTGCATATCCTGTCTGCATTGCGTTTACACACAAGGTCCTATAGAGTGTTCCGTCAATGTCAGAGCAGGACGCGAGCTCGAATTTTTGGAAATGACGAAGATTGATGAGAAGCGTCATGTGGTGATTGTCGGCGGCGGTCCGGGCGGAATGGAAGCAGCAAGAGTTTTAGCGCTCAAAGGATACCAGGTGACGCTTTTTGAAAAAAACAGCAAGCTTGGCGGCCAACTCAACCTTGTAACCGATCCGGTCTATAAAAAGAAAATGAAAAAGTATGTGAAGTACTTAAACAATGAAATGGCGAGGCTGAATATTCATATCCGACAGAATACAGAGGCTTCTGTTGAGTTGATTAAATTGCTGAATCCTTACGCTGTTCTTCTGGCAACGGGAGGAATGCCATATATGCCCGATATAGAGGGCTGTGACCTGCCAAATGTATGCAACTATAGAGCCATCAAAGTTGAAGACAGTGTCCTGCAAGGCAAAAAAGTCGCGGTTGTGGGAAGCGGAATGGTTTGCCATAGCACATCCCGCAGACTAGCAGAGCAAGGAAATAAAGTGATCCTCATTGAGGTCCTTACGGAATCTGCCAAGAAAATAAGTCCTGTGACAAGAAAGAAACTGCAGGAAAAGCTGCAGAATGAAGGAATTCAAGTCGTTACCGACCACGACGTAGTCAAGGTCGTTCCTCAGGGACTTATTTTACAAGAGAAAGAAACGGGTGTAAGGTTAGAAATCGGCGTAGACCAGGTAGTCATAGCCATGGGCGTCCAGGCTTATAATCAATTGGAACACCCATTGAGAATGGAAATGGAGAATGTCTTTGTGATTGGTGATGCAGCAGGCAATACATCGCTGGCAGATGCTACAAGAGAGGGATTTGAAACGGCATATGCCCTTGAATCATTAGTTAAGGAGCCGGCTTTGAAGTAGAAGGACAGACTTTATTGGCGAAAATGAAATTATATCGACCATATTTCAAGATATATCAGCGGATTTTTGATTTTATCGACCACATTTTAGGATATATCGACCACTTTTCGAAATATATCGACCAAATCCGATCAAGACTGCTAATTTGCAGACTTTTTACACATCAAAAAAGCCTAGATCCACTCGCGGTCTAGGCTTCTTTGTAAACTCAGTTAGTAACCTTTATTCTCTTTTAATGGTGACAGGGTATAAATATGGAACTTCCGGCTCTTCGGTTATCTCCCATTTAGAGACTTTAACTAGCGGGATAGGGGTGTCCATATAGGAACCAGTCTCAATGACACCTTCAATTTTGATCCACGTGTCTTTTTCGATATTGGCTGCGTCTGGGAACTCAGATAAAAATCCGATGATGCTGGCATCTGCGACGCAGTGGGTGACCAGGAATCGTGATACGACCAGCTGGTCTTCTGCAAAGCCTTCTTCTTTATAAACGAATCCATAAAGACTTACCTTTCGGCCCTGGAACTTATCGATGTCGGAGCTGATTTCCTCATAGTAAGATGAATAGATACTGTCATTAAAGATGATGGTGGATCCTGTCTCCAACTCTTTTATTTTTTTATTGTACTCTTCATCTGTCATTTGATTTTCATAACCTGTGGCAGTCTCAGTGCCTTCGGGTATGTCAGAGTCAGAGCCTTGTCCAGCCAGATCATCGCTCTCCTCTGGCGACTGAGTGGCATCGCCTGTTCCCTGGCTATCTGCCTGTTCTTTCGTATCACTCGCTGCCTGGCTGCTTTTTCCGCTTTTGCTAGAACCAGCGATTGACAGCATCGCGCCCTTTTTATCGGCGATCGCGGAGTCGAGAACCTTTGCAGGCAGAAAAAAGCCTGATAGCAGAGGCAGGACGATAATCAAGTAGGACACCAGTTTTTTTGCTGAAAAAGGTGTTGTCCCATGGTCATGAAAATGGTCGTGGTGATTATCATGAGAGCAGCATTCACCCACATGACTGCAGGAGTCGTGGTCATGTTCCGTTTTTATTGTCCAGACTCGTGTAATCTGGATAAAAAACAGGAGCAAAAATAGGAACGCGGCTGCCTGACTTAAAAGCAAATACTTTGGATTAATGAATAAATAAATCTTACCTGTAAAATGCAGCATATAAATCAAGACGGAAAATCCAAGCAGGATCAGGGACCTTGCCGCCTGCTGTGCATGGAATTGCATGGACAAGACCTCCTATAGCATGCCGCCAACCAGCATGAGAATGGTGAATACAGTCCCAGCGACGAGCGCAAGAACGGTCATGACAAATTTAAACCGAAACACACTCATCATGATCAGCGTATTTTTCAAGTCAATCATCGGCCCGAAAATCAGGAAGCCAAGGATCGAGGTTGAAGGAAAGATACTGCTGAAGGAAGCCCCAATGAAGGCATCTGCCTCAGAGCAAAGGGATAGGAAGAACGCTAGTCCCATCATGACAGCCAGTGAGGAAGCCGCACCACTGCCGATTTCCAATAAGGTTTTCGCCGGCATATAGGTTTGGACCATTGCTGCCAGGAATGCACCGATGATCAGATACTTGGCCATGTCGAAAAACTCATCAATTGAATGCTGGAGCATTGCCCAGAATTTTTCGAGAAAGGACTGTTTTCCAGAATGGCTATGGACGTGCAATGAGGTGCTTTTTTTGAATTGTGTTCCTTTGAATATCATTCCAACCATGAAGGCGACAATGATTGCAATGCCAAATCCCAATCCCATTCGAAGCGCAGCGATTTTAAAATCGTTGCCAAAAGCCATATATGTAGACGCAATGACAATCGGATTGATGAGGGGACCTGTCAACATAAAACCAATAGCAGCGGCGATCGGGACTCCTTTGCCAACTAATCTGCGGATGATTGGCACAATTCCGCATTCGCAGGCTGGAAAAAGAGCGCCAACACTGCAGCTCATGACAATCGCCAAATATTTATTCTTAGGAATCCACCTGCTTATATGCTCCTCGGTGACAAAAATCTGAATCATCCCCGCAATCAGCACCCCAATCAGAACGAACGGGAAGGCTTCTATTAAAATACTGAGAAAAATCGTATTCAGATTCAGAATGGAAGAGGGGATTTCCAACTTACTCTGAAACCCCATCCCCAGGCTTAGCAGCATGAGAAACGCCAGAATGACAGCAAAACCTGTAATGTCCAATAAATTAGACCGGATTAATCGAATCATTTTCTCCTCCTAGTTACTTTTACTAGATTGTACTATTTAATTTAAGAAAATATGTACAATCTAGTAAAAAAGACTATCAATTTAACACTTTTTCAAGCGTCTGAAGATTTTTCCGCATCAGGCTGAAATAATCCTCTTGATTCTTCATATCTTCAGCTGAGATGGACTCAAGATTATACAAGGTAACTGTCTCAGCACCGATTTCTCTTTGAATCATTTCTGCCACGCGTGACGAAACATTCTGTTCAAACGCAATGTATTTCAAATCATGTTCTTTTGCTTCTTCAATCAACTTTGTCAATTCACGTTGTGAAGGCTCCTGTGTAGGAGAAAGTCCGTTGACAGCGATCTGGATGATTCCATATCTATTTGACCAGTACCCATACGCTTCATGAGCAACAAGCAGATGCTTGTTTTCGGCCTGTTCAATCACACTCTTGAATTCATTGTCCAATTCCTTTAGGTCTTTCTCAAGTTGGGCGAAATTCTGTTCAAATTCCTGTTCACGATCAGGCATAAGCTCAATCAAGGAATCTTTGATATTCGATGCCAGTTTGATAGACAGGATTGGATCAAGCCAAACATGAGGGTCTAAGTTTTTATCATGATGGTCGTCCGAGTGAGCGGCTTCTTCGTCATGGTGTTCTTCATCAGAGTGAGCGGTGTCTTCGTTATGTTGTTCTTCGTCCGAATGAGCGGCTTCTTTGTCATTTTGCTCTTCATCGGAATGAGCGGCTTCGTCCTCATGGTGCTCTGCATCGGAGTGAGCGGCTTCTTCGTCATGGTGCTCTTCTTCGGAGTGAGTGGCATCTTCGTCATGGTGCTCTTCTTCAGAGTGGGCGGCATCTTCGTCATGGCGCTCTTCTTCGGAGTGAGTGGCTTCCTTGTCATGGTGTTCTTCTTCGGAATGAGCATCTTCTCCTTCATGAGAATGATCATGGGAAGTCTCAATCATTTCCGCATTTTCTGCTGCTTTTACCATCATGACCTTTTCATTTTTCAAGGCTTGCTCTGCTTTATCTGTAAATCCTTCGATTCCCGCACCGGAATAAATGAATAAATCAGCTTCAGCGAGCTTCATCATATCCTTCGTGCTTGGTTCGAAGCTATGGGCGTCTACATTCGGTGGATAGATGCTTTCCACATCCACGAATTCCCCGCCTATTTTTTTCGCAAAATCTTGAAGAGGGTAGATGGTTGTATAGACTGTCAGCTTAGTAGCTTCTGAATTATTTTTGTTGGCTGATTCCTTGCTGGAAGAACAGCCGGCTAGTGTCAAACCCACTAATAGCAGTAAACCAAGTGATAGTTTAGTAATTTTCATAGTGATCTCCTTAAACGATATTTTCATTAATCGAAATGATTACGATTTAAAGTGTAAAACAGAAATTTAAATTTGTAAATGATTTTAGGAATCATTACGATTTAATTTTTCCGAATGCTATGCTTCTAAAGAGAGGATGACCAGTTAAGTATTACATTTCTAAATAATTGACAAGCAGAAGAGAAGCGATTATTATCTAACTCAAATCGTAATGATTACGATTAAGTTTGTCTAAAAGAATAGTATGCCGAACGGAAGGTATGTATGAGAAAAAATAAAAAAGAGGTGTAGAAATGAACAGGAAAATACCTGTTACTGTGTTGAGCGGATACCTTGGTTCAGGCAAGACCACATTATTGAATCATATATTGAACAATCGCGAAAATAAAAAAATTGCGGTGATCGTAAATGATATGAGTGAAGTGAATGTGGACGCAGCTCTGATTAAGCAAGGGGGTTTTTCAAAAACCGAGGAGAAGCTTGTCGAGCTTCATAACGGCTGCATTTGTGTACATTAAGAGAGGATTTAATAATTGAAGTGGAGCGACTGGCGAAAGCTGGAGACGTTGACTATATCGTTATTGAATCGTCAGGGATTTCAGAACCGATTCCGGTTGCCCAGACATTTACCTATGTGGATGAGGAGCTGGGGATTAATTTAACCGAATGGTGTGAACTCGACACTATGGTAACAGTTGTGGATGCAAACAGGTTTTGGCATGATTTCTCTTCAGGGGAGAGCCTCCTGGACAGAAAGGAGGAAACGGATGAGAATGATACACGAGAGGTCGTCGACTTATTGATTGATCAGATAGAGTTTGCCAATGTCATCATTTTAAACAAAAAGGATCTGGTCAATGCTGAAGTCTACCTTGAGTTGAAGGCAGTACTGCAGAAGCTGAATCCGGGGGCAAGAATCATTGAATCAAGTCACTCCAGGGTAAGGATGGAGGATGTTCTAAATACTGGATTGTTCAATTTCGAAGAGGCCAGCCAGGGAGCGGGATGGATAAAGGAACTAAATGAAGAACATATCCCCGAGACGGAGGAGTTTGGAATATCTTCATTTGTTTACAGAAGAAAGCGTCCATTCCATCCTGCGCGATGGAGGAAGTGGCTTGAGGAGTGGCCTGAGGATATTGTGAGAGCAAAAGGCTTCTTCTGGCTGGCAACCCGGAATGATATAGCAGGATTAATATCCCAGGCGGGACCTTCTATCATTCTAGAGGCTGCGGGAGAGTGGATAGACGCATACCCGGAGGAGGAGAAAAATCAAATCCTTAAGGAAGAGCCTGAATTATTGGCAAAATGGGATATTGAGTTTGGGGATAGAATGACGGAGCTGGTTTTTATTGGTGTGAAGATGGATATGCAAGACATCATTGACAAGTTGGATCAGTGTCTGCTAACTGAGGAAGAAATGAGGATGGATTGGCGCCAATTCTCTGATGATCTTCCGCCTTTTTCTGTGCCGGCAGAGAGTGGCAGCTAAGGTTCTATTCGGCAGTGACTGGTGATAACAGGACGTAAGTTTCCTAAGAAGGGTAATTAAGCCTAATTAGAAAAAAAGCTATTCTTGGAGTTGCGCTCACTGAATATATGTGATTAAATGTCTGTATGTTAATTTCTAAATCGTAATGATTACGATTATCTTTAGTGAAGGGAGTGAGTTAATTGGCTAAAAAATCAAAGGTAGTAAAAGAAAAAAAACGCCAGGAGCTGGTGTTGAAATATGCAGACTTGCGCAGGGAACTGAAAGAAAAGGGCGATTACGAAGCGCTGAGGAAGCTTCCGCGTGATTCTGCACCGACTCGCTTGAAAAATCGCTGCGAAGTGACAGGACGACCGCGTGGATATCTCCGTAAATTTAAAATGTCGCGTATTGCTTTCCGCGAATACGCCCATAAAGGCCAGATTCCGGGCGTGAAAAAATCCAGCTGGTAAAAAGATTGGAGGAATTTACGATGAAGGAAAACATTCATCCGGATTATCATAAAGTAGTATTCATGGATATAAACAGCGGCTTTAAGTTTTTAACAGGATCGACAAAGACTTCGAACCAGACAATCGAATGGGAAGATGGCAACACTTACCCGCTTATTAAGGTGGAGGTAAGCTCTGATACCCATCCATTTTATACGGGCGTCCAAAAGTTCTCTGACCGTGGAGGCCGAACTGAAAGATTTATGAAGAGGTATAATTTAAAGGACAAATAGAATGTAAGTCAGGTGAGGTGGACGTATGAATTCGCATTTAATGGAGATTCTCTCAAGAGAAATTATAAAATCACTTCCAACTGAACAGAGAGAGGTCTATGAGTATGTTGTTCGGCTGGAAGACGATCTGGCTCAACAAGCTGAAACATCCGATGAATTTATGTCACTCCTTGTAACGCATTCACCTCACAGACAGGCAGCAAGGCATTTCAAGTTAACATTCGGACAGCTGATGGCATTAATGAGAGAAGCGGAAAACTTTATCAATCAGCAGCTGGAGAGAAAACTGAAAAATGTAACATGGTTAGATCTCACAGAACAAGTCAATTCAAGAAAAAAGGTCGTTAATGACAAAATAAAATATTTTTATTTCTCGGTTAATGAAGTTCATTCGTGATTTTTTCACTTTGTAAATCGTAATGATTTCGTTTTAAGTATGAGGAGGGTATCAATGTGTACGAATGGATTGTTATAGGCGGAGGCATACAAGGATGTACGATCGCCACTTTTTTGTTAAGAAACAAAAAGGTTTTACCAGGCAATCTCTGTATTATTGACCCGCATGAAAAACCTTTAGCCAATTGGACGAGAAATACTGGGTTAATTGGTATGAAGTTTCTTCGTTCTCCGTTCGTGCATCATCTTGATGCCGATCCGTTCAGCCTGATCAGTTTTACAAAGAAAAAGAACCTTAAGGATAACGAGTTTTACGGTCAATACAAGCGTCCATCGCTGAAGATATTTAACGAACACAGTCATGATCTCTTTCAAGAGACAGCTTTGAAACAATCCTGGCACCAGGGCTATGTCAATGACATCGAGAAAGAGAAGGACCACTGGCGTGTCCATACATTAGACGGTAAAAGCTTGGCTGGCAGGAATATCGTATTGGCACTAAGCGTAAACGACCGGTTGTTTATTCCTGAATGGGCAGACTCACTTCATGAAGAATCAAACCAGGTGTTTCATATCTTCGATAAAAATGCTTGTATCCAGGAGCTGAAGCCTCCAATTGCCGTAGTAGGAGGCGGAATCACTTCTGCGCATCTGGTAATCAGGCTAGCTGCTATGTATCCGGGAGGGGTCACTTTAATCAAAAGGCATCCCTTCAGAGTGGTTGATTTTGATAGTGATCCAGGTTGGCTGGGGCCAAAGAGACAAACTGCCTACCGTCAGATCAACGATTATGAAAAACGCAGAGAAGTCATCATTAGCGCCAGGAACAGAGGGTCGCTGACTGCGGAACTGTTCCAGAAGCTCAAGAAACTTGAAAATGAGCAAAAGATTAAGGTAGTGGATGGTGAAGTAACATCAGCAAATAAAAGGGACGGGGAAGAGATCGGCCTTATACTTGACCAACAAGAGGTCAACGTAAAATCCATCGTTTTCGCGACAGGGTTCAAGCCCGGGCGCCCTGGCGGCGGATGGCTGGACAAAGCGATAGAAAAGTTTGATCTTCCATGTGCCCGATGTGGTTACCCAATTGTCAGTCCGACGCTCGAATGGTGCCCTCACTTATACGTAATGGGATCTCTAGCCGAACTGGAGATTGGCCCCATTGCCCGGAATATCTCCGGTGCACGCCAGGCAGCCGAAAGAATCGTTCACAATATATAGAAGAAAAAATTAGGAGGAAAGAAAGATGAGAGTCAAAATTACACTTGCATGTACGGAAACAGGAGACAGAAACTACATTACTACCAAAAATAAAAGAAATAATCCGGATCGGATTGAATTAAAAAAGTATTGCCCACGCTTAAAGAGATACACGCTGCATAGAGAGACGAAATAGGCGGTGGATTCAGCATTCATTTTAAAACACACAATTTCCAAAGGAGGGCTTATCAAAAAGCCCTCCTTTTATAGTCTTTTCTCTGCCTGCGCAGCTTCGTTATGATGAAATCCATAACGAAGGGGTCCCTATATCCAATTCCTGCATTGTGACAGACTCAGGAATTCCCTCCTGAGAACATTCGGGTCCCATGCTCAATAAAATCAATGCGCACATATAACAGTTCCCTTTGCCCTTTCTGAAACTTATTGTGTCCCTAACCGTAATAATGGGTAGGAAAGGGTGATGGAGATGAAAAAATATTTGTTGTTTGCCGGAAGTTTTATCTTGTCATATATCGTGTTGCAGGTAGGATCTGGTCTGCTGTTAACCGCAATTTATACGCCTGAATTCCCATCGGAAGCAGCCAGTTTGCCATCCCAGGTAGAGTTTGGGGAAACAAACTCAATCCCATTGATTATCTCTGTATTGTCATTGGGGATTGCATTTGTTTTAACCAGGTTCTTTAGCAAAAGCCAGAAATCTTAATGAGTTGTTGCAGCTCCCCGATCTAAAACTGCCTCCAGACGCTTGTGAAGGTGAAAACTATAGGCTTTTTTAACATTTAATGTTAGACTGCAATAGTTAATCGGGAATACTAACGGTACAGCTTTTTATAGGAGGATTTTTAAATGCTTAACAATGATATAATGATCCGTTTGCGGTACGCTTTGGATATCAAAGATACTGATATGGTAGAGATATTCAATCTTGGCGGCGTGAACGTGACGAAGGACGATGTCCGGATGATGCTGCAGAGAGTAGATGAAGATGAATTTGGTGAGGAGATTGTCCCAGAGGGCTACATAAGAGTCAACAATGCAATGATGGAGCAGTTCCTGAATGGTATGGTTACTTTTAAAAGAGGGAAGCGTCCGGGAGAGACTGGAACTCCTCCACTGACCGGGGAGACTGTGAATAACCAGCTTTTGAAAAAAGTGAAGATCGCCTTGTCGCTCACGAGCGAGGATATGCTCGAGATTTTTGACCTTGCGGGAGTACGCGTGTCTAAGGGTGAGCTCGGGGCAATTTTGAGAAAAGAAGGGCATAAGAACTATCGGGAATGCGGCGATAAATTCGCACGGAATTTCCTGAAGGGGCTGGCCTTGAAATTTCGCGGATAGAAATATAAAAGACGGTTCTCATGAAGGATGAGAACCGTCTTCTTGTTTGTTGAGCCTCATTTCTTTGATTTTCTGACGCTGCTCGTCTGGCCACCATGCTCCACAGTCATCGGAGACGATACAGGCAGCACATTTTTCAAGGTCGTAGACTTTCATCCCGCTGATGGGCGGGGAATAGAGGTGGAGAGTGACGAGTCCACTTGTGCCGTCCGCTTGCATTTTATGAACGCCTTTCTCAGGTGCATAGAAGAACTTCCCCTGATGGTGGTACTCCTTGAACAGCTCTTTGGGCAGACTGTTGCCATCGGCCTCGTAAACTGAATTAACAGAAGTTCCGTTAAGCACCTGGATCCAGCCATGGGAATTCCCGTGGTCATGGGGAGCGCATTCTAAATCTGACCAGTTCATCACCAGAAGCTCTATATCCTCGCTTTTGTACAGGAGTTTGCGGTAATAAGGCTTGCCGGAAGATGATTGAAGAAAGGGCTTCAATTCATCTACAGACATATTGATCTTCGCCAGTGCCTCCTTCAGCTCGTGTTTAGAAGGATCTATTAGTGAATCTAACACATTTTTTGCCTGAGGATTTAGAGTCATGGGCATTCCCACCTTCTTCATTTTTTAAAAAACGCACTCGTCATTAAACGTGCAAGACCACCATTGACAATAACCACTCCTATAATAATTATGATTCCGCCAATCGCACTTATGAGGATAAATTTTTCATGTAAAAGAAAGATGGCGGCAATCAGGGTAGCCAGCGGCTCTAGGTACAAGAACATGGACACTTTCGAGGCATCCAAAACCTCCAGTGCCTTTCCCCAATACCAATAGCCAATTCCAGACACAAAGATCGCAAGGAACAAAAGATGGGCCCACTCCGTCTGGGTCAGCAGGGGCACGGATTCCCAGCCTTTGTTGCGGATGATGAAAGGGAGAGTGAGGATAAAGCCAATCAGGCTCATGTAAAATGTCACCAATAGTGCAGGATACGGGATGTGGAGCCTTTTTAACAGGATGGAATAGATCGCCCAGTTCAGTGTGCTGAGAATCATCAGGATGAAGCCGAGGTTCAATGCGAACTCGAAGGAATGGCCGCTCCGGGTGGTAGTGACAAGAAAGACCCCCGCTATGGCGACCACCATTCCAAGTGCTTTTTTTACATTCATCTTTTCATGCAAAAACAGAACTGAAAGGATGACGGTGAAAATAGGCGAAAAAGAAATCAACCACCCGGCAGATGAGGCATTGATCGTTAACAGAGCGGTTGCCTGCAGGACCTGGTGAACAAAGACGCCCAGTATTCCGAGGACAACCAAATGAGGGAGGTATCCGATTGAAATCCGCAAACGAGAACGGTTGAGCAGTAATATCACCAATAAAAATAAAGCTCCGAGGCCAAAGCGGAGCACCAATAAAGAATACGGATCGAGCTTTGCGAGTACAGCTTTTGCAGAAACAAAGGAAACTCCCCAAAAACTAATCGATAAAAGAGCATAAAAAGAAGCGGTAAGCTTGGCGCGTAACGGAATCATTGCGTGGAATCCTTTCCGGTGGACAAGTTTTCTACTAATTTATGCTTGTCTTGGGGGAAGAAGAATCATGAAAAATTATCCAATTATATTTACAAAATAATGTAAACTTGAGATAATGAAGCAAATGATTGAGGAGGGAAAGTAAGTTTATGGAACCAACATCTAATTGCTAATTATTAATTTTATTAATAAGGATTTTGTATTGAGTGTAAAAATGCCTATGTTGCATAGGTTTATTTCGTTATGCTCTTTATGGAATTACGGCAATTAGAAGATAACTTACTTTACTGAATCGTGATCGTGATTTTTTGGCATAGGCTTATTTGTGCTTGCTGAATTGTTGATTCAAGACTGTAGGGATTTCTACAGTCTTTTTATATTGGAAAAAATGAATGGTAAATAGGTTCTTCTTTGTGCTGTCCATAAAAAGCGTAGCTTCATTATGGATGAAAGAAGGAATTAATATGTTAGAACTGAAAGTGCACGGAATTAAAAAATATATGGAAGCGACGCTGGTCGTGAACAGTTTTACATTGGAAGCATTTGAAGGGGATAAAATCGGGATTGTTGGGGCGAACGGCAGCGGGAAAAGCACGGTCCTTAAGGTGATTGCCGGGATCGAGCCTATGCATTATTATCCCGGCTATCCGCAAACCTCGAGTCCTGGATATGATGAAGGGCTGGTCCATCGTCCTCGGGGAGCATCGTTTGCCTATCTGGAACAGATGCCATCGTATCCGGCCGGCTTGAAAGTGATTGATGTGCTGAATCTTGCGTTTGAAGAGGTTCATGAGGTTGAAAAACAGATGAGAGAGCTAGAGGCGCAGATGCAGGTTTTGGAGGATGTGGCCCTGGAAAAAGCGCTGAATAAATACAGTGATCTAGTGAATTTGTATGAATCAAAAGGCGGTTATGAGCAGGAGGAGAAGCTAAGCAAGGTGTGCACCGGGCTTAAGTTTACCGACAGCTTTTTACAGAGGGATTTTGATTTGCTGAGCGGCGGGGAGAAGACGACGGTTGGGCTTGCGAAGATTCTGATTCATCATCCGGATATTCTGCTGCTCGATGAGCCGACGAATCATCTTGATATGGATTCAATTGAATGGCTGGAAGGCTTTTTGAAAAATTATAAGGGAATCGTGCTGATTGTCTCACATGACCGTTATTTCCTTGATCATGTCGTCAATAAAATCGTCGAGATCGAGGATATGGAAACGATTAGCTACAAGGGGAATTATTCTTCTTTTATCAGCCAGAAAGAAGAAAATATGCGGGTGCAATATGAGCAGTTCCGCGAGCAGCAGAAGAAGGTCAATAACATGGAAAAGCAGGTGATGAGCCTGCGGGACTGGGCATTGCGTGCCGATAATAACAAATTTTTCAGGCGTGCGGCGAGCATCCAGAAGAAGCTTGATAAGGTGGACCGTATTGATAAGCCGATTTTTGAACGAAGGAATATGAGGTTGAGTTTTAACGATGCGGTGCGCTCCGGGAATGAAACGATCAAGGCGGTTGGTGTTTCTAAGCGCTATGAGGATAAGGTGATTTTTGACGGCGCTGATCTGATGGTTCATTACGGTGAGCGGGTCGGCCTTGTTGGTCCGAATGGCAGCGGCAAGACGACCTTCTTGAAGATGCTGTTAGGAGAAGAGCAGCCTGATTCGGGTTTAGTGGAGTTGGGTGCAAATGTAATGGCCGCCTACCTGCCTCAGAAGATTGAATTTAAAAATGAGGAGCTCACGCTGCTCGAATGCTTCCGAGAGGATATCTCGATTGTAGAAGGGAAAGCGCGCGAGTACCTGGCGAAGTTCATGTTTTACAAAAAGAGTGTCTTCAAAAAGGTGAAGTTCCTGTCAGGAGGGGAGCGAATCAGACTTAAGCTGGCGATGCTGATGTTCCAGGATATCAACTTGCTGATTCTAGATGAACCGACAAATCACCTGGATATAGATTCGATTGAAACGCTCGAAGCAGCCTTGGAGGATTTTAAGGGCACGATCTTCTTCATTTCTCACGACCGCTATTTCATCAATAAAATCGGTGAGCGTGTGATTGCGGTTGAGAATTTTGGCTTGAAGAGCTATCTGGGGAATTACGATGATTATAAAAGAGAGAAGTCTGCGGCAGAGCAGAAAAATGTGATCGAACCGGTGCCTGTTTTCAAGGAGAAGAAGGTGGCGCATAAGTCGCAACCGAAACCTTCCACGGCGCAGATTTTCAGGAAGATCGAAGGCCTGGAAAAAGAAATCACAGAGCTTGATTTAGTGATGGGGATTAACCAGGATTATGAGGAACTTGATAAGCTGTTTAGCAGGAAAAAGCAACTGAATGACGAACTCGAGCTGGCAATGGAGATGTGGTTGAGTGCCGGGGAGTAAGCGAGAGGAAGCATGGATATTTCGTTCATGCTTCCTTTTTTGTTGTTATAGGAGAAAAACACTATAAACAAGTTGTGAATATAGAATTTTTTACCCTTAAAGGGAATATTTATGGTATAAATATATAGGTAAAAAGTTCTAGGGGGGAATGAGTGTGACTTTATATGGATTATTAGTTTTAGTTCATCTCATCGCGGCCGTTGTTGGTTT
This sequence comes from Mesobacillus sp. QJM3NY_10, assembly GCF_056173465.1. Taxonomy (NCBI): domain Bacteria; kingdom Bacillati; phylum Bacillota; class Bacilli; order Caryophanales; family Bacillaceae; genus Mesobacillus; species Mesobacillus sp. QJM3NY_10. Next base: position 459,540 of record NZ_CM149675.1, read on the forward strand.
AGGAGCGAGCTTTGGAATGCCGGTGGTTGCCAAGTTTGGTGCTAAGTCAGTAACGAACGCAAAAGTTTGTTTTGAGATTAATAAAAAAATTGAGATCTTTGCCAAAGTCGGATCACTTACATTGTTAGCCAGCGGAATTTTGATGGCCATCGTCAATCCGGTGCTTTGGTCACAGGGATGGTTCATCGGTTCCTTGATTATATACGTGCTGATTCAGCCTGTTGTCGCAGCAATGTTACCAAAAACAATCGAAAAGCAAGTCGATATCGTGATGAACAGCGGTGACGGCGAACTGCCAGCCGAGTATCATCAGCTGGATAAAAAAGTCGCCAAGATGAATGGCATCGCGCATGTTGCAGCAGTTGTGCTGATCGTGCTTATGTCAACAAAACCATTCTAGGGGGAAATACAAATGCAAGCGAAGCCAATGTATTATGACGGGAACGGAGAAAACAAACAGACCACAGGTGCTGCACCGACACAGGTATCCAGCGTGGTCATTACTGCAGAAATGAGGAAGTCCATCGGCGGAAATCCTTATGTGTTTGTTAAGTAGGATGATAGGAAGAGAGAGTGCCAGCCTTTTGGGTTGGTGCTTTTTTTGTTATTCAGACAGCTTCGGGGTCGAAATAGGAATAGCTGTCAGAAGTAGGGCTGGGTTTGGACAGGTATGAGGTCCTGAGGCCAAAAGCTGTCAAGAAACCGAAGGAATTGTGACAGGTATGAGGTCCTGAGACCAAAAGCTGTCAAGAAACCGAAGGAATTGTGACAGGTATGAGGTCCTGAGGCCAAAAGCTGTCAAGAAACCGGAGGAATTATGACAGGTTTGGGTGCACCGGGCCAAAAGCTGTCAAGAAACCGGAGGAATTGTGACAGGTATGAGGTCCTGAGGCCAAAAGATGTCAAGAAAACGAAGGAATTGTGACAGGTATGAGGTCCTGAGGCTAAAAGCTGTCAAGAAAATGGAGGAATTGTGACAGGTAAGAGGTCCTGAGGCCAAAAGCTGTCAAGAAACCGGAGGAATTATGACAGGTTTGGGTGCACCGGGCCAAAAGCTGTCAAGAAAACGAAGGAATTGTGACAGGTAAGAGGTCCTGAGGCTAAAAGCTGTCAAGAAAACGAAGGAATTATGACAGGTAAGAGGTCCTGAGGCTAAAAGCTGTCAAGAAACCGGAGGAATTATGACAGGTGTGAGGTCCTGAGGCTAAAAGCTGTCAAGAAACCGAAGGAATTATGACAGGTAAGAGGTCCTGAGACCAAAAGCTGTCAAGAAACCGGAGGAATTATGACAGGTTTGGGTGCACCGGGCCAAAAGCTGTCAAGAAAACGAAGGAATTATGACAGGTATGAGGCCCTGAGGCTAAAAGCTGTCAAGAAACCGGAGGAATTGTGACAGGTATGACGCCCTGAGGCCAAAGGCTGTCAAGAAACCGGAGGAATTATGACAGGTATGGGGTCATCTGGCCTACTTGCTTCAGCACGATTGCACCACGTGGAATCTGAATAAAGATAAACTGTAAAACTTTTACTTAATTATGCAACTTTTCCAATTCACCTCCGTCTAAACTAATAGACTACCAATCCTTCTAAAAATTGGGTGAATAAAAGTTTGCTAGAGTGGGAATACTATAACCAACAACATATTAACAACGGAGGTAGATTAGGATGAAGCAAATTAAGGAATTCATGAATGATGAGGGTTTTGAATTAAAAGGTTATATTTCACAATTATTTGAGCAAGTTTCCGATAAAGATGAAAAGAAGAAACGCTGATCGCGAGTTAAGCTGATCAGCGTTTTTTCATTTGCTGCAAGACTTCATCAATTTTTGCGTGATCCTCGGGTGATTCATCGATATGCTTCCATAAGAGTATGCCGTCGGCCGAATAGAGCCAGGTTCCTCCTTGAATATAGACGTCCTGTGTCTTCATCGACTTCATGACGAATTGTTTCTGCTTCTCGTTTTTAGGGATAAAGTCTTTGACCTGGCCAGTAATAAAACCAAAACCGGCTTTCGCCAGCAGCTTCCACTTAGGCATCGTTTTATGGCCCATACCCCGATATGCTTTACGCGTTGGATCCCCAAGTATAGGAAATGGGAAAGGCCCAAACTGTTCAATGAATTGCTTGATAAAAGAGCCTTTTGATGGGGCGACGGCTATGACCTGGTAACCTGTTGCTTCAACTTCAGTTATTCGCTCGCGCAACTGCGCAAGGTATGCTCGGCAGACTGGTCAGCCAAGGTGGCGCACAAATACGACCATCGTTGGATTCCCCTGAATGGCTGTTTCCAAGGTTAGTGATTTTTCAGGATCTGTAGTTTCTAATACATATTCCATACCGAAACCTCCTTTTCTTCACTATATATAACTTCTCCCTTTGAGGAAAGAATTAACATTCCTTAACAAACCTTTTCAATTAATTTACAACTCCTTAAAACGAGGTTAATAACTGTCTAGTAATCTTGTTCTTGTAGCAACGGACATAATATTAGGGGGAATTAAGGAATGAAGAGTTTTAAAAAATTAGCGATGTTTACGATGCTTGCTGGTGTAATGGCTTTCGGAACTGCTTGCTCAGATGGAGAAAGTAACGCAGAAGCAACGAATGGTTCTAATGAAACTGAAACTCAACTTGAAGGCAGCGTTGTGATCGATGGCTCCGGCACTGTTTACCCGTTCATGGCAAAAATGGCAGAGAACTATATGTCCACCCAAGAAGATGTATCTGTAGAGGTTAGCCGCTCCGGCACTTCCGCTGGCTTCAAGAAATTCCTCGTTGAAGATGGAACAGACTACAATGATGCATCACGCCAGATCAAAGACGAAGAAAAGGCAAAAGCCGAAGAGCTTGGAATCGACGTGAAAGAAATGAAAGTAGCTTTGGATGGCCTGACGATTGTCATCAATAAGGACAACGACTGGGCAAAGGAGCTGACAAAAGAAGAAGTCATTGATATCTTCCTTGCTGAAGGCGGAAAGAAGAAATGGTCGGATGTACGTCCTGACTTCCCGGCTGAAGCAATTAACACATATGGTCCGAACGAAAATCATGGAACATACGAGTTCATGTTTGAAAACATTCTTGATGAAAAAGATCTTGTAGAAGGCATCAACCTGCAACAGGACTACTCTACACTGGTTGACCTGGTTTCCAAAGACAAGAACGCAATCGGCTTTTTCGGCTATGGCTACTATGCAAACAACAAAGAAAAATTGGATGCAGTGAGGGTGGATTTCGGTAACGGACCTGTTGAACCTTCACTGGAAACAATCAAGGAAGACGGGAAGTACGGTCCATTCACACGACCTGTGTTCACATATTTGAATGTTAATAACGCAAAAGAGAAAGCACAAGTACTAGATTACGCGATCTACACAATGGAAAATGCACAGGATATTGCCGCAGAAACAGGCTTCGCACCACTGACAGACGAGGACATCCTTGCAACAATCGAAGAACTAGAAGAATTGAAGTAAACAAAAAGGAAGTATGAGGCATGTTCTCATACTTCCTTTTGTTTCGTATGAATAAAGATTATCGTATCAATCCTCCTTAAAGTAAGTGTATTCTTCAGAAGATCGTAGCGATTAAGAAATAATTGATAGAGGAATGGGTATACTACGGAAAACGTTTCCTTTATTTGTAAATAATTTTCAGTGAGGCAGACTATGACGAATGCGATTTATGCGATTTTTTGGCTGGGAATTTTAATCATATGGGGGGATTGGAGGAACTGGAGAAGGTACTATCCGACAATCCTTTTCTTTATGCTTGGGGATTTTATTTATCTTTATTTACTGTCGGATTATTATCCAATGTGGAGGTATGTACCCTCGCCTGGTGACAGGGAACTGGGAATCACCAATTCTCATATTACATTTTCAATCATGATATTAAAATACCCTGCGACATGTCTTGCCTACTTGTCTCATTTTCCACAACAAGGTGCCATCATTAAGTTCATTTATTATTTAGGGTGGATGCTAATTTACATTCTAAATGAAATGATCGACTTGCATTATCATTTAATAAAATACTACAATGGCTGGAATTTCGGGTGGTCCATCCTTTTTAATGCGGTCATGTTCCTCATATTGAAGATCCATTTTCATAGGCCGGTATTCGCCTGGATCCTCTCGGCGGTATTTATTGTTTTCTTATGGAATAGCTTTGAAGTACCTGCTAATGTTTTTCGATAATACTCCTTGTCTTTTGATGATTGTTTGTTGTAAAAAAGTGAGTAAGTTCATATAGATGCGGGAAAAGAGAATAAATCAGGAGGTGTTGTTATGTCGTTTAAGTATGCAGAAGAAGACGGACGTTTTGTCGCAAAGGATTCAGATGGGCTCGAGGTAGGGGAAGTAACCTATACTCGGGATGGAGATAAGTTTCTTGTCATTAACCATACGGGTGTCGACCCAGCGAATCGCGGACAGGGCGTGGCGGAGGAATTGGTACGCCAGGTTGTTGAGAAGGCAAAAAATGAAGGCCTGAAGGTGGAGCCAGTTTGTTCCTTTGCGCAAAAGGAATTTGAGAGGAAACCTGAATATAAAGAAGTTCTAAAACAATAGCTGGAGAAAGCCTTTGAGACAGCTCAAGGGCTTTTATCCAGGTTGACATGAAAATAACCACATGATAAAATTATCTCGAATTCAAGATATTATGTTTTTTTCGAAGGCATTAAGGTTAAAGTAAGAATAGATATTTTTTGTAATAATATCTCGGTTTCGAGATAAAGGGGGAGACAACTTGAACGAATTAAAAGGAATTCACCATGTTACCGCCATTACTAGCAGTGCGGAGAAGAATTATGAGTTTTTCACATATGTGCTGGGAATGCGTCTTGTAAAAAAGACCGTCAACCAGGATGATATCCGTACTTATCACTTATTTTTCGCGGATGATAAAGGGTCAGCGGGAACGGATATGACATTCTTTGATTTCCCTGGGATTCCGAAGGGTTCTCATGGAACGGACGAGATTTATAAAACAGGCTTCCGTGTTCCGACAGATGAGGCGCTGGAATACTGGGTGAAGCGTTTCGATAAATACGAAGTCAAGCATACTGGCATCCAGGAACTGTTTGGCAAGAAGACGATTTCTTTCGTCGATTTTGATGATCAGCAATACATGCTGGTATCAGATGAGTTCAACGAGGGTGTCGCTTCAGGAACACCATGGCAAAACGGTCCGGTACCGTTGGAGTACGCGATCACAGGCCTTGGGCCAATCCATATTAGGATCTCACGATTTGATTATTTTAAAGAGGTATTGGAAAAAGTCATGCATATGCGTGAAGTAGGGAAGGAAGGTTCCCTGCATCTTTTTGAAATGGGTGAAGGCGGGAATGGCGCACAGGTCATTGTTGAGGACAATAAAGTGCTGCCAGCAGGACGCCAGGGATTCGGCACCGTGCACCATACCGCTTTCCGTGTTGCTGACACTTCGGTTCTTTATGAGTGGATTGATCATATGAAGGCGGCGGGATTCGGTACATCCGGTTATGTCGACCGATTCTTCTTTGAATCATTGTATGCGCGTGTAGCACCAGGAATCTTGTTCGAATGGGCAACAGACGGACCAGGCTTCATGGGTGACGAACCATACGAGACCCTTGGTGAAAAATTGTCACTGCCGCCATTTCTCGAATCGAAACGCGAGCAGATCGAGGACTTTGTGCGACCGATTGATACAGTCCGCAGCACACGTGATATTGAAAAAGAGTATCTGTAAGTCTAGTTTGCAGGACGGGAGTTTGTGGAAAACTACTACTAAAGGAGGCAGATAAAATGGTCAAATTAGCAGTGATTTTTTACAGCATGAGCGGAACGAATGTACAGCTTTCGAAATGGGCTGCAGAAGGCGCAAAAGAAGCTGGAGCAGATGTGAAGGTTTTTAAGGTGAAGGAATTAGCCCCTGAATCAGCAATTGAAGGTAATGAAGCGTGGAAAGCCACTGTTGAAAACACAAAGGATATCCCTGAAGTGACTCCCGATGATCTTGAATGGGCAGACGCGATTATCTTCAGCGTTCCAACACGATTCGGGAACATGCCATCTCAAATGAAGCAATTCCTAGATACGACAGGCGGCCTCTGGGCACAGGGCAAGTTGGTAAACAAAGTTGTGAGCGCCATGTCATCTGCGCAAAATCCGCACGGTGGGCAAGAAGCTACCATTCTGTCACTATACACGACGATGTACCACTGGGGTGCAATCGTTGCGGCGCCAGGTTACAGCGATCCAGTCACATTCGGTGCCGGTGGCAACCCATACGGAACAAGTGTTACGGTTGATCAGGACGGCAACATGATTGAAGACGTTGAAGCTGCGGTAAAATACCAGGCGAAGCGCACAGTGACCGTTGCTGGTTGGGTGAAGAACGGGAATCAATAAGGTGTGATTAGATAGCCTAATTCCTTTTGAGGAGTTAGGCTGTTTTTTTTGGTATGGGTAGGCAGGGTGTGTGGAGGAAGTTTTTAATGGACATTTTGATTGTAGAGCGGGATAAAATGTCTAATAAGAGTTGTTTAATGGACATTTTGAGAGCGGAGGAGTGTTGAAATGTCTAATAAGAGTTGTTTAATAGACATTTTGAATGCGGAGGAGTGTGGAAATGTCTAATAAGAGTTGTTTAATGGACATTTTGAATGCGGAGGAGTGTTGAAATGTCTAATAAGAGTTGTTTAATGGACATTTTGAGAGCGGAGGAGTGTGGAAATGTCTAATAAGAGTTGTTTAATGGACATTTTGAATGCGGAGGAGTGTTGAAATGTCTAATAAGAGTTGTTTAATGGACATTTTGAATAAGAGAACCCGGAGAAATGTCCGATAGAAGAGGTCTATCGGCCAAATGGATGACGAAATCACGAGGAAGTGTCCGATAGAAGGGGTCTATCGGCCAAAAGGAAGGCTAAATCACGAGGAAGTGTCCGATAGAAGGGGTCTATCGGACAAAAGGAAGACGAAATCACGAGGAAGTGTCCGATAGAAGGGGTCTATCGGCCAAACGGAAGGCTGAATCACGAGGAAGTGTCCGATAGAAGGGGTCTATCGGCCAAACGGAAGGCTGAATCACGAGGAAATGTCCGATAGAAGGGGTCTATCGGCCAAATGGATGATGAAATCACAAGGAAATGTCCGATAACTTTGTCTCTGATTTTGATAAAAGCTTGATACCAGCCAAAACAAAATGCCCAATCCACACAAGGATTGGGCATCTGCATATGAGGTTATTCTTTTAGAAAACCTGGCTGTTCATAGCTAGGGTTCGGATATTTATAAAATCCTTCACCGGTTGCTACACCGAGTTTTCCTTTGTCAATGTACTCAGTTTTCAATAGATTCGCGAGCTCTTTAAATTGTGGAACTCCAGCTTCGCCCTTGGCATTGGCGATATTGTATGCTGTGGTGATTCCGACGATGTCTAAAATCGCGAACGGTCCTTTTGGAGCGCCGGTTGCGATCATCCACGTCTTGTCGATGGTTTCCTTTTCGGCTACTTCCTTCAGGAGCAGCATTTGGCCTGCTTCTAAAAACGGCACCAATAACGAGTTCAGGATATATCCAGGCTGCTCCTTGTATAAAGGCAAGGCGACCATGCCGATGGCTTTTGCGAATTCCAACAGATCATCAAACACTTTCTTGTCTGTGCCAGGATGCATCATGACTTCGGCGGTGTTATTTTTCCAGATTTCATTCGCAAAGTGAAGGGCGAGGAATTTTTCAGGACGCCCTGTCGCATCGGCAAACTGGCTTGGCAGCAACGTAGAAGTGTTCGTCGCGAACACAGTCTTTTCAGGTGCGACTTGTCCTAGTTTCTTGTAAAAATCCGTTTTGATGTCGATGACCTCAGGTACCGCCTCAATGACCAAATCAGCGTCAGCTACCGCCTGTGGAAGATCACTGTAAAAAGAAAGGCGGTTGTAGGCCTTATCAACCTCCTGCTCGGATGCTCCAAGATCCTCCTGGTAACGCGGCATAAGCTTCGAGATACGTTCCTTGGCGCGCTCGATCGCTTCATCGTTGATATCGTAAACTGAAACATTGAAACCACTATATGCAGTTTGAAAAGCAATTTGGCTTCCTAAAACGCCGCTTCCGGCGACAGTAATGTTTTTATAATTCATGGCAATTCTCCTTTCTACACTATTTGTTTACCCACAATTATTATTCTTAAAAAGTATTTTTCTAACCCTTGAGCTAAAACAAATGACAGCTTTACCAATCAGTAGGGAGGGTATATTAAGTAGAAGGAAGAATACATTAATGGATATGAAAAACGAACGACAAGAACGTGAAGATAAAGGAGGCAATCCAATGACAACCAATCAAGCTGGCTGGAATATCGATAATAGCTATTCACGGCTGCCTAAAATATTTTATAGTCTGCAGAAACCGACTACTGTGGAAGCACCGGAAGTGGTAATTTTCAATGAGTCGCTGGCGGAAGAACTCGGTTTGAATCCTGAAGCGCTGCAAGATGAAGAAGGGGCTGTGATCTTTGGCGGAAACGAGATTCCTGAAGGAGGAACTCCTCTTGCTCAGGCATATGCAGGACATCAATTCGGGCATTTCACAATGCTTGGAGACGGCAGGGCGGTCCTGTTGGGCGAGCAGATTACTCCGGATGGTGAGAGGTTTGACATACAGCTGAAGGGTTCAGGGCGGACGCCATATTCGCGTGGTGGAGACGGGCGCGCAGGACTTGGGCCAATGCTGCGGGAGTTTATCATCAGTGAAGCGATGGTAGGATTGGGAATCCCGACGACCAGAAGTCTGGCAGTGGCGACAACTGGGGAGGAAATCATCCGCGAGACGATGCAAACTGGCGCAATTCTTACCCGTGTGGCAGCAAGTCACCTCAGGGTGGGAACATTCCAATTCGCCGCTAACTGGGGTAAGACAGAGGACTTGAGGGCACTGGCTGATTATGCAATTGAGCGACATTATCCTGAAGTTGCGGGGGAGGAAAACCGCTATCTTTCCTTTTTGAAAAAAGTGATCAAGCGCCAGGCATCATTGATTGCGAAATGGCAGCATGTTGGTTTTATCCACGGTGTCATGAACACTGACAACATGACGATCAGCGGCGAGTCAATCGATTATGGCCCTTGTGCTTTCATGGACACGTATGACCCGGCGACGGTTTTCAGTTCAATTGACCGGGATGGCCGCTATGCCTACGGCAATCAGCCATATATCGGTGGCTGGAATCTCTCGCGTTTTGCTGAAGCCTTATTGCCTTTATTGCATGATGAAGAAGATGAGGCCGTGAAACTGGCGGAGGAAGCCCTCTCTGAATTCCCGGAAATATTTGAAGCAGAATTCATTTCCGGAATGAGGATGAAACTAGGTATTTTCAATGAGGAAAAAGAAGACAAAGCGCTTATTTCTGAATTGCTTAATTTGATGCACAAACATAAAGCTGACTTTACGAATACGTTTAAAGCTTTAACCTTTGATCAGCTGGAAGGATCAGAACTGTTCAAGGCTGAGGAGTTCACGAAGTGGCAGGGAAGATGGAAGGAAAGGCTCGGACGTCAAGAGCAATCGAAGGAAGACGCACAGGAACTGATGCGTGACAACAATCCGGGCGTAATTCCTCGCAACCATAGGGTAGAGGAAGCACTCGAGGCTGCTGTGAATGGTGACTTGAGCGTCATGGTGAAATTGCTCGAAGTCCTTGCCAACCCATACGAGCATTCTCCTGAACAGGCCGAATACTGCAAGCCAGCTCCCCCAACGGCAAGACCTTACCGGACATTTTGTGGGACGTAATATGTAAGCGTAAAACGCGATGAAGTGACCGTCGTCAAAGTCATGACGGACAAAAACCCGAGAGAAATGAGAAAAAGTGTCCGTCATCAAGGCTATGATGGACAAAACCTCGAGGGAATCCTGAAAAAGTGTCCGTCATCGAGGTTATGACGGACACAAATCCAGTGAAATCATGAAAAAGCGTCCGTCATCGAGGCTATGACGGACAGAAATGCAGGGAACTCATGTGAAAGTGTCCGTCATTGAGGTTATGACGGACACAAATCCAGTGGAATAGCGAAAAAGTGTCCGTCATCGAGGTTATGACGGACAGAAATCCAGTGAAATCATGAAAAAGTGTCCGTCATCGAGGCTATGACGGACAGAAATGCAGGGAACTCATGTGAAAGTTTCCGTCATCGAGGCTATGACGGACAGAAATGCAGGGAACTCATGTGAAAGTGTCCGTCATCGAGGTTATGACGGACAGAAACCCCGTGAAATCATGAAAAAGTTTCCGTCATCGAGGCCATGACGGACAGAAATCCCGTGAACTCATGAAAAAATGTCCGTCATCAGGGTCATGAAGGACAGAAATCCATAGCGATCGTGATAAAGTGTCCGGTTATATAAAAAAGGCAATCCCATGGCTACTGCTACTGGGATTGCCTTTTTCTAATTCTGTTGCACTTCAGCTGTCTTCTCATCTTTTTCAAAGAAAAGAATCAATGCTGGCAATAGCATGCCGCGCACGAGGAACGTGTCGATCAGGATTCCGACTGCGACGATGAAGCCGAAGACGAACAGGTCGGCGATTGGCATTGTTGTCAGCGCTGCGAAGGTTGCAGCTAGGATGACACCCGCTGATGAAATGACGCCGCCGGTATTGCGAATCGCGATTTCAAGTGCGTCCTTGACTTTGTGTGCCTTACGCTCTTCTATGAATCGGGAGGCGAGGATGATGTTATAATCGATTCCCAATGCCACCAGGAAGATGAAGGCGTAGACTGGAACGCGCGAGCTTAATGCTTCGAAGCCGAATAAGACGTCGACGAGGAAGATTCCGAGTCCCAACGCAGATAAGTATGATAACAGGATGGTTCCCATCATGTAGATGGACATCTTGATCGAACGGGTGAGAGCGTACAAGAGAACGAGAATCAACACCGTCTCTAGGAGCACGATTTTTACGATATCACGGTTATTGATTTCCCGTTCGTCCAAAAGCTTGGCCGTGACTCCGCTATAATAAGCTTCTCCATCGATCGCAAGCTCCTCTAATAACTCTGGAGTTTCACCGCGTAGATCCCCGATGAAATCAATTGCTTCTGTCGAGTATGGATTCATTGATAAAGCAACGTTCAGCTTCAAGGCTTCTGCATCATCAGTTTGAGCGGATACCCGGACGGAGGCAATCTCATCATAGCTTTGCCACTGGTCGATAATGGCCTTTGTCTCTTCCGGGGTGAAAGCATCATCGCCTTCGATCACCAGGGTAGTCGGTGCCAATTCCCCTTTGTCAAACCTTGCCTCGACGATTTCATAGCCGACGCGTGAAGGCAGGTCTTCAGGGAATTTTTTTACCGTATCAAATTCAAAATCCAGATTGAAGACATTGAATGCAGTGATGACCAGGAATAAGGCAACAATTCCACCTGAGATTCCAGGCTTGTTAACGACGAACCTGGCGACCGGTCCCCAGATTCCGTGCTTCACTTCGGTTTCCTGGCCGTACTTCGGTACCTTCGGCCAGAATGCTTTACGTCCGAATAATGTAAATAGTGCCGGCAGCAATGTGACCGACGCAATCATGATGAAGAACATGGCCGTCCCGAAAACAGGTGCGAAGTTCAGGTAATCGCGGAAATCGGCAAAGAATAGGATCAGCATCGCAGCTAACACAGTGCCTCCTGCGAAGAATACGGGTTCACCAGTTGCACGCATCGCGTATTTCATTGCCTCGTACTTGCTCTCATATTTGTTCAGTTCCTCGCGGTACCGCGAGAAGACGAACAGTGAATAGTCAATGACTGCAGCAAAAAGCAAGATACTCATGATGGAGGAGGTTTGGCTGCTGACCTCCAGGCCGCCTGCACCCATCAGCGCGACGCTTTGATTTACGACTTGATAGACAATGACAGTCGCAAGAAGCGGGATAATCGCGAGCAATGGTGACCGGTAAATAACAATCAACAAGATTAAAATGATCAAAACAGTTGCGATTAACAGGACAAAGTCAGCTTGTTCAAAAAGCTTGACCGTATCGCCGGCAATACCGGCAGGTCCAGTAATATAAAATTCCGTATTTTCAAGGTCTTCAGCAATCTTGTTGCCGGTCTCCAGAGCCTTGTCATTAATTTCGGAATACTGGCTGTTCCCGAGTCCTTTTTCAAGCTCCATCGGGACGATCATCGTTGAGCCATCTTCTGATGTAAAGCCTCCCAAAGCTTGAGGAGGTAGTGCGCTGATATCAACGATGGTTTCAATGCCTTCTATATCCTCAGCAACAATTCCATTAAGGATTTGTTTAACTTCATCCAGATTGATGTCGCCATTTTTATTGTGGAAGACCAGAATTCCCGGTGTTCCTTGTTCATTTGGAAAGAGCTCTTCAGCCTTTTTCTCTGCTATCATTGACTGTGCTTCATCAGGAAGCGATTGGAAGTTGGTTGTTTTATATTCACTAAGCATAGGTCCTGCACTTAAGCCAACCATAAGGACCAGCCAGGCGATGATTGTGATCCACATTCCACGCTTCGTTGAAACCCAATCGGTAATTGGATATAACAGCTTTTTCACTAGTAAACCTCCCTGATAAGATTCCATTCTAATCTTACCATTTCATTTCTCTGTAAAATCAAGATAATTATAGAGTTTCTGTTAATAAAATATCAGCGCATAAATGAGTCATGCCATCTATCCCAATCAGAACCTAGGGAGTAGCTGACAGACTTGGACTCCAGCTTTGGACAATCTTTTACGCAGCTGCCCCCGACAAAGAACTTCAGGGATGGATCCATTTTGAGGCATGATTGAATCCAGTCCTCCACCTTTTTAATGGGATTCGGATTCGTCATTGAAATCGCGACAACGCTAATGTTTTTCATTTTTATCAAATCTGATAATCCCTCAAGCGGCGTATTCGGGCCTAAATAGATGACGTCATGGCCCTTCTTTTTTAAAAATAAGCTGAAGACCATCAACCCAATCTGATGCTGCTCTCCTTCTGGACAAAATGCCAGCACTTTCGGAAGGGCAAGATTGACAGGGAGGACCCTCAGGAACTGGGTACAGCGGTTGATAATGAACTGCGAAGCAAAATGCTCCTGGGCAACCGAGATGGCGCCATTCTCCCATTCATCTCCAACCTTATACAAAACCTGAACTAATATGTGATGGAATACCTCTTCATAGTCATACAAGGAAAAAGCGAGGTCAGCAATCTGATTTGCTTCTTGAGTATCAAGGTTGACCAGCGCTTCGTAAAGCTTTTCTTTTAGCTCACCGTACTTGTCATTCTGTGATGGAGGTGGGGAGGAAGCCGGAGGGGACTCCTGTAGCATCCTGACTGCATCACTGATTTTCATATTCTTTTCGTGTACTTGAGTCTTAATCCACTTAAGTGTTTCGAAATCCTTTTCGCTATATAAACGGTGACCGCCCTCAGTCCTTGTCGGAGCTACGACACTATAGCGGTTTTCCCAGGCCCTGATCGTGACGGCGGGTATATCCAATCGTTCTGATACCTGCTTGATGCTATACATTATTTTCACCTCCACTCATCAGTATAGAGAAGTTATACAAAAATTACACAGGTTAAAAGTTGTCAAATCAACATTTTCATATAATTATATAAAATGTTTGCTAATTTTGTATAGGTTTTGTATAATTAATTTCGAAAGGTTATACAAAAATTATACAATGGGTGGTGTCAAAATGAAAACGTTGAATTTGGTATCATTAGTATTGCTTATTGTCGGCGGTTTAAATTGGCTATTGGTTGGATTATTTGAATGGGATTTGGTTGGCGGTCTTTTCGGAGGCATGGACAGCCCGATCGCAAAATTGGTCTATATCCTTGTAGGACTCGCGGCCATTTACAGCATCACGCTTTTATCTAAAGTGAATAAATAGAGGAAAGGGCGTACAGAAACTTATCTGTACGCCTTTTGCATGCATCTTGAATAAACGCCCTGTTATCGCTATTCTATAAGAAGTAATCGTCGAAACAGGGGGAGCAAGCAATGGATAAAAGAGAAATTGAATATAAAATCGTCGAACTGAAAGACGAGTATTTGCAGCTTCAGCACAATCTCGAAAAATTGGAATCTGTCAAAGGCAACTTGCATCCGCTGGAGAAGCGGCTGGCAGCGATTGAAGAGGAATTAAGCTCTTTGAACACAATGCTTCGTGATATGTAAAATGACAAGCCTGTTCCTTAAAGGAATTAGGCTTTTCTTTTTGGAAGAAGGACTATTTTAGATTGTCAGGTCCCAAGGATTAAGCCTAATAAAGTTAGCACTTTAATAGAGCAGCTTTCAAAAATGATTTGTGCTTCAACAAAGTCAATCATTCCTGTACTTAAATTTATTAATCAAACGTTTGATTAAACCCATTTTCCCATCGGCCACAGCGTCATGCACAGTTATGGAGGGCAACTACCCTGGACTATTGAAAGAATTAAAGGCATGAGCCAGTTCATTACCTGGCTCATGCCTGTTAAGCTTACTGACGTGAATCCTTTATTTAACTCCCATTTTTCGACCTTCAAGTGCAGAAGTTCTTACTGCATCTAAAACTTTTTGAGTCGCATGTCCATGTTCGAAGGCAGCGAGGTATGGGTGTTTCTTTCCTGAAGCCAGAGTTTCATGCAGGGCATCTAAAGCCCTTTGGAAGCCGTTATAGTACCTTGCTGCGATTTGCGGCATAGTAGAAGGGGCTTCAATATCTGGAACTAGCTCAACTTCTTCAAGTGGAGAATTTCCAACAGATAGCAGCACCTTTTTGTCATCCAGCATAACAAGTGTGCCTACCGTACCGTAAATCTCAAGACGCCATGTATGCTCAGTTTGGCGCGCTGCAGAAAGGAGTTCAAGCGTTACAGTAGCCCCATTTTCCAGAGAGCCGATAATCTGAAAAGCATCGTCCGCTGTTCGATGTTCAGTATTCCCGTTTTGATCAGTCTGGGTGGGGATGTGAATTGGCAGCTGGGCAAACACTTCTTTAAATGGGCTGTCCAACCACCATTGAAGAGCATCTGTCATATGAGATCCGATTGCGCCAAGCATTCCGCCGCCTTTTTCTTCCTGTCCCAGCCAGCCTCGCGGTTTTGAAATCAGTCCGGTATAATTCGCAAAAGAGCACTCGTAGCGAACATGCAAAATTCCCCCGAGTTTTCCGCTTTCCATGATTTCTTTTACCTTCGTACGAGCCGGCAAAAAGCGGAATTCATGATTGATCAGCCCGAGTTTGCCTGCCTTGTCTCTTTCTGTGATCATCTCTTTCGTTTCAGCAATATCCAGGGCCATTGGCTTTTCACAGACGACATGAATGCCCTTGTCAAAAGCGGCGGCAACCATTTCCTTATGTAAATGCACAGCAGATGCCACGACCACTAAATCGAGGGTCTCCTGCTCAAGCATCTGCCGCCAGTCGGTATAGATATTGTCAATCCCGCTTGCCTTCCGTGCCTCTTCAACATTTCCTCTTGATACACTAGAAATAGATACAACATCAAAACCCTCATGATGGTCCATCATCGGAGCATGAACTTTGGCACCAAACCCCGTTCCGATAATCCCGACTCTAAACTTTTCCAAAAATACCACCCCTGTCCAGAATATAATTTAATAGTAAGTCCAGCAGGGGAGGAATGTAAATCAATATAAACAACAAACAAATACCTTTTTATTACAAAGTAAGAGGATTACTAGACAAACGTGGAGAATATGAACTGACAATATACTCTACTATAGTAGGTGCCTATTATGTTAAAAGCTTGCTGGAGAAACTTTCTTTATATACTTGAACATAAAATTAATGTATTAGTTGAATGTTGGAGAGAAGGTTTATATATACAGGGGATTACTCATGACTTATCAAAATTTAATCCAAAGGAATTTTTCCCATATACGAAGAAATTTTTCATGGATAGGAATATAGATTCTATTGATGAAATGAAATGGAAGTTTGCATGGCTCCATCATCAACATAAAAATAAACATCATTGGGAGTATTGGGTAGTTGATCCGAATCAAAAGATAGCCTTGCCAATGCCAAGAAAATATCTACTTGAAATGGTTTGTGATTGGCGTTCTTTTTCGAGAAGATGGGGTAGGAAGGTGAAGTTGTCGAATTTAAAACTTACAGAAAAAATGATACTGCATCCTGAAACAAGAGATGCACTTGAAATGATTATTAAAAATGAAAGGGAAGCGGAGGTTAAAGAAACTATAGGATAATAAATCATAAGAATTATGGGGCGGGATTAATATGAACATTGGAGATCTATTATTTCAATTTATTTCTTTCATTTTAATGATTGGTATTGTGGCTGCTGTTTTTTATGCTGTCCGGTCACTTGTAGTAAAGGAACCTAATCATTCGAAGAGTATAGAACGAAAACTTGACCGAATAATTGAGTTGCTTGAGAAGGAAAATAAAGACTAAACAGCTTATATAATTGTATGTCGGCACATGGTATAATGAAGAACTTAGATGAATTTTAAACATAATTGCACGGATGCTCGAAAAGCCTCCGCCTAGCGATCATATATGGAGGTATAACATGAACAAACGATGGACGATTGAAAAGATTAGAGAGTTTGTGGAGAAAAACTCAGAGAGTAAGCTGCTGACGACAGAATATCATGGTTTTTCACAAAAATTACTCTTTAAATGCGCTTGCGGCAACAATTTTGAAAAACCCTTCAAGAAATTCAAGGATAATCACCAGCGCAAATGTGAAGTGTGCCAGCCGCCAAAATCTTCACGGTAGTTGGACAAGGTGAAGGATAAAAACTAAGTGCTGCCTTAGGCCTTCACGCCAAGCAACGTAGTTATTTTAGTAAAAGCTCAATATTCTAGCAAAGAAGCGTAAATCTTGGAGGATTCACGCTTCTTTTTGTTGAACTTATTGAAAAGAATCTTACAGGAGTAACAAGAATAATAATGAAGAGATATATGCTGAAAAACGAATTTAAGGGTTTGAAAAAAGGCACGCACTTCTATTTGATTGCTGAATCAGAATTTATCGGGATCAAAGAGTATGTGCTGCGAACCAGTGATTTAAGAATTAGGATATCGATAAATGATAGAGTATTTAGGAATCATTTCATTTTATTAAGCTAGAAATGGGGGCATGTATTTGTTTTTATCCATACTGTTAAGTGTCATTCTAGGTTACCTTCTATTTGTTATGGGGCCGATTGTAGGTGGCATCCTTGCCTTCGGAATTATTGCAGGCAGTCTATTTAGAGGGATTTACTTACTGAATGACGTCCGTAAAAGGATTGCGACTATATCGCCTGAGGTTGGAAAAGTACAAGAGAAGGTGCAGGAGCCGGCACATGAAATCGTTCCTGAACATTTGCAAAGCCCGGGCGCTTATAAAAAATACCTAGAAGCTAAACAGTAGAAATGTGAGATAGAACGACTGGGTTGACCAATATGGAGGAGGATTCAAAGTGGAATCCGCAGAATTAATGGTTTTTGGTATTGTCTGGGGAGGCTTGATGGTTTACTTCTTAACGTCTTTTAACAATAAGATCAGGGTCGAAGGAAATTCTAAGGTGACAGTCTCCAAGGATTTTAAGGAGAGTTTGTCTAGATTGATTTTACATAAAAAGGCCTTTCTTGCTTTACTATTATTGGTGATCACTTTAAGTTACATCTGGTCTTATTTTATATCGATTGATGACTATAACAAACTCCACGGTGTCGCCAGTGAATCAAGGAAACCACAGGCGATTTTTTACATGATTAGCTTAACTTTGTATTCCGCAACTCTGTATATATTGCTTGCAGTAAGAAGGACCCTGAAATTCAAAAAGTAATTTTGTCCAGGGGGGACAGGTTTGAAAAGAACTACTAAACTGGTTATCGTGTTTTTTATGATTGTAAGTTCAGTTATTGTGTCTTACGGTTCTGATTCCGAAACGCTGAAGAATGTTGGGAAAGGTCTGTTCACTGTTCTAGTAGCTATAATGGTTTGGGACGCATTCAGGGATGATAAGGGGAAAGGGATATAATTGCTGTTGCAATGTGCAGCTGTTCCGATAAGGGTCAGTAATTTAAAGTTAACCGTCTCATTGCTCATACTTCAGAGTTGCTGAATAAAATTACCAGTTTTATTAAAAGATAGCCTTAACATATAAAAAGTTGAGGATATACTTATGGAAAATTTCAATCCAACAAATCCAGTAAACCCCTCCCGAAGAGCAAGGAGGTTTAAAGCTCACGTTAGTACCCTTGGTACAACTCAACTTCATCTGCGAAATCCTTTTATTATTGCCTGGTGGTCAGCCGCATTTCCGGGGTTTGGACATCTTCTTCTGTCTAAATATCTTAGAGGTTATGCTTTATTTATTTGGGAGATTTTTGTTAATAACATGGCTCACATAAACCAAGCTATGGTTTTGTCTTTTACTGGGAATATTGAGATGGCAAAAGACGTTCTTGATCCGAGATGGACGCTTATGTATATTCCTGTTTATATTTTTGCTATTTGGGATAGTTACCGAACCACTGTTGATATGAATAAAGTGTTCCTATTAGCAGAACGGGAGGATGCGGAATTCAATTCATTTGTCATTGGTGCCGCAGAGATAAATTATTTAGATAAAAGAAGACCGCTCAATGCCTTTGTATGGTCTATACTTACGCCAGGGTTGGGTCAACTATATATCCACCGAGTGATCACTGGGATTTTCACATTGATATTTATGATTGTTTTTGTATATTTTTCAAAGATCCTGGTTGCAGTTCATCTTCTTTTCCTGGGGGATATTAGTCAAGCAACACAAGTCCTTGATCCGCAATGGCTTCTGTTTATGCCTTCTCTTTACGGGTTTGCCATTTATGATTCGTACGTCAATACAGTTGAAAATAATAAACTATTTGAAAGTGAACAAAGAAAATATCTTAAAGAAAATTATCAGCAATCTCGGGTGAAAATTCCTGTTTCGGTGGATGAGGTGAAATAATTGCAGATTTTCTCAACCTTTGAGCATTCCTCCTATCTTGAACTTGCCATCACTTCTTTGGAAAAAGTCGGTGTGAAAAAGGAAAGTATTCTTGCTGTTCCCCTTATTAATAGAGTGGAGGAAAGGAGATTATTTGATACACTTCATCGTGCTGATGGTATTAGCCTATTTGACAAGGGAGCAGCGATTGGAACAGCCTTTTCTGTCGTTGGCGCAAGCGTAGGGTTTATTTTAGAATGGGGGCCCATTTATTGGGGACTCATTGGCGCGGCAACTGGATTTATACTTGGCTTTATCATCGACTACATCATTTATAAAGTTGTACATAAAAGAAATAGGGTTGTGAAAGGGAAGAAGTCAGAAGTGGTGTTAGTCGTAGAATGTCAGAAGGAATTGGCTGAAAAAGTTGAAGAGGTACTGTGGGAACATTTAGCATTAGGGGTAGCAAAACTAGAGTAATGGATCTTGCGCAGTTTAAACAGTAACATTCAAGAATTGGCAATTGTGCATGAAAACAAGGGGGAGTTAATATGGCAAAGGGAAACAGAGAGTTGTCACGAGAACAACAGGGAGAATTGCTAGAAACTTTGAAAGCTCGTTTTGAGAAAAATATGAACAGACATGAAGGTCTTGAATGGGCTAGTGTACAAGCTAGTCTTGAAACTAATAATGAAAAATTGTGGTCACTCAGTGAAATGGAAGCAACTGGCGGGGAACCGGATGTTGTTGGTCTTGATCCAGAGACGGGCGAATACATTTTTTATGATTGTTCAGCGGAAAGTCCTAAAGGCCGCAGAAGTGTTTGTTACGACCGGGAAGCTTTGGAGGCAAGGAAAAAACACAAGCCTGAGAATAGTGTGATGGATATGGTAGCTGCCATGGGGATTGAGCTCTTAACGGAAGAACAATACCGGGAGCTGCAGAAACTAGGGAAATTTGATCTGAAAACGTCAAGCTGGGTGCAAACGCCTGAGAATATTAGAAAACTAGGCGGGGCCCTTTTTTGCGATCGCCGCTACGACACGGTCTTTGTGTACCACAATGGAGCGGATTCCTATTATGGTGCAAGGGGTTTCCGTGGGTCGTTGAGGGTTTGATTTGTAATTTATATTCAATAATAGAAATAATAGAGTTCAAATGTAGAAGCTCAGAGTGATTATACTCTGGGCTTTTTTACATGGCTATAAAAGGTTTATGTTTCACGCCATCGCCTCCCGGGAAGATGAAAAGACTAGTTCATATTGATAGGAGGAGTCGGAATGACTAAAACGATTTTTATTACGGGTGCTGGCAGCGGGCTTGGCAGGGGAGCTTCTCTTGGGCTTGCGAAGCAGGGGCACCGCGTGATTGCGACGACTGAACTGACTTCCCAGAAGACGGATCTGATGAGGGAAGCTGAGGAGAAGGGGCTTGATATGGAAGTGTTTAAGCTGGATATTACGAATGAGCGGGATCGTGAACAAATTAAGAACTACGACTTTGATGTGTTTGTCGCGAATGCAGCCATCAATGAAGGCGGACCGCTGGGTGAAGTGCCAATGGACCGGATTCGTGCTCTCTTTGAAGTGAATGTGTTCTCGACACTGGAAACAGTGCAAATCGCAGCACAAAAGCTAGTGAAGAAGGGAAGCGGAAAAATCATTTTCATGAGCTCGATGGCTGGTATTTCAGCAACACCGTATGTTGGTCCCTATACGGCTACGAAGCATGCCATCGAGGGAATCGCGCAAACGTTGAAGTCGGAGCTTGCGGAGTTCAATGTAAAAGTAGCGACGATTAACCCGGGCGCATTCGAAACCGGCTTCAATAAGCGAGCTGCTGAGGAAAAGTGGAAGTGGTACGATGAAGAGAAGAATTTTACCCGGAAAGAGGATATGGAAAAGCAGGAAGAGGCGCTGAAGGACCAGTTTGATCCAGAGGATATGATTGCGAAAATGGTAGAAATCATCCCTGCAGATCACCATAAATTCCGGACGGTTTATCCGGAAGAAACGGAAAAACAACTCAAAAAGACGCAAGAAGAAAGATGGACGATGGACATTTAATTGTGGAGGTAAGAAGCCTGGCATTTGTTGTGCCAGGCTATTTAATATGCTGGTGCTTCCATCAAATTCAACGTGTACAGGCTTTTTGTTGTGGTATAGCTTAAATAGACGAAAATCACAAGGAGGGGAAAACATGGCGAAAAAATCAAATGAGCGGATAAAAAGACAGGATGTGGATGAAAAGCAGACCTGGGATTTAAGTACTCTTTTTGAAACGAAGAGTGACTGGGAGAAGGAGCTGAAGGCGGTCAAGGACGATTTGCCGGAAGTCACTAAATATAAAGGGAAGATTGGTAAAAGTGCAGGTGAGCTGCTGGAATGCCTTGAGGCGAAGGAGAAGCTGCTGGAACGCTTTAACCTTGTTTCAATGTATGCAAATCTGCGTCAATCGGTAGATCATACCGATCCAGAAAGACAAAAGGATGCGGCTAAGGCGAGCGATGCTCAGTCGACAGTCAATTCGGAGCTGTCGTTTGTAGAGACAGAAATCATCAAGCTTCCGGATGGGAAAGTCGATCAATTTATAAATGAGGAGCCGGGATTGGAGCCATTTAAAAGGTATTTGAGCGATTTACAGAATCGCAAGGCACACGCACTCGGAGAGGAAACAGAGGAAACGCTTGCGGCTCTCGGTTCACTGTTCAGTTCCCCATACAATATTTATAATCGCGGCAAACTGTCAGACATGCAGTTTGATTCTTTCATTGATGATGAGGGTAATGAATTTCCTTTATCATTTGCACTTTACGCAGGGAAATATGCATCGTCACCATCCAGTACGGTGAGGCGGAATTCATATGATTCTTTCAACAAGACATTGAACCAGTATAAGCATACCTTTGCGGCAACCTACGCAACTCAGGTGAATCAGGAGGTGGCGATGTCCCGGCTAAGGAACTATGATTCTGTCACGGACATGCTTCTGCATGATCAGCAGGTCACCCAGGAGATGTACGATAACCAGCTGGATATCATCCAGGAAGAGCTGGCTCCGCATATGAGACGCTATGCTAACTTAAAAAAACGCGTTTTAGGACTGGATAAGATGACAAATGCCGACCTTAAAGCGCCGCTGGATCCAGATTATAAAATAGAGACCAGCTATGATGAGGCAGCTGAAACGGTCCAGGAAGCATTCGAAATCATGGGGCCGGAGTACAGCAAGATGATCAAGACGGCGCTATCCGAGAGATGGGTGGATTATGCTGACAATGTCGGGAAAAGCACGGGAGCTTTTTGTTCGAGTCCATATGGTGCACATCCATACGTCCTGATGACCTGGCCGGATACGATGCGCGGTGCATTCACGCTTGCCCATGAATTGGGGCATGCCGGACATTTTTACCTGGCAGGAAAGAATCAGAGAATGGTCAATACCCGGCCATCGAGATATTTTATCGAGGCACCATCGACGATGAATGAAATGCTGCTCGGAAACCACTTGTTGTCGAATACGGAGGACAAGCGGAAAAGGCGCTGGGTCATCCTTCAGCTGTTAGGGACGTATTATCATAATTTTGTTACCCATCTGCTCGAGGGAGAACTTCAGCGCAGGGTTTACAAACTGGCCGAAGAAGGGGAGCCGTTGACAGCAGACTTTTTGTCCAAGTTAAAGCTGGAGATCCTTGAAAACTTCTGGGGAGACTCTGTTGAAATGGACGAAGGAGCTGGCCTGACCTGGATGCACCAGCCGCACTATTATATGGGCTTATATCCATATACGTATTCCGCTGGGTTAACTGTTTCAACGCTTGTTTCCCGACAAATCTTGGACGAAGGCAAGCCGGCGGTGGAAAAATGGCTCGAAGTATTGAGAGCTGGTGGAACGATGAAACCTTTAGATTTAATCAAAAAGGCAGGAGTCGACATGTCCAAGCCAGAGCCAATCCGCGAGGCGGTTGCGCATGTAGGTAAGCTGATTACGGAGCTGGAAGAAAGCTTTGAGGAGTAATGTTCAAAAAAAATGGCCGGATCCTGGTTTAGGATTCGGCCATGAAATACATATTAATCAGTCGCAATAAAAGCATCGATTCCGTTACTTTCGATTTCCCGGAGGCGAGATTTAGCATTCTCGCGGTTAGAAAAAGCACCAGCTTGAACACGGAACCAGGTTTCACCGGAAATCTCCGCTGTCGTAATAAAGCTCTCGAATCCTTGTGTTTCCAGTTCTGTCACTCGCTTCTCGGCATTTTCCCTTTGCTTGAAGGATCCGGCAATCACTTTATACAGTGCTCCGCGATCAGTGGCTTCCTTCGGAGTTAGGTTGAATGCTTGTGCAATACCATTCGCATGTCCCTGGGCAACATTTCGCCGCCAGGATCCTGCTTCATCAGGGCGGCATTCTGGGCATTGTCGATAAAGCCGTTCTCAGATAGCATCGCATCCATCGTTGTTTCACGCAGAACATGGAAATCTGCTTTTTTCTTGCCACGGTCATCAAGCTGATTCAGCTTCATAACCTCAGTATGGATGATGTCGCGGTATCTTGCGGTTGCCGAATTATTGGATAAGCTGCTATGAATATAATCCTCATATCCCTGGGCAGAGCCATTGAAGGAATTGATGTGGATTGATAGGTAAAAGTCAGCGCCCCAGGCATTAGCCTCATTGGTGCGCTGGCTCAAGCTTTTATTCATATCGCTTGTCCTACTCATTTTCACTTCAATATTTTCGTAGTTATCTTCAAGAATGGAACGGATTTTCAATGCAATATCCAGGTTCAAGTCTTTTTCCCGAAGACCATTTCCCTGCGCTCCCGGATCCGAGCCGCCATGGCCTGGATCTAAATAAAGTTTCATATAGCCTCCTCCTTTAAGTTGGTCTTTATAGGATATGTAGGAGAAAAGTATTGGCAAGGGTACATGTCCCGGCTGGGAAAAGTTAACTTTATTTTGACGGAACATTTTTTGATTTGAATCGTAAAACAAAGAAGACTTAATAATATTTGAGGTGGTAGGATGGAAACGAAAATGCAGACATCACAAAATATTAAAATAGAGAGGACCCCGGAAAGTGATTTGAAAAAGGTGTTGAATATTATCGGGGTATTCATTTTTGCCGGATTGGTGCTGACTATTTTTACCAACCCATTGCCGGCTAAATACCTCAAGGAATATTTCCTGTTCATCGGAGGAAGTGCGATTATTTATTACTTTTTGCTGAACATCTATTTCATTGGGGAAACATGGAGGAAAGTGTTTTATGCTAGCCTGATCGTACTCGGAATCGGCAGCCTGTCGTTGGCGATTTACTTGTTCAGTCATTCATCACATTAGGAGTATTTAAGTTCCTGTGGGGATTTTCCCTTAATATGGATGAAGGTGCAATTAATCGTGTTGAGTGCGCAATTTCCGTTTTGTACCGTGCAATTAACATGAACGAGCGTGCAATTATCCCCAAAGACCGTGCAAATATTAAACTCAACACTGCAATCATTAAATTTTTCAACAGAAAACTCCCTGCTCTGGGAGTTTTTATTTTTACGAAAGGCTGTTTTCGTAAAGATTGTTGTTAAAATCCTAAAGCCGATTTTAACGTGGAAAAAGCTATTTTGTAGTTCGGTATTAAGTGTGCAAGCTCTTTTCTCCTAATTATCTTTAATTTTGTGAAGAAAAATAAGTCATTTAATCTTTTTTGTAGTCAATAGCAACAAAGTTTGAGAAAAGAGCCTTACGAAAAAGTGCTTGTCTAGTTGCTAAATAACTAATTCAGAATATTCATAATATATTTACTTCGATAAATTTTGTAAGCGTTACCATTCCTAACAGACTAGTCAGGGCGCGGTTTTTGCCTGTTCTCAATATCCTGTAACATCCTTGAAACAATTCAGGATGTTTGTTAGGTTTAATAACCGTAAGCCCCATGAGGGCAGGAAAAACTTGGACGGCATAATTAACATAAGGATTATTTCTGTGTGGTTCGGCTGGTTAGCTCTTATAACTTTCATGATTAAGAATTCATTTTTATTCTTGTACGTTAGCCGATTTTGTTAACCACTATGTTACTTATTTCGTTTAGGGAAAACGAAAAGGAGAGATTTGGTGAGTATTGAAGTATTTATTTCTTTAGCAATTTATTTTATTGCAATGATCCTGATCGGATTGTATGCATACCGCAAAACATCTGATCTATCAGATTATATGCTTGGCGGACGTGGTCTTGGACCGTCGGTAACGGCTCTATCAGCTGGAGCATCTGACATGAGTGGCTGGATGTTGATGGGCTTGCCTGGCGCAATGTACACTTCAGGTATTTCCAGTGCCTGGATCGCAGTTGGGTTATCGATTGGTGCCTATTTGAACTACCTCATCTTAGCTCCAAGACTTCGAACCTATACGGAGTTGGCAAATGATTCAATCACAATCCCCGATTTCCTAGAAAACCGCTTTTCTGATACAACTAAAATTCTGCGTTCTGTATCTGCAGTCGTTATTATCATTTTCTTCACGCTGTACACTTCAGCGGGTCTAGTTTCAGGCGGTACTTTGTTTGAGTCAGCATTTGGGCTCGATTATCGCTGGGGATTGTTCCTGACAGCTGGTGTCGTTATCGTTTATACACTATTCGGTGGTTTCCTTGCTGTTAGTTTGACTGACTTTGTTCAAGGGGTCATCATGTTCCTTGCACTTGTCTTGGTGCCGGTTGTTGCCTTTACGGAACTTGGCGGACCTGGAAACGTTATGGATACGGTTAGTGGAATCGATCCTACGTTAATGGATCTTTTCAAAGGTACGACATTCCTTGGAATTGTTTCTCTATTGGCATGGGGTCTTGGTTATTTTGGCCAGCCTCATATCATCGTCCGCTTTATGGCGATCAAATCGATGGAAGACCTTAAGCCTGCACGCAGAATTGCGATGACATGGATGGTCGTTTCGATTATCGGTGCTTTGGCGGTCGGACTCGTCGGTATTGCTTATGTAGAGATGAACAACGTAACGCTTGAAAATCCAGAAACAGTATTCATCATGTTTGCGAACATTTTGTTCAATCCTTTTATCACTGGATTCCTGCTCGCCGCGATTTTGGCTGCGATCATGAGTACAATTTCTTCACAGCTGCTCGTAACGTCCAGTGCGTTGACTGAAGACTTTTACAAGGCGTTCTTCCGCCGCGAAGCAACAGACAAAGAATTGGTATTCGTCGGCCGTGCAGCCGTATTGCTTGTTGCATTAGTAGGTATCGCGCTTTCTTATACGCCTAACGACACGATTCTTTCATTAGTCGGTAACGCTTGGGCTGGATTCGGTGCTGCATTCGGACCAGTCATGCTTCTGAGCCTGTACTGGAAGCAAATGAACCGCTGGGGTGCGCTTGCCGGTATCGTCGTCGGTGCACTTACCGTCATCATCTGGATCAGCATCGATGGATTATCAGAATTCATGTATGAAATGATTCCTGGATTCTTCTTGAGCTTAATTGCCGTCATTGTTGTAAGTAAAATCACAACAGGACCAGGCAAAGCTGTAAAAGAAGAGTTTAAAGAAATGGAAGACATTATGTCTGAGTAATTTAAAAGTAACCAGGCTGCTAGATTGCTAGCAGCCTGGTTTTTTATTTAAGGCTTGAATAGGTAGCATAGATGAACTCTATCTCCCCAAAATGAAAGCCGCTGCGTCAATATTTGAGAAAAACTGAAATTAAGAAAGAAGCCTCTTAAATTCATGGATAAATATCCAACTATGTAGAATACTACCTTTTGTAAAATACCGAGGTTATGCATGCCTCTATTGGAAAAAGGAGTGATTCACATGATGAAGAAATTTGCGGTAGTTCTTTTTGCAGTGATGATGGTAATATCAATTGCAAATCCTAGTTTTGCTGCGGGGAATCCTGGAAACAAAAAGGATATTGTAGATACAGCAGTATCAGCTGGGAACTTTAAAATTCTCGCGGCTGCACTGGAGAAAGCCGGATTGGTTGAAACCCTTAAAGGGGAAGGGCCATACACTGTATTCGCACCGACCGATGAGGCGTTCAATAAGCTTCTGAAGGATCTAGGGATTACAGCAGATGAGTTATTAGCAAGACAGGATCTTAAGGATATCCTCCTGTATCATGTACTTCCTGGTAAAGTCATGTCAGGTGACTTAAAGGAAGGAATGCAGGCACAGACACTTGCCAAGAAGAATGTCACCATTTCACTTGACCCGGTTCAAGTAAACGAAGCGAATGTCGTGACACCTGACGTTGAAGCATCGAACGGTGTCATTCATGTGATCGACAAGGTATTGCTGCCTAAATAAGTACGACAGACTGGATTCCATGCGGATTCAGTCTTTTTTAATTTGGGCAAGCCCCTGAGGTTCACCATCATGGACATTTAGGATGTAAAACGGTATAATTAATTCGGTTTTCGAAATATTATTTACATCTTAGAGTTTGAAGGTGAACGTATGCAAAAAGAAAAATTATGGACGAAGGATTTCATTTCGATTTCTCTAGTGAATTTCGTGATGATGCTTTCGATGTATTTATTAATTGTCACAATGGCTTCCTATGCGACTGATACGTATGGAGCGTCAACGAGCATGGCAGGATTGGCGTCAAGTATCTTCATCATTGGGGTTCTTTTTGCCAGATTGTATGCTGGTAAGGAAATTGCGAGGATTGGCAGTAAAAAGATGTTAATTGGAGGAATTTTGTTCTTTGTTCTAATTACTGCTCTATATTTAATCCCGTCGAATATCTATGTCCTCCTGATCGTCCGTTTTCTTCATGGTGTCGGGATCGGGTTCGCGGCGACAGCAACGGGGACGATTGTGGCACAAGTTGTTCCTGCGAGCAGGAAAGGGGAAGGGATCAGCTATTTCAGCTTGAGCGTGATTTTATCAACCGCGGTTGGCCCGTTGATTGGCCTCGCAATGATTAATGAGTTTGGCTATCAGAGCATGTTTATTTTTTCCCTTGTCGTCGGGCTGGCCAGTTTGCCAATCGCCCTTATGGTAAATGAACCTGTTGTGGATGATCAGGGAGAAGCTAATAAAAGCAGGAGCTTCAGTCTGGCAAACTATTTAGAAGCAAACGCATTGCCGATCTCGATTGTCACGTTCGTCATCGCGCTAGCTTATTCAGGTACACTATCATTCATCGCGTCATTTGCGAAGGAAGCTGAATTGACAGAGGCAGGCAGCATGTACTTCTTCGTTTATGCGATGGCTGTCTTATTTTCCCGTCCATTCACGGGGAAGCTGATGGACGCAAAAGGTGCGAACAGCGTTGTGTACCCGGCATTGATTGCCTTTGCTCTTGGGATGTATGCATTAAGCCAGGCGCAATCCAGTGCCGTGTTCCTGTTGGGAGCCGCGCTCATTGGGTTAGGGTATGGCAATTTCCAATCTGTCGCACAGACGATCGCCATTAAGATGACACCCCCGCACCGTATGGGAATGGCCACGTCGACCTTTTTCATCATGATGGATATCGGAATTGGCTTCGGACCATTCCTGCTGGGATATATGATCCCGGATTTCGGATACCGCGGATTGTATCTGGCGATGGTGCCCTTAATCATAGCAGGTGTCTTTATCTACTACTCTTTGCATGGTAAAAAAGAGAGAATGAAGGCAGCATAGGATTCCGTTGTTCAACATGAAAACCTCGCCACATATCGGCGAGGTTTTATCTTTTTACATATTCGGTGCATAGTTCTTATTTTTTTCAACATCAGTTTCCTCTGCCAATTCTTCCATTTCCATATGAGTCTGCGGGAAACCATTGGCCACCCATTCTGCGCGCATTGCAGAGTCCAGCTGGGTAAGCCCTCTTTCAGCGGGGTCTAGGCCCGCATCGACACTCTCCATCTGATCGATTTTCTTGCTGTTCCTCATGTCTGTATCCTCAAGAAAACGAATCGCATCCCGCTGGCTTTTCCTGTATGCGGCTGTCAGCAATACGGCGCCGCCAGCTGAAAGCAAAGAAGCCAAAACAAAATTCTTGGTCGATTTCTTCATCTTCGTTTCCCTCCATTCGATAATAACTCCTCTTGAACTCTATATTCCCGTTTTATGTGACTATAAAGAGTCCAGTTATTTACATTTTTGTTGCGAGATATGGTCAGTAGGAGAGATATTAAGGCAATCTAGAGCAGAAAAGAGAGTTCGATTCTCTAAGGCCAGAGGGTTATCAGCTTGAGAAGGCTTCATAGAGGAATTTTATAAGCCCAAAATGAGGATAAATCCAGGAAAAGGTCCTATAGAAGGATTCTATAAGCCCGAAATGGGGGCTGGCCTTGTAAAAGGTCTTATAGAAAGATTCTATAAGCCCAAAATGGGGGAAGATCCTGTAAAAGGTCCTATAGAAAGATTCTATAAGCCCGAAAAGGAGGGAGAGCTCCCTAAAAGGACTTATAGAAAGCTCTATAAGCACGAAGCAAGGAGTTTGAGCTATGCTGAAGAATAAAAAAGCTGCCATGTAATCATGACAGCCAACTACTCAATAACTACACCTTTTCCATCATCTTCTGATCAAGATGTTCAAGGATCATTTCCCAGGCTGATTCATGCCTGGTTTTTGATTTCTCATGAGGGAATCCTTTGTGTGAAAGACTTAGATACGTACCATTGCCCCTAGGTTCAAGCTCGATGGTCACCACGGTCTCGGCACCTTCTGTTCCTCCAGCGCCTGTCAGCCATGTAAATTCAATCAGGCGGTCCGGTATTAAACGAAGGAATCTTCCATAATGCGGGTGTCGCTGCTCAACTAGATCTTCTTCGGTTTTAAAGACGGTTTCAAAAAAGAATACGGAATTGACCTCTGCCTTCATGATCAGCGTTCCGGGTGCGGCAAACCATGTATCGAATTTTTCCGTCCACGCTTGGTAGAGGGTATCAGCCGGGGACTCCATTAACCGTTCAACTTGAAAACCGAGCGGTCTTGCTGAAAGGTCTGGTACTGTGATTGGTTCCATTTTAGTTCTCCTTATCCAGTGGGATATCTTTCTTTTAAAAATGCAACAGATTGATGAATCAAAGCTTTTAAAACATCCACATCAATATCTGCCACTTTATTTATGTACACACATGCTTTCCCGGAAGTATGTTTGCCGAACTCTTTCAATAGCGCTTCTCTTTCCGTGTCACCAGTAGCAAAATACAGGCTGATCTTGGCTTTGCGAGGAGAGAAGCCTACTAGCGGCGCATCTCCTTCGTGGCCAGATTCATATTTATAATGATAGGAGCCAAAGCCAATAATGCTCGGTCCCCACATTTTCGCTGGATAACCTGTTGTTTCTGTAAAAATATCTAACAGTCTATACGCATCCTCCCGTTTTTTAGGGCTGTCGACATTTTCAATGAACTCGATGACACTATTGTCGTTCTCCTTCGTTTTCAATTCATACATAATCAAAACATCTCCCTTCGATCTTTTAAAATATGTATTTATCTATGCTGGTCAACAAGAATTTGATTGCCATCAGGATCCTCAATCGTAAAATGAGCCGGACCCTCTCCGGATTCATCTACTTCAGTAAGGAACTTAACTCCGTTTCCTTTAAGCTGCTTTTGAAGTTCTCGAACATCCGTGAAGCTTTCCAGATTTTCGGCATTCTCATTCCAGCCCGGATTGAAGGTAAGGATATTTTTTTCAAACATCCCCTGGAACAGTCCGATTATGCAATTTTCATTCTTCATGATCAGCCAATTTTCATTGATATCTCCTCCCAGGGCTTGAAACCCCAAGTTTTCGTAAAAAGATTTTGAAGCCGCAATGTCTTTTACAGTTAAGCTTACAGAAAATGCACCAAGTTTCATATGATCTGCCACCTTTATAGAATGAATATTCTGATATCGTTGTTACCAGTATAGACAAGCATTGTAAAATTTACAATTAACCACGGTAATATCGGGAAAATAACTTCGAAATGATCCTCTGACATAATTTGGTCAAAGCTTTTCAACAGAATTGTGACTAATGTCACAACGCAGTATTCTTTTGATGGAAATTTGATATGTTAATAGTGTACTAATACTAAATAACCCATTGGAGTGAAGAACATGTTTGCAAAGTGGTTAAGAGAAAACAATGTTGCTGCTGGTTTATTGGCTGTTATAAGAATCTGGCTTGGATACAACTGGATGACTGCTGGATGGGGTAAATTGACTGGTGAAGGTTTTGACGCATCCGGTTATCTGAAAAATGCGGTTGCGAATCCGGTAAAGGGTCCAGACGGAAACGCAGTGTACGGCTGGTACGTGAACTTCCTTGAAAGCTTCGCGATCCCGAATGTAGAATTGTTCAACTTCATCGTCCCACTTGGAGAATTCCTAATAGGACTTGGCTTGATCCTTGGAACTCTGACAACTGCTGCAATGTTCTTCGGTCTAGTGATGAACTTCAGTTTCTTCCTAGCCGGAACTGTATCTCACAACCCAACTGACATCTTCTTCGGCTTCATCATCCTGTTCGCAGGCTACAACGCAGGTAAATACGGTCTAGACCGCTGGGTCGTACCATTTATCCGCAAAACTGTTTTCAAACGTGGAGAAGAAACGGCACGAAACGCTGCTTAACTTAGTTAAATCCCCCTTTAATATAATTTGGCTGCCGGGAATTCCTCGGCAGCCATTTTTTATATCCAGGGAGCAAATCCTTCCTGAAAAAGCAAAAGCATAGGAAAATCATTCCTATGCCTCGTCGCCGTTAATGAAATTATCTTCCGAAGAAATTGCCCATTGTGTTTCTGAAGTCATCAAATAGACCGTCTCTGTTTCTGTTATTGCGGATGTCATCGGCGAATGTTCCCATTCTGTTGAAGGCATCACGGTCAACCGAAACGTATACATTATCGATTCTGTTATTTGCCTGGCGCACTCTTTGTTCAATCTGCTGCTCCAGCTGGCTCTTATTACCGTTCATGGTGTTACCAGTTGCGTTTCCATTCATGTCTGTATTACCAATTCCATTCATGTTTCCATTGCCGTTATCATTTCCGTTGCCAAAAATATTGTTGCCATTTGTGTTTCCAGCGTTTTGGCGATCGCCATTTCCTGCGTCACCTTTGCCGTCAATGATTCCATCATTTCCTGCACGGTTGTCACCCTGGTCAACTCGTCCATTCTCGGCAAAAGTCCTGCCGTTGCCATCCAATGCATCATTGACTGAAGCATTCCCATTATTTTCGCCATTGTTATCTGCGAGTCTAACTGCGACGTATGCATTGTTTTCCGAGATGATGACTCGTGCGTCGTCGACTTCCGGCATCTGTTCTACCTGGCGCTCTGCACGATCAGCCAGCTGGAGCCTGGTTCCTTCGGTAGCTGGTCCGCGCTGAACCTGGGAGATTTCTACCTGCTGTTCGCCGTTATCGTCGGCAGCATTGTTATTCGCTCCGCAGCCAGCCAAACCGAATGAAATTGCAGCACATCCTGCTAAAATGAATGACTTTTTCACTTTATTCACTCCTTCTTTTGTTGTTATTCGTCCTTATGATGGCTTGAAATTGGCGCAGTATGCAGGGAGATAAATTTTTTTTGGAAAAAAAGCCATTCCATTGAAGATCCTTGCAGGTCTCCTGCCAGTTACCTTTAAAGTTTCTTGATAGGGGGGACGTCCAATACCCCTTAATAAGGTCGAAGTCCAATAACAAATCCAGTGTTAATTTGATGGAGAGCCTTTATTAGTAAGCTTTTAAAGCCTGGATGATTGCGTTGTCACCATTCGTTCAAAACATTTCAACAGAATTGTGAATTCATTCACAAAAACCCCTATTTTCGAGATATATTTGATATCTTATAAGTGTACTAATACTAATTAACTTATTGGAGTGAGGAACATGATTGCAAAGTGGTTAAGAGAAAACAATGTTGCTGCTGGGATATTGACTGTCATTAGGGTTTGGCTAGGATACAACTGGATGACTGCAGGTTGGGGTAAATTGACTGGTGACGGCTTCGACGCTTCTGGATTTTTGAAAAATGCGGTGGCGAACCCAGTTAAAGGTCCAGACGGAAATGCAGTGTATGGATGGTACGTGAACTTCCTTGAAAGTTTCGCGATCCCGAACGTAGAATTGTTCAACTTCATCGTTCCACTAGGCGAATTCCTTGTTGGACTTGGATTACTACTTGGAACTCTGACAACTGCTGCAATGTTCTTCGGCCTTGTGATGAACTTCAGTTTCTTCCTTGCCGGAACAGTATCTCACAACCCAACTGACATCTTCTTCGGATTCATCATCCTTGCTGCTGGTTTCAACGCAGGCAAATACGGTTTAGACCGCTGGGTTGTACCATTCATCCGCAAAACAGTTTTCAAACGCGGAGAAGAAGTCACTCGCAACGTAGCTTAACTTGATTTTAAATCCCCCTTTAAAATAAATAGGCTGCCGGGAAATTAAATCCCGGCAGCTTTTTTTATAGGTCATTCTTATTTCTGAGGATTTTGTATTTTCTAATCTTGTACAATAGACCTTGCCTTGTTATGCCGAGAGCTTCGGCAGCACGTGCCTGGTTGCCGTTTTCGCTTGTCAAAGCGGTTTCAATCACTTCTTTTTCAACCTTTTCTAGATGTTCTGGTAAAGAAAAATCGTCAGTCAATTCGATATGAATATCAGGAGATTCAAGCTCTTTTTCTGAAAAATGGTTCTGGGTTTCCTCGGGAAAATCCTCGAGAATCAATTGTCCTGAACGGGAAAGGACGGTTGCCCTGGACAAGGCATTTTGCAATTCGCGGATATTGCCAGGCCATGGATAGGAAGTGAGTTTTGTTAATAGGTTTTTGGAAATCGAATAGCTGCGGTTATGTTCTTCTTCAAACTGTGCCAAAAATTGTTCGACGAGCAAAGGGATGTCTTCGATACGCTCGCGCAATGGAGGCAATTTGATTCCAATGATATTTAACCGGTAATACAAGTCTTCACGAAACTCACCGTTCTGTACCATTTCCCATAAATTCCGGTTAGTGGCTGCGATGATACGAACGTCTGAAAAAACCTCTCTGGCGGTCCCTAGCGGTGTAAAGGTTTTGTCCTGGGTGAACTGCAGGAGCTTTGCTTGCACATCCAGCGAGATTTCGCCGATTTCATCCAGAAAAAGAGTGCCTTTGTCGGCAGCGGCGCATTTGCCTTCCTGGGATCGGACTGCACCGGTAAAAGCGCCTTTTTCGTAGCCGAATAATTCACTTTCCAACAGGTTTGAGGGGAGGGCGGCGCAATTGACTTTTATGAATGGACCTAACCTCCGGGTGCTCTCGAGATGCACAGCGTGAGCTCCACGCGATTTACCAGTCCCGCTTTCTCCTTCAAGCATGATGGTGATATCCTGCTTGGCTACTCTTTCAATTAACGAGTAGACCTCCTGCATTTTTGGACTTTTGCCAATCATCCCATGAAGATCATATTTTTGCTGAACAGCCTGTTTTAACTCTTTGTTTTCTTTTTTCAAATGTTTCATTTCAAATGCCCGTTTGATGACGACCTTTAGTTCATCAGCCTTGATTGGCTTAGTTAGATAGTCGTAAGCCCCCATTTTCATGGCTTTGACGGCATCCTCGATATCTCCGTAGGCAGTACAGGGAATAAAAACAGTATCAAGAAAAATTGGCGCCAATTTTTCCAGCAGCTTCAGCCCGGTCGTGTCCGGCAGAAGGAAATCGAGCAAAACAAGGTCAATGTTCTCGCTCTCCATCAGCTTTTCAGCTTTATTGCCTGTTTCTGCTTCGATGACGGCATATCCCTCCTTCTGTAAGGTCAGCTTGGTCAGGCGGCGGAATTTTTCATTATCTTCAACTAACAAGATTGTTTTTTTCATAGTGATCGCCTTTCTCGTGCTTTTTCAATGAAATCAGGAAGGATGTTCCTTCGCCCATTTCACTTTCTACCTCGATATGGCCGTTATGGGAAGAAATAATGTCATGGGTAATCCATAAGCCCAGCCCGGTACCTTCTTGTTTGGTAGAAAAGAATGGATTGAAAATACGCTTGATCTTTTGCTGGGGGATACCGATTCCATCATCTTTTATCTCTATTTCAATAGTATCACTATTTGCTTTTTTCATCGAAACAGTGATTTGGCCATAATGGGAAACCGCTTCTATACTATTGATAAAAAGATTGATCAGAGCCTGAATCATCTGGTTTCGGTCACCTTTAACAAAGTAATCCTCACCATCAGCCTCCAGAGTGGCATGAATCTGCTTTTTCCTGAATTGATGGGATAAAAGCTGAAGGGTTTCAGAGGCGACTGTTTTCATGTTAAAAACAGATTCGTCCTTTTTGTTTTCCCGGCTGAATTGAAGGAACCGTCTTACAAGAAGGTCAAGGCGCTGTATTTCATCCTGAATATCCTTTGCCGCTTCGGAAATGATGTCAGCGGAAGCAGCCTCACTTTCGCTGGCAGCTGTCATCTCCTGTATTTCGCTTGCGATTAAATCACTCGCAAGCTGGACAGTCCCTAGCGGATTTTTTACCTCGTGAGCAAGCCCGGCGGTCATCTGGCCAATCGCAACCAGCTGTTCTGAACGTTGAATATGAGTTTCCAGCTGGCGCACCTTTGTCACATCCCAAAAGGTGATCAGGACCCCGATGACGTGGTCTTTTTCATCCAATAATGGTGAACTGGATTGCTTGATGATTTTCTTGCCCCATTCATTTTCAAAGGTGAAGTCATCTTCAAGGCCGTCAAATTTCCTTGAGACATGCTTGCACTGCTCAAAATGATTCCTGAAAGAAAGCGGCAGGGCAGAGACCGATTTTCCAATGATGTTTTCTTTTTTTCTATTCAATAGATCCCCGGCCGTTGTATTCATTGAACTGATGAAGCCCTCCGGATTGATAGCGAGGACGCCAAAAGGGAAGGATTCCAAAATCAGCTGCAAATGGCGCTCATGTGACTTTAAGCTCTCGGCCATATACTTCATGGTGCTGGACAATGTCTTGATCTCATCCTCTTTCTCAAGTACAGGAACAAACCACTCACCGCCCTTTGCGTAGCTTGCTGCCTCCTGGGTGAGAGCTTTAATCGGCTTAATGATCCAGCGGATACCGAATATAAGCAAGGTCAGCGCCGCTAAAAAAATCAGGATGAATCCTTTCCATAAGATATCCTTCAAGGAATCGATTACGGCGTTTGCTTCTGACAGCGGGATAGAAGTGGCTGTATAAAATGGCAGCCGATCGACAGGGTTATAGGCAACAAGGGATTCTTCGCCCCAGAGGTCACCTCTGTAAACCCCGGTCCTGTCCAAAAAAGCCTCTTGCGAAAATGGATACTCATTAAGCAGGTTGCCTGATTTACTAAAATCGTTCGTATCGAACAAAACTTTTCCTTCCCGGTTAAAAACAAAGCTGTGGCCGAGTTCGCCAATGACATTTTGCTTGAAGTACTTTTGCAAATACACGAGACTCACATAAGCAATCAAGCCGCCTTCAACTTCCGCTGCTTCGTCAGCCTGAAAAGGAACGATAATCATAAGTGTTGGCTCACCGTTCATTTTTGAAATCGAGTCAGCGACAAAAGAGCTGCGCCGCCATTTCAGTTCGGCATACAAGTCGGCTTCAGCCAAAGTCAGCTTGGAATCACTTTCGATAAAAGGAGCTTTATAGACGATTCTTTCCTTCTCATCATTCACGATCTGGATTCTTTTAAAGAAAGGATCATTCACGACGAGATTGGTCAGTATTCCTTCTAATTTGCCCGTCTCTTCAGCCTGATTTACAACGATATTCTCCAGCAGCTGGATCTTCAGGTTGAATAGGTCACTCGTCTTGTCGGACATGACCCTTGTCACCTGGATCGCCTGATTCTCAGTCTGATTTTTTATGATATCTCTTGAAGAAGTGGCTGCGAGAATGAATATGATCAGTAGAGGAATAAAAATGATGATGGTAGTAAGATATAGAAACCTTTTGGTTAATCGTGATGGATAAAGTCTTTTCATATCGATTTCACCTTTCTGACAGCATGCCTCCATCGTAATAAGAAGCTTATTAATCTATTACCTTTATACCATACTATTGAATGGCTATGGCCGGTACCCCGGACAAAGGAAGAAGTTAGTATTTTTCCAGACAGATGTTCAATTTTTCTATAAGGCACTGTCTGAACCTGGTATGCGTAAATAAGCAAGGGATCATAACTCAAGAAGGGGTATCTTCAACCATTTTAAAAAGGAGGAAACCATTGCTGATTTCCTCCCGAAAAACTTATTATTCTTCAATTAAGCCGTTTTCTGTCAGCCATTTTCTAGCGACCTCTGTTTCACTCTTTTCTTCAATATCGACTTGATAGTTGAGATCCGTCATAGCTTCTGTATTGATTTTTTCAGCTAAAGGCTTCAGGAGCTCTTCTAATTCAGGAAACTTTTCGAGTGTTTTTTCATGAATCGTGATGCCGGCATTGTAGGCAGGGAAGAAGCTCTTGTCATCTTCAAGGTTTACAAGGTTGAAAGCCTTGATTCGGCTGTCTGTGGCGAATCCTGTTGCCACATCGACCTGGCCATCTCTCAGTGCCTGGTAAAACAGACCTACGTCCATTTTCTTAATGTTGGAAGAACCAAATTTAAAACCATAGGCTTTCTCTACACCTTTAATTCCATCAGGTCTTGTCGCGAACTCAGCATCTGTACCTAAAGACAATTTGTTGCCATCATTCAAGTAAGCTGCCAAATCACTGATTGATTCAATGCCGAGTTCTTTGGCTTTGTCTGCTTTCATCATTAGAGTATACGTGTTATTTACCTGAGATTGATCAAGCCACACAAGGCCGTTCTCTTTGTCCACTTCCTTTACTTTTTCATAGGCTTCCACTGAATCGGAAAGAGGATCAAGCTTGTTGTAGTTTACGAGACTGGTTCCTGTATATTCCCAATAAAGGTCTACCTGTTTATTCTCCAGTGCCTGGCGGACAACCTGGCTTGCCATATTGTTTTTTTCCTCAACCTCATAGCCATTCTCTTTTAGATAGATGGCAAGAATTTTGGAAAGGACGAATTGTTCCGTGAAGTTTTTTGCACCGACGACAACCTTTTTGTCTGAAGCAGAAGCGGATGAGTCCTCTTCACTGCTGCAAGCGGAGAGCAGCGAAACCATTAAAGCGATGATGACGGTAAATGATAAAATCTTTTTCAATTAGTTTTCCCCCTAAAAATTGTTTTCTTTAATCTGAAACTGTTACTGATTGTCTTAACCCTTTAGAAATAACCAGCTTTTCGATGAGCCTGACCAATTGGTCTGCCAATAGAGCAAGCAAAGTAACCGGGATTGCACCGGATAGGAGATAAGAGTTATCCCTCATCATGATTCCGGTAAAAATCCAGTCGCCCAGTCCGCCGCCGCCTACCAGATAGGCTAAAGCAGCCGTTCCGATATTGATCACCACAGCTGTCCGGATGCCTGCCATGATCGGATAGGCTGCGTTAGGCAGCTCAATTTTCAGAAGAATTTGAGCCGGTGTATAGCCGATGCCTTTTGCTGCATCCAGCAAGTCCGGATCAATCGATTTAATCCCGGCGACAGTATTCCGTAGAATCGGCAGCAAGGAATAAAGAAACAGAGCAAAGACTGCCGGCTTGAAACCGATTCCCATCCAGGTCATCGCCAATGCCAGAATCGCGAGGCTCGGAATCGTCTGCCCAAGATTGGCTGTATTCATAAACAGCCATTGAAGCTTTTGGAATTTAGGCCTCGTAACCAATATTCCCATCGGAATCGCAAGCACGATTGCCAGCAGCGAGGACAGGAGCACCATGTTGATATGCTGCTTCAATAGAAAGATAAATCCTTCTGAATCATCGATGATCAGCTGGTAATACCCAGACTTGAATGACCAGGCGAAAAAGCTCCCGACAAGGGTGAAGAGGATCAGCTTGATGACAAAAGATACAAAACGTTTATTGTTCATGCTTTCTCTCCCCCGTTATTTAATATGCTGATGCAAGTAGGCCTCTACATCATCAATCTGCATCGCACCCACAAGCTTGTTGTTTGCCTGGACGACTAGCTGGTCGGCTTCCTGGTTGAGCAGGATGGATAAAGCATCCCTAAGATTCGTTTCAACTGAAATCGTCTTTTTGTTGGCTTTTTCCGGCCCGTCCAGTTTTCGCAGCATCCGTTCTGAAATCAAATCCTTCACGGTATGCAGGCTCAGACTCTTCAACGCGCGGTCCTTGCCGACGAATTCACGAACAAAATCATTCTTTGGATGGGCAAGCAGCTCGCTTGGAGAATCATATTGCATCAATTTTCCTTCTTTGAAAATCGCAATTCCGTCCCCCATTTTGATGGCTTCATCAATATCATGGCTGACAAACAGAATCGTCTTTTTTACTTCCTTCTGAATTTGCAAAAACTCATTCTGAATCCGGGTACGGATGACCGGATCCAATGCCCCGAACGGTTCATCCATTAACATGACAGGCGGGTCTGCAGCCATCGCACGGGCGATGCCGACTCTTTGCTGCTGTCCTCCTGAAAGCTCATGCGGATAACGCTTCCGGTATTCATCCGGATTCAGGCCGACCAGATCCATTAAGTATTTATATCTGTCTGCTTTCTTCTTCCGGTCCCAGCCGATTAAATTAGGGACAGCCATCACATTATCTTCAATCGTCATGTTTGGGAACAGGCCGTTATGCTGGATGACATAGCCGATATTCCGTCTTAGCTCGATGTCATTCAAGGAATTCACATCTGTTCCATTAACGAAAATTTTGCCATCGGTGATCGACTCCAGCCTGTTTACCATTCTTAGTGTTGTCGTTTTTCCGCAGCCTGATGGCCCTAAGAAAACGACGATATTGCCCTCGGGTACATCAAAGCTTACATTATCAACAGCTTTCACCTTATCTCCGTACACTTTGGTGACTTGATCAAACTTAATCATACTTTTCACCCCATCTTACTTCTATTTATTGTTGAAAACCTTTTGGAGTCATACGCTTTTGGAGAAGCCCCAACAGTCCGTCTGTCACAATCGCCAGGATGGAAATGGCAATCGCTCCTGCCAGTACCATTGTTGTATTCGATCTTGAAATCCCCTGGTTGATCAAAACACCAAGACCGCCAGCTCCGATGAACGCTGCAATTGCGCCGATTCCGATATTCATGACCACGGCCTGCCTGACTCCTGCCATAATGATAGGAAGGGCATTTGGAATCTCAACACGCAGAAGACGCTGCATCGTACTCATTCCCAGCCCAATGGCGGCATCACGAATATTGGGATCGACATTATTGATGGCTACATATGTATTACGGATGATTGGCAGCTGCGAATATAAAATGAGTGCGATTACAGCTGGCACAAAACCAATTCCCTGATTGATGATCGACAGAATCGGAATCATAATCCCGAAAAGCGCGATACTCGGAATCGTCATAATCACATTCGCGACCTGAAGGACCGTCTCCGCTAACTCCTCATTGGTTGTTAAGTAAATCCCAAGCGGAAGGCCAATTGCTATGGCAATCAAGACAGACAATCCAACAAGCTGCAAATGCTCCGCACTATATGTCCAAATCGAAGCCTGGTTCTCTATTATGTAGTTCAATAAATCATTCATCTCTTTACACCTCCTTCAAAGTAACTAGTACAAATAAATAGTTGCAAGAAGCGTGCCAATTATAAAAAAGGACGCAAAAAAGCGCCTGAGCCCATCTATTTCTATGGGTCAAGCGCTTTTTTTATTTATTAAGGTATTAAATAGATTCTTTTACAGGAGCAAAGAATTTTTACATGCTTGTTAAAATTTTTTTACAAAAAGTGAGATTATCTGCATTTCTAGTTACTTACCCGAAATAGAAGGAGGATAAACCAGCGTTTAAGAAATAGTTCAAGAAAAAGGAGTGAAAGGGTGTTTCATAGAATAGAATATACAGCCATTAAGAGAAAAAGGGATTTGGAGAGTGCTGACAGTGAAAAAAATACATAAACCATGGATCAAACTTAAGGAAAACATCGGTGATGAGGATTATAAAATAATCAATGAACTTCAGGAACGGTGCCTTCAAACGGCTCAAACCGCACTGAAGCTAGAGCTAGATTACAAGCTCGGGGTCAGCGATGGCAGCGGCAATGGGGTTCAGGATATAAATGAGTTCATGTACTTCGATGGGGAGCTGTTGATTGGATATATGGGGATTTGCAGCTTTGGCGGTCCGTGGGAAGTGAATGGGATGGTGCATCCTGAGTACCGGCGTCTGGGTGTGTTCACCAGGTTGTTTGAGTTGGTCATGGCGGAATGGAAGCGCAGGGATTCAGGCAGCATGCTGTTGCTCAGTGACCGCAACTCAGAATCCGGGCAGCAATTCATTGCCGGAGTTGGTGCGCAATACAAGCATTCTGAATATGAAATGTTTTTGAAAAAAGATACTCCGGTCACGACGCCAGAGCAGCTGGCGGGCATTTTCTTCAGGAAAGCTACGAACGCGGACGCGAAGGAAATCGCCCGGCAGAACGCGATTTATTTTAACGATGAAGAAGAAATCAACGCCGATGACATGCCTCTGCCTGAGGTAGAGGAAAAGCGCGGAATGACTTCTTATCTTGTTGAAAAAGAAGGGCAAATCATCGGGAAAGTGAATCTGCAGCTTACCTCGAAACTTGGTGCCATCTTCGGTCTCGGTGTGTTGCCAGAGCACCGTCGCAAGGGGTACGGAAGAGCGCTTCTTTTGCTTGCTATTGAAAAACTGAAGGAAGCAAACGCACAGGAAATCATGCTGCAGGTAGCGGCAGAAAACGCAAATGCACTGAACCTTTATAAGTCATGCGGCTTTGAAGAGACTTCTACGATGGACTATTTTGAGCTTAAATAAACGATATCCACCTTGTACAGAACAAGGTGGATATTTTTGGATTAGTTTGAAACTAATGAATGGGAGATTCGTATTATATTTTGATCATCATTTTTGAATGGGAGGGTTACCAATGAACTGGAATAAAGACTTTAAAACTTCCGCTCTCATCATTTTATTAGTCATCACGGCGATTGCTCTTTTGGATAATGCCAGAACAGCCGATTTTGCCGCGAATCTTGAGGATGATAAAAATCGACTTGAAAAGAAAGTTATTAGTTTAGAAAAAGAAATTGAAAGGCAATCCCGGATGACAGATGACTTAAAGTATGAAAATGATGCTTTGGGCGTCAACCTTTCAACCCTGGAAGAAGAAATAGCGGTAGCACAATCCTCTGTTCAATATCAGGACTTCATGGATGCGATCAGTGTCGTTGAGACCTATAAGGCTGCGGAAGAGTTTAAAGAAGTAATTGAATTAATCGCAGTTGGAAATTTTACAAGTTTTACCCTTGATCAAGAGGACAATTGCCCTTGCAGTATTCACTTCAAATATAGCAATCTTGATTGGATTCCAAATGTAGTCTTAAACCTAAGTGAATTTAATATTGAAAAAGGAAGAATCGTCCTTACATATCTTACAGTCGAGGACCTGGAAAATAATTATCAATTTGTATTGACTAAGAGCGTTGGCTATTACGAAAGAACTGAAAAATGGGAAATAGAAGAAATTAGACTTATAGAAAAGGAGGACTCCCAATTATAAAATTTGATCAACGATTTCTCCCGTTATTGGTCTATTTTTTATTGATCATCTTGCTTCTGCTTTTTACGAAGCAAACGGACTTTAATTTGTCAGGGGTGAATTATCAGTTCAATCAGGAAACGATGACGATGACCATTGAAAAGGGGATTTTGAATAAGCAGGTGGATGAAGGGAAGGTTACCGCTCAGGAAGCGCTTGAAATCATGTTGCCGATTAATGAGGCGAATCAGCTCTGGAAGATGAATATATATCTTATACCGCTGTTTACAGCTGTTTTTATCGCTCTATTTTTTACTCCTTTACGACCGAAGAAATATTATAAATGGTATGTATTCATGTATTTTATTTTCCTTGCCACCTTCGTAATATGGGATGTTACAGTACACAGGGTACTTGCCGGGAAACTCGCTGTAACCTTGAAGGGTTTATAGTGAAAGCCCGATCCCTGACCTCCAGGCCCTGAAAATGTTATGGACATTTTTTGGAAAAATAATGTTGACAGCCGAGTCGAATTCATGATAAATTTATCTTGAATTAAAAATAATTGATTTTGAGATTTATTTTTTTAGAATAATATCTCGAATTCGAGATAATAACATAACAGGGGGATTTTAGAATGGCTAAATTTGTAGTAGATCAGGCACACTCAGCATT
Organism: Mesobacillus sp. QJM3NY_10; assembly: GCF_056173465.1. NCBI lineage: Bacteria > Bacillati > Bacillota > Bacilli > Caryophanales > Bacillaceae > Mesobacillus > Mesobacillus sp. QJM3NY_10. The sequence continues at coordinate 502,696 of NZ_CM149675.1, forward strand.
AGGATTTGAAGTGAAACACATGATGGTTTCAAAGGTAAAGGGACAATTTGGTTCTTATTCAGCGGATGTCGAAGCAGCAGACCTAACAGATTTAACAACAGCTTCAATTGCATTCAAAATTGATGTAGCAAGCATCGACACACGCAGCGAGGACCGCGAGAACCACCTGAAATCAGCAGATTTCTTTGATGTTGAAAACTATCCAACAATCGATTTCAAATCTACTAGCATCACTCGTGATGGCGATGATTACAAAGTCACTGGTGACCTGACAATCAAGGATGTAACGAAGCCAGTCACATTCGATGTGGAATTCGGCGGCAAAGGCACAAACCCATGGGGCGTAAAAGTTTACGGTTTCGAAGCAGAAGCAAAAGTCAACCGCGAAGATTTCGGCCTAACATGGAATGCAGCATTAGAAACAGGCGGCGTGCTAGTAGGCAAAGACATCAAGATCAAAGTGGAACTAGAAGTGAATCCAGCAGCGTAAATTTAATGAGAAAAGGGCGGCTACCTATCGGTGAGCTGCCCTTTCCTTTACAGTTCCATCGTCATAAATACACTGTTCTGATCTTCTATATAATCACCGAATGGAGGGCAATAGACAAAGCCGTATTTTTCATAGAGCTTCCTCGCAGGCAAGAACGCCTCCATTGAACCTGTTTCGAGGCTAAGTCTTGTATAGCCGCGCTTTCTGGCTTCCTTGATGATGTGCTCTAGCATGGCCTGTGCGACGCCTTTTCGGAGGTGGGCGCTGGCGGTTCTCATCGATTTGAGCTCACCATGATGGGAATCAAGCTTTTTCAATGCACCGCAGCCCATTAAATGCTCCTCATTCCAGACTGTCCAGAAGGTAATATCCGGTGCTTTTAACTCACCAAGCCCCAGCGCATGAATGCTCTCGGGAGGGGAGTGAAGCTTCATTCCGTGCAAATGTTCCCCTATTAATGAAATAACCTCAGAACCTGTTAGGTCATCGACTTTAATTTCCATACACAAACCCCCCGGCGATTATTAAACTCTATTTCTTTTTCTGACGAAATAAATCCATGGATCTATACCCTTGGGATAAAACCTCAATCATTTGTTCCTGGCGTTTTTCGCGCGTTTTTTGTTGCTTGGCTGAAAAAAGGAATCGAGCCCAATCTTTTTGGTAGCCAGGGGTGAGTGCTTTATAAAATTGTTGCTCATTTGGATAATCTGTTAGTAATTTTTCAACATCATGGACGTTGTCCTCGTAATCACCCACACACTGACTAGCTGCTGTTGACTTCTGGGCTGGCTTCTTTTCGCGCTTTAATCCAACGACCGTAAAAACATCATCCATACTGACCATTCTCGAAAATTTAATATCGCTATTTTCCACATATCCATCTTCGCCAACCTTCAACGCGGGGAAGATCTCATCTCTATGAACATATGTATTATATCGCTTGTTCCCTTTTTTCGGGTAGGCAAAAAATAAGTAACCTTTTTCTTGCAAGTGCTGCCCATTTATGATGCTTTGTGTGTGTCCCACCATATCCTCAATACTTTCGACAAAAATGAAAATCGCACCATGGTCACCGGAAATTTCTGTCCTATAACCATCGAAAAGATCATAATCATCTGGCTGATTGAGTACAGCCAGATTGCTATACTTAGTCAGTTTTAATTTATTTATGATTGTCATAATTTACTCCTTTGGCTATAAAGTATTATGTACCAGCAACGAGTTAAACTTGATTCTACTTTTTTTGTATCTCTTTATTATAGAGTATATAAAGTGATGTGATGCAATGATAATTTTGCTTGTGAAAGATAGTGTATTATTAGACTTTTCTAAGATATTGAATTATGAAAAATCCCTTCTCAAATAATGAGGTGGGATTATTTTTTTTAATTCCTTATCAATTCTTAAACTCAATGATTGAGTCGTAAGTGCTAGAAAAGTAGAAGGAATAAATCAGGATTTTTGAAATATAATAATAGTTGGTAGAGGAATGTACTATTACCAATAGGTTAACAATGTTAATCTAGATTATGAAACTATTATAGGAGAATCCTAAAATGAAAATGAACTATTTTATCTTACTTTTAACAACCATTATGATGGTTGGTTGTACCAACATAGAAGATGCACCCAGTAAAGATGTGGAAACCGATCCACAAGAAGTAACCACAGTTAATACAAATGAAAATAGTGAAAAAGAAGAAACCAAGGATGTCGATGAAGCAGTAGTAGAGGAAACACCAAGCCAATCAAATGATGAACTGTTCTCAGGATACAAACTAATTGAAGTTGATGGTGGTGATTTGTCCGGATATCGTGAACCGAATGTCGTCGTTGACATTGGTTTTGGGGACCGTGAATATTGGGCATTTACTAATGAATACGGCCAACTAGTACGTGTCATAGCTGACGAAATCATTCTACAAGATGACCTTAACGAACCAGTATTATCTTCTGGCAGATATTACTCTGATGAGGCAAAGGTTTCTGGTGTCGAAAGTGACGTTTTAGATGAAGGACATATCATTGCTGATTCTCTCGGAGGGGTATCGAATGCTTATAATATTACCCCACAAGATAGTACGCTCAACCGACATGGTGATCAAGCGTATATAGAACAAGCGATCCGTAGTGCAGGTGGAGCCACTAATTTTGAAGCAATTATCACATATCCGAATACGGAAACGCAGATTCCTTCAAGTTATCAGTATACCTATACTTTAATGGGTAACGAAATCGTTGATACCTTTGACAATGTGAACCCTGACGAAGTAAACGAATCACTCGGTTTAACAGGCAGTGAGCCTTCTGATTCAACTAGTTCAAACACAAACGGTGATATTTCTAGTGTTGATACAAACGGTAATGGACAGGTGACGATTAAAGAAGCAAAAGCCGCAGGTTTTAGTATGCCAATAACCAGTGATCATTGGTTATACCCCTATATGGACGATCGTGATAACGACGGTATGGTTGGTGAGTAAGCCCCTAGAACTTTGAGGCAAAATAAATGAATCAAAGGATTTTTCTCGTTGGACGATTTATATCCAAATTTATATGATAAAAGTATAGGTATCCTTCACTACCAGGTGCGTTGATCCAGCAGGATTAACGGCCTTTTTTGTGAATTCTTTATTATGCTAAGTTGCAGGTTAGTTCAATAAATCGAAAGGGAAAAGGGATATGAAAAGGGAATTACTTGATAAACCATACTAAATAAAGGAGAGGTAGTTTATGAGTAATTCATTTATTGAGCAAGTACATTATATTAGAATTCCGGTAAAAAATTTAGAGCAGTCTGCACAATGGTATAGAGATATATTACGGCTTCAACTAATAACCATTACTGAGGATCCATTTGCCATTATAAAAGTTAATGAGGGACCTTTTTTACTTATCTTAGTTCCTACTGAAGATGATACATTTGCACATTTTACAGTTGATAATGTGCCAGCCTTTAGCATTGGTTTTACAAGTCCAGAATTATCTAAATTTCATACACACCTTATTGAAAATGGTGTTAAGGTTGAGGATATAAAAGAGGATAATGGACATTCTTTTTTTCACTTTTTTGATTTAAATGGCAATAAACTCCAAGTACACTGGTAAGATATATATACATAAAGGTAATTTAGTGAAAGTCACACTTAAACTAAAAAGGGCATTCTTTAATTAAGGAATGCTTTTTTCTTGTTGAAGTAAAGGAGCATCTGAAGAAGAAGTGGTAAGATTACTATTAAAATAGATGATGAATTGTCCTGAAATGGAGTAATATGGTGAATCCAGAAGTTAAAAATTCCGTACAGAAATTACTAGAACGTGCTGAAAGTGAAGGTGAAATGGGAGAGAGATGTTCATTAAATCAACTTAATGATATAAATAAATTATTTAAAAATAAACTCCCCGAATGGCTTATTAAGTTTTATTATAGTACCCCTATTTGTGGTTTAGAAATTGCAACAAAATACTCAGATTCAGAAGACGACGAAGATTACTTAAATATAGAATTCCTAAATGTAAAAGGGATAATCTCTGAAGCAACTGAGGCATATCCAGGTTTTTCTTTAATAGAAAAGTCTATTTATGCATTGGAAATGATGCTTTAGGAACAGGAGACCAGATTTATATCTCTTTAGATGAAGGTGAAAATCCAGCAGTTTATCAGATATATCACGATGTTAGTGAACATCCCGATGAAATTTTATCAGCAAAAAGAATAATCGCTAATTCTCTATCTGAGTTATTTAAAAATGCAAAGGTTACATAAGAATTACCTTTTCTTTCACGATATCAGGTGCGGAGATCCAGGAAAGATTATTGCACTTTTTTTACAAAATCCTTATGGAACTAAAGAAGCAGTTATATATAGTATGGTTTTGGACCGTAATTAACGTTAATAAAGCTACAAAAACAGCCTATTTCTTATCTTTGTTTACTAGTTATATATAGTTATTAATTATAGTTTCCAACGTAAAAAACGATAGGACTTTACTTGGAGGGGTGGGTACGATAGGCTGATCCGCCACTGAAACACCTGCTTCAGCCTTTTAAGACCAATCATGCTCACAGAGGCTCCAAGTCAAGTCCTTAAACGCCTTATCTATGGTTACATGTAAATAATGATAAAGGGTGCACCATATCAATGTTTGTGAACAGATACTACTTATAACTCCCCGTTAGTTCAACAAACAATATCAAAAAGGGTGAGGAAAATGCCATCAGACGACAGAAAAATGATGGACACTGCGTTGAAAAAAATAGTTATCCCTATACTAAGGGATCAAGGATTTAAAGGTTCCTTCCCCCATTTTAGACGAAAGAATAACGATTATATAGATTTAGTAACTTTCCAATTTAACAAATGGGGCGGGTCTTTTATAGTTGAGTTAGCTGTCTTCCCGTTGGAAGGTATTACAGAGCCTTGGGGAGAACACATTTCACCTAACAAAATAACGGCTCACCATATTAACAAAAGACATAGATTAGGAGCAAAATCCGAAGAAGAAGACGGAATATGGTTTGATTTTGAAAAAGCAAATTCAGAGGGTGACTATAACCAGGTTGCAATAAGGGTTTTGAATTTACTTAACACATCGGATTCTTTGTGGATTACGAATTTATTCAAATGAAAACCTTATTTACTAACGGATGCAAGAGTACAGAAGCAACACATAATTGTGTTGCTTCTTCACTTTGTTAGAAGTATTTTTGGTAAAACTCCTGTCTCAGCCTTCCGCTTAATTGAGCATATATTCGAGTGGTTTCACTTTTCTCGTGGCCCAAAAGGCTCTGGATAACCTCCACGGGTGCTCCATTATTTAATAAGTGAGTGGCGTAGCTGTGCCTGAGTTGGTGAGGATAAATTTCCTTATCTATGCCGGCACGCGCTGAGATTTTCTTAATGTAATACCTCATTTGGGCAATACTCATCCTGTGTGGCTGTCTCTCTGTTACAAAAATGGCCGGATCTTTATCCTGGCGGCTATCAATGTATCGCTTAAGCCATAACTCTGCCCGAATATTAAAATACACTTCACGTTCCTTGTCACCCTTTCCCCTGACGATGGCAGAACGGTTGGACCAATTAATGCAATTGCGATCAAGTGCAGCAATTTCACCGATTCTGCAGCCAGTTGAAAACATAAATTCAAAAAGTGCCTTTTCCATAGGACTTAGACAGGCTTCACGTAAAAGTTCAATCTCCCTTTCAGATAGAAACTTTGGGATTCTCTTGCCGGCTTTAGGTTCCTTTATCTTTGCTGCTGGATTTATGGTTAAATGGCCCTCCTCGTGACACCAGCGAAACAATGATTTGATAAACCGAATTCTGTGGGCCAAACTTGAGGGTTTTAAATCCTTGCCTTGAGTAACAAGATATTTCTTTAATCCTTCAGTATTGAAGGTATCAATAATTGGGTCCTTAAAATAATTTATAAGCAGCTTTGCCTGAATTCCATATGCTTTTAAGGTATAGGGGGAAAACCCTTCAATACGCTTATCTGCTTCATAGGATTTCCAAGCAGTTGATAGTAACAAACAAATCCCTCCCATTAATTAGGATAATAGAAGGTATTTTTGCCAGTTTTATAGAAATTTAGACTTGGTGTAAAGAAATTTTAAAATATCTAACAAACCAAATTTATTGGAGGTGTTGAAATACATAGCATTTATAATGTCAGACCCCGGCTTCGGAGTTGGATATTAAATGAGTAGTTCCCATACAGATCGCTCAACAAAAACAGGAATGTGTTGTTGAAAGAAGCAGGTTAATTCATTATCAGTGTCAGTGTTAAGGTTTAAAAATACAATGTGTTTCAGAGTCTTAATTATGCCTGAAGTTAATATAAACATTTAATGATGATACAAACAAATCTTGTGATAAATCTAGTCCCCCAGATTTATCAGATATTTGAAAGGAGTAAATATTTGATGAATAATCCAATTTAAACTTCCCCTATTTAAGAAAATATTCATTTCAGAAATTGGGGGACATAAAATGAACTTGAATAAAAACTTTTCTTTATTACTATTGGGTCAATCGCTCGCTAATATTGGCGATGTATTATATATGGTCAGTATCATTAGTACGATTTTTGTATTAACGGGCTCGGCAACAGCTTCCTCATTTGTACCATTTACAATTACTTCTTCCATGTTTATATCTAGTCTGTTAACACCACTTTTGGTGGGGAAAGTAAATCTTAAATGGTTAATGGCTGGATCGCAAATCGGAAAGACTATTCTGCTTTTTATTCTGGGAGTAATGTTAGGTGGAGTTACAGCATCAAATTATTATTTGATTTTCTTAATCATAGGATTGATTGCTTTACTAGATGGATGCGCAAATCCAATAAGGCAGACATTAATTCCATACTATGTTAATCCTAGTCAATTAATTAAAGCCAATGGACTTGCAGAAACTGTTACACAGATCATACAAGCAGTGATGTGGTTCATAGGGAGTTTATTCTTAATTATTATGAGCTCACAGCAACTGGTATGGTTAGCAGGAGGTTTGTTTATAGGAGCAAGCATCTTGCTCAGTCTTTTAGAAAGTGTAGCTGATAATAGAATTGAGGCTAAAGGGAAATTTGAACAGATTACGGAGGGATGGGTAACTTTATCTAACACTCCAGTATTAAGAAAGATTGCTTGGCTAGACTTCTTTGAGACAATCGCAGGAACGGTTTGGATAGCAGCCATACTCCTTGTGTTTGTTAACGATGCTTTAGAGGTTGGTGGACAGTGGTGGGGATTTATCAATGGTGCCTTCTTTATAGGATTGATTTTAGGAAGTGTTTATTGTATTAAATATTCTTCAATCATTGAAAAGAAATTGGGGACCTTTATATTTATTGGTTCAATCCTAAGCTCCTTAGTCACATTACTATTTAGCATAAACAGCATACCAATCGCCGCACTCCTATTGTCGCTCTTTGTAGGGCTTTTTGGTCAAATTAAAGGCATACCTCAACAAACAGTGATACAAACCAGCGTTTCAAAAGAACAGTTATCAACGGTTTATACTTCATTAGGAGCTATCGGTACTGGAATCTTTGGCGTTGGCTCTCTTGTAATGGGATTGCTAGCAGATTTACTGGGAATAAGAATCGTGTTTATGATCTCAGGAATACTGCTTGCAGTGGTCAGTTTAATTGTTTATAAAAGTAAGCACTTGTTTGTTAGGAATATAATCAAATTAAATAATTAATGATAGAGTGGGACTGCGATTCATCTGTGGTCCCATGCCTTTATAATTTGTGCTTCAAGGGGCTGAAATGATGGAGGTAAAGAAATCACAAAGCAATTCTAATTTATTGACAAGAATAAAAATTGTAAAAGGAGAAAACTTTGTAACTATAGAAGATACAAAAAGCCTGGCGAATCAAGAGCTAATTGAACTTATAAAATATCTGATGGGACAGTCATTTATAAAGAACTGTAAAAATGTAAATATACTGGTTAATAGTAAATTTAACAAAGAAGTAGACTTTCTTTTAATAGAAAATGGGTTTAAGTTACATGATGAAAATGTTACTGTTCACAAGGTGTTAGATGATTCACCTAAGGTTGAAAACGGGTTCTTACTAAAGGATTTACACGAACTTTCGTTAGTAGAGTTTAAAAGGGTTTGGGAGGAATCTATGCAAGGATCATTAAATGCGCCCTCTTCGCTAAATGTTGACGAACAAATGCGAAGTGTAGAGTTGGAATTAGGCCCCCACTATAAGAAATCTTGTATTATTGCTTATGATAATGGAAATCCAATCGGAGTCATTATGCCGCATATAGAACCTGGGACTTCAGAAGAAGGAAGGATTTTTTATTTTGGAATCATTCCAAGCGAAAGAGGGAAGGGAATCAGCAAACTTCTTCATCAACAAGCATTAGAAATATTAAAAAATGACTTTATGGCCACCCATTATATTGGCTGCACTAGTCACAACAACCTTCCAATGCTTAAAACATTCCGGAATAACGGATGTACAGTTATAGAACGAAATAAGGTTTTCAAAAGGGAAAACTAAAAATTTGTGAAGAGTAAAGGGAGAGTTGATCAGGAAGGATTTATGTATTTTTTTGTTGAATTCCTTATTAAGCTATAGGTGCAGGTTAGTTGAAGAATGAAAAATATAATCGATATACCATTTTATTCTATTTAATATATAAATGGGAGGAAATTTATGACTACAAATAAGGATTACATTCGTTATATTCGGGGAAAAGTGGGGCACGATTTAATATTTCTTAATTTTGCTGGAGGAATTATTTATAACGAACGAAATGAAATTCTTTTACAAAAACGTGGAGATAGAAATGAGTGGGGTTTTCCAGGTGGTGCTATGGAACTCGGAGAATCTCTTGAAGAAACAGCTAAACGAGAAATACTTGAGGAGACAGGATTAAATGTTGAGGTTGAACATCTTATTGGTGTCTACTCTAAATATTCTGGTGAGTTTCCGAACGGAGATAAAGCTCAGACTATCACTCACTTTTTTCAATGTAAACAAATTGATGGGGAACTTACCGCAGATGGTATTGAGACTTTAGATTTAAAATACTTCCCAATAGACCAAATACCAAAATTATTCACAAAACAACACGACGATGCCTTAGAAGATTGGCTTTCCAAAAGAAAAGGTATATTTAAATAAAAACAACTTCAAAAAATTATCCATAATTTTTAACTACTCTCGCTATCCTTAAATAAAAACAAAGGAAGCCATTTTCTTATGTCGTTAGTGGGGAAGGATAGTGGCACAAGGATAATAAAACATACATATAGAATTTTAGTATGATAATTAATTGAAGCAAAGAGAAGGTGTTACTAAATGAACAAAGTTCAAGGTGATATTAAGGTAGTTATAGGATCGGGAGAATATGTTAATAATCCTGGTTGGATACACACTCAGGAAGAAGAATTAAACTTATTAGACGAAAATATGTGGCAAAACAGGTTCAGTGAAAGTTCAATAAAGGTTATATTGGCTGAACACGTATGGGAACATCTTACATACGAAGAAGGTATTGAGGCAGCGAAAATGTGTATCAAATACCTAAAAGCTTCTGGCTACATTCGTTGTGCAGTACCTGATGGCTATTTTCCAGATGAATATTACCAAAATATTGTACAGGTTGGTGGACCTGGACCAAAAGATCACGCAGCAGCTAGTCATAAAATAGTTCACAATTATAAAACTTTGACAAAAATGTTTGAAAGTGCTGGATTTGAAGTTAAATTACTTGAATACTGTGATGAGGATGGCAACTTTCATCAGAATTATTGGGATGGTAGTGATGGTGTAATTTTTCGCTCAAAGAAGTATGATCCAAGAAATCAAGGCGAAAAACTTGTGTTTCCTTCTCTGATTATTGATGCTTTGAAACTATAAAAACTCCAAGTTTGTGGATAATTTTACTTAAACTATCGGGTGCTTTAGTTAAATAACATAACACAAAAAGGCTTAGAGTAGAAAATAACTCTGAGCCTTTTTGCCCGTGAAATATACTGCTATTTGCCGTGCGATTAGCACTGTGATTTAACGTTTTGCACCTCACAAGTAAACCCGTTAGTATTTTGTACGGTTTTTCTTATATTATTGTAAGATATTTGAGTTTATCGCGTCTTATATGTAAGGAGGTGAGATGGTGACACAGCTTGAGGATATTTATAATAAATACTTTAAAGATGTATTTTTATATGTGTATAGTTTGTCTGGCGATAAGCATATCGCTGAAGATATCACTTCGGAAACTTTTATGAAGGCATTAACATCGCTAGACAGTTTCAGAGGGAATAGTGATATCCGTGTTTGGTTATGCCAAATTGCCAAAAACAGTTATTACTCTTATTTGCGTAAGAATAAAAGCTTGGTGGATCTTGAGTCGGTTCCAGAATCAGCTAGTGGAGACAATGTAGAACAAGAAATAGCCATTTCAGAAGCGTCTATGAAGGTACATGAAGTTATCCAGAATTTGAAAGAGCCATACAAAAAGGTCTTTACTCTCCGTGCATTTGGAGAACTGTCATTTAAGCAAATTGGCAAATTGTTTGGAAAAAGTGAAAACTGGGCTTGTGTTACTTATCACCGTGCTAGAGAAAAAATTAAAGCGCGATCGGAGGATTATCGATGAAAATTAGCTGTAATATGATTAGGGATATACTGCCGTTATATGTGGAGGATATGGCAAGTCAAGATACTAGAGATCTAGTTGAAGAACATATAGCTTCTTGTGAGAACTGTAAAAAACGACTTGAAGAAATGAGGACTTTTGAAGAACCGCCAGTAGATACCGATATAGCTCCCTTAAGAAACATACAAAATACATTGCGAAAGAAGAAGCTGCAAACGATTATTCTTTCAGTCATGGTAACATTGGTTTTTGCAGTGGTTACAATCGCTTATCTGACAACCCCAGCATACATCTCTTATAATGAAAATGCGGTTTCAATTATTGAAAAGGATGACGGAACTGTACTTTTGAATTTTAGTGAAGAAGTCTCTGGATATAATGTAAATCAATATCCAGCAGCAGACAATTCAGGTTATGTCTATGATATAACTACATGGGAAACGATTTGGCAACAGAAAATAAACAAAAACAACCTGGAAAATACGGTCATAAACCCGAATGGGGAAACGGTCGCTTCGATCTACTATTACAATACCGATGGAATTGAAAATACTTTAATTTATGGAGATCCAATAACGGATGGTTCTGTCATGACGTTACCTCGGCTTGTTTTAAGCTACTATGTGTTGTTTGCTATAGGATTTTTACTTATTTGTGGAATTGGATTGGTCATATTCCGTAAGAACGAAAAAATAAGAAATGGACTAGAAAAAATGATTCTATTGCCTATCTCGTACCTGTTTGCTCACTTACTTATAAAAGGTCTTCACTCTGCCACTTACCTTGCTGGACGAGACCTTTATGTAATATTACTTGTCACAATTCCTTTATATTTTGCGTTGTTAGCTGGAAGGAACATATTAATAAAAATATCAATCAAGAAGCCGAAAAGCACTTTATAATAGTTGTTGCTTTCACTGGTTTATAATAGACTCACCAATCAGCGATTTTTTTCTTAATTTCAGTTCTATTTTACTTGATTCGGAAAGGTTTCCTGATGGATTCAAATTTCTAAAACATGGACAAAAAGTATCCTTTGAATTGGTTGAAAACCCAAATTCTACTGTCCAGGGGCAAGTTGCAGAAGATGGACTCATTATTTCTGATTAATGAGTCCATTTTCAACAAACGGGTGCTTCGTTTAAGTAGAATGAATTATTTTCTGGATACGAAAATACATAAAATTAGAAAAATGGCGTGTCAAAACTGTTGTAAGTTTACACGCCATTTTCATTGTCTTTTATAAGATATGCATCCTAAACGGAACGGTTTTGTATAGCTCCAGAGCGATTTTTTTGTTATGTAGGAAAAGTGTTTGTTGTGGAGTAGAGGGAAAACATGTACGGGAGGATATAAATAGCTGGGACTTTTTGCTATGATATACTTGTCAGAAAAGTCTATTAATACGGGAGTTTATGATATCGTGAAAATTGAGTTTATGAAAACTGATGAAGTTGATATGGTTGCTAATTTCATTTCAGAAATTAATAGTGTTGAAGAATCACATATTGGTTATTGTGGCAAGGATCCTAAGGAAATTGCACATTCATTAAGGAAGGATATTTCAGATATCACCTGTGGTAACAGCTTCTGGACTGTCTATGAGGAAGGTGGACTAATTGGTGTACTAGGGTTTGATGCAGATTTGGAAAGCAATAGTGCGGAAATTTGGGGTCCATTTGTAAAAGAAGATAGGTGGGATATTGTTAATCCACTGTGGAATAAAATGATTGAATTAATGCCTGAAGAAATAAATTCAATTAGTATTTTTGCAAATAAACAAAATAAACAAAATAAACAAGTCATTCAACTTGCTAACGACTTTACATTTACCAGACATAATGACCAAACCATATTGAATTTCAATCGAAATGGAATGGCTGAATTAGAAGAGGTCCCTGCTTTAGAATTAAAGGAAGAGTATTTTACAGAAATGAAACAGCTGCATGATCAATCTTTTCCTGATACATATTACAATGGTCAACAAATTATTGACCGACTGAATCAGGATAGGAAGGTTTTTATAATTGTAAAAAACGGTCATCTAAGCGGTTATATTTATGTAGAAGCGCAACCAGCCTATGGGGAAGCAAGTATTGAATTTTTCGCTGTTGATGAAAGTGAAAGAGGAAAGGGAATAGGAAGTAAGTTATTAACTGTTGCCCTAAAATGGCTCTTTACGATTGAGAGTATCGAATCAATTACGCTTTGTGTTAATTCAAGTAATCAGAATGCTATAAATCTGTATAGGAAAGTTGGATTTCAACATATACATGATTTATGTTTTTTTACAAAAAGCTTATAACTAAACACGGAATTAGAAAAACAATATATTTTAACCCGAAGTTTTGGTATAATTTTACCAAAATAACCTAAGCAAGAGGTACATACTTTGACTAAATCTAAACTGCAATTTTGGCTGATTCAAATTTTGCTTATATCGACGATCATTTATGTTTCTACAAAGATTTCATTTATGTTTGAGCCGATAGGGGTCTTCATATCAACGGTGTTCTTTCCGATTCTGATTACTGGATTCCTCTATTTCTTGCTGAATCCGGTGGTGGATTTTCTGGAACGCAAGAAACTTCCTCGGGTACTCGCAATATTGATCATTTATGTTGTGTTTGGGGCCCTTCTTGTTCTGGCGATCGGGAATTTAGTTCCCGCGGTATCCAAGCAGGCGACAGAGCTTGCGAATGATCTTCCTATTTTTGCTGACAAGACGACGGAGTATTTTTACGATGTTGTTCAGTCCTCAGAGTTTAAAAGCTTTAGGGATGAGCAGCGTGAAATGATTGATACGGTGCAGGAGCGTGTAATTGAGTATTCAAATACGATACCGACTAAATTGACGAATGGGCTAAAAGGCTTTTTGGGTATCGTCACCAATATTGCAATCATCCTTGTTACCGTTCCATTTTTATTGTTTTACATGTTCAAGGACGGTCACAGGTTTCCGCTTGCAGTTTCCAAGTTTATTCCGAAAGATTACCGTGATGAGGGGCTTAAAATCCTGAAAGAAACTGGTGAAACACTGGCTGCATATATCCAGGGACAGGTAACGGTCGCCTCGGCTGTTGGGATTTTGGCTTTTATCGGGTATCTCATCATTGATTTGCGCTATGCCTTGATTCTGGCGTTAATCGTCGCCTTCACAAACATTATCCCGTATGTCGGGCCGATTATTGGCGGAGCGCCTGCAGTGCTGGTTGGTCTCTTTGATTCCCCTACAAAGGCTTTGCTGGTAGTAGTGGTTATCCTGATAGCACAGCAAATTGAAGGGAATTTACTGTCTCCACTTATCCTTGGTAAAACCCTGGATACCCATCCGGCAACGATCATCATTATTTTATTGGCTGCCGGAAATCTGGCTGGCGTTCTGGGAATGGTGTTAGCTGTCCCAACCTACGCCGTCACAAAAACAATCGTATTGAACCTAGTCCGATTTTTAAGAGCAAGGAAACGAGCAACGATTACCACAGAGGTAACATGAGTCATAAACTAACAAGAGAATCCTGGATTAGACTTTGGGCGATAGAGCTGTCTGTATTGAAGCTGCTATCGCTTTTTTAATACGAAGATTATTTAACGTGCCATTTATGATGCAGCAAATCTCGTTATGGTCACATAAAAGAGAATAATGTGCGGATAACGAAGGCGTTCCCAGAATTATCGTCACATAAAAGAGGATAATGTGCGGATAACGAAGGCGTTTCTTGAATTATCGTCACATAAAAGAGGATAATGTGCGGATAACGAAGGCGTTTCTTGAATTATCGTCACATAAAAGAGGATAATGTGCGGATAACGAAGGCGTTTCTTGAATTATCGTCACATAAAAGAGAATAATGTGCGGATAACGAAGGTGTTTCCAGAATTATCGTCACATAAAAGAGGATAATGTGCGGATAACGAAGGCGTTTCCAGAATTATCGTCACATAAAAGAGAATAATCCACCGATAACACTGGACCATCCTGGTTTACGGGAACATGATAGGGCCAGCTGTAATTTTGTAAAAAGGGTCAAGGGAGGTTAACATGTCCGAGGAAAAAAGAGAGCGGCTGAAATTAAAAGAACAAAGGAAACATCCGGGGGCAGCCTTGAACAATGGATGGGCACAGGCGATGACAGGGTCACCAAGCGGTGGTTGTTTGGTAAATGTGATATCAATTCTGATTGTAGTGGGGGTAATTCTGGTAATTAGAGCATGCTCACAGTAGTAAAAGGGGGGATAGGATGAGGGCTTTATTTAGTTTTATTCTGTTGCTGGTCGGTGGACTCTTTATTGGGGTTACGGTTGAGAATTCTATTGTAGGAACAAGCGTTGTCAAATCAATTGGGGCCTTATGCTTGATAGGATTCTGGAGGACGTTCCCTAAAAGGGAAGATAAATTATATTAAGCTTTATTTTGGATTCCAAGTAAGGTGGGGAATGTGATGAGGAAAAAGAAGTGGCTGCTGTTATTGGTAGGTGTTTTGATTGTCGCTGTAATCACTATAACTCAAAAGCCGAATGAAGATGACTTTGTAAGTTGGATGGAAGAGACGTATGAAATACAATGCCTTGATGAACGCTGTAGTGCCTTTCATATTGAAGAAGGTGATGAAAAAATCTTACTGCAATCGATGCGCGGTGGTTATTCACCAGGAATTTTTCAAATGAAGGTTCATGAGGCTTACCGGAATCTTGATGATCCTTCCTATTACCTAGAACTTGAAGTAGCAGGCTTTGTTGGAAAAATAACGATCGAAGAGGAAAAGGTAAACAGAATAAATAAAAGGTAAAGTGATGCTATTCGACTAAGGAATAGCATTTTTTTAAAATAATATGTAAGGTTTACTTGACACTAATAGGGAATAATTGTAATTTATATGTAAGGTTAACCTTACACAGGAAGAGGTATTTATCTTGAAAAACAAAGTAAAACAATTAAGGGAGCAATACGGCCTAACGCAAGCGCAGCTGGGCCAGAAGGTAAATGTATCACGCCAGGCGATCAATGCGATTGAAAAAAACAAATTCGATCCTTCCATCTGGCTGGCCTATGATTTAGCGAAATATTTCAATATGACGATTGAGGAATTATTTGAATTTGAGGAGAGTGAGCGAAAGTGAGTTTACTGAAACATCCGGCTGTTAATATTCTTTTCATAAGTTTTATGTCCGCAATCTATTCATTCATTTTTATTTTCACAGCTGGTCATATGGAATTTATAAGTATCCTTTCACATGGCAAGACACTGAACTCGGATTTTTGGAACGGGTGGTCGGACTTTTTAAGAACAGGCAATATGAAATTCATTGGTTACTTGATCATCGGATTAACTGGTGTAATTATCGTTTTTATTCTTGTGAAAAGAACGAAGCAATACGATGAATATCAAGTGAGTATATTAGCGAAAAGCCTGTTTGTGGCCGGGGTTTTATCAATCAGTATGATTCCATTTCTGATGATCATGCTTTTGAGTGACCCAAACTACAGTACGGAAACCATCTTTTTATTTGCGACGATCCAATGGGTAGGTGTTTTGGTTTCGTATTTATTTTTTGTAGTGCGGTCTTGAGGACGAACTTTTTTCCATAAAAGTACAAGGACTTTTCAATACTCAGAACTCCATAACTGAACATAATAAAAGAGGGTTTTTACTAAACAATGGAGGACTAAATTGGATGAGCGGAACAAAAGATGAACTTAAAGAACAGCTTAGTGTATTAACCGCTAGGAGGGACCGGATGCAGAAGAATCTCTACGAGGTGGAGAAGGAAATTGCGGAAATCACCAATAAGCTCGCTAAACTGAAGTAAGAACTGCACAAGGTAATCTTCAAAAACCAGACAGAGATAACGTCCCTTTGCTTCTATTTAATGGAAGAACTCCGTTTCTATGCTTCCAAGTATTTGTTGACAAGCTTTCCAGACGCCTTTAATATTTACTTATTAATTGAATACTCCTAAAGGGGAGTAGCTTTTACAGCAAGGTCGTCATTACGGAGTTCTTGACTCTCGGCTTTGTTGGCAACCACTGTTGTTAGCAAGACCTTTACCCATATTAGCGGTAAGGGTCTTTTTTGTCTGAAAAACCTTTGCCTGCAATACGGTAAAGGTTTTTTCTTTTTTGAATGACCATTAAAACTTAAGGAGAATGACATGGAAAAATGGTTAATTGGAATAATGGAGGAATTCGGCTACGCTGGTGTAATGTTTTTGATTGCGCTTGAGAACATCTTTCCCCCAATCCCATCCGAAGTTATTTTAACTTTTGCTGGATTTATGACTGCTTCAACGGATCTTAGCATTGCGGGCGTGATCCTTTCGTCCACTCTAGGATCACTGTTGGGGGCTGTATTGCTATATGGACTAGGGAGACAGTTGGGTGTGGATAAGTTGGAGAGGATTGTTGATAAATGGGGATATCTTCTTGGGGTAACCAAAAATGATATTTACAAAGCGGATTCCTGGTTTGATCGTTATGGAGCCTGGACTGTTTTCTTTTGCCGTGTTATTCCTTTACTTCGCAGTCTGATTTCCATTCCTGCCGGCATATCAGAGATGAGATTTAGGACATTCCTGCTGTTTACAACAATTGGTACGCTGATCTGGAATTCGATTCTCGTCTATTTAGGGGCCACTGTCGGAGCTTCCTGGGAGGAGATTGTTAAGTATATAGATATTTACTCTAAGTTTATTTATATAATTCTACTACTGATCTCAGTCAGCCTGTTATTTGTGTTGGTTATAAGGAAGAGGAAATGATAGGAAGAAGAAGCAAAGGGAACCTAAGCAGTTTCCTTTTCCCTCATTTTAGAGGAATATCTCTCTTTTTGTTGAAATTCATTAGGATAACGGTGGAATGAAAAAGGTGATTTTTTATGAAGTACAAGCGTTTAATATGGCTTATATTTGTTCCTTTATTCTTATTTTTCCTTGGCCTGTTCTATATTGAAGTGTCCGTTTATTCGCTTTTGCCTCCGGATCAGGGCGGAATGAGTTTTTGGATAGAATTGAAGAATGTCTGGTATCGTTCTGTATGGTTTTATGCCATGGTCCTGATTGCTTCCTATTTTCTGTATTTGCGTTTTAAACATAATCGAAAGTAGCCGTATATAAAAAATGTCCCTCCATATTCGGGGGACATTACAATTATTGCTTATCGTTTGCGAGTTCTTTTCGATTGGGAGCCAGTGGGGGTTGTTCTAACCAGTTGTTTTTTTTCATGATATCAAACCATTTCTTTGTCACCATTAAATTTTTCAGGATTATGGTTTCATAAGTAGCTACGAGGTCTGTCCGCATGGCAGATGCCAAACCTGTACCGTGATAGACTTGAGCAGCCTGGAACAAGAAGCCGGTATGATACATCATCAGCTTGTCTGAAAAAGGAGGATCCGTTGATGTTGTGACTTCTGCTTCCCACGAAGGTGGAACTGGCAGATTATCCTCGTGCATGATTTTGGCAAAAGTTTGTATTTGTTGATCAGCTGTTTTCTCAGATTCGGTTAAAAACTTCCGAACTTCCTTTGAGTGGGCAACTTGACTGAAAGCAATCGACAAAGTTTTAGCCATAATGTTCTTTTTTACATTGAAAGAAATACTTATAATCTCTGTGGCAGATAAACTCCTGGCCTTTCCGAAAATCCCATCTGTGAAATCTTTACTAACAATAAATTCAGGGTTCTTGGCAGGATAAAATAAAGGATCTCTCTGGAAACAGCCATTCTCAAGCAATAGTTCGATGGTCTGGTGGTACATTCTTTTCCCATCGTTATCAGATGAGTCGTAAAAATCCCGTAAGTCTTTTCTGACAGAAACACCTAAAGCGGTGATATGTCCAATCAATCCATGCAGTGTCATGATATGTAGGTAATTCAGGCAAAACGTGTCCGAGAACAATCTTTTTGCACCTTTATTTATATCCGCTTCACTAAATCCTACGGGGACCGGAAACCCCTCATTCTCTAAAAATGAAACCATTTGATTCTTTTGCCGTTCGAACGTCGAAAGAGCATCCGCAAATATGGCTTTTATCGATTCATCTTCAATAATGGTGTACATATATCGATTCACTGTATCGATCATTGTCCCGTTTACATATTCGCCCCACAAGGTTCCTATTTCAGAAGAAGTAAGTTGTATTTTATCCTTATCCATATTTTCACCTCCTCGGTATTATTTCCGCATACAAAAGAAATATGAATATTCATGTGTTCAGGATTGTACTCAATATCATGTTCTCTTAGTTTTCGAATGTTTATTGACATCCCTAATTTTTTCGAGGAGAGTTGTGAACTGAAGTGAATGCTAACTCTTCATACTTATAAATAAGAAATTTAGTTAAAAAATGAACTTTTCAGGGTGGTTTTGACTCTTACATAGGAGCGGGGTGAGGGGATGAATGTAGTTCGGATGGTGAAAAAGGCCAAAAAGGGCAGTAAAGATGCGTTGCTGGAGTTGATTATGGCTGAGAAGGATGCCATGTACCGGCTTGCTTTTACATATATGGGGAATGAGAATGATGCGATGGATGTGCTGGAGGAGATGATTGTCCGGCTGTATGAAAACATCGGCCAGCTAAAAAAGGAAGAGGCGTTTTATAGCTGGGGCAAGACCATTCTTGTGAACCTTTGTAAAACAACGCTTCGTAAACAAAAGAAGGTTGTGCTGCTCGATAACTGGGAGTCTTCTAAAGAAGGGGAGCAAAAGGCTTATACCGACTCAAATGTGCAGCAATTAGAGATTGCTGAGATGTTATCGATTTTAAATGAACATCAAAAAGAAGCGATTCAGATGAAGTATTTTCTCGACCTCGATTATCAAACGATTGCGGAATTGACCAACGTTCCAGTAGGAACTGTGAAATCGAGGATTTTTCAGGGGTTAAGGAAAATGAAAGATTATGATGGAGGTGAAGCAGATGAAAGAGATAGAAGAACGATTGACTGAGGAGAAGCAGCGGTTGGACGCCATGACCGCCCCAGCTGATTTCGAAAATAGATTGCGAAGCGCTCTTGACACAACACCTGCGAAGAAGCCCAAGCGCAGGAATCCTTTCATTATGGTCGCTGCTGTTAGCGTTCTATGCTTTTTGCTGATTAGTTATAATTACAACGCTGTTGCATTCTATGGAAAAAAGATTTTCGGTTTTGAGGAAATTATGTCGGGGACGATGAAGGATTTGAATGATAAAGGAATGGGGCAAATCATTGATAAAAAGACGACATTATCTGATGGAACAAAGCTGACCATTGACGGGATCATGACGGACGCCAATCAATTGATTATGTATTATACGCTTTCCAATCCTCAGGGTGTGGGTGAATTGTGGGGGGACGCCTTTAATCCTGATAAAATATCGGGCTTCTTTACTAATGCCCGGGCAGGAGGTGGCATGGCAAAAGTAAATGATTCCGGTACAGAAATAAAGGGGACGACTTATTTTGATCCAGTCAGTCCATTTTCAAAAAAATTGACTATGCACTTTTGGCAAGGTGCAGAAAATCGGCAGGGGAGCATCACGTTTCCTTATGATCCAAACAAAGCCATGCAGACTCAGATAAAACAGTCGATCAACGAAACAGTAAAGGTCGACAAAGGGAAGGTTACTTTCAAGACGATTACAGCGACTCCAACTTCAACAGTATTAGAAGGAAAAATGGACGTGGATAATTTCGATCGAATTCATTTCGGCTTTGAAGGAGTCAAGTTAATAGCTAATGGTAAGTCCATTGACAACCTGGGTTCTGGTGTATCCGGTAGTAAGTTTGATTTGCGATTTGATGGCCTTCCCCAAGAGCTGTATTCTCTTGAATTAGCTTTTAATGAGTTTGTAGGATATCAAAAACTAGCGGAACAGATTCCACTTAATGATGATACGCACCATGAACTCGAAGGAAAGGATCTTTGGGTAAAAAAAGTTAGTACTACTGAGCGAGGAGTCGAAATCACGATTGAGACAGACGAGAATCTATTGCTTGACGGTGTTTCTATTCAAAATGGTGACAAAGTGACTCCTATAAAAACAACAATAAATCAAAGGTTGGAGAAAAAGGTAGATAGAATTACCAGCGAGCGGACGATGGTCTTTGATACGAATTCTATGCCGGAATATTTGTTGATCAAGGGCATACATTATGTAAAAAAATACAATCAAAAGATTGAGATTCCGGTTGATTAGTCGTAGTAATTGGGAAATAAAATCGGAGTAAAACCAAGGCATTGTTAATTCAACAATGCTTTTTCATTTTCAACACTCTTTTAGACGACATATTAGAAGCAAAGGCAAGTCCCTGCATTTCATAAAAAAATCATTGACACTATTAAGCTATAGGAGTAATTTATACTTATTAAATTTAATAAAGACCTTTTTGCTGAATCTTTTGAGCGGGGGAACCAATTTTGATAAAGCTACTTTATCTTGGGGTGAATTTTAGCGAATGAAGCTAAAAAGGGATACTCTCAATCCCTAATCCGACAGCTAACTCCGTAAGCCGTGAAGAGAGAAGGGTTGATGATCTTAACATTGACCATTCTTATTAGGGATGGTCTTTTTGTGCTTGCATCGTTTTAAAATAAAACGTAGAAAAGAAGGAATTACCTTGGCGAAAATTTTTAAAAGAAACTGGTTAAAGCCTGCGCAAATCATTGTATTTTTTTATGTCATTGCCGTATTGATTTCGGCGTCGCTCCTCAGTCTCCCTATTGCGCTCAAGCCTGGGGTGAGCTGGACATTTATTGACGTTTTATTTACGGCAGTTAGTGCGGTGAGTGTAACAGGGCTGACGGTTGTATCAACACCGGATACCTTTAGTACACCAGGCGTTTTCATTTTAATGTTTATCCTCCAGTTTGGCGGAATCGGCATCATGACGCTCGGTACGTTTTTCTGGATGTTGCTGCGAAGGAAAATTGGCCTTAAAGATCGACAATTAATCATGACCGACCAAAATCAATCTCAAATGTCTGGCCTGGTCAAGCTCATGAGGCAAATTTTGGCCATCATCCTTTTGATCGAGGCGGTAGGGGCTCTCATATTAGGAACGTATTTTCTTGGCTATTTCCCGACATGGCAAGAAGCTTATCTGCAAGGCTTATTTGCGGCGGTAAGTGCAACGACGAACGCTGGTTTTGATATTACAGGGAGTTCGCTTATTCCTTTTGCGCATGATTATTTCGTTCAGTCTGTGAATATTATTCTCTTAACCTTAGGTGCCATAGGATTCCCGGTATTAGTGGAAGTGAAGGAATTCTTTTTGAATCGAAAAAAACACCATCGATCTCATTTTTCCTTATATACTAAGCTGACTACGTTAACATTCTTTGCGCTTATGTTTTTCGGTACATTCGCCATCCTGCTGTTTGAATATAATCATTTTTTTAAAAGCTACAACTGGCATGAATCGTTTTTTTATGCCTGGTTCCAGTCGTCCTCCACTAGAAATGGCGGGCTTGCTACGATGAATGTGAGTGATTTCTCTAACCCTACCTTACTGCTTCTTTGCTTTTTGATGTTTATTGGAGCTTCGCCAAGTTCTGTGGGCGGAGGCATAAGGACGACCACTTTTGCGGTCATTATATTGCTGATCATCAATTTTGCAAAAGGGCATAATGCCATCAAGGTGTTTGGTCGTGAGCTGCATGAGGAAGATATTAGAAAATCAGTAGTTGTAAGCTTTTTGGCCATTATCCTCTGTTTTGCGGCGGTGGTCATATTGAATGCGACTGAAAGCTTCACGATGATGGAAATCATGTTCGAAGTCAGTTCAGCATTCGGGACAACAGGCTTATCTATGGGCATAACTCCTGAACTTAGCACAGCAGGGAAGATTGTCATTATATCCTTGATGTTCATAGGAAGAATAGGAATTCTATCTTTTATCTTCTTATTCAATCGCGGAAAACTAGAGCCAAAATGCCATTATCCGAAAGAAAGATTGATTGTTGGATAGAAAATCTGGGAAGCAGAGGGGATGTTTAGCCCCGTGCTTCCTTTTTTCATGTCTCTTATTGTCTTTTAAAAAGAAGCATAAGGAACGTCTCTCTGATTCGAGAAATCGTGTATGACTTAGTGGATTAATAGGTGATTTGATATATGAACCTTCCTAAAGCTCAGAGCAATAACCTGAGCTTTTTTGCTGTTCTTGTGAATTCTTTTTGTCCCATGTTTCTGTTGCGATTACACCCAATAGTAAGAATAATTTCGAAAAATATTAAGAAGCTAATGATAGGGAAAATCTTATAGGAGATGAAATAATGCGCAATGTAAGATGGTTAAGCTTCTTAATAATTGCTCTGGTTTTTGTTTTCGCAGCTTGCAATAATGACAGTGCAAAAGATCCTGAGGAAACACAAAGCAAGAATACGGACGGCAATACGAATCAGCAGGCTAGTGACAGTAAAAAGGATGAAGGGAACAATACTGGTGATGAATTGGCCTATGACCCTCCTTCAATGGAGGAGCTGGATCCGAAAAATCCTATGACCGAATATATTGAATATGGACAGAAGGTGTTCCATGAAACAGATACTGTCCTGGATGAATATGTGGGAAACCAATTATCATGCTCAAGCTGTCATGCAGATGCTGGATTGGCCCGTTCCTCTTCGATGGTGGGAGTAACAACCCAATTTCCGCAATACCGGCCAAGGGAGGGTGTGGTTTTTACACTCGAGGATCGTATTAATGGATGTATGGTGCGAAGTATGAACGGTAAAATGATTCCTCAAGACAGCAAAGAGATGCGGGCCATGATGGCTTACCTGACTTATATATCTAATGGCATTGAAGTGGGAGCAGAAATTCCGTGGAGAATGCTGAATACGATGAAGGAAATTCCTCTGCCAAGTGTTGAAAATGGCGAGAAACTCTATGCCGAAAAAAGCTGTATAGCTTGCCACGGGCAAAATGGTGAAGGAAAAGGCGCGAATATTGGTCCAGCGTTATGGGGGGACAACTCCTTTAACGATGGAGCAGGGATGAACCGTATGTCGAAAATAGCCGGGTATATTCAAAATAATATGCCGCCAAACGGTGGGACTTTAACGGATCAGGAAGCGGCAGATCTCGCTGCCTATATCTTGTCACATGAGCGCCCAGTATGGGGAGGACATGAAACGGACTGGCCAAAAGGCGGCCGCCCAACTGATATCATTACAAAAGACCGTCGGGAGAAAATCCGCGAAGGAACATTCGATTGGTCGGAGATTGATAATGTTGTACAGCCTGATTGAGCAGTAAGAGTGGGACATTAGGAGTTCTCATGTCCCGTGATTGATGGGTCGCAAGAACGGACTCTCTAGAATCATTAAAATTTTAGTTCATAGTCGCTAACTCACCTGATTTTTAATTACGTCTGGTCCTCGATCCTAGCCAATTTCGATTTTTTAACGTATTTTTATGGAAAAAATGCGTCAGGCAACGTAATTTTACTTAAAATGAGCGATTTTGATTCTGGATTTTAACCGAAATCAACCCGCCTAGTTTATTTATTGGCGAAAAAATATTTTTATTGGCGATTTTCAAGATTTATTGGCGATAATTTAATTTTATTGGCGATAATGAGCTGGTTATTGGCGAAAATCAATTTTTATTGGCGACTTGGAAATTTTCGCTGATTTTTTCCAGTTCAAATAGACCCAAGTGCGACCAATTTTTCATGAAACTTCCAGTTATCCTATCCGTATAGATAACAAGGGATAGGAGGATGGAGAATGAAAAAAGTATTTGAAACTACATACAGAGACCATCATATAATTGTGGAGAATACCTGGTTTAATGGGGAAAAGCTATTTGTGGACGGTAAATTACAGGATCAGAATCTTGGATTTGCTTTTGACCGAGCCAGTTTGAGAGGGGTAATCAAAAATAATAATGGTGAAAATCAGAATATTAAGGTCAGCCTTGGCGGTGCGATAACGGTAGAGTGCAGGATCTTTGTGGACAATGAATTGATTTATCCTGACCACGAGGTTTGATAGTAAACAAAAGGAGTTCAACTTAGTTGAGCTCCTTTTTTAGACTTTAAATCTTTTTTTGATCTTTCTTGCTCTGAAAAATAAAGATGGCGATTGCTACAGCTGATGCAAGCAAAAAGGCCAGGATGGTGATCGTGATGTACAACGGATCATTGTTTGCTTCTTCTGGTACAAATCTTGTTGCAATAGGGCCCATGGAGAGAAATAAAGGGATTAGTACGGTGAACCATGTTTTGGTGTAGAGTGCTGCACCGATGAAAATGACGGCACACAGGACAATGATCAGGTTGTTTTGCGCTGGTGTTGCTACGAAAACGGCTTCGAATTCCTGTGATTTGTACCAAAACATAAAGGCTACCATTAATCCGGTTACCGCCAGAAAGGTGCCGGAAAATAAAACATAATTCCATTTAGATTGAAAGAATTTCGGCATTACTTTGAATAAGAATAAGCCGTAAACCAGGATGCTAATGGAGCTGATGACAAGCGCAAACCAGATGGTCCCCTGGGATACGGAAAAAGTTCCTTCAATTGCAGGGCCGATACTTAAGTATGCTGCGATCAGCAGAATCATCAAAGGAACCAAACCTGCCAGCTGACGGTAATCCGTTTTCATGGATTCGCCGATGCTTTTCATATAATTCTTCGGACTGTCCCCGATGATATGGCTGACATCTTTGCCGGCCGCTTCGGCCTCTGTCAAATGGACCTCAAGCTCTTCGGTAATTTCATTGATTTCCTGGTCGTTTTTCCCTTTTGAAATCAAGTACATACGCAGTTCCACTAAAAACTGTTCCGCTCGTTTTGATACCATCCCGTTAATACCCCCTTTTATTTAAAACATTGTTCACCGAGGAGCTCAGCTGCGTCCACCGTTTGATGAACTGCTCCAATTCCTGTTCGCCTTTTTCCGTCAATGAATAATATCTCCGTTTTGGTCCGGCAGTGGATTTCCTTAAGGTTGTGCTTACCAGACCCTCTTTCTGCATCCGCAGCAGCAGAGGGTAAATCGTTCCTTCGCTGAAAGAGTGGAAGCCATAGGACTCTAATTTGGCGGCCAACTCATACCCATAAATTTCGCCCTCTTTAATGATGGACAAAAGACATCCATCGAGAATCCCTTTAAGCATTTGCGTAGTATCAGCCATGGATTGGGCTCCTTTCAGTAGCTTGTAATGCAAGGTATTTGATGTGCTGAACAGTACCTTGTATTACAAGATATATCTTCACTATACAATATGCTATCTTGTAATGCAAGGGTTAAGAAAGAAATCCGAAAGACGCCTCTCTCCTTGAAAGGCGTCTTTCGGATTATTTTTTCGCAACAAGCGGTCTGTCGTTTAAATACAGCTTCAGGTCGGGACTGTTTCCGGTTCTGATTTCTTCAGCAATGATTTTCGCGAGCATCTGGCTGTAGACGGTGCCATTGTCGCCGAATCCCATGAGGAAGTAGCTGTTTGGATATTCTTCATACTTCCCAATGATCGGGAGGCCGTCCGCAGTTCCACCGTAAAATGCAGCTAAATAATACTCAGGTTCTACCTGGATGGACGGGAACATCTTGTTGAATTCTTCAATCAGTTTGTCGCGTTTATGGATGAGTTTACTGTCCCTGTCCTCAGGATAGGGAGTGTTGTCATCAAGGCCGCCAATGATAATCCGGTTATCAGCTGTCGTCCGCATATATAGATATGGCCTTGCCGTTTCCCATAAAAGCGTCTGGTTGTACCAGAACGTCAGGTCAGCAACAGGCTTTGTCGTGACGGTATACGTACTCACGAAAGAAACCTGTTTTTCTTTCTTTAAGTCGATTCCCTCATAGCCACATGCAATTATGACTTTGCCTGCCGAGATGGATTGGCCTCCTTTGGTAGAAAGAATCACCCGCCCTGATTGCGGATCAACATGGTGTCCATTCATCTCGGTGTTTTCAAAGATCTGTCCGCCTTTTTTAGCGGCGTAGTCGATCAACGCATGGGTGAACTTGAAAGGGTTCATCTCGCCATCACCATAGGAGTAGATGGCGGCCTCGCGGCTGAACGGATATTTCTCCTCGATTTCTTCGTTGCTGAGAAAGTCTACCTTCAGACCTTGCTCTTTTAAAAAGTCGTATTCTTTTCTCAGCGATTCAACATCTTCACTGCAGCTTGCAGAATATAGGGAGTCTCTTCGTTGAAATTCGCAGTTGAGTTCTACCGTCCTGCACGCTGTTTCCATTTCATTGATGGCTTCCTGCAAGAGTTCTAAATGCCTTGAAATATACATTTTTCCAAAGGTGTTAACCAGGTTCGTGAACATCTTCTCCCCTGAATACTGTATGAGTGCCGTATTCGAACTCGTGCTGCCGCTGCCAATCTTCTCTTTTTCAATGACTGCCACTTTCAATCCAGAATCCGCAAGATAATATGCACATTGCGAAGCTGAACTCCCTCCTCCAACGATCAGGACATCGCATTCCAAATTCTCTTCCAGCTGAGGATAGGAGGGGGGAGAAGGGAAAGTGGAGGGCCAATAATATGTACCAGACATTATATTCATGTGTTTCCCCCTGCTCATAGAGATATCGATAGTATTTCCACGATAAGCTATGACATTCATTCAAGGTACCCGCCAATGAACAGCTTTTCCTGCAGGCTGACTCTATACCCTTGGGTGTTCTTAAATCCATGATTAAATGCTAAACCACTCCGTTTTAAGATGCATATTCTATTAATGACAATGAAAATGGCATGTGAACCGACATTCGTTTTTGCATGATGGTTTATTTGTTTTTTCTCCGCTGAATTTTATGGAATAGCCGTATAGTTCCTATGTCTCTGTCTGCCATTTTGTGGTATCGTTGAAGTTAGAGGTGGTTGTCTTGAAGAAAAAATTAGCCTTAAGCTTTTTAATGGTGATCACACTAACAGCTTGTAATCAGAATGAATCGTATACCCACTGGACAGACAGTACGGATAACCAAACCCAGCGTCTGGATGAAGCGGGGATAAAATATGAAATCAGAGAAGGCGAGATCTGGGTCCGCGAGAAGGATTTGAAGAAAGCAGTGGCCTGTTGCTCTTAATGTGTCTTTCTGGTTTAAAATAACTGATTATTCTTATAGTTTGGATAACTCTGGTGTCATAGAAATAGAGAGGTTGGAAGTCTGGGCGTTGGGTGAACAGCCTTTTGTCCGAGGGGGGAAATTCGAAAATGATCTTGGAAAAAATGGAGCCAATTTCGATTACGGCGATACAAGAAAAGGGCATACAGTCTGTCGTGGATTGGTTTGGTGGGCATAAGGAATATTTCTATAGTGTTGGCTGGCATTTTGTTCAAAATCAGCATCAGATGGAGGAGCTTTTTTACCAGTCGATTCTGAAAGTGCATAAGGAGTTTCCCCGGTATAAAGGGAATCTGTCGTTCAAGATGTGGGTCACTTCGATTTTTCTTCAAAGCATCCGCTTGCAAGGATCAGAAGAACTAAACCCGCGTCGGGAAATGTTTGCTGGAATGAATCAACTGGAAAAGGAAGCGCTGGTTCTTACATATGTAACAGGTTTTACCCTTGAGGAGACTGCACAAGTCCTCGATGTTCCGGCTGGAAAAGTGAAGGAATTGTTGTTCTCTGGTATTCAGTCGGCCAGAAAACAAATAGATGGTTCAGTCTATTATGGCTGTGAGCAGTTCCAGAAGCATTACATTGATTACCTTGAAAAATGCATGGAGCGTCCGGCGAAGATAGAGTTTGAGATTCATCTTTATAACTGCAGGGAATGCCAGGAGGATTTAGCGAGCTTCCAGGAAGTCGCGATGAATAGGCTGAATCATGTTGAGGAGGGCAATGACCGGAGTGTGCATCCTCAACTAATGGAAAACGTCAAAAAGAGATTTGCAGATCAGAAGGAACATAGACAACAGAAGAATAAAAAGCGTAAAAAGTGGGCCCTTGGTTTAGCAAGTGCGTTTGCCTTCATCGTGGCGATCGGCTTCATTAGCGGTGCGTTTCCAAATGTCTATTATGCATGGACGGAAGATGACGTGCAATTGCGCGCCTTTCTCCAGGAGGGTTTTGGCCAGAGGCTGAATCTGGAAGCGGAAAGCGACGGAGTAATTGTGAAGATCAAGGGCGTGGTGGCGGATGATATCCAGACGCTTGTATTCTATGAAATTCATGATATGAAGGAAGACAAGCAATATTTTATGACTTTTGAGGATGGGGTGACTGTTGAGAACGAATTTGACATTTTAAAACGCGACACCTATCCACGCTATTCTTTTCCTGATGTCGAGGCGGAAATGAATAAAAGTGATAAAAACGTTTTTTATGGAAAGATCGCGCTAAGACCACTTGAGGAAGAGCAAGGTGAAATCAAGCTGAGGATCACCAGGATTCAGGAATTGGCTAACGATGCTGCGATATCATTGGGTTTTAGGGCTCGCGACTATAAAAACGGTTACTGGAGCTTCGAGTTCCCGGTAACCAAACAGCCTACCACGGAGTACGAAATCAATGAACAAAGGGAACACGAGGGGGTAGCCGTCCGATTGGAAAAATTGATTGTTGCTCCAACCGCAACTTTTTTACAATTTGGCATCAATACAGAAAAGCTGGAGAAGCGGATCGATTTCCTTAATTTTAAATCGCTGGAAGTGAATAATAAAAAAGTTGAGTCGGAACGATATGGCAGCCACTTTATGGATTACCAGCAGGACAGTGCCTGGACTGGTTTCCAAGCCTATTTTGACCCGCTTTATGGGGAGAAAGTAAAAGATTTTAGAGTCCAATTAGACTCGATCTATTTATCGATTGTAGATCATAGAAGCATCGAACTTAGCGGAAATCAGACATTCCCGCAGACGATTGAGTATGCAGGCAGTACCCTCTGGATCGATAAGACACAAGCCGGTCAGTCAACCGAGGTTATAATACGTAATGATGATCTGAAAAATCGAGAATATGAATCACTTCACATTAATTACGTCGATGAAAATGATCAGCAACCTGAAATCACCCATATAGATTCCAAAGGCGTGCTGGTAGACAAAAACGGTGTTGAATATGATCCGCATAAAGGGCCAATCGACTATGAAAAATTGGAGCAGCCACGTCATTTCATCACAGAACAATCCATGAGAGTGGAAGGCATCGACGATAACTCCATGAAACTTCAGATTACCGGTTATAACAGCCTGAAGTATCTGGATGAAGTTTGGGAGCTGGGGCCGGTTATAGTGTCTCAGGATAAGGAATAAAATATAGTTTACTAGTGGGGCGGGGAAACCGTCAGCTTGTTTCCAACTATAGAAGCAGGTTAATCAACGGGAAATAGCAAATATAATAAAGTAAGAATAGCTATAAATTATCTATAAATAGGGGGAAATTATGAATTCAAAACCAATATTAAATCAAATAGGAACTACATTTATTCCTGTTAGTAACATTGAAAGAGCACGCGACTGGTATTGTGACATATTAGAATTACCATCAGATGGTGAGATACTATTTGGTCATCTATACATACTACCTATGAACGGAACAGGTATCGTATTAGACAGCAAAATATTTTCAGAGGAAAATATATATAAAGCTCCACCTTTTCATTTAAACACAGATAATATAGAACAAGCTTTTCAATACATGAAAAGAAAAAATGTAGAAATTACCACAGAAATTGAAAATAATCATTGGTTTAATTTTAAGGATTTAGACGGTAATCATTTAATGATTTGTCAATGCTAGTTGTTTCACTATCGGGGGCAAATTTGGTGCCTCAATATATGGAGTGAAATGTAATTACAAGGGACGGGAAAAACCGTCCCTTGTTTTTTGTCTCGGCAGGGAAGGAAATCATGAATAAAATCCGTAAAGAAAAAATATATAAAGAATATATGAAAATGGACAACTACTGTTTTGATAATTTGGAACTATAAGGTGCTGATGTTTTGAATAGAAACAAGAATTTGCATTTATTCATCTTTTTGCTTGTTTGTCTGCTTATAGTTCTAATTGTTCACGTTATCCTCCACACAAAAGTATATGTAGTGTATAGTGCAAGTCTTGGTTCAGTCTTCATGATTGGACTAGTCATCTTCCTGATTATATTTCTCTATTTAAACGGGTGAAAAGAGAATTGAAGTGTTTCAATTTTTTAAAAGAATACCCCAGGTAACGAATTTTCACTTCAAATGAGCAGTTTTGATTCAGGATTTTAACATCCTTCCTTGAGTTGGTCGATATATTGCGAAAAGTGGTCGATAAAATTGATAATCCGCCGATATATTGCAAAATGTGGTCGATAAATTTAAATATAATTAAATCTGTATTCTAAAAGAGGGGAATTTCGGTGAGAAATCTACCTGCCTGCTTTGTTTATTGGCGATTTCCAAGATTTATTGGCGAAAAATTAATTTTATTGGCGATAATGAGCTGGTTATTGGCGAAAATCAATTTTTATTGGCGACTTGGAAATTTCCGATGATTTTTTCCAGTTCGGATAAGTGGAAACTGGGTGTCCCAGCAATAGTAGGATTTGGGACGGGAAAACCGTCCCTTTGTCTTTTATAAAGCTCCCAACTTCGTGGCAGATCTCGCCCCGGCCTTATTGGCAAACTCCATATAATCCGTTAATTCAGCTTCGTTTTTAGGAATCCCTCTGTCATGAAAACAGGATAGGAGGGCCGCCATGAATGCGTCGCCGGCACCTGTTGTGTCTACTGCTACAACCGGAAATCCGGGAACGTGCACCATCCTATTATTATGAACGGCGGATGCTCCTTCTTTTCCTTTTGTGATAAAAAGGAAAGGAATCTCCATTTTTGTTAGGTGATCCAAACCTGTATTTTCCGTTAAAAATAGCAATTCATCTTCTGTCATTTTTACGATATCTGCCTGTATTAACATCTTTCCTTCCTTGGCATATTGAAGAGCTTGCTCAGTTGTTTTCCTTGCGATTGGATGAAAAAGAGTGCCGGACCCAAAGTAAAAGATTTTGTTATTCACAAACGGCTTTTTATCAAGTTCCTCCGAGGTAATCCACTCATCCGGAGTTTCGTTTACGTACGCATGAAAATAGCGTTCTCCATGCTGATTCAAGTGAATATAAACCGAGCAGATTCTTTTATTTGAATGATAGGAACAAAAGGAAAGGTCAACATTTTCCTTCTTTAACTCTCCCTCTACAAATTTACTTGTTTCATCCATTCCCAACTTGCATAAGTATGACGATGGAATGCCATGTCTGCTAACCCCAACTGCTACATTAACAGTAGCTCCTCCTAATAATCTCTGCAACGTCGAATTGGAGGGGTCGGTTGCAATAAAATCAACGATTACTTCGCCCAGTGATATAATACCTAGCTTTTTCAATATGGAGCTCCTTTCGTCCATGTAAAGAACTGACAACATATTTATTTTACGAATATTTTAACAGCTATTTCAGCCGCTTGGGAAGCAGAGGAGGCATCCGGTGGATAGAAACCCGAAGTTGCTCGCAAAAAAGAATCTTCATTAAACATCCGGACATCCTACAATCAGGAGGGATGTTTTTTGAAGAACCGATTGATTGTCGTGCTACTTCTCGTAAGTTTTCTTTTACCAATGGCAGTAAGTGCAGAAGCCCCGCCTACTGCTGCATTTATTCGTGATCATCAGCTATGGATCAAAAAAGGAGAAGAGGAAACGCAAATTACGAAGGGACGGTATGTGTATTCTCCGAAATGGTCATTTGATGGCCGTTTCATTGCCTATATTGATGGAGATGAACAAGGAGAAAAATCGGATTTATTCATTTATGATACGAAGGCAAAGGAAAGCTACCAGCCTTATGTAAGGGTTGAGACATCTGACTTCAAATGGTCACCGGTGAAAAATCAATTAGCCTACAGTGATCATGGATTGCTGAACGTGACAAAAATGAAGGATGGTCGCCCGCAGGGTTTCGAGAATGTTGCACTGGGGGTAAGCGGGTTCGAATGGTTTCCAAATGGAAAAGAATTCATCGTTTCCTCGCAATCCAGTTTGCGTCCTACCGGTTGGGGACCAATCCCGCTATATAAAATCCCGGTCAATGCGAATCTTGCAAAGGAAAAAATGAAGAAATTTTATACAATCCAAACACAAGAACCGGACTTGTTTGGTATTGATGCTGACTATTTTAAGTGGAGCCATGATGGGAAATGGGTCAGTTTGATTCTGATTCCTACCGCTTCCTGGTCGATGGATAGCCAAACTTTGTGTGTCCTGTCAAATCAGGGAGAACAATTCCAGTCAGTAGGGAAAATGCTGGGGTACAAGGACTGGTTCAAGTGGGCACCATCCTCCAACCAGCTTGCCTATATTTCAGGTGAAGGAAGATTTTTTGTTGAAAATAAGAAAACCAAAATCGCTGACATTCCCATTTTTAAGGAACAGAAGGAATACACACCCGTAGGTTTTGTCGACCTGGATCTGGAATGGTTCTCGCAGGATCAAGTAATCGTGGCACGTGCAAAAGAAAACAAGGAATGGAACGAGGGACCTGTTCCAACTATGTACACCTCCCTTTATGCGATCAATATTAAAACCGATGAGCAAAAACAAATTACTTTTCCGAAAAAGAATGAACTTGATATAGATCCCCAAATGACTGGCCATCATCTTGCCTGGTTTCGAAAGAATCCAAATGATGTGCGGGGCGATGTATGGTTGAAGGAAGGCGTGAGTGGGGAAGAGTATAAATGGATTAAGAACGCTGATTCTGCTCCGGTGTTTTTAGCTGTAAAAGAAAAGCCATGACAGGAACGGAATTGTCAGGAGTTAGAGATCCGTTCTGTGGACCGCGACGCAAAAAAAAGCAGCGAAGTACTTCGCTGCTTCAGTAATCAAGATGCTTGTTCTTTATCAGATACAGTATAAATTAAAGAATTTCCTACGCTTAGTAAGCTTTTTCGCAAGTCCTTCTTATCATTAAGGATAATGACACAAGTATCCTCGAACTCTCCGAGATTATTTATATATTTTTCATATAATGCCTCTTCGGCTTCATCTAAATCTGTACTGTTCGGAAGTGACAGGTCAAGTCCTAGCACGTATTGTTTGCGCTCTGGGATTGACGTGAGTTGCTTTCGTACGAGATAGGCATTGGTAATTTCCCTGTATTGTGCAAGTTGATTTATGCCTGCGAGTATCTCGCTGCTTTCTTTGTCATGAGGAATAAAGTTGTCTGCTGGCTGGATAAAATCGCACTCCTCATTGGAAGCTTCCACGTTTTCTTCCCACTTCTCCAGTTCATCTCTCGTCTTTTCAAATAACTCGCTTTGTTCAGTTTCATAATAGTAGCCGCATAATAGGTCAAGCGCGGGCAGACGTAATTCCCAATCATAGGACATAGCAAGGTGAATCAATTGTACAGCTTTGTCCGCAGTGTCCCTGGATTCCAAATAATACTCTCCCAAAGTTAACAGGGCGCCCGCGGTCCGCGGATTCTCTGAATGCTTTTCAGCAATCTCCTTATACAAGGGAATCGCTGCTTCCATACTATTGAATTCAACTGTCAAAAAGGCTTTTTCCAGCAATTCCTCAAGGTTGGTAACTTGCTGGTTTGATAACTCTTCGAATCGCTGCTTTGATTCATTAAAGTTTTCAATTTCTTCTTTCCAGTTATCCTGATTGTAGTCAATCCACATTTTATTAAAGTCACTGATTATCCGGCCTGGGAAGGTGAAGAAATAGTCAAGCGCAGATTCCTGCTGTTTTTTTGGTAACTCTGCCTCTATTCCCAGTGCAGAAAGTCTATCCCTTAAACAAGGGTGAGTGTCTGTCATATAACTTTCCTCAGCAAGCTGTTCATTGAAATATTCGCTTGCTTTTTGATCACTAAGTGACTGGAACTTCTCCGTGAAATTCGAATATGGCTGAGGGACATTATTGGTCTTTGCACATTCTTCAAACAACTCGCTGTAAAAATCACGATAATAATAGGGTGCAGCCACAGAGATCACTGTCAACGCTTCGCCCATTGCTGTCGAAGAGGTTGCCAAGGCTGCGGAACGGTCTGCATCGTATTCTTCCTGCCTGGCCATGGCAAATGTATAGGCATCAAACCTTGGATAAAACCACTGAAAGAATTTTTTAAAGATGAAAGTGCCGAATTGTTCGTTTTCTTCCAATGAATGCAATAGACGTCCCCAGCTCATTCTCAGGCGGTATATTTTTGCGCCAAGAGCAGTGTCAGAGTTAGAGATATGAGCAAGCTCATGGGCTAGGACTGCCGTAAATTGTTCCTGGGAAAGTGTCGATAGAAGTGGGATTCCGATCACAAGGACGTTCCGCTTTTTTCCGAACATTCCATATGCTGAAATTTGTGCGACTGAGGCATTAAATTCACTATCCAGGACAATCGCATCGATCTGTGGTGTATTCAATCTAAGGCGCAAAGTGTCAATCATCTCAAATAACTTGGGAGCTTCCTCCCTTTGCAGATAATAGCCATCAGGCATTTCCATTTTCGCAATCAGGGCTTTAATGATGAAAAATGACAAGGTTCCTGTCAAGAGCAGAACTTTCACATTTCCAAAGGTAAAATTCCCATCAGCAATCATGGTAATCGAAATGGCCATCAAAACTAAAAACAACGACAAAAATAATGCAACATAACCAAAACCAAGTCCAGTAAGCATGATGACTTTGAATCTGTAAAGCTTCGGGTTGGCAGAGGCCTGCTTTTCCAGCTTGCTCACCAACGTTTCAAACTCTTGAACTGTCATTCTCATTCCCCTTTAATATGTTATCGATAGTATTATAGCAGGCAGGAAGTTATTGTTAATAGATGTTTTTTATTGGAAAAAGAGGAAAATTACTTATTGAAAAATTTAAACTGATGTTCGTGGATTAACGACGTAAATTTTTAATAGGAACATGGGGTTTATTTGACGGTACAATAAGCATGAAAAGTACCCTTATGCAGCCGTTTGAGCCGACATAAGGGTACGATTATGGAAGAAAGATACACTTATGGAGCTGTATGAGCCGACATAAGGGTACGATAAACGAAGAAAGATACCCTTATGCAGCCGTTTGAGCCCACATAAGGGTACGATTAGTGAAGAAAGATACCCTTATGTAGCTGTTTGAGCCGACATAAGGGTACGATTAGTGAAGAAAGATACCCTTATGCAGCCGTTTGAGCCGACATAAGGGTACGATTAGTGAAGAAAGATACCCTTATGCAGCCGTTTGAGCCGACATAAGGGTACGATTAGTGAAGAAAGATACCCTTATGCAGCTGTTTGAGCCGACATAAGGGTACGATTAGTGAAGAAAGATACCCTTATGCAGCTGTTTGAGCCGACATAAGGGTACGATTAGTGAAGAAAGATACCCTTATGCAGCCGTTTGTCACCACATAAGGGTATCATTCATTTATGTATTCCTAAGAACCGTAATGAATCCATCTAGAATTTGATGGCTAATTTTAAAACCTTTGCTCTTGTAAAAATGGAGGGCGGCATCATTCCCGTTGGATACATAGATAAACTGGTCGTGAAACCCGTCAAAGGAATCAAGCCATTTCTTTGATTCATCATACAGTACCGAACCGATGCCCATGCTGCGGTATCCTTCTTTTATATAAAATTGCGAAAAGCAGCCGACATCATTTCCTTTTACCGAATCCATATCAAAAAAAGTAGCAAAGTCATTAGAATAAACTTCTTTTGGGGAAACATTGCTATACACGTATCCGACGATCTCATCGCCATCCATCGCGGCAATGATTTGATTCGCCTTCGCGTTCTTAATCGAGGGGACCATTCTGGTTTCAAAACTCATGCCATCAAAGAGCTCCGGGCGAAAAGTGGCTAGTGATTTTTGATAGCTCATCAACTCATTGCAAAGATCTTTTACCAGGCTAATCTGATCATCAGGAACAAGCTCATAACGGATTGGCATCATCCAACTTCCTCTCTTAACAGGGTTCTTAATGGAATTATATCGCAATCCTTCATTTCTTGATAATCAAAAACCCGCCTCTTGAAGGCTTCCCTTTCCCACGAGATCCCTGTGTCTCCCGAGCTGTCAGCCGCGGGGAACAAGCCGAGCCAGCTGGTCATAGAATAAACATGAAAAAATGGTGACCTGCCTGGAGGGAGAATGAACAAGATGATGCGCAATGGAATGTATTCACAGGGAACACAAAGCGGACCAATGAATGTGGTAGTAGTTGAGCCGTTTGTATATGGAGCTCTTCATAATCTTATCGGAAAAAGAGTAGTCCTGGATACGACGCGAGGTTCAGTTAGTGGGATTGTTATGGATGCAAAGCCAGACCATGTGGTGATAAAGGAGCATGATTCCACATTTTTTGTCCGGATACGCGAAATCGTTTGGATCATGCCGGAGTCTTGACTAGGATCTAAGAAGATACCTCTGACTGTCTATAAATCTAATATGAAAAAAAGCAAAGGGAACTAGACGTCCCTTTGCTTATTTAGTTTGTGGATTCTTGTCTATACATAATTCTTGGTTCGCGAATAGAATATTGGGAGTGTCTTCATGTAAGGAGGTTAGACAAGAATGAAGCAAGCAAAAACAAACCAGACCTATTCAAACAGGGTGTTACGAGCGGAGTTTGATGATGACTGGAAGACAACAGTGACGAAATCTGGCTATGTGAAATATACAGCTTTGAAGAATAAAGCAAGAGTAGACGTGATCCTTTCTGATGGTTCAACCAGGACAGTGTTGTTTCCTAAGAATGGGTATGTTCTGGTCGGCAGCGGGGGAACAAGCCACTTTAGCAAGCCGCATATTACGATTACTCCCTAGGTTATTGATAGACTTCTATAAGTCGTGGCCCTCACCTTGATTGCTAGCTTTATCTAGCAATCAAGGTGCTTTTTTAGAGCCGTCCCCATGCTTCACTTTCTGGCAACTAAAAAATAGGCTGTGATCCAGGATGTTATCGGGATCACAAGTGTTACGCCAATTCCGGCACAGAGGATGGTAATCATCTCTGCGCTGAAGATTTTGGAATTGATGATTTCTCCTGCTGAATAGGACAAGTCTTTGAACCAGATCAGCAGGGCGAGATAACTTCCGAAGAAGGCGAAAAATAACGTATTGGTGCTCGTTCCTAATATATCTCTGCCGATGCTTAGCCCTGATTTAAATAAATCCTGTCTGGTGATATCCGGGTTATGATAATGAATCTCGCGCATCGGGGAGGAAATCGCAATCGCAGCATCCGTGATCGCGCCAATCGTGCTCATGATGATGACCGATACGGCAATTTTAACGAAATCGACGCCAATATGAAGGGAGAACATGCCAAGCTCCTGGATTTCCTCTTCGCCAAAGCCCTGGATTCTTGCCCGGTCCGCAATGATAAAAATAAACAAAAGCAGAACAATCGTTGAAATTACCGTTGAAATGAAAGCGGTCTTTGTTGTACTATTCACTTCGTTAATATAGAACAGGTTAATGACGCTGATGAAAATACAGGCGACCAGCGTAATAATAATCGGATTTGCATTGGGGTCGTTCATGAAAATGATGGCGATGAAGATCACGCTGAAATTGAAGAAGATCGCTAAAAAAGACCGAACGCCTTTGCCTCGTCCAATCAGGGCCATCAAGATGAATAAAATAGCAGCTAACACAACTAGAGCATTCATAGTCCAGCCTTCTTTCTATTGATGAAAAAGATCGTCACATAGAGACCGATTGGAATGGTCAAAACGATTCCAATCCCGCCTGCCAATGCCCGGGCCATTTCCAGCGAAAGGTTCATGGAAAGAGCAAAGCCCAATGGAGAGCCATTTTTAAAATAAAGAATCAGGATCGGGATCGAACCGCTGACATAGACGAAGAACAGAATATTCGTCATCGTTCCCATGATGTCTTTGCCGATTTCCATTCCGGATTTGATTAGTGCCTTAACGGGTATGTTGTTGTTCTTTTCAAACATATGGAACATAGAAGAAGACATCGTAATCGCGACATCCATGATCGCTCCAAGGGATCCTAGGAACAGGCCAGCGAGAAACACCACCTGATACGGCCGGGTTATAAATTGCAGCTCTTCGTAGCGCAGCCCTTTTTCCGAGGTCCCCCATAGGACCACCCAGACGATGAACAGGGAGGCGAAAGTCCCCAGGAGCGTTGCGATGATGGCAGCATAAGTTTTTTCATTAAAGCCATTCACGAGCAATAAGGAAATCACGGTAAAAAAAACTGCAGCGATACTGCAGATCAGTAATAGGCTCCAGTTGGCGTTATTCAGATACACATCCAAAGCAAAGGAAAGCAAAAGGGCATTGATGACTAGGCTGACAATAGACAACAGCCCTTGCTTCCTGCCGACAATCAATAACACAAGAACAAACACCCATGCCACATACATAAGGTATTTATCGCGTTTCACGTCTTTGATGGTACCCTGTAATTCTCCTGTATCCGTCCTGGTCGAATCAAGATCGACGAATAATTCGTCCCCAGCCTCAAATTCATGGTCGTACCCTTTCGAAGTAGAGAATTCATTCACTAGATCAATGAGCTTGCCCTTCTCTTGGCCATTTTTTATTTCCGCAGTTAACTGCTGGGTGTATAGATGGTCTATATTATCGAGCGGATGTATCACTTCTGTCTTTTCAACGACTTCTGTCTCCAGTACCTTCACAATCGTGCGATCATACAGGAAATGATTGTTATGTACAAAAACAATGGTCCCTACAATGAATACGACAAAAAGGGATAGGAAAAGCAATTGCTTCTTTTTAAGTAAGTTGCTGAATGGATTCAAGTTAGGCCTCCGCGGTTGGAAAAATAAAAAACACCTTCGTTGACTGAAGATGTGCATTGGTGAGGTTACGGTTATTGATCGATAGATTATGTCGCCAAAAGTCATACGTTATAATCACATGTGATCAGTCAAAGTTATCTTATCAGTAATGATTTTGGTAAGTCAAACAGAACAAGGGCTGCCGGATTTTACGAGCATATCCGGCCTCAACATGATCAAAGGAATCCTCAGCAATTTTCGATGTGCTGGTGCTATTGCCATAAGTATTGCTTTTGGATTCCCAAACTGGCATAAGAGCTGTCCGAAGTCAGTGCTTCCTAAACAGCCTGAAGAAAATCAGGACCAAAATGATTGCGGACAGGACATAGGAAGTGGTGCTGACTGTCGGGTGGGAGGCAGCATTTTTCACACCGATTCCGATAAAGGCCCAGACGAATACGAGCGGATAGATATGATCCTCATTTTTTCGGTGAAAATAAAAAGCCAAGAGTGTGGCGATCACGAGCATGATCAGTGTCCAGGTGACATCCGAAAGACCGAAACCCTTCCAACCTATATCCTTCAAGTAATAGCTGATATTGGCGATGGTGGCGACGCTGATCCAGCCGAGGTAGACAGAAAAGGGAAGAAGATCCCAAAATGAATGGTCTTCATTTTTGATGAGATGATATAGTCGGATGAGAGTCAGCAGCAAACCAATCATCACCAATACCGTCAAAAGGAAAAACTCGTAATGCCATAAAAGGATCCAGGCGATATTAAGGATAGAGCTTAGTACATAAAGCGGAGTGGACTTTTGGTAAACCGGCAAATTCCTCCTTGAAGCGGGAAACTGCCTGATTGTCCAAATGAACAATAAAAAATAAATCAATCCCCATATCCCAAAAACATATCCAGCTGGAGTAAACAACACATCCAGTCTATTTGAAATTTCCCCCGTCGTCTGCCCGTTGATCGGAAGGATATTCGCAAGCGCATTGACCAGTACCACGAGCACGGTGGCAATCAGATTCAATAAAAATCGTCCCATTCTTATCCCAGCCTTCATTTTAGTAGTTTATTCATATTATTCCACTTCCCAAAAGTGCATAACTACATTTAGCCTCTGAGTAAGGAGATAAACATTCCAATGTGTTGGCGGTACCGTCATACCATCTATCCATTGTTTTGATGGTATAACGTTAGTTTGTCCCATTATATTCCATAAATAGGTCTCGAGGCTGATTACAAGTTAAAGCCCCAGCCGGTTAAAGGAAGCGGGGGAGTGCCTTATGATTAACGTATAATCAATTGGAGGCGAAATAAAATGAAAAAAGTGATCAGTTTTGGTTTGGCGGCATTATCGGCTGTTTTAATATTGTCAGGGTGTAATAACACAATTCTTGCTAATAACGAAAGTGATGATGAAATTGTCGTTGAGAAGGATCGGGCAAAGGAGCTTGAGGTTGTTTTGAATTTTGGCGCCGGGAAAATGGATGTTGCGGGCGGTGCAGATGAATGGGTGAATGGCAACGCAATCTATGAACCTGAAAAAATGAAACCTGAAGTCTCATATGATCTAAACGGGAAAGTTGGCAAAGTGGAGATTGCTCAGCCAGACCATTTTAAATTTGGAAAGATGAAGAATGAATGGGACCTGAAAATCAACGAAGATGTTCCAGTGGACCTTGTCGTAAATGCAGGAGCATCAGACACCGATCTGGACTTGAAGGGAATTCAGCTTTCCAACCTTGAAGTGAACGCAGGGGTTGGTGATATAACCGTGGATCTCGGAGGAGATTGGCAAGAAAGCTTTGATGTCCGTATTTCATCGGGAGTAGGAAAGATGACCGTGATTCTTCCAAAAGATACAGGTGTAAGAGTACACGCCCAAAAAGGTATCGGCTCCTCATCCTTTGAAAACTTAATTTCAAAAGGAGACGGCGTCTATGTAAATGAAGCCTACGAAGATGCAAAAGTAAAGATTGATCTGGAAGCAGACTTAGGTGTCGGTGAAGTAACATTTAAAACGGAAAATTAAATCGGTTATAAGGGGA
The DNA here is from genome assembly GCF_056173465.1 of Mesobacillus sp. QJM3NY_10. Classification (NCBI taxonomy): domain Bacteria; kingdom Bacillati; phylum Bacillota; class Bacilli; order Caryophanales; family Bacillaceae; genus Mesobacillus; species Mesobacillus sp. QJM3NY_10. The sequence continues at coordinate 544,092 of NZ_CM149675.1, forward strand.
CGGTTTCAGCGTTTCATAATTCGTAAAGAATTGTGGGGCTGCGGATCCGTCCCTTTGTCATTGTTTTGGATTTTTATGGTAAAATTTATGTGAGGAGGGATAATGTTGCGATTTAAGATATTTAGAATCATACATGTAGTCATGATGGGGATTATCACGATACCAATCAGTATTTTTATGGCAGCAGGGGCAATTGGTGAAAACTATGGTGATGACTATTTTGTTGATCCTGGGTTCCTTGTGTTTATTTTAATATGGCTAGTTGGTGCTGTTCTTTCTTTCACTAAAAAAGGTGCGAAGTTTGGATTAATCATCAGTGCATTGCCTCCATTACTTTTCCTAGGGGTTATTACTTATACTGTTATTAGTGGCTTTTTTATTTGATTCTTTCTGGCAGGACACCGAAAACATAAATCATTCTTGATGTTAACGTTCAGAGCTTTTCGGGCTCTGGGCGTTTTTTTAAAAAGTCAGGATTGATAAGGTCTCAACCCTTATTAATCAAACGTTTGATTAAGAAAAATCTACTGGTTATATTTATTATAATAATAATGTATCATTTACAATACTGTACGTCATACACTATGATGAGGGTAGGAGTTGATACAATGAGCAATGTGAATGAAATGGTCGATAAATTACTTCAGGAATTGCGCAGGGGGACGATTACGATTGCTGTATTGAGCCAGCTTGAAAAACCTCAGTATGGGTATTCCCTCGTCACTATACTGGCGGAAAAAGGGGTTCAGGTGGAAGCGGGGACCTTATATCCTTTGCTTAGAAGGCTGGAAAAGCAGGGATTACTGATTAGTGAATGGGATACAAATGAAGCGCGCCCTCGGAAATTTTACTTGCTGAGTGCTCTTGGAAAAGACGTTTATATAAAGCTGCTGGATGAATGGAAGAAGATGGCCTCAAGTATGGATGGGCTGATCAATGGGGGAGGAACTGAACATGGAGATGATTAAGAAGTATATTTATGCTGTAACCCACAGGCTTCCGCAGTCTCAGAGAGCAGATATTGCGATGGAATTGAGGGGCTTGATTGAAGATATGCTTGGAGAAAGAACAAATGGACGTCCTACTTCCCAAGAGGATGTGGAAGGTGTCCTGCTTGAGCTGGGCCACCCGAAGGATTTAGCTGAAAAGTACCGCGGATCAAAAAGGTATTTGATAGGACCAGAACTCTTCCACCCATATATAACTGTACTGAAAATAGTCTCTTTTGCTTTGCTGGTCGCCATGAGTGTCGTGTTCGTCATCGAATCCATGGTTGAACCCCGCTCGGTGATTGAGCATATTTTTGGTTTTGTTACATCAGTCATCAGCGCCAGCATGCAGGCGTTCGTTTGGATAACAGTCGGTTTTGCGATCGCTCAATATAAAGGGGTCGCACCAAATGAAGGAATGGCTGAAGAAAATGAAAAATGGTCACCGTCTGACCTGCCACCAGTACCGGAACAGAAAAAAAGGATCAAGCGCGGCGAAGCAATCACAGGAATCGTATTTTCTATCCTATTCCTTGTCTTCCTTCATACTTCCAACCACGTGTTTGGAGTTATAATGTTTGATGATGGCGAACTAGTAAACGTTATTCCGTTTTTAAATAATGAGCGTATAGAACAATTCTTCAACATCATTTATGTCATCACGATGATTGGGATTTTAAAAGAAGGACTAAAGCTGATCATCGGAAAATGGACGAAGAAACTAGCATTGTATAATTTGATTCTGAATGCAGTCACCTTGATTCTTGTAGCATTCTTATTTAAGGACCAGGCGATTTGGAACCCCAACTTTATGCAAGAGTTGAACCAGGTGAGCCAAGCCAATTTGAACCAGGATACGTACGATCTGATAAAAACCATCTGGACGCAATCCAAAACATGGGTCGTCATTGGGTTTGCGATTGTTTTGATCATCGATACAGTATCCGGATTTTACAAAGCATATTTGAAATGAAGCGGGGGACGTTGCTTCTTAAAATGAAACCTTTTCAGAGTAAAAGCGTAACAATAGATAGGGTCCAACGATGAATTCTCAGGGAGGTGCATTGTGGCTGCAACGATTTTTTTTACCGTGGTTATTATGGTCCCGATCTATGCCTTGTTGATCTGGACTTACTATGAACCTGAAGAAAGTATCCTGTTTGGGAGCCGCTGGATGTATAAAGAGGAACCAGAAATATCAAGCAAAGCTGTCCGTTATACAAGATTCGTATCGGTTACTTCGATGATTGCCATCCCTTTTGCTGTCGTGAGTCTCATCCTGGAAATCTATGTCCTTCGATTAGTATTAGTGGTCATTCCGATCGTGTTTATCTTCGGGGGACTCAAAATCTTCACAGATGATAGAGATCAATAAACCGGCTTTATTCTGGGAAGATTCGCAGGACAGTCCCCTGTTTCCTCAGGATTTTGTCGAAGGGTATTTCTTTATTGAGGATATTTTGTTCTTTATAATGAATTTGTGGGCTGGTTTTTTCAAAGGGGGATGAAGATGGCGAAAATCATTGTTACTTATGATCAACCGAAAGACCAAGAAGGTTTTGAAAAGTATTATCATGAGGTTCATATTCCCCTTGTTCAGAAAGTGCCAAATTTAAAAGGTGCAGAGGTTCATCGTGTACTACAATCCATGTATACTGAAGAAAAATTGTACTTGATTGCTGAACTGCAGTTTGAAAGTCCGGAAGTTTTGACACAGGCGCTGGCAACGCCAGAATTCCAGGAAGTGCAGGGAGATGTAAAAAATCTAGTAGCCTTTCTTAATAAGCCCCCGGTAGTGGCGATTGTGGATTAAGCTATTGGAAGCAAGGGGGACGTTCCCTTTGGAAGCGCGGGTCCCCGTGCTTCTTTTTTTCTCTCTTTGTGAGGGATTGGATAATATTTCTGCCATCGAATCTCAAAAATGCGAATATAAGTTAGTATAAAGAGAGTGATCCTTTTTACATAGGAGGTTCGTATGAACGATAAAATCGTGGTAATTACAGGAGCGAATTCTGGTATTGGCAAGGCGGCGGCCATCAAGTTTGGCAATGAGGGGTACACCGTCGTTCTGGCTTGCCGCAACCTTGAGAGAAGCAAAATCGCCCAACAGGAAATAATTGAAGCAACCAAGAATCCTCATATTGATTTACAGCAGCTAGACATTTCTTCATTCAAATCCATCCACCAAATTTCCACAGTGCTCAAAGACAAATATCCAAAATTGGACATCCTGATTCACAATGCGGCCTATTTAAATCATGGGGAGAAAAACTATTTGCTAAGCCAGGATGGCATCGAACTTTCTTTTGCCACGAATACAGTGGGCCCGTTCCTGCTTACCAGGCAATTGGCAGGTATGCTCGGAAAATCGGAGGATGCTCGAGTCCTACACGCCTGCACGACCAATATCAGGCATTTTTTCGATCCAAAAAGGAAAATTGAGTTCGACAACCTCCAGGGAGAGTTCAAAGACGAAAGGACATTCAACGCCTATAAAATGTACGGAGATACCAAAATGGCCTTGTTGCTGATGACATTTAAAATGGCCGAAGAATTGAAAAAACAGCGGATTAGCGTCAATGCTGTGCAAATTTCGGCTATTAAACTATCGAAAGAAACCATTGAAAAATTTCAATCAGGCTGGAAATTCGCGGCGAGGATTCAGAATGTGTTCAGTGCACCCCGTGAAACAATGGCCGACACCTACTTCCACATATGCACTTCAGAAGAGTTTAAGAATGTGTCAGGCAAATTCATCAACGATAAAAGGAAGGTGATGGAGCCATCCCATTATTCCGCTGGACTGGCACAGGATATCAAGCAACTAATGGATCAAAATGTTTACCCGAAATACGCTGACGATCGAGAGAACATCGAGAAAGTCTGGGATCTGTGTGTCAGCATGACGAGCAATCCTGTAAGCAGGGTATAGGGAAGCAATGGGTACGTCCCTACGCGTCAGTGATATTTGGAGCACTCAAAATATTCACTGATGATAATGATCAGTAAACCGGCGTGATCCAGGAAGGATTAACGCCTTTTTTGTTGTATTTAATCAAGTACAGGATTTAAACATACAGGAGGAGAGAACAATGACATTACAGGTTGGAAATATCATAACGTTTAAGCGGACTTTTACAACCAGGGATGTTGAATTGTTTACAGAGATTTCAGGTGATGAAGGAATTCATCACTTAACACCGGATGAACAGGGCAGGCTTGTTGTCCAGGGGTTGTTAACAGCCACACTGCCGACCAAAGTAGGCGGTGACCATAACGTCCTCGCACGGAATATGAATTTCGAGTTCATCAGGCCAGTTTTTACAGGAGATACGATTCTTTGTGAAGTGACAATTGAAAAATACGAAAAGCAGGAAAAGAATCGCACTGCCATAAGAGCGTCCTTCATTTGTACGAATCAGAATGAAAAAGAAGTGCTGACTGGGGAGTTTTCTGGTGTGATTCTATAACTCTAGGTTTAGTGTTGCTTTTTAGCAAGAAAGACAAGGTGGATAAGATGGAAGGTTCTATTAAAATAGAAACAATGCGTGCGGATGATTGGGAAGCGGTACGAGCAATCTACCTTGAGGGAATCGCTACTGGACATGCAACTTTCCAAAAGGAGGCACCCGCCTGGGAGGAATGGGATCTCGGTCATAATGCGGAATGTAGGATTGTTGCGCGTTTAGATGGAGATGTTGTGGGCTGGGCTGCGTTAAGTCCTGTATCAAGCAGGAGTGTGTACGCAGGTGTTGGAGAAGTCAGTGTGTATGTTAGTCAGAAGCATAACGGAAAAGGGATCGGCAGCTTGCTTTTAAAATCCTTGATTGAATTAAGTGAGCAGAATGACTTTTGGACATTACAATCTAGCATTTTTCCTGAAAACGCGGGCAGCATTAGATTACATAAAAGGCATGGCTTCAGAGTAATGGGACGGCGGGAGCGGATCGGTAAAATGGATGGGGTATGGCGCGATACAATCATATTGGAAAGAAGAAGCAGGGTAGTGGGTAATGATTAATTTGGACAACCTATTCTTTGCTGAAACGCGGTAGTATATTTCTCTTCCTTGTGACTCTTGGAGAATTTTGAGCGCAGACAATTAAAAAATGTATTTTTCGACTCACAAGTGGGACGGAAAAACCGCCCCTGTCTCCCCGCTAAAAAAATAAAAGAAGTAACCTACTCCTTTTTGGATGGAAGTTGTCAGCCGCCTTCTACACAGGTTGCTGAAGTACTTCCTACAATATCATTTAATTCCTTGACCAGTGAATCGAGAATATTCCCCTCAACTACTTTTTCTAAAGGGATTTCTGAAATTGCAATGTTGTTCTTTTTAAAGATATCTTTGGTGTTTTCCAAAATTTCAATAATGGATTTTGAGGACATATTTGGCTGGATGACCATAATAGTAGTCTCCTTATACAATATTATTTTAAGTATATCATTTTTCTCCCAATGGGTATTTAATCAAAGCGCGACGTTCCCTGTGCTCCTTTTTTGGTGGATTGGAGCATAAGTTTTTTTTTTTGTTTAAATTTAAAGTACCGATTGCCACTTAATATATTTCAATCTGATAACAATTTCTTAAAAACTTCCCTTTTAATCCGAAGAATGTGATAATATGACGGACAAGTTAAGTGAAAGGGGATTTTATTTTTATGATGAAGCGAATTTTAACAGGAATTCTTTTATTGAGCGTGGCTGTCCTTGTGCTTGGCGCATGCAGCAATGATAGCTCAAAAGGGAATGCTGAGAAAGAAAATAAAGAAGATATGGTTGCAACAGTAGATGGAAAAGGCATTTCTAAAAAGGATTATGAGAAAGAGCTGGACGTCATGAAAGCAACTTACGAACAACAGGGCATGCCGGCAGATCAGATGGACGACAAGCAGAAGGAAGAACTGGAAAAGTCGGTTCTGGATCAAATGATCAATGCAGAGCTGCTTCTCCAGACAGCTGAGAAGGACGGCATCTCGATTGAAGATAAAGAAGTCGATGCAGAGCTAGAAAAAATCAAAACCAACTTCGAAGATGAAAAACAGTTCGAAGACGCACTAAAAAAGAACGAAATGACTGAAAAAGAGCTCAAGGCCCAGCTGAAAAAGCAAATGACGGTCAATAAATATCTGGACAGTAAGATTGGCAAGGTCGAAGCAACTGACGAAGAAATTCAGGCCATGTATGATCAATATAAACAGATGGCACAATCTCAAAAACAAGAGCCAGAAGAATTAGAGAAGATCAAACCACAGCTTGAGCAGCAGGTTCTTTCAGGAAAAGAAAGTGAAAAAATCAGCAAGCTGGTTGAAGACCTACGTAAAGAGAATGAAGATAAAATCAAAATCCTTAAGGCGTAGGAAGCTTTCCTATGTTGCATAAACTAAGGATCTTGAATAAAGCGTAATGCAAGGGGATGGACATTTGTCTATCCTCTTTAATATATTCTCTAAAGCCCTTAGCCTAACTAAGTAAGGGTATTTTACATAATCTATCTTCGCAAAATAAACACGGGACAGATTCAATAGCCCGTCACTGAATCTTCATAAACAAAGACTGTTGACAAAAATAATAAAATCATTTATCTTTAATTCAAGATATTTAATTTCAAGATATTTTTAAAGGAGGGATGAAATGCTGGATATTTTAAAAAGGATAAATGAACTTGCTCTTAAGAAAAAGAATGAGGGATTAACAGAAATCGAAACCGAGGAAATGATCAGGTTACGAAAAGCCTATCTGCAAATCTTCCGCGGATCGATGGAGGATCTGCTATTGAATACAACGGTTGTCGATCCTGAAGGAGCAGATGTAACTCCGAAAAAGTTACGAACAGAACAAGCAAGAATTAGAAAGAAAGCAATCTGGTCGTCTTAAATTATTTATTGACACACAAACGGACTTCGTGTTAAATTTATCTCGAATTAAAAATAAATGAATTCAAGATAAAATTTTTTAAAGAAATATCTCGAAATCGAGACAAAACGAATTAGGAGGAATTTTAAAATGGCAAAATGGACAGTGGATCAATCGCACTCAAGCATCGGATTTGAAGTAAAACATATGATGGTATCGAAGGTGAAAGGTCAATTTGAATCTTACACTGCAGATGTTGAGGCAGCAGACCTAACAGATTTAACAACAGCTTCAATCGCATTCAAGATTGACGTAGCAAGCATTGAAACACGCAATGAAGACCGCGATAATCACTTGAAATCAGCAGACTTCTTCGATGTTGAGAATAACCCGACAATCGATTTCAAATCTACAAGCATCACTAAAGACGGCGATGACTATAAAGTAACTGGCGACCTAACAATCAAGGATGTAACAAAATCAGTAACATTCGATGTGGAATTTGGCGGCAAAGGCACAAACCCATGGGGTGTAGAAGTTTATGGTTTTGAAGCTGAAGCAAAAATTAACCGTGAAGAATTCGGTCTTACTTGGAATGCAGCACTAGAAACAGGCGGCGTTCTTGTAGGAAAAGACATCAAAATCAAAGTGGAATTAGAAGTGAACCCAGCAGCATAAATCGGTTCAAACCCTAGTGGTTATGCTGGATTCGTTGGAATCCAGCTCGACCATTGGTAAGGAGCAATGGAAATGGAACTGCCAAAAGATGAGTTAAAAGCTGTGACTGTGATCATTCGTGCCGCTCAGGCCATCCAGGAAGTGATTCGGAAAGATGCGGCGAAGTTCGGATTGAATCCAACGGAATTCTCTGTGTTGGAGATGTTGTACCATAGAGGGGAACAGCCGATTCAGGTGATTGGAAAAAAGGTTCTTATTTCAAGCGGCAGCATCACTTATGTCATCGATAAGCTTGAGCAAAAAAACTATGTGAAACGCAAGGGATGCCCAGAGGATCGCCGCGTAACCTATGCGGTTATAACAAGCGAAGGGAAAGAATTGATGGATGATATTTTCCCGCAGCATGAATTGGAAATGACCAAGGTTTTCGCTGACTTGGATGCCGACGAGGTCAATCAGACCATTTCTCTATTAAAAAGAATCGGTTACCGGGCGAAGAAATGTTAAATATATATTTTTTTAATTAGATATCTTGAATTCGAGATAATTACAGGAGGAATATTAAAATGATGGATTTAGGTTTGTTAATCATAAGATTGGTGATTGGTATTTTATTTATCGGACATGGTGCACAAAAGCTGTTTGGCTGGTTCGGTGGTTATGGATTAAAGGGAACGGGCGGCTGGTTTGATTCGATCGGCATGAAGCCGGGTGTGACGATGGCGCTTTTCGCGGGATTAGCAGAATTTATAGGGGGAATATTACTAGCGGTAGGACTTTTAACGCCACTTGCGGCTTTAATGATTGCCGGAACAATGCTGATGGCGATTGTAAAAGTGCATGCCCCAAATGGCTTGTGGTCCACTTCAAATGGATATGAATATAACTTAACGTTAATTGCTGTAGCTGTAGGACTAGCACTTATTGGTCCAGGTAAATATGCAATGGATGCAATTTTATTCTAATTTATCTTGGAATCAAGATTTTGAATAGGAGTGAAAAAAATGAGCAAAAAGACAATGGGAATTCACCATATTACCGCAATTGTTGGCCATCCTCAGGAAAACGTCGATTTCTACGCTGGTGTATTGGGTCTGCGCATGGTCAAGCAAACGGTCAATTTTGATGATCCACAAACATATCACCTTTACTTCGGAAATGAAGGCGGAAAGCCGGGAACGATCATTACGTTCTTCCCATGGGCTGGAGCAAGCCAGGGAGTCATTGGTGACGGCCAGGTAGGAGTGACTTCCTATGTGGTACCAGTCGGTGCGATGGACTTTTGGAAAAGGCGCCTGGAAAAATTCAATGTAGCTTTTACAACGATGGAACGCTTTGGTGAGCAGTATCTCGAATTTGATGATCCTCATGGACTTCATATGGAGATCGTTGAGAGAGAAGAAGGCGAAACCAATGATTGGAGCTTTGGTGAGATAACACCATATGTTGCGATTAAAGGATTTGGCGGAGCCACTCTATTATCGACCAAGCCGGAAAAAACCGCTGAATTGCTGGAAAAAGTAATGGGCCTTGAGCTGGAGAGTAAAGAGGGAGATTTCATCCGCTTCCGTTCTTCAGCAGACATCGGGAATGTCATCGACCTGAAATTGACGCCGATTGGACGAGGTGTGATGGGTGTAGGAACGGTTCATCACATTGCCTGGAGAGCTGTTGATGACGACGACCAGCTGGATTGGCAGAAATACGTGGCCGACAATGGTTATGGTGTCACTCCTGTACAGGACAGAAACTACTTCAACGCGATTTATTTTAGAGAGCATGGAGAAATCCTGTTTGAAATCGCAACGGATCCTCCGGGATTTGCGCATGATGAAAGTCAGGAAACAATGGGTGAAAATTTGATGCTGCCTGAGCAATATGAGCAGTATCGCGGTCAGATCGAGAGAAGACTAATCCCGATTGAAGTTAGAGAGTTGGACTGAATCTAATCAGAAAGGATGAGGGCTATGCTTTCAATTGACCCGTCAAGTCTTTCCGAGAGGGACAATTACAAATTCCTGATTGGAAGCATCATTCCCAGGCCAGTCGCCTTCGTCACGACAACCTCGAAGGATGAGGTATTGAATGGAGCGCCATTCAGCTACTTCAATATCGTATCATCCAATCCGCCGATGATTTCTTTATCCATCCAGAGGTCAGGCCGTAATCAGAAGGATACAGCGAGGAACATCCTTGAATCCGGAGAGTTTGTCGTCCACATTGTTGACGAGCATAATGTTGAAAAAATAAACCAGACTGCCGCCAGTCTTGCTGCTGACCAAAGCGAGGTGGAGCTGGCCAGGTTAACTCCGATCGATAACGTGAAGGTTGCTGTGCCTGGTGTGAAGGAAGCCAAAATCAGGATGGAATGCGTGCTGGAGCAATCGCTGGAATTAGGCGGCGGAGATACGGCAGGCTGTGATTTCTTCATCGGAAAAGTCGTTCAGTTTCATATAGAGGAAGGCATCTATGAGAATGGAAGAATCGATGCGGAAGGGCTGGCTGCTGTTAGCAGATTGGCAGGTAACCATTACGCCAAAATTGGAGAGATTTTTGAAATCGAAAGACCGAAATAGATTCCCAAAGCGAAAGGGTGATTGATGAATGCAAAAGACTTCAGGTATCCACCATATTACGGCGATGGTAAATGATGCACAGAGGAATATCGATTTTTATGCAGGCGTACTTGGGTTGAGACTCGTTAAAAAAACGATCAATTTTGATCGCCCGGAAGTGTACCATCTTTATTTTGGTAACGAATCCGGAGATCCAGGGACCGTCATCACCTTTTTTCCATGGGCTAACCAGCTGAAAGGGCGCATCGGCATAGGCCAGGTCGGCGTGACCAGCTATGTCATTCCAGTCGGCTCCCTTCCTTTTTGGAAAGACCGATTGAAACGGTTTGGAGTCAGATTCATTCAGAATGTCCGGTATGGCGAAAGCTATTTACAGTTCCAGGATCCAGACGGGCTTGAAATCGAGCTGGTCGAACGAAACGAGGGGCCAGTCAATACCTGGGGCTTCGGAGGGGTTACATCTGACGTTGCCATCAAAGGGTTTGGCGGGGCGACATTGATTTCGGCGCAGCCTCATAAAACAGCAGAGGTCCTGGAGGATACACTCGGACTAGAGAACATTGGCCAAGAAGAAAGCTTCTTAAGGTTCAAATCAGAAGCTGAGATTGGCAATACGATCGATATCAAGCTCACTCCGTCCGTGCGTGGATTGATGGGTGCAGGAACCGTTCACCATATTGCCTGGAGAGCAAAGGATGAAGAGGATCATAAAAGGTGGAGAGCGCTTCTCGTGGAGAAAGGCTATTATCCAACCGAGATCCTCGACCGCAACTACTTCAACGCTTTGTATTTTCACGAAGGCGGTGGCATTCTCTTTGAAATAGCGACTGATTCACCAGGTTTTGCAGTTGATGAACCAATGGATGCACTGGGTGAAAATTTGATGCTGCCATCGTGGCTGGAGTCAAAGAAGAAGAATTGGAAGACAAGCTGCCAATGGTAGAAGCTCGTATTTTGGAGGGTGATTTGAAATGAAACATATATTCAACAAGGGAAAAGTCCCGACAAAACCAACATTGTTATTGCTTCACGGCACAGGAGGCAATGAATTAGACCTTCTGCCACTTGCTGGAATGATCGATGATGAAGCGTCAGTATTAAGTGTCCGCGGAAATGTATTGGAAAACGGAATGCCAAGATTCTTCCGCAGGCTGGCAGAAGGTGTTTTTGATGAACAGGATCTTATTTTCAGAACAAAGGAATTGAATGAATTCCTTGATGAAGCAGCAGAAAAGTATGAGTTTGACCGCGACAATGTAATAGCGGTCGGCTATTCAAATGGAGCGAATATCGCAGCAAGCTTGCTCTTCCACTATCAGAATGCATTGAAGGGAGCCATTCTCCACCACCCAATGGTGCCGAGAAGAGGCATTGACCTGCCAGAACTGACAGGAACATCGGTATTCATTGCTGCTGGAACTAACGACCCAATCTGCTCACCACAGGAATCCGAAGAGCTAAAATCTCTACTGGAAAAAGCCAGTGCGGATGTAGAGCTTCATTGGGAGAATAGAGGCCATCAACTGACACAGCAGGAAGTCGAAGCAGCGGCGAAATGGTATCGGGATGTAATAGTTAAATAATTATTAGTAGAAGACATTATCGGAGCACTTACGAGGAGCATGAGGACGGGAGCATGGGGACGTATCTTATGCTTCCGTTTTCTTATTTCAATTCATTACTTAGGCCACTGAACGAAAACTCCTAAAATGAAGCAAAGGATCTTAACTCCGATATACATCCATATAACCTCCTAAGAAAGTCTGAACAGTGATTACCCTAATAAAATACACCCTATCTTCCTGATGTTACCGCTTTCATTCACTATCTCGGCCATATGCTCACGAATGGCAGGATATCCCTTGAAACTATACTTGAGGATGTTACCATTAATAACGTTGGCAAAATACGAACGGTATACGAACACTTTTTGAATGAGTGATTGTTCCTTATGTTTTAGAGGGAATCACAAGGAGGTATTGGATGGTAGAGCAAGACAAGAAGATAAAAAGAGTTGTAATTAAGATTGGCAGTAGTTCGCTGACGAGTATGCACGGGGAAATCAGCCGCCGGAAGCTGGAGAACCTAGCGAACCAGATTGTGGCCTTGAAGGATGCGGGGTATGAAACGGCCGTTGTTTCATCAGGCGCCGTAGCAGCAGGGTACCGCAAGCTTGGCTGTATTCAGCGACCGACTTCATTGCCGGAAAAGCAGGCAGCCGCTTCGATCGGCCAGGGCCTGTTAATGGAATCTTACTCAGAACTCTTTTTATCTCACGGGTATGTCGCTTCGCAGATTTTAATCACGAGAAGCGATTTCGCGAATGAAAATCGCTACAACAATATGAAAAATACGCTGAACGTTTTGTTGGAGAGAGGGATCATTCCGATCATCAATGAAAATGACACGGTCACGGTTGACCGTCTGCGTTTTGGCGACAATGACACATTGTCAGCGAAGGTTGCCGCGTTGATCGAGGCAGACCAGCTGATCATTCTTTCCGATATCGACGGCTTGTATGATGCAAACCCGAACAACAATCCAGATGCTAAGTTGCTTGATAAGGTCCATGAAATTACTCCTGAAATCGAAGCAGCAGCAGGCGGTTCCGGAAGCGCGGTCGGTACAGGCGGGATGAAGTCGAAAATCTCCGCTGTAAAAATTGCGATGGCATCCGGTATCGATTCGTTTTTAGGAAAGGCCGACAGCAAGGATATCCTGGTAAAAGCAGTGAGCGGAAGTGCAAAAGGGACGTATTTCAACCAGGATCCCGAAGGCTTCAACCTCGACAACAACCAGCAATGGATCGCGTTCCATTCCGGACCTGAGGGCGAAGTAATCATCAGTCCAGAATCAAAGGCTGCGGTTATCGAGAATCGGAAAAATATCCTCCCATCAGACATCCTTCAGGTAAAAGGAAGGTTCGGAGAGGGGGCGGTTGTCCGAGTGATGGATGAAAACGGAGAAGAAATCGGCCTTGGCCGAATCAATTATTCTAGCGGAAAATTGGAAGAGACACTTAATGAAGAAGAATGTGAAACAAAAGAAGCAATCGAACAGGATACATTTGTCTGTTCACGTGATTTTGCAATGCCGGTATCAGTCTAAAAATATACAGGAGGCGTTTTGATGACATTGACAATGACTCAAACAACGACAGTAGAGGAACAAGCGATTGCAGCGAAAAAGGCAGCGAAAAAGCTAAGCATTCTTTCCACGGAGGAAAAGAATGAGGCACTGCTTGTTTTAGCTGACGCTTTAGAAAGCAATTATGAAGCCATTTTAGCGGAGAACGAAAAGGACCTATTGAACGGAAAGGAAAAAGGCTTCGAGGACGCATTCATGGATCGCCTGGCACTCTCACGCGAGCGAATCTTCGACTTTGCGGAAGGACTGCGCCAGGTTGCTGAGCATGCTGATCCAGTCGGGGACGTCCTTTCAGACTGGACGCTTGAGAATGGCCTTAATGTAAAAGAAATACGCGTACCGCTAGGCGTTATTGGCATGATTTACGAAGCACGCCCGAACGTAACCGTCGATGCAGCAGGCCTGGCTCTAAAATCAGGAAACGCGATCATCTTAAAAGGCGGCTCCTCCGCACTGTCCTCCAACAAAGCCATCGTCGACATCATGCACCAAGCACTCGAAAAGACAAAGGTGCCAAAAGAAGCCATCCAGTTCATCGCAACAGCAGACCGCAAAGCCACGCAGCAGCTGTTCACGATGAAAGAGCACATCGATGTCCTGATTCCACGCGGAGGCGGAGCATTGATCAAAGCCGTCGTTGAAAACGCAACGGTACCAGTGCTTGAAACCGGAGTAGGCAACTGCCACCTGTATGTGGACGAGGAAGCTGACACCGAAAAAGCATTGAACATCATGATCAATGCCAAAACAGACCGCCCAGCAGTTTGCAACGCAGCAGAGACACTTGTTGTCCATAAAGCATGGCTCGAGGAAAACAAAGAGAAGCTTGCGGCCGCATTCCAGAAGAATGGGATTACTGTACATGGTGATGAGTTGGCAGCCGCTTCACTGCCAAACGTGGTACCAGCAACTGAAACCGACTGGGCAGACGAATACCTGAGCCTAGACATCGCTGTTAAGGTTGTTAACGATATCGATGAAGCCATCGACCACATTGACCAGTACGGTACAAAACACTCAGAAGCTATTATTACTGAAAATGCTGAGAACGCTAAAAAGTTCCTGCAGCTTGTTGATGCAGCCGCTGTATACCATAACGCATCCACTAGATTCACAGATGGCGGAGCGTTAGGATTTGGTGCAGAGATTGGTATTTCTACACAGAAACTTCATGCCAGAGGACCAATGGGGCTGCCAGCGTTGACTACTCGTAAGTATGTTATGGTTGGGGATGGATTGGTTAGATAACTTACAGCTAAATTTTATAGAAGAGATAGAAGGCTTTCCTTGTCGTTATTGATGGGGAGGGCCTTTTTTTGATGTAGGAGTGTGATGAAAAGTAAGATTACAATTGGTTCGTAAATGTACCCTTATGAGAAGGAGAAAGGCGACATAAGGGTACGATTAGCCCGAAAATGTACCCTTATGAGAAGGAGAAAGACCACATAAGGGTACGATTAGCCCGAAAATGTACCCTTATGAGAAGGAGAAAGGCGACATAAGGGTACGATTAGCCCGAAAATGTACCCTTATGAGAAGGAGAAAGGCGACATAAGGGTACGATTAGCCCGAAAATGTACCCTTATGAGAAGGAAAAAGGCCGCATAAGGGTACGATTAGCTCGTAAATGTACCCTTATGAGAAGGGGAAAGACCGTATAAGGGTGCGATTGGCCAGTATCGAGACATAGGGTGGTTCAGGAGTCTCGTAAACTGTAAAAAAGTGTTGTTAATTTGGGGCAGAACCGCCTGTGTCCTATAAAGTTGAAACTTTTGTAAGAATGTATCGTAAATCATTAGAGGTGACTTTGGTGATTGAACTATTATTTCTCTTTGTACTATTATTGCTGACAACACTTGCTCGATATATCGTGTTTGGTGCATTCGAGCCTTTGATGTTTGCGATAATTCTGCTGCTTCCATTAGGTTCACTTGCAATTTATCTGATCAGTAAAAAGTTCGCAGAAAAAGAGCGTGCTTATCAGCCGAAAAATATCGAAGGCTGGTCATTTTACAACATTCAAAAATCATTACCCATTCAGAAACCTCTTTTTAAAGGGAAAGCTCAAAGAGGATACATAAAACGTTACTTTCAGCAGAAATGGAATTATATTTTTGGTGATCTTCTCGGTTTTAACTGGTACCTTTCATTAGAAATTAAAATTGACAATGATTTATATGATGTACGATGGTATCGAGAAAAATGGTTCACCCAACAGGATCAATGGAAAATCTATAAAAATGGAAATCTCATCGGTAAAGCCCAAACACAAATAAATCTAAAAAACGCACTGATGCTAAATGAAGAGATTAAGTTTAGCTTCGTTGACACTACGATTTTGTCCTCAGCAATGACAATTACATCAGCCATTTCACTAACCCAAGACAAAGTGCTGCTTGGCACAATGAAACGGAACCATATCATCAGCAATGTACAAGTATTAGAAGTACAAGAAGAAAAACCAGAATACCTCGTCGCACTGATCCTTCATTCCTATTTTTTCAAAAGTAAATAAACGTGAACATTGGTGGTAATTAAAAATATGTAGAAGAAGGAGGATAGCAATGTTGCTATCCTCCTTAATTTAATGGGTTTGGCTGGTAGGATTCTGTTGTTGTCTCACTTCTTTTTTACCTCTTTGGGAGCATCCACAAAAAAGCCATTAAGGAATGACTGGAAATTATTCGTTTCATTGAAAATAAGAAAGTCTTCTCCCGTATTTTCCTTCACTTTCAAATCTGCCACTTCGTTATTGATCCTCTCCATTTTCATATCCAATTCAGCAGCTGAAATGGCTGCGTCCTTCAAATCCTTTTTGATCCGTTCAGGTATTTCCTTTTCATATTTATAGTATATTTTATGTTCCAGGCTGGCCCAAAAATCCATGGCGATGGTTCGAATCTGCAGTTCCACAAATACCATCTCTACTCGGTCAGACATAAAAACCGGGATTTTGATAATAAGATGGAGACTCTGATAACCGTTGGGTTTTGGATTACTAATGTAATCCTTCCGTTCAACCAATTCTATATCTCTTTGCTTTTCAATCATCTGGCTTATTTTATAAACATCGGTGATAAATGGACAAATGATTCGGATTCCGGCGATGTCTTTAATGTTATCCCTGATGGATTCTATTGAAATGCTAAGGTTCTTCCTGATCACTTTTTTTATGATACTCTCGGGAGACTTTAGCCTTGAATTACAATGTTCAATTGGATTGTAATCGTGTATATGAATAAATTCCTCTTTTAAAATATTGATCTTTGTATTCATTTCATCCAGAGCAAATTTATAAATCAATGAAAACCTTTTTAGGTCGTTTCTCATTTCTTTCGGATTGATTCTATACTGCTGAGTCAATTCTTCCATTTAGGGACTACTCCTTGTGGTTATAGTTTATCTCGCCACCATCACAGCCATCAATTAAGGAGGGACTCTAACAGAGGGGAGGCCACCATTTCTGATAAAAAACTTCCGAAAAAGTTAACTCTCTATAGGTTGTAAGTGTTCCATTTTCCATTGCAGCCACTGAAACTTACGAACCTTTCTCGGAAGGAATTGCCGGATTTCCTCCTCGTTATAACCAACTTGAAGCTTCTTGTTTTCCACGATTAGAGGACTCTTCAGTAACCGGGGGTGTTGATGGATCATTTCCAGTAATTCAAGCAAAGAAAGGTTATCAAAATCTATATTCATGGTTCTATAAGGAAGGGACCTTTTAGAGAGAATGTCATCGGTACCATCAGTGGTCAATTGTA
Organism: Mesobacillus sp. QJM3NY_10; assembly: GCF_056173465.1. Classification (NCBI taxonomy): domain Bacteria; kingdom Bacillati; phylum Bacillota; class Bacilli; order Caryophanales; family Bacillaceae; genus Mesobacillus; species Mesobacillus sp. QJM3NY_10. Next base: position 561,099 of record NZ_CM149675.1, read on the forward strand.
ATAGTTCCTGAAGCTCATGAACCGTTAAAGGCTCCTCGATCATATCCCTTTCCACGAAAGGAATCTGGTTGTTTACCATCCATTTTCTTGCTTTCTTGGTAGACCTGCATCCCAATCCATATATCATTACAGTCATTAACCTACACCTCCGTACTGATCAGTCGTTTTTCTTGTATATACCTTGTTTTAGCAAACTCATACTAAGTTTAAAGGATTCCATTGCCTCATCATCAGATAAGCCCTTTACTGTTTTTTCAATAAGGTTGTTAAAGGCCAGTGCAGAGACCATTTTAAAGATATGTAACAGCTCTTTTTCGGCTGTTGAATTCAGGTAGTCTCTATTAATCAATTCCCCAACCTTCTTGAATTCCTGGTTATCCAAATAGGTATCCCAAATACTTGTAAAGGAGCTCTCTACCCTATGTGTTGTGAAAAGCAGGGCATTTTTTAAAAATTGCTTCTCTTCCTCATCTGATAGGGCAAGTAAAAAGTAATTTTGGAGTTCAATCAAAGCTTCGATTACATCCCCCTGATGCTTTGCCAGTAAGGCGCTGAAATAGATTTTGCCCTTTTTTAATTTATCTTCTAATAAATAGAAATATAAATCATCTTTGTCCTCGAAATATTGATAAAAGCTACCTCGAGATATACCAGCCGTTTTAATGATATTTGCTATCGAAGCTTCAAATAAAGGAGCTCTTGCGAACTCAATTTCTGCTGATTCCAGCAGCTTTTTCCGTTTTTGCTCTGACAAATTAAAAAACGTTTGCTTTGGAATAGTGATCACCTCAGTTTAGAGATATGACACGGTGTCATATTATAGTTTTATAATATATGACACCGTGTCACATGTCAATGTCGAATGTGGCAGTGTGTCACATTTTAGAGATACGGAGGCGGTTTTGGCGTTTCATTATTCCACGTACCCCAAAAGTCTTGTAAAATTGGAGGGGAGAGATTACCCGTAAAGTGGTGAGGATGATTCAACAGTTACTTTTACTTCAACGTGTCATTGATTATATAGAGGATCATATTAAAGAGGAGCTTAGTGCTGAAGAGCTGGCGAGAATGGTTGGGTATTCTCCTTATCATTTTTCGCGGATTTTTCATAAGCAGACGGGTTATACATTGATGGATTATGTGGTAAAAAGGAAGCTCCAGTTTGCGCTGTATGAATTAGTGAATGGGAAAAAGATCATCGAAATTGCGATGGATTATGGGTTTGAAACTCATTCGGGCTTCACGAAAGCGTTCAAGAAGTGTTTTGGAAGTCCGCCGAGTCTTTATAAGGAGCATTGTCCAACATCACTGCCGCAAAAGCTGGATCTGATGAGCCTTCATGAAAAGAACACGGGTGGCATTGTCCTGCAGCCGCAGATTGTCCGGCGAAGCGCTTTTAATGTCGGCGGAAAAATCTTCAGTATTGAGAATTTCCCTTCTGACAGAAATGTGCCAGCCTTCTGGGAGCAGGAAGGTTTGACAGATGGTTCGATTGAAACATACTTGTACAAAGAGTTGTCGCCGAAAAAGCATGGAGAGTATTGCATCAATTTAAGCCGAAGCCTGGAAGAAGGGTGTCGTTATTTATTTGCTGTAGATTATGACGGTGAAATGAGCTTACCGGATGGAGTAACCGCTACACGAATCCCCGAGGCTACTTATGCCATATTCCGTACGCCTTTGGTTGAGGTTGGCCAATTTGCAACGGCGATCAAAGGGACGTGGAGATACATACTGGAGGATTGGTTTCCGCACTCATCCTATGAAGTGGATGAAGAGGGCTTCGACTTTGAATTTTATGACGAGCATTGCCATTATTGGGATTATAAAAAAATCTACATGGGAATTCATATCCCGATCAAAGAAAAATCTCGAGAGTGAAATCACCCTCGAGATTTTTTGATGGCCAATTGATAGAAATAGATCACAGGTGTTAAAAGAAGGGCACTTGCGATTATGGCAATTTTAATAGAATAATTGGCGGCAACCATTCCAATTGTTTCTAATCATATAGGTATTTTTAATTCATTATTTAGAATCCGGAGGCAATGGAACGGTCCACCTGTCCCTCTGTTTCTTCCAACAACCACGCCTTGGTTATCATAGGACTTATACTCATTTTTTAACCTGCTGTGCATCAGTACAAGCAATTTTCCTTAATTCTCATAAGCTGATATAACAACTGCGCAGTTGTTATGAATGTAAGAGAGGGGATATGAAAAGTGAGTAATGCCGATACAATGATCACTTATTTTAACAGTCAAAGAGAAATCAGCAAAAAGCAGTATGAGAGTTTGAGGGAGAATGGTAATTCTATAGGTGTACTGCAGGAAGGTGAAGTTTCCTGTCCAGTTACCGTTGACTTTTGCTGTAGAATTGAGATTCCACAGGGGTTTAATGCAGATACTAATAATTTTCCGGAAGGGTTTGGCTTCCAATTCGACTTGTCCGATATTAGATGCTATAAAGAGCCATTGCTTGCTACTGCCAGTGTTCCAACTTGCGTAGAGGGAGTACCGTTGGAGTGTGAGGTTGTAGCTGGATATGCTGTAAGAGTGTGTGGAAGTAGCACTTTGTTAGTCAATGCACCACTTGTTGCTACAGAACCTGCTTTTTTCGGTGACCAACTACCAGCTAGAGGGTGCTGCAGTAGGCAAACTCCAGTAGATGATATTATTGCATATACTTGCAATCCTGCTCCATGTACACTGGACTGTGTGACGGATATTCTGGGAGGTTTTGTAAGCTGGAGATTACTATCGGATGAATGTGGTGAGTATTTTTTAGTAAATTCAGAAATTACTCTTGCTTACGCTGGATGCACTACGGATTAAATGGGATTTACTAGTACAGTTTAATCGTGGACAACAGGGATTAGGCAGCCATCTTGCAGAATCCCTTTTTTGTATACTCCCCTTAGCGAGGGTACCAAACCTTTTCAGAATGCTGTAGATTATGAATGCTTACCGGACGGATTAACCGCTATACAAATCCCCGAGGCTGTCTATGCGATATTTCGGACGCCTTTGGTTGAGGTTGGTCAATTCGCAAAAGCGATCAAAGGGACGTGGAGATACATACTGGAGGATTGGTTTCCGCACTCATCTTATGAAGTGGATGAAGAGGGCTTCGATTTTGAATATTATGATGAGCATTGCCATTACTGGGATTATAAAAAAGTCTATATGGAAATTCATATCCCAATCAAAGAAAAATCTCGAGAGTGACTCTATCACCCTCGAGATTTTTTAATAGCCAATCCATAGAAATAGATGACTGGCGTTAAAAGAGTGGCACTTGCAATCATTGCGATTTTAATAGAAAAGTTTGCGGCAATCAATCCAATAGCCGGTCCACCGCTAATCTGGCCAATTGCATCAACCTGGCCTTTCACCGAAAAGAACGTTGCGCGAGTCGAGGAATCAGGAATGATTTTATTCAGCCATGTATCTTCAAGCGGTGCCATGACAGACCTTGTTCCTTGGATGATCAGGTAAAAGCACAACAAACCGATGATACTTGTTGAAAGAGCAAAGCCGGTCAGCGACGTGATAATCAGAACACATCCAATCAGCAAGGATATATAGATGGTGTTCAATTGATGATGGAGAGAACTCCGGCTGATAAAATGAAGGCCTATAAATGAAAGGAGCATCACGACGAAATTAATGCTGCCAATCAGGATGACCAAATTTCCTTCTGTCATGTAGGCAAGTTGAGTTTCTTCAAGAAAGTGAGAAATCCATAGCCTGTCAAAGCCTTCGCTATATAACCCGAAAAACAAGGCAATAAGGAAAAGAATCCGCATCAGATAACTGGCCTTTGTGTAATGGATCATCTGGCTCATATTACTTTTCAGCGTCTTCCAAGTGGAAGTATTTTCAGGTTGGATAGGTTTGAAATTCTCTTCTTTCATAAAAAGGAGCAGGAAAACTGCCAAGCCGACCATGGATAATCCGCCAATGATGATGGGCAGATTGATCATGAAATAGTAACCAATCAGGATACTTAAAGGAATCGCGATTACTTCTCCAAGCTTGCCAGCCTTAGCTCCATTCACAAACGCCTGGGAAGCACACTCTTCTCCGATCTCATTCGCAATCCACGCTTGATGCGCACCGCTGGTAAATGTGTAGCCAATTCCCCAGAGAACCTGAGACACTAAAACGGCGATGAAATACGGAAAACTGCCCTCGATGAGGAAACCCGCCCCAATCAAAAAGTACCCGAAAATAATAGAAAGCCTGCGACTTTTCAAATCCGCGACAAACCCAGTGGGAATTTCAAACAGGAACACAACCGCCTCCAGAACAATCCCGACCAGGACCAGCTGCAACGGATCAAGACCCACGACCTTCACATGATACAGCAGGTTAACCGTAAAGATAAATGTAAAAAAGAACTGCGACCAAAAACGTGTATATATATAGACACGATATGAATCCATTTTTTTATTAAAAGTCAATTTCATCTCCCCCTAACCAGATTATAGAGAGGGAGGAAGACGTTTTCTTTTCCAAATTTGCGGTTTTTGGGAGGTGAGGGGGAAGCTAACATTGGGTAAAAATGAAACTGTGTCTCCCTTTGTCTCTAAGTACATTCCCAAAATAATTGCATAGGATATTTTGATGAACTGGGAAGGGAATGACAAAAATGTACTTTGTTCCACATGGGTATTCAAATCAATACTCTTATTATGGTAATGGACCGATGTATCACAATGGAAGACAGTCTGTTCAGTGGGCTTATCCTTATGGGGTGCAACATATGAACGGCTTTCATGCTTTTCGCTATCCTAACGGTAATGGAATGATTCCTTTAGCGGATTATGGACCAAATCCATATGTGGTTAATATCAATGAAGCAACAAAGCAAAACAACACGTATCGTACTGCGTTATGGACTGGATCACATTTGCAGGTCACTTTAATGAGTATTGATGTTGGAGATGATATCGGCTTGGAAATGCATCCTGCTGTTGATCAATTTTTACGGATCGAACAAGGGCAGGGGATGGTTCAGATGGGCCAGACTAAAGAGAACCTAACCTTTCAAAGTCCGGTCGTTGACGATTCTGCGATCATGATTCCAGCAGGGACTTGGCATAATGTGACCAATACCGGTAATACTCCATTAAAGCTTTACTCCATCTATGCTCCTCCTAACCATCCATCCGGGACTGTCCATGTGACCAAAGCCGACGCCATGGCGAGTGAAGGCGGAGCAAACGGCAATGGAAATACCATTGTTTTTGGCAAAACTCCAGATGAATGGGTACAGCACACGGAATTTTTAGTGCAAGAAGGATTAGAGGACGTTAAAAGAGGAATCAATGCAACGCATATTCTTCAAGAGTTTATTCTAATGGGAGTCCTTGTAGGGAAAGGGTATACTCCTGAAAAAGCATATGAAACTGTAGAAGAATGGGAACGTACAGGAGAATCCAAACTTCTTCAGGCGAGCAAAAATATGTAGGGATTAAAAAGCATGGGGGACATGGGGACAATGGTTCTCATGTCCCACTCTGTCATTGGACATCGGCCATTCAGATGGGGGAGGTGGAGGAGAGGGAGGCCGATGCGGGTCGATCGTCTCAATCTTCGCTGATTTTTTTCAAAGAACCCATGCCCCTCTAGGGTTGGTATGCATTTAATCAAACGTTTGATTAAGAGGGATGAAAGAACATCCGGCGAGATTAGAGGCTGATTTTACATTCTTTGAATATGAAACTTAATAGGGGATTCTAACTTTTGAGATGAGCGACAAAGCTTGTCTTTTTTTATTTCGGGACAAAGGGACGGTTCTTATTTCCGTCCCATTGCCTTTTAAATTGAACCATGATCTTCGGCCAACTGAATGTCACCGATTCAACCAGCTGCTGGAGGAGTTGCGGCATTTGTTCTTGCACCTAATTCTTGATCTATAAGTAAAAGAGCGGAAGGGTTATTTCCAGCAAGTTTAAGACGATCAATGATGGTTTTGGCTTGTGCTTCTTCATCTATTTGCTCCCTTAAAAAGTCCTGGATGATCAAAGCGGCCTGAGGGTCGATTGAATTCACATAGTTATAGGCTTGACGGTAAGTATTCGTAACAAACTGTTCATGGCTTAATACTTTTTGAAAGGTCTCTAATGGAGTGCCAAAGTCACTTGGTTGTGCAGGGATGCTATTTATTTGGACAGTACCATCCCGATCCACGACAAAATCAATTAAAGTGAGCATGTGGGTTCTCTCTTCCTCTGATTGCAACCTTAACCAATGGGCTATGCCTGTATAATTCTGTTTAGCCATAGAAGCAGACATCGCAAGATATAAAGTTGAAGAAACATGCTCGAGTTGGATTAAATCATTAAACAAGCCTTGAAGTTCATCATTCATTTTTTTCACTCCCCAATAACAATAAATCTACAGTTTAGTTTATAGAAAATAGAAATTTGTGAAACTTGTATATACGTTTTTATAGGAATCAAGGTGGATTCTTTTTAATGGGTTCTAAAGAAGAGCAGGTATGATGAAGAAGGATTTATTGTTTAAGGTGTTGAAGAATGTATCTAGCAGGATATGAATCTAGAAGCATAGATACAGGAGGAATGTTGGTGATGCAGATGAGACCGGAATATGAAGATTTTCCTTTAAAGGCATATGACAAGATCAGGTATGCAGATACGGATCGACAGGGACATGTAAATAACGCACTATTTTCAACGTTCTTGGAAACGGGAAGGACTGAGCTTCTCTATGCAAAGGAGCCGCTGCATGCTGAAAACGCCTCGTTTGTCATAGCGAGTCTAAATCTGGACTTGCTTTCCGAAATACGGTGGCCTGGAACAGTTGAGATTGGCAGTGCCATTACAAGAGTTGGCAACAGTTCCTTTGCTTTATTCCAAGGAATCTATCAAAAAGGAAAGCTTGCTGCAGTGGCAGAAACCGTTATCGTGCAAATGGACGAGCACACTAGAAAATCTGCGCCACTTTCCTCTGAAACAAAAGAGCGATTAAAACAATATTTAGTTGAAATAGAAAAATAGAAACAAAGATCGAAACGCTGGGACGGACGGAATCGACCTTTGTCCATAATCGATAATTAGGAGTGATTGTTTTGGAATTTAATGATGTGATCCACGGGCACCGATCGATCCGAGAATATGAAGATAGGGAAGTTAGTCAAGATTTGCTCGAGAAAATTTTAGAGGCAGGTATTCGTGCCTCATCAAGTGGTAATATGCAAACGTATTCGATCATCGTCACGAAAGATAAGGAACTTAAGAAAAAATTATACACTGCTCATATGGAGCAATCGATGGTTGTGGATGCGCCGATCCTTTTAACATTTTGTGCTGATTTTAATAGAATGAGAAAATGGCTTGAACTCAACGATGCACCTGTCCATTTTGATAACTATATGAGCTTTATGATCGGGGCCATTGATGCAACCTTGGCATCACAAAACTGTGCTTTAGCAGCTGAAAATGAGGGACTTGGCATTTGCTATATGGGCTCTACGCTTGCGAATTGTGATCAAATTGGTGAACTGCTGAACTTACCACCCAATGTCGTACCCGTTGTAGGCTTTTCGTTAGGTTATCCAGCAGAAAACCCTGCCCCGCGTGACCGGCTGCCAATGTATGGACTTGTTCACTATGATCAGTATCGTGATTATTCGGATGAAGATATTCTGGAAATTTATAAAGAGCGAAACGAAAAAGGATGGAACCGCTACATGGCCGTCCCAAAACTTAAAGAAATGACAGAAGAATTAGGATTGAAAAATCTTGCTCAGATTTATACGATAGCTAAGTATACGAAGGAATCGCATCAGGAATTTTCTCAAACAGTGCTGAAGTACTTAGAGAGACAGAACTTTATGAATAATGAGTGAGGGGATTATGGTGCTCAGGACAAATAAGGAAAAGTCATTTTTGGGGACAGCAAAACCATTGCTGGTTTGTTGAAATGTTTAGCGACCTAATCTTTCCATACGAGGGGTAGTAAAAATGAATATCTTAATAAAGAACTTACCTGAAACGGAAATAGCGTATATCAGACGAACGGGGAGTTACTTTGAGCCCCAAGAGCACTGGGGAAAGCTGATCAATTGGGCGATTAGCAATGGACTATACCCTCCCCAACAGTCATTTATCGGTATATCATTAGATAATCCGGAGCAAGTGGAAAGCAAGGATTGCCGTCACGATGCCTGCGTTACATTACCTGAGGGATTTGAAAAAGAAAATCATAAAGAGATGAAATTCAGGAAGTTGGAAGGCGGGCATTACGCCTTGTACTCCTTTTATGAAAAACCTGAAAAGCTAAATTTTGCTTATCAATACATATTTGGCGAATGGCTGCCAAATAGCGACTATGCAGCCGATTACCAAAGATATAACCTGGAATTCAATATGAATAACCCTTCCGAAGATCCTGAAGGGAAATGCAAAGTTGATTTATTTATACCCGTTAAAAAGAGAAGATCTTAGGGCTAAGTGTCACCCATCAACGGTGACATTTTTGTTATTTTACTGAAGTGCAGATTAGTGAAAGACTTTAAAGAATAGTGTTTTTGGGATTCTCTTTAAAGTTAAAAGTAAGGCGGCATTATATATAGAAGCTAAAGGGTGGAACCAAAATGATGATCAAATTCTCAATAGATAATGATAGAAGCTTTCATTTGAGATCTGCTGCCATTATCAAACATAATGGAAAGGTCTTATTTCAAAGGCCAGTTAATAGTGAAAAATGGTTTTTACCAGGAGGAAGGGTTGAGCATTTTGAATCGACGGAGGAGACATTAAAAAGAGAGTTAATGGAAGAGTTTAGCTTACAAGTAGACCATATGAAACTTTGCTGGGTAGTGGAATATTTTTTAGAGGCAGAGAATAAAAAAATTCAGGAATTAGGTATGCATTACCTTGTGGAAATTCCTGTACATCATAAATTAGTTGACCATAAAGATGAGTTTAAAGGAATGGAAGACGGTTATATTCACAAATGGATTGAGATCAATGAACTTGATAAATACAAAATAGTACCCGAATTCGTTGTTCCTCAGTTACAAAAGTTAGGGGATAGCAACAATGTTGAGCATACAGTTTTAACGGTAGTAAGATAGTTTCATTTAGGACTTTCTTAGAATTATACGAGTCCTTCGATCCTTGAGGGGGGTATTTTTAGGTTCGACTTCCGAGGGCGTTGATCAAAGAAGGATTCAGGAGTTTAAATTTTAATAAAATCTTTTTTGGGGTGTAAATGTGGATTCTACGGCAGAAACAATACAAGAATTAACGGATAAAGAACAATGGTTAGAAGCCTTTACGATTATGAATCAGTTACGTACTGAGCTGACTCAAAAGACATACCTGGAGTTACTAGAAGAAATGAGGAAAGATGGGTATTCTTTGTATGCTTTATATAAAGATAATCAGATTGTATCTTTAGCTGGTTTAAGCTGGAGAGTTAACTTCTATAATAAACGACACGTTTTTATCTATGATCTGGTAACGGATACTGCTTACCGCTCATTCGGATTCGGAGAGAAATTATTAAGTTATATACATAATTGGGCAAAAGAAAATGGAGCTGAATATGTGGCATTAGAATCAGGAATTCAGCGAGACAAAGCTCATCGTTTTTATGAAGAGAAATTAGATTATGATAAATGGTGCTATTCATTTAGAAAAACGTTATAAAATAAGATTAATGCTTTGACTAGATAGAATTAAATATCATTAGATAGTCCGGATAAGGTGAAAGAAGGGGTTATCGTCAGGATGCCTGCGTAATATTACCTTATGGATTTTGCATAGAAATTAGGGAGGAATATAGATGAAAACAGAACAAGGGTATTTTGAAGAGGGAAAATCAATTCAAACTTATATGAATGAAATGGGCACGTTAAAAGAGGAAAGTTTTGCAGTTTATGAACAATTTCATCTCCCAGCAGATGGATTTGCTGAAGAGTTAAAACAATATCAACTTCATTTCCTAACGATTACCGAAGATTGGTGTGGAGATGCCATGATGATCAATCCTGTTATTCGCAAATTAGCGGAGGCAGCGGATATTGAAATGCGCGTCGCCTTACGAGATGCAGATACAGATTTGATTGATCGTCACTTAACGAACGGTGGACGTGCCATTCCAATGGTTTTAATCTTTGATAATCAAGGAAATCTACTTGGAAAGTGGGGACCTCGGGCACCCAAAGCTCAGCAAATCGTAGATGAAGTTCGTGCTGCATTGCCACCAAAAGAGGATCCTTCCTTTGCAGAGAAACAAAAAGAAGCCTTTGGTTCTTTAAGAAAAAGGTATGCAGAGGATCCCGTTCTTTGGTCAGATGTTTATGATAGTTTTAAGGAGACGCTATTAGCTATTTTGAAGTGAATAAGCAAGGACATGTCCAGGTGGCCATGTCCTTAAAATTTGGAAAAAAGTATGCATCTCCTCATTTTAGACGGGATAATTCTGGTTCTACCGATTCAGGCTGGCGCATTTCCTTAATCGTACTCACTCCAAACAAGCCAATTAGAGAAAAGATGACTGGAATGATGAAGCCATAAAAATATCCTTCAGTCATACTGCCTGAAACAGAATGAAAATGATCCAATACTTTTCCGAAAAATCCTGGCAATAAAACAGCACTTAGAAAGCCACCGGTATTCGCAAAACCAGATACAAGGCCAGATTCCCTAATAGGAAAGGATTGACGAACGACGGCAAAAGTTAAGGCACTTGCTCCAAATCCATAGCCGATGATAAAGAAAAGCATAATGAGCATGAAAAGAGGAGGGTTCCCTTTAAATAAAAGGAAAGCAGACCAGCTTGTTAAAATAATAAAATGAACCATTACATAAGGACGCTTAATGGTTCCAAGCCGACTTGAAATCCAACTGGTTAGCGGAGCCCCTATAAGTGCCCCTATAAGACCGACCATTACTAGTTGACTGGCATCTGATCGAGTCATTTCATACATGTTCATCCCATAGGGTACTGCCCATGAACTAATAAAGCCCACATAGCCGCCAACAACCCCAAAATGACAGAAGAATAAAGCCCATGCCTGCCGATTCATAACTATTCTTTTCAGTAACATCGAAATGTTTTGACGTTGAATTTCTTCTTTTACAGTTACCGATTCATTATGAAAGAGTTGTCTTGGTTTCTTTACCAATACAATATAAAGAAGAATTCCGGTTAAACATAAAGCTATACCCGCAGAAAAAAATGCAGCTCTCCAGCCGAGTAAGTCAATCCAAGCGGAGAAAGGAACTGTCGCCAGGAGGAATCCAAGACTTCCCGTCATTCCCGCGAAACCAATTAATCGAACAAATTCCTTTACTTTAAACCATTGGCTTAAAATTAATACCAAATTGACCCAAATAGTCGCATCTCCAACTCCCGTAAGTATTCTGGCAAAAAACAAGACAAACTCATGGGTCCCAAGACTATAAATGATCGTGCCTAACCCAGTAACGATTGCACCTATAATCAGAAAAAAATTAGGCCCATACCGATCAGCCAAAATCCCCATAGGAATTTGCAAACTAGTATAAACAAAGAATTGCATACTCGTTAATAACCCAATCGTTGTCGCTGTTACATGAAAATCCTCCATCACCTGCTCAGTAATCAATCCCGGAGCTGTTCGTTGGCTCGACATTAATAAGTAAGTTAACAATACGGAAACAAATACAACCCACCGAAACCTGCTATTTTGTTTGTCCAATGATTTCTACTCCCGTTAGCTTTTACACTATATATATGGATATCCAGCACGGGTAATGATAACTACTGAACCACCGGGCTTTAGGGTAATTTAAGGGTACAGGAGAACCGTCCCTGTTTCCCTATAAACCAAGTGAAAGGATCGTTAAGGAAATATGAGATTATTATATTTTTTCGGCAGTATGATCATTGTTCCTTTCTTGCCATTTTTATATTTTCAAGGAAAGAGGGTCAGAGCAAGTACGCCCCGGTTACCGGAAGCGGAAGGAAATACAGGCATGGTAAAACTTGATGGTGATCAAGAGTTTCGAGTTATATTTCTGGGGGAGAGCTCGATTGCCGGTGTGGGGGTTAATCATCATGAGGAAGGATTCGCGGGTGTTTTTGCTAAGGAATTAGCAGAAAAAACGAATGCGACGGTCCATTGGGAAGTGTATGCAAAAAGCGGCTTTACTCTAAAAAAGATTAGAGAAAATATTGTTCCGGTGATTCCTGACAACAAAGTGGATTTGATAGTGATCGGCCTTGGGGCCAATGATGCCTTTACTCTTAATAATCCATGGGCCTGGCAAAAGCAATCAGAGTACCTAGTTACAGATTTGAGATCAAAATTTGAGGATGTGCCCATCGTGTTTGCCAATATGCCGCCGATCAAAGACTTTCCGGCATTTCCATTTTTAATCAAAGTCTTCATCGGGAATTTGGTGGATATATTGGGGAATGAACTGTTGACTACCGCCTCAAAGTTCAATGGAGTCCATTACAATGATAAGAAAATCCGGCTAAAAGATTGGCGAACAAGAATGAACCTGAAAGCAGAGGATTTTTTCAGTGATGGAGTACATCCATCAAAGCTTACATACGGTTTATGGGCTAGTGAACTATCTACATTTGCATGGGAAAAGATGAGGGATAGAGGAACCGTTCCGGTCACCCAGGAAAAGTAAATCTTAATTAGGTTAGGGGCCTGGGGACGGTTGAAGTGTCCAGAAGCAAAGGGTACGTCCCTTCGCTTCTCGACACGATTCCTATTGTTTTTACTTTTTTTAATTTTAAAGAAAAAGTAGTTGACACTGAAAATAAATTTATGATATTATTAAAAATTTGATAAAAAATAATATATATGTTAAGGTTAAGAAGGTTACCATATATGGAGGTGGATTATTTGTTTCAAATTGACGATACCATTGTTTATCCAATGCACGGAGTAGGTATAATTAAAGCCATAGAAGAAAAGGAAATCTCAGGGGAAAAACAACAGTATTATGTCATAAAAATGTTAATCGGTAATATGCAAGTCATGATTCCTGCGGGTAAAATATTGAGTTCAAATATACGACCTGTTACTGACATAATTGCATTAAAACACATCATGAACATTTTTCAGCATGGAGAATCAGATCGATTACTGCCGTGGAAACAGAGGTATAAAGTGAATACGGAAAAAATAAAAACAGGTAAAATACAAGAATGTACTGAAGTGGTACGTGATTTAATGCGTATGAAGAAAGAAAAAGCACTTAATACAAGCGAAAAAACAATGTTGGATAACGCACATAAATTTTTGATTAGTGAACTGGGATTAATTAAAGGAATTACTGAAAATCAAATAAAAAGTTTCTGTTAAGGTTTCTTTCATACATCTCCTTAAAATAACCTGGATTTTATAGGTTTTTTTAAAAATTTTCAAAGACATTCAACTTCTCCAACTCACCATTAGAGCATTAACCTCTTTTGTTTTTTCTACAATCTAATCCATTTTGATTACTAAAATTTCCTTTACGAACGGTTGAAGTTTCATCAAATAACTCGATAAAATAGTCACTTGATTTTTGCAATCCTGATTCACACTGGCACGGACTAGGAGCCGTAAGGATGAAAGAGAGGTAGGGCTTTCATTGTTTTAGGTATACAAGATATTATTTAAGTCATTATTTCTAGAAGAAAAAACAATCAATCTCACCTCTATCTATTAGAATTTTTTGCATCTACTGAGACAGTGAATAGTAATTGTTTAGCTTCCTTACGTAAAAGAGAAAAACGAAACGGTATCACCATATGGTCCCTCGAAAATGGTTTCCAGACGAGGAAACCATTTTTTATTTACATAACAATTCCTTCAGTAATGAAAATCAAAATAATAGTTGCATATCATTAAATGACAATGTATTATGTAGGTAAGCGCATACAGAACGGATTGTTACTGTTAAATCAGGCAAAACCGATTCCTTTTAACAGGGGAAGGTTTTGCCTTTTTTGTTACTGAATAAGTATAGACATTTTTCACTTAGATTAGTGTCTAGCTCCAGCGCCTAGTCCCTCGAGTCGCTTCGGTCCGCCCAATGAAGTCAAAGAACGACTTCCCTGGTCGGCCCTCCAGCGCTTGTCGGGCCTGACCAAGGCGCTTACGCTTTTCTTATCGGAGGTGGAAGAAGTGAAGGTCAATAAAATACTGAACAACAATGTTATAGTCTCTACAAAGGATAAGCAGGAAGTAATCGTTATGGGGCGAGGGATTGCCTTTAATAAACGGGTTGGAGATGACATCGATCAAGATAAAGTAGAAAAGATTTTCACTTCGGAAGACCAGGATCTTACAAAGAAGTTTAAGACCTTAATTGCGGATATCCCGATGGAGTATATGGAGCTGTCGGAAGAGATCATTCAATATGCTAAGCAAAAGCTTGGTAAAAAGCTAAATGATAGTATTTACATCTCTCTTACGGATCATATTCATTTTGCGATTGAGCGCTATCATAATAATCTTCCAATCAAAAACGGATTACTCTGGGAAACAAAGAACCTCTATAAACAGGAATTCGAAATTGGACTAGAAGCGTTGAATATGATTTGTGACCAGTTCAATGTAATTTTACCGGAAGATGAGGCAGGCTTTATCGCGCTCCACCTGGTTAATGCTCAGTTAAATGAGGACATGACCAATACGGTTGATATGACCAAGGTGATTCAAGACATTTTAACGATTGTGAAATACAGTTTCAAAATCGAGTTTGATGAAAATTCATTGAACTATCATCGTTTTATCACTCATCTGAAGTTCTTTGCTCATCGGCTGGTCAAAGGCGAGCATTATAAAGATGGGAAGGACGACCTTCTAAATGTTATTAGTAATAAGTATCCTGAAGCATATCAATGCTCATTAAAGATCAAAAAGTTTGTAGAAAAGCAATATCGATATGAGCTAACGGAACAAGAGATACTCTACCTGACGATCCATATCGAACGTGTCGTTAAAAGATAAATATTCTTTCCATTTAGGATTGTTACTCAATGAGGCAAAACCTAAATTACGAGAATGACGGGCTATTTATGTCTGGTCTTCACGTAGTTTAGGTTTTTTCTTTTATCAAAAATGCTTTGAAAATAATTGGGGGTGCATGGTGATGAACCATCAGGAGCTAGGTATAAAAATTTTAGAGCTGGTCGGCGGGGAAGAAAATGTTCAAAGTGTAATCCACTGTATGACCAGACTCAGGTTTAACCTTCGGGATAATAGCAAGGTAAAACGCAGCGAGTTAGAAAGTTTGGACGGTGTCATGGGCACGAATATAAGCGGTTCACAGTTCCAGATCATTATTGGAAATGATGTACCGAAAGTGTATAAGGAAATCATTAAAAACAGTAATTTAACTGAAGACAGTAACAACGGAGGCAAGTCAGGTGGAACAAACGTAATAAGTGCAATCTTTGATGTAATCTCAGGTGTTTTCACTCCGATTCTTCCAGCCATTGCTGGAGCAGGTATGATCAAAGGGATCCTGGCAATCCTGTCGACATTCGGCTGGCTTGATCCGGCCTCTCAGACATATATCATTTTAAATGCCATTGGTGATGGAGCATTCTACTTCTTGCCAATCTTGTTAGCTGTCAGTTCAGCTCGTAAGTTTGGAAGTAATCCTTATATAGCCGCAACTATTGCGGCAGCAATTTTGCATCCGACGCTAACAGCTTTATTTAGTGCAGGTGAACCAATCAGTTTCATTGGATTGCCAGTCATAGCAGCCGTTTATTCATCTACCGTTATTCCGATTATCCTGGCTATTTGGATTGCTTCACATGTTGAAAAGTTTGTAGATAAATTTACTCATAACTCTTTGAAGCTGATTGTAGTTCCAACGCTAACCATTTTGTTCGTTGTACCGGTTACATTAATGACAGTTGGGCCTCTGGGTGTTATTTTAGGTGATTATTTATCTAGTGGTTTAAGCTTCTTATTTAGCGAGTATGGATTCATTGCAATGGTTTTACTGGCCGGAACTTTCTCGCTAATCATTATGACTGGTATGCATTATGCTTTAGTGCCGATTATGATCAACAACCTGACAGTAAAAGGTATCGATTATTTAATGCCTGCCATGTTCCTGGCGAATATGGGGCAAGCAGGAGCAGCATTCGCTGTGTTCCTGAAATCAAAAAACAAGAAGTTTAAGTCTCTATCATTAACTGTCTCCATCACTGCACTTATGGGTATTACAGAGCCTGCAATGTATGGAGTGAACGTAAGACTAAAAAGGCCATTTGCTGGTGCACTATTGGGTGCTGCTGTCGGAGGCTTGTACTATGCAATCACAGGAGTGGCTGCTTATATCCTGGGAGGAAGCGCGGGTTTACCGGGAGTTACATCATTTATTGGACCAACATTCATACACGCATTAATCGGTCTTGCCGTTGCATTCTTTGCGGCAACCATCATTTCCTACCTATTAGGTTTTGAAGATATTCCTGAAGAAAACAAGGAAGAAACAAAAACCGATGCAGCAGCAGATCTACTAGTAGCAGAAGGTGATTCCGTGTTAATAAGCCCGGTCAAAGGAGAAGTTGTAAAACTTTCTGAAGTTAGTGATCCAACCTTCTCATCAGAAGTAATGGGTGAAGGAATTGCAATTAGACCGCATGATGGCAAGATTGTCTCGCCTGTTAATGGTGTTGTGACAACACTTTTCAGAACCAAACATGCGATAGGTATTACATCTGAAGAAGGTGCGGAAATCTTGATCCATGTTGGAATTGATACCGTAAAGCTAGAAGGAAAACATTTCGAAGCTTTGATTGAACAGGGAGATACAGTAGTCGCTGGCCAGCCATTATTAGAAGTGAACATTGAAGGCATCAAGCAAGAAGGATTTGATACAGTAACACCTGTGATTATCACAAATACAGCATCTTTTGAAAAAGTGGATAAAACCAATATGGCCACTGTTACACATCATGATGTTCTATTAAAACTTGAGGCGAAAACGTTAAAAAAGAGTGTGGTTTAAAACCAGATCACACTTTTAAATATGTTAAATATAAAAAACTAGGAGGCAATTACTATGAATTTTCCAGAAAACTTTTTATGGGGCGGCGCGACAGCTGCCAATCAATTAGAAGGTGCATCACTAGAAGGCGGCAAAGGGCTTAACCTTGCAGACGTATTACCTGGAGGAAAAACTCGTTTAAAGATTCTTTCACAGCCGGGATTTGACTTTGAAATGGACACAGAGAAATATACTTACCCAAACCATGAGGCGATTGATTTTTACCACCGTTATAAAGAAGATATTGCTTTGTTTGCAGAAATGGGCTTCAAAGTGTTCCGTATGAGCATTGCATGGAGCCGTATTTTCCCTAATGGTGATGAGGTTGAACCAAATGAAGAAGGCCTGGCTTTCTACGATCGAGTATTTGATGAACTCCATAAACACGGAATCGAGCCATTGGTGACCATTGCCCACTATGAAACGCCATTGCATCTGATAAAAGAATATGGCGGATGGAAGAATCGTAAACTGGTAGAATTCTTCGAGCGTTATGTAACGGTTCTTTTTAACCGCTACAAAGGTAAAGTGAAATATTGGCTGACATTCAACGAAATCAATGGTGCTACACACTTCCCACTGTTTGGTCTGGGATTCTCAGCAACCAGTGAGGAATCACGTCTTCAGGAAAGCTTCCAAGGACTGCACCATCAATTTGTCGCAAGTGCGATTGCTGTAAAACTAGGACATCAGATCATTCCTGGATCACAGATTGGCAACATGCTGATCTACGCACCGACTTATTCATACGATTCCAATCCAGAAAACGTTATGCATGCTTTGGAAGATGGAAGAATCTTTAATTTCTTCTGTGGAGATGTACAGGTTCGCGGAGAATATCCAACATTCATTAATCGTTACTTCAAAGAAAACGGTATTAAAATTGAAATGCATGAAGGCGATCTAGAGACAATCAAGGAAGGAACAGTTGACTTCATTTCCTTTAGCTACTATATGTCGAGAACAGAGAAAAAGGAGAAAACACCTGAAGAGATTGGAGAAGGCAACCTAATCGGCGGTGTGAAAAATCCATTCCTTAATGCAAGTGACTGGGGTTGGGAGATCGATCCGACAGGCCTTCGTATTGCACTGAATGAGCTATACGACCGTTATCAAAAACCACTGATGATCGTTGAAAATGGACTGGGCGCATACGATAAAGTTGAAGAAGATGGAAGCATCAACGACGATTATCGTATTGATTATCTCCGTGACCATATTCAAGCAATGGGCGAAGCAGTTGAAGATGGTGTAGATGTCATTGGATATACATCATGGGGCTGCATTGACTTAGTAAGTGCCTCGTCTGGAGAATACTCCAAAAGATACGGCTTCATCTATGTCGACAAACACGACGATGGAAGCGGAACAATGGAAAGAAGCAGAAAGAAATCATTCTATTGGTATAAAGATGTGATCAGTAGTAATGGGGGAAATCTGTAAGACTCCCGACCATATGGGAGTCGGAATAAAGGGGGAGGAGCGTGAAGCGGTGATGTGCTTTGCGCTTCTTTTTTTAGGATTATAGGGATATGGGGACGGCTCCTTTGTGTCTGTTTACCCACTTGCTAATCTAACATCCCCGTTTTTATTTTCATGACATGGGGCGGCGCCTGTCATTCATCACCAGTGCAATGCTAGTGATTTTGAGCACCGTCGCACCGCTTCCATCCACAAGTCCTATCCGGCATAGTGTCTTAGTAGTATTTTAATGACCTATAGTATGTATTTTGCCCTTGCAGCAGAGGTAAAACCAATTAGGCCAACGTATTCTTTCCTTGAAAGAAGATTTTTCGAGGAGGGTTTTGCGTAGATGAAAAAGCGAAAGCTCGTGACGGCTCTATGTTCGACGCTGCTGGCTGGCCAGGTTTTGTTAACAAGCGGAATAAATGCTGATCAGGTTACAGGCCCAGTGACCGCAGAGGGAATCCATGAGGATCATGAGTCTCATTTGTATGATGTCAGAAATGTTGTAAACAGTGTTCTGCCGACACAGAAACAGCTCGATGCCGCTAACACACTAGTACAATCAGTGGGAGCGGGAACGAAGATTAAGTGGAACACCCTGTTTGGCACCCCATCGACCATCATCAAGGATCAGGGTTATTTGTCAGCTCCTTCTAATGACAGTGCTGAGACGATTGCGCGTAACTGGTTAAAGCAAAATGCGGCTCTCTTTGGTCTTCAGGCCTCAGACATTGACTCATTTGTCGTAAGCAAAAATTTTGAAATGCCGGGAACAGGGCTGCGTCCTGTAACTCTTCAGCAAACATTTGATGGTATTGAGTCTGTGTACGGAGGACGTGTGATCATCGCGGTAAACAAAGATGGCCAAATCCTGTCTGCAGCTGGAAATCTTAGCCGTGCAACAGGTCTGATTGCTGACTTTCAGCTATCGGAGGCAGATGCTTTGAACAAAGCTGTTGCGCTTGAATTGCCAAACGTAAGTTATGTTCCGAAGCTGCTAAGTGAGGAAAAAGGCTGGGCTGTTTTTGACGGAGGAGAAGTGCTTCCGACCAAGCAGCGTGTGAAAAAAGCAACATTTATTACAAAGGATGGTGTCCGGCCAGCGTACCGTGTGCTTTTCATCAAGGAGCTGAATGAAGGCTTTGAAATGGTGATCGATGCAGCGAATGGCGAGCTTTTATACCAGCGCTCCCTCGTTGATTATTTACTAGAAACAGAGGGTCTTATTTTTGAGAATTATCCTGGTGCGCCAGCTGGGGGGACACAGGTGGTAAAGTCGTTTAAGGGAGATCCAAAGGCGTCACCAAACGGCTGGCTCATTCCGGGCACAAGCCTGGGATTGACGACATTTGGAAACAATGCGAACTCGTATGCGAACTGGAGCAACTTTTTAGTACCGGCGGATCAGGCCACTCGTCCACTTTCGTTAGACGGCGATTTTAGCTTTTTATTTAAAAACGCATGGCAAAAAACAAACGGGCAAACTACACCTCCATCATATGCAGAGGATCTAAACAGTGCTGCCACGAACTTGTTTTATCACCATAACCTATTCCATGACTATTTCTACAACCTTGGATGGACAGAAGCGGCAGGAAACCTGCAGCTTTCAAACTTCGGAAAAGGCGGAAAGGACGGCGATGCCATTTTAGGTTTGGTTCAAGCAGGAGCGCTGTCAGGCGGTGCGCCAACTTATACGGGACGGGACAATGCTTACATGCTGACGCTTCCTGACGGAATTCCAGCGTGGAGCGGAATGTTTCTTTGGGAACCGATACCAGGGGCCTTTGAGGGTCAATATGCAGATGGAGATTTTGACGCTGGGATAATCTATCATGAATATGCCCATGCGTTGACCAATCGTTTTGTAGCAGGTGGAGAAGCACTCGGCAGCCACCAGTCAGGTTCCATGGGCGAAGGCTGGGGTGACTTCTTAGGAATGCACTACTTAGCAAAAAAGGGTTTGCAGGATAAGCCAGTTGTCGGTGCCTATGTGACAGGAAACGCTGAACGAGGCATTCGGAGCTATTCACTTGATGAAGCCCCATACAACTATGGAGATATTGGCTATGACGTTGGAGGTCCAGAGGTTCATTCAGACGGCGACATTTGGGCAGCTATTTTGTGGCATGTAAGAGATTCATTAATCGATCGCATTGGAAAAACAAAAGCAGAATCTGTCATTGAGCATCTAGTCATGGATGCCATGCCAATCTCAGCTCCAAATCCGTCTATGGAAGACATGAGAACAGCCATTATCGCAGCTGATTTTGAACGCTACGACGGAAAGCACTATGATGCTTTATGGACGGCATTTGCCCAGCGCGGCTTAGGGGCAAATACATTATCTAAAGGCGGAGACGATACCGATCCGGTCCCAGGATTTAATCATCCAGATGGACAGCGAAATGGCCAGTTGATTGGAAAAGTGGTGAATGCTGCCACAAAGAAGCCGGTCCAGGATGCACGAATCATCATTGGCGAATTCGAAGCTAGAACGAGTCCATTAGCAGTATCCGGCCAAAAGGGCGACTTCGGGGCATATATTGTAGAAGGAACCTATGACATTACAATCCAGGCAAAAGGTTTTGGATCAAGGACAATTCGTGATGTAGCCATCAAGGCAGGGGAAAAGAATCGTTTAACTTTTACAATTGGACCAAACGTTGCATCATCCTTTAATGGAGCAGCGATTTCAAGCGTATCCGGGTCATCGGACAGCAATCCAGTCAAGTTTGCGATTGATGACACAGAAGCAAGTGTGTTTGCTTCAAATACGCAGGAAAATGGGTTCCTTGGCGCGAACTTCATCGTTGACCTGGCAGGAGATGAACCGGTGGAAGTTTCTCACGTTCAAGTGAGTGCCATGAAGGACATTTCCGGTTCGCGATTTGCCACACTGAAAAACTTCAGTCTTCAAACATCGATTGACGGTGAAAACTTCACAACTGTCTGGAAAGGGAAGTTCGAAGCCGGAAAGCCAAGGCCAACGGTAGCTGACCTTCATTACCAGGGTATTGATCTTCCACAAACAGTAGAGGCAAAATACCTTAAATTCATCGCCCATGATACGCAGGATAACAGCAAAGGCTTTGTCCAGGTAGCTGAGGTTCAAGCCTTCTCTGAGCAAAAATCAAAGATTGAACCGCTTAAACTAGAACCAGAAGCACCATTTGTTGCGGAAGGCACCGTGCAGGCAGGAAATGCAGGAACAGGAATTGGAAGTCTGGCAGGTGTACCAGCGACACTAGCTGTTACAGAGAATGAGTTCGTGACTACGCAAAATCCAGAGCCGGCATCCCAAGGTGCAGATGGATATGTTGTGAACCTTCCAGAGCAATATGGAGATGGTATCCATAACTTCACACTGCAGGGAAGTAATGACGGATCCTATGACTACGATGTGTATTTCTATAACCAAAACTTTGAGCTGATTGGAAGTGTCGCCACATCCGGGGCTAACGAAGCAGGAGTCATTCCGGGCGGCACACGCTATGTGTATGTAGGATTATATTCAGGAGCAAATGTACCGTTTACATTTACAGCTACGAGTCCTTATTAGGGATGTTACAAGAAGAGATAAAGTGGTCTTAGGCATAATGTCTCTATTTGGGAAAAGGGGATAGACTTTTGTCTATCCTCTTTTAATATGATTGAGAAGGCTTTGCGACAAGGGAAAGGTTCTCACGTCGCAGAAATTGAAGTGAACTTACAGTTGACGGAATAATTACCTTCTAACTTTATAATTTTCCTGCAAACATCGAAATCTCACAATTAAATCAGGGAGTAGGGATACCTTTAAAAAAGTTAAAATATGTAAAAGCATGAGGCAGCAGAACCGTCCCTGTGTCTCTTATAATGTCAACATAAAAGAAAAAGACCAACGAATGGTCTTTTTCCTACAATTAAAGATAATTTTTCAATGTCTCTTTAAGGGTCCCTCTTGTTTCTGTATCTTTTTCAAAAAGTATTCCGCCATGGACCATTTTTCTTACAAGATCCGGTCGGAGTCCGGTCAGAATGGCTTTGCAGCCCATCATGGCCACTCCAGTCAAGATCTTTTGAAAGTAGTCGATAACATCCTTATCCATCATAGCTACACCTGATAGATCGATAACTAAGTTTTGGAACCTTGTGTTGGCTATTTCGTTTAAAACTTTTTCTTCAATGATTCTAATCCTAAAGGAGTCGATTGTGCCAATTAGAGGCAGTACAGAAACAGTCTCACTTACAGGAATGATTGGGACAGACAAATGTTCAACCATTTCTCTTTGCTTATGGAGCATTTGATCTTTATATTTTGAGTAGCTTAGAAAGAAGCTGTTAAGAAATTGGTCTATTTGTACGTTTATGAATTCTTCCATTTCATAAAAATCTTTTTTTCCATCAGTCAGGTTCTTTTCTTCATCAATTTTACTAATTATATGCCAAAAGGTTCTTCTGATCGCTTGAACCCATTCTAATTTCAAAGACAGAGTTAGAGAATGTCCTGCCCAAGCAATTCCCTCCTCTTCTGCAAAAGCGATTAAATCTTTTTCATTTTGATCAATTATGAAGAAAATTAATTTCCTGGCATTCTTTAATAGGTCAATGTTTCCTTTTTCTAAAATCTCAGTGATTTTCCCCGAAACATTAACTGCTTGAGAGAGCAAATTCTCTTCAAATATCTCACCATTATCATTAAAGTAGATTTTGATGTCTTCTCTTAAATCATTGATGTTATTCAATTTCTTTTACCCCCGAAGTAATAACGTAACAACTGATATTACATACCCTGTTAGACGATTTATAAACCATTTTACCTAGAAAAAATGCGAATATTTTTTGTTGGGAAAAATAATCCAAAAGCCGTTATGCTATATTGAAAAATCCGATACAGAAATATAAAAACCTCAGCCAAAAGTTGTAGTTAGGTTACACCATTCTTCCGAAGAGATCGCGTAATGGTTTTCTTATAATAAAGATAAGAAAAATCATAGGAAGGTGTTCAAAATGAACCATTATATATGTAATACTTGCGGTGTCCAATATCATGATTCTGCTCATGCTCCTGAAACCTGCTTGATTTGCGCGGACGAAAGACAGTACATCCATCATAATGGACAGTCATGGACAACGCTTCAACAGCTTGTAGATACAGGGAAATATAAAAATACCATTGTCCAAGAAGAGGAAGGACTGTACAGCCTTACCACTACTCCTTCGTTTGCGATTGGGCAGACAGCCTATTTAGTTCGGAATGAAGGGTTCAACTTGTTATGGGACTGCATCACCTACCTGGACGAAAAAACAGAAAATGAAATACATTCTCTAGGAGGAATCGATGCCATCGCATTATCCCATCCGCATTATTATTCGACACAGGTTGAATGGGCTGAACGATTCGGAGCAAGCATTTATATCCACGAAGCTGATCGCCAGTGGGTCACTAGGCCGAGTGACAGGATCATATTCTGGTCTGGTGATTCTCTGGAGCTTGATGGGGGTGTAACATTGTATCGTTTGGGTGGTCATTTTAATGGGGGAAGTGTTTTACACTGGGAAAATGATGTGAACAAGCAAGGGTTACTTCTTACTGGTGATATTATTCAAATAGTGGCCGATCGACAATGGGTAAGCTTCATGTATAGTTATCCAAACCTTATTCCATTGCCAGCTAACAAGGTTCAGGAGATGGCAGCTAAAGTCAGCGTTCTCAATTTTGATAGACTGTATAATGCATTCCATCGTGTCATAAATGAAGACGCCCATCAGTCTGTTCAAAATTCCGCTAAGAGGTATATTGAGGCTTTGGAGGGAAAGTTAGTGAGCGATTAAAATGATCGTCTGAAAATAGCGCCTGGTTGATTAAACCTGGCGTTTAACTTTTAAATGACTATTCTCCGAAAATACTTTCAATAAGCTTAGGGACGTACATTATGCTTCTGTTAAGTAATTAACTCAATCTACTTCCATTGAGCCAAAACATGAAAAAGAGCAAAGGGTACGTCCCCAAACCTATTATTTTGCTGCGTATATAGCATAGAGCATAAGCTCCTCATCGTCTTGAGGAAGAGTCACGTATCCTTCGAAAGTCATACCAAGCTTTTCAAGGAGTTTTGAGGAGGAAGCATTATCCTTGGTTGTAATGGCAACGATCCGATTCAAACCTAGTTTTCGGGCATATTCCAATGTTCCTTTTGCTGATTCAAAGGCATATCCTCTTGATTGATGTTGTGCAAGAAAGGCGTATCCAATATCGACATCCTCTAGTCCATCCCGTTTAATCAAACCGCATAAACCAACCGGTAGTTGACTCTCTTTTAGTTCAACCACAAATAAGCCGAACCCAAATCGTTCGTACATCTTTCTTGGCCCGGTCAAAATATAATTCTTGGCATCCTCAAGCGACCGAATGCCTTTATCTCCAATATAATTTAACCATCCTGGTTCATTTAGCAACTTAAAAATAAACTCTTGATCACTTACTTCCAGCCAGCGGACTTTCAAACGTTCTGTCTCAAATACAAGCACTTGCCATACCTCATTTCAAAAAAGTTCAGTGTAGCACCATCTTATCATTATAGAAAGTTTTCGAGGGGTTTTTCTTATTTATTTCGGTTCACAATGCGACCCAGGAACAGTCCATTTGCGTTTCGCTGGCTGAAGGGCAGGGCATGGGGACGGTTCCTGTGCCCGAAGAAGTGAAAAAAGGTTAATTCGTGGGACAGAGGAGCCCCCTATGTCTCTTGATAATAAAAATGCCATGTGGAAAATTTTTGTAAAAATGAGATTGGTTGTTTATAATTCTTCTATATAAATTTTTAAGGAGATACATATGAAAAGGATTTTCTTTTTATTTGCGATTACCGTGATTTTTCTGGTTTTGACGGGCTGTTCAGTGAGCGATCGGGAGCTTAAGGATTACGTCCATGATAAACACAATGTGGATGTCGATATTGTCTCAAGGCCAACGATTGACACGGGTAATGGAGGGAGAAGCAGCTTCAGGGTAAAGCATAAGGACATCCCGGAGTTTAGGTTTTCCGTGTTTGTTGATGGCCTTTTTTTCAATGGAATCACAGGGGATGATTATAAAGAGAGCCTAGAATTCTATGAATTCAATAAAGAGTATATGGAATCTGACCTTCATGAAAACTTTAAAAAACTGGGGTTTGATAAATCGTTCCTACAGGTGTATAGAACTAAAGACGAGGATGGGTTTAAAGGCAGTGCTCTTCTCTTCTTGTTTAAGCCTGGAGGAATAGGCGTGGATGAACAGGATTATTCCTTGGTGCAGCAAAGTTATCCTCTGATCCAGGAGGTGAAGCAGAAACTGGCGGGTCTGGAGTATGATCTGTTTGAACTCTATATTTACGACGTGAATGCTTTCAACCGCTTTTTTCTACATGAATATGATAGCAAAAAATACAAGATTATGAATGAAGTCAGTATCTATAAAACTGGTATAGAGAAAATGAATACGGTCGATGGGGTGAAAGAAGCGATTTTTTCTGACAGTCTTAACCGCGGGAAATTGATCAGTTATCATTTTTTCAAAAAAGAAGGAGATAAAGTCGATGAGAGATTGCCAGAACTAAATGAAATTGGCTTCGAACCAGATGAGGGCTTTTTTTATGGCTTTGTTGATCCTTATCTATTCTGTGGTGATGGAGGAGAGGACTATGTTTCCTATGAATCATTGAACATAGACGCCTGCCAATCCTATGATCTCAACCTGCAAACAAAGGGCACTTTGTCAGGCATGGCGGAAGAAACCAGGAAGGAACAAATCATGCAAATGCTATCCATTGTCCAGTCAATCAGCTTACCGATCAACAATGTAAGCCTGAAGGTGATGGATGGGAAATATGTCGATTTCATTTACCTGGAGGACATACATAACATGAAAGATCTGCAGGCTTTGGAAGCAAGTCTTGATGAGCAACTGCCGGAAGAAGAGCAGTGATGTTAGGTAAGGTGGTGTCATATGTGCAAGAGTGCTTTGAGTTTTATGTTCTCAACTTCTGTACCATCGATATAGTTAAATGAATGAACATTACCTAAGGAGTTGTAGTCGTGTTAAAAAAGATCGTGATTCTTCTGGTTTTGCTTTCACCCATTGCCTCGCCTGTGTTTGCAGGGTCTTATTCGATTGATGAAATTCGAATAAGGGCGTGGATTCAGCCTGATGGTGATTTGCTTGTTAATGAAATCTTCACCTATAACTTTGATGGTGATTATGATGGCGTCAGCAGAGCTCTACATAAGAAAAATCATAAGGGAGTAGAACTTTTCGAAGCGTATGAACTGTTGAATTCTAAGGCGGAGCTTGGTTATGTGAATATGGAAGACCTGCGTCCTCTTGAGGTATCAAGAGAGGACAACATCTACCGCGCGATACTGCCGGCTAAGGATGAAAAGAAAGCTATCTTCTTTATTTACGAATTAAAAGAAGCAGTGAAGACGTATGATTCATACAGTGATCTGACTGTTCCTTTCTTTGGGACAGATACCAATCATGATGAAGATTTGAATAAGGTCACGATTGACTTTGTTTTTCCAAAGGAACTCAGGCCGAACAGTTATTTTGCCTTTTTCCATGATCGGAAAGGCAAGGTGACCGAAAAAGGCCCTTGGGTGGTGCGGTTTAAAACACCAGTGTCCGAGATGTACTCACTGACCGAAACCCGCCTGCTGTTTCCTTCTTCTTTAATGTCGGAGCAATCTCAGACCAAGGCACCGATGACATTAAAAGATGCGATAGCAGAGGAAGAACAACTGGCTGAAAAAACCGCCTCAATGAAGAAACAGCTAGGCATGCTGGAAAATGTATTGACTGGCCTTGCTGCTTTCCTAGCACTCGGAGTGTTGACCGTGCTATTCATGCGTCTTCTTAGGAAACTTAGGAGCGCTGATCGTCCTGAAGTGCTGCTTCAGACAGATCCTCTTGTTCTGTATATGATCAACCGGCGGGGTAGAATGGATCCTTATGCCTTTCTAGCTGGACTGTATTCGCTTGTTGAAAAAGGAAAGGCAGTGGTCAGGACGGAGCAAAATGCCGGCCGATTCCTAAAAGATGACCAATCCGCTGACCAAACGCTTTATTTTACATTAACAGCTCCGGAAACGAGCTTATCGACATGTGAGCATAAATTAGTATCCTGGCTGTTCAATAGAAAAGCCAAAAATGGAAGTCCGGTTTTCTTCATGAGTGACATCGCAGGTGCATCAAGCCAGCAAAGAAATAATCCACAGCACCTGCACAATTTCCATTCAAAGTACAAACTGTTCAAGGACAATGAAAAGGAATGGTTTGCCTGTGTTTTAAAAGAGTTGAAGGAAGAAGGCATGATGAGTGATAAAATGAGTCGGCTGGTTGGAAGGGGGCTTATGCTGATCATATTTTCAGCTGTGATCTACGCCTATTATCTGGATTTTCTATCAACAGCAGCTATAGTAACCTATTCAATCATTGCAGGGTTCCTATTAATAAGAGGGTGGCTCAAACCCGTTCGAAAATTATTCACCCTTCTATTTTATCTGGTATCCCTGATTGCCTCTCTAATGCTATATGATGCCGAGGCACTCACCTTGCTGCTGATCACCATTATCTTTTCGGCGTTGCTCAGCATATTAACGCCACCGATGACCCTGTCAGGAGAAGCTCTCGCGATTGAGCCGGAAATACATGCTTTTAAAAAGCAGCTTAAGTTTGAGAGATTCCCTGATAAAATGAGCAGCCAATCCGATAAATGGATGATTCGCAGTCTTCTGTTAAAGCCAAAACGTCAATCCAGGGCAATAGACAAAGAATTCGTCAGCGATGAAAAATCAGTAGCACCATTAACCTATCTGGTTGCATCCGGACAGAACCCTGTAGAATTCCTTGCAAACACATGGAAGTGGAGCATCCCTCCAGGAAGCAGCTCATCATCCTCCGTGTCTGGGGATAGCGGCTATTCAGGTGGGGGAGATAGCGGAGGCGGCAGTGATGGAGGCGGAGCTGGTGCAGATTGATCGCCTGCTAGTTATCCTTTGCAAGGAAGCAGTTGCTAAAAGGGGGCAGTTCCAGTGTCACATAAATTGAGAGTGAAAATTCGCAAGCTAAGGAAAAGGAAACGATAAATCATGGGAAATAAGATTGAAAACACTCCAGAAGAACACAATATTATCGTATCAAAAGGTAAAGTCGAGATCGTTTATACAAACGTCGGTGCTGGCTGTATGCTTACTGGCATGGGGCTAATGACAGTTGCTTCACTTTTTATTTTCTTTACCGTGCCAGACGTAAGTTTTGTAAAAGGATTTTTTGGAGTCATCATCGGTGTGTTCGGATTGCTGTTCTTTGGTTCGATGCTGATCAGGTTGCTTTCCATGCTGTTATCCGGCAGAGCTGTCATTACCGTACAGGATGGCTATTTAAAAGGCAGGAAAAAGAGTGTTCGGATCAGCGATATTAAGGATATTCAGCGGGGCGGAAGCGGCTTCAAATACATCGCGGTCCGTACCATGAACAACAAAAGAATCAAGCTCTCTACCTATAATCTGATCAATGAACAAAAGGTACATAAGGTCCTTGATACATATGTTGTCCCAAAAGGTACTCCCGAATTGAAGGAGAACTGGGCGAAAAGGTATGGCGGTCAGGGATATAAAGGGTAAAACTGAAAAGAACTTGTCATCTTTGCTGTAAAGGAAATTGGGTGGCAAGTTTTTTTATTATGGTGCACATTACCTTCCCTGTGTCCCAATCGAAGAAAATTCAAAGGTGAATGGTTTAACCGTTTAGGGACTTTTTGCGCATCAACAAAGACGATTACTTATTCTGAGCTAATGGCATAATCATTTAATCTTATTATCTTTTTATATTACTGTTCCTGCTTCTCGTTGGACTTTGTTTTTTACATCTAACTCTGGATGGACTTTACGGACTACACTTGGCCTGGCTAGGATTAATACTACACCCATTAGTAATGCTGTTGAGGCAAGCAGGATATACTGGCCTGGTAATATATCGTATAAGAATCCAAATAGAATCATACCTAGTGGCATAAGTGCCATTGCCATTGTCTCTATGATGGAGAATACACGTCCTTTGTAATCATCATCTATCAATTTTTGCATCATAACCTGTAAGGGTGTATTTACAAGGATAATCATTGAACCGAAGCTGAACATGAGGATGAGGTAATAAGTAAACATTGTCCAATATGACATTGAAATCATCAATGGTATTGAGATTGCCCCCATGATCCCTCCTAATGCTAGGATGCCACGTTTCGAGACGAGAAATGGATATTTCACTTCTTTTCTTACAGAAAAATAAATGGATAAGACAAGCATTCCAGCTGCAAATGCTCCTTGTGTAAAGCCGAAATGCTGGGAACCCATCTCTAATTTTTCAATTAAAATGTAGGAGTAACCCACTTCATATGCACCGAAAAGAAAGTTAATGATTAATGAAATCCAAATAAGACTCATAAGAATTTCCTTTGTTTTTAAATAACGCAGCCCTGCCCTTATGCTTTGCGACATGGATTCCTTAGGCTCTCCTTCAGTCTCTGCCGTACGCTTGGCAAACAGATTGAAATTCATGGTTGATTCTAGAAAAACTGCAATTAGTGAAGCGGCTATGAATATCACTAAAAATGTCTCG
Organism: Mesobacillus sp. QJM3NY_10; assembly: GCF_056173465.1. Classification (NCBI taxonomy): domain Bacteria; kingdom Bacillati; phylum Bacillota; class Bacilli; order Caryophanales; family Bacillaceae; genus Mesobacillus; species Mesobacillus sp. QJM3NY_10. The sequence continues at coordinate 591,245 of NZ_CM149675.1, forward strand.
ATTGAAACCGCACCATATAATAATCCTCCAACGGCTGGGCTGCCAATTGCAGCAAATGACATGGATATTTGATTCAAAGACATCGCTCGTTGTATTCGTTTGGGGTCTACTAGACCGGTGATGGATGATGTAAACGTTATTGAAGTAAAAGAGGATGCAATAGCGAGTATACATGTCGTTACATAGATGGCGATTAGTGACAGCCCATGTGTTAGACATACATAAAGAAGCCCACTAATTGCTAGTATTGTAGATATTTGTGAGATAATGACAATTTTCTTTCGAGAATATTGATCTGCCATATAACCAGCAAAAGGTGAAATAAGTGTACGCGGTAAGATATTACATATTAGGTTAGCTGCAAAGCTTGTTGCAGAACCAGTTGCTTGTAATATATAGAAACTCATTGCAAATGCATATACTTGTGCGCCAAACGATGAGATGAGCTTGCTAATTGTGAATGTATACAAGTGATAGGTTGCTTTTTTCAACTTAATGGATTCATTCATTAAAAAACCCTCCACACTTAAAAAAAGTTTAATTTAATTAAACAAATCATAACACATACATTTCTTCCTTTTCAAGGAAAAGTTTAATATAATTAAACTAATTGGTTTTATAGGAGTGTTTTTGACATGCTGGGAGAAAGAATACGAAAACTGCGAAAGCAAAAGAAGCTAACACTTGAAGAACTTGCTGGATCTGAGCTTACAAAAGGAATGCTCAGCCTAATTGAAAATAATAAAGCAAATCCCTCAATGGAAAGCTTGGCATATATCGCACAACGTCTCGAGGTTGATGTGTCTCAGTTATTAAATGAGGTTAGCGTGGTCGAATTAAGAAAAGTGTTGGATGAGGCAGAGAAACTATTCAATATCAATAAGGAAGACTTAACAGATAAATATGCAAAATTGATTTATCTTATAGAGCCATATATCAAGAAGCTGCATCAAGGATATGAAGCGGCAAGATTGTTAGAAATCTATGGACGCAGTTTGTATTGGGAAGAGAAGGAAGAGTGGAAAAATCCTATCGATGCCGCTGCAACATTGTATGAGCAGATGAACGTGACACCAAAGCGGGCAAGTATTGGGATCTTTCGCAGTATGGCGTTTTTTACCGAGCATAATTACGATCAAGCCTTGGAAGTTCTGCTTTTTGAGCGAAGTGAAATACAGAAGATGTTTGCCTATATTGACCCAATCACAAGGTTGGATCTTGATTATCATGAAGCCATCCTTCAATTTGCAGTTGGGAATACAGCAGCTGCGAAACGTGTGATGGATAATGCAATTGCCTTTTCGAAAGAAAATAAAACATTTTATCTAATTGATGATCTGTATAGGTTGGCAGCAGCGTCTGCGATGATGGCTAAAGATACAGAACTTCATGAGTATTATTTAATGAAATTGAAGCAGTATGTTGAATTCTCTGAGGACCGTGTATCTAAATTAAGCTATCAGATATTTTATATAGAATCACTCATTACGGTTAAACATGATTACAAATCAGCACTAGAAAGTATCAATCAACATTTAGAAGACCCTGAATTCACATCCTCATTAAAGGCATGGTTCTTCCTCGAAAAAGGAAAGGCCTTGCATGGACTTGGTGAATATGAAGCGGCCATTTATTATTTTAATCAAACAGAAATCCCGTCCTTTCATCACCATCCTTTCGACTTATCTCTATTTTATTTAAAAGATACGTACAAAGCCCTATGCTATCTAGAACTAGGGCACCAGGACAAAGCCTTGTCTGCCGCTAAAACAGCAGTTGAAAATTTTGAGTCACAACCAGAATCACCATATAAGGATTTCAGCAACAGTACGTATCAGAATATTGCTGAAAAATAATTGGGTTGAGTCACTACTCGATTATGTTGAATGGGGATCGGCTTTGAAGCTTAAAGATTGATTATGGTGGGGCATAGGGACGGTTTCCCTTTCTCGAAAATTTTAACAAACTTCCGATTTACTTGAAGGGGACATGGGGACGGTTCTCATGTCCCAAAAATGATAAAAAGCTCCTATTTTACGAGCCAATTATCTTCTCTCTGTGTATTAAAATAAAAAACATAAAGTCTCTTATTTTCCTGCCATATTAATAAAATTTTTAGAAATGCTAATATCCTCGACGCCTCCCTTTAAATGTTGTTCTGATTGAATGAGACACCGACCCCTTTGCCACAGGGCAGACTCATCACATAGATTACTTCCACCTCATCGAACAGTAACTTGAATTCAATCCGTTTTCTTTTTCTGTAGACGTCTTCCAGACATTCCTCGTTATTGCTCTACTCATTGAACCCTTTACCCAATTAATCTATACACATGAACCGGATAGTCAACCACACTAAGAAATAATCCTTTAAACGAAAAAACGTTCATCCAACCACTCCACGCTTTTCTTATTTCGACTCCCGACCATCTTATCTTGAGGACACAACTAAAAACCGAATCGTCTGATCTGTATGGTTGTACCAGTAATGTGTTTCGCTGGCTGAAAAGAACCAGGATTCTCCTTGTTGGAGTTCGATCATTTTTGTACCTATTTGAAGTGTTAAGGTTCCTTCTATTACATAGACAAATTCATGTCCGCTATGTGAAAAGGGCTGTCCGTCGCTTTGGTTTGCTGGGAGAGTGACGAGTATTGGCGACAAGGGGACGGTTCCTGCGTCTCGTGAATTATAATGATCTACCCATGTAATCTGGGGCACAGTCTGAAATGAGCTGTGTCCCACTTCTTTTTTATCTTGTACGGTATGGGCTCAACCAAGAATTATTAGGGTTTTTCATAACTATTTCGGTTCCCGAATGAGACGTGAGAACCGTCCCTGTGTCTCATTCAGTTTTCGAGTCCACTGCTTCTTTTATTGCGATCGACTTTCATCGCAGTTGAACCGTAACGTTCTCATCCTACTAAAGTCCCTTGCAATTTTTCCTAAATCTTGTTATTCTTAGGTAGAATTATTTTTGTTCGGTGTAAAGTTCGACTCTTCGTTCTAATGATCACTTTGGGCAAGGATAGTAATACAATGTGCATTAGCACTAGGAGGCAACAAACATGGAACAAGGTACAGTTAAATGGTTTAACGCAGAAAAAGGTTTCGGATTCATCGAGCGCGAAGGTGGAGAAGATGTATTCGTTCATTTCTCTGCAATTCAATCTGAAGGCTTCAAATCATTAGACGAAGGTCAAAAAGTTACTTTCGACGTTGAGCAAGGTGCACGTGGACCTCAAGCTGCTAACGTTCAAAAAGCTTAATTTTGATATAGCATACCGAAACAGACTCCAAAAGGGTCTGTTTTTTTTATTTTCCAAAAATAACAGCAATAAAAAACCCTACTCAACGAACGAGTAGGGGCATGGTACCGGTAAAGAAAAAAATTTAAAGCAAAAGGTTATTTACATTATAACACAACAATCTCATAATCAAATGATTAGCAGAAATTTAGCAAGTGCATGATAATGACAACATAGAAGTCACACAGATGGAGGAATGAATGATGAAATTTCCAAACGACGCGGATGGAGAAGCAATGCGCAGTTTGTTTAATGAAGGTGTAAGTTTTAAAAAGCCGCAGCCAGTCGAGTTTTTTATAGCTGTGCCGGATAAGGCAACTGGCGAGAAGCTTCTGCCAGTATTGAAGGAAGAAGGCTTTCATGGCTTACTCGAGCAGGATGATGAGACAGATGAGTGGGCTTGCAGCTGCTCGAAAAGGATGCTCCTTAACCATAGCGAATTAAAAAAAGTGCAGGAAAAGCTGGATAAAATAAGCAAGCCTTACGGCGGCCATTCTGATGGCTGGGGCGTATTTATAGAATAAAATGAAGGTGATGACATGCTTCATACTTTTTTGGGTGAAACAATCGGGTATGATGTGATTTTTAAAAATCGGAAAACAATCGGCATTTATATGGATTTGTACGGCCATGTCGAAGTCCACGCTCCTAAGGGGACCTCAGATGCAAGTGTGCTTAAAATCCTAGAAGGCCAATGGGACTTGATCCTGAAAAGGGCGAAGGAAATGAAAGACCGGGCCTCAGCCGGTAGGGAAAAAGAGTACGGACCAGGCGGACAATTTCTATATTTGGGCAGGCTCTATCACATTCTGATTTCACAGGATGAAGATATCGAAAAAGACAATGCCGTGTTCGAGGCTGACAAGCTCCACGTATACGTGAAAGAGCAAAATGAAGAGAGCATCAAACAGGCTTTAAAGCGATTTTACTATCAGCAGTGCAAGGCATTAGTCGAAAAACGAGTTAAATTTTATCAAAACGAATTCAAAATAAAGCCGCGCTCGATTCGAATCACGGACAGTAAGACGAACTGGGGAACGTGTGATTCCATGAGGAATTTGACATTCAATTGGAAGCTGTCCATGGCACCAATGGAAGTGATTGATTATGTTGTCGTCCATGAAATGTGCCATATGGTCCATATGAATCACGACCGTTCATTTTGGCGGCTTGTCGGAAAAATCATGCCAGAATATGAACGGTATGAGCGCTGGCTCGCGGTGTCGGGGTGGAGGATGGAGGTTTAGTGTAGTGGGAGTGACAGATCCTCTCAGCGGAGCAAAAAACTTCAAAAATATTATCCTTATACTAGTCCACGAAGGCTACTGGCAAGTGAGGGGATATGATACCGATGCATGGGTAGGATCAGAAGAGACAACTTGAGCTAATCTTAATGGAGCGCAGCAAACAGGGAGCAAAGGGTGACTGACCTTTTGCTCCTTTTTTTTGTGATTGTTTTTGGAAGCGAAAGGTACGTCCCTCTGCTTCTGTCGAGAGCAAAAAAGAACTACCATTTCTATTTGAATGGTAATTCTTTTTTGTATATATTTATTTATTCTTTTTATCTCTTTCTTGCATTTTTCTAACATTATCTGAGTGATAAGGGGAACCATTAACTTCATTAACCACACTAAAGGGGTTACCGTCCAAGTCAAAGAAATCAAAAAATTTCATTCCACCAAAATTATCGATTTCGGTTGTAACTATTCCATTTTTTTTAAAATGTTGATGGGCAGATTCAATATCATCAACAACAAAATTAAAATAGGAATTCTTCTGGTCACCCTTGATAATAAACTCAGTGGGCTGCGGGGATTCAACTTTTACCAAGGCTAATTGTGTTGACCCATTTGGTAAATAAAATCCACTACCATCTCCCCAACTATCAATTATCTTTGCACCAAGAAACTTTACATACCATTCTGTGGACTTTTTAATGTCTGTAACTGGAATAAATATACTACCTACTTTAAACATAACCTTCCTCCTTGAAATGAAATTCTCACTTATAACGGTTATAATAATGTAAAAGTTACACTTACTGTTAAATTTCAATAAAAAGGTGTTAAAACATGGTTTTCGATGATTTAGAGTTTGAGATTAATAAACTATATAAATATTGCTTAAAGTTGTCAGGTTCACCTTGGACAGCCGAGGATTTAGTACAAGAAACGATGCTAAAGGTTTATATGATTAAAAATTCCGAACCGGAAAGAGAGTTTACATTCTCCTATTTATGTACTGTGGCTAAAAACCAGTTTATCGATGAGAAAAGGAAATATAAAGAAAGTATTCTTTTTAATGATGACTTATTCGGAGAAGAGTACGACTCTATAGAGTACTACGGTCTAATAGAAATCTTACTTACCACCTTACCTTTGAAACAGTCTATGCTAGTTACCTTAAAGGATGTATTTGGATACACTTCAAAAGAAATAGCAAAAATGTTAAGAGTAAGTAATGAGTCAGTTAAAACAGCGCTTCATCGTTCTAGGAAGAAACTAAAATTAAAAAATAATATTATAGATAAGGAACTTCAAACTCCTAATCACGAAATTTTTATAGCACTCTCAAAAGCAATACGGGAATCTAAGCCGATGCAAGTATTTTATTATTATCGACTATTAGAATCGAAAAACTTTCAAGTGAGAAGAAGTTCTGTGCATTCCGTATTCCATGTTATAGACCCAGATGGAAATATTCTAGAAATTAAATCTTAGTAACTTGAACACTATTCACAGCAACTCAGTGGAAACGTGGGGACGGTTCTTCCATTTTAGTGGATAGCATATTTTAACGATTTATGAAACGGCTTGTCAAAATTCAAATAGTATTACCGTCGATTTCCTTCGTGAGGTATAGAAAAACAGCCATTCCTATGAAGGCGGCTGTTTTCTATAAAGTAATATTTACTTTTTTAATTCCTGGTAATAAACTTCAAGTAGTTTTTCTACTGGTATATTATCTATTGTCATTCCTGATATGTCACTATCTGTAATTTGTAGGTTTCTTAGATTACTGTTACTAATTTTAGTTCCTTGAAGGTCACAACTTTCAAAAGAGAGTGGTTCTTTGTCATCTCCAAGATTTGTATCTATAAAGCGCACCCCTCCCAGAGTAACTAACCTCATTTTGCTATTAGAAAGGTTTAAATCGGCATAAAATGAATGTTTGAAATTAATGTTTTGGAACTTTGAGTGACTAAGGTTACAGTTACTGAAATGAGTATTCATTAGGTTACTATTAGAAAAAGAACTTCCTTCTAAATTCACTTGGTAACACTCTGTCTTTTCCATATTGCAATTCTCATATTGAGTATTTGAAATATCTTTATTATCGACTAGGTTTTCTATACCTAATGGACTTTCTTTTCTCTTTATGTAGCAATATTCCTCTTCTGATTGAAAGATAGTTTTATAACCCATTTTCTCATAGAAATGGTGGTTATTAACTTGTCTACTGGATGTCTCAAGGTCCCAGGTTCTTACGGTCGGAAATTCCTCCTCTATTAATTCTATTACTCTTGAACCGATTTTTTTCCCTTGATAATCTGGGTCAACAAAAATACGGTCTATCCGTCCAAAGGACTTACCCGTTATGGTCACTATAATGCCGCCAACAATATCTTTGTTGTATATGATTTTGTAATAAACTAATTCTTCTATCATATATTTAGTCATTTCAACTGAAGAATAACCGGGAGGTTGGATATTATAATCTGTAATTTCTTGATTTAATAGCCATCTTCTTGCTTCTTCATCGAATGTCTTTTTCATTATTTCTGTTAACTTTTCGGCATCTGAAATGATTGCTTTTTGAATATTTATCAACATTTAATTCTCCCTTTTACATAATCGAATAAAAATCTACATAGAAAAGCTTATCCTCTTTTTGAGGAGGACCTTAGTTATATAAAGTAAATTATACCTTGTTATAATTAAAAGCAACAATCTTTACGAAAAGAGCCTTTCAAAAAAAGTTTTATTTGGAGGACACAACTAAAAATCTGATTGTTTGATCGGTATGGTTATACCAATAATGCGTTTCACTGGCTGAAAAAAACCAGGATTCTCCCTGTGGGAGTTCGATTATTTTTGTATCTATTTGTAGTGTCAAGGTTCCTTCTATTACATAGACAAATTCATGCCCGCTATGGGCAAAGGGTTGTCCGTCGCTCTGGTTTGCTGGGAGTGTGACGAGTATTGGATGAAAGTCTGGGTTAGGGACTTGTTGTGTCAGGTCTTGATAATGAAATGTAGGGTCACTCATAGGCTCATTGTTATTTGGGAAGAAAGTACTTGGATTGACACCAAGAACTTCTGAGATTTTTCGCAGTGACTCGAGTGTGACGCTGGACTTTCCGCGCTCAACTTGAGATAGAAAGCTAATGGATACACCGGCACCTTCTGCAAGCTCCTTCAAGGTCATTTTTTTCTCTTTACGGATTTCTTTCAGTCGTACACCGATCATAAAACTCACCTTCCTAATTCCTATTTTTCCCTTATATATGGATTGTGTCAATCTGAACAAAGTTGACAGAAAATTAACCATTATCTAAAATCTAATTGAAGTATTACTTCAATTTTAAGAAGGAGGAAGGGAAAATGCAATTGGATAAGAAAACGACTTATCGTGTATTGATTGCCAGCCTTGTTGGCAGTTCCATTGAATGGTTTGACTATTTTCTATATGGAACAATGGCTGCACTTGTATTTAACCAATTATTCTTTGTCAACGAGGATCCAACAGTAGGATTGCTACTAGCGTATGCATCGTTTGCCCTTTCGTTTTTCATCCGGCCATTTGGAGGAATCATTTTTAGTCATATCGGGGATCGAATCGGCCGGAAAAAGACACTCGTTTTAACATTGAGCTTGATGGGTGCTGCGACATTTGCAATGGGTATCTTGCCTACATATCAAGCAATCGGTGTAGCTGCACCGATCATTTTGATTACACTTCGTCTGATCCAGGGACTTGGAATCGGCGGGGAATGGGGAGGAGCTCTGTTGCTTGCGACTGAGTATGCTCCACCAGAACGCAGAGGATTCTTCGGTTCTATTCCGCAAATGGGTGTGACGATTGGAATGGTGATGGGTACACTCGCTCTTTGGATCATGAGCTTATTGCCAGAGCAGCAATTCATGACATGGGGCTGGCGCGTGCCATTCATCTTTAGTGCATTACTTGTAGTCTTTGGTTTATGGATCCGTAAAGGAATCGACGAGACACCTGAATTCAAGAAAGTTAAGGAAAGTGGTGAGATTCCAAAGCTGCCAATCGCCGATACCCTTCGCTATTACTGGAAAGAAGTGCTGATCACAATCGGTGCGAAAGTGGTGGAGACCGCTCCATTCTATATTTTCAGTACGTTCATTGTTTCCTATGCGACAAGCACTCTTGGATTCAGCCGCTCTGCTGTGTTAGGTGCCGTCATGGTATCAACCGTCATTACGACCATCCTTATTCCGATCATGGGAAGTCTGTCAGATCGCGTTGGCCGTAAGAAAATGTATATTGCCGGTACACTAGCGATGATGGCTTTCGCTTTCCCATACTTCTGGATGATTCATCAAGGTAGTGTACTCATGCTGGTTTTGGCGACGATTATCGGCCTGGGGATCATTTGGGCTCCGATTACGGCTGTACTTGGAACAATGTTCTCCGAAATCTTTGATGCAAAAGTTCGTTATACTGGTGTCTCACTAGGTTATCAAATCGGTGCCGCAGTCGCTGGCGGTACAGCGCCGCTCGTTGCCACAGCGCTGCTCGCTTCATTCGATAATTCCTACGTCCCAGTTGCACTCTACATCATGTTTACTGCTGTGGTGTCACTGATTGCCATCTGGGCAGTGAAAAGCCGCGTTGAACCAACTGTGATCACTGGTAAAATGAGCTCGGCCAAATAATTTGGCCGAGTTTTTATTTAAAAGGAGAGATTCTAAATGCTTATACTGAACGAACAACTAATTCAATCCATCTATAAAATTGAAGATGCTATTCGAGATGTCGAAAACATGTTAGTGGCCATTCATGAAGGACGTGTTGAAAATCCTCATCGGACGGTACTGAATGTCCCGGAACGAAACGGGTCTGTTCTCTATATGCCAAGCTCGGATGGAACATCAATGGCAGCAACCAAAATTGTCTCGATTTTTCCTGATAACAGCTCAGCTGATCTACCGACCACACAAGGAGCCATTTTACTCACAGAACTACAAACAGGAAGACATATCAGCTTACTGTCCGCTTCTTACCTGACACGATTGAGAACCGGCGCATTAAGTGCCATCTCAGCCCGCCACCTCGCCAGGCCTGACAGCCAAGTATTGACCGTCATTGGCACAGGCGGAATGGCGTTTGAGCAAGTATTAGGAATAGTGAACGTGCTGCCAATTCAAGACATCTACTTAATCAATCGTTCCATCGATAAAACATACACATTCGGCGAAAAGCTCAAAGAGGCAGGTATTACCGCTAAAATCCATACTGGAGTCGACCGGAACGAAGCCGTCGCCCAGTCCGATGTCATTTGCTGTGCAACCCGATCAACCGAAGAAGTATTTGATGCCGATTATTTAAAAGCAGGAACCCATATCATCGGCGTAGGCAGTTACTTACCCGAAATGCGCGAAATCCCGTTAGGTGCGATTGAAAGAGCAGCTTTGATTTATGCGGACGATTATGAGGGGATGAAAGCAGAAGCTGGGGAATTCATTGATGCTGTGCAACGAGGGAAGTGGTCGTTTGAGCAGCTGTCTGGTACCTTGGCGGAACTTCATGTGAATCAGGTGGAGTGTGGAGTGGAGGATATTACGATATTTAAATCAGTAGGGGCTGCACATTTTGATTTGGCTGTGGCGAAAGGGGTTTTTGAGAAGGCGGAGGAGATGGACGAAGGGGAGGAGATTTTTTTGTAGGGTTGATGGGACGGAGCTCATGTCCTCCAAATTTTTATAAATATTTTATTAAAGTATCTTTATGGTTACATCTTTGTTTTTTAATGAGAGTTCCCTATTCTTCGACAATATCTATAATTGATTGAAATGCCGAATATCCTTTATGCCTGCTTGTATTGATTCCTTGGACGAAATAGAGCAGTCTTTTCACATGAAATTATTAGACCTCAAATAGTAACTAAAGTTCAGTGTTTTCAATTCCTGTTGATGCCTAGCAGATATTCCTCGGTTAAAGGCTTTGATTATAGTTAACCCTCTAATCCTTTGCAAGAATAACCGTAAAGCCATTCTAGGCATCCTTTATTTCGATTCCAAATTGGGGACGAGAATTGTCTCTATGTCTTCTAAAAGTAGGCTTTCACCTTCATTTTATTGGAGAAGGCATTTGTTTAGTGGGAAAAGAGAACGCCTCAGTAATATTATTTCGTCCACATCCAATGAAAAAAAGTTGTTATGTACAAATGTAATGGTTAATATAGATAATAACAGCAGTGGATTGTGTCCACGATACGAGGATTGTAGGTGTGTGTGAATGAGTAGAGGCGAAATGTTAGTTAGTTTAATTGCTGCTTTTAGTAGAAATGATAACGAGGGTTTTATCCAAGAATGTAATGAGCTGATTGCTTTTGAAGAAAGTAAGAAAAATTTCCGAGTTGCTAGTTTAATGAGAAAGGCGTTAAAAGAGGGTGAAAAAAATAACGCTGACTTGTTACCTAGTTCATTTGCTATTACTCCTTTAGAAAATAATCGTATTAATAAGCAGGTTCCTCCCCAGAGGCATGACATAATTAGCTTGGAAAAGTCTAATGTTTACTTGAGTAAAATTGAATTGCCATCAATGACTAAAAGAGCAATAAATTCTCTGATTGAACAATGGGGAAAGAAAGATAAATTAGCAAAACATAATTTAACACCACAAAACAAAATATTGTTTCATGGTCCGCCCGGTACTGGAAAGACTTTTACTGCTTATGGAATTGCAAATTCCCTAGGTTATGAAGTAGCTTATATTCGATTCGATACCTTGGTCTCATCTTATCTAGGTCAAACAGGTGCAAATATAAAAGAAATCTTCGAGTTTTCAAAAAAAAATAAATGCATTCTCTTACTAGATGAAATTGATGCTATTGGAAAGAAGCGAGATGACCAACAGGAGCTGGGTGAGTTAAAGAGAGTTGTGATCTCTTTGTTACAAAACTTAGATAAATTCCCCTCAGATTCACTTTTAATTGCTTGCACAAATCATCCACATTTATTAGATGCTGCTTTATGGAGGAGGTTTGATTCTATAGTTGAATTTAATCTTCCGGAAGTGACAGAACGGATTTCTATAATTAAATCACGCTTATTAGAGCTGAATATGAAAACAGATGATAGTTGGATAAAATTATGGGGAGATATTTCAGAAGGTCTATCACCAGCAATATTAGTTCAAGTTATAGAGAATGGGATAAGGAAATGGGCAGTTCAAAGCAAATATAATTATTATAGCTTAGTTACTGAAGAATTAATTCACTATTTAAATATAGAAGACACACCAGAAAAACTACGGGTAATTCTATCCAAAAAGTTAAGAAACCAAAGCAAGGTTTTTTCGTTTTCATATTTAAGTTCATTGATGAAAATTCCTAAATCTACTCTTCACAAAAGGTTTAAAGAAGAAATGGAGGATTGAGATATATGAAGAAAAGACCTCATTTGAGAATATCGAAAGAAAGTGTAATTAATAGGAATACTGATTTTGATGGGGGAGGTCGCTCATATAGAAGGAATGATTATTATACTCATGGTCAATCCCTCATTAATGGTCTAAGAACTATAAACCAAAGAATACATACAACAAGTGATGTAGTAAAGGATAGAGCGTTCTTAGAAATTAAGTTAGCACCTGGGGAGAAAATAAAAGATAGGTTTAAAAACCTTCAAAACAATGCTCAGATAACGGTGTTAGACGTAGTTAATGAATCAACGGGATATGGATTTATAATGAAAGATAATATCCCTTCGCTATCTTCTAGGCTTCGACAATATGCTGAAACAGATGAACATACAGGAAAGAGTTATTTTTCATTTGTGGAAGAATTAAATAATATAGATAGTTTCGAAAAGCTGAGTCCTAAACTTAGAACCATCGTAGATAGTCAAGAGATAACTGACAATATTGATGTCACAATTGAATCTTTTAGTGATTTACCAAGGGAAGTAATTGAGCTTAGCTTTATTCAGCAATGCGAAAAACTCTTAGGTGATAGTGGAAAATTGAAGTCATCCTATATACATGCATCTGGAAGTGTAGTAGTTGAGCTTGAAACTAATAAGGCAGGCATAATTTCTCTAGCACAGAATTTTGATTCTATTCGTTCGATCGATATTTCACCCAGAATTACATTGCCAATGAATCAACCAAATGCAGATAATATGCAGAACCTGAGTATAAAAGAAATAGAGGGTGATGCTAAAGTTTGTATTTTTGATACTGGGACTATTGAGGGGAATCAATATTTTGACCCTTATATTCTTAATAGATTTAATGCAATAGCTGCAGATGATTTTAATACGTATCATGGCAGTTTTGTTGCTAGTCGGGTGATTTATAGAGAGGATGTTGAAGACCAATTAGTTTTAGGAGAACTTACTCCTCATGTGAAAGTTCTGGACATTCGGGTTTTTGGAAAAGATCAAAGTGGTAATATTGTAGGAATGAGTGAATCAGAACTAATAAATGTTATTAGACAAACAGTAAGGGATTATTTTCAGGAAATTAGGGTGTATAATTTATCATTAGGATTTGTGGACCCAAACACTGATGCAACAACTTTAAGTGATGTACAAGTTACACGGATTGCGTCTGAATTAGATGCAATAAGTAAGGAGAAGGATGTATTATTTATCACATCAGCAGGTAATATTAATTCATTGTACCAGAAAATGGTGCAGAATCCTTACCCAAATTACTATTCTGATGATGCTACAAGAGTATTACCACCAGGTGAAAACTTTTTAGGAGTTACAGTAGGATCTGTAGCGACGAAGTCAGAAAATGGGGCATTAGGATTGCTAAATCATCCATCCCCTTTTTCCAGACGAGGACCTGGTTCTTTTGGTACTTTAAAACCTGATATTGTAGTGGATGGTGGGAATGTAACGATAAACGGGAACGCCGATAAAAGAATATATTCTGTTGCGTTAGGGGAGAACCCTGGAGACCTTTCATATGATATTGGAACAAGCTTTGCTGCACCTTTAGTTTCGTCTTATGCAGCGGAACTTTTTGATAAGATACCTGACGCTTCAGTAAATTTAATAAAAGGGCTTCTGCTGCATTTCTCTGCTCATCCCAACGAAATAAATACTTATGCCCGTACGAATAAACTTGAGCATATTGGATTTGGAGTTCCTAACTTGCAATATTGCTTAGAATCTTTGAAAAGCAAAGCCACCTATGTTTATGAAGGGGCTGTGCCTCAACAAACATATGTTAAGTTACCATTTTGGGTACCGTCTATACTAGCAAATGATACCACTAGAGGGGGAAGAAAGAAGCTAAAGTTAAGGATTACATTAGTTTGGAATCCTATTACAGATCGAAGAAAACAAATGGATTATTCTCTAACTCATCTAAATATGAATCTATTTAAGGTTGGTGATGATGGAGAAGAGAAAGAAGTTAGCATACCATTATCTCAATTATTAGAACCCTCTTATAAGAAGAAGTTTTTCCCTGTCATTAGAATTGAAAAGGAATTTGAAAGAAGTTTTTCCGGTGGGCTTTGGTCAATACAATTACGTTTGTCTCATCGATGGGACGTGCCAGACGAATATGAGCAAGACTTTGCTTTATTAATTTCTGTTGAAGACCCACAAGATACTATTAATGTATATCAATGATATTCGAGAATACCTTGCCGAAAAATAATATAAATAACCTTGTAGAACAAAATAAAGACTTAAAACATGAGGTGAGATTATGGAGAAAGATAGTAACAAAATCAAACACCAAGGGTTTGAAATTAGTGAAGGAACTTCAAAAAAAGATACAACAAAAGTGGACATCTTAAAGCAGATAGTTATAAAAAAAGATAAAGAAGAATAATAGAATATATTTAAAATACTCTTCTCAGGGAAATATCCGTGGTAAGAAAATAAATCCTTTGTTTTTGCAGGCTCTAGGTAAAAGTTACTTAACATAATAAATAAAGAGCGATTATAGAGGGTGTCAAAAAAGGTAAAGTGATTCTAATAAAATACAAGCACCTTCCATTAATAGTGGAAGGTGCTGTTTTGATTACATAAACATTTGTTGCATGAAAGCTTTTTTTTGTTCAGTTAATTGATGTAATTTGTTGTTTTCGATTTGTATTTTTTTAAATATCGTATCCAAGAATGATACAATTCTTTTCTGCTCATCAATACTAGGAAGTCTGATAGGTGTTTTTCTTGCGTTATCTATTGTATATGTTCCAACAGTTCCCAACCCAGAAGTAGTTTTAATGAAATTCTGAACTTCTTGTGATAGCATTGTGTAATATAAAAATTCACCACTTATTTGCTTTGAAGTTTTTAGCCAGACAACATTCCCATCCTTAAAGTATATAGGATCATCATCCTTTACTAAATAGGGTACTCCTATTGTTCCAACTCCAGTAATCATTACATCTCCTTTTTTTACAATTCCTGATTTAGATGATTTTTCTTTATATGTTTCCTCAGAAATAAACAAAGGAAATGTTTCTTCACCATTGTTAATAGCAACAATATCTCGTGCTCTATAAAATGGTATGCCATTTGAGGTCCAGTCTTTTTGATGAACTCTTGTACAGGAACCAACTTCGCACACATCATTAATGAATATATTATTCCACTCTGGGAATTCATTTCCCTTTTCATCCTTAAAACGTAATTCCTGACTAAAAATTTTCTTCATGAAACTTTTTTTCTGTTGTTTCAGTAATTTGATTTTTTCTTGTTGAAGATGAATTTTTGAATCAAGATGGTTGAATAAAGTAGTTATTTTTTCTTGTTCTTCTAAATTTGGTATAAATAATTTTACTGATTCTAAATCCCTTGGGTAAACTGCAGCAACACTGGTGGTACCAACAGCTCTTGCTTTAATTTGAGACCAAACAAAAGGAGTTGTATATAAATAATTTAAAAAGTGACTATTTATTATTGAATCATCGAGACTAATACGAGCAATGTTATTGTTGAAAATAAAATCTTTATTATCGATTGTCCAAGTTGCTGCTTTACCAACTAATGCTAATGTATTCCGTGTATTAAATAAGAAATCTCCATTTTTAGCAATATACTTTTTAGAACTTTGGAACTGTTTTTTCGTTAGATATTCAAGTTTGGATAAATCAAAAGTTCCAAGTTGTATATTCCCCATTTTCAATAAGGGGAAACCGGTTGTAATTTCTTTACCTAATTCATTAGTGCCCGTTTCAATCTTTGTAATGAGAGATCCTAGATTATATTGCTTCCAGTATATCTCTTTATTAAATCTTAAAGTTGGTTTTTGTTCCATTTTAAGTTTACACCCCCAACTCTCTAAAATACTTCTCTAACTTCCGATCCACTTCCGCAATTTCTTCATCAATTTCCTTCAAACGTTCTGCCACTGATTTTAAATCAATCGGTTCTTCTTCTTCAAACGTATCCACGTAACGAGGGATGTTTAGGTTATAGTCGTTTTCTCTAATTTCCTTTAATGTTGCTGCATAAGAGTACTTTTCATTTATTTCACGGCTTTGGAATGTTGTAATGATTTTTTCGACATGTTCGTCTGATAAATGGTTTTGGTTCTTACCTTTTTCGAATTCATTGGATGCATCGATGAATAGTACAGTGTCGTCATGCTTACGGCATTTTTTGAATACTAGAATGGATGTTGGAATGCCTGTGCCGTAAAAAATGTTTGATGGTAGTCCTATTACTGCATCTAAGTAATTTTTTTCTTCAATTAGATGCTTACGAATTGCTGCTTCTGCGGCGCCCCGGAATAGGACTCCATGTGGCAATACAACTGCCATCGTACCGTTGTCATCTAAATGATGAATAAAGTGCTGGATGAAAGCGAAGTCTGCCTTTGATTTTGGCGCAAGCTTTGCATAGGCACTAAAGCGTTCGTCTTCCGTGAATTTGTCATCGGCGCTCCATTTTGCAGAGTATGGAGGATTGGCTACAATTGCTTCAAACCGTTGATCGATATGTTGAGGTTCTTCTAATGAATCCGCATTTCGAATGTCAAATCGTGTATACGGTACGTCATGCAGCAACATGTTCATTCGAGCCAAGTTGTATGTCGTTGATACCTTTTCTTGTCCGTAGTATTTGTGTACCTTCGCTTCTTTACCTACACGAAGTAGCAATGAACCTGAACCGCATGCGCCATCATATACATCGCGAATTTCTGTTTTACCTGCAGTGACGATTTTAGCTAAGATCTTTGAAACTTGTTGTGGAGTATAGAATTCGCCAGCCTTTTTACCAGCGTTTGCTGCGAATTGAGAGATCATGTATTCATAAGCATCGCCTAGAACGTCGATTTCAACATCGTCCTGTAAAAAGGGAATGTCTGCGATGTTCACAATGACTTTACTGATTAAGTTTGTGCGATCCTTGACTGTACGTCCCAAGCGAGAGGAGGTTAAGTCCAAATCATCAAATAGATGTTGGAAATCATCCTGGCTGTCTGCTCCTAAAGTAGAGGATTCAATCGCTTTGACACCGTTTTGAAGCATTTCAATATCGAAGCTTCCATTTGCACCTTTTTTGATTTCTTCCAGGAAGTGAGAGAATAGGAATTGCGGCTCGACTACATAGCCTAATTCATCAATTAAGTACTCAGCCAGGTCATCACGGTATTCTTTATTTTTCCATGCGTCAGTATATGAAATATTGTCTTCTTTTAGCAATACATTTGCGCGTGCTTCTACTTTTTCAGAAAGGTAACGATAGAATATCAATCCTAAAATATAATCTTTAAATTCGCTGGCATCCATTTGGCCACGCAGGTCATTTGCCATAGCCCATAATTTTTTATGTAGTTCTGCCTGTTGAAGGCGTTGTTTTTCGCTTGAAGTCATTGAAGATTCCTCCTAAAATAGCTTTTTAAGCCATACTTTGAATGAGTTTTTGCTGGATATACACCAGTTGTAAATTTGTTCTTTCAGCCATCAATGCAGCTTTTCGCTTTTTTAGCTGAGCGATTTTGCCAATGATAGTCTGTTGTTGGACAGGTGGCAAAACAATTTCTAGATCTTTAACATTGGATAATTTCAATAAAGGAGTCACTGTACCTTCACATAATATGGCCAACTGTTTTTGGATAAATGGATGTTCATTAAAGTACCACTCAAAGAAAGCTCCATCGACATTACTAGCTAATTGGATTTTGATAAAGTTATTTGTTAGCAATAACCCATTGTATTTCTCAGGTAACAAAGCAATTTTCTGTGTTTGCGTATGTAGAATAAGACTATTCGAATCGGTTAAAAGCTGAGGTGTCAACTTATCCTTCGGTACAGTAATTACCACATTTTTTTCTTTTGAAATACGGTAGGTTAAGCCAAGTGTCTGATTAAATTCCTTTAAAGAAAGTGGTTTAACTTTTGATGTCACAACATCAGAAGAAAAGGTTTCTAGACGGTTTACAAACGCACCCTGAGTAACTTCCGCGATTTCGCCAAGTTTCATCACACACCTCCTTGATATTTTTAAATATATCATAACAACTAAATAGAGAGGAATAGATATTTTTAAAAATATCATAAAAGAGAAGAACGCTTGATCAGCGCTCTTCAGAATTAGGCTCCATACTTTTCAGTAAAGTCTCGGATAAAGGTAGTTATCGCTTTGATGGCTTTGTTCTTTTTTAGGAACGAACCTGATAAAGAATCCATGATTGCATTCTTCTCAATTAGATTGGAATACTCATACGTTGAAACCTGTTCGCGCAAGACGCTGTCTTCAATATCAACTGTTTTTGCAAACATAGCGAGTTCATGATCGCTCATTTCTTCTTCGTAACGGTTGTATGCATCAATCACCGATTCATTTTTAGCTAATGTCGGTGCGACCTTATCCAGGAACCCTTTAATCAGTTCAATCTTCAGGCGCAGTTTAGGATCTGATGCATGATCCAGTTCCTGTTTGATGAAGCGAATCTCTCTGTCGCGTTCCTCATCATTTTCAGTGTTGAGGTTGGCGATTAGATTTAAGATGTAGCTGACATTGATTTTATCTGTGTGCATGAGTTCCAACTCGAAGTCGATGTCGTGTAGGATCGATTCTTTTGGCACTTCGCTACGCTTGAAATCTTCGTATACCTTGAAGTATTTGCTCTTGTAATCCTCGTATGATTGCTGCGATATTGTCAGCTCTGTTTCGTTAAACTCAAAATCAGAAAATGACTGTAAGCGTTGAAGGAATTTGGTTACATTCTTGAATGCTACGATAAAGCTTCGTTTATCTTCTTCTCGCTCCAGTTCGTCAACTTCTTCGGGAATGACTGCAATCTCACGTAAATTTTTCACCGCTTCTCTAAATGCATCTAAGTAATCCTCGTAGCTCCCCATTAGTACCGTATCAACATTGTCAGTTCGAGAGAATAACTTGATCGCCTCATCTGTATTTTCTTTTAAGTTGCGGTAGCAAACGATATTTCCGTATGGTTTGGTCGCCTTCTCAACACGGTTCGTACGACTGTAAGCCTGCAACAGGTCATGATACACCATGTTTTTATCAACATAGAGAGTATTAAGCGGCTTACTATCGAATCCGGTCAAGAACATTTTTACGACTAGCAGAATATCGATTTGTGCATTTTTTACTTTTTTTGATACGTCAGAAAAATAACGATCCCATGTTTCTGTAGAGTAGTCTGTGTCGTACATCTCATTATAATCATCAATCATACGGTCAAGCGCTTCACGAGAATGTTCGCCTGTTCCATCGCTTTCCTCATTTTGCCCATATGAATAGATACCGGCGATCTTCAGGTTGTGATCTTTTGACTTAAAAATATCGTAGTATTTAATCAGCGTAGGTATGGAATCGACTGCAAACATGGCGCAATAACCTTTGCTCTTCGAACGTCGTTGGTGATTTTCAATGATGTGGTCAGCAACGAGATTTAAGCGGCGCTCATCATGCCAAACTTCATCTGTATCAATTCCCGGTACTTTGGTTTTATCATTTTCATTTATCTTGGCGTTGAATGTACGAATATATTCTACTGAGAAACCTAATACGTTTCCGTCACGAATTGCATCTTTTATAAGGTAGTAATGTAAACACTTTTCAAAAAGGTCAGCAGTGGTGCGGCCGTCCTGGCTCTTGTTCTCCTTGAACCTTGGCGTTCCTGTAAACCCAAAGTACTGGGCATTTTTAAAGTGATGATCAATTTCCTTGCGCATGTCTCCAAATTGGCTGCGATGGCATTCATCAATGATGAAAACAACACGCTCCTGTTTATATGGCTCCATGATGTGAGCGTACTTTGGGTTCTTGATTGCATTGTTCATTTTCTGAATTGTAGTCACAATGAACCGCTTCATTGGATTCTGAATTTGCTCTATCAGAATCTCGGTTTTGTCTGTCCTATCCACAGCACCTTTTTGGAACTTATTGAACTCTGCAATTGTCTGGCTGTCCAGGTCCTGACGGTCAACGAGGAAGAATACTTTTGAGATACTTTCCTCATCGGCTAGAATTTGTCCGGCTTTAAAAGAGGTTAAGGTTTTACCCGAACCGGTTGTATGCCAAATGTAGCCGTTATTATTTGTTTCCGTTGCCCGTTTTACCAGTGCCTCTACGGCATACACCTGGTATGGACGCATAACCATCAAGGCCTTGTCCGTATCATTGATAACCATATAGCGACTGATCATTTTTGCTAGATGGCATGGCTGCATGAACGCTCTCGCAAAATCCTGTAAGTTCGTAATTAGCTCATTGTTTTCATCCGTCCAGAAGAACGTAAAGCCAAACTGGATGTCATAGTCGGAATTTGAGAAGTACTTAGTATCCACTCCGTTACTCACGACAAAGATTTGCAAGAAACGATACAATCCATTGAAAGTATGCCGACGATATCGCTGAATCTGATTGAACGCTTCTTTAAAGTCTAGGCCACGTCGCTTAAGTTCAATTTGAACAAGTGGCAGCCCGTTAATCAGGATCGTCACATCATAACGATTGATATAGGTGCCTTTCACCGTTGTTTGTGTCGTTACTTGGAACAAGTTCTTACACCAGTCTTTTGTATTCATGAGCTCCACATATAACTGCGTACCGTCTTCACGTTCAATTAGTAATTTGTCACGCAGGATTTTTGCTGAATCGTAAATGCTTTTTCCTTCAATGAGTGTAAGAATTCTCTTAACTCTGTATCAGTTAACGGCTGTCCGTTTAACTTATGTTGGTTGAATGTATTTAGCTGCTGCTTGAAGTTAGCTAATAGTGCCTCATAGTCGGCAATCTTTACTGCTTGATAACCAAGATTCACAAGCTGACTATGTAAATTCTTTTCAAGTGCCGCTTCAGATTGATATCCCATGCATATACCCTCCTTGCCATGGTCTTGTTTTTATTATACTTAAAAATTGGGGGCTTGGTTTCATTTCTTGATAGGTTTTCCCAAAAATTGTTTGTTGAGGCGATGTAGGAATATTGACATACCGGATTTTTCAAAGATAATACCTTAGGATCTGAATATGTGATTAAAGATTGACAAACTCCATGAAAGTTAGAATTTCGTGGTGATTTGGAAGGATATAGAAAAGAACTTGTCGAAAAAAGTAAATATAAATAATTAGGAATTCGAATGTCCTTATAACAAAACAAAGGATGATTAAATTGGGTATTTTCAATACAGTTAATACTTATTTTTTAGTAAATCAATTGAAAGCTGCAACAGGGAGCGTTATATATGTTGCTCCAGGATTGACAATTGAAGTAGCGAAAGTTTTTCAAGAAATTAAGCAAAGAATCCCTTCACATAATATCAAAATCATAATTGATTCTAATCCTAACATTTGTAGGTTGGGATATGGGGATATAGAATCTGTTGAGATGCTGATAAATGATGGTTTTAAGGTAAGTAAAGTAGACTCAATTAGATTAGGGATAGTAATTGTTGACGGAAATGCATGGATTTTTTCACCTATACCACTAATTATCGAAGATGACCATAAAGTTAAACTGAATGGTATCAATGTAACCGTTGATCAAGCATTTGAATTGATTGATGAAATATATGAATTAAATCCAGAAAGAAGTCAACAGATCACTATATTTGATTCAACAATTGAAGATAAAACAGTTGAATTTAAGCCGGAAGAATATAGGAAACAAGATTTAAAAGTAGCAATACAGGATTTAGAAATGAGGCCACCAAAGAAGTTTGATTTGGAAAGGCAGGTTCAAGTTTATACAGGTTATTTCCAGTTTGTTGAGTTAAGTTTAGTTGGAATGGGTTTAAGAAGAAGGACGATTAATATACCTTCTAAGCTTTTGGCAGTTAGTGGTGACAGAGTAGTACAAGAAAAATTAAAAGCAACATATAAGCTGATAACCGAAAACAGTAAGTTATCAGGAAAAGAAATAGAAGATAAAGTCGCACACCTAAGGAAGACATATACAAGGTCCTTGGGCAAGCGACTAGGTTCAGTAATCTTATTAAAGAATAAAGAGGTATTTCTTAAAGAGGTTGACAAGATTAAATTAGAAATTAGTAAATTCTCAGAAAAAGTCAAAGCTTCATTAGAAAAGGAATTAGCTCATACTAAGAAAGAAATATCAAAAATTCTGGTTCCAGTTATTATGAAGAATCCACCTAATGATTTAAAAGGTATTATTCTAACCAACAAACCTTCCAAAAGAGATGCCACAGAGTATATTGATGAAGAAATAAGTAAATTTATTCCTAGTGCAGAGGAGCTCATTACGAAAATGGAACTTCAATGTGACTTTAAAGATATTACATATGAAATGTTGAATGATACTCAATTTATAGAGAGTATAAAAAGCCAATTTAAAATCAAGGCACTGGATAAGTTGTATGAATCTTGTGAGGCGGTTAAAGTAACTTAAATTAAGAAAAGAAAAGAAAAGAGTTGAAAAATATGACAAATCAAACAAAAGAGTTTGATATAAACGTGTTTCTTAGTGAATTAGTGAAAAGCAATGTAGACAAACTGATTAACGGCATTCATAAAATAGGTACAGATCAATATAATAGGTTGAAAATTAAAACTGGATTAGCATTTGAAAACTATCTTGCTACTGGTGTTAAGAAATATGGATTTACTAAAACGATTTTATATAGAGAAAAGACCGTACCAATATTCGAATTTTTTGTTGATATGGAGTTAGAATGTCAAGGAGAGATCATTAATACTCGGGATTTTGGCTCTATTTTACAAAATAATAAGTTTATTACTATCCTTGCCAGTGGAGGAAGTGGAAAATCTACTTTATTTAAAGCCTTCTTCCTTAAAGCAATAACTGAAACAGCATTAATACCAATATTTGTAGAATTAAAGTCATTAAATGATGAAAGCATAAACCTAATGGATTGTATTTATAAGAGTTTATGTGAATTGAAGTTCGACCTAGAAAAGGAGTATTTTATCAAGTCGTTAGAAAGCGGAAGATTTTTAATCTTGATGGATGGTTTTGATGAAGTAATTGATGAGCGAAGAGAAAATTTAATAAAGGATATAATTTCCCTAACTGACAGATTTGATAATAACCATTTTATACTTTCTTCAAGACAAAATAATACGCTTTATAATGGATGGAGTAGGTCAACAGACTATAAACTTTTACCTCTCAAAAAAAAGCAAGCTTTGGAATTGGTGGAGAATTTAACATATAACTTAGAAACTAAGGAGAAATTTTTAGAAGAACTAAATAAATCTCTTTTTGATAAACATACATCTTTTGCATCAAACCCCTTATTATTAAATCTTATGCTCCTGACTTATGAGGAGTTTGCGGAAATACCAGAGAAGGTTCATATTTTTTATGCTAGAGCTTTTGAAGTTTTATATGCGAGACATGATGGGACTAAGGGGTTAAAAAGAAAGCTAAGGACGGAAAAGGAACTTGGATATGAAGAGTTTGTTAGAGTACTCTCTTCCTTGTCGGTACTAAGTTACTTTGATTCTAAAATATCGTTCGACCTAGTAACTCTTAAAGGATATATAGATAATTCAAAAAAGCTAACTAAGATACAAGACTTTAATTCAGAAGATTATATTACTGATTTGGTAGAATCTATTTGTTTACTTTTTTTAGATGGGCTTAAATATAAGTTTCAACATAGGTCATTTCAGGAGTTTTTTACAGCAAAATTCATTTTGAGCTTACCAGATAAACAGCTTTACGATATCATTTATAAATTAATTAAACAGAGATTTGCATCAATTGCTACTGACAGTGTGATCGACTTAATAATTGAAATGGATAGACAAAAATTTGAGAAAGTTTTTTTAATACCAATGTTACGAGAAGTAAAAGAAAGTACTGAGGCTAGTGATCCAAACATTACCTATTACAATTATATGGTTTCTGCCTTTAAGACTTATGGTGTAGACTATAGTTTAATGAGTAGTGATATTGATGGGATTGAGGAACCTTGGGATTGTGTTACCTTTGGTTATGATTCTAACGGTAAGAAATATTATGTAGAGTTAGTCTCCTACGTAGCAAAAAAATACGCTAGTATTTACCCATATCAAGAAACTAATAAAACTTATAATAGATTGGATATAATAGAGAAGTACGGGGAGGAAAACGAATATAGTCCGTCATATAGTATTAGGATTGATAAGGTAAAAGCCCATGAAGAGCTTTTTGAAGACTTCTTATTACATTCCCAAACATATATATCAAATTATAAATATGCAATGGAGATTCTTAAGAAGCTAGAAGAGAAGCATAATGATCAGGATAACATTTTAAATCATTTATTTGAACTTAATTAGTAGGTTAAGTAGACCGTTCCACCATTTCATAAATACTAAAAACTGCTTTTGAGAGGCACCGGAATCCTCACGCTGTCTCTTGAAATTATTTAATTGTAATAAATCATCTAGATATAAAAAAATATTTGAAAATTATTAAATGAGGTTTTAATGGATACTCAAGATATTATGTATAACACACTCATCAACAAAGAGTTTGACCACAAAGATATTAATAAGTTTGTTCAATTACAAATGATGCTCAATAAAATTAATAAATATAAAAAAGGTTCTATAATTTTCTTTTTAGCTATTATATGTGGTCAATTCTTGTTTCTAAAGAGTATTCTCAATAGTAATCGGGACTTTGATATCCTACTCTTTTTCTGTGGTGTATTTATTGCATTTTTTATTAATAATTTAATCGCGTATTTACTACATTATTGGGCATTTTATAAAGTTGAAAACAAACCTTTTTATTATCATTATGGAAGATTTGAAAAAGTGTTTCTCACATTGTTATCCCCCGATTATATATATGCTTCATGGTTCAAAAGTGATATAAAAAATTCACAAGTGAACAATCGACATATTGATTGTAATGAAGCATGTTTGAGAGACGAAGATGGAAAGGGTATATGTTTAAAGTCGTGGGATACCATAAGAATAAAAAACAAATTTTTTATAGAGTTATCTAACTGGGGAAACCTAATGTTGTCTATCTTTATATCAATTATATGCATAATCACTTATATACTTGATATCCCCTTTTTAATATATAGTATAAATTCATTAATAATTTTTAGAACTCTTTCTCGGATAATAGAGGTAATATTAGCTTTTTATAAAGACATTGTTGAGGTTAAGGAAAAAATTTTCACTTCAAGAGATAATAAGCATGAATTTTACATTCACGGATGGAGAAATTCCTTGCTATTAAAATCCTCTAGAGTATCTCTTGCAGTTCACTCTCTATTAGAGATGAATATATTATACTCAGCCATATACTTTTTCTTAGCACAATTTTCAGATCAAACTTTTCTAAATGAAAATATTGTGGCTATATCCACTGAGAAAGATGATTTCATAAATTACTTATTTTTTAGTTTTTCAGTTTCTGTTTTTAACTTTTCATTCACTAGTTTCCCTTCAATATATTGGGTATTCTTTCATGTGTCACAGATAGGTTTGAGTTTTATATTAATCATCCTTTCTATTGCAGGTTATTTAGGGATAAATACTAATATGTTAGAAAGGGATAAGAATCTTTATCTGGAAATGCATAAAAGGGTAAATCGATAAAAAGGTATCTGACCTTTAGACAGACTAAGTAAACGGCTACAGCTTCTCATAAACTATAATGATATGTACATCTAGCTCTTTGCTAATAGCTAGAAGCCATTATAATCAAGAGTCACATTTGGGCATAGGGACGGTTTTTGGTTGAAAGTGGTAATAAAATGTTGAATTGCCAAACGGACTCGAGGTTAAACTAGCAGTATGCAATTGTAAGTTAGTAATTAGCATACTTGCAGAGTGATTGGATGCTCTAGAATCAAAAAAACGATAAGCAGTCCACACTGCTTATCGTTTTTTTTACCCCAACCAGCCAACTACCCTCTAAATCTCCTATTTAACTGTTCACAAAACCACCACAATCCCACGCTTCCTACCCTGTCCTTTCCACCCATTCATCCATATATAAAGGGTGAAAGGGTGGTGCATTAGCATGACAATTAAATCGGCGGTTGTTGAGAGTTTTGCGGAGTATTCACAGTTTGGTTCTTTGAAGGAGTTTAATAATCATTTTGAGATGTGGATGGCGGATAAGAAGCGTTTTTTCAGTAAGGGTGAGTTGATTGGTATGAAGAGGCTGGCTCGTTTTGCTGCGAAGGTTCCTGGGGTGGCGAATGCCAAGATTGGGACGGTCCTGAAGGCGATTTATGAGGAGTATGGGGAAATGGGGATTTCCCGTTCTACTTTTAAAAGGATGATCCTGAAGGCAAGTGAAATTGGTATTTTCACTATATATGAGACTGCGCGCAAGAACGGTTCACAGTCTAGCAACCTGTATGTGTTCAATCGTTTCCCGATGAATGAACTACCGGATGGCGTTCAATTGAGCCACCAATATAAAACTATCATTCCTTCTGAAACTAACATAAAAAAGAATAATAAACGTGAAGAAAAGGCTGCTGAAGAACAATCATCCAAAATTCAGGAGGTAAAACCCGTTGCTGAACAAGCACCGGAAGAGCACCTATTTGTCAGTGACCGTGTTCCAGGTGATTTCGTCAATCTTGTAAAATACTTCTACCCAGCTGCAAAGTCGATCGAGGAATTCTGGCGGATGAGCATGGTCGCTGCCTACCGTAACAACTTTGAAAAGGACACGGATCTCCTGTTATCACTGTCCCTTGACTCCTTCAGACAGCTCGTCCGGAAGCTGAAGTCGAAGGTGGAAGTGAAGAACCCGATCGCTTATTTTACCGGGATTTTGAATAAGAAGTTCCAGGATCGTTATTTTGAGGAACTTTATTACATGCAGTTTTGTTGAAACGCTGATCAATTCCGGAAGCTTTTTCTTGAAAGGGAACGATGTGCTGTGTAATTTGTTTCCACCATATCAAAGTAAGTCTCTTAATTACGTTTATAAATCTCTCGGAAGATATGGAGTGGTCTATACCTTCTGTTTAACATTTTTTGTGTAAAAGTAGTAGAGTATGTATATTGTTTGGGAAAAATATCTATTTATGTTATATTATATATGCCTCATAGAAATTGTTGTGAGGGAAATTGGTGAACTGTTGTCAAGCTTTATCCACGCGACATTTCTGACTTGGAACATCCAGTAAGAGATTAACAAGGACACTGCGACGCAACAACACTGCATATGCGAATCAACACCTCCATTTGTAGTGATTAACCATTCTACTATACACTCTATAGTATAGCAAATAAGTGATTATAGCAGCCATGTTGTGCGAGGGAAATTGAACACAATGTAAGTGGTCCTTTTGAAGCTTAGAGATAAGATTTAATTGAGACCAAAGGTATGCTAGGAGGGGTGACTGGAATGTTTCAGGGTAATAGGCTGCGATTACATACCCTCTCTAGCTCTGCTAAAATTGATTTAAGTAAATACAAAATTAAGAAATATAAGCATTTCGATAATAGAGTGTCAATTAACAATATAATAAAGGATATACAAAATCCAGGCTGGATAGTAGAGCGTGGCTTTTTCCCGTTTATTCATTTTCAAATAAAATTTTACAAATATAGTAGAGTGGAAAAAAGGAAGAAGCTGAAAACGAGAGATATTTATTATGCTTCACATATAGATAGTTATATTTATAAATACTACGGTGATTTGCTTAACGATAAGTACAATGATAGTGCTAAAAAGAGTGGAATTAATGAAGTGGCGACAGCATACAGAAATAATCTCAATGGCAAAAGTAATATCCATTTTGCGAAGGAAGTCATAGATTTTATAAAGAAAACAGAACGCTCTTTTATTTACGTTGCTGATTTCACGAATTTTTTTGATACGTTAGATCATAAATATTTAAAAAAACAGCTTAATGTTGTTCTTAAGACTAATAGGTTGCCTGATGATTACTTTACTATTTTTAAAAATATTACTAAGTTTAGCTGGGCTGAAAAGGAAAAAATAGATCAAATATTAAAGAAGAAATATAAAGACAAAGAAAAAATAAAAAAATTAAAACGACTTTTTGATGATAAGGATTTTAGGAAATTTAAAAAATCCGAGAAGAACAATATACTAGTCAATAAAAAGGATTATGGGATACCACAGGGGGCGGGTTTAAGTTCAGTATGTTCTAATATTTATTTATTGGATTTTGATAAAAAGATAAATGATTATGTAAAGAAAAACAACGGTCTATATAGAAGATACTGCGATGATTTAATAATTGTAATTCCCTTTAAGGAGGAGGATAAGAATTGCGATTATCAAAAACATATTAACTATATAGAAAGCGTAAGAGCTGAGACACCAAGATTAGTTATTCAAGAGGAAAAGACGAAAAAGTTTTTGTACTCAAATAATAGGGTTTTAGATGAAAAACTAAATCAAAGTATCTTGGACTATCTGGGTTTCGCTTTTGATGGAAATAGTGTCAAACTAAGGGAAAAAAGTTTGTTCAAGTACTACAGTAGAGCTTATAAAAAAGTTCGCTTGTGTAACCGGAAAACTGAAGAAAGCGGAAGGAAAAAACATCGAAGAAGTCTTTATGTTAATTACACACATTTAGGCACTCGTAAAAAGGGCCATGGTAATTTTATTAACTATGCTTTAAGAGCAAAGGAGATTTTTGATAAAAATCCTACTACGAATAACCTAATAGAATCACAAGTAAAGAATCACTGGAGAAAGATAAATAAACGTTTGATAGATAAATAAATAATCCTCTTTCTTTTCAATTACTCTATTATAATTAAGTAGTTGTAGGGGTTTAAAAAGACTCATGAGACAGGACTTATACCCAATAACTTTGTTTCTGTCCCACCTTACGAGGAATGAAGAATACACAATGACACGATGAGCAGTTTTCACCGCTTATCGTGTTTTTATTTGCGCCAACCGAATGAGTTTAATATCCTCCTATCTAACTGTTCACAAAACCGCCACAATCATCCCTATTCCACCCTGTCCTTTCCACCCTCTCATCCATATATAAAAGGTGAAAGGGTGGTGCATTAGCATGACAATTAAATCGGCGGTTGTTGAGAGTTTTGCGGAGTATTCACAGTTTGGTTCGTTGAAGGAGTTTAACAATCATTTTGAGATGTGGATGGCTGATAAGAAGCGTTTTTTCAGTAAGGGTGAGTTGATTGGTTTGAAGCGGCTGGCTCGTTTTGCTGCGAAGGTTCCTGGCGTGGCCAATGCCAAGATTGGGACGGTCCTGAAGGCGATTTATGAGGAGTATGGGGAGATGGGGATTTCCCGTTCTACTTTTAAAAGGATGATCGTGAAGGCTAGTGAGATTGGTATTTTCACTGTATATGAAACTGCGCGCAAGAACGGCTCGCAGTCTAGCAACCTGTATGTATTCAATCGTTTCCCGATGATTGAACTACCGGATGGCAATCAATTGAGCCACCAATATAAAACTATCATTCCTTCTGAAACTAACATTAAAAAGAATAATAAACGTGAAGAAAAGGCTGCTGAAGAACAATCATCCAAAATTCAGGAGGTAAAACCCGTTGCTGAAAAAGCACCGGAAGAGCATCTTTTTGTCAGTGACCGGGTACCAAGTGATTTCGTCAATCTTGTAAAATACTTTTATCCAACCGCAAAGTCGATCGAAGAATTCTGGCGGATGAGCATGGTTGCTGCCTATCGGAACAACTATGAAAAAGAAACAGATCTCCTGTTATCCTTGTCCCTTGACTCATTCAAGCAACTCGTCCGGAAGCTGAAGTCGAAGGTGGAAGTGAAGAACCCGATTGCTTATTTTACCGGGACCTTGAATAAGAAGTTCCAGGAGCGTTATTTTAAGGAGCTTTATGAAATGCAAGTTTGTTAAACAGATAATAGCGGAGCATTCTATAGATAAAATTGTGACGAGTGAAATATGGTCACAAATAAAGAATGTATTAGAACAACTTTTTTAGTATTAGCTGTTAAGATAGCTCTGTAATATAATGGGTATATGCAAATATTGTAAAAAGAAGTGATTCGGAATGACCGAGGGTAAGATTCGATTTGTTATTTTAAGAGAAACTGATAATGGTACTTTGTTTAAGAATGTCAACGGGAATAACTTTAACCAGTAGTACCAATACAAAATTAAATATTTTAAAGAAGATATAATAAAATTTTTTGAAGTCACTGAATATACAAACATTACGGTAAATGTGGATTATGATATTATTACTGGTTGGCTATAGGGTGAAGTAGAACCAGTCACTATTGATGGTGAGAAGAAATTTAAATCTTAAGATGAATTCCGGTTGGATTCAGAGGTTAAAAATACATATCACGATCTTAGGAAGAACAAAAATAAGTGATAATGAGGTGTGCATAGGTGGGTGAAATATTTAGAGAAAATCAAAATACAAAATTGTTGCTTGAGATGAGCGTTGTGGATGGTAAATATGACTTCACATCGTCTATTGTCGCAGCACTAAATCAAGCAGAATTAGAAATACATAATTTAGATGAAACAATTGAGTCAATTCAATGCCTAAAGCCTAATTGTGATAAATTGGACTATATATTAGCAGGAAGTTCAGGTGCATTGTGTGGCATCATTGATATTTTCTTGGTTGGTAAACCTGGAGAATCGCCTTTCGGAGATATTACTGATAAATGGTTTGCTAATCGAACAACTGATTTTGCTAAATTGTGCGGATGGGAAGCTAAAGGAGAGAACTCTTTGTCTTCAGCAATCCGTTTTCTTGAAAAAAAGTTTAAAATCCCATATGACCAACGTGGAGTTGGTGACGCGGCCAGTTTTGTTTTTGATTTAACTCCGACAAATCATCATTTTAAATCGCTCGCACATAATCCTAGTTTGCTTGGTTTGTTCTTTTCAATATTAGACCAGTTTACTAATTCTTCGCATTTTATTTCTGGTGGTGAACTTATATCTTTAGCTGATGCAGATGGGAAATTCGAGTTAAGAGGAAACGACATACCAAGCAAATTATTCTGTGCATTTGCTAATTGGTTTGGTCATTTAATTTCTGATATGTCAGGCTCATCAGGTAGTAAGGGCCGTGGAATGGGGATTCCTTCTCCTTTATGGACATGGACAAATGATATTATTGCAATAAAAAGGTCGTTGAATATTCCTGTGTCACAGTTCGATAACTCAATAAACGAGCTAGCTATAAATATATATAAAGAAGGATATGATGCTCGATTCCAGTCGACTCAAGCCATTCCAGTTTTTATAAACGAGATGTTAGTTCGACTTGTTTATGCTATCAGAAGACTAATAAAATACTTTGCTGAAACCGATAAAGAAACTCGTTCGTTTTCACTTATGTGGAAAAAGTGTGAGCCTTTTTCAAATCCAACTGTTAAAAGAATGTTAACTGTAGCACATGGGACGTTTTGCCTTATAGATATAAGTGATGCTACTGTTCGTGGTTTTGTAACAGGTGCAGGAACTTTTAATCCTACTGAGTTTTTCTTGCGTCTTAACATCGTAGGGGTTGGACGATTTACTATTTCCTTATACGGTGAAGTTAAGCGTGAAATTGGCATGCAAAAAGCAGAAAGAGAAGTAATCTTTGCGAGAAAAGAAAAATTAGTTGTAGAAGATTATATTGAGGGACTTAAACTATTATCGGAACTATATGAAGATAAAAATCTTTTGAATTTTATAACTGATTTCAAGAATAGTGATATGTATGTACACGCTTTTGAAAAAACTGTTATGTTAGCTAAAAAGAGAAATGTGCCGAATAATGAAATATTAAAAAATAAGATGGAAATAGATTCTTATTTTTTGGGAGGAAATAAAGCGTGAGTAAGAAGAAATCCAATTTACAGATTGCTCAAGAACAAGCTGAATCTACCATCAAAAAGACAAATGATAAAATAGAGGAGCTTGGAAAATATACTAGCAATCTTTATACTTCATTAAACGATATTCAGCAGCTATTTGATAAAATCAGAAACGTGCCAAGTCAGAAACACTTGGAATATAAAAAACTAAAAGAAGTTCGTTTGAATTGGAAACAACAGGTTGAAAAAATCCAGTTAGACTATAAAAATGCTGTCGCCAAGAATGCTGGAAAAGGTGTAGCAGGTGTTGGCGCAGGTGTTGCAGTAGCCGCCCTTGGTCCTACTGCAGCAATGGGAATAGCTACAACTTTCGGTCTTGCATCAACAGGGACGGCTATATCCGCTTTGAGTGGTGCTGCAGCCACTAATGCTGCATTAGCGTGGTTAGGTGGTGGAGCACTTGCCGCAGGTGGTGGCGGTATGGCAGCTGGAAATGCTTTCTTAGCCCTTGCTGGACCTGTTGGTTGGGTAATTGCAGGCATTGCATTTTTAGGTAGTGGACTTATTTTTTGGAAGACTAAAAGTGATCAACATCGACTTGAAAACATTTTCACATTGATAAGTAAGCGAGATAAAAAATCATATGAACTTGCAATTGTCGAGCTTAATGAACGCATATCTCGTATAAAAGACGAAAGTTTTAAACTCAACGATGCGATTGAAAAGATAGACTCATTTGGAGTGGATTATAATCAAATGAGCGAAGCTCAGCAGTATGAATTAGGAGCTTATGTGAATTTGATGTCAGCATCAACACAATTGCTTGTAAATCCGATATTAGGTTTGCAACCAAAGTATAATGAAGAAGACTTCAGCCAATTTATTTCTGAAGGCAACGGAAAAGCTAATGAAGTTTTATGTTCCTCACGTAAAGATTTGATAATCGCATTAGCAAATCTTTTATATAAAATTAAATTAGATGATAAGGATAAAAAACTTTTGTGGAAGTCCTTTAAAAAGAACAAGAAGTTCTTATCATCAATGAATATCTCGAAGAAAGAGTTTGATGATAAAATTCTTGATATAGTTTGCGAGGCTCTTAATTTTAGGTACTGTTAAACGTTATTGTTGATATCCAGTAAAAAAATATAGAACATATGTTCTGTATTGGGTAATCATGACGATTACACGGCTACGGCAAATATTATTACAAAAGGTTCTACATAGACAAAGGGAAGGTTCTTGCGTCTACTAAAAATGAATTATGTAAATATTAGAGAAGGTGAGAATCGTCCCTCTGTCTCTCAATCAGCAATTGAACACAGATGCATTGGTTGATCACATGCTGGATGATCAATCCTTGTGGGATTATGTGCCTGGTTTATCAGCCTGATCGCTGCTTCCTTAACAAAGAGGTATATCAATAAGGAAATAAACCAAAAGCAATACTTCACTATGCTAACAGTGTTCGGAGGAGCAAGTGTGGCGAAAGTATCAATTTTTATTCCCCTAATGTCAATCCCGGGTGTGAATGCAGTCGCGGGAGCAGCCCTTTTTATGAAAATGGCGTTTTCTGTAAAGGGTGCTTATACAAGGTAAGAGAAACTAAAAGAGGATTTAAAAAATAATTTGAAACTTCATTATTTAAAAAGCTCATATACAGATGAGCTTTTTATTATTTTTAAATAAAACAGACTATGTATGCTATCCTAATTTACAATTATCCAATATTTGTCGATATATATATTGATATATCTAACAAAATAAACTATTGAAGAGGGAAAGATGAAAAGCTTTATTGAAGATATAAAAAAAGAAATGGTTCCCAAAATTAAACTGACCTTTGAAAAAGGGCAAAAGGTATTGTCCATTTTATTGAACAGAATTGATTTCCAATTGACAAGAACTATAAGAATTTTATTGGAACAACAAGAAAAGTTAAAGCAATATCTTATTAATAGAGATAAATTGCTAAAGGAGATTAATAGAAAAGAACAAGAAGTAAATCAACTAAAAGAACAAATTAATGAATTTAATAATGATCATAATTATCGAGAACTTGACTTATTAAGGAATGAATTAAGCTCAAAATTAGATGATTTAATTTCTAGCCAACGAAGTTATTACGAGTTAGAACAAAAAATTGAAGATAAACAAAAGAATATAAATAAGCTTACTCAAGATAAACAAAGACTTGAACAAGATAGGAATTTAATTAGATCAAAATATGACGAAGCTAAGTCAAAGCTTAAAGAAAACGAAAATAGAACCAGCCAGTTAGAGATAGAAATAAAAGAATTAAGAGAACAAGCTCTAATTTATGAACAGCGTTTAAAGGAAAGTAAGACAAAAGAGGAAATAGAGAGATACGAAACATTATTAGCGGAGTTGCGAAACAACTATGAAGAAAAAATTAATGAGGAAAGTAGATTAAGAGAAGAAAATAAACACTATAGGAAAGAGTATCAGGAACTAGAAAAAAGCTTATTATTGAAAATTACCGAATTAAGTAAGTTAAGTGGGAAACTGAATCAAGCGAATATTCTGTTGGAAGAAAATAAGAAAGAAAAGGATTTAATAAAATCTCAACTTCATATTAAAGAGAATGAACTCAAAAAGTCCAATAATCAAATTGGAGCGTTGGAAAAGAAAATAGAACAATTAAGACAATTAGAGAAAAAATACTTAGAAATGTACGAAACTTCAGTTGCAGAGACACAGAATGCGAACAAGTTATTAACGGAATTACAGGAAACTTTCACCAAGGATTTAATAGAATACGATGAACTTCTAAAGGAACTCGAATATGAATTAGTCGATAAACAAAATGAAATTTCAATTATTAAGGCAGATAAGGGTGAAGCTGTTGTTTTAACAGAAGAAGAAAAGGCGGTCTTGGAAAGAGAATACGAGCCAAGATTCGTATTGTTATATAAAGATTGTAAATTTTATCCGGAATTCTTTAGTGATTTCTTTCAAGTTACATCTTCAGACCGTTTGAAGATAGAGGCGGCAATAGCACAACTTAATTACCACTACCCTTTAGCTATCTCAAGAATTCGACAGAACACTATACAAACGAAGACAAAAAATATTCTTGAATATCCCTTTGGAACTGACTCTGTAGGAAGGATTTACTTTTCTAAAGAAAACAATGTAATTCATATGTATCGTATCAGTAGAACGAAGAATGGAAGAGGTAATTTAACGCAAGACAATGTGATTCAATGGTTGAAGAGGAAATTATAATCGTATTCTAAAGATGGAGCTACTTATTTTATTATAATAGATAAAGAAGCTATTTAAACTGGATACGAGGCAGTCTGAAAATAGGTAAGATGACAATACAAATTATTTTAAATTGAATATGGAAACCAAAATCTCTGAATACCAGAAAAATGAGTTTGAATATATGTAAATCTGTTATATAGATATATATAAAAATGAGGAGAAGAGAAAAATTATGCCAGAATATAGAGTTAATAAGAAGCAAGCATCGAAGAATAGAATTGTTATTACCATTATTTTTGCTTTGCTCTGTGCCTCCGTTGGATCAGCAGGAACATATATGCTCTTGAAAGGTGATAAAAAAGTAGTTAAACCAACGACAGCAATACAAGGTGAGGTCATCATAGAAAATATCGCATACGATAAGGTGAGAGAAATCAGCAAACATTTCGGATATGAGGATGTTCAAGACTTCGATTACACTGAAGATGACACTTATGAATTTTTAAAAAATCAAGATGATGATATTTGGCTTGAAACAACAGGCAAAAAATTCGGAAAGTATCTTTTCGGTAAAGAATACAACATTCATTTGTTTGGTTACTTTATGCTTGGTTATGATTTGAAAAATATTGAAAAAGAAGATTTTTATTATGATGAAAAATCCAAGGTTTTACACATTAAAGTACCAGCACTAGAATTAGCTTATATTCCTATGTTTGACAAGAGTTATTTTGATAGTTTTGTTGGAGTATTTAGAAAGGAATACACTGAGGAGTACCGAAAGTTGATTTATGAAGATGCGATAAATCAAGGTATCCAAGCTATCCTTGATGATAAAAGCAAAGTTCGTGAAGGATATAAATTAACAAATGATTCTCTTAAAGAAACATTATTCGACAAACCAGAGTTAAAAAAACATGTCAAAGATATTGTTTTTGAAAAGTCCGATCAAGAAGCAACTATTAGAGTCGAAGAAACTAGAGAAGCTGTTCTTGGTGAAAAAAAAGAAAAGGACAAGTAAAATCTATTCTATTTATGGTGTATATAAAATAAATACTGTCGACAAATTCGGTTTCATCGAGTTTGCCGACAGTGACTATAATTCATATAGCTAACAAAAGGCTTGGGAACATCCCAAGCTTTTTTCCTTAATAACCTGTTAATAAACATCTTTCTGATGCTCATAACAATAA
Organism: Mesobacillus sp. QJM3NY_10; assembly: GCF_056173465.1. Lineage (NCBI taxonomy): Bacteria > Bacillati > Bacillota > Bacilli > Caryophanales > Bacillaceae > Mesobacillus > Mesobacillus sp. QJM3NY_10. The sequence goes on from NZ_CM149675.1 coordinate 627,396, forward strand.
ATCTTCCCGTTGAATTTTTGGTTTGATAAACAATATGCTTTAACTTTATCAGACACGGATTTATTACAGATTGAACAAGTTGATTGAGTGGTGGTATCTGTAGTATCAGCCTTCAATGCCTGCTCGTGTGCTCGTCTAATGGCAGGATCTTTAATATCTGCATTTAAAAAGACAGCGTAAATCTCTGATATCATCCTCTCGCTTAAGAGAGGTTCTTTGTGTTGGATTTTTAATACCGAAACTTTCCGATGAATGAATTCTGATAGCTCGATATCATAGACAATGAGTTCGTTAAAAGCAATTTTGCGGTAATCCAGGCCGACATTAAATGTAGAGCGCTTAGTAAAAGAGACCATTGATATAAAGGACTTCTCGTACTTTCGATCAATCAAGGAAGCTAGTGCTTTTATATGCCCATAGTTTTGGACAAAAGGGTTCATCATTTTGAACTTTCCATTGACTGACCATGTTTTTCTGTCCTTTCCGCCATATATTGTTCCTTGATAGTTTTTCGTTTCAATTACAAAAATGCCGTATGGTGTCAGCACAACATGGTCGATCTGGGAATATCCTGATTTTGCTTTTGGGTTCTTTATAAGAAGGTCACTCAAGTACCGGCAGTCTTTTGGCAGCTGGTCTAGCTGTATATCAATCTTGTATTCTCCGATTTCACCTTTTCTTACGGCAACCTGTTTTGGAACGGGAGTATTCGTTTTTACAGGAGGTGCCTCTGTCTTCTGCTTCTTCAAGAAACTCAGAAATAATAACATGATCCTCTCTCCTTGCTGTTAAGTATCCTCTCTTATACTTTCGTTCTAATACCTTCTTTATTTAAGCTTTTATTTGATATAATGGAAAAAATAACTAATTTACGGCTTGGGTTTAGGAAGTTATTTTATTATTGAAGGGTGAATTAAATGAGTTTAATGCAGATACAAAAAACCTAGTGGAATATGTATTTGTCATTAATTCTGTTTTATATGCATAATGAAAAAACAGCACCGATAATTGACGGAATAGAGGCCTTTCCGAATTAGCTGCAGGAAGCCTTGAAATCAATAACAGGGTTAAGGAGGAGAAATTAAGTTGGTAAAGTACAATTTAGAGCCGAATGAATCGATCCTTATACAGCGCACAGGCGTCCTGCGTGAAACTGGAAGTCTTCTCATGAAACCATTTACTGATGAACTTATATTAACGAACAGGAACATCATTTGGATCAGTAAAGGTATGTTTGGTAATACAAAGGGTGTGCAAAAATACCCGCTTACTCAATTAAAGGTTATAAATGGTGAAGCGCAGGCTTTTGTTGGAAAGGGCTCAGCTGGCATGCCTAATCTCCAGGTATACTTCATTAATGGTCAGGAGGCATTTCAATTTCAGAACTCCAACAAAAGGGAAATGGCAAAATGGGTTAATGAAATCAGTAAAGTGTTAACTGGACATGATTCTACAAGGGGCTCTGTAACAAGTCAGTCTGCTATTCCTGGAACGGAATATTTAGCAGAAACCCTTAAAGATACTGTTGGCGTGTTTAAAAATGCCCTTGGAATAACATCAAAGAAAGTAGCTGATGCTGTGCCTGAAAAGGTCACAAAAAAATGTATTGGCTGTATGTCTCCACTTACCGGAACTAAAGGACAAAGTGTTCTCTGCAGATATTGCGATACTGTCCAGATTTTATAATGAGAGAGGTGTACGACATTGGGAATTTTAAAAGCATTTACCGATTCAGTTGGTGGAACCTTGGCTGGTCAGTGGAAAAAACTAATCACAGCGGGACATTTTGATGAACATACAGTTGTTGCTCCTGGAATTCTTAAAGACAACAATAATGGCCGTGGACTTAATACTCATGGCTTGACGGATATAATATCAAACGGCTCAAAAATATTTGTACCTGAGAATACTGCGGCTTTCATCTTTAGTCAGGGTGGAATTGAGAATATCATCACTACCCCTGGTGGATATGAATATCAAGATGGAGAAGAAAGTGTTTTTAATGGAGATGGTATAGGTGTATCTATCTTCAAAATGGCAAAAGACAGAATAGGCTATGGTGGTATCTCATCCTCTGAAAAGAAGATAGCATTTGTAAACCTACGAGAGATTCGTGACATTAAATTTGGTACACGCGGTCCTCAGGTTTATAACGATTTATACTATGGTTGTGACCTTGAGATTTACGCTTATGGCAGTTTCTCTATAAAGGTCCTTGATCCTGAGGTATTTATAAAGAATTTTGTGCCCGCTAATACGAACAGCTATTCATTTGATAACCCGAATGTTAGAGCGCAAGTTCTTTCTGAATTTGTACAATCATTTATTGTCGCACTTAATTCACTTTCAACTACTTATAGGATTTCACAGTTACCATCACAGGCTATGGAAATATCCAAGAGAATATCCGAAGATTCGTATAATGCTGGTTCTTGGAAAGATCGTTTCGGATTTGAGATTACTAAAGTTTCAGTTGAGAACATCGAATTCTCACTTGAGTCTAGAGTGCTTGTTAACCAGTTTTCTGCTAATAAGATGAATATAAGAGCTTATGAGGATGTTTCACAGAGAGCCTCCGATATTGCAGCTCAGCAGAAAATTGCTCAGGGCATTCAAGACAAAGGACTTGGAAACGGCGGCATGGTCTTTGGAATGAATATGGCTCAGAATATTGGACCTCAAGGACAACCTGCTTCAGCACCAGCATCAAAAATGTCATTTGACGAGCAGATTGAAACATTGAAAAAATTAAAAGAACTGGTCGATATGGGCATTTTAACGCAAGAAGAGTTTGATGTTAAGAAGAAAGAAATCACGGGGCTTTAAGGTTAAACTAGCCGTTGGCAATTATAATTAGTATATTGAAAGTTTGATAAAATACTCAAAAATCCAAATAGAACGATAAGCAGTTCACACTGCTTATCGTATTTTTTTTTGCCCAAACCAGCCAACTTTCCTTTAAAGTTCATATTTAACTGTTCACAAAACCGCCACAATCCTCTCTATCCCACCCTGTCCTTTCCACCCTTTCATCCATATATAAAGGGTGAAAGGGTGGTGCATTAGCATGACAATTAAATCGGCGGTTATTCAGAGTTTTGCGGAGTATTCACAGTTTGGTTCGTTGAAGGAGTTTAATAATCATTTTGAGATGTGGTTGGCGGACAAGAAGCGTTTTTTCAGTAAGGGTGAGGTGATTGGTTTGAAGAGGCTGGCTCGTTTTGCTGCGAAGGTGCCTGGGGTGGCTAACGCCAAAATCGGCACGGTGCTGAAGGCAATCTATGAGGAGTATGGCGAGATGGGAATTTCCCGTTCTACTTTTAAAAGGATGATCCTGAAGGCGAGCAAGATTGGCATTTTCACCGTCTATGAAACAGCACGCAATAACGGCTCTCAGTCTAGCAACCTGTATGTATTCAATCGGTTCCCAATGAATGAACTACCAGATGGCGATCAATTGAGCCACCAATATAAAACTATCATTCCTTCTGAAACTAACATAAAAAAGAATAATAAACGTAAAGAAAAAGCTGCTGAAGAACAATCATCAGAAATCACAGAGGCAAAACCCGTTGCTGAAAAAGCACCAGAGGATCATCTTTTTGTCAGTGATCGGATACCGAGCGATTTCGTCAATCTTGTAAAATACTTTTACCCAGCCGCAAAATCCATCGAGGAATTCTGGCGGATGAGCAAGGTCGCTGCCTACCGCAATAACTATGAAAAAGAAACAGATCTCCTGTTATCACTGTCCATAGACACCTTTAAACAGCTCGTCCGGAAGTTGAAATCGAAGGTGGAAGTGAAGAATCCGATCGCCTACTTTACCGGAATTCTGAACAAGAAGTTCCAGGAGCGTTATTTTGAGGAGCTTTATGAAATGCAAGTTTGTTGAAATTCGCCAAAGTGTCCGTAATCATTTCACTAGTCAGTCAACAATAATCTTCGATGTATTTAAATAAGCAGGCGACTTAGGAAGGGCTATGGTACAGTGCCAGCGCTCCCCGAAAAGTGCATATGGCGTATAGTGTGACCGTGGCACCTTCCCTGAAGCCCTTTTATTTTCTTTTCCGCAGTTTCTCTAAGTACAGGGCCATACCTATGTAAATCAATAAGAGTAAAAATATGAATAATGGAGTGGATAGTGAGTCCATCGCTTCACCTTCTATTTCAATTCGTGTAACGCTGGGTGAAAAATCAATAGGAGAACCGCGATAATGGGTGCCGACACCAGGAATGCTGCTAATGCATTCTTAAAGTGGATTTTAATGATGGTAAAAGTGATGAGGTTAAATAACAAAGACCACCAGGCGTTCCAGCCATTTTCATAAACAAATAGACCCTTTGCCTCAAAAAGATATTCTAACGCAGAGAAATAGGCTACCCAGATTAATAAATATAAAAATCCTCTTACTTTGCCTTTTGGAAAATATTCAAGGTAAAGCATCAATACGACAGGGACAATGAAGAATGTGAAGGCAATCTCGATCAACGTGTGGTTTAACCAGGCTACTGTAACAGCTTTATACTTCCATAAAGTATGCTGATAAAACAGGAAGTTATACAATAAATTACATATGATATAGAACTGGATTGTAGGGTAATAATCTTTCCACTTTTTCCACTTAACGAATTTTTTTGCGAAAAAAATATAAACAACTATGACGAATAATAAATACATGTCCAAAATCCTCATTTGTTTTTAGTAGAATTTTCTCCAAAAAGAGGCTTTCTTAGACTCGAATAAGCATATCGTGGGTTCAGTTCTATCGAGGACTTACAAAGTGTGGCGTGGCGTTTGGGTTTGCGGATTGGGAACTAGATGAAATAGATACAGGAGAAAAATAACGAAATGTATAGAAGAGGGATATGGAGATGACTTTTATTAACTGAAAACGTGAAAAACGCTTGCTGTTAACCGACATTAAATCGGACAAGCACATTGTATCTTAGTCTTTATGTTGAGAAAATTATCCAATAGGGGTTGGAGCTGGGGTTTAAACCATGAAGTCATGATTTGGTTTTTTTGTTCCATTTCTAAGCAATAAAAAAAGACCAATAAATTGGTCTTGAAAAAAGCCCTACATGTCCGCAGTATGACCAATTTTTTTATCTAAGAAACGAATAAGTTTAATGGTTCTATTTACTAGGATAAAAGTAAACGAAAGGACTGCAAATGTGATATAGCTGTTCCACCCTTTGTGATACTCGACTAAATTCGTATTCTTTTCTAGCCAGCTCTCCATCAATGTCATTGGCGCACTAAAGAGAAAAACGCTTAAAACCGTTTTTACTATCTGCATTTTATAAGTAAATTGATTGTACATAACACATGATAATGGAAACAGTATGTATAGAAACACTATATTGGAGTCAAAAAACTTAGGGAAATAACGGTGCGGATATTTCACATATTTTCTTTTTATTATAGGCCCATCGATGATCGTGGATACTAAAGTTTTAATGAAAAAGATGAGAAACCAGTCTTTTGTATCACCTTTTCTTCGCAATAAAAAAAATAAACTTCCGCCAACACCAGCTAAAGTAAAAAGATTTAATAATGTCCGGTCCTTCATAGAATACACCCCTTTCACAAAAAGACACCGATGTAAAATTATTATTAGTAGAAAAAACATGTGTTATACAAGAAATATTAAAAACAGCCTGAACGGTAATGTGATCCCTGTCAGGCATGGTTATCATTTAAAGAAACATGAGGACGGCTCCAGTGTCTCGTGGAAATGCAATTTTGTGCGACAGCAGAACCGTCCCTGTGTCTCAAAAGTTAAATCATCATTTTGCCAAATCAATTTTGTTTGCTGGAGAGAAAGTGGTAATTTGAATGTATTCAATCAACTGATTTCTTTATTCGGAGGTTTTTATGAAGGAGATAAAGGCAGGGTCGAAGCTGGTTATATTGGAGACAAGTGATCTTCATGGTTCAATTTTTCCCATTAATTATGGGACGAACGAGATTGTGCCACAAGGACTCTCACATGCAGCGACAGTTATTAAGAAGCATAGGAAGCAGGAAGAAAATCTCCTTGTGATTGATAACGGCGATTTAATCCAGGGAACTCCGCTGGCCTATCATTTTGTGAAATTTGGAGGCAATCTCCCCAATCCGATGATCAAGGCCCTAAATGAGCTAGAATATGATGCGGCCGTCATCGGTAATCATGAGTTCAATTATGGAATGAAAATCCTGAATCGGGCAGTGAGCGAGTCGGATTTTCCATGGCTGTCAGCCAATATTGTTGACTCTCAAACTGGCACTCCAAAATTCGGGACTCCCTATATGGTGAAAAAGTTTGACAGTGGGGTGAAAGCAGCGGTTCTTGGGTTGACCACTCACTATATCCCGAATTGGGAAAACCCTAAACATATTAAGGAATTAAAGTTTAAGGATGCACTTGAGACCGCGAAAAAGTGGTCCAATTACATACATGAAAAGGAAAAGCCTGATATATTGATCCTGGCTTACCATGGCGGTTTTGAGCGGAATCTTGAAACGGGTGGGGAAACAGAGAACCAAACAGGGGAGAATCAGGCGTATCGGATTTGTCATGAAGTTGAAGGAATTGATCTCCTGCTTACAGGACATCAGCATAGAAAAATAGCCGGGGAGTTGAATGGTGTGACCGTCCTGCAGCCAGGATTTAACGGCAAACAGATCGGCAAGGCAACTATTTCATTCGTGAAAGATAACGGGAAATGGAAGATTGTCGATAAGATGGCTGAAATAATGGAGCTCGAAAATGAAGATCCGGATGGAAGCATCCTGGCACTTGTTGAAAAATATGAACAGGAAACACAAAGCTGGCTTGATCAGACACTTGGAACAATTGTAGGGAACATGGAAGTCTCAGACCCGTTCGACTTGCGGACGAATGAACATCCTCTTATTGAGTTCATCAATAGAGTTCAGATGGAGGCAAGTGGCACGGCTATTTCAAGTACCGCCCTGTTCCATAATGAGGCACCAGGCTTTAGCAAGCATGTAACAATGCGTGAAATTGTTTCAAATTATGTATATCCCAATACGCTTACTGTGATCAGGATATCAGGGCAGGATATGAAGGATGCTCTTGAGCGGTCGGCCAGCTATTTCATAGTCGATAACGGTGAAATCCATGTAAACCCAAGCTTCTCTGAGCCCAAGCCACAGCATTACAACTATGATATGTGGGAAGGTATTGACTATGTCCTCGATATTAGGAAACCAGTTGGAGAACGAGTGGTGAAGCTCTCTCATAAAGGTCATGATGTAAAACCGGAAGAAGAGTTTGAGGTAGTGATGAACAATTACCGTGCCGGAGGCGGAGGCGATTATACAATGTTCAAGAACAAAACCATCATCAAAGAAATCCAAACCGACATGACCGAACTCCTCGCAAACTACTTACTCAAACATAACACCGTCAAAGCAACTGTGAATCACAATTGGAAGGTGGTTTGGTAAAACACGAGAACCGTCCCTCTGTTTTTCATATTATTAAACTTATTTGGGTTGTCTCTACATTCGATTTTGTAGATGGCAGCCTTTTTTTGTCATTTTGGTTCTGGAAAATTATGCTACAATTAAATCACTAAACAACAGGAGCGGATGCTAGTGCATAAAATTACGGAAGGCACGATCGTGCAGAGCGATAAATTTGTGAATGGCATTTATGAGGGTGGCCAATTGTATGTGGGTGATTATAGTGAGAATAGTATTTTTGGATTTTCACAGGGGACAAGGGCGAACGACATCTCCCGGGCAGATAAAAAATATGTTGTGATTGGCTACTGGGAAATGGAAGCCAACGGCATGACCTTATATCAAAACCGGTACCTCGCCAAAGAACTGAATGAAGATGGCACCTACAATGAAAATGGTGAGGAGATTAACTTTTCTACTGCGGGTGTTTATCGAGGGTCGGTCCAGGAATCAGATCTTACTATCATTAAGGTGATGAAAAAGATATTTATCTAGATTCATAAGGAGGAGCTTTGATGTGGGAAGAGCTTTGCCCAGAATGCGGCAGCAAAATGATTGAGGATGCTTTTGAGGAGGTTGTTGAGCTCAAGGATGGGTCTATACAGCTTGAGACAATTTACCCTGCCTGGGTGTGCAGTGATTTCTGCGGATATTATGTAAAAACAGAGACTAATAGGAGTGAATGAACTTGTCGCGGTATTTTAAATTTGTATCAATCAGGAAAGACCAGGAAGATTGGATGTTAAAAGAGTTGCAGGAGGGGCGGGCGAGGTTTGGCTGGAGCAGTGCTGGATCTGACTTGAGAGTGATTAAGGCAAAACCTTTATCTTCCAGGTCGGCGGATGAAAAAATTGTATGGCGGTACACCCAATTTTTGATCAACAGGCTGACGAAGGGTGACATGCTGATAATACAGTTAAGCAGGCCATTGCGTAAGTTCCTCATCGCCGAAGTGACCGGGGAGTATCATTCGACAGAACCGCAAGAGACTGATTTCAATCATTATATCGAGTGCAAGCTTTTAACAGATGCATTTATAAACGTGGAATCTCAGGGGGTTTCACAATCGTTGAGGCACCATCTTTCTAAACGAGGTCACTATTATGAGATTTATGAGGACCTTGCCAAAGAGGAACTGGATTGGATTGTGGAAAAATCACGGCAACGGGACGCGGAGTTCTTGAAGGCAAATGAGATTGAGCATACAGCTGAGTTTGAGTCAAAGATCCTCGAAGAAGATGTAATTACGCAAACATATAAGCGAATTTCTACAAAATGGCCGAGTGCGTATTTTGAGAAATTTGTTGCGGACCTTATTCGTTCGACTCCTGGGCTGGAAGTCAAGAAACAGGGAGACTCGGGACTGGGGTGGGATCTAACTATGAGAATCCTCGACCCGATTGATGGGTCTATTTTACATGATGATATCCCGGTCCAGTGTAAGAACTATATTGGGGATGTTAAGACGAAAAGACCAATTGAGGACCTAGTAAGATGTATTAAGAACTCAGGTTCATCGATTGCATACCTCTTTATTATCGGAGACCTGACAAAGGAATTCGAAGATGAGCTTGAAAGAAGACTTGAGATATTGAAGGCTGAAAATGAAGATATCAAATGGAGAGTCATTGGCCAGGAGCAAATAGCGAAAATGTATTTGAATAGGGTTGGGGCTGGGATTTAAGAGCAAGGTACCCAGGTACTATTCTAATAAAAAACATGGTTTGAAAAGGAAAGATTCCTTTTCCAGACGGAGGCAGTAAAATGGGATATTTGTTATTTTTGTTTGCTTTGGCGATGGTAGGTGGGATCTGGTACGGCTGTCTTATCCTTCAGATTAAAATCTCTAGATATTCTACTGAGAAAGCTGGATGGAAAACGTTCGGGAACTTTTTGCTGCTGACTTTGGGACCAATTGCAGCAATGGCATTTTCACTTTTCCTCAGTACGCAGGTCACTAATGAATCCGAATATACTGGCCAGGGAGTAGGTTGGCTTTATGTCATCTTCTTCATGTTTCAAATTATCAGCATTCCAGCAAAAGCCATACTATTGCCAATTATGCATGTTGTGATTAGGAAGAAAGAGTTAAAGAATAATGGAACGGGGAAACCGATTTAAATCTTGAGTTAAACTTAGGAAGGGACAGAGGGACGGTTCTCATGTCCCGGAAACTTGAAATGCGCTTTCTGTTTACCGATATAACATGAGTGAAAAACGTAATTTATTAAAGTAAAAGAGGGAGTAAAAAATGTTTTGGTTCTTTATTGTAATATTTTTTGCTGATTTGTTATTAGGTTTGATGCAAGCGCCAGTATGGCTGTTTATTTTGGTCAATCTTGTTTTTCTCTTAGTCTTTATGTTGAAGAGTTTTTATCCGGTTCTTTTTGAGAAGGATCCGGATAAGATCATGACCTTTATGAAAAAATCGAAGCAACCGCAATTTCAATTTTATTATTATTTTTTCAATGATGAATTTGAGGAGGCGGAGGACAAGCTGCATAAAATTAAATCTCCTTTCTATCAAAAGCTGAATCATGTGAACCTGCTTGTTAAAAGGAAGCAGTATGATGAAGCGGAAGAGATGGCAAGAGGGTTAAAGGATAATATGTATAAGTGGTATTCACTTGCAGGGATTGCTATTGAGCAGGGGGATCGTGAATCGTATAGAGATTATAAAGAAAAAGTGAGGAATCCATTTTATCGAAGGCTATTGGAATTAGAGGAAATGGTCCATGATGGGAAGAAGGAAATGGTGCTCTCTGAATTGGAAAACATGATCCCGAATCTAAGGGGATTAAAGCTGCTTAGCGTTATTCAGTATAAACAGGATCTCTTGAAGCGGGATGAGTATTAAAAGCAGGTTACCTGAAGAGCATGGGGACGTACCCTGTGCTTTTTTTTGCATATGAGTCCTTTGCTGATGCAGAATGATATAAGGTATATTGAGGAAGATAGGACGTAAATCCAAATGAGTGTGGGACAGGTTCCAGAGTTCCATTTCATGGTTTCGTCAGGAGATGAGTAGTCCACAAGACAAGTCTGGAGGTCAGATACATGCAAGATACTAGCTTTGCGATTCAACCAGGAATGAAGAATAAGACTAAAGGAACAACTTTCCGCAGTGTGGGAGCTGTTGTTTCTAGTAAGCTGGAAAGCAACAACCTGAATCTGCTTTGTGAAAATGGATTTGTGACAGTTCGTTTTTATCGGGATGACATCGTACGGGTTGTCATGAATCCTAAGGAGCAGCCGTCATTGGAATCGAGTTTCGCGGTCGTAAAAGAACCTGAAGAAGTAGAGGTTTCTTTTACCGAAAGTGAGGGTGAAATCAAGCTTTCAAGTGGGAAGCTTACGTTGGTCATTGAAAAAAGTCCGATAAGAATTACGATGCTGGATGAACAGGGGCGGACAATCGTACGCGATCATGAGTCTTCGATGGGATTCAATGCGAAAAAAGAGGTTATTTGTTTTAAAGAGATGCTTCGGGATGATCATTTCTACGGGTTTGGGGAGAAGACGAGCTTCCTGGACAAGCGGGGAGAAAAGATGACGATGTGGAACACCGATGTGTATGCTCCTCATAATCCGGAGATTGATGCGCTGTATCAGTCGATTCCATATTTTATGGGTATTCGCAACGGAATGGCGTATGGGCTGTTTTTTGACAATACCTTTAAGAGCGTATTTGATATGAAGTCGTCGAACGAAACGTATTCTTTTTGGACAGAGGGCGGGCAGCTGGACTATTATCTTTTTGCAGGTCCGAAGCCAAAAGACGTGGTGGAGCAGTACACCGAAATCACCGGAAGGATGCCCCTTCCTCCTAAGTGGGCTCTCGGCTACCATCAATCGCGTTATAGCTATGAGTCGGAGCATGAAGTGAGGGAACTTGTGAAGGAGTTCCAGGAGAGGGACATTCCGCTTGATGCCATCTACTTGGATATTCATTATATGGATGGATATCGGGTGTTTACTTTTGATGAAGAGAGGTTCCCGAACCCGGAGAGTTTGATTGACGATTTGAAAAAGGAAGGAATCCACGTGATTCCGATTGTGGATCCTGGTGTGAAAGAAGACCCGGAGTATCCTATTTACCAAGAGGGTGTGAACGGGGATTATTTTTGCGAATATCTTGAGGGGAATATTTACTTCGGCGATGTCTGGCCTGGCAAGAGTGCTTTTCCTGATTTTACGAGTGAGGATGTGCGTAAATGGTGGGGTGAGAAGCATCATTTCTACTCCAGGATGGGGATTGAAGGCATTTGGAATGATATGAATGAGCCAGCTGTTTTTAACGAAACGAAAACGATGGATTTGAAGGTCGTGCATAAAAATGATGGCAACCCTAAGACCCATCGTGAGCTGCATAATCTGTACGGACTGCTGATGGGTGAGGCGACCTATGAGGGGATGAAGGCGCAGCTGGATGGCAAACGGCCATTTTTACTGACGAGGGCGGGTTTTGCTGGAGTGCAGCGTTATAGTACGGTTTGGACCGGGGATAACCGCAGCTTCTGGGAGCACTTGCAGATGTCGATTCCGATGTGCATGAATCTAGGGATATCAGGTGTCCCGTTCTGCGGACCTGATGTCGGTGGCTTCGCGCATGATACAACCGGGCAGCTGCTAACACGCTGGACACAGGTGGGTATGTTCACTCCGTATTTCCGGAATCATAGTGTGCTCGAATCGATTCGCCAGGAACCATGGTCATTCGGTGAAGAGTTTGAAAAGATCATCAGGAAGTACATTCAAGAGCGGTATGTGTGGCTGCCATATCTGTATACTTTATTCCGTGAAGCCAGCCTGACTGGAGCTCCGGTCATGCGCCCGTTAGTGTTCGAATATCCAGAGGATCAACATACATCTAATCTTTCCGATCAATTCATGATTGGTACCGATGTGATTGTCGCGCCGATCATGAAGCCCGACACCTACCACAGGGTTGTTTATTTGCCTGAAGGCAGCTGGGTGAACTATTGGACAGATGAAAACCTAGAGGGCGGAAAGCATCATCTAGTTGAAGCCGACATGGCGACAATGCCAATTTTCGTAAAAGAAGGTGCGACGCTGGTCCATGGCTCTGTAAAAAATTCGACTGAGGAAAAGGAGTCCCAAATCAAGGTTCATTTATATCCTTCAGAAAACGGATTGACCCAGTTCGTCTACTATGAAGACGACGGCAAAACTTTTGAATATGAGCAGGGGAATTACCTTCAATTGCAGATTGATGGAAAAAAAGCAGCAGACTCCCTGGAAATCACGATGGATGTTTTACACAATCAGTATGAGCCTGAATGGGAGCGTATGAGTTTTGTTGTACATGGAGCCAATAAAGATTTGAAGGTGCAAATTAATGGAGTTCTTCAAGAAGAAGCTGAGTTTGATATTGCATCTGGAATGATGAAATTTTCGGTTGAGAAAAGTGGGTTATTTTAGATGGAAGCGGGAGCATGGGGACGTACCCCTTGCTCTCTTTTTATATCAGAGATGGGAAAAAGGGAGAAGTTTCTTCGGTTGATAGGAAGTTAGGTATGTAGAATCATGAGACGGCAGAATCATCCTGTTGTACCTTTTAGAAACAAACAAAACGTAAAGGAAATTTATGTTAAAATTTATATGTAGGAAACTAGCTGGTGTTTCATTAGCTGTTAAATTTGTACAATAAAGCATCAATTTATAAATTAATGGTGCAAAGTTTTTAGGGAGAGGTGCAATATGAAATTCCGCATTGCCAATGAGGTAAACGAAAGTAATAAAAGCCATGTTAATCACAAACTTTATGAATATAATTTAAGACATTTTCCTGAAGATTTAAGAGGAAGATACCGAGAAGTGAATCTCTTTTTACTAGATGAGGCTGAGAATGTTCGTGGGGGCATTTTGGGAGAGATATGTTGGAATTGGCTGGAAATACATACACTTATGATCGATGAAGATCTCCGTGGCTTAGGATATGGAACTAAATTGTTAGTTGAAATGGAACAAATCGCCATAGAGAGCGAATGTGATTTTATAAAGGTGGATACTCTGAGCTTTCAGGCGCTGGATTTTTATCAAAGTAACGGTTATACCGTTTACGGTACATTGGACAATGTGGGAAGAGAATTCAAGCATTTCTATTTAAAGAAGGATCTTTTAAAAGGGGAATCATTGTGAATATAGTTGAGGCAAAGATAACGGATTTAAACGCGATTGTACAAATAGACCGTCAAGTTATAGGGAATACGAGCAGAAAAGATATTATTGAGAATGCCATTAAGCAAGGACGTTGTATTCTAGTAAATGAAAATGAGGATGTTGCTGGATTTTTGATCTATGATACTCACTTTTTTGAATGTACTTTTATATCTCTGATTATTGTGTCTCCCGCAAAGAGACGAAAGGGGTATGCTAGTCAAATGATGAATTACTTGGTTCGTACTGCTCCTACTGACAAAATTTTCTCGTCTACAAATCGTTCTAACGAGAGCATGCAGAAAGTATTTGAAGCGACTGGATTTGTCGAGAGTGGTATAGTCGAAAACTTGGATGAAGGTGACCCTGAAATAATCTACTTTAAATCAAAATAATGATGATTCCTTCTAGGGTTTGTAGGAGCATGGGGACGTACCCTGTGCTTCCTTTTTGCGTGCGGAAAAGGAGAAGGACCAAGGAATAATAAGTTAATATATGAATTATTGAGACAGCAGAACCGTCCCTATGTCCCAGTCCCTACGTTTTTACCATAAACCTTGTATTGATAGTGTATAGTATCAAGTGATACACTATTGGGTATGTGGATTTTGATAGAGGCAGGTGATATTTATACTTAGCAAGCGAACTTTTATTAGTAATTTTTTCGTTCTATGTTCTCTTATTTTTATTTTAATGGTTCCGCAAGAAGTCTTTGCTCATGCGACGTTAGAGAAGGCTGATCCTGCCCCTGATAGTGAATTGAAAGAATCTCCGAAAGAGGTTGTTCTGATATTCGATGAACGACTTGAAGACGAGCTCTATTCAATTAAGGTTTTTAATGAAAATGGGGAAAGAATCGTCAATGCAAAACCGGAGATGAGCCAGGATCAAACAACCATTAAGCAACCTTTGCCTGACTTGCCTGACGGAAATTATGTTATATCCTATAATGTGATTTCAGCGGATGGCCATCCGATCAGGAGTGCCTATGTCATCTCCGTAGGGGAAGAAACGGTCTTCCAAAGGGATATTAACAAGCAAGTTTTAGAAACGCAAAAGAGCTCAGCAGCGGCAACTGCTATCAAGTCGGTGGTAAGGATGCTTTTTTTTATGGCGCTAGTCCTGACAACTGGCTGGATTCTGTGGGGGACCATTTATTCTTTAAAAGAAGAGATGAAGCCAACCTTCAGACGGAGGACCTTTCAATTACAAATTGCACTGTTCATTTCAACTGTGGGAGTGGCATCACTCCAACTCTTAGAATTACTTGATCGCAGGACATTAACCGAAGTCGTATCACTTTTAACAGGTACAACAGTAGGACTATCTTTGCTTGCTTCCGTGCTTTTATCTCTATTAGGTTTTTTCATCTTACTTCGTTATAAATGGATCGATTTAGTGTGGGTGTTTTTGATCCTGACGGCAAAGAGTTTTAACGGACATGCTGCAGCATTTGAATCGGAAATCCGCTCCATGTCACTTGAACTGGCTTTCATCCATTTAATTTCAGCCGCCGTTTGGGCAGGTGGCCTGTTGTACATCCTAACTTACTGGAAAAAGCAGAAGGAACACATTAGGCAATTCCTACCGTTCTTTTCGCAATTTGCTTTAATCAGTATGGTCATGCTGTTTTTAACGGGCTCAGCTTACACTTTAATCTTCGTGCCAGAACTTGAGTATCTGCTTCATGCACTATGGGGAAAACTGCTTCTGGTCAAAGTAGCCCTAGTCCTGCTGGTATTCGTGATTGGGGCAATTTTACGTTATAAGTTGAAAAAGAAGAAAGAAGACTCTATCGGCAGATTGGTTAAGTTCGACTTCAGTTTGATGATAATCATTTTAGGAATTGTCGGTGTAATCACTTTCATGAACCCATTCCCGGAAAACGAACCATTAGAATGGGAAAACCAGGGCCAAAACCTTGAATTTACAACCCTGATCTCACCGAGGACACCCGGATACAATCATTTCAAAGTTACAGCAAATTCGCTTAAAAAAGACATAGAGATTAAACGGATTGAGCTATTTTTAATCTTTAGAGACAACCTTGAAATCGAGCCAATCCAAGTTCCTTTTTCCGAAATACAACAGTCCAAGAATGTTCAATTTAAGATTAATGGTTCGTATCTTCCTATTGAAGGAAACTGGACCTTGCAACTTCGAATAGTAGATTCAGAGGACAATGAGAAGGTATTCCATAAGGATTTTATTGTTTATTAAAAAATAATGGCTTTGTTAAAGGTGAATGTTGATTTTGAGCACCTGTTGATTGTAGTGGAAAGCGAAGCGCCTGGAGCAGAAATCAACAGACCAGTTTAACAGAGCCAAAAATATAGGAGATTTCACAATGAAAAAACTTTTAACATTAACCATATCAATGATTGGTGCGATCACTCTTTTTGCCGGTGTGGCAAGCGCGCATGTAACCGTTCAGCCACAGGAAACTTCACAGGGGAAATATGAAGTATTCACTGTGCGAGTTCCTTCTGAGAGTCAAGATGTTCAAACAACGAACGTGGAAGTGAAATTCCCTGAAGAAGTGAATATCACCCGCTTTGAAGCGAAGCCAGGCTGGACATACGAGGTTCAAAAAGATGACACTGGAAAAATCACGAGTGCTACGTGGACAACCGAAGGAAAAGGATTAACAGAAAGCGAATTCGTTCAATTTAACATCCAAGGAAAAGTTGACGATGAAGCGACAGAGATTATTTGGAAAGCCTATCAAACCTACAGCGATGGCAGTGTAGTTGAATGGGTTGGCGCACCTGATGCAGACAAGCCGGCTTCTTTTACAGTAGTGAATCCTGCAGATGGATCTAGTCATGGACATGGAGGAACATCAACTGATTCTTCCAATGACCACAGTGCTGCTGGAGACCTCGAAAATGACGTGGAAGCAAAAACAGCAACGAGCAACGTACCGCTTTACCTTTCGCTCGCTGCTTTAATTGCAGGATTGTTAGCATTGGTTATTTCTTTTAGAAAAAGAGGATAAATTGATTATCCAGAGGGAGCTAGGGGACGTACCCTTTGCTCCCTTTTGTATTAGATGCGGTTAAGGATGGGAGCATGGGGGTATCTTGTGCTTCTTTTTATGGCTCAACTTCAGACAGGTTAGAGATCGTATGAAGAAAAGCTGTCAGAAGAAAGGGCAACTTCAGACAGGTTTGGGACCAAATGAAGAAAAGCTGTCAGAAGAAAGGGCAACTTCAGACAGGTTTGGGACCAAATGAAGAAAAGCTGTCCGAAGAAAGCGCAACTTCAGACAGGTTTGGGATCGTATGAGGAAAAGCTGTCAAAAGAAGGCCCAACTTCAGACAGGTTCCGTGTCAAATGAAGAAAAGCTGTCAAAAGAAAGCGCAACTTCAGACAGGTTCCATGTCAAATGAAGAAAAGCTGTCAAAAGAAAGCGCAACTTCAGACAGGTTTTTCATCAAATGAAGAAAAGCTGTCAAAAGAAGGCCCAACTTCAGACAGGTTCCGTGTCAAATGAAGAAAAGCTGTCAAAAGAAGGCCCAACTTCAGACAGGTTCCGTGTCAAATGAAGAAAAGCTGTCAGAAGAAAGCGCAACTTCAGACAGGTTTTTTGCAGACCTCGAGCATCAAACACCGTCAAGCTGTCCCAAAAAAGACGGCCGATACAGCGGTTGCTATTCCTCCATGCCATCTTCGCTCCATGTTCAAGTTCCTCAAATGTATGTTCATAAGTCCGGGTTTCAGAAATCTCCTGCTTTATTAAATCAATTCTCGCTTCGATTTCCTGCTTCGATTTTTGCAACTCTCCATAACAGTTCCGTATAAATCTTTCCGCTTCAATAACCAACTGATTAACCAAGCCTGAATCCTCCTGTTACTGTTATCTCATTATTATTTTAGCATGAAGGCCGTATGATCAATAATTAGAGCATTCTCCTTCTTTATCGTTTAACTCCATAATTCCTCTCTACTTAACATCTTCAAAAACAACATTGACTTTTTGTCAGCCGTTTCTTACTCCCTTATAGTTTGGCTTTTATAATACCAAGAACTTACTAGCAGAATTATAAGTGTT
This sequence comes from Mesobacillus sp. QJM3NY_10, assembly GCF_056173465.1. Classification (NCBI taxonomy): domain Bacteria; kingdom Bacillati; phylum Bacillota; class Bacilli; order Caryophanales; family Bacillaceae; genus Mesobacillus; species Mesobacillus sp. QJM3NY_10. The sequence continues at coordinate 645,110 of NZ_CM149675.1, forward strand.
GAATAAAAATCAATGAACATCGAATAATAATTTCATACCTAAAGAAGTATAGAAACAAAGTCAGTATTGGGTTGGAGGATGTATTATTGGAGGTGATTTTTATGAAAGATGTAAGCCATAACGTTTCGTTAACCTCAGCTGAGTTAGCTAATCTTTGGACTCAATATGTGAATGATACATTAGCGATTTGTATATTTCATCATTCTATTAATAATGTTAAGGATGAGGATATTAAGGGGATCATTGAATTTGCACTTAGCATTGCAGAATCTCATGTTGTTCGAATTAAAGAGTTTCTGAATCAAGAGGGATTTCCTGTTCCCAAAGGTTTTACGATTGAGGAGGATGTGAATCCTAGTGCTCCGCCTTTATTTACAGATATTTTCATGTTGGACTATGTGCATGTTATGACGCTGCACGGTCTGACAGGATATGCTGGCGCTGTTGGAACTTCAACTCGTTCCGACCAAATTGAATATTTTATCCAATGTAATAAGGAAACAATGGTATTGTTCGAAAAGGTTGTCCAGTTAATGCTGGAAAAAGGGGTCTATAGCAGGGCGCCACGCCTCAATAATCCATCGCAAATAGACTTTGTGGATAAACAAAGTTATTTAACAGGATGGTTTGGAAAAAAGCGTCCACTAAACGCAATGGAAATAAGCGGTTTAAGTTTTAATATGAAAAAGACAGCAGTAAAAGTTGTTCTAGAAACTGGATTTGCACAAGTCTGTAAAACAAAAGAGGTTCAAAAATATTTCTTAAAAGGAAGAGACATCTGTAAAAAACACTTCTCTGTTTTCGGGGCTATTTTAACAAAAGAAAACTTAACCCCACCAAACTCCTGGGCATCGGAAGTCACAAATTCCACCATAGCACCCTTTTCGGATAAACTGATGTTATTCCATATCGAATCATTAGTTTCAGCAGCAATAGGATTTTATGGTGCTGGTATGGCTGTAACACAAAGAAGGGACTTAGCGCTTCAATACACGAGTCTACTAGCAGAAATCGGATTGTATGCAGAGGATGGAGCAAGGCTTTTAATAAGCAACGGCTGGCTGGAGCAGCCACCTTTGGCTGATGACAGATCCAGATAATAGGAAATAAAGTCATTATTTTTTTCTTCCTTGGGAGCATGGGGACGTATCCTGTGCTTCTTTTTGTTATAAGGGAAGTGGGAGAAGGGGGAACCAGGTGGAAATATGAAATAAAGGAATCTTTCTACTGTCTCCTTGTTTTTTTATTTTTGGGGAAGAATCGTATCTGTATTCCGTTAAAATTTTTTAAGGAGGAACGGATACGTCCTTTTCTTCCTCGTGGTAATGTAATGAAAGGATAATTGGAGTTCTGGTTGAATTTGAAGGGGTTTTTGGGGACAAGAGAACCGTCCCCATGTCCCATCGTCTCATTGACTTACCTGAATTCGAATAACCATACACCTCCGAGAGAATACTACGAAATAAACTTTGGAGGCAAATGATGAAAGATAACAAAAAGGCACATAAGGATTCCCCAAATATAAACAACGTCCAAAACGAAGAGTTACTGGAGATCAGTCAAACAGATTATGGACTGGAAGCAGTTGAAAAAGGCATGGATTACATGGAGGGAGATCAAAACAATTCACCAAACTGTGGTGGGCTGTAGTTGAATCAATTTATATCAGACAAACCAAAATCCATCTTGTAAAAAAGATGGATTTTTCTTTTTAGCTGATGAAACGGTGAACAGCTTGTCATGATTAGATAATATGATTCATAAACTCTATCAAAAGGGGAGGTGTAGAATTGAACCGAGTTCCTAACAGAGTGGATTATTATCTGAAAGACAAGTGTCTCTTAAGTGCCAATGTAAAGCATTGGGAGCAGTATGTTGCGGCTTTGAGGGCTAGTAATACTGTCACGATCTACAAGAAAGAATATGTGGTGGATAAAATAAATATGGTTCATGATCCCGCAACCGTAGTCTTAAAGATCAACATTGAACCGCTTAAAATATATAAATAAGTATCCTTAGGGATGCTTTTTTTATGTAATGGCAAGATATTGTAGAATACATTCGAAGGTTGTTCTGCTGCTTGAGTGGGACAGGAGAACGGTCCCTATGTCCCGCTTCGTCGCTTTTTTTAAAAGGGTAACGTATAATTAAATTATAGAAGTAAATATACGATTCAATAGGAGGCTCAATTTTTCATGAAAAATGAACTAACAATGCCGACAAAAATATCGTTCAAATCTAATAGGGTTATGGTCAATGGAGAAGTTGTGCGGGCAGCAATCTTCGCCAGATTCATGGTCGCCGAGGTCCAAACTGAGGTAAACGAAAAATACTATTTGATTTTTTACAAAAATGCCCTTATCTATGGTGATCAACTTGAAAAGGTTGAAAAGGGTTCATTTATTGATAAAGTGCTGAATGAAGGGGTCATATTAGATCAAAAGCATCCACTTCTGCCTGTACTCATTCCCACGACAGCTTTAACCATACCAGTTAAAAACAAGTTCTTCAATCATCTCCAGCGCAATTATTCCCTCCTTGAAATACCATGTATTGCCGCAGCACTCGACTCGTTTTTCTCACCAGAACAGCTCGCCAAACCAATCGAAAATATCTTCTTTCACTACAGAAGAAACGGCAGTTTTTCCAAAGCCTATCAATCAATCCATCTCTTGTCTGACTTATCTCCTTCTCTGGAAAAAATCAGTGATCTCCTCCATTCCCGGGAATACAGCTCATATTCCAGTTTTTACACAACTTCATCTTTACCGGCAATCCAAAAGAAGGACCCCTTATTTGCAGAGTTCCATTGCTTTATGAATCGGAAAAAAAGCGAACATTTTCAAATGCTCGAAAAGATATTAAGAAACGAAGAACGGTATGCAGAAGGTCTGCTGCTTTGGATGGAGGATAAAATGAATCTTACTTCTGAGTCCGTTAAGAGCCAAACAGAGTTGGCCTTGAAGTACATCCCGCTCGAGAATTGGATTCTAGTCCTATCCTATGCAAAAATAAATCCGTATAAATGGGTACCGGAAGCTCGAACTTTCATTGAAGGATTGATGAGAGAAGGGCAATATGAGAAAGCGGCCGTTTATTTATTCCCCTTCATAGAGGATCTGCCTGAAGAGTTTCATCAGATTCTTAATGAAATTTGGAAGCAGGTTGATGCTGAATTTGTCTCTTCTCACTTGGATGAGTTTTTGCTTCTCCATCAGCAAGCTTCCCAGGAAAATGACCCGAAGCAATCTGAACAAAGAATTCTGCAGCTTGCAGCAAAGCTAATGGAGGGGCATGACTTGAAAGTAGTCTGTGAAAAACTGAAGCCTATTCAGAAGCATTTTCCACATTCCCTCGCCATGCGCAAAATCAATAAAATGGCCGCTCTTTTGGAGAATCCTGACAGAATGATGGAATTGGGGCAATTATACGCAGATTTCAATCAATATGATCAAGCCATCGAATGTTTCTTCTGGGAAATGGAGCTCAACCCGGCGGACCCAGCTCCGGTCAGGCAGCTGTGCAAAATGTATCAGCACAAAGGCATGGTCAACGAGGCGTCAGCCTATCAGCAAATTTATACACAATTAAGGAGCGACCAGGAGACGGGCTAAAGAGACATGGGACGGTGCTCTTGTCTCACAAAATGGGATTGGAGCTGCATTTTTCTCCACTATGTTAAGATGAAAGTGAGTCTTGTTTAGGGGGGATAGTATGAAAAAAGCAGGGTATTTGGTTATACTCGTTGCAGTTATGGCGATTGGCTATGTGATCTATAACTTTAATCAATATCCAATCGAAGATAACCCAGCTGCTATTCAATCAGGTTTGCAGGAATGGAGTAACCGGGATTCAGGCAGTATAAAGCCAGAGGTCATTAAGTCTGTTCAGTTAGATGATACCAACTCGTACATCGTTCTGTTCCAAACCGATAACGGTGAGATGGGCTATGCTCATCTGATCAAGGGGTTGAATGGAAAATATAAAATTGAGCATTCTGGTTATGGAACCAATATCGTATCCTATCAAAAAATTAAAACAAACAAAGGTATGTATGGGATTATGATTGGGAAAAATCCAAAAATGAGAATTGATCATATCAAAGCGGAATTGTATTCAGGAGAGTATAGTATTGAATCTAATGTAAAAGGCGAAGAGAGATTTATAACCTATGAAAAATTTCCCGAAGACACAAAGCAACCATTTCCAGCTGAACTGACTTTTTACGACGAGAAAGGTTCCGAAATTGGACTGTCTCAATTTCAGGAGTAACTTTGTAGGGACGTGGCATTCTAGTGTCGAGATTTTAAACCGCTTGTCTTGAAAACCGATTAAAATATATTCCTAATTTCCTCAGGTACTATTACCTAAATATTATCAATCGTTAAAAAAACATTAAAAATAGTTTGACAAATCATTTGCCAGCTGATAATTTTATAATTAATAATTTTTCGAAAATAAAATCGATGACGAGAAGAGTAAGATGAGTGCCCTGTTCTACAGAGAGTCGGTAAATGGTGCAAGCCGATGTTCAGAACTGATCCGAAAATCATCTCCGAGATGCAATGCTGAACTTTTTCAGTAAGTGTTGCCGGGTGGTCCGCCGTTACAAGGAACGCGTATGATTGTACGTTGATTGAGTGCCGTAATGTGGATTTTTCTATCCATGACGGAACTAGGGTGGTATCGCGAGCTAAACTCGTCCCTATTTTAGGGGCGAGTTTTTTTATTTTTCAAAAAAAGATTAAAAAAATACCGGAAATGAGGAATGGATGATGAAGGAGCAATTGATCTTTTTGAATGGCCAGTTTGTCAGTAAGAAAGACGCTGTTGTGTCAGTGTATGATCATGGTTTTCTATACGGAGATGGTGTTTTTGAAGGTATTCGAGTGTATGAAGGCAATGTCTTCCGGCTTCAGGACCATGTTAATCGGCTATATGATTCGGCAAAGTCGATTATGTTGTCCATTCCTTACAGCAAGCAGGAGTTAAGCGATCTTGTAGTAGAGACTTTAAGGGTGAATGACCTGTTGAATGGCTATATTCGCGTGGTTGTCTCGAGAGGAGTGGGCAACTTGGGTCTGGATCCGGCCTCCTGCTCACGGCCGCAGGTCATCGTCATTGCGGAAGAGCTTGCTTTATTCCCGAAAGAACTATATGAGTCGGGAATCGAGATTGTCACGGTAGCGACGAGACGGAATCGCTCGGATGTGCTTTCACCGAAAGTGAAGTCACTGAACTATTTGAATAATATCCTTGTCCGGATCGAGGCCGGTTTATCTGGTGTCAATGAAGCGCTCATGCTGAATGACCAGGGCTATGTAGCGGAAGGCTCTGCGGACAATGTTTTTATCGTGAAAAATGGTGAGATCCTCACGCCGCCCGGGTATGTAGGAGCACTGGAAGGGATCACAAGAAATGCGATCATGGAAATTGCCCATAATCTTGGCTTCTCGATGAAGGAGGAAGTTTTCACAAGGCATGATGTCTATGTGGCCGATGAAGTCTTTTTAACGGGAACGGCAGCGGAGGTCATTGCGGTTGTGAAGGTGGATGGCCGAGTGGTCGGTGATGGGAAACCAGGTGCCGTCACCAATCAACTTTTAGAAGAGTTCAGAAAAACCGTCGTTGAAGACGGAGTCAAAGTATATGAACAACAAAGTGTATAAAGATTAAAAACTGGGGGGATTTTTTATGCGCAGTGACATGATTAAAAAGGGAGTCGACCGTGCTCCGCACCGAAGCTTGCTTTATGCAACTGGAGTGAAATTAGAGGATCTTGAAAAGCCTTTTATTGGCGTTTGCAATTCATATATCGATATTATTCCTGGCCATGTCCATCTGAGGCAGTTTGCGGATGTCGTCAAGGACGCGATCAGAGAGGCGGGCGGAATTCCGTTCGAGTTCAATACCATTGGGGTGGATGATGGAATCGCGATGGGGCATATCGGCATGAGATATTCCTTGCCAAGCAGGGAGCTGATCGCCGATTCGGCTGAAACCGTGATTAATGCGCACTGGTTCGATGGTGTTTTCTACATCCCGAACTGTGACAAGATCACTCCTGGGATGCTGATGGCGGCAGTGAGGACGAATGTTCCTTCCGTATTTGTTTCGGGTGGCCCGATGGAGGCGGGTGTTTCCAGCACTGGACAGCCTTTATCGCTCGTGTCCGTCTTTGAAGGTGTCGGAGCCTATCAATCTGGGAGAATGTCTGAAGAGGAATTGCTGGATATTGAAAAGAACGCCTGTCCAACCTGTGGCTCCTGCTCGGGAATGTTCACCGCCAATTCGATGAATTCTCTTATGGAAATGCTGGGAGTCGCGCTGCCTGGCAACGGCACACTGGTTGCGACCTCAGCGGAGCGCCATAAATTAATCTATGAAGCAGCTCGTCATTTGGTCGAAATGGTCAAAAAGGATATCAAGCCAAGAGACATTATCACCAAGGAAACGATCGATGATGCCTTTGCGCTTGATATGGCGATGGGCGGGTCAACGAATACGGTGCTCCATACGCTGGCAATCGCGAACGAGGCGGAAATTGACTATGATTTGAGTCGGATTAATGAAGTGGCAAAGCGAATTCCTTATTTGTCTAAAATCAGCCCGGCTTCCCATTATTCGATGCAGGATGTCCATAATGCCGGCGGTGTGAGCGCAATTATCAAACAGCTTTGTGAAATGGAAGGAGCTGTACATCCGGACCGGATCACCATCACCGGTAAATCGCTTTACGAGAATGTAAAGGATGCAGAGGTTTTAAATGGTGATGTGATCCGCAACAAGGAAACGGCTTATAGCCCGGTCGGCGGATTATCGATTCTGTTTGGAAATATCGCACCAGATGGAGGCGTCATCAAGGTAGGAGCAGTGGACCCGTCCATCAAGACTTTTAAAGGTGAGGCGATTGTCTACGAATCCCAGGATGAGGCTCAGGCTGGAATCGAAAGTGGCGATGTACGTGAGGGGCATGTGGTTGTCATCCGCTATGAAGGGCCAAAAGGTGGTCCGGGAATGCCGGAAATGCTTGCACCAACAGCCGCCATTGCCGGAAGAGGACTGGAAAAGAAGGTCGCCCTGATTACGGATGGTAGATTCTCCGGAGCTTCAAGGGGAATTTCCATCGGCCATATTTCACCGGAAGCGGCTGAAGGAGGTCCGATCGCGTTTGTGGAAAATGGAGATACTATTTTCATTGATTTAGAGGAAAGAACGATTACCCTCGAGGTTCCTGAAGCAGAATTAAATGATCGTAAAGTCCAATGGAAACAGCCGGAGCCGAAAATCAAGAAAGGATATTTGGCTCGCTATTCGAAGCTGGTCACCTCAGCGAGCACGGGTGGCATCCTGAAAATATAGTAAATAACTCGATTACGAGGTTAAGGAATTTTAAAAATATAGTAGATAACTCGATTACGAGGTTTAAGGAATTTTAAAAATATAATAGATAACTCAATGACGAGGTTTAAAGAATTGGATTCCGTATTCACAGAGAGCTGGTCGCGCTGGAAGCCAGCAATACGCCAATTCCTTCATCCCCTCTGAGTGCTGTCCTGAAATATCAGTAGGGGCAGCCGGGTATACACGGGTATACTCGTTAGCAAAAAATAGACAGTTCAGAGCTTTTTGGAAAAAAACCTGAGCTGCCTTAAAAGGCTGTGCTTCGCAAGAGATGCAGCAAATGAGGGTGGTACCGTGGAATGCTATAAGCCTTTCACCCCTGCACAAACTTGATTTTTGTGTGGGGTGAAGGGCTTTTTTGCCCTTTGTTGATGAATCAATAGGAAGAAAAGGAGGAAATTGGGATGGCAGCAAAAGAGCCAATGGTAACGGTAGAAACAGAAAAATTGAACATGAATGGGGCGGATCTTTTCATTCAGGCCCTGAAACAGGAGCAAGTTGAGCTGTTGTTTGGCTATCCTGGCGGAGCGGTTTTGGGCATTTACGATGCATTGTACCGGTCGCCGATCAAGCATGTTCTGGCGCGTCATGAACAGGGAGCCATCCACGCGGCGGAAGGCTATGTGCGGGTTTCGGGAAAGCCCGGCGTCGTGATCGCTACCTCGGGACCTGGCGCAACAAATGTTGTCACAGGAATCGCCGATGCGATGATGGATTCATTGCCGCTTGTTATTTTTACAGGCCAGGTTGCTTCACAGGTAATTGGAACAGATGCCTTTCAAGAAGCAGATATTGTAGGGATGACAGCGCCGATCACAAAGCAGAATTACCAGGTGAGAAGGGTAGAGGATCTGCCGAGGATCGTGAAGGAAGCCTTCCATTTGGCGACAACTGGACGGCCGGGTCCTGTGTTGGTGGATATTCCGAAAGATCTTACAGCACTTCAAACTGACTGTTTGCCAGAGGCTGAGGTTAATCTGCCAGGGTATTTGCCAACCATAAATCCTGACCCTTTACAGGTAGACAGCTTGCTTGAGGCACTCCAACACTCCCAAAAGCCTGTCATCTTAGCCGGGGCTGGAGTGTTGCATGCAAAGGCGTCGGAGGAATTGGTTTCTTTTGCAGAACAGTATCAATTGCCTGTTGTCCATACTTTGCTAGGTCTCGGAGGATTTCCGGCAGGGCACCCACTGTTTTTGGGAATGGCCGGTATGCATGGCTGTTATACCGCCAACATGGCGCTTTATGAATGCGATCTTTTGATCAATATCGGTGCCCGTTTCGATGATCGCTTGACAGGCAATCTGAATTCCTTTGCTCCGAATGCCAGGGTTGCTCATGCAGACATTGACCCAGCGGAAATCGGCAAAAATGTCGAGACCGAGTTTCCGATCGTTGGAGATGCGAAAGCAGTTTTACAGATGCTTTTAAGCCGCGAAGTTGAAGGGCCGGATTCACGAGATTGGCTGGACCTTTTACAGAAAAACAAGCAAGAGTATCCGTACTGGTTTACGGATGACGGAGAATTACCTTCACCGCAGCAATTAATTGAATTAGTGCACAAACATACAGATGGGGATGCGATTGTCACTACGGATGTCGGCCAGCACCAGATGTGGGCTGCCCAATTCTACTCGTTTTCGCAGCCAGATCGCTGGGTCACATCGGGCGGACTGGGAACAATGGGATTTGGTTTCCCGGCAGCGATTGGTGCACAGCTGGCAGAACCAGATGCGACGGTCGTATCGCTCGTCGGGGACGGCGGCTTTCAAATGACACTGCAGGAATTGATTTTATTAAAAGAATGGAATCTGCCAGTAAAAGTGCTGATCGTCAATAATGGATCACTCGGAATGGTCCGCCAGTGGCAGGAAACCTTCTATGAAAAAAGGTTATCGCATTCCGTTTTTTCCTTGCAGCCGGATTTCATAAAGCTTGCAGAATCTTATGGCATAAAAGCTTATAAGGTGAGCAGTGCTGACGAAGCAGAGAGAGTTTTCAGTGCAGTTTTAACAGACCGCGAGCCAGTGTTGATTGATTGCCGCGTGAATCCTGATGAAAAAGTCTATCCAATGGTCGCGCCGGGGAAAGGGCTGCATGAAATGATTGGGGTGAAACCATGAAAAAGCGGATGGTCACGGCATTAGTCCAAAATCAAAATGGGATTTTCACCAGGCTTATGGGTATGCTCCACAAGCATCATTACAGAATTGAGAGCCTTGCAGTTGCGGTCGCATACCCGGAGCTGAAGGATGTTTCTAAAATGTCTGTCATTCTCGAGGTCGAAGATGACCATAAGTTTTTGCAGCTGGTGAAGCAGGTGAATAAACAGGTTGATGTTTTGTTTGTCACGGATGTCACGGACGAACGTGTCATTGAGAGGGAACTCGCAGTGATGAAGAAATTGCTGGTCTAATTTTAAAAAAGGGAGAGGTTGGAATGGTAAAGGTTTATTATCAAGCAGATGTGAATGAAGAAGTTTTAAAAGGAAAGACGGTGGCTGTCGTTGGGTATGGCTCACAGGGACATGCACATGCGCAAAATTTACGGGATAGCGGGCATCAAGTTGTCGTAGGATTGCGTCAGGGGAAATCATGGGCTCAAGCTGAAGAGGATGGGTTCCAGGTATTGTCTGTCAGGGAAGCGTGTGAAGCGGCGGATGTGGTCATGGTGTTATTGCCTGATGAGAAGCAGCCAGCTGTTTATGAATCAGAAATCAAACCAGCTTTAACTGCTGGTAAAGCACTTGCTTTTGCCCACGGGTTCAATGTTCATTTTCATCAAGTTGTGCCACCAGAAGATGTGGATGTATTTTTAGTGGCGCCAAAAGGTCCGGGGCACTTAGTCCGGAGAACTTTTGAAGAAGGAGCAGGGGTTCCGGCGTTGATTGGGGTGCATCAGGATGTGACGGGCCAGGCGAAGGAGCTGGCCTTGGCCTACGCAAAAGGCGTAGGAGCTGCGAGGGCAGGAGTGCTGGAAACGAATTTTCAGGAAGAAACGGAAACCGACCTTTTCGGTGAACAGGCCGTCTTATGTGGCGGTTTGACATCCCTTGTGAAAGCTGGGTTCGAGACGCTGGTGGAGGCAGGATACCAAAAAGAAGTCGCCTATTTTGAGTGCATGCATGAGCTTAAATTAATCGTGGATCTCATGTATGAACAAGGGCTGGAAGGAATGAGGCATTCGATTTCGGACACAGCTCAGTGGGGAGATTTTGTATCAGGCCCGCGTGTGATCAACGATGAAACAAAGGCGCGAATGAAGGAAGTGTTGGCGGATATTCAATCAGGCAGTTTTGCCCAAGGATGGATGCTGGAAAATCAAACTGACAGGACCAAGTTCAACGCCATTAACGATCGGGAAAAACAGCATCCGATCGAAGATGTTGGGAGAGAACTGAGAAAAATGATGCCTTTCGTTCAGCAAAACCAAAAGAGAGAGTTAGTTAAATAATCATTTTCGAGGTGAGCATATTGGGAATTTGTTAAAGAACGTTCAGATCGAACAAGCGATGGAAAAGCTGAAGGATAAAGTGCACGAGACTCCATTGAAGCAAAGTACGACTTTAAATTACTTAACGAATGCTGATGTCTATTTAAAATTGGAGAATCTGCAAAAGACGGGTTCGTTCAAGCTAAGGGGAGCGATGAACAAGATTTTGTCGTTGTCAGATCTGGAAATGAAAAATGGCATTCTGGCTGCTTCGGCCGGCAATCATGCCCAGGGGGTAGCTCTGGCAGCCTCATTAAGAGGCATCAAGTCAAAAATTTACATGCCGAAGCATACGCCTTTTTCCAAGGCTTCCGCCACAAAGGGATATGGTGCGGAAATCGTATTGACCGGCGAAACGTACAATGAATCCTATCAAAAAGCGGTTGAAGAAATGAAGCAGAATGGCAGCACCTTTGTTCATGCGTTTGATGATGAAGAGGTAATCGCAGGGCAAGGGACGATTGGATTGGAGCTTTTGCAGCAAAATGAAGCATTGGACGTCATTTTTGTGCCAATTGGCGGTGGCGGATTGATCTCTGGAGTGGCACTCGCTATCAAAGCTTTTAAACCATCTGTTAAGGTAATTGGCGTCCAGGCTGTCGGGGCGTCTGCCACTTATCAGAGATTCAACGGGCAAAAATTGAAGTCGCTTCATGCTGTTCACACCATAGCGGATGGGATACTGGTGAAGGAGCCAGGGATCGTAACCTACCCAATCATCGAAAAGTATGTAGATGAAATCGTAACCGTAACTGATGAAGAAATTGCCCATGCGATCATGTTCATGCTTGAAAGAGAGAAAATGCTGGTTGAAGGAGCAGGTGCTGCGGCATTGGCAGCCATTTTATACAAAAAGGTAGCGGTCGACGGTAGGAAAGTAGGTTGCATCATCAGCGGCGGTAATGTCGACCCCGTTAAAATTCCAACCTATAAGGAAATATCCAATAGGTCGATGAAGCTTTATTATACTGGGTGATAAGTGACAAGCAGCTTTCCTTGGGATTGAGGGAGAGCTGCTTTTTTTAGTTTGATTAGGTATACAGGGCAAGCGGTTAGATTCGGCCGTTGGAAAAAGGTTGCCTGATTCAGACAGGTTTGAAGGGGGAAGAGGACGAAGCTGTCAAGAATCCGGTGTTATTGTGACAGGATTGAGGGAGAAGAGGCCAAAGCTGTCAAGAAACCGTCGTTATTGTGACAGGTTTGAAGGAGAAGGGGCTAAAGCTGTCAAGAAACCGCCGTTATTATGACAGGTTTAAAGGTTAAGAGGGTAAAGCTGTCAAGAAACCGATGTTATTATGACAGGTTTGAGGGAGGAGAGGGTAAAGCTGTCAAGAAACCGCTGTTATTGTGACAGTTTGACGGAGAAGGGGCTAAAGCTGTCAAGAAACCATCGTTATTATGACAGGTTTGAGGGAGAAGAGGGCAAAGCTGTCAAGAAACCATCGTTATTGTGACAGGTTTGAGGGAGAAGAGGCCAAAGCTGTCAAGAAACCATCGTTATTATGACAGGTTTGAGGGAGAAGAGGGCAAAGCTGTCAAGAAACCATCGTTATTATGACAGGTTTGAGGGAGAAGAGGGCAAAGCTGTCAAGAAACCATCGTTATTGTGACAGGTTTGAGGGAGAAGAGGCCAAAGCTGTCAAGAAACCATCGTTATTATGACAGGTTTGAGGGAGAAGAGGGCAAAGCTGTCAAGAAACCGCTGTTATTATGACAGGTTTAAAGGTTAAGAGGGTAAAGCTGTCAAGAATAATAAAAATGATTGAATGGCATTAATTTTTTTATAAAAGTCCTGCATAGAGCAAGGCTTTTTTCTTCCTCTGGAGAATAAATAAAAAGAGGGATGTTATAATGTAAGTAATTGAAAAAAGTAAAGATGGCGGTGATATGATGGTATCACAACAAGAAATCCTTGATGTATTCTCCAAAAATTTAAGTTCATGGAGTGAAAAATACGGTGTTAAGCGTATTGGCCTGTTTGGATCGTATAGCCGTGAAGAGCAAAAAGATGACAGTGATATTGATGTGATTGTTGAATTTAGTGATTCTCATTTATCCTTTGATAACTATATGGACCTAAAGTTTTATCTTGAAGATACCTTCCAAAAACCTGTGGATTTAGTTATTATCAACGATATCAAGCCTGCACTGAAGCCTAGCATTCTAAGGAGTGCTAAGTATGCATAGAGAGCCAAAAGTCTTCCTGGAAGAAATAAAAGTAGCTGCTAACAAGGTGTTAAAGTATACAGAAGGATTAACTTATGACGACTTAATAGATAACGAATTAGTCTCCGATGCGGTGATAAAAAATATTTTAGTGATCGGAGAAGCAACAAAGAATATCCCAGATGAAATTAGAGATGCCAATCCGCATATTGAGTGGAGAAAGATGGCTGGAATGAGAGATATGATGATACATGGGTACTTCTCTATCAATTATCGTATCGTATGGGATGTTGTCCAAAATAAGATACCAGAATTAAAAAAACAAGTGGAACGATTATTAAGAGAAATCGAATAGGTTTTGGGCCATAGGAAGGTTTAAGTGTCCCATAAAACATAAAAATGTGTTGTTTTGTGGATCAATAAAACCTTCCCTTTCTCTCCCGTGAACCGGCAGCCGTAGTGTTAATTAATTACTTAGAATGTACGATTCCAGTATCCCACGGGATGCTTTTTTTTGTTTAACCGTAATTTTATTATTGAAAAGAGACTACTACTCCTTGCCAGGGACGTTGAGAAGGGGTTGTTCTGGTTTTAATATTTTCATGGGGCAGCATCACATCTTTCTGCCCATTTGTGATTTTTGTTATTGAATTCTTCTAAAATATGTGAAAAAATAATGAGGTCATCTGATGACCAGATATCTGTCAAAGTGTGAATGAAAAACTATGAAACTATCAAGCTTATGAGCAACTAGGGGGAAGGAATCAAATGTTATTGCTGATTGCGTTAAGTGCGATTATCGCTCCGTTTTTATTCCTTGTGATCATGCGGATGCCTGCAGCTAAGGGGATGGCCTTGAGTTCACTGATCGTCATTTTGTTAGCGCTTACTACTTGGGGGATGGAAGGACAAGTGGTGTTGGCGTCGATTTTTCAAGGGGTACATAAAACGCTGACTATTCTTTGGATTTTATTTGGTGCTTTGGTGTTGTTGAACACGCTTCGAAATACGGGAGCGGTTGTGCGGATTAACCAGGGCTTTCAAAGTATTTCTGGTGACATGCGAGTGCAGGTCATTATCGTTGCCTTTTTATTTGGTTCTCTTATTGAAGGAGCGGCAGGCTTTGGGACGCCTGCGATGGTTACCGGGCCGTTAATGCTGGCTTTAGGGTTCCAGCCGATCGCGGCTGCGACGATTGCTTTGATTGCTGACAGTACAGCGGTCATGTTTGGAGCGGTGGGAACACCGGTGGCAGTGGGATTGAGCAATATTCCAGGTGCGGACACTCCGTTTTTCCATGATATTGCCGTTACGGTGACGAGTCTTGATTTACTAGCAGGTTCGTTCATTCCGTTCATTTTAATGGTGGTTTTAACAGTGTTTTTTGGAAGCGGTATCAAGGATGCGTTGCCGATGCTTCCGTGGACACTGATGATTGGATTTATTTACACAGGCAGTGCGTTACTGGTAGCTAGCCTTTTCGGGCATGAGTTTGTTTCGATTCTTGCATCGCTCATCACCCTGGCAGTGGCAACATTGACCGCGAAAAAAGGCTTCTTGCTTCCAAAAACAGAATGGAAAGCTGCGATGCGAAAAGACTTTGTTGTTTCGACGGAAAAGTCAAAGATGAGCATTGTCACAGCCTGGTCGGCATATGTTGTCGTCGTCCTTTTATTGCTGCTCACACGGATTGTTCCGGCGCTGAAAGAGTTTACGAGGACAGCGATTGACTTTACCTGGAGAAATATATTAGGAGTTGAGGGCGTGACATCAGCCTGGGAATTCTTGTATTCTCCAGGAACCATCCTTACTGCTGCGGCAGTTTTAGCGTTCTTATTCCAGCGAAAGTCGTACCAGACTTTTACCAATGCGTCGAAAGAGTCGTTATCGACGATGAAAATGACATCGATTGCCTTGGTTGCGACGCTGTCAATGGTTCAAGTATTTGTTAACTCGGGGATGAACCTCAATGAACTAGTCAGTATGCCGCAGTATATTGCGGAATCCTTTGCTGGCTCTCTAGGTTCGATCTGGATCTTCGTTGCTCCATTCCTTGGTGAGTTAGGAGCGTTCATAACTGGAAGTGCAACGGTTTCGACGCTAACATTTTCGCCAATCCAATTTAATGTTGCGGATGCCGTTGGCCTGGAGTCGAATATCGTGCTGGCGGTCCAGCTTATTGGGGCAGCTGCAGGAAACATGATTTGTGTGCATAATGTCGTCGCGGCGAGTGCGGTTGTTGGGGTGTCCGGTAAAGAAGGAGAAATCATTCGTAAGACATTAGCGCCTGCGATTCTGTATGGAATTCTTGCGGGAGTGTCTGGTTTTATCTTCTTAAACTTACTTTAAGCTGCCAAAAGGTCCCACTATCTTTCGGAGAGCTAAATTCTCTGTATAATGAAAAGGAATAGATGGGAGATGAAGGATATGCCATATAAACGAGTGCAAGCAAAAAGGGTTTATGAACAAGTTGCTGATTCAATAATTGAGTTAATTAAAACTGGTGAATTAAAACCAGGTGATAAATTAGATTCAGTCGAAAAGCTGGCGAAAAGCTTCGACGTTGGGAGTTCCACGATCAGGGAAGCATTAAGTGGGTTGCGGACGATGGGGCTGGTGAAAATGCGCCAGGGTGAAGGGACGTTTGTGAATACCTTTGATCCGTCAAAATTCCAATTGCCTGTTACCAGCGCCTTCTTAATGAAGCTTGAAGACGTAAAGGAACTATATGAAGTCCGTAAGATTTTAGAAATCGGCACCGCTGCACAGGCAGCTGCTGTGCACGAAGAAGAAGATTTGCTTGATATGGAAAAAGCATTGATCGTGATGGAACATGCCAATGGAAATGAAGATCTCGCTTCGCAAGCGGACCTTGATTTCCACGTTGCGATCGCGAATGCGACACATAACAAATTATTAATCAATTTGATGAGCAGCGTATCAGCGCTGAATTCGCAAACGATACAGGAAACCCGGAAGGTGCTCTTGTATTCGGATAACATCGTCGATGACTTGCAGTTCGAGCATCGACGGATTTTTGAAGCAATTAAAAACCGACAGCCAAACGAAGCGCGCCAAGCAATGCTTGAGCATTTGCAAAATGTCCAGGACCGACTTTTTAGATACATTGAGTAATTCGGGCGGCCGTCGGATGACTTTTACATGAGGTGAACAAACATGAAAGTTTCATTATTCAGTACGTGCTTAAGTGATATTCTCTTTGCGGATGTGGCGAAAAACACACTTGAGATTCTGGAGAGAGTTGGCTGTGAAGTGGATTACCCGATGGAGCAGACATGCTGCGGACAGCCTGCTTATAACAGTGGATACTTGCAAGAAGCGAAAGCATCAATGAAACAGATGATGAAGGCTTTCCGGCATTCGGAATATGTGGTTGGACCATCAGGATCCTGCGTGAGCATGTTGAAGGAATATCCGCATATTTTTGCCGGCGACCCAGAGTGGGAAGAAGAGGCGAAAGTATTTGCGGCGAAGTGTTATGAAATTACTGAGTTCCTTGTCGACGTAATGGACATTACCGATTTGGGCTCGACTTTTAAAGGAAGAGTGACGTTCCATTCATCCTGCCATATGAAACGCCTTCTTGGTGTAAAAGAACAACCGAAAATCTTGTTGCACAATGTCAAAGGTGTTGAGCTGGTTGACCTGCCGTGGGAAGAGGATTGCTGTGGATTCGGCGGAACGTTTGCCGTGAAAAACCCGGTGATCTCGCAGGAGATGGTAAGTGAAAAGTCACGCCACGTGGCAGAAACTCAAGCTGAGTATTTGGTTGGCGCGGATATGGGCTGCTTGATGAATATTGGCGGCCGCATGGAGCGCGAAGGCAAAAAAGTGAAGATTATTCATATCACGGAAATTTTAAATACGCACTAAGAAACGGAGGGAAAAAAGATGAGCATCAAAATTGGCGAGGTTCCTTATAAAGAGCGTATCCAAAAAGGAATAAAAGATGATTTTATGCGGCAGGCTGTTTCCTCCGCGCAAGGGAGATTCCGGACTGGCCGGATCACGCAGGCTGAGGAACTGGGCAACTGGGAGGACTGGCGCAATTTGGGTGAAGAAATCCGTACCCATACGCTGGAAAACCTCGATTACTACTTGCAGCAATTAAGTGAGCAAGTGTCCAGACGCGGTGGCCATGTGTTTTTTGCCGAGACAGCGGAAGAAGCCAATCAGTACGTTAAAGACATTATTATAAAGAAGCAAGCGAAAAAAGTCGTCAAAGCGAAATCGATGGTAACCGAGGAAATCGGTTTAAATAAGGCGCTTGAGGAAGTTGGCGCTGAAGTGGTGGAATCGGATCTTGGAGAATGGATTCTGCAATTGGATGAGGATCCGCCATCCCATATCGTAACTCCTGCGCTGCATAAAAATAAACAGCAAATCCGCGAGACTTTTGCGAAGAAAAAAGGCTATACAGGTTCTGACACGCCGGAAGAACTGGCTGCCTTTGCCCGTGAGCAACTGCGTCAGGACTTTTTAGCTGCGGATGTCGGTGTGACAGGCTGTAACTTTGCGATTGCAGAGTCAGGGTCGATTACGCTGGTCACAAATGAAGGAAACGCTGAAATGGTGACCGCTCTTCCGGATACCGTGATTACGGTGATGGGCATGGAGCGAATCGTGCCGACATGGGAAGAGATGGAGGTCCTTGTCAGCTTATTGACACGTGCGGCAGTTGGCCAGAAGCTAACAAGCTATATTACCGCGCTTACCGGAGCACGCCTTGATGAAGAGGTCGATGGACCGGAGGAATTCCACCTGGTTGTTGTTGATAATGGCCGCTCTAAAATCCTCGGCACGGAATTCCAGTCTGCCTTGCATTGCATTCGTTGTGCGGCATGCATCAATGCTTGCCCAGTTTACCGTCATATCGGCGGACATGCGTATAACTCGATTTATCCAGGCCCGATCGGTGCGGTCATCACTCCGCTGCTGGAGGGTTATGAGGATCATAAAGAGCTTCCATATGCATCGACATTGTGTGCGGCGTGTACCGAAGCTTGTCCGGTTAAAATTCCATTGCATGAGCATCTGATCCGTCATCGCCAAATCATTGTGGAAAAAAATATGGCCCCAACAGCTGAAAAGTTGATGATGAAAGGTTTTGCGGCATGGGGTTCTAATCCGTCGATTTATAATATGAGTGCGAAAATGGCAAAACCAGCTCTTGGTCCATGGACAAAAGACGGGATGATTGAAAACGGGCCAGGACCATTAAAAGCCTGGACGGAAGTACGTGATTTTTACGCGCCACAAGGACAATCGTTCCGTTCGTGGTTCAAGCAAAGACAGAAAGACGGTGAATCCAAATGAGCATCCAAAATCGAGAAGCCTTTTTAGATAAGCTGGCGTCCAGACTTGGGCGGGAGAGACGGACAGCCGGAGTGGAGCGTCCTCAGTGGAGTGTCACCCCACAGGATGAAGTGTTCAAAGGCATGAACCAGGACGAATTGGTCGAAGTGCTCGAAAAACATTGCAAGGTCATCCATACAACTTTTAAACGGACAGATCGCGACGGACTTGCCAAGGTGTTGAACGAAACGCTGGAGGCTTATGAAGGCAAGCTAATCATCACGTCTAAAGATGCTCGTTATCAGGAGTATGGAGTGACTGAGTTTTTTGAGGAGCAGAAAGATCAGCTCGATGTCCATGTGTGGGATTCAGCACTGGGCAAGGAAAATCAAAAGATTGCAGAACGCGCAGATGTGGGGATTGTATTCAGTGACATCACACTTGCCGAGTCTGGCACCGTGACATCATTTAATACGAAAGACAATGGCCGCTCGATCAGCTTGCTGCCGCGGACATTTATCGCCATCATCCCAAAAAGCACACTCGTGCCACGGATGACCCAGGCAGCCAGAAAAATCCATCAAGCCCAGGCCAGCGGCGAAGACGTCCCATCCTATGTCAGCTTCATCACCGGCCCAAGCAACAGCGCCGACATCGAGATGAACCTGATCGTCGGCGTTCATGGACCTGTTAAAGCCACTTATATTGTGGTGGATTAGGTGGGACATGGGTGGGACATGGGGACGGTTCTTGTGTCCCGTGAATCGGAAAATTAGTCATCTTGTAAGACAGCGAAACCGTTTCGCTGTCTTTTTTACATTCTTCTGGAACACGAGCGGTCTTTGTCCTGCAAATTGTAGGACCACAGACCGACGCGTCTTCTCAGGATTGAATAATTAAGTGAAAGAATAATAAAATAATAGCAACTAAGGAGTTGATATTATGCCGTATATTAAACCTGTTTCAGATTTGAGAAATTACAATGAGAAAAGTAAACCGACCATTCAATTGCTTTCAAAGCTAATGGAAGCTGAAAAAGCAATTAAAACTGGAGATGAATGGCTAACTGAAGATCAGGTTAAATTTGATCTGGGAGTATAGTTTCTATGCATAAGCTGAGAATTAACCCTGTCGCTAAAAAAGACCTGCAGGAAAATAAGAGAACATTGAGTAAAAGCGCATCTCAAACGAGGTGCGCTTTTACTAGTTGATGGCTTCAAAACAAAATCTGAAATCGTTATAGTAGTATTAGTGAATACGCGGTCCCTTCAAAGTTCGGGGCAAAGGAGTTAATTATGGACCAAAAAACAGTGAATCAATTGATCAATGCAATGGAACGTGCGAAGCAGCATCACCAGGGGCTAAAAATGAAATGGGATGAAAAACTCTGGAAACAGGTTGACCAACCGTACCGGCTGATCGATGCTTTGCCAATGCTGACAAAAATTGAATTAGACAATATCCGTAAGCAACTTGACCTGAGCGGAATGAGTTCTCTGAAAAAAGCGGAGCTGGCTGTTGAACTGGCCCGTATCATTCCAGCACGGGTTGAGAAGGTATTGTCAACTTACGACAAGGAAAGATACGACTTAATAAGAAAGATTATAAATAATGCGGGATTGATGGCAGTTGATGATGGGTTCCCGAGCTCCAAGATTACATCTCTCAGGGACGATGGAGTGGTGTTTCCTGTTCTAAAGGATGGGCAAAAGCATTTGATGGTGCCGGTGGAAATTATTGATGTGTTCTCCGAAATTGACCAAGTGAAGTTGCAGGACACCATACGCCAAAATACAGAATGGGTTAAGCTGGTTCACGGGATGATCTATTACTATGGAGTAATGAAGTCTTCGGAAATGCTTGAAAGGGTTGAAGCATTTACGGAGGGTGATTTTGATATCAGAAAATATTATGCCGTCATTGCCGCAGCTGAAAACTACTATCAACAAATAAGGATATTGCCTTATTCCTATGGTGGATATATCACCAACGACAGTATTCTTAAGGCAGAGGGCATCATAAAGGAACACGAGGCGAGACCGGATTTAGATTACTATCCTTTTACAAAAAAACAGCTTTTAAAAGCAGGAAAACCTGGTTTTATTGATAAATCTCCGGAAATGGTGAAGTTCCTGTGGTTCTTGTCGGAGTCCTATGACCTGACCGAGGAAGTACTGGAAGAAATCGCATTACAACTTATCAATATCATCAATTCGGATGCCGACCCATCAATGATGACGGATTATTTACAAAGCATGCTGGAGATTCCCTCCTTAGAATTCATGCAGGAATTAACCGGATACGTCGTGAATGTCCACAATAACACGCGCATGTGGATCTTGAAGGGTTATACCCCGACAGAGTTACGAAGAAAAGAGAAAAAGCACCTAAATCCATTGCCAGCTATAACTGCTCAACCACAGATTCCATCGAATGTTATTAATATAAACACAAGAGAAAAAGTTGGGCGAAACGATTCCTGCCCTTGTGGAAGCGGGAAGAAGTATAAGAAATGCTGCGGGAAATAGCCATTGGGGCATGGGAAGGGATTTCTGTACCACTCGAAACAATCAACCACCGACCCATAAATAGCTGAAATAGACACAGGAGAACGTCCTGTGTTTTTTTTCGATTGCCAGGAAACGCTAAAGGTAGAATAGCTATTCTGAAGCAGGTGTTGTTTGGAATGAAAGTATTGTCGATGATTCAGCCGTGGGCGGGTTTGTTTGTCTTGCGGGAGGCTCAATATGAAACGAGGTCATGGAGGACGAAGTATCGAGGCCCTCTTGCGATTCATACCAGCAAAAAAGTCGATAGGGGAGTCTGCAGCCATGTGGCCATCAAGTCGCTGCTTTTAAAGCATGGCTACAAGACAGAAGAACTTCCAACTGGCGTGATCATTGCTGTCTGTCAGCTTGTTAATTGTTTGAGAGTGATGGAAAACAACGAGACATGGGCAGTGTTGGAGGATGGAAGGACGGTATCTGGCAATGACTTTTTCCTTGGTGATTATAAAGTGGGAGGGTATGTCTGGGAAGTCCAGGATATGAAGATGCTGGACGGCTTCATTCCGGCAAAAGGAAGGCTGGGCTTATGGGAGTATGAGGTGTAAAGTGCCGGTTCATCGAGGAACAGGCACTTTTTTCGTTTTGTTATCTTCGCCTGCTAAAATACAGGCAGAAACCGGAATCCTGAACCTGACAGGCTTGTTTTTCAAAAGGGTAAATAAAAAGCAGCCTGCAATAACAATGACGCTGCCAGCGGCCTGGATCCAGGTCATGTTCTCTCCTAAAAAGGCAAATGCCAAGACAGCGGTAAAGATGGGGTTGAAATTCAGGAACAACCCGGAAGTGCTGGGCCCCAGTTTATTGACTCCGATATTCCAGAGAACCATACAAAGCACGGTCGAGACAAGGCCTGTGTATAAAATGCCTTGCATAAAGGAGGAATTCAAGTTGGTTACTGTGAAGTCCCTGATGGAAAAAGGCAGCAAAACGAGCAGGCCGAAAATACCGGAGTAGAGGATGGACATCATCGGTGTGACGGTCGCCATCGCCCACTTGCTGCTGACCGAATAAATCCCCCACATTCCCACAGCTGCCATCATATAAAGGTCTCCTTTATTGTACTGCAAGGAAAACAATACATTCATATTCCCTTTCGAAAGTACGAGCAGAACACCAAATAGGGAGAGAATCATTGTAAGGAATTGAAGCCTATTAATCTTTTCTTTTAAAAAAAAGAAAGAGAATGCCGCAATCGAAAACATATTCAGTGTCGAGATTAAGCCAACGTTCGTTGCCGAAGTCTTTTCAAGTGCCATGAATTGCAATGCCTGAAATAAGGCGACCCCGGTGACGCCCATTATAAACAGCGGAAGAATGGATTTTTTTGGCGGGATCAGCTTTTTTTCTTTCCACCAGACAAGCGGGATCAGGCAGATGATCGCGATGGCCCATCTTAATATGGTCAAGGTGATCGGAGAAGCATGGTCTACAAGCGTCTTCCCCACGATAAAATTTCCGCCCCAAAGAAAACTCGTTAAAAGTAATAGTAAATAATATTTCACGTCATTTGGCCCCCTGATCAGAGCCATTGTGCACAATGACTTACGTTATATGAATTATTTTAACATTTTACGTAAATGACAAAAGATAATTTTGTATAATTAATTTAATTCAAAATAAATAAAAGTATAATAGAAATATAGTTTAATAAATTCAAATACAGGTCGTTATTTCACTGGTATTTGGAATTTTTAAAAAGGGGGTTGAATCGTGGAATCAGTTGTAAGCAAAGTATTGGATAATGTGGATATTAAAATCCTGGATTTATTGCAAAAAGATGCTCAGTTAAGCAATCTGGAACTCTCGAAGCGAGTGAATTTATCTGCGCCGGCCGTTCACGCCAGAATCAAGCGACTGGAAGGTGAAGGATATATCAAAAAGCAAGTCGCGATTTTGAATCACGAGAAGCTCGGCTTTGATTTACTGTGCTTTGTTTTTATGAGCACCAATATGCATCAGTTAGAAAAGCTGGAATCATTGGAAGAGACCCTGGAAGCAATGGAAGAGGTCTTGGAGTGCCATTGCCTCACCGGGGAGTATGATTATCTGTTAAAGGTGGCCTGCAAAGATCGCAAAGGACTGGAGATGTTTATCAGAGGGCTGAATGAACTGGGGATCACCAAAATCCAGACAAGTCTAGCATTAAGGGAAATCAAAGACTCCACCGTGCTGCCAATCAGTGGGGAAGTGTGAGCCGAAACTATTTGGCGAGAGGTGGGGACGTAGCTTTTGTTCTTTTCTAGACATTAATTTAGAAGTATTAAGTTACGTCCCTCTGCTTCTCCAGATTGAATCTGGAATAAAGGTTATGTAGTGGAAAGCAACCTCATACATCCAGAATAAGCTGCCAGGAAGGGCGGCATATTTGTTATTGCACAGAGGCAGGTTGAACAAGCCTTAGATAAAACTATTCATGAATGGAATGAAGTTAACGCATGGAAAAACTAACTAGAGCTGAACTAAGTAAACTAGTAGGGATGATTAGAGCGGGGGATGGTAGTGATGAAGAAGTTAGTGTTTGGATAGAAAAGATTAGATATAGTGTTCCTCATCCAGAAGTGTTAAATGTTATTGCTCGGAATAATAAAGCCAAATCATCGGACCAAATTGTAGATCAACTAATGAGTTATATTCCCATAACATTAAATTCAGACACTGAAAAGTAAAGATAAGGAAATAAGATTGTAAAGTAGTTCACTATAATCTATCTGGTGGGTTGGTCCAGGAAGGATTAACCGCCTTTTTTGTTGAATTCCTTATTGAACAAATAAACAAATGGGGCAGGATAGATTAATAATGAGTTATAAAGTTACGATGGAAAAATCGAGAGGTGAAACAATGGTAATTGAACAACATATAAACAAATGTATTCAATCCGCAATTAACTATGGCATTGCTGCCTACGAGGTTGTTGAGGATTTTAAAAAAACAAATAAGTTATATGATATCCAATACAGAAATTTTAGAGTGTTAAAGAAACAATTAAATGGAGTAGATGCTTTATATCAATTATTGGAGCATCCCAATATGTATGTAAGATACATTGCTGCAATTCATCTACTTTCAGTAAATGAAAAAACAGCAAAGGATGTAATAATATCTGTTGCAACATTATCTAAATCCTTAAAGTTTGATTCAAAGTATCTTTTACAAGAATGGGATAACGGTAATATAAAGGATTATTATAGTTAATTGTTCTACTAAAATTAATTAACTTACGATTCCAGGAGCTTTCAGATCGTGCTGATTATTTAGGCAGCACTTTGTTATTGAACTAACGAGACAGGTTTAATTTAATAATGAATTAATACTGCGATACATGATTAGAGATCACATTCCTTTATATATGTATGAATCTGATAGATAAAATTTGCGACATAGAATTGAGGTATTAATAAGCAAGATGACAAAGATATTTGAGGATTTTTTTTCCGAATTACAAGCAAATATAGTTTCAGTATGTTTAGATTATGTTGATGATAAAGCTGACGAAATCTTTATTTATTGCTCTTATGAACCTAAAATGTATTTTTTTGATGTTTTCTTTAAAATCCACGGAGAAATAGTCCATAAACACAAATTGAATCAGGTAGTTAATAATACTAACAACAATCATGTATATGATGTATCAAGAGAAAATCAGAGGTATTTATTAAAAGCTGGCAATGAATTATTCAAAAACCTACATAAAAAATTTCTGGAGTTTAATAGAGAAATGCCTACAGAAGTGAAGTTGCATTTTGATGTTAAGTATCATAAATTACATGGTAAATATAATTATGAACTAGTGTATTCTAATGATAGTAAATTACTTCCTGATAATATATTTGAGCTTTGGTATGACGAAATTAAAGCCGAAAATAAGGGTTAAAAAACTGGCAGCTTCTTATTTAAACAACGGGAGAGGATAAAAATAACTATCTTTGTGAATAATTGCACTTAAGCTATAGTGTGCTAATGTTTAACAACCCTCTAATATATTGAAAACTCAGGGCTTTTTATGGCTCTGAGTTTTTTGTATGTAATTAAACTGCTAAAGTACCTGATTACAAGTACGAGTTATTGTGAGAAAAGCAGTGTTAATCTGTATTTTGTACTTCAAAATCGAACTCATTAAAATCTTCTCGCTGTCTCTTTAATTTAGGATTTTTACGCCGCGATACCTTCGCTCTATCATTAAAAAATTTGTAGAATTTTCAAATAAGTATCTGTAATCTATAATTAAGAGTGAAGCTGAATGTACATGAGAATAGGAACCGTATTTGGCTAGGAGAATTATATTAAGTCGAATTATTCTTGAAGGGTTGAAGGGGACGAGACTATGACAGATAAAGAGATTCTATTTCGGAAGAAGGTATCTGACTACTATATAATATTAATTGGTATTCTTGGGTGGGCATTTATTTTGTATTCCATCCCTTTTGCGACTTTTCCTGAGAAGCCAATTGTGCTAATCCTCCTAATCGTATTAATGTTGCTTGCAGAGTATTTCCCAATCCCCTTGTTTTCCATAACAATGTTCAGTACGATGACGTTTCCAATTCTTTATATCATGAATCTATATTTTGGTATTTATACCGCCACTGTCACCTTTGCGTTTGTGCTGATTTTTGAATCTTTTCATCATAAAAGGTCTCTTCGTTCAACCGTGTTCAACATTGCCCAATATACTCTGTCTCTTGTAGGAGCGGACTGGCTGATTAAGGTATGGATTAGCCAGTACCCGTTAGGTGACCCATTCTCAAACCTGTTGATTATTTATGCTTTTACAACGTTCTATTTTTTAATTAATAATGTCTTGAACGATATCCTCTTTTACATCCGGCCTTTCCCTTTTACAAAAAAAGAGTGGAAGAGTAAAGCTTTACAAGAGTTGGTTATTGCCAAGATGTCGATCATCTTACTCGCTTTTCTTGAGATCTATACGAATTATCTTCCTGAAAACGTGATTGATTTTACAACTATTCTTTTTTTATCCCTCTGGATTGGAATCACAACGACTAGTTCCATTCTGACAAAAGCAAGAATCGAAAGAAAAAGATTGAATGCGCTATCCATCCTTAGTACAGAATTGAACAGGATCAATACAAAGGATTTCGATGAGAAGAAAAGACTTCTCGCCGAAACCTTCAATGCCAATGCTTTCGTTTTACTAGTTAAAGAACATAATGCCTGGAATCTTTTGCTTAAGGATGGGCAGGTGAAAAGCGAGGTAACATTGAGTGATGAAATGTCACTCTATCTTGATGAAGTTTCTGAAATGACGGTTGTGACCGAAAAGGAAATAGAAAAGCTGCCAGGCAATAATATATTTAATAAGATGATTCTCTCGCAGATCTTTTCACCACTTATTATCGATAATGATAAAGTTGGGATGTTGATCGTTGGCAGAGTAAGTGGGATTGGTTTTATCCATGATGAAATTCGGTTATTGACCGTATTATCCAATGTTCTGGCAAGTACATTGAAAACACGATCTCTCATACTGGAAAATGAAAAACTCTTGATAGTGGAAGAACGAAGCAGAATTGCACGTGATATCCACGATGGCATTGGCCAGTCTTTGGCAGGTATAGTCTTTCAAATGGAATCTTCGTTGCGAAAGAAGAGTGGAGCTAAAGAGAATCTTCCTAATGAACAAATTGAACAATGGATTGATAAACTCAGAGACAGCCTGAAAGAGCTTCGTCAATCGATTTATTCATTAAGAACATGCCCTGTGGAAAAATACGGGCTGAAACGGGCGATAGAAGAGAAAATCCGGAAAATTGAGGCGGAGGAAAAAGCCAGTATCACTTTCACTCAGAAGGGTGAGCCATACGCTTTAAGCTATCAAATCGAAAAAGTGATCTATGATATATTCCAAGAAAGCCTGCAAAATGCTGTGAAACATGCAGAAGCTGATAAAATTGACGTCATGCTTAAATATGGGCGTGAGCAGACAATGATCAAAATCAAGGATGATGGTATCGGATTTTCATTATATGACAAGTTGATCAAAGGCCAGACAGAACCTCATTTTGGAATCCTGACGATGAGCGAGCTTGCACATGATTTCGGAGCTAAATTGGAGATCGACAGTGCTGAAGGAAAAGGAACGGAAATTCGGCTTTGCATAAGGCACTTTAAGTAAAGGGGTGAGAGAGTATGATTAAGATCATGTTAGTGGATGATCATACAGTATTAAGGGATGGCATCCGCAGTATTTTGGATATTGAAGAGGATTTGATCCTTGTAGGAGAAGCAGAATCAGGGGACGGATTATTAGAGAAATTGGATACCGTCGTGCCTGATGTAATCGTTTTGGATATCAATTTACAGAATAAAAATGGAATTGAACTCATTCCCCTTATAAAAGAAAGGCATCCAGCTTGTAAAATACTAATCTTAACGATGTTTGATCATGAAGAATACTTTAAATCTGCTCTCCGGGAAGGTGCGGACGGATACTTACTAAAGGATGCTTCCTCCTTGGAAGTCATCGACGCAATCCGTAAAATCCATAAAGGGAATTCTATCATTCACCCGAAAATGGCCAGTAAGTTGATATCCTATCACCGGCATCAGAGCGACTTTACCATCCAGGAAAATGAATTGACCAATCGGGAGAAGGAAGTGCTCAATCAGTTGGTCAGAGGGAAATCCAATAAGGAAATAGCAGAGCATCTATCCATAAGCGATAAAACGGTAAAAATCCATGTGAACAAAATATATAAGAAACTAAACGTTAATAGCCGCTCACAAGCAATCATATACGCTGTGCAGAATAAACTGGTACCTTATTTAAATTAACATCAAACTGCCTATTTGGTGCTGGAATTGAGCGATAAAGAGAGAGTTTATAGATGATTCATATATGGTAATAGGCTATAAGTAAGATGATCCAAAACCTTTAATCCAAGTGGGATTGAAGGTTTTTTTGTTGGTCGGAGAGAGCAATCTTTATTTTGACAAGTTTTACAGAATATGGGCTCAAGCTGTCAAGAATCCGTTGTTATTCAGACAACTTTTAGGTTAAGGAACCCCAAGCTGTCAAGAAAAGCTCATTATTGTGACAGCTTTCAGGTTAAGGAGCCTCAAGCTGTCAAGAAAAGCTCGTTATTGTGACAGGTTTCAGGTTAAGGAGCCCAAAGCTGTCAAGAAAAGTTCGTTATTGTGACAGCTTTCAGGTTAAGGAGCCCAAAGCTGTCAAGAAAGGATCGTTATTGTGACAGGTTTCAGGTTAAGGAGCCCAAAGCTGTCAAGAAAGGATCGTTATTGTGACAGGTTTTAGGTTAAGGAGCCCCAAGCTGTCAAGAAAAGCTCATTATTGTGACAGGTTTGAGGTTAAGGAGCGCAAAGCTGTCAAGAAAGGATCGTTATTGTGACAGCTTTCAGGTTAAGGAGCCTCAAGCTGTCAAGAAAAGCTCGTTATTGTGACAGGTTTTAGGTTAAGGAGCGCAAAGCTGTCAAGAAAAGCTCGTTATTGTGACAGCTTTTAGGTTAAGGAGCCCAAAGCTGTCAAGAAAAGCTCATTATTGTGACAGGTTTTAGGTTAAGGAGCCTCAAGCTGTCAAGAAAAGCTCGTTATTGTGACAGGTTTTAGGTTAAGGAGCCCAAAGCTGTCAAGAAAGGATCGTTATTGTGACAGGTTTTAGGTTAAGGAGCCAAAGCTGTCAAGAAAGGATCGTTATTGTGACAGGTTTTTCAGTAGATGGGCTGAAAGCTGTCAAGCAACCACTCGTTTTCCAGTCAGTTTGTATGGCAGTTTTTTATATTTTAATAGAAAGTATAAACTTTGGACGTGCGGTTTAAGCCGAGCCGCGCTTGTGGGACTGGCCATGGCACTTTTCTATAACCTTTGTACTATCACCTCTATAATCAAGTATCTAGAAAGATAGAACAAACACTCAATATTCAAAAAGGGTGAATTCTACCATAATAGTAACAGTAGGATAAATGGGAATAAAGTTAAGTTTTTGTAAAGATTTTTAGTGGATAAAGAGGTGTGCTTCGTCATGACTAAGGAGGACCTAATTGAGGATACTCGCAGGAAAATGATTATCAGTATTAAGGAAAACGGATACTTGAGTAAAAGGACGATTCAACTGAGCCAGGAATTGGATGTATATATATTGGAGCAACAAAAGATCGGGATGGAACTTTTGAGGAGAAAACGACGCGATTGTCTTGGGTGAACACTTTTTTCTATTAAAGCTCAATGTGGATTTTAAGAAAAAGCGAGCAGGCAGTTATAAGGAGTTGTGACAACCACATGAAACCTAATAGTCTGGGCGATATATTGAGAATGGAAAGATATAAAAGAAACTTAACCGAGGAAAAAGTGTGTGAAGACTTGGAAATTAAGTTGAACACACTTAGTCGAATCGAAAGCGGTAAAAGCGTCCGAGGAACCACTATAAAAAAACTATTAAGTTATTATCAAATGAGTAAACTAGATGAATAAGGGGTCCCCCCCTTTTTTTTTATTTCCATTTCGCTGGAGATTATAGCTGCTGTTGGCGGTTTTTCTCCCCCTCCCTTATAAGGAATTTCTAATATCCCCATGTTCCTTATTTACTCAAAAGTATTTTAGTTACCCGAAATAAATCCATGGTATAATATATCGAATTAAAAGTATTTTGCTGAAGATTCTAGTCGGGATTTTCTCAAAGTATGGCTGGTGCATCGAAAATCCATGACCAAAGTTTACTAGAATAAGTGAATTTATTAAGAATAAAGAAGTCTCCTGTTGCTTTTAGCAGCAGGATTTTCATTTACTTTAAAATAGAAAGTTTAGGCTTCGAGGAGGACAGCATGAACGAACAAACAGAATGGAACGATCTAGCTGGATTAAATAGGTTAATATTGAAATTTTCATGGTGGATGGTTATCGTTGTAGTTCTTCTATCGGTTACGGGAATCATGATTACATATCAGTATTATAGAGAAGGCCTTATGCAAATGGCGGTCTCATACGTATTGTTGCCGACAATATATACAGTTGTGATTCTTGCGATAACGCAAATGTTATATAACATGTTCAAGCGTTGGGGAGATTATATACTCCTTTTAGGAATTTTTGCGATTCTCCATGTTTATATTCTTAACTTTCCTTTTGCGCAGGGCATCCATTATTTGCTGATTATCAGCGTTCTCATTTCAGCTTTATACTATCAAAAAGAGAAAGTCTATTTCACTGGGATATTAAGTTTGATTTCCATTCTATCTCTTTATTTCCTTTATGAGCCTCTTTCGAGAGAACTTGAGAGAAGAGATATCTACGCATTCGTAGGGATTTTTATTGGATTCGCATTTATATCCGTTGGAATCATTTATCGTGGCCATTATTTGCTGAGGCATCTAGAAGAATCGATACGGAACCAGGAGGAATTAATGGTTCGGAATATCATGATGGATAAAGCAAGCAAAATGGATGCGCTGACCGATTTGTACAATCATAAAACGTTTCATGAATACCTTGATCGTTTGATCGAGCAATGTGATCAGAACCATTTATCCTTCCAATTAGCCATTATTGATATTGATAACTTTAAGGGAGTCAATGACAATTTCGGTCACTGGGTAGGTGACATTGTTTTAAAACGGGTCGGGGAACAATTGAAAGAGAAGGTAACAACAGACGATTTTGTCTCAAGGTATGGCGGTGAAGAATTTGCCGTGATCTTGACTGAGAAAGATAAATCTGAATCTTATCAATTAATGGATACAATTCGATCAAACATAAGCAATATGGTGCATCTGGAATTGGAAAACAAGCCTGTCACGGTTAGTATCGGGATGTGTTCTTATTCAGCGGGACTTGGGAAGGAAAACTTTTTCAAAGCTGCAGATGATAGTTTGTATCAAGCGAAAAGGAATGGCAAGAATCAAACGATTATGGCGAAGATCTCTTAGAAGCGACAAAAGAATGGAGAGTCCAGAAAAAAACCATAAGGCTCGTATTATTTTGGCCCCGCAAGTTCGATAAAACTTGTGGGGCCTTTTTTTTTGACTTAGTGACAAGTGAGCAATCACTTTTTATTTACTCATCTTTTACTAAAAATAATATGTAAACCTAAATAAATATTGGTTGACATAAAATATTATGAAAGCGTATCCTTGATTTATATAACAGAAAAGGAGAGCTTTTATATGAAGTTTAAAGCATTAGATTTAACTCTGGCATCCATGTTCATTGGTCTAATGGCGATCGGGGCGAATATCACCTCCTTTGTGCCATTTATGGTCGTCGGCGGTGTACCGATCACTTTGCAAACCTTCTTCGCTATTTTAGCAGGGATCATCCTCGGCAGCCGTTTAGGGGCCATTTCCATGACGGTCTATGCATTGGTTGGATTGGTAGGTGTCCCAGTCTTCGCAAAATTTGGGGCAGGGTTGTCTACTTTTATTAGCCCAACATTCGGTTTTATCCTATCGTTCATTTTTACAGCTTATGTTGCAGGGAAAATGGTAGAAAAGAACCGTACGTTATTCGCCTTTATCTCTGCTTCATTAATCGGGCTCATCATTAACTATGTATTCGGCACAAATTGGATGTACTTTGCTTATAAGTTCTGGGCTGCTGCACCAGAAGGTTTTACATATCAAATGGCCTGGCTATGGATGGTTGTCCCACTTCCAAAAGACATCATCCTTGCTGTTTTTGCTGGCATGATGGGGCATAGGCTGGAAAAAACGGTCCTGCAAAAAGGCAGCTTCAAGCACTTAAGGAAAGCAGCTTAATATTAAAGGGGGAATGGATCGCATGGGATACTGGAAGGATTTAGCGGTGGGAGTGCTCAATGGAGACGAGCTTTCGGATGCAGAGGCTTTAAGCATACTGGATTGTCCCGATCAGGAACTGCTCGAATTGCTTCAGGCAGCCTACATTATACGCCATCACTATTATGGAAACAGCGTAAAACTAAATATGATCATCAACACCAAATCAGGGCTTTGCCCGGAAAACTGTGGTTACTGTGCACAATCCAGCGTATCAGAAGCACCTATCCAAAAGTATAAAATGATGGATAAGGATACAATCCTTAAAGGAGCAGAACAAGCTTATAACCTCAATGCAGGCACCTATTGCATTGTTGCCAGCGGCAGAGGGCCCAGTGAAAAGGAAATTGATACAGTCACTGCGGCTGTAGAGGAAATTAAAGATAGATATGGCCTGAAGGTATGTGCCTGCCTCGGAATCCTTAAACCTTCACAAGCAGAAAGACTGAAAGCAGCTGGTGTCGATCGATACAACCATAACCTCAACACTTCAGCTAACCATCATACAGCCATCACGACATCACATACATATGAAGATCGCGTCAATACGGTAGAACTTATTAAAAGCTCCGGGATTTCACCATGCTCGGGGGTCATAATTGGAATGAAGGAAACGAAGGAAGATGTGGTTGACATGGCACGCAGCCTGAAATCACTTGACGCTGATTCCATACCGGTCAATTTCCTTCATGCGATCGATGGTACCCCACTGGAAGGAACTGATGAATTGAATCCGCGTTACTGCCTGAAAGTCCTTTGTCTGATGCGATTCATCAACCCATCAAAAGAAATCAGGATCTCGGGGGGCAGAGAAGTGAATCTGCGCAGCTTACAGCCTCTAGGTCTCTACCCTGCCAACTCAATCTTTGTCGGGGATTATTTAACAACAGAAGGCCAAGAAACGACCGCAGACCATAAAATGCTCGAGGATCTTGGATTTGAAATTGAATTTGCAAAGGAAGAAATTCCGTCATAACTTTTTAACAGAACCCAGTGTAGTAGACACGTTTACTGCACTGGGTCTTTTTTTGTGAAGAAAGACTATTGTATATTATTGTTAATCCGTCTTTACCATTCTTATACTGAATTTTTACACAACTCTGGTAATACCTTAATAATTTCCATTTAATCTATTGATAGATTCAAAAATACATAGATGAGGAGAGATGAGGTATGACTGATCAAAATACGAATAATGGCTTGAACAGAAGGGATTTCTTGAAAGCGGGAGGAATGGGCGCGCTTGCTCTTACTCTTGGCAGCACTGGCGTAATGGGACTGAGTTCAACAGCTCTTGCGGATTCTGCTGATAATCCAACCAGCGGATTTGGCGGGTATGGAGATTTGGTTCCAGATCCTAATGGTATTCTCGATCTTCCAAAAGGCTTCCATTATAAAATCATCTCCAGAGAAGGCGACTTGATGACAGACGGAACCAAGATCCCTGGTGCTTTTGATGGAATGGCGGCTTTTGAAGGACCGAACAACACGACGATTCTTGTCCGCAATCATGAATTATCGTCAGGTCCAGCTTTCGGCAGAAATCCTTATGATCCAAATGCTCAAGGTGGTACTACCGCTCTAGTTGTAGGAGCAAATCGTAAATTGATCAAAGAATATGTGACATCTTCAGGTACAATCAGAAATTGCGCAGGTGGCGCGACTCCTTGGGGCACTTGGCTAACTTGCGAAGAAAACCGTTCCGAGGGACATGGATATGTATTCGAAGTGGATCCGACACAGCCTGAGAATGATATGTCAAAAACGCCAATTAAGGAAATGGGCCGTTTTTCACACGAAGCATGTGCAATTGACCCAGCGACAGGATATGTCTATTTGACCGAGGATGCGAGCCCAAGCTTTCTCTATCGTTTTATCCCAAATGACTTGAGCCAAAAGCCAGGTGCGCTGCAAAAGGGCGGCAAGTTGTATGCGGCTGCGATTGAGGAAGTCGCTGACCCATCTGCGAGCACATTTAAAACGGGACAAACTTTTAAAATTGTGTGGAAGGAAGTAAATCCTCATTGGTGCCGTGAAGAAGCTGCTGCGCAAAACTGCATTGTCTTCTCCAGGCTTGAGGGAGCCTTCTTTCAAGAAGGAGTCTTCTGGTTCGATGATACCTCTGCCGGTGATAAAAAACTTGGCCGCGTATATCGTTATGTTCCTCACACGAATACATTGGAGCTTTTCTATGAGGGAAATGACGCAAAGTATATGGAATATCCGGACAATATTTGCTGTACACCTTGGGGCGACCTTTGGTATGCAGAAGATGGTTCCGGTCAGGACCGCATTATGGGAATTACTCCGGAAGGCAAGGTGTACCCTTTTGCCGCCAACCGTTTGAGTGGTTCTGAACTGGCAGGTCCGACCTTCTCGCCAGATGGAAATACCCTTTTCGTCAATATCCAAAGCCCTGGCAAAACGTTTGCGATTTGGGGGCCATTCCAGCGCCGTAATGCTGCGCGCGCAAGGGAGATGTCCTTTGCTGCACCTGCGAATCTTGCACCACAAGTTTCTGAAAAAGTGGCTAAGGCTGCCGAAGCGCAAGGTATGTCCATTCTGGAAGCAGCCGCATTTGAGCGCCACGGAGTAAAAATTAATTAAGTCGTTTTAATAAAAAAGATGTAGGCTAAACACCTTGTATGGTTTACATCTTTTTTAACACCCAAGAAAGAAGTCAGGGAGGTTATGAAATTGTTACAGAATATCGGGATTCCCGGTTTAATTTTAGTGCTTGTCATTGCCTTGATAATTTTTGGTCCATCCAAGCTGCCTGAAATTGGCCGGGCGTTTGGATCGACTTTAAAGGAGTTTAAAAAATCAACACGTGAGTTGGTTTCGGATGACGAGTCGAAGAAAGATGAAAATAAAAGCAGTGCAACTTAATAAGGAATAAAGAAGATGCGGGTATATACTTTCATCTTCTTTTTTTAGAGGTGATTTTATGGATGAAAAACAGATGAATCTGGTGGGCCACTTGGGTGAATTGCGAAAACGACTGATGATCATCGTTGGAAGCTTTATGTTCATTGTCATGTTGGCTTTGATTTATGTAAAGAATATTTACCATTGGTTAGTCCAGGATTTATCAATAAAATTAGCCGTTCTCGGTCCAAGTGATATTTTGTGGGTTTATTTGATGCTTTCAGCTGTGATTGCCTTAGCAGGTACGATTCCTATTGCAGCCCAACAGATTTGGCTCTTTGTACGGCCTGCTTTATCTGAAAAAGAGAAGAAAGTAACAATAGCCTACATACCAGCACTATTCCTGCTTTTTATAGCGGGCATTTGTTTTGGTTATTTTGTCATTTTTCCGCTCGTGTTTCAATTCCTGCTATCGCTATCCCAGGACATGTTCATGGAATTTTTCACAACAGAGAAATACTTCCGTTTTTTAATTCATATGGTCCTGCCCTTTGGTTTTCTATTTGAACTTCCTGTCATTATTATGTTTTTGACAAGCCTGGGTGTGTTAAATCCATACCGTTTGCAAAAAGCCAGAAAGTACTCTTATTTTATATTGATTGTAACGGCAGTCCTAATAACGCCACCAGATCTTCTATCAGACATACTTGTCATTATTCCGCTGCTATTTTTGTACGAATGCAGTGTTTTACTATCGAAGGTAGTTTACCGTAGAAAACAGAGATCTGAATTATCGGCAGCATAACAGGGGACTTACTATGCAGTAAAATACGTCATATTTTAAGACAGCGAATCCGTTTCGCTGTCTTTTTTAGTTTCAATCTTCTCTGGACATGGCATTGTAGTGTTTTAAGTTTTTAAACCGCTTTTTCTTTTTCAAGTACTTTTCGTTTAGTACTAGTACTTTCCCATCCTCGGCGGCTGAAAATTTGCGGTAGACGGATTTGTATTTTTCAAAGGCTAAGTGACCGGAAATGTAAACAGGTAAAATGATGGCGATGAGAATCAGTACATCTCTGATGATATGAAATGGTTGCTCGAAAACATATCTCGTCATAACCGCCTGGGTTGCAAAAGCCACCATTAAAATGATCAGCACATTGCAGATGTGAAAAGCAAAAAATTCCTTTCCTCTAAGAAACATCCGCTCCAGTTCATTTTTAAAAATGAGGGAAATGAATACCGAAATCACAATGAAAATAAACGAAATGAAAAACGCCATTTTACCCGTCCTCCTTCGTGGATTAACCCTTTTCAGCATTGTAACATAATGTTTGCGGGGAGTAATTGAGGATGGGATTCTTATCTAAAGCATATGTGGATGTGAGACAGTAGGTGATCCCACGATTCTCCTTTTACATACTTTTCC
The DNA here is from genome assembly GCF_056173465.1 of Mesobacillus sp. QJM3NY_10. Lineage (NCBI taxonomy): Bacteria > Bacillati > Bacillota > Bacilli > Caryophanales > Bacillaceae > Mesobacillus > Mesobacillus sp. QJM3NY_10. The sequence continues at coordinate 681,116 of NZ_CM149675.1, forward strand.
TCTCCCTGAGCAACATAAAAAGAAATTGAATGGGAGTCTGGGGGATTGGAAATGAGCTTAGATGATGTGATTTTAGCGCGGGAAAAAATGAAGGGCATTGTACATACGACCCCTCTTGATTATTCTAAAACGTTCAGCGCCCTCTCAAATAGTGAAGTATATTTAAAGCTTGAAAACCTGCAAAAGACTGGATCCTTCAAGGTTAGGGGTTCTTATAATAAACTAATATCTTTGCCTCCTGAAAAGCTTCAAAACGGGGTTGTGGCAGCTTCAGCCGGAAACCATGCTCAGGGTGTTGCGTATTCCTGCCAGATGCTCGGCATTCGGTGCACGATTGTCATGCCGAAAGGTGCGCCTCTCAGTAAGGTGCTGGCAACACGGCAATACGGAGCGGAAGTCATACTCGAAGGTGCAGTTTTTGATGAAGCCCTCGCCTTTGCATTGGAGCTAAAAGACAAGGTTGGCGCCACTTTTATCCATGCCTTTGATGATGAGGCAGTCATTGCCGGACAAGGCACAGTTGGTTTGGAAATACTTGATCAGCTGCCGGATGTCGAGGCGATTATCTGCCCTGTTGGTGGGGGAGGGCTTATTGCGGGTGTTGCTTTGGCGGTGAAAGAGAAGAATTCGAACATTAAGGTATATGGAGTCCAAACGCTTGCATGTCCAAGCATGAAACAGTCGTTAACAGAGAACAGACCTGTCGCTGTTGAAGCAGCCCCAACGATGGCAGATGGAATTGCTGTTCAAAAACCTGGGCAAAAGACTTTTGAAATCATTAGAAATTATGTTGATGACATTTTCTGTGTCGACGAAATGGAAATAGCCCGAACCATGCTTCTTGTCCTGGAGCGAAATAAGCTGCTGGTTGAGGGATCCGGTGCAAGCCCGCTTGCAGCACTGCTTTACGATAAAGTGAAGCTTAGCGGTAAGAAGGTTGCCGTTATTTTAAGCGGGGGAAATGTGGATGTCAATTTTATCTCCCGAATCATTGAACGCGGACTCGTTGAATCCGGGAGATTCGCCCATTTTACGATCACTTTAAAAGATAAGCCAGGAGAGCTGCAAAGAGTGCTGAGCTCTGTAACTGAACTGAACGCAAACATCCAATCCGTCAACCTTAACCGGATCGGCAAGCATATCTATCCAGGCTTTGCTCAGCTGGAGTTATCAGTGGAAACGAAGGACCATGAACATATAGAGCAGCTAGAGAAGAAGTTAAGAGGTCAGGGGTTTCAGCTGCAGATGGAAGAATAGCCATGGGTATAGAGATACTGATACACAGGGACAGTTTCATGTCCCGCAGGCTAAGGAAACTGTTCCCGAGCGAGGAGCATAATAGATTATATTCTTTTGAAAGGTTGTTGCTTCTGTGGATATGGAGAGATGGATATTAGCAGGTATTTCTTCACTAAGTATTCTAGCGCTCATTAAATTAGTGCCGAGAGATAAATCAAGAGACGCGTGGGTACTATTTTTGTTTTTGCAAGTAATAACCTGGCCTGCAGGATTAGTGGCTGTCGAAATGGGCTGGATTGAGTATCCCACACAGTTACTTCCTCAGGCTAATGCATACAATAAGACAAGCTTCACTTTTGAATTCTTCTTATTTCCAGCGGTTGCAATATTTTTTAGTTTGTATTATCCGTCCAAAGTAAACAAGATGGGGGCAATCTTATATTACCTAGGGTTTGCGGGTTTCTTTACATTTTTAGAAGTGGTTATTGAGAGGTATACATCATTGGCAAAATATGACGAGTGGAGATGGTATTGGACTTTAATAACAGTCATTATTTCATTATATATCAACCATACATATTACCGTTGGTTTAGAAGGCGATTGATGAAGGGTGAAAGTATATGAATAAAGAAGTCCTGATTCTGCTGTTTTCGTGGCTGATATCTATTTTTTTATTAGTAAAATATATACCGATAGAACAGAAAAGGACTGCCCATATCACTTTTTTAGTTGTGCAGGCCATTGCCTGGATTTTTGAATATATCCAATTACTGCTTGGAGTGATGGATTTTCCATTTAGAGAATTTGAAGATGCTACAAAAATGAGCTTCTCCTTACATTATCTTATCTATCCAACATTCGGTGTATTTTTTATTATGTTATATCCTATCGATAAAAAGAATCAAAGAATCATCATCCATTATCTGATTTTTGCTATTGCTATCACTACGTATTCCTTTTTAGTTGAAAAATACAGTGCTCTTTTCCATTGGAAAAGCTGGAATGTGTATATCTCATTCATAGCTAATTTGGTGATATTATATGTAATTAAAAAGTTTGTGTTTTGGTATCAGAAAGGATTAGTTTAGAAGAAAGGATACCATAGCTCCGTTAATAGAGGACTATGCAGGTGAAGTGCAGTGACAGTTCAGCAGTTTCACGAAAGAAACAAAGTGTGTGTTTGAACTAGAGCATCTTTTAAGCGGTATTAATGTGGTAGAGGGGACAATTAAATGACAGATTTAATATTTAAACAGTTATCGGTGGACGAGTGCGAACTGATGAGGGATATGGACGCTTCTCAGTATATTGGGAAAGCTTGGAGGGAAATCGATGGCAAACGTCAACTGGTCGAGATCAATTACCAGGATCCTGGTTGGCCAAATGGATATGAACATCATTTCAATAATTTGAAACAAACGGTCAGCCATGGAGGGAGTGCGATTGGCGCATTTGACCGCGATGGTAGATTAATAGGTTTTGCCACCGTAAATCGCGTTTTTTTTGGCAAGAACGTTAATTATGTACTATTGGACCAGCTTTTCATCACACTTGAGCATAGGAATAAAGGGATTGGCAAGAAGCTATTTTTTCTTTCAGCAAAGCAAGCGAAAGAGTGGCGGGCTGATAAGCTCTTTATCTGTGCAGGATATGCAGAAGAAACAGTCGCCTTTTATTTTGTAATAGGGTGCAAAGAGGCTGAAGAAATCCAACAGGAGTTTTACGAAAGTGCTCCAAGGGATTATCAGCTGGAGTTCTCGTTAAGTTTCTTGTAAGAGAGAAACAAGGGGGCGTTTCAAGGGAGTAGAGGCTCCGTTCCAATGCTTTTTTATTGAGGCAGATCCATCTAACGACCTTCTAGTAATCATTATTAATAGTATAATGGACTAACAAGGTTTGATCTGACCAGTGCATATTAAGGAGAGGATTAATCGATGGACGAAAAAACTATCAAGTGGGGAATATTAGGAACAGGTGGAATAGCTAGTGCTTTCGCCAGGGATTTGGTGTTTGCTAAAAATACCGAAAAACTTGCTGTCGGTTCACGTACAATAGAGAGTGCTGCAAAGTTTGCGGAAGAGCATGGCGTTTCCCGCGCATATGGAAGCTACGAAGAACTAGTGCAGGATCCGGATATGGATGCCATTTATGTTGCTACGCCACACCCTTTTCATAAGGAAAATGTATTGGCGTGTCTTCGTGCTGGGAAGGCTGTGCTTTGCGAGAAGCCTTTTACCATAAATAGCGGGGAACTTGAAGAGATCATTCAATTTGCCAGAGATCAAAAGCTTTTCTTGATGGAGGCGATGTGGACACGTTTCCTGCCTCCGATTATTAAAGTTAAAGAATGGATTGACAGTGGCGAAATTGGCGATGTCCTTTTAGTAAAAGCAGATTTTGGTTTCCGTGCACCATGGAATCCTGAGTGGAGATTACTTAATCCAGACCTTGGAGGAGGAGCGTTACTGGATGTAGGGATTTATCCGGTAACATTTGCATCAATGATTTTCGGAACAAAACCAGAGAAGATTCTAAGCTCAGCTCATATTGGTGAAACGGGTGTTGATGAACAGTTTTCCATTCTACTGTCCTATCCTTCCGGAAAAACCGCCACCCTTAACGGAGCCTTTCGAATTGGTTTAACGAACGAAGCTTACATACATGGAACAGAAGGATATATTCGGATTCCATCATTCCATAGTGCCAAATCTGCCACCTTATATAAGGATGGTCAGGAAGCTGAGACATTCAATGATGACAGAAAATCAGCTGGTTATGCGTTTGAGATAGAAGAAGTAGGAAGATGCCTGAGTCAAGGGCTTTTAGAAAGCCCTGTCGTTCCATTGGATGAATCATTAGAAATTATGAAACTGATGGACGAAATTCGTGGACAATGGGGATTAAAATATCCGTTTGAGTGATTTTTATGAGAAGCACGGGGACGTACCCTGTGCTTTTTCCTTTCTCCATTTAAGTAAATCCATCGTATTGCTGAAAATCGAAGGTGAAAAAGTACGCTGGAAAAATTATTCTGTTCGTTCCACCCAATAATTGCACGTTCATCGTTAATAATTGCGCTGAGATGAAGGATAATTGCACCAATATAAGCCATAATTGCCGCTCAGAAACATTAATTGCACGATCACCCAATTTTTACCACACAAGAGGTCGGCATAGTTATCTAGTACGCTTCCATTCCTGTATAAGCCCCCCGTGAAACTTTACAACAGTTGATTCGTATATGTAGAGGACAAAAAAAAAGGGGATTTTTCTATGGGAAATATCATTCTATTTGCTCTTTTGGTTGGATTGGCTTCTGCTCTGATTCTTACTCCTTTTTCTAAAGGGGTAGAGAAGGACAGGAAAATGACTTCTGCCTTTTTGATTGCAGCGATTGTCCTTTTTACGGTTGGGACTTTTGCGTTTTATTTTGCGTTTAATTTGGATCGCAACCTTTCTTCTTTGTGGCCGTTTGCGATTGTGATCACGCTTGCCGGAACGTTTTTTGCGGCTGGTAAGGAAAGAATGATTAAAGGGAGCTTGTTTTTGCTAACCCTGCTTCTAGGTGCGTATTTTATGATCGCTTTTCTTTTTAACGCAGAGGAAAAATATGAGTCTGCGAAAATGGCGGAGAAGATGGAAATCTCGACTTTTGATGAAAAGGAAACACCAGCGAGTGTCCCTCCACATTTTGCACGCAATAAGATGAAAAAGGCGTTTGGCCAGGTTCCGAATACGAGTTATTATGAGCTTGGTAATCTGCAAATCCAGAAGGTCAATGGAGAGTATGTCTATATTGCTCCGGTTGAATTCTCAGGCTTTTTCAAATGGTGGAATGGAAAGTCCACACCGGGTTATTTTACAATCAGTGCCACGGATTCATCAGCAAATCCAAAATTCAAGAAATCTGACATGGTTTATACACCTTCTTCGTTCTTCAATAAAAATGTAGAACGCCATATCCGTTTGCAGTATCCAGAGGCGATTTTCTACGGAGACACTCAGCTTGAGATCGATGATGAAGGCAAACCTTTTTATATCAGGACCTTCGGTGAGTTCATCTCAGCCAGGAATGGTTTTGATGTTAAAGGGGTTGTCATAGTGGATCCTGATTCTGGGAAGACGAAATCCTATGCGCTGGCCGATGTTCCAGAATTCATTGACGGCGCCGTTTCTCCCGAGGCAGTCAGTCTGCAAAACAGCTATTATGGTAATTACATTCATGGTTATTGGAACAGCGTGTTTGGCAAGACGGATATAAAACTGCCTTCAGATGAAGGAACCGAAGCCCAGGTCAGCCCAATTTTTGATGAAAATGGTGATATGTATTATTTCACCGATTTTACCTCCCCGAAAGAAGGGGTCGATTCCATGCTTGGGTACGCCTTGACGAACGCAAGGACTGGGAAAGCGACCTTCTATACTGGCAATCTTGAAGAGTCTTATATGGATTCCGAAGGAGCGCTGCAAATTATTGAAAAGAAGTTCATTGAGAAAAAGTGGCATGGCGAAATGCCGATCCTCTACAATTTCTATGGAGAAGCAAGCTGGCTGACACCTGTTCTAGATTCGAATGGCTTCCTGCAAAATTACTTTATCGTGTCGGCAGCAAACCCGGAAATTTCGGTATTTGGCAATACGCCTAATGAAGCATTGAAAAAGTATAAAACGGCCCTGCAGCATGGCGGCGGAACGGTGGATGGAAGTTCGAAGGCAGAAGAAAAGCAAACGAGCGGAACCGTGCTGCGCGTCTATAAAGAAAAAACAGGCGACTTCACGCTCGTCTCAATCCTGCTGGACAACAAAAAGAACTACATCATCTCATCAGAAACCAGCCCACTGGCGATTTATGTAAAAGAAGGAGATCAAGTCAATATCAAATACAGTGATACCGGCGAAACCTTCCTGCCAGTGAAAGAGTTAGTGATACAAGGATTAGAGTAAGGAAAAAATAGTGCCTGTCCCCGGAGTGATGTTGCACCTGGGGACAGGCACTTTTTGGTTTGGATAAGTATAGGGAAAGATAATGTATTCTCGAGGATTCCTAAGAAGTATTATGTGAGAGGGATATTAAAGAGAGTGCATTGAACAATCTTACTGCTGTTTTTCATTCAATATCTCTAAAACATCCTGATGCTGCTTCTGAACATTGGAGACATGCTTGATTTCACTGGATAGTTCTGATTTCGTTTCATCAAGCTTCTTCATCAAGGTGCCATAATAAAAGCCCATTTCCCTCCGCATTTCACTCTGTTCAGATAGTATAGTTTGCTGGCCTTTGTTCAACTCGCTCTGTTCAGATAGTATAGTTTGCTGGCCTTTGTTCAACTCGCTCTGTTCAGATAGTATAGTTTGCTGGCCTTTGCTCAACTTGCTCTGTTCAGAATGTAAAGCTTGCTGGCCCTTTTCTCAACTTGCTCTGTTCAGAATGTAAAGCTTGCTGGCCCTTTTCTAAGTTGACTAAACGTACCTCCATGGATTCAAAGCGATTATCCACAGCATCAAATCGGGCATCAACAGCATCAAATCGTGCATCAACAGAATCAAAGCGCTTGTCCATTGAATCTAAACGATCTAGGATCTTATTCAATATTTTCTCCATCGTATTTCACCTCCTTCTCTATGGATTTATTATACCCAGTCCAGTAAAACAAGTCACCACGAAGTGACAAGTATTTTTGCTTTTTTCACAACTGCTTCTCTAATTGCATTAGATTACATAAGTAGTCTACTAGATGGAAGTAATCACCTTTTAAATTGGCAGTGAACAAGACCACATTCGCAAGAAATTGTTTCGTGTAAAATAGAACATATTGTATACAACATCAACGTACCTCTGTTGTATCCTTGGCTTTGCAATACTCTAAGTGGCGTAGGGAAGATAGCTAGGAATTTTATAGCAAAATTGTCTTTAATCTCGTATTCTATAAAAGGAAGTTGAAATTCGCGTTTTAGGTGGTATTACCTTGCTGAAAGATTTTTTTATACATTCTAGTTTTGTTATCACATTTTTGTTTATAGGCGGAAGTTTATTTAAAAGCAATCCGGAGATAGATACAACTCTTCAAAAGTTGAAACTTGGAGCATTGGCGGGAATACTTGGTTCAGTGTTAATGGCTTTTAGTATCCAGGTTACTCCTGTAATCATAATGGACTTGCGTCATATCGCGATCTTGTTGTCGGCTTTTTATGGAGGGTTCGTGTCGGCTTTCGTGGCCGCCACCATAATCAATATCAGCAGATTAGTATTTTTTGATGGAAGTTTGGAAACATTTCTGGTCACTGTAATCATAATGTTTATTATTGCGACGTTTGCTGCACTGGTCCAAAAAAAGGTGAAGGGTTCGGACTTTTTTAAGTGGACGGTTATGGGATTGGTTAGTTTAATTGCGATTTCATGCGGCTTTTTGTATCTAATGGGATTATCAAATCAAGTGTACCAAATTTTGGTTAACTATTGGGTTATTACAACAATATCGGGAGTTTTGGTGTTTTTTTTGGCAGGATATATCGTTCAATCCAACCAAATGTTTATGCAACTGAAAACCCAGTCGGCAACAGACTTCCTTACGGGGTTAAATAATGTCAGACAGTTCGATTCTTCACTAAATGAAAGTATAGAAAGTGCCCAGGAGCTTAATGAAAAATTATCGTTGCTTATGATTGATATCGATCACTTCAAAAAGGTGAATGATACGTATGGTCATCAAGCTGGAGATGAAGTATTAAGGCAATTGGGAGGACTGTTAATCACCTGCTCACGCCCAAGTGATATTGTCTCAAGAAATGGCGGTGAAGAATTTTCACTGTTATTAAAGAATTGTTCCTATTCTCAAGCGCTGGAAATCGCAGAACGTCTCCGGGGAATAGTGGAAAATCATCGATTTCCCTTACCAAATGGCAAGGAAATCAAGATCACCATCTCCCTTGGTGCTTCAACCTATCTAGAGACAACCCAAAGTTTAGAAGATTTTATAAAACAAGCGGATGATACCTTATACAAAGCAAAACGGACAGGAAGAAATAAAGTATCCTCACTATAAAGATATGAAAGCACGGGGACGTACCCTGTGCTTTTTTTGGTTGAATAGGGAATTACAAGCAGAAAGATACCCTTATGCAAGCAACTTCAGCTCTATAAGGATACCAATCAAGCGGAAAGATATCCTTATGCAAGCAACTTCCCCTCTATAAGGGTACCAATCAAGCGGAAAGATACCCTTATACAAGCAACTTCAGCTCTATAAGGGTACCAATCAAGCGGAAAGATACCCTTATGCAAGCAACTTCCCCTTTATTAGGGTACCAATCACTCCAAAAAGGCAAAAGACATCTAGCATAACAGGAAATTAAAGGTAAAATAGAACTAGAGATAGACGTGTTAAAGGGGGAACAATTATGGTCCCAGAAATGGAACCCATTACGATTGCCACTATACAGGTAAAAGGGATCGATTCTGTCGTTGACTGGTTCGATCGGCATAAGCAACCCTTTTATGCAATGGGCTGGTTTTATCTTCGCAACCAAAAGCAAATGGAGGAGTTATTTTACCGGTCAATTTTAAAGGTGCATAAGGAAATGCCACGGTATAAAAATGCTGCATCATTCGAATTGTGGATTACCTCGATTTTCATCGATAACTGCCGGGAGCTTTCTCAGGATAAAGTTATACAAGCATCGAGGGAAATTACACCTCATCAGGACTTATTTAAAGCACTCGATCAACTTGGGGATGCTGAAAAGGAAGCGATGATCTTTACATATGGAGCAGGGTTTTCACAAGAGGAAGCTGCGCAAATTCTACGGGTGTCTGTGGGGAAACTGAAGGAGCTAATTTTTTCCGGAGTAAAGTCGGTAAGAAACCAACTCGACGGGTCAACTTTTAACGGCTGTAAGGAGTATCAGAATAACTACATTGATTATCTGGAAAAAACGATGGAACGGCCGGAAAAAATAGAGTTCGAGATGCATCTCTACAATTGCCGGGAATGTCAGGAGGATTTGGCTGCCTTTCAGGATGTCACGATTATGATGAATCATGCTGAGTGGATGAATGACTTGCCAGTGCCGGATAATTTTATCCAGAACATTCAAGAGAAGCTGACAGAAAAAGAGAAAGCCAGGCAGCAGAAGAGTAAAAAGCGTAAGAAAGTAGCATTAATTTTTGCGAGTGTATTTGCATTCTTTATCGGCATTGGTTTCTTTACTGGGGTTTTTGCCAATGTCTATTATGGTTGGACAGAAGAGAATGAGCAATTACGTACCTTCCTGCAAAATGACCTGGGCCAAAGGCTCAACCTGGAAGCGGAAAGAGACGGCGTGAAAATCAAAATCAAGGGTGTCGTTGCTGATGATTATCAGACACTTGTTTTTTATGAAATTGAAGATACGAATGAGGATAAACAATATGTTATGTTTTCGGAAGACGGGCTTATTATAGAAAACGAGAATGAACTCATGAAACACGATACATATCCACGTCATTATCCTCCGGACCTAAAAGCGGAGATGAATAAAAAGGAAAAGAATGTGTTTTATGGAGTGGTTGGACTGCGGCCGCTCGAGGAAAATAGCGGTGTTCTTAAACTAACTATTGCAAGGATTCAGGAGCTGGCTCTTGACGATCAAGAGGCGAGGTGGGGATTTGGTTATAGGAGCAATGGCTTTAAGACAGGTGATTGGAAATTCGAAGTCCCGGTAACTAAGCAGCCTTCCGTCGTATATGAATTGAATGAACAAGCTAAAATCGAAGGGGTCCCGGTTCGTCTGGATAAATTGATCATCGCCCCAACAGCAACGCTTTTGGAATATGGCCTTCCCATGGGGGAGATGGAAAAGAGAATCGATAGGATTCAATTTGGTAATTTAGAAGTGAACGATGTAAAAATGAAACCGGACCAGTTTAATGGATATAACTATTTGCAGCCTGAGGCCAATTGGCAAAAATACCAAATGTATTATGATCCGTTTTATGGGGGAACACCGAAAGACATAACAGTTCAATTCGAATCAGCCTATTTTTCATTAGAGGACCATAAAAGCGTAGAACTGGATGCGAATCAACAATATCCTCAGACGTTTGAATATGCGGGAAGTACCATCAGCATTGATAAAGTTGAAATTGGCCAGCCCACAATCATTGTCATCAGCAATCATGAAGTTGAAAATCGGAAATTTGAAAGACTGCACCTTAATGTTGTAGGTGAAGATGAACATGAACCAATTTCAATGGGGATGGACAATGAGGGAGTGATCGTGGATAAGAATGGTGTTCAGTACGATATGAATTCACCCACATTCGTTTATGAAAAAGTTGAACAGCCACGCCATTTTGTTACCGTCGATACCTTGATGTTAGATGGAGACAACGTCATCCCTAAACGACTGGACATCTACGGGTACAGCTCGATGACATATTTGGATGATGTGGTAGAGATTTCGCTGGATTGATACGCGGGAAAGGGCAGTTAGCTTTTATCAATAAAACTGTCCTTTTTTAACAGGGAGGCCAAAATATGAAGCTATTCATGCAAGCAGCCATGGGCTCGATTGCCATTCATGTGATCTATTTTGTGGGCATACTGCTGATTGGCTACATTAAAACGATGAATTATACACCGGATATCGAAGGTACATGGGAAAGTGTTGGTACGCTTCAGAATGAGGTGGCATTCGGTATGACGGGTTCTCCGTTTTTCTTTCTTTTTACCTTTATCGGAGTAACATTATTTTGCGAAATGGTGATCGTTTTCTATAGAAAAGTTAAAAGAGCACAGGGATAAAATGCCCTGTGCTCCTTAAATCTATCTTCAGTTCTTTCCAATATGTTTCAAGGCTTCTCTTCGGCTTAAGTTTGAAAGAGGAAGGCCGTTTGTAATCTGAATGACTTTCTCAGGATTTTGCTTGGCATATTCTCTTAATGCCCAGCCGATTGCTTTGTTGATGAAAAATTCGTTTGTATGGCAGGTTCTTGAAATTATATCCTCGAGCATAGCCACATCAGTTCTTTCTTTATAGCCTAACTGGAATAAAATACAGGAACGGATCAGCCAGATGTTATCCGAGGCGATCCATCTGTCGATAATTTGCTGCCGTTGCTGCGGGAATTTTTCAAGATAATACCCGAAATGCTTTTTCGCAATATGGTCGATGGTGTCCCACCAGGGCTTGGTCGTGATGATATGTTCGAGCAGCTGGAGATCATCCTCTGTAAACTGCTTTTTCATTAAATCTAATAAGTATAGCGCGCTGCTTTGCATTTCTCGTTCTTCCAATTCCCAGAGCGAAGTAATGACCTCATGCAAATCTTCCTTTGCAGGCAGGCCGTACTTCTTCACATGCTGTTTGAATACTTCTTTCATCTGCGGAGCTCTTAACCCAATAAATTCGAATTGATTCCGCATGTAATTAGACAGCCTTACTGCTTCCTCGCTATTCCGGTGCTGTAATGCTTCTTCATATAATGCTTCAACATAGTTGTTCGTCATACATTCCTCACCATTTCATTTTCATGAATTAACGATTTTGATTACTAACTATATTGTATAGGTATATTCAAACAATTAAAACCGGTATTGTAGGGGAGAAGCTGCCTTGTTACCACAAATACTTAAAAGAAGGTTTTTAATCAATAGAGCCGAAATTAATGTTATATATATTGGCCGTATGCAGGGTAGACAGCGGCTTGAGGGGATAGAGGATGTGAAGAAGGTAGAAAAGGCTATTTTCGGCTGGGGCATTTCTTTGGTTATTTTTCTGGTTATTATGGTTGTAGATCAAACGGTGTATGTTGGTGTTTGGCCATCGACGCTGCCAATTATACTCCTCGTCACACATGCCCTTTATTTTAAAGCGGATGTAAAGGGAAAAAGGAGAGTGCCATATTGGATTTTTGTCATGCTGTTTCTAACGATTCTCTACTTCTCTATTCCTCGGTTCACATATAATCAGGCGAAGGAAAAGGTCCTAGATAAATATGAAGTCATAAACGAAAAAGAGCAGATCATACCTGTGATGGATTCCGGATTTCATCCCTTCGCATTTAAACACTTTTATTCTTTTAAGGTTAGATCAAAGGAAACAGAGCAGCGGATCAGGTAAACCCGGACATAGGAGAGATCATCGTCTTGCGATAATTTAGTTGCCTAGCCTTAAAGGGAAAAAACCACCTCATAGTGGTTTTTAGTCGTGCATGGCTCCTGCCTCTCGGGAAGTCATGGCACCTTGCCCGGCAGCCACATCTTTTTGAATTTGTTGTTTTACTTGTTCCGCATCCGTTCCTGAATATCCTGGCTGCATAACAGAATCTTTATTTCCTTTAAAATTAGAATCCTTCTGCATATAAATCCTCCTTTGGTTTTGTTTTAACAATCCTATTATTCACAAAAAAATCCTTAGTAACCATGGCTTGGGGACTTCTATGGCACCCTCTCTTTCCGGGGAACTTCTGTAATCTTAGAACAAGAATTTTTAGTAAATATAACAATTTTATCTATTATTTGTAAACAACTTATATATAATGTATTTAGGAAAATGTAGGGCTTTACATATTCGTTAAAGTTGGGGGAGAGAGATGATGTCTAATGAGCATGAGGTATCATTGAATAAAGAATTAGAAAGAAAGCCAAAGGTGAAAGTTGAAAGGAAAGAAGGAGAACCTACTGCAGCATTCAAGGGGGCTTCATGGGGAGCTCTGTTAGTGGGTGTTTCCGCTTATCTGATTGGTTTGTTCAACGCAGCGATGGAACTGAATGAAAAAGGGTATTATTTTGCCGTATTGGTATTCGGTCTCTATGCAGCGGTATCTTTGCAAAAGGCAGTGAGAGATCGGGAGGAAGACATACCAGTTACGAATATTTATTATGGCATTAGCTGGTTTGCGCTTATCGTATCTATTTCCTTAATGGCGATCGGTCTATACAATGCCGGAAGTATTGTTTTAAGTGAGAAGGGCTTCTATGGTATGTCCTTTGTCCTTAGTATCTTTGCAGCCATAACCGTTCAGAAGAATATTAGAGATACACAGAGAGCAAAAGAAAGAGATTGATAAAGAACACCAGATGTGTGGGTCCGATTAGGATTTGCCACTTAAGCCATAGAGCCATCATATTAGTGAACGAAACAGGGACGGTTCCAACACAGGAATCGTCCCGGTTTTGTCTTTAATCATAAGGTATCTTCAATGTGCTCCATGATATCGTACGCACCACTTGATTTATTGGAGCAAACGACGGCAATGGTTCGTGAAGCTGGATAATAGGCGGAATGGAAGCTGACTCCTGGGTCATAGCCCATCACATGGTATTTTAGGATTTGGTCGTCCTGTTTCTTAATCCAAACACCGTATCCGTAATAGCCTGTTTCATTGACTTGAGCATGAGGAATGAGTAGTTTGTGCAAGGTCTCTTCACTTAGTAAAAGTTGACCAAAAAGCGCCTTCCACAGTTTGCTCATGTCATCTACGGTGACGTACGCGCCTCCGTCAGAGCCGCCTTTTACCGGCAGTGAGTAGATATTGGTTTTCCAGCTCCCGTCAGGCAGGTCAATATAGCCTAAAGCCGTGTTTGATGGAAGAGCATCAAATGAGAAGTAGCCCGAATCATTCATTCCTGCTTTTTTAAAGATTTTTTCCTGTACATACTCAGTGAATTCCATCCTCGAGACTTGCTCCACAATTAGTCCAAGCACAATGTAGCCTGCGTTATTGTAGTGAAAGGATTCCCCTGGAGAGAATTTCATTTGCTCATTCTGAAACATTGGCAGGAAATCCTTAAGGCTCCTGATATGATACATTGGTCTCTTAATCCATAACTCTTCAAAATCATCCATGACATCCTCATCAAAGTAATCTGGAATACCAGATGTATGCGTCAGCAAATGATGGATTGTAATCTCATTACTGAAACTAGGAAACTCTATATCAAGACAATCTTTCAATTTCGTATCAAAGGTAAGCTTGCCTTCCTCCACAAGCTGGCAAATGGCGATCGCCGTGAAAAGCTTACAGCCAGAAGCAATTCCAAAACGAGTTTCCAAATTGTTTTTGGATTGATTAGCTCGATTTGCATAGCCATAGCTTGCAGTTGAGGTCTGACTCTTCCCATCTTGAACTATGACCGTTCCTGAAAAATCAACCTTAGTCTGGAGTTCTTGAATTGCTAATTCTAAGTTTTTCATTTTTATCCTCCTAACCATATCTACTATAAGGTTAACATTGGAAATTTTTAAAATATAGTAAAATATGACAAAGTAAAGTGGAAGGGATGACTTGCTGTTTCATTGAATCATGGGAAATCCTCTTTCTGGTAAAGGTGTTTCACTCTCGGAATATATCCGCAGAAGGAAGCTTACTTTAGCGGCGTTTGATCTGAAGGACAGCAATGTGAAGGTGATCGATGTTGCGATGAAGTATGGCTACGCTTCCCCGGACTCTTTTGCCAGGGCCTTTCAGGTTTTGCATGGGATCACTCCGTCAGAAGCCAGAAATCATGGTCAATCCTTGAAGGCCTATCCGCCGATGACCTTCCAGTTATCAATAAAGGGAGGATCAGAAATGAATTATCGAATCGTCGAGAAGGAAGCATTCCGCATTGTCGGCATCACAAAAAGAGTGGCGCTAATTTATCATGGAGTGAACCCGGAGATTGCCGAGATGTGGAACAGCTTGAATATGGAAAAAATACAGGAACTGAAGGACCTTTCGAATATTAAGCCTAGCGGATTAATCAGTGCGTCTACAAATTTTTCCGAGGGCCGGATGGAGGGGAAAGGAGACCTGGATCATTATATTGGGGCTGCGACAACGAAGGAATGTCCGGGGCATCTAGCTTCCCTTGAAGTTGCACCAACCACATGGGCGGTGTTTGAGGCAATCGGCCCATTCCCTGAGACTCTCCAAAATGTCTGGGGGCGGATTTATTCCGAATGGTTCCCGTCCTCGAGTTATGAGCAAGTAGAAGGTCCCGAAATCCTGTGGAATGAAAATAAAGATATGACCTCACCGAAGTACCGGAGTGAAATATGGATTCCGGTGAGACGCAAATAAGGAACTGACTCAAAACGAAGCACAGGGTACGTCCCTATGCTTCGTTTTCATCCTCTTGTTTTTCTTCGTGTTTTTTTCTCCAATTTTTAGGGTTAAAGTACTTTCTGATTTTACCTGCGACTTCTTTTCCGACCAAAATCGCTCCAAGCCAGAAGGTAACTTCAGCAAGTACCAGGCTGGTTGTGATACTGATGACCTTCATTTTACTGGATATCGGTAGAAAAGGAATGCCAAGTGGAGTCACCCATATAATGAAGGATGAAATAATAAGGAACATTCCAATTTTATATCGTAAAGGTTTTTTATTTGTTGATTCGGTTTGCATTCTAAACCCCCGAAAAGAATTTATTTTGATTTTAACACAGTGGGCCTGGATTCACAGGGCCGAGAGTGGAAGAAGCATATGGTTCTTTCACATTGCTTGTTGACAGAATGGCTAGGAATGAATTATATTGTATTTAATTATTTGAATAGTTCTCCTAAAGGGGAGTAGCTTTTACAGCAGAGTCGTCATTTCGGAAGTTTCGCACTTCCCGGCTTTGTTGGCAACGTTGACGTTGTTAGCAAGACCTTTACCTTTTTGGTAAAGGTCTTTTTATGTCTTAAAGACCTTTACCATGTCTGGTAAAGGTCTTTTTCTATGTTCAGACCGGCCGCAGACGAATTGGAACTTTCAATAATATGAAACTATTGAAAAGGAGCTGAATCAGGTGAAAAAGAAAAAGGTGTCTTTTGAGGAGTTACTGAAGGAGAACAGGCGTGAGCTTTTGGAGGATCAGAAGCTGCTTGAAAAGATCGACGAGCGAATTGAAGCAAGACGCTTGGGAGTTAAAAACGGAAACGCATCTTAATTTTAAAAGGGGGAAAAGTGATTGGAACTGTCGATTTTATTTGAATACGGTTGGGTATTGCTGCTATTAATCGCTCTTGAAGGATTGCTTGCAGCTGATAATGCATTGGTATTGGCGATTATGGTAAAGCATCTTCCGGAAGAAGAACGGAAAAAGGCACTATTCTATGGTTTGGCAGGAGCATTTGTTTTTCGATTTGCTTCATTATTCATCATTTCTTTCTTGGTTGATGTCTGGCAGGTACAGGCAATCGGAGCGTTATATCTGCTATTCATTGCGATCAATCATATAGTCAGGAAGCTTTATTTTAAAAAATTGGAAGACGAAAACAAAGCTGCAGAGAAAAAGAAATCAGGCTTCTGGGCGACTGTATTCAAAGTGGAGCTGGCGGATATCGCTTTTGCGGTCGATTCCATACTGGCAGCTGTTGCTTTGGCGATGACACTTCCGAATACCAATCTGCCCAAAATCGGCGGGATGGATGGCGGCAAGTTCCTGGTCATTTTTGCCGGCGGATTAATCGGTTTGATCATCATGCGTTTCGCTGCCAACCTCTTTGTGAAATTGCTCCAATCAAGACCTGGTCTCGAAATCGCCGCTTTTGCGATTGTTGGCTGGGTAGGCGTCAAGCTTGCGGTGTTAACACTTGGTCATCCTGATATCGGAGTATTATCCTATGACTTCGCCCATTCAGTAGAATGGAAGCTGTTCTTCTACACGGTCCTAATTGGGATAGCAGCAGCCGGCTGGTTCCTGACGAAGGAAAAAGAGCAAGCGCAGAGTGCGTAAAACATACCTTGAATGTGCAATGACCTATTAACGAAGTATGTCATCCATGCAATTGAGTATCATAAAAACACCGACTGTCTTTTTACCGGAAGAAATGAATTGAAATAATTGGGGTGTTTCCGTTGATGTAGGATAGCACCCATTGGCAATGGTTTGAGGGTCTTTGATACAATTAAAGAAATGAGGAATTTGGAGGTTGATCCCTTTTGGGAATCGAGATAGTGGTGTTATTGATCCTGATTGTACTGAATGCTTTTTTTGCCGCATCAGAGATCGCGTTAATTTCGTTGAATGATAATAAAATAAAATTGATGGCAGACAGCGGGAATCGAAAAGCGAAGATGCTGTATAATCTAACTGCCGAACCAAGCCGTTTTTTGGCCACCATCCAGATTGGTATTACTCTGGCAGGCTTCCTGGCGAGTGCGTTTGCAGCTGAAAGCTTTGCTGGCAGGATGGCAGTATTCTTGAACGAAATGGGCGTCCCGCTTTCACAGGGGATGCTTGAATTGATTTCTGTCATCACGATTACATTGGTGTTGTCTTATTTTACACTCGTGCTGGGAGAATTAGTCCCCAAGCGGCTTGCGCTTCAGAAAGCTGAACCGATTGCGATGTTTGCCGCTGGTCCTTTGACTGTGTTGTCCAAAATCTCCTCGCCATTCGTTAAGTTGTTGACGATATCCACGAATGGAATTGTTCGGCTGTTTGGGGTAGATCCAAATGCGGAGAGTGAACATGTGACAGAGGAAGAAATCCGGATGATGGTTGATGTAGGCAGGGAAAAAGGGACCATACAGGATTCAGAAAAGGTTATGATTAACAATATTTTTGAATTCGATAATAAAACGGTATCTGATATCATGACACACAGGACTAATATTATCGCTCTTTCAGCTGGCACCAGCCTGAAAGAGACGGTCAAGATCGTCAACCAGGAAAAATACACAAGAATGCCTGTTTACGATGGAGACATTGATCATATCATTGGTATTCTTCATACAAAGGATTTAATCCCGTTCATTGAAGGTGTTGATCCGCAGGAGTTCAATTTGAGAAGTATGCTGCGGGAGCCAAGCTTTATCCTGGAATCGATGCGGCTCGATCAATTGTTCAGAGATATGCAGAAGAGCAATATTCATATGGCGGTTGTCATTGATGAATACGGCGGAACGGATGGAATTGTGACCATTGAAGACCTGATTGAGGAAATCGTCGGCAATATTTTTGATGAGTATGATGAACCGGAACTGGACGTCGACGAAATCGAACAAATTGATCAAAATCACTTTATCATGGCTGGCACCCTTAATTTGTATGAGGTAGAGGATATACTCAAAGTAGAACTTCCAAGCGCAGAATATGATACGTTAAGTGGATTTATCCTCGGTCAGCTTGGTTATATTCCTGGTGCGGACGAACGGCCAGAGATTAAGTATCAGGGAATTGTGTTCGCAGTTGCTGAAATGGATGACAGAAGGATCGCCCGTGTCCATGTGAGTATTGAAGATTCGACTCCAGGAATAGAATCATAAGACCGTATTTAAGAAGGTTCTTTCGTTTTTTTTAATGAGAGACCTTCTTTTTTATTTTTATTACAGAAGGGCAGAACCTTTTCGACAGGACTACTCTCCACAGACCAGTACCTTAGTGATTTTATCGAAGATTTTCCTCATGGCAATGACATCACTATCCACCATTTACTCACCCACAGCTCCGACATCCCTGAATTTTTAAAAGTAGTAGAGTACGAGCAGGCATTTGAGCCCATTGAGATGACCAACTAGATGGCGGTTATAGAAGGGTTTTGTGAAAGTTTGGTAGAAATATACAAAAGTGAAAAGGAGGGAAAGAATATGATTAAAAAAGGATTGTTATTGATTGTTTGTTGCATTCCAATCATTACAGCTTGTACTGATACAGAAACAGACAATCAGCTCGAGAGTGAGAAAGAAACATTAACCCTGAATCTTACTGAGAATAAAAAGGAGATTGCTAGGTTAAATGAAAAAATATCAGAACTGGAAAAACAAATTGAAACCAATGAACAAGAAAGCGAACTGTTTTCACAATTGAGCAACCTATCAAGAGATTTCGTAAAGGCACATACTACAGGTGATAAAGAAACCCTGCAATCTCTGCTGTCTGCAGAACTTATGCTGGAGGAAAGGGAAAATAAGTTATTTGTTAAAAATAACGATAATGTCGAATGGCTGCTATATTCAGCTGATGATTATCAGTTGGATGACTGGGTCATACAAGGTTTTCATTACGACCGCGAAAACAATACCTATACTGTATATATAAGAGAATTTTTAAAGGATGCAAACGGTGAGCCAGTAAGCCCCCCAACATTCTTGAAACTGAAATACAAATTATACAATGACCAATGGAAAGTGGATGGGGTGGAATTTGATGTATAAAAGTAGAAGCATAGGGGGCACACCGCACCCTATGCTTCTGTTTCATTCATAGATATAACTGATGACATCCAACGCCTGATCAACGGTTTCTACCGTAACGTTCGCTTTATTGGATAGTTCTTTCAATGGGTGAATCAAGGATTCTGGTCTGACGATGATGGTTGGTTTGTTCATCGTGATGGCAGCGCTGGCGTCCATCGCTGTGTTCCATTGCTTGTACTTTTCACCAAAAAGCGCGATGACGATATCCGATTTTTGCATTAAAACCTGTGTCCTGAAGTTGTTGATATCAGATGCAGCGTCGTCCTTATACACATTGCCCGGCTGTTTTCCAAGGATGTCCTCGCCAATATTGTCAGAGCGATCATGGTTAGTCTGCGGGCCGACGAAGACCAAAGGCAAGTTCTTTTCCTTCGCCTTTTGTGCCACCTGATCACGCCAATCATCGTGAATCTGGCCTGCCAAATAAACCGTTAATTCCATCGTAACACCCTCCAATTGAATCTATTGTAATTCAATCATATAAGACTTTACTGATAATTCAAAGGAATTAGGATGGAGTGATTTTTCGAAGGAAGATTTGGTGAAAGTTAATCCTCTGTTAGGTAGTAATGCCGTTTACGTGCCCCAACTTGGTGGATTTTCAAGGGTATGGGCACATAATCAAGTTCAATATGGCCTAACCTTGGTGGATTTGCGTGCAGATGGTTTCTGGCCTTACATTATCGTCTTTCCTTTTCGTATGATAGAATGTCTTGCAAAGAGTTTTAAGGAGGAAGGAAGAATTGAAAAAGTTGCCTATTAATGAAAATGGATTGAATGCTTCACAGCTTGTGTTTGGCTGCATGGGCCTTGGCGGGAGCTGGGACAGCAGTCCGATCGAACCGGAACATGTCAAGCAGGCATATGAAGCGGTGGAAGCGGCGTTAGAGTCTGGGATCAATATGTTTGATCATGCCGATATTTATACTTTGGGAAAAGCAGAGAGAGTTTTTGGGCAGGTTTTAAAAGAAAAACCCGGACTTCGTGATGATATGATCATCCAGTCGAAATGCGGCATTCGTTTCGCTGACCAGGAATCTGGCCTGCCAGGCAGGTATGATTTTTCCAAATCATACATACTCGACAGTGTGGATGGCATCCTTTCAAGGCTTGGCATCGAGTATCTGGATATCCTGTTATTGCATCGTCCTGATCCTCTAATGGAACCGGCCGAAGTTGGCGAAGCCTTTCATCAGCTAAAAGCTTCCGGCAAGGTGCGTTCATTCGGTGTTTCTAACATGAGTGCTGGTCAAATCCGTTTTCTTCAGAAGCATACCGATGAAAAAATCATCGTCAATCAGCTGGAAATGAGCTTGAATAAAATCGACTGGCTTGAGACGGGTGTCCATATCAACCAGGACGCCGCACGCCAAAACACCTTCCCTGAAGGGACTCTGGAGTTTATGCAGATGGAAGGAATCCAGATTCAATCCTGGGGTTCGCTTGCCAAAGGGCTCTATTCTGGTAAAAATATCGAGAATGAAAGCGATAGTGTCAAGCAGACTGCGGCCATGGTACAAAAGCTTGCAGAAGAAAAACAAACAACACCAGAAGCCATCGTGCTCGCGTGGCTGATGAGACACCCAGCCGCCATCCAGCCTGTCATTGGCACGGTGAACCCAGCACGGATCAAGGCAAGTGGTCATGCAGTCAATATCAGCCTCAGCCGTGAGGAATGGTATTCATTGTATGTAAGCTCACGCGGTGTCAGACTGCCTTAGGAAATTAATGGAGTCAGCAGAACCATTCTGCTGCTCTTTTTTTTTGTTGGTCTATAACTAATTCTTATCGATATTTATTGATTTTATTAAATTTTCTTATTACATATTTACAAATATAATGAATGAAGGAGGTGTTAAATTATGGATTATATCATTCTCTTTTTCATTGGAATTTTAGCAACGACGATTGGAACTCTGGCTGGTGGCGGAGGATTAATCAGCTTGCCTTCCATGCTGGTGTTAGGCATCCCAGTGCATTCTGCGATTGCCGCGAATAAAGTTTCAAATACAATCAGCTCCTTCTCGAGCTTTTATCATCTTTATAGGGAAAAGAAAATTACTTTCAAGGAATCATTCTGGATCATCCCTGTCAGCCTGATTGGAGGAGTCAGCGGCGGTTTCATTGCTACGAAAATCTCAAGTGAAGACATGTATGTAGTGGCGATTGGCTTGCTGATTTTTGCTTTCCTCGCCTCATTCTTGGGGAAAGGGAGCATGTCTGGAGATCAGCCATTAAAGCCTTCTGGTAAAAGTGTTCCTGGTTTATACGCAATCGGGATTTATGATGGGCTTTTTGGGCCAGGACAAGGAACGCTGATGCTATATCTGTTTGATCATTTGAACATCGCCTACATCCGGGCGGTCGGATATGTTCGCCTTGCCACGTTTTCGAGCTGTTTAGGTGCGGCTATTACCTATATTTCTACCGGGGCTGTTATCTGGCCGCTGACCATTGCCTTAATGCTCGGTTCGGTGACAGGAGCGCAAATTGGCGTCAGGATTGCCAGTAAGCTGAACCCCAGCTATGTCAAACCGATATTGCGGGTGATGACAGTGGCGCTTGTTGTACAGATTCTTTTCGAAAAAGTGGTGTAGCAGGATGCCCCCTTATTTTATTGATAAGGGGGTTTTTCGCATGATACCCCACATGACATTCCAGTATTTTACTACTGTGTTAGAATGATAATATGGCATTTTGAACCATTTTTAAAAGGGGGAGAGTCATGTCTTCGGAAATATTATCAATTACCGGCCTGACTAAATCATACGGAAGCAAAGAAGTGCTGAAAGGGATAGATTTAAAGGTTGATAAAGGTGAAATCATTGGATACATAGGACCAAACGGCGCGGGAAAAAGTACAACGGTAAAACTGATGCTTGGCCTTGAAGAAGGATATTCCGGGCGGATTGAGATTTTTGGAGAGGATATTGCGAAGCAGGGTGAAAGCTACAAGCGGAGGATCGGTTATATTCCCGAGACTTCTGAAATGTATGATTCGCTTACGGCTCAGGAGTATTTGACGTTCGTTGCTGAGCTGTATGGGATGGATTATGATGATGCGGACAGGAAGGCAAAGCAGCTTTTCGATGTGTTCGGCCTGGCTGAGGTCTATCAATCCCGGATTTCTTCTTTTTCGAAAGGGATGAGGCAGAAGACGCTGATTGTATCTAGTTTTTTACATAATCCTGACTTGCTGTTCCTTGATGAACCGCTGACGGGTCTGGACGCGAATAGTGTGATGGTTTTTAAGGAGATTCTTGCCTTGTTCGCTGATGAAGGGAAGACGATTTTTTATTCGTCCCATATCATGGATGTTGTCGAGAAAATCAGCAACCGGATTGTCCTGCTTCATGGCGGCTATATCGTGGCGAATGGCAGTTTTGAAGAATTGAAGAGTCAGAGCAAAGAGGGGTCACTTGAGAATATCTTCAATCAGATGACCGGCTTCCATGAGCACCAGGATCGTGCCTCTGAATTTGTATCCATCGTTAAGGAGGGGTGACGATGGACAATTTTTTCGTTTTAAGGCTGCTGGATGTTTTTAAGCCATTCTTTTTAAAAATGGGTGTAGATTATAGGACGATGCGGCGAATTCTCCAGGTCAAGCTGACAATGGATCAGCGCCGAAAGCCGACGGTGTTCAACCAGTCAAGGAAAAAGAAGGATAAACCAGAGAAGAATGAATTCTTCAAATCATTGTGGATGTACGGCTTTTTTGGGTTGATGCTGATTCCGTTTTTATTTTTAAAAGATAATTATCTGTTTCAAGTGTCGATCTTGTTCAGCATCTTCATGTTCATCATTATGACGACGCTGATTTCCGATTTTTCATCGGTCTTGCTCGACTTGCGTGATAAAAGCGTCCTTGCTACGAAACCAGTCAACTCGAAGACTGTAAGCATGGCAAAGTTGCTGCATGTGACGATTTACATGCTGTACATTACCCTGGCAACAACGTTGATTCCGTTGTTGGTCAGCTTGTTCTTCAAGGGCATCCTATTCACTTTATTGTTCCTTGTCTCATTCGCGCTGGCCGACATTTTTATCATTGCATTTACAGCGTTGTTGTACCTGTTTATTTTGCGGTATTTTGACGGTGAAAAGCTTAAGGATATTATCAACTATGTCCAGATTGCCCTCACTGTCGGCATGATGATTGGCTACCAGGTGGTGGCGCGTTCTTTTGAACTGGTGAATCTTGATTATACAATCGATTTTGCCTGGTGGCAGCTATTGCTTCCGCCGATGTGGTTTGGCGGCTTGTTCGATGTGCTGCTTGGGGGAGGCAGAAGCATCGGGAGTATGATCTTGACGATGCTGGCCGTGCTTGGACCGGTTGTGTCCATCCTCGTTTATTTGAAATTGATCCCGGACTTTGAAAGGAATCTGCAAAAGCTATCGAGCCAGACTGGCAAGAAAAAAGCCAGCAACAAATGGAAGCTATTCCGTTCCATGCCGATGCTGGTTTCCAAAGATGAGCTGCCATTTTTCCGGTTCGCAAGGATCATGATGAAAAATGAGCGTGATTTCAAGCTGAAGGTCTATCCTTCACTTGGGTTTGCCGTGGTGGTTCCGTTCGTGTTTATGTTCAACAGCTATTCCATAATGAGTTTTGAGGAATTCGCTGCCAGTCGGTCCTATTTAAGTATGTATTCAATCATGCTGGTCATCCCGACGTCGGTCATCATGCTCGCGCATTCCGGTTCCTATAAAGGCAGCTGGATTTATCAGGTCGCACCAGTAAAAAGGCTTGGTCTGATCAATAAAGCGGCATTGAAGGCATTCTTGTTCCAGTTGTTTTTGCCATTGTTCCTGCTCGTGTCGGTTATGTTCAGCTTTTTGTTTGGTCTGAGGATTTTGGATGACCTGGCTGCGGTATTATTTGCGGCATTGATTTATACAGCGGTGTGCTTTCTGGCAGGAGGAAAGGAGCTCGCCTTTTCACAGCCGTTCGACGCTGTCCAGCAGAGTGGCGATATCAAAGTGTTTCTTCTTTTCTTTATCATCCCTGTCTTTGTGGGACTTCACTTTTTAGCATTGAAATTGCCCTTTGGCGTGGCTGGATACGCGATTTTGATGTTTGCAGTGAATTGGGGTTTGTGGAAAGTATTGAAGTGAGTTCGTTTTAGGTTAAAAGCTATTAATCATGCGAAGAATGGGGAGTGACTGCACATGTCACTCTTTTTTTTTGCGTATGTTTTCGTCCGTATTAATAATTTATTAATAATTTTATAAGGGTATTTTAGGGTTTCGCTGACAGAATAGAGTTTGTGAAAGGGAGGCAATGATCTATGAAAAAACCGATTGTTGAGATAAAGAATTTAAAGAAAGTGATTGGAGATAAAACGATTATCCATGGAATCAGCATGGATGTCTTTCCGGGTGAGGTGTTTGGGTTTCTTGGGCCGAATGGTGCGGGGAAGACGACGACAATCAGGATGATGGTTGGGTTGATGGGCATTACGGAAGGTGAAGTGCTGATCAATGGTTTTAGCATCGAGAAGAACTTTGAAAAGGCGATTTCGCATGTTGGAGGCATTATTGAAAATCCGGAAATGTACAAGTTCCTTTCCGGTTACGATAATTTGCTTCAATATGCGCGGATGCTGCCGGATTCTGTGAAAAAGGAAAGAATCGATGAAATCGTCAAGCTGGTCGGACTGGAAAAAAGGATTCATGAGAAGGTTAAGGGCTATTCACTGGGAATGAGGCAGAGACTTGGACTGGCGCAGGCGTTATTGCATTCGCCGGCGCTATTAATCCTCGATGAGCCGACAAATGGCCTGGATCCCGCGGGAATCAGGGAAATCCGCACTTATATCCGAAAGATCGCCCATGAAGAAGGGATCGCCGTCTTTGTATCCAGCCATATGCTTTCGGAAATGCAGCTGATGTGTGACCGGATTGGCATTATCCAGGATGGACATCTGGTGAGCGTGGAAACGGTGGGAGACTTTGTCGGAGAAAAAGTGAATACGGTACTTGAAATTGAGCCGATTGAAAAAGCCAGGGAGTTTGTTGAACAGACGTTTCCTGAGCTCAATCCAAAGGTGAATGGAGCTAAGTTGTTTGTTTCAGCCAGTCGTGAGAAGGTTCCATCCCTGGTTAAGGCGCTTGCGGAAAATGAATTTGAGATTTATCAGGTTTCTTCTGAAAATAGTACGCTGGAGGAAAAATTCCTGGAAATGACGGAGGGAAGATAAATGAGCCATTTTTTTAGACTGATTCATAATGAAAACATAAAAATTTATAAACGTATGGGAACATGGGTGATGATTGGAATACTGGTACTCGTCGTGGCCCTCGTTGGTATTTTTACAAAGTTTGTCCTGGACCCTGGCAGCAATGCTGACTGGAAAGCACAGCTGACCGCTGAAAATGCTCAATTGACAGAGAGCCTTGAATCAGCGCCGATGCTTGATGCCCAAAAGCGACTGTTGCAGGAAAGGATCGCCTTAAATGAATACCGGATCGAACATAATCTTGCGCCAATTGAACGGGATTCACTTTGGGGCTATATGGTTGATGCGACGACATTCACCGGGATTGCAGCCTTGTTTACCATTGTGATTGCTGCGGGGATGGTAGCAAGTGAATTTTCCTGGGGGACAGTCAAGCTGCTGCTGATTCGCCCTGTGAGCAGAACAAAAGTACTCTTGGCGAAATATGCTTCGACCTTGTTGTTTGCACTTTTGATGCTCGTTTTATTATTCAGCACTTCTTTCCTGTTTGGAATGATCTTTTTCGGCTTCAGCGGAGCGGAAACTCCATATCTTTCTTACAGCAATGGCAGGGTTATCGAGCAGAATATGGTCACCCATATTATTGAGCTGTTTGGATTCAGGAGCATTGATTTGATTATGATGGTCACTCTGGCTTTCATGATTTCGACTGTATTCCGCAGCAGCTCGCTCGCCATCGGGATCTCTTTGTTCCTGATGTTCACGGGTCCGCAGATCGTCCAGCTTTTAAGCCAGTACGACTGGGTAAAATACATCCTATTTGCCAACACGGATCTTCAGCAGTACACAACGGGGACACCGCTGGTTGAAGGAATGACAATGACATTCTCGATCGTGATGCTGCTGATTTATTTCGGGCTGTTTGCTTTTCTATCACTGTTCATTTTTAACAAGCGTGACGTTGCAGCTTAAGCTTGACTATGTTATGAAAGAGGAAACCGCATTTGTGGTTTCCTTTATTTTTAAAAATAGGACGGTACCAATATGGATGAAGATTTGATTTTAATTGTGGAAGACGAACGTGAAATTGCCGAGCTTGTCCGTGATTATCTGGAAGCGGAGGGATATCGCAGTGTTCTGGCTTTTGACGGGCATGACGGCTTGAGTCAATTTATTGAACATCGGCCCACGGTGGCAGTGCTCGATGTCATGCTGCCAAAAATGGACGGAATAGAGCTTTGCCGCAGAATCAGGGCGGAGTCGAACATTCCGATCATCATCATGAGCGCGAAGAAGAGTGATACCGACAAGATTATTGGTCTCGGGATTGGCGCGGATGATTATGTGACCAAACCGTTCAGTCCGGGGGAGCTTGTTGCCCGGATCAAGGCGCAGCTGAGAAGGTTTAAGCATCTGTCAGTCCCGAAGGAAACTGAAAATACGATTAGATATCCTGGACTTGAAATTAATTTGAAGGAATATACCGTAAATGCGGAAGGAAGGCCAATCGATCTTTCCGCAAAAGAGTTCCAGCTGCTCGCCTTCATGGCGGCCAATAAAGGCCAGGTGTTTACAAAGGAGCAACTGCTGGAAAACGTTTGGGGCTATCAGCATGTCGGCGATACGAACACAATCACTGTTTATGTGAGAAAGCTTCGCGAGAAAATGGAAGTTAACCCGTCAGAACCACGGTTTATCAAAACTGTCTGGGGAATTGGCTATAAGTTCGATGGTGGCAGCCAATGAGGTGGGGGCTGAAACCGCGATTGATCCTCGCTTTTGTCAGCATTATTATTGTGCCAATTGCGGCAGCAATTTTGTTCATGACCTTTTATTCGGCAGGTATGGAAGAGCGGGCAGGCAAGAGCGAAGATGAACTCGATGTGCTTTTAACAGAGACAAAGGAAATCATTAACGAGAATGCTGGACATCTTGATGAGCCAGATCTTTTTTACGAAAAAGTGAGGTCGTTGATGCAAAAATACCAGATGGGATTGACTGTTTATTCCTCAGAGGGGGAGACTTTATTCAACTCTTCGGGGTATCAAAAAAGGCAGGAAGAATCCATATGGCTGGACCGGTTGGGAAAGCTTAATGTTGACGTGCTGACACAGGAGCATGGCGAGTTGTCTGCGGAAATCCAGGCTCATTCTCTCACCGTTCCTCCATTTAGTCAGTTCAAAGAAATGATTTATGCCATCCTGGGAGCGATTGGGATTGGCCTGGCGGTACTGCTTGCGCTGATTTTACTATGGACATGGTATATTTCCAAGACGATCCTCCAGCCTCTGAAGGAAATATATCATGCGACAGAGGAAGTAATTGAAG
Source organism: Mesobacillus sp. QJM3NY_10 (assembly GCF_056173465.1). Classification (NCBI taxonomy): domain Bacteria; kingdom Bacillati; phylum Bacillota; class Bacilli; order Caryophanales; family Bacillaceae; genus Mesobacillus; species Mesobacillus sp. QJM3NY_10. The sequence goes on from NZ_CM149675.1 coordinate 709,018, forward strand.
GGAACCTTGATTATAAGATCAGATATGGAAAGCAGGATGAAATCGGCAGGTTCATCCATGGCTTTGACCTGATGCGTGACCACTTGAAAAAATCGGTTGAGCAGCAGCAGCAATATGAACGGGCGCGTAAGCAATTGATCGCCAGCATCTCTCATGACTTAAGGACACCGCTTGCCTCGATCAAGGGCTATGTGGAAGGATTGGAAGACGGCATTGCCAAGAATGAGGAGATGCAGAAGAAATATTATTCAGTCATCAAATCAAAGACAAACCAGCTGGACAGGCTGATCGAAGACTTGTTTGAGTTCTCGAAGTTTGAGCTCGAGCAGCTTTCAATTGATAAGAATCTTGTGAACAGTCGCGAGTTTTTCCAGGAGACCTTTCATAGTGCGCAATTGGACTATCAGGGGGTAAAATTAGTGCTTGCTGATCCACTGCCGTCTATCAGTCTGCAAATAGACAGCGACAGAATCAAGCAAGTCATGGCGAACTTGGTTGATAATGCAGTCAAGTACGGCGGGACGAATATCCTGTTGAAAGTAGAGAACCAGGGCGGATATCTTCAAATCATCATTAAGGATAATGGACAAGGAATCGCAGAAGAAGATTTGCCATTGATCTTCAATCCATTTTTCCGTGGTGAAAAATCTCGATCAAGGGAATCAGGCGGTACAGGACTTGGCCTTGCGATCGTCAAATATATCGTCAACGCGCATGGTGGAGAGATTCACGCTGAAAGTCAGCCAGGAAAAGGCAGCAAATTTACTTTTACATTGCCTTTGTATCTGAGACAGAAGTGAAGCATGGGGACGTACCCTGTGCTTTTTTTGTATACTGCCTCTCATGTTTTTGTACGAAAACCTGTGTTCAACCAATGTTCTCACGCATACATTTATAGTTAACAGCATTTTAAATGTACAGCGAGGTGATGACATCATGTTTTCTGTTACGGGGATGCAGGGGTTTGAATTGTTTTCTGCTGAGCACCTGGTTACCCTGGGAATTTTCTTTGGTGTTTGTCTTGGGTTGGTGCTATTCCGAAACCAAATCAGGCCGCACAAAAATGTTTTGAAATGGATCATATTTTGGACTCTGGTGGCGTGCCAGGTTTCTCATCAGTTATGGCTCATCGTGACCGGGCAATGGCAAATCGGTGACCTTCCTTTACACATGTGTTCGCTCAGCTCCTTTCTGGCGATGTACTTGTTTTTAAGAAAGAGTGTGAAAGGATTTTATGTACTTTACTTCATTGGCACCTTGCCGGCAGTTTTAGCCATGGTTACACCTGAAATGTCTTACACCTTTCCTCATTTCGACTATATTGAATACTTCCTCAACCACTCAGCCATTCCGATTGCCGCATTATATTTCATCCTTTTTGAAGGCTACAGAGTTCCCCGCAAAGCCATTCTGTTCACTTATCTTGTCGTGAACATTATTGCCGTTCCGATCTTCATTTTCAATTTCCTGTTTGATACGAACTTCTTCTATTTGGCGAGTCCGACAGAAGCGAAGACCATCCTATCCTTCTTTGACAGCGGCATCATGTATTATCTGAATCTTGAAGTTGCGGCACTAATCGTGTTCAGTATTACGTATATCCCAATGTGGCAGCTGATCAAAAGAGAGAACCGAAGGCGGCTGGTTGGAGTGTATCATAAGTAGGATAAATAGCACTGTAAAATAAACATCCTGGAACTTTCTGTTAGGATTCCAGTATAGTTGATGATTTGGATTTTTAGGGTTAACTTGGTTTTCATCTTGGGAACAAGCTGATAGAAGTAATCAAAGGAGACGGATATAACATAATCCGTCTCTTTTTCATGTGTTGCGCAAAGCGAAGACCATGCTCACTCGCCACAGTTCCTCGATTTTTTAACTGACAAATAAATCATATTGACTCGTACACTTGAATCCTGTAAAGTACAAAAGTATGTTTTTTGAAATGTAGAAAGTAGGCAACTCACCTTGAGAATTGTTAAGCTCCAGCGCCTGTCGGGGCAGACCAAGGCGCTTGCGCAGTTATTTATAGGAGGAAGAAGAAATGGATACTCAGAATCAAACACAGATTAAAATTACAACAGCGGATCCATCAGCGCTAGGTTTGTTTGGACTAGCCATGGTCACATTAGTTGCGTCGTCCCAGAAACTTGGGTTCACAGATGGCGTATCACTCATCATCCCTTGGGCAATTTTCCTTGGTGGACTAGCACAGCTTTATGCTGCGATTCTTGACGGCAAGCATAATAATATATTTGGAATGACAGCTTTCGGCGCGTTCGGACTCTTCTGGTTCGGTGTTGGAACTTCCTGGCTGATTCAACTCGGATTCTTCGGTGAAAGCCTTGCAGCTGATGGCGATGTGAAGCAATTAGGAATGGCCTTCATCGGCTATTTGATTTTCAGTGTCTTCATGACGATTGGAGCCCTGGAAACAAATAAAGTCTTGTTCTTTATTTTCGTATTGATCGATTTCTTATTTATTGGCCTATCATTAAGTTCATTTGATATCTTCTATGAGGCATCGCATATGCTGGCAGCCGTGGCTGAACTGGGAATTGCGATTCTTTCATTCTACGGCTCAGCAGCAAATGTGCTGAACACCCACTTTGGAAGAGTTGTCCTGCCAATTGGCAAGCCGTTCGGGATTTTTAAGAAATAAGGAAAAGGTGCTAAGCATGATTGCTTAGTGCTTTTTTTTTTCGAAAAAAAAGGAAGAGAGGGTTGAAGGGAGAAACTAAATGGTCAGTGGGTGAAAATACTGACAAACATGAGCAAAAAATGACCGGATTGCCGAAATGAAACTTGATAGGATGTTTATAAGGGAGTGAGTTGGATGGCGTGGATTGAATCACTACAGAGGGCAATTGACTTTATGGAGGAACACTTGCTGGATGATATGACGGTGGAAGCTATTGCGAAACAGGCAAATTCATCTTCATTTCACTTTCAGCGGACGTTTGCCATTTTAACGGATATTTCTATTGGCGAGTACATCAGACGGAGGCGGTTGACGCTGGCAGCCGGTGAACTATGCAACACCGAAGCAAAGATCATTGACCTTGCGCTGAAATATGGCTATGACACTCCTGAAGCATTTACGAAGGCTTTTCGCAGACAGCATGGCATTTCTCCAAGTGAAGCAAGGAAGTACACTGGAAAGCTGAAATCTTATAGCCGCCTGGGGATTCAGGTGAGTTTGAAGGGAGCGGAACCGATGCAATATAAAGTGGTGGAGCAGGAGAGTTTTGAAGTGATTGGGATTAAGCAGGGTTTTTTTTATGGTAACGGGGAGAATCTGGCCGGGATTCCAAAAATGTGGGATCAGGTAAACAATGATGGCACCTGTGATGAATTGCTCTGTAAAAACAATGGGCCTGTAAAAGGAGTTCTTGGTGTATGTGTGGATAAAAACAACCAGGATAAACAGATGGATTATTGGGTAGCTGCGGCATATGACGGTGAAACGCCTGATGGCTTTCTGAAAATGGAGATCCCTCCATCCAAGTGGGCGATCTTCGAAGTACACGGAGCGATGCCAGACGCCATGCAAAAGGTGTGGAAGCAAATCTTCACGGAATGGTTCCCGTCCAGCGGGTTCGAGCATGCTGGCACACCAGAGCTGGAGGTTTATCCAGCAGGGAATTCAGCTGATCCTGACTATTATTCTGAGATTTGGATTCCGGTTAAGTAAGGGATGGCACTGCCAAATAGTGTATAAGAGAGCGGTGAAAGGCCGCTCTCTTTGTCTAGCTTTTTTACTCCCCAAACTCTACATCAAATAGATAACTAGATGACTCGGTTCCTTCAAAGCTTTCATGTACTATTCTTCCTTGATCATCTTTTTCTTCTTCCATTTTCTTCATTGCAAAGGTTGAAACAATATAACCTTCAACTGGCAATTGCTTATGATCTAGTAACCGGATTTCTCCATTTGATACAAAGAAATCAGTTCGATTTTCTTCTTCTGCAAAAAAGACTCGTTCCCCAGAACCTTGGATAACATAGAAGGAAAAACTGCCCTTTGACTTCGTAAGTTCCTTAATATCAAGTACATCAAGATTTTCAAAGAATCGGTCAACACCCGTTAATCGATCATACTGGAGCCATGTATCGGCCGTGCTTTTGGTAACCTGATACCTGCTTTTGCCGGGGTCATATTGAATATAATAAAGGGTAAAGTTATTGTCATCTTGTCGGACCAGTTGCCAGCTTATGTCTGTAATGCTGCCATCTTCAAGATATTCCACTCTAAATTCTCCAAGCTTCAAAAAGTGGTTCTCCAAGCTTAATTCCTGCTTGATCAGCTCAGATTCATCCTGAAAATCTATCGTATAGACGGAGCCAAGTTCATGCTCGATAAAAATGGAGCGATTCTCCCATTGGTTAATGCCAAACGGGAAAATCCAATAGACAATGATAAAGGAAAAAACACCAAGAACAGCAGCCATCCGTTTTACATGTGCATTTAACTTGGGACGAAAAAATAGGAGGTACAAGATAAACCCAAGCGGAAGAGAGACTTGATTCAAATTAAAGGCAAACGAACCTAATAAAAAGTATCCAATGATCTTTAACGGAAAATAGGCTTCTGTATCGTCTTTTTTCTGCAATAAAAATATGAAACTAGCAATTAAAATGACATTATAAATAATAGCTGCCATTTTTGCCCCCCTTAAGCCTTCAAGTCAGTCAGCCAATCAAAACAAGTCGAATAAATTATTGATTACATTTTAACATATAATTCCAATAATTCTTTTATAATTACGCAAATAATTTAATCAAACGTTTGATTAAATGAAAAAACCACCCTCTTTATTAAAAAAGAGTGATGGTTTCAGATGTTTAGTGATTGATTTCCTGGATTGTCTTTTGGGTATAAACCAGCTCTGGCTCTTGCCTTTCCTGCAATCTTACGGGCAGGTTCTGGATCGATTGGACGACAGTATCCAGCTTTGCTTCGATTCGATGAAGCAAGTACAGCGTCACGACAATCGGGAACCCAACATCGCTGATGAACGGAATCAGCTGCTCCATGTGCGTTTCCTCCTCCCTAAAATCTTTAAAACAAGAGCCGGTCTCTAGAAGAAGACCGGCTCACTTTCATTACACTAGTTCGTATTCGGTTACGTTGCGTTCGACGATGCGTGCGCTGTGAACGGAAACAAGGGTTCCATTCGTTGGCAGGAATGCGTTGGAAGCGATGATTTGCTCCATTGCCAGCTTGACCGCTGCTGGATCAACCGGCTCCGTCGGGTTATCAACCGTAAGCTTGGCATACTTGCCAAGATCAGTAGCGAATTGCAACTCAAGTGTCTTAGCCATTTTTTTCACCTCCTATAGAATTAGTAGATTGCCAGATTAGATGATATCGAAGCTGTCGTTACGCTCCACAGAGCTTAACAAGTTCGCGCTAAGGCCACGAAGTGCCACAGCCGCCTGCTGAACCTGGTCAGCAGTAGCTTCCTTTCTCACATAGCGGTAAGTCTTGCCCTTGAAGATTGGCTCGCCCTTCTCATCAACACCCGCTTCAAACATCAGCCTGATATTAGAATCCTTCAACATCGCCATTGCCATTTGCCTCACCTCCTTTCACCTTCTATATACAGGCGGGGAGGGGAAAAGGACAGGGTGGGATAAAATATTTAATTAAGTGGCCGCCATTTGTGCTCTATCGGACAAACTGAGCAGGAAAAAAGAGGAAACTGTCCGATAGAAAGGCCCTATCGGACAAACTGGACGGAAAAGAAGAGGGAACTGTCGGATAGGAAGGCTCTATCGGACAAACTGAAGGGGAAAGAAGAGGAGAATGTCCGATAGAAGAGCTCTATTGGACAAAACGGTCGGGAAAGAAGCAGAGAATGTCCGATAGATGGGCTCTATTGGACAAACTGGGCGGTAAAGAAGAGGAGAATGTCCGATAGAACGCTTTATCTGACGAGGAGGTTTTCTCCTGTCGGCAGGCATGGAACCAAAACAAAAGCATCCCCCTGTCATGACGAGGGATGCTTTAATCAAATTACAATATCGCTTCAGCTATCAACTTATCAAACTTGCGGATATCTACGCCCTTCTTCAGGTTGACCTTAATGTGGCCGGCCCTGGTCCATAATTCAACCTCTGCATTCACATCAAACAAGCTGCCGGCATTTTCGGTGGACCACATATTGATCGAAGAGTAAGGAAGGGAGTAGATTTCTACCTTTTTGCCAGTGAGACCCTGTGCGTCCCTGACAATCAACCGTTTATTGGTAAAAATCGCGCTGTCGCGTACGGTTTTATAGGCGGCGATCGCCTTTTCCCCTTCTACTAAAAGGTCATTCACGTCATTCGGAATCGGGCATTCAGAGATAAACGTCCACGCTAAAATCGCTTGTGTTGCAACCATCTTCATAACCTCCCAATATATTATTTCTCATCTGGTATTCTGTATATAATTGGGAATACCTGCTGTGTTGTTCAAATCTTTTTCTTTTTCCAGGGCCTTATAAAAGAAATGATGAAAATGAAGATAGTGACGACAATTTGAAAGTATACAGCGTATTGCCTGACGATATGATTTTGAATAAAGTCTGGATTGCTTAAGGCGGACTCTTTTTGCGTTTCCAAGAGCTCCATGTTCTCCATCATCAGCTCGTCGACGATAAAAATGCCGACAATCGTCTGGATGATATACAAAATGAATTTCACGCCCACCCATCGGTGCTTGAAGAATCCCCAATTCGTAAAAAAACCATACGTGAACCCGACAAGTAATGTTCCAATTGCACCCCATCTGACAATCTGGTCACTGATGGTAACGATGTTTTTATAACCGAGGTAAGCCTCGTCATATCGAGTGAAATCAATGTGGAGATTTAACGCCACGGAACTCAATATCCCGCCAAAGAATAATACCACTAGAAAAACATGAATCATTTTCAACCATTTCAAACTTTTAGGTCCGATTTTTCTCATGTTGAATCCCCCAATCTATTAATCGTCTCTCATTATAGTGATAGAAAAGTAATTTCATAATGTGCCACAGGCTTAATATCTGCTAAGACTGTGGTCGTATTTTTAGGCAAAAAAAGACAACAGCCGTGGTGGGCTGTTGCCTAGTGTAAGTTTAAGAAAGAATCCGTTTTTCTCCTTCAAGTGCCTGAATCGGATTGATGTTCTGCGTGAATTCAAGGGTGCCGATATATTGATTGTCCTCATCCCGAACCGCGAAATAGCGGATGTATACAAATTTGTCGCGGACCTTGATCCAGAAGTCTTCGGTGTCTTTTTTGCCTGCTTTGAAGTCGCGCAGCAAATCTTCGACGACATGGACGCTTCTTGGCGGATGGCAGTTTTGGACGGTGCGGCCGATGACGGCTTTTGTTCTCGCAAAAATTCGTTCTTTACCATGTGAAAAATAACGGACGACATCGTCCTGATCAATGAAAGTAATATCGACCGGCAGATGGTTCAGCAGCAGTTCAAGCTGCTTCAATGACAGGATGCCTGTTTCCATTTTGATATAGCCTTCAGAGATTGCGTCTGCATCAAGGTGTTTTCGGGCAGGCTTCCATTCCTTAGTTGGAGATGTCAGGCAATAGCCGATCTCGTCACTTTCATGAGCAATTTTAACCCATTCATCTTCGGTAAAGTTTTGCAGTGCCATTGGGAACAGGATGTTTTCTTCCCTATAGATCATTTCACTCACTTCTTTTAGGACAAACTGAACCTCTTCGATGACGCCATTTTTATTGCCATCATAATTGGCCAGCTTCTTCTTAGCTAACTTAATTCCGTCCCGGATGAAATCATCGATCCGCCACATATTCGTCGTCGGACCGTAAATCCCGTACTTTTCAAGGTAAGGAAAAATCAAGTTTTCCTTACGGCTGTAGTGCTTGTCAATGTCATAAAGCAGGTTGCAATCCTCTAACAGCAGGTTGATATTTTCAGCGCTGTCTTCCATTGCAAATTGTTCAAGATGAACGCGAAGCCTATTTTGTAAAAGCTGTTCAATCTCACGGTTTTCCAATTCGAATGTATGGACAGGGTGGCCAGGCTGGTTTTCAGGCCCGTACACTGAATCATTCTCCTCGATTGCTCCTTTAAAAAGGTCAGCGTGTGCCGCATAAATTCGCTGCATTTCCGTAACGGATATATCGCCTTCAATCAGCTCGATATGCTGTAGACCAGCAATTTCATCGATGGTTATTTTTCCAATAAAAGCATCGAAGTGAGCCTTGACCTCATTCACATTTTTCCCATCATGCAGATCTTTGAAAAGCTGCTTTAAAGTTGCCTTTCGCTTTGCAGGATCCATTGCTTTCAATTCACGATTATTTATCATTTCACTCATGATTATATTTCCTCCTAGAGTGTGTATTGGATATAACTGATAATGTTTCTCATATTAAAAATAACACTTATCAAAACAGAAAGAAGTGATACAAATCATTCCTTGACGTTTTTTTCATAGAAATTCAATGTTATGATGAAACGAGTAAAAAATAGAGAGGGAGGATGAAATGACCTGGTGGGAATATCTTTTGTCTTATGAAGTGCTGAAAAATTTGGGGATCTCGGTAGGAATCATCTTCTTATTCCTTTTGTTCAGGAAGCTTTTCACAAAGTATGTGTTCAAGCTGATGTTAAAACTGGGGCAGAAGACACCGACTGAACTTTTCTCCAGTATGACCGTCGCATTTGAGCAGCCAATTCGATGGTTATTTATCATTATAGGAATCTATGTTGCAGCGGATTATTTCCCGTTTATGGAGCAATCGAATCCGCTATTTTTAAAGATTATCAGAGCCTCGATCATCATGCTGATTGCATGGGGGCTGTACAATCTATCTTCGGGTTCATCGCTATTATTTATGAAAATCAATGATCGTTTTAATATGGAGATCGACCAGATCCTGATTCCATTTTTCTCGAAGGCGATTCGATTCATCATCGTCGCGATCAGCTTAAGTATTATCGCGCAGGTATTTGAATACGATGTGAATGGTTTTATTGCAGGGCTGGGCTTGGGCGGTCTCGCGTTTGCGCTGGCAGCCAAGGACGCTATCGGGAACTTGTTCGGCGGCATCATCATCATTACCGAAAAACCATTTACGATTGGGGATTGGATCAAGACGCCAAGTGTCGAAGGGACAGTTGAGGATATTTCTTTCAGAAGCACGAGAGTCCGCACCTTCGCGCAAGCCGTTGTCACGGTACCGAACGCGATTTTAGCAAATGAATCGATTACAAACTGGAGCAAAATGGGGAAAAGACAAATTACCTTCAAACTTGGTGTTACGTATGACACGCCGAGAATGAAGCTGCAAAGGACGATCCTCAGGATTGAAGAATTGTTGAGAGCAAACGACGATATCCATCCGGATACGATTTTTGTAAAGTTTGACGAGTACAATGACAGCAGCCTCGACATCTTCCTTTATTTCTTCACAAAAACAACCGTCTGGGCAGAATACCTGGCAGTGAAGGAAGAAGTCAATTTTGCGATTATGGAAATCCTTGAAGAAGAGGGAGTATCCGTCGCGTTTCCGAGTCGGACACTTTATGTGGAGACACAGGGGGAGTCTGCTGGCAGAGTTGCTGAATCTATATAGCAGAAAAAGAGAAGCCGGGGAGCAATCCCTGGCTTCTCTTTTTAAAATATTTAAGCTGCTTCCGACTCTTTGGAGTGAACTTGTTTCATAAATTCGTTCACATCAGATGGTACCTTCCGGTCGAGCTTTGAGACGATGTAAACGGACAAGAATCCAATTGGCACAGTGATGATTCCCGGTACGTTGAACTGCAGGAACTCTGGCAGTGTCGTCTTGAAGAAGATCATGTACATGGAAGAGACGAGACCGAGAACCAGGCCGGCGATCGCTCCTTTTTCCGTCATTCCTCTCCACCAGATACCCAGGATAAAGATTGGTGTGAACGTACTGGCCGCAACTGTAAATGCCAGTGCGACAAGGTGGCCGATGGAGGCTTCCTTTACCATCAGGCCAAGGATTCCATATAGAACACCAAGCACGATAATGGAGGCTTTTCCAGCGATTACGCGCTCTTTTTCAGTAATGTTTTTACGGAAGAATGTTGCGTACAAATCATGTGCCAGGGCACCAGAGCTTGCGATGAACAGGCCTGAAAGGTTCGAAAAGACGGCTGCGAATGCACCGGCGATGACAAGGCCGAGCAGCCATTCTCCGCCAAGGGCCTGTGCTGTTGATGGAACAACCATGTTATTCCCACCGGCAATCAGATCTTTCACAACAGCTGGATCAGCATTGCCAGTCAAGAAGATTGAGCGTCCAACTACTCCAAGGTAAACAGCGAACAGGAAGAACACGCTTGCGATCCCGATTGCCATTAGGGCGGACCTGCGGGCAGCTTTCGCACTTGGGTTCGTGTAGAAGCGCAAAAGGATATGCGGAAGCCCGATTGTACCAAGTGAAAGCCCGATTGTCATCGAAATGGTTTGCCAGAATGACGGGAAGTAGTTGCCTGTTCCTGTCCAGACAGAACCGTCGAACGGAATATCTTTTCCGTCAGCCGTTAAGCTTGCTGTACCTGTGATCGTTCCTTTGAACTCATTAATTGATGCAAGGATATCCTGATAATGAAGTCCGCCCCAGATGGCTGCGCCGACCATAAGGAGGAACGCGCCTAGGCGAATCCATAGTTCAAGCGCCTGGTTGAGGGTAGTACCCTTCATCCCGCCGATTCCTACATAGAAAATCATGACAGAGCAGGTAAAAATGATCCCGAATTCATAGCTGGTCCCAAAAAACATGCTAAGAATCTGCGCAGCACCAAGGAGCTGTGGGGCTGCATAAAAACCGGAAATGGCGAGCACGACAGCGACGGCAGCAAGGCGGGCGCGTCGGCTATGGAACCGGTAGGCCAAGAAGTCAGCGACTGTATAGGCACCGAACTTGCGAAGCGGTCCAGCGACGAAAATTGCCAGGAGTGTCAAGCCGATCGAGAAGCAAAACGCATAGTAAGCCCCATCATAGCCGAGCTGATAGGTCAGGCCGGCAATCCCAAGGAAGGTGGCTGCGCTCAAATAGTCGCCGCCAATTGCCGACCCGTTGGTGAACCAGCCGAAGCTGCGTCCTCCGACGAAGTAATCTGAAGCTGTCGCGTTTCTTTTTGTAAGATAGGTGATATACACAATGGTCCCCATCAGGATCAATGTTAACAGGAATTTCGGCTCCATGAATGTCGACATCAGCCAATCCTCCTTCCATCAGCAGGAGATGTGGATTGTTCTGCTTGTTTTTTCAGGCGTTTCTCATACAAAGTCGTATGGATGAGTGCAATGACAAACGCCATCGCCATCGCGACAATACTTGTGAAGAACCAGCTGTAGGTCATGCCGCCCCACATCCGGGAGAACATGAAATCTCCTGCATACCAATTCAAAATAGGAATGGAAAGAATGAATACATAATAAAAGAGCGTAAGTTTAATGCCTGTACTGAATTCACTTTTCATGTTTTGCTTCGTTTCCGGATCAAGTGGCTTTAGCTCGCTGACGTCAATTGTATCAGCCTCTACATAATTATACTCCCGATACTCCCCTGCCAAATATGATTCCCCCTAGTTAAAATTTTGGCCTAACCCGTTATCAAGATTTCCCTCCTTTAGGTTAGCCGTGATATCATTAAATTGATTGTACGATAGAGAATTGTCCAATACCTTACAATAAATTATCAGAAATATACAAATATTTAATATAATTTAAATTTTTATTCACTCATGTGAATAAGACAAGGGGGTGGTAAGGTTGCAATCAATTTGGCTTGGTGTTGAGGATGAAGCGGAGTATGGGAAGCTGGCTGCATGGATTCTGGAAGAATGCCAGGAGAATTGTAAGCTAGTAGACGAAGAGAATGATATACATATCGCGATCATTGAAGTGAACAAATGGCATGATTGGGTAAAAATACACCGGTTCCGCAAAAGGAATAAAGGCTGCCGGATCATTCCGCTGCTGGACCCGTCACTTTTGCACACCTCTCCGCTGGCAATCGAGTTTAAGTTGACCTACCTGCTGGTAAAATCGGTGAAACAACGAATTTTTATACGTACATTAAAGCGAGCGGTCGAAGAGATTGAAAGTGAGAATACCAGATTCGCAGAAAGCGAGGAAGTATTCCATCATTTCGATGCGGCGCAGGCAGTTGGGCGCAACACCTTGCCATTTAGGGAGGCTTTTTTACGGAGACTGTTGTCAGGGGAAGTGAAGACAGAGGAGGAGCTTCTGCAATCCCGTTTTTTCCTGCCAGGGGAAGCTGTTCCGAATGTGGTCTGTTTTATTCAGGGATTCGTCCGCTGTCCGGCTAAACGAATGCAAGAGGGCTGGCAGTCGTCGATGGTCATCCAGGAGTTTTTGAAAAAGCAGTTTGAAGGGCATCAGCTCACGTTCCTGTCCTACAGGAAACATCTCCTCATGCTGCTCCAAGTGCCGTCGGAGTATGGTTCATTGAAGCATTGGAAAGAGGGGGAGGAGCGAATCCTTGGGACGATTGAGTCTTTGGAAAATGAATACGGGATTCAGCTTTATATAGGTGTAGGCTCGGTTTATCGCGAACCGCTGCTGCTGCACCATTCGTACAAAGAAGCGTGTAAAGCAAGGCGGACATCGCCATACGAAAGACTGCAGCTTCGCTATTTCGAGGAAATCACGATGGACATGCAAATCCAAAAGTGTGTCGAGTATATTTCCCAGTACTGTACGGAGGACCTGTCAATCAAGCAGGTTGCCGATCAAATCAATCTGAGCGTCCCATATTTCAGCCGCATTTTTAAACAAGAAACAGGAAGAAACTTCGTCGAGTATGTCACCTTCGTCCGCATGCAGCGAGCTGTCTGGATGCTCCGCCACACCGACCATACAGTAGAAGCCATTGCCGAAGAACTAGGGTACAACACTCCCAACTACTTCAGCGGAACATTTAAAAAATACGTTGGCCTGTCACCGAGGGACTACAGGGCAACTGAGGAGATTATTTTTGTTTAGGGTGAGCTAGGACAATAAGTGAAAACTAGAAAAGGAGGTCCAACCATGACGGCGGACCTCCTTTTTGTTGGCTTGGCAAACACGCTGTGTAAGTGATGCCTATGCCAGCTGCTGCTGTGCAAACTCCCTATACAAATCATGCATTTGAATCAATTCCTGGTGAGTGCCAATCCCGGTCACTCTACCTTTTTCGATAAAAACAATTTTATCGGCATTGACGATGGTGGAGAGTCTGTGTGCGATGACAAATGTCGTCCGGCCTTCCATCAGTCGGGTCAATGCTTGCTGGACGATGCCTTCTGACTGGCTGTCGAGGCTGGCGGTCGCTTCGTCCATCATCAGGATTTTTGGATCTCGGAGGAAGGCGCGAGCAATTGCGATTCGCTGCCTTTGTCCACCAGACAGCTTGACGCCACGTTCGCCGACTTCGGTATCAAGCCCCTTTGGAAAGTCTGCAATGAATTGGTCGGCATAGGCCATTTTTGCGACTTCCCACAGGCGTTCATCGGGAATTTTATCTCCGTTATCCAGCCCATAATACAGATTTTCGCGGATGGTTCCGGCCATCATCGCGCTTTCCTGAGAAACATAGCCGATCTGATTGCGCCATGAGGTGAGCGATAGTTCCTGGATCGGAGTGTCGCCGATCCGGATTTCTCCTTTTGTCGGTTCGTAAAAACGTTCAATCAAGCCAAACATAGTCGTTTTGCCGCCGCCGCTCGGTCCAACAAAAGCAACCATCTGTCCAGGCTGTGCGTCCAGCGAAACTCCTTCAATGACCGGCTCTTCTTCACTGTAGGCAAAACTGACGTTATCGATGGTGATTGGCAGGTTGCTAATATCAGTTTCGATTCCTTCCTGTCCTTCTTCAAGTGGTTGATCGAGGATCTCGATGATCCTTTCTGTCGCGCCCTTTGCTTTTTGCAGCTGGGTAAAGAACATCGCGAACGAAGTGATCGGCATGATGATTTGGAACAAATAAAGCAGGAAGGCGATGAGCGACCCTGTCGACATGGTTCCATTCACTACGCGCATTCCTCCGTACGCAATGATGATGACGATAACGACCATGATCATCAGCTGCATGACTGGACCAATCAACGCGAAAATGCGCGCTTCCTTCAATCCAAAGTTGAACAGCTTATCAATCCCGTTATAGCCGTTGTCCTCTTCAATTTTTTCCGCGGTTGAAGCTTTCATTAAGCGAATTTCGCCGAGAGTCTGGGTGATATGTCCGGTAAAAACGGCCGTCTCATCCTGAAGCCCACGTGCAATCTTGGCCATTTTCCTGCCAAGAGGCATCATGATGGCCAGCGTGAGCGGCACGGAAATGAGCATGAGCAAGGTCATTTTCCAATCCATCACGAGCAAAATCACAACAGCACCAATGATGGAGATGATTCCTGTGGCGAAATTCGGAAAATGGCTCGTGATCAAGTCTTTGACTATACTCGTATCATTGACGATCCGGCTGACCGTTTCCCCACTGGACTGCTTGTCAAAATAGCGGACAGGCATGCGGATGAGCTTCGACCACATCCGTTCGCGCAGCCTCGCAACTACCTTTTGACCGACATAACTGAGCAGGTAGATGGAAATCCCACTTATCAAGGCCTGAATAACGAAGGCGGTACCGATTGCGATCATAAGCGGAACGCTGATCGCCTCAACAGAAAAGCCATCAACCAGATTTTTCGTCAGGAGCGGGACCACCAGGCCAGCTAGGGTGGTAATCAGACTGGCAGCCAATCCGGTGAAAAGTGCAGCCTTCGGAATATTCGTCGATAAAATCAGTGAGAGGAAAGGCTTTAAGCTTGTTTGCTGTTTTTCCATTACTAGTCTCCTGTTCGTTCTGAATAATTACATCATAAACCACTATCAGCATAGATGGAAATATGGGTGTAAGACATAAATAGATATGATAATCGCCTCTTTTACTATAAAAAATAAACAAGCAGTCTGGTACATGCATATGATGAAGGTGAACAATAGTTTGGAGGTGAAGCATATGAGTAACGGTGTTCATGCTGCGTGCAGCGTGTTCGAATTGTTTCTTGGAGTCTTGCTGGGGGTAGGGTTGATTCTGTTGTCTTACTTTGGACTGCTCGGTTTTGTCCTTGGCGGAGCTGCATTGGCTGGTACTATAAGCACAATTGTAGGGATTATTGGATTAATCGTCGTCATCCTGTTTGCCTACTGCATCATACGAAGGTTATGGCGTTGTTGTTTTGGAGGCCGATGCTAAACGCTTAAAAAGTATTGAATAGACAGTCTCTATTTGAGGCTGTTTTTTTGA
The DNA here is from genome assembly GCF_056173465.1 of Mesobacillus sp. QJM3NY_10. Lineage (NCBI taxonomy): Bacteria > Bacillati > Bacillota > Bacilli > Caryophanales > Bacillaceae > Mesobacillus > Mesobacillus sp. QJM3NY_10. Next base: position 724,323 of record NZ_CM149675.1, read on the forward strand.
TGTTTCGTATGGCTGCCAGAGTATCTATACCCTGATTTCAGGAAAAGGAAAAAATCGCGGGATCTGTTGTTACGTTCAAGCAATTATTTTCAATGAACACACATATCATGATCATCGGTGCGGCGGGCCTGTTGCTGAATATGCTCCTTAGGGCAACAATTGGCGGAAATCCGGAAATTTCCATTACGAGCCTTGTTGGATTGATGAACAGTGACAAGCCTGGTGTGCTTGGATCGATCGAGGTATTTTCCATCTGGCAGACGATTTTGACAGCTATTGGTCTCCACCGCCTTGCTGGCCTGTCAAAAGGATGGGCATGGGGCATTGCCATCGTATTCTTCCTGATTGGAATCGGGTTTGCGATAGCTATATAAATAAAAAAGTCGCTAAATTAAATTTTTTCTCCATAAAATCAGTGTCAGGGTTACATATTTATACCACTTTACACTAGATGAAGAAAGGATTTCATAAATAGTGACTCAAAAAAGGGGTGAACGCAATGACCTGTCATTATTTTATCGCAACAATGAGGCCGATTGAGGAATTTCATGTGAAGGGACAGGATTATCCTTTTATAAGTGGTGAGGCGTACAAGAAGGAACTGCCGTTTTCTCTTCCATATGTGTATGAATACGGAGGCGAGGACCCTGAGTTTATCTCGTTTCTGGATGATTTCATGGAATTTGGCGATGTTGTTGAGTTTTATATATATGAAGAAGGAAAGCGGGGAAGGCCTTTGTCTATCAATCTTCCTGAAGAAGCCCGGACGATCAATTTTTTGAAAAAGACCTATAAAGATGAAAATGGTGAATACCAGCTGGAAGAGAAGGACTGGAAAGAACAGCTCGCCAGAAAAACGATTGCTTCAAAGCGGAGCATCACTAATTTCGTAAAAAATTAAAATGACAAGCCATCGTTATACCGTTACCAATCGATCATCATTCATAAGAACAAGTTTTTCTTTGATTAAATCAGCGAATTCATCAGGCTGGTCAATGTAGAATAGCACCTTTTGCACTTCTTTTTCCTGGCCGAAATATCCTCTTGCAATCATCGGTTCTTTGAAAATAATCTCATACTTCGCCTCATCACTCATCCCGAAAATCCTGGTGAGCGCCCGCGGAAAGGCGGTGGCATGGAACAAGGACTTTTCATGGATGATTCCGCCGCTATTGTTATACTTCAATTTTGCGGGCTGGATTCTTTCAATATCGCTCAAGGGAAAATTTAATTCTCTTCTAACGCCAATTTTAATGTGGATCCGATCCTTCTTCACTATGATCGGCGTATTCCTCAATAAATTGTAATCTCCCATTATGTAAAAAACGCTGTATATGTGAAGCAGCAGCATAGCCAGAGCGATTTCCGGCGCTTCTTTTCTTAAATAAATATGGAAAACAATCATCTCGATGATTTGTTCATGGACGAGTGCGAGAAACAGCCAGAAGTAGTTCGACTTTTTATGATAGTAAAAAGTACCTTGGGCAGGAGCTGGGAGTTTCCATTTAAAAAAAGCATAGAAAAGGATTTTCAATTCTTTTTTGTAGATCAGCAGCAAGGGATTCTCATTGATTTTTCCTTTCCGGTATAAAAGAAACAAATGCACGAGAAAAGTTTCTAGGAACACTACAAGAATGATGGCCGTGACGATCAGGCGAGTCTCCATACATTTTCCTCCTTTTACGAGTAACGTTTCATTTGGAACCAGAAGATCAGGTACTGAGTAATTCCCATGATGATAAAAATAATGATGGGCAAATACGGGATGTGATTAAAATACGCTGTCAGGGCAATGGCGATCGGGATGAATGTGGCAAAGAAGATGTACACATTCCTGGCCGCTTTAAAAGTTAGCCACTGCAAACCCTCATCCTCTTCTCGCATTTCCATCGGGATCAGGCTGGCCTTTATCGGATCTTCGGGGTTGCGTTTGTTATAGAGAGGGATAATCGCAATCATGATCAGAATCGGAATGCCCAAAACCATCGGATCAATGTTAAGCCAGGCGGGAACATGGTCGGAATAGTGGTTGCCAATCATGATGATACCAAGGCCCAATATTAGAACAATGTTGAATAACGGTGATTGAAAAGTTCTTTTTAACATGGTCATTTCTCTCCTTCTAAGCGAAACACTTCTTCGACTGGTACTTCGAAGGCAGCTGCTATTTTTAATGCGAGGGTGACGGAGGGAGCGTAGTCCCCTTTTTCGATCAGTCCGATTGTCTGTCTCGTCACGCCGATCTTGTCCGCTAAATCTTGCTGTGAAAATCTGAATCTTGCTCGGAATTCACGAACAGAGTTTTTTAACATTTACAAGATTACTCCTTTGGTAATATTTGTTTATCTACCCTAAATGTAATATATCCTTTGCATTTTGTAAACTTTTATTTACATTACTAATGTCTTAATGAGCTGTTCTATCAACAACGAAATTTTTCAACGGTACTATGGGATTTCGATTTGAGCATCCCCTATGAAAACTAGTCCAACAGACCTAACTGTTAAAAAATACCTGTGTAACCATAGTAAGGGAGTGCCGATATGACATGTATATACTTAAAATGTAGATGGACGGGGTGACTGCAATGCAGCCAGATTTGAATAACAGCTCTCTTTTTGAGGTATATAAATCCTTGTTTGATTATAACCATGATGGGTGCTATGCCCTTGATAGAGAAGGGAATTTTATTGTTTTTAATGAAGAGGCGGTAGCCATAACGGGTTATACCATTGATGAAGCTATGGAAATGAATTTTATATCGATTGTTCATGACGATTATCTTGAGGAAACAATAAAGCATTTTAAACGGGTCACAAGAGGAGAACGTGAGAGGTTTGAAACGGTCATTTTAAGGAAGGGGACAGGTGAGCGTGTCAATCTGATGATCACAGCAGTGCCAATTAAGGTTGGAGGTGAAATCCTGGGAGTTGTCGGTTGCGCACAGGATATCACGGAAAAGAAGGAACTCGAGGCCATGGTGAGAGGCCAAAACCGGATCCTTAAAATGATGGCAAAGGGAGCTGGTTTTCAGGAAGTTCTTGATGAAATAGTATTTTTCATCGAGAGTTTCACGGACGGCGCGCACTGTTCCATCCTCATTGCTGATCAAGAGAAAATGAAATTGCATCATGGATCATCTCCCCATTTGCCGCCAGTATATAATGCAGCAGTTGATGGTATGCCTATTGGTCCTACGGCTGGTTCCTGTGGCACGGCGGCCTTTTTTAAAAAATCTGTAGTCGTGACAGATATTGAGAACGATCCATTATGGGAGAATTACCGTGAGCTGGCTCTTCCCTATGATTTGAAGGCTTGCTGGTCATCACCAGTTTTTGATGATGATCAGAGGGTGATTGGCACATTTGGCATGTATTATTGCAGTACGAGATCTCCACGCGAGAAGGACCGGAAGATCATTGAAAAAGCAACAGACCTCACCAGCCTTGTGATTCAGCACTATCGGGCAAAAGAAAAAATTGATTTTATGGCGTATCATGATGCGTTGACCGGGCTGGCGAACCGCAGACGGTTTGATGAAAGGGTCCAAAATGCCATTGCCGAGACAAATCTGGAACAGGAAGAAAAAATGAGTCTGATGTTCCTCGACCTCGATCGATTTAAGTACGTGAACGACTCTCTAGGCCATTCGATTGGTGACCGGCTTCTTGTGCATGTTTCTGATAAATTAAAAGATTGCCTGGGAGACGGTGACTTGTTCTCAAGACAGGGCGGGGACGAGTTCACTATTTTACTAGAGCATACGACGAAAGAAAAAGCTGAAGCTGTGGCTCGTAACATACTCAAGGCATTAGAGGAGCCTTTTGCCATTGATGGTACAGATATTTTCATCTCAACGAGTATAGGCATGAGCTTTTACCCAGATGATGGTGAGGAAGTTGATATGCTGTTGAGCAAAGCGGATGTCGCGATGTATCAGGCAAAAAAGCAGGGGCGCAATAATTACCAGATGTATGATGTGTTGCTTGATCGAAAAGCTTTTGAAAGGCTTCAGATTGAAAATGAGCTCCGCAAAGCACTCGAGCGTAATGAATTTGCGCTTCATTATCAGCCGATTGTAAACTTATGCAAGAATGAGATTAAAGGAGCGGAGGCGCTTATCCGCTGGCAAAATGAAAGAGTTGGTCATGTATCACCAGATCAGTTTATTCCGATTGCGGAAGAAACGGGATTGATCATTCCGATTGGTGAGTGGGTGCTGAAAACAGCCCTGCTGCAGCTCAAGGATTGGCACCGTAGTGGAATGGATGGATTGACGGTATCGGTGAATTTATCGATTCGCCAATTTTATCAGCCTGATTTGATTCCGATGATTAAAGACACAATTGAGTTGGCCGGAGTCGAGCCGCGCTTCCTGACGATTGAGATTACTGAAAGCATGACAATGGACGTAGAGAAAGCAAGCGTGATTCTTCATGAGCTGAAGGAGCTTGGAGTGAATATCTCAATTGATGATTTCGGTACAGGCTACAGCTCGCTGAGTTACCTGAAGAGATTCCCGATTGATCATTTGAAAATCGACCGCTGCTTTGTGAAGGACATCGCCGATAATAAAAGCGACGAAAACATTGCCACAACGATTATTTTAATGGCGCATAACCTGGGATTGTCCGTTATTGCAGAAGGCGTGGAAACAGAAGACCAGTTAGGTGTATTGAAACAGCACCGCTGCAATGAAGCTCAAGGTTATCACTTCAGCAAACCCGTGCCAGGAGAAGAATTTCCTGGAATTAAAGTTCCTTCCTGATGCGGAGGAGCTTTTTTTATGCAAGTCAATTGGAAAAAATGAGCGAAATTTCCAGTTCGCTATAAAAAGGAGATTCTCGCTATATTAATTAGAAACTCGCTATAAACAAAAAAGTCGCTATAAAAAAGATTTTTTCGCTATAAAACTTGATTATTAGCTATAAAAATTTTCTCGGTAAAGTTGAACTTCGTATCTTAAAGCAAAGTAGCCAGCTCTTTCATGAGATTTCTTCCTGAATTGTAATTTTTAGGTTGGAACCTGAAACAATAGCAAGCAATCCCCGTCTAATTTTACAAGGGGGTTCGAAAAATGATGAAAAAATGGTGGTTAATAAGCGGTTTGTTGCTCGTTTCAATAGTAGCGGTGGCATTTTATTCTTTGCCCCAGTTCAAAGTCGTGAATGCGTGGGAAGAGCAGCATGTGGTCCTGCCGAATAAGTTGTGGAAGCTAGAGTTTTCCGAGAAAATCTCTGAAAAAAGTCTCGATGCTGATTTAATTTATGTGACGAATGACAAGGGAGAGAAGCTCGACACGAAGCTGGAGCTGGGTGACGACCGGAAAACCATCTACATCCATCCTCCGAAAACCGGTTATGACCTCAAAGTGAAGGAGTATACCGTTCATTTTAAAAAAGGGATTCAATCTGCGCTCGGCAGGGAGCTGAACTCTGAGCACAACTGGAAGTTCGTTGTAAAAGAAACGCTTCCGACGGTTGGCTCGCAGGAGAATTTGGCGAGCTACTTTGAGGAGATTATCGAGGAAGAGAAAGAGGCCCGGAACTGGTTTGGCGGATTGAAGGAGTCCTTCACGGCTGGCGAGGATAAAGCGTCGGAGGAGTCCATGTCTGCTGATAATTCTGGTGGCGGCGGGGATGTTTCCGAAACGAATGTCCAGGTGCAGGGTGTAGATGAAGCGGATATCGTCAAAACAGATGGAAAAAGCATTTTCCAGGCTGAACATGACAAGGTGCGAATCATCCAGGCAGTGCCAGGCGCACAGATGAAGGTTCTGTCGACAATCCGTTTTGATAGAAATTTTTCGCCTAATCAACTGTTCCTGCAAGACGATCAACTCGTGGTCATTGGACATCAATACAATGAAATTTACAAGCCATATGAAGAAGCTGCTAAGGATTCGCTGATTGCACCTTTGATGCAGATGACGACAATCATTGTTTATGATGTCAAAAATCCTGCTGAACCCAAACAGGTTCGTGAAGTCAAAGTGGAGGGTCACTATATCTCGGCAAGGAAGGTGGATAATCTTGTCTACCTGATCACGCAGCATTATCCGGATTACTGGCTACTGAAGGAGAACCGGAAGATTGATATCAGGCCGAAGTACTCTGACACCGCATATGATTCAAAGGAAAGAAGTATTGATTATGACGAAATTCATTATTTCCCAGAGTCACGCCAGCCGAACTATACATTGATTGCTGCGCTCGATCTCGACCAGCCGAAAAAGGAAGTGGCCATGACCACGTATTTGGGCAGCGGAAACCAGCTTTATATGTCCAAGGAAAATCTTTACCTGGCTGTCGAGAATTATGGTGATATGGAGCGGAAGGATCGAGGTGTGGTTGCTCCGGACACCGATGTCCATAAATTTGAGGTTAAGGGCCTGGATGTAAACTACCACAGCTCCGCAACCGTACCGGGAACCGTGCTGAACCAGTTCTCGATGGATGAGCATAATGGCTATTTCCGGGTGGTGACGACTAAAGGCTATGCGTGGGATGAACAACGCCATTCTAGTAACCATCTCTATATTTTGGATAAAAATTTAAAGGAAACAGGGAAAATTGAGGAGCTGGCGCGCGGGGAGAGAATCTATTCCGCAAGGTTCATGGGTGACCGAATCTATATGGTTACTTTTAAAGAAACAGATCCGCTGTTTGTGTTCGATGCAAGCGACCCAGCCAATCCTAAGGTGCTCGGCGAATTGAAAATCCCAGGCTTCAGCAATTATCTGCACCCATATGATGAAAACCATATCATCGGCTTCGGCCAGGATACGAAAATTGTCGCTGAAAAAGGAGCCTCGCAGCCGCGTATCCTGACAGATGGAGTTAAAATCTCCTTGTTCGATGTGAGCGACATGTCCAATCCGAAAGAGAAATTCACTGAGATCATTGGGGGTCGCGGCACTTACTCACCATTGAACCATGACCATAAAGCTTTGCTGTTCAATAAAGACAAAGACATCTTTGCCTTCCCGATTTCAGTTTACCGAAACAGTGAGAAGAATGAATACGAACAAATCTTTGAATATCAGGGGGCTTATGTTTACGATATTGACCCTGAAACTGGTATCCACCTTAATTCAAAAATAACCCATATCAACGGTGACATGCCGTATTACGAAGAATGGGAGCACCAAATTCAGCGCCTGCTCTATATCGGAGACACAATGTACGCCCTGTCCGCCGAAAAAATTACAAGTCATAAAATGGGCAGTTATGAAAAGGTTGGGGAGTTGGAGTTTTAAAAAAGAAGGCACTTCTGCACTTGAGCCCCGCAGAGGTGCCTTTTCGTTTTAGTTACTGCCGAGCCCTTCAGTATTCTGCAGCACGATTCTCCAACCATCGGGATCGGCAATCGTCACACCGGCATTTTTCCAATACGGATTTTCCGGCTCGACTTCCGGATAGCCCATATCATGCAGCCGCCCAGCGATTGCGTCTAGCGCTTCCTTGTCAGGAATGTAGAAGACTAATAGATTGTCTTCTGTGGGCGCGGGACAGGGACTGCCATTTTCATGCTGGGTAAACTCAAGGTGATAGCTCAAATCAGGCAGGCCAAGCATCACCCCGTCATAGCCATCATGTTTTTCAAATGAACCTACTACTTCAAGCCCTACACCATCACGATAAAATTCAACGACCTTTTCCAACTGATCCGTTGGCCGTGCAATCCTGAATTGGACAGCAGGCATTTTTTCAGACCAAGATTTCTTCATCTTCAGCACCTCGCTTCAATACTTTAGTTTTATAATATTGTAAAAAAACACATTTGAGGTCGGAGATAGGAATGAGAATTTCTCAGACTTTCGATGTAGTTTGTTATAATTAAGATGATATTAAATTAAGAGGTGTTTACATGACCCTTGGTCTTGTTTTAGTCATCATTATTCTCATTGGAGCACTGCTGGCAACATTGTTATTGTCCGGCAAGGGAGACGAGGAATATAGCAAAGCCACGAAAAAAAACACGACGAACCTGACAATGATTTATGTGGTGGTTATTTTGTTATCATTCATTGCCGTTGGGGTTTATATTAGGTGGTTTGTTTAGGAGTTTAAAAAAGGTCAGCCCTTCATAATCGGGCTGACCTTTTCGTTTATACAAACAGGCAAAGCAACAAAATAAATCCTAATCCTGCTACTGAAATAATCGTTTCAAGCAGTGTCCATGTTGCGAATGTTTCTTTCATGCTAAGACCAAAGTATTCTTTGAACATCCATTTCTATTATGAAATTCTTTTGGACTAAACCTAACGGAGGTTCATTGCTTTTTCAACTTCTATTACAAGTTCTGTTGGTTTCATTCCTAAAGCCACTGCAATTCTAAAAAGATCATCGAGTGTTAGATCATACTTAGCGCTTTCTATATCGCTGATAGATTGTAAACTTATACCGCTGTATAAAGCCAGGTCCTCTTGTGTCAATTGTTGTTCGGCTCGCAGTCTTTTAATGGTTTTTCCTAACTCATGAGTAATGTTCATGGAGTTATCCCCTTTTCTCATATTTTTCGCATAGTGCTAGCTGAATAAAAATCGTCACACTACCATTTTATGTTTTAGCTGATTTTATATATATTATTTACTTTTTATTCACTTTTTGCATGCTGTGAATCCAGCAAGAATTTATAAGGAATCGTGTACCTTCTTATTTTGTTCCCACTGATGCATTCTAAGAACTATCATAGCATCTCCTAGAAAAAGAAAAAATAAGAGATGATATTGAAAAAGTAATAGAATCAGCAAGCCATTTTTCGGATGAAAAGTAAACTCTTTCAAAAAGTAAAAGGGTTAAATTAAAATAGGGATAAAAGATTACGATCACATAAATAAAGGGAATGTGCCCTTAGGGAAGCAATCGTGGGGTTAAAGGTCACATAAAAGGACATAATGTTCCCTTAGAGAAGCAATCTTGGAGTTAAAGGTCACATAAAAGGAGATAATGTGCCCTTAGGAAAGCAATCGTGGGGTTAAAGGTCACATAAAAGGAGTTAATGTGCCCTTAGGGAAGCAATCGTGGGGTTAAAGGTCACATAAAAGGAGTTAATGTGCCCTTAGGGAAGAGATTGTGGGGTTAAAGGTCACATAAAAGAAGATAATGTGCCCTTAGGGAAGCAATCGTGAAGTTAAAGGTCACATAAAAGGGGATAATGTGCCCTTAGGGAAGCAATCGTGGAGTTAAAGGTCACATAAAAGGAGATAATGTGCCCTTAGGGAAGCAATCGTGGAGTTAAAGGTCACATAAAAGCCCGGAAGAAGGCGATACTTCTTCCGGGCTTTGTATTTTACTCATAATGAGTTGAAATCCACTCTCCTTTGACTAAGAGGTTTTTCTTTAAGACTCTTCTTATGGCTTTCTTGGGCAGAATCCCATATGTCCATTCAAAAATTGCTGATGTGGTTACTCTCCGATCCGGGAAGAGTAATTGAAAGCTTTTAACAGTGCGTAGCACCATAGAATCAACCGGTTCCCTGGAGTCACAATGATTGCATATAATCCGCTTTCGCTCGAAAACCTCCAAAAACTCCCCGCACTCTCCACAAATAACCCCTTTCCTCAACATACCAAAATCATAACCTGGTACTCTGCTATATGGTGATTTCGTAATATGCAATGACAATAGAGCCTCGGCCAGCTTGGTATGCTTGCTCGTTAATTTTGATGAGGTTCTGTTCATTTTATTCATAAAGCGGTTGAGTTGGTTTGGCAAAATAATGGGTGATTTTAATGGTGCTTGCAGTAGGGCAAATTCAGGGTTGATGAACACGAGGTGAGGTTCAAGTGGGGTGTAAAATCCCAGGCTCTTCAGCAGTTGTTTCAGGAGTGTTTCTGCTCTATTTAGTTGGTGTAGGGGGTTTTTGGTTTCTAACCCTGCGACTGTTTTAAATTTGTCACCATCCAGATAATAGTCCCCTTCAAGGTTTTTTACTTCAAAAAGGTGTAGGCGGTCCTGTGTAATCACGAGAGAATCGATTTGAAAAAGGGTGCCACTCACTTCGAGGAGCAGGTCGTTGATAATGAGACTCTCAACTCGGTAATTCGTAAACCATTTGTCAAACTGCACTTCACCTTCATACCCTTTTTCAAGCGTTCTCAGGTTTTGGGCATCTTTCTCTTCCAGTTCCATTCTGCGATTCAAAGCTTCCAATATCTCTAATTCTTCCGGTTTGGTTCTTTCTTTTACTATCATATTCCACTTCCTTTCTTTTTCATTTTAAAAGACTGTCAAATAAAAATCAGTGAACATTCTTGGACATTTATGATACTATTAAGCTAATTTCATATGATCTTATCAGGTCGGTGAGGTAGAGGAGCGAATAACAAAAGTAGTCCATCGGAGTATGACATCGTTGATGGTGGCTGAAAGGGTTGTTTGCCGAAGCGTAATCAGGGTCAAACTGATTACTGCTGGGATGCTTTCTGAACAAGGAGCAGACTGTCATGCGGGGTTTGTGCATGGAGAACTACTGATCGAAATGGAGGATAACGTATATTGTAAAAGCAATGATAGGTTATTTTCTGTCATTGCTTTTTTGCAGACAAAAGCCTTTCCATTATCCCCTTCTATCAAACTCCTAACGCACTCCCCAGGCATTCACAATTTTTATCTATCCAAAGGGGAGAATCTTCTTGAGAACCATCTATAAAAATGGAACGATCTATACATTCAATTCACGCAATCCAATTGTACAGGCTGTGGTCATCGAAAATGGCCGTTTTATCGATATGGGAACTACCGCGGATATGGTGCTGCAATGGGGCAGCAAGGCACAAACCATTGACCTGGAAGGGAAGACAGTTACGCCAGGCTTGATTGACAGCCATCTTCACCTGTCCATCATGGCGGATAGTTTTATCAATCTCGATTTTGTCGGAATCACGACCAAACATGAGATGCTGGCAAAAATTCAGGAAAAAGCCAGCCAGCTTGAGCCGGGCGAATGGATTGTCGGCAGCAGCTGGGATGAGAATCTTTTTACCGACGGAGGGATTCCGACGATAGCAGAGCTGGATTATGTGGCGCCAGCCAACCCGTTATTTTTAACAAGGACGTGCCTGCATGCGACCCTCGTCAACAGCAAGGCGCTCGAAGTGAGCGGCTATCATCAGTCGATATCGGTTCCGGAGGGCGGCACAATCGTACTCGATGAAATCACCAAGCAGCCGACGGGACTGTTCCTCGAGTCAGCGGCGAATCTGGTCAGACAGCACATTCCTGAACGCTCGTACGACGACTGGAAAAAAGCGATGAGACAGACGATGCATTTTGCCATGAGTAAAGGGCTGACGAGCGTGCATACGAATGATCCACTCTATCTTGGCGGACTTGAAAAAACGTGGGACCTATTCAATGAACTTTTAAATGGAGAGCAGCTCGGTTTGCGCAGCAATCTCCTAATCAACCATGAGTTTTTACCAAACCTAAAAGAAGCTGGAATGTACACTGGTTATGGCAATGATACCCTGCAAATCGGTGCGGTGAAAATTTTTGCCGATGGAGCATTTGGCCGGAGAACCGCGCTGTTGTCAGAACCATATAGCGATGCGCCAGGTCAGTATGGTGATGCGATGTATGACCAGGAGCATTTATATGAAATCGTGAAAGGTGCACGGGAACTGGACATGCCGATTGCAGTCCATACAATTGGCGACCAGGCACTGGAGAATGTTCTCGACGTGCTGGACAAGTTCCAGGCAGTGGCTTATCGAGACCGGCTAATCCATGCGCAGGTTTTACGAGAGGAATTGATCCCTAGACTAAAGTCGCCAAGCAGAATTGCCGATATCCAACCGCGCTTTATCGCAAGTGACTTCCCATGGGTTCAGGAGCGTCTCGGCGTAGAACGAATCAAGCTTTCTTACGCATGGAAAACCTTGATGGAAGCAGGTGTCATATGTGCCGGAGGCTCTGATTCTCCGGTTGAACCAGTCGATCCGATTTTGGGAATCCATGCGGCAGTAACAAGGAAAAAGCCGGGGGAAACTCACGCTGGCTACGTGCCGGAGCAGAAGCTGTCGATGGTCGATGCTTTCCGACTCTTCACCGAACTAGGAGCTTATCCAACAAACGAAGAGACGGTGAAAGGCACTATTGCACGGGGAAAATTAGCAGATCTGACCGTTTATTCCAAAAATCCATTTGAAATGACAGATGCAGATGAACTTTTATCGATGGAAATTGAAATGACGATCATTGGCGGAGAAATCAAATATCGCAGGCTCAATTAGAAATATGGAGACGGTTCTTAACTTCCATTCGGAAGAAAGAACCGTCCTTTTTATTTTTATGGCTAAAGTCCTAAAATTTTCTGAATTTGAACCGAAATAGTAGGTAAGAGTGGTAATTTAATCTATTGCTGGACAGGAGAGCGGAAAATGAAATTCAAAAAAAGGTTCACAAAACCACAGATGAGATTCAGTGTTCGTGCTAAACTATTGACCGGCTTTTTCTCGGTTTTAACTTTGTTGGCGCTCGTGGCAATCATCACGAACTTTCAGTTTAACAAGATGAACAGCCAGTATTCGTCATCCATTGATGAACGGATGGAAAAGCTGAATCTGATTGTTGAGATGAAGGATGCCATCATGAGGGAGCAACTGGCACTCCAAAAGTATATGGCTAATGGTGATGGAGAAAGCCTGATTGAATTTGAAGGTGCGGTAGAAGATTTTGATAAAAGCTCTAAGAAATATTTAAGCTCAGAAGAATCAGCTGAGGGAAAAAAGGTAGGAGAAAACCTTGTTGCAGCTGAGGCGCAATATTATGAGGTGGCTTCAGAGGCTTTTCTTTTAATAAGAGATGAACAAATGGTCAAGGTCAGGTTATTGATGCAGGAAAAAGGAAATCCGCTTATCTTCAGCCTGAATTCTGCTGCTGAGGACGCGATTGAGTACCAGCAAGACGCTCTGGAATTAACGGGTGAAACGTTATCTGGTGATGTTAAGAAAGTAGCCTTGCTCATCATTGTGCTCAGTGCAGCGGCGTTTGTGTTGGGAATCGTCATTGCGCTGCAAATAAGCCGAATGATTTCCAAGCCGGTTCAGCTGGTATCGCAAGCAGCAAAGCAAGTGGCGCAAGGGAACCTGGCTGTTGAAAAATTGAATGTGAAGAATAAAGATGAAATCGGCGAGTTGGCCGCGGCTTTTAACGAGATGACGACCAATTTAAGGGAACTGATTTTCAAGGTAAGCAGTACATCGGAGCAGGTTGCGGCATCGGCTGAAGAAATGATGGCAAGTGCGGAACAGACCAACTCTGCTACAAACCAGGTAGCAACAGCCATCCAGGAGGTTGCTGGCGGTGCCGAGGTCCAGAGCAAAAATACAGAAGAAAGTGCGAAAGCGGTAGGCGAGATGTCAGGCGGGATCCAGCGAGTGGCCGAAACGACCTCTACCGTTGCCGAGTCTGCGGCTGAAACGGCAAAACAAGCACAGGTCGGCCAGGAATCTCTGGAAAAAGTCATTGAAAAAATGAAGTCGATCAATAATACGACAAGCGAAACCAATGGGGTTATCAAAGACCTGGATCGGAAATCAGCGGAAATCGGCAAAATCATCGAAGTCATCACAGGCATCGCTGACCAGACGAACTTGTTGGCGCTGAACGCAGCCATCGAAGCGGCAAGGGCCGGTGAGCATGGAAAGGGCTTTGCAGTTGTTGCTGATGAAGTCAGGAAACTGGCTGAGTTATCGAGACAATCTGCGAGCCAGATTTCCGGCTTGATTGAGGTTATTCAAAAAGAAACTCATCAGGTTGTGGAAATGATGAATAAAGGAACGTTTGAGATTTCTGAAGGTTCGTCTTTAGTTGAGGAGACGGGCCGTACCTTTGAGGAAATTCTAAAATCGATCGAAAATGTCAGCGAGGAAATCCAAGAGGTATCCGCGATATCTGAGGAAATGTCGGCAAGTGTCCAGCAGGTAAATGCCTCAATCGAAGAGGTGACCAAAATCGCCCGTGATTCCGTAGCAAGCACTGCAGAAATCGCATCCGCAACGGAGGAACAGCTGGCATCAATGGAAGAGGTGTCCTCTTCATCAGCTTCACTAGCAAGTCTGGCGGAGAACCTGAGAGAGATGGTCGCGAAGTTTAAAATTTAAATTAGGGAGAAGCATGAGGACGATGAGCGTTCTTATGCTTCTTTTTTTAATGGTGGATTGGTGCCCGGAAAATCAAGTTTTTGGAAAAAGAGTTCACCAATGAAGCGTATTGGAGCACTTACCAAAGCAGTCTCCAATAGGATTCATCCCTCCCACAGGTGCATTCGCCCAAGCCAAAGCCGTGATAAACGCATATAAAGTTAGTGAATACAAAAAGAGAAGAGGGAGGTAAGCCGTATGCGTGCATACAGACATCCTTATCGTTCGCAGGATCAGAGGTTTATCGGCTGGGGCTTTGGATTGCCGTTTTTAGGTGGTTTGGCTGGTGGTTTGTTAGGCGGAGCGTTATTTTATCCGCGACCTTTCTATCCTCCATACCCGCCAGTTTACCCGTGCTGCCCGCCGCCTAGATATCCGTTTTATTATTAATTAAACAAAGGGAATGAGCTGCTTAGCTCATTCCCTATTTTTATCTTTTTAAAAGTATAGACTTTTTGCACTTACGCTTTTCTGTCTAACTAATATTGGCTTGTTTGATTTCATGCTTATCCATGAATTCGAGTGACAGCTCGTTGAACTCTTCGGCTTTTTCAATATTGCAGACATGGCCGCAATGCTCCAGAATCACCAGCTCGGAGCTTTCATCCCCGCGAAGGTCTTCTGCTACTTCCCTGACAAACATATGGTCCTCAGCACCTGAGATATAAAGCTTTGGGACATCTGCGCTTTTTTCCTGCACATTGCTATAGGTGGTTTCGACATCTCCGGCAAGAGGATACCACGCGAGGAAATTTTTTCGTTTCATCTTATAGGCTTCCTGGATGAAAAATTTTCTTGAGCCTTTATGGTTACCACGAGGCATCAGAATCCAAGCCAGTATGCGGTACAGCCACATGAATGGAATGAAGTTCCTTATTAACCAGGCGAGTTTGATCAGTGATTTTCCAAAAAGGTTTAATCTGGTGATCGCCCCTCCAAGGACTGCTGATCTCACTCGTCCGGGTTCCGTCTGCAGCAGATGATGGACGATGATCGTTCCCAGTGAAACGCCGACAAAATGGGCCTTGCGGATTGAAAGGTGGTCCATTATCTTGAGAATCTCGCTGATAATCAAATCAAAAGAAAACCTGCCCTTATAGGAATCTATGTCAGGTGACTTCCCATGCCCAGGCATGTTAATCGCGACAATATTATATTTTTTCAGGAATGGTTTTAGCTGCTTGTAAAAAATATTCGAGTTCCCGCCAATTCCGTGCAGCAGAACAATATACTCCGAGCCGCGGCCCTTATACAATCTGTAATCTAGCATCCGATTCTCCTTAGGCGTACTTGTTGTGATAATAATGATACCCTTGATGCTGATGTTAGTAAACTATTGAGGCAAAAATAACGACAGGTACCATCTGGTAAAGATGATACCTGCCGTGTGAAAATTATTTCTTCTTGCCCTTTTTGTCCATTTTTATGACCACTGTCGTCAATGGATCAAGAGTTAACTTGCCATTTTTCATCTTAAATCCGGATGGCTTGGATACAGGTGTTTTGCCTGCTTCGTCGTTATCGACTACAACCTTAGCTTTAGAGAAGTCAAGGTCTCCTAAAGTCAACGTGCGAGCTTTCATATCAGCATTGACGAATACATAGTACGTACCAGTCTTATCGGTAGATACGTTTTCGTATGCGATAACTAAGTCGTTATCGTTGATTTCAGGCAGGTCAAGCAATTTGACATTTTTGTCAACGAGTTCTTTCTCGCCAAGGCGGAAAGCGTTCGTTGATTTTCTCAGCTCGATCAAGCCTTGAGTGTAGGCTTGTGTCGTTGTGTTAACTGAGTATTCTTTCTTGTTTGTTGCTTTTTGCCAGTCAAACATGTTAATCGCATCGGAAGAATCATATGAATCGTGGATGAAGTAGCCGAATGGGTTGCCTTGCTCATCAGCCAATTCATGATACTTTTGCTCAGGAACGCCTTCACCTTTCCATTGCTTCGTCCTTCCATACTCCTGGCCTGCGTGAAGGAAAGCAGTACCTTGAGAAGTCAGGATCAAGGAGTTTCCAAGTCTGATGCGCTTGTGGATCTCCAGGTTGTTCTCAGGAATGGCCGGGTCCTTTTTAATCGACTGGGCAATGACATCGTACAGCGGTAGGTTATCGTGTGCCGCGATGTATTGGACCATGTCGCCAGGATCGTCATCGGCTGTGTTGCCAGGCTGTCCTTTGATGTTGTTGAAAATCGTGTTGATATCACGAGCGCCGCCAGTCAGGAATCGAGGCTCACCTTCTGAGCCGAAGCCTGATTTCAATTCGTTGCGGATCTCATCAGAGAATACACCAACATCATCAGTTTTATCCATCCAATCCTGGTCAGCACCCATGCCAGCTAGTTCTGGCTCGGCGATGTGGCCAGCAAATGTTCTCCAGCCTTCACCGATGAACAATGCATCAGGATTTACAGATGCAGCTGCATCATATGCGTTTTGGATAGAAGGGTAGGTTGCGTCACCCATCATATCGAATCGCATACCGTCAATCTTGTATTCTTCAAACCAGTATTTCACTGAATCTACCATCAGCTTTTCAGCCATTTTGTGGCTTGTTGCCAGGTTGTTTCCGAAGCCGCCAAGGAAGTTTCCTTGTGCGTCCTGGAACGCATAGTAGTTAGGAACGATATCATTCAGCTGGCTGGATTGTGCCATATGAGTGTAGACAACATCAAGGACGACACCCATTCCAGCATCATGGATTGCATCAATCATCATTTTCAGTTCTTTTACGCGTAATTCAGGATCCGTTGCATCCTCTGAATAGGCGCCATCTGGCGAGAAGTAGCTGTGTGGGTCATAGCCCCAGTTATATTCGTTGCCGCCAGCAGAGTAGTCAAGTTCTCTTTGGCCCATCTTCGTTTCATCGCCATAATACCACGCCATAACAGGCAGTAATTGAACGTGTGTTACGCCAAGCTTTTTAATATAATCCAGCTTGTCAATAAAGGCATTGTAAGAACCCCATCTAGCGTCCAAGTCACCTTCAATAGAAGGGTCAGATGTGAAGTCACGTACATGAACCTCATAAATGACTGCATCTTCACGCTTTTCATAGCCTTTGATTTTTGCATGATCGAAATCTTCAGGATCTGTTCCGCTCAGGTCAACAATCGCTGCTTTACCAACGGTGTCACCATCCGGACCAGCTTCACCCTTCGTATTCACAGTGAAGGCTGCCATTGATTTTGCGTAAGGATCAAGAACCTTTTTAGTCACTCCGTCATTTGTCACTTCATACTGGTAAAAATAACCCTCGAGATCAGTTACATTCAGGTCGCTAGGAGCAACGTCAGCAGACCAGACTCCTTTTTCACCCTTCGTTAACTCGATGCTGCCAATTTGTTCTGCTGCATTGTCCTTGTTAAAGAAGTTCGCCACAACCTTGCTTGCTTTAGGAGCCCAAAGCTTCAATGTTGCTGAGCCGTCTTTGTAAGTGGCACCCAGGTCATCGCCGTCGTAAGCAAACATTTCATCAAGCATTCTCCAGCCCGATGAAGCAGAAACAGTTCTGCCCGAATACGTGATGGACAAAGGAAGCTTTTCTAAATCAAATTGAGCTTTTACTTCTACTTTTTTGTCTCCTGCAATCTTCACACTTTCAATCTCAACAGTTGTACCGTCTGCGTCTTTAATCTCCAGTTTCGATTTCAGATCTTCAGCTGTTAAGCCGTCAGTCATGGTAAAGCTCAGTAAAATCGTATCCTCGGAAATCACTTCAGCTGATGTGAGACCAGTTGCCTGCTCCCAATATGGTGAAACGTAGACATTGTCATCGCCCTGACGGACCCATACATGATTGTACTTATCCAGCAGGTTGAAAGATTTATCTCCGCCGTCTTTGTCTTCGTTTGTTCGATTGAGCGTAATCATTCCGATCGTTTTCGCATTTTCTTTTAGCTTAATGTCAACATACGCACCATAACGGTCCGTTCCAGTGAAGGAAGCCGCTCCTGTTGGCCAGCCATCAGAAGGTGCAGCGACATCGCCCCAGTTCCAAAGACCCCAGTTTTCATAATCAGCGTTGTCACGTACATAGTGAACGCGGACTGTGTTTTCAGGAAGGTTGACTGGTTCGTAAGTGTAAACCTTGTCATCGCCTTGCTTGATGAAAATTTCATTAATTTCTGGTGAAGTGATGGTAAAGCCTTTGTCTCCGCCGTCTTTGCCAGCATCACCTTTTGTTACATCCATGACGAGGAAGCCGATGTTCTTTGCGCCCTCTGCAAGCTCGACGTCAATGTATGCACCGTAGCTGTCTGTTTTCTCAAACATCGTAGCACCTGTCGGCCAGTTGGCAGAAGGGGACGCTACATCGTTCCACAGCCATGCTCCAAAGTTTTGGTAGTTGTTGTCATCACGCTTGTAATGGATACGGACATGGTTCGCAGGGATTGTCTCAACAGTTCCATCTCCGCCGCCATATCCAGTACCAGCAGATGCAGCAGCTGTAATCGTGCCGCCTTCAACTGTTAGTAAAACAGTACCGCCATCAGCTTTTGCTGGAATTGTTAATGTTACTTTCCCATCAGCAGCAGAATATGTTTTGCCTGAATAGTGGTCTGTCACAACTGCGTTTTCACCATCAACAGTCATGGTGACTTCTTTTGCAGCGTCAGCAACGTTCAAGCCAACATATGCAGCTTCATTTCCGTGCTTTCTAGCAAAAATCATGAACTTATCAGCATCTGTGCCGCCGATTGCTGTACGTTCTCCTTTAGCGAACACTTCTGAATGATCGCTTCTGAAGTTCAAAATCTTTTTATAGTGTGCAAGGACATCATTGCCTTCAACCTGATCCCATGCTAGATCATAACGGTTGTCGTATTGCGGATAGTTGTTTTCTCCAGATTGTCCAAGTTCTTCACCGTAGTAAATAACTGGCTGGCCTTTTGCTGTTGCCTGCAGGGAAGCAGCAACTTTTAGCTTGCCTTTGTCATTACCTGCATCAAATAGGAATCCATTTTCATCGTGGCTTCCAAGGAACTGGCCTAAAGTTGCCGTGTTATCAATTTTCGTGTTTCGTGATATTAACGCATCATTAGCGGCTTTCAGGTTTCCGCTTACAAATGAATGAGCAATGTTGTTAAAGTCAAAATCAAGCAGCGAGTCCATCATACCTGTTTCTAGGTAGCCATAATCGTCTTTTGCACTTGCTCCCCATGCCTCACCAATCATCTTATGTTCAGGCATTTTTTCAGTAATCGCGTTCTTGAATGCCATCCATGTTGCATCTTCAACGTGCTTCACTGTATCCACACGGAAGTAGTCGATTGTGTTGCCATTAGTAGTTGTCGCTTTGTCAATCCAATCTGTTTGCCAATCAATGATTTGTTGGCGTACTTCAGGATCTTCTGTTTTAAAATCAGGAAGTCCAGCTAATTCGCCAACGACTTCATCGCTTCCAACATTTGCACCCTGACGGAGCAGGCTGCTGAAAGTGCTGCGCTCTTCATCTGTTGGGTATCCAGTTGGCTGATTATCGACAGAACCATCAATGTCTTTTAAGCCATAACCAGTGTGGTTCAATACCACATCAACCATAATCTTGATTCCGCGTTCATGGGCAGCGTCAATCAGGTTATGGAATTCCTCAATTGTCCCGAAGTGGGGGTTCAATTCACCAAAATTGCTAGCCCAGTACCCGTGATATCCATAATAGGAAGGGTCACCTTCGTTGTAGCGGACATTGTGTTTAACATTCTCAACGATCGGACTGATCCAGATTGTGTTAACACCCAGTTCATCAAGATAGGCTAATTTCTCAGTGATTCCTTTAAAATCTCCACCCTGATACGTACCGCGGTCAGTAGTGTCATAGTTCAATCCATAAGGATCATTGTTAGATGAATCCCCATCAAAGAAACGGTCAGTCAGCATGAAGTAAATGATGGACTCGTCCCAGTCAAAATCATTTTCGCCAACGGACTGTCTTGTTTTCACGTTCACAGTTGCTGTCCCATTATGTGTAGTTCCGAATGAATCGGTAACACTTAGTGGAATGGATTTTGTGCCTGCTGTTACGTTGTCATCGACGCTAATCGTAACTTCTTTTAACGATGGGTCGATTTCAAGAGCATTTGATCCACCAAGCTCAGAAACATCAGCAGTGATCTTGCTGATTTCCACGCCATCAGTCAATCCTTGTACATCTACAGTCAACACAGCGTTTTGGTTGTAATCAATTTCTGCCGGATGGACAGAGCCTGAAACAGCCAGGTCAGCGCTAGCGTAGGTGATTTTTGAAGCACCATCAACCGTATTGTAAGGATCGGTTACTTCATTCGTAACGCCATCCTTTGTTACTAGATATGTGTACTCACTTGTTCCGTTAGGAATGTTTTCATATGAAACTACGAATCTCTCATTCTCTGGCTCGTACGTCATTGGAAGGGTTTCGCCATTGAACTTCAATTCTACTTTTTCAATCGTGCTCATTGCATCGTTAGCGAAAAGCTCTTTATCACGATAGAAGAAAGTTGCATTTCCATTATCAATGACTGGAGCAGATCCATCGGGAACGATGCGAATTTGTTCTACACCACTTGTGATGAATGCTTTTGTAATGGAATCGTTTTTGTTGACGTTAATAAAACGGTCTCCAAATTCTTTTTGTGCAGTATCCCAGTTATAAGTACTGCGAAGAACAAAGCCCATCTGTGCAGAATCAGGGCCTACGGGGATATCAACAACAGCTTTGCTGCCTTCCTTTTTTGTAAAATCAACCTGGCCATCTTGTACCCCTGTATTCCAGGTCCATATATTCCATTCACCAAAATTCTGGTCTTCACGAATGTAAGTAAAGCGCACCTTGCGATCAGTCGATTCTGAGGTTACAGTGGTTCCTTCAGCATTAGCCTGCTGTACAGGTATAAAAGGAAGCCATAAACTCAAAATCATGATCGCCGTCATAAAAATAGAAAAGCTGCGTTTTATGCTTTTTCTCATACGGATTTTTTCCTCCCTAGATTGAATGATGTAGCTAGAGTAATAGAAATGATCCTCCTTTCTATGTATCTGGAATCTAAATGAAACCGTTTGCACAACTGGGTAAAAAATTTTAAAATCTTTTAAATCATGCAAACGCTTGCAAATTGCTTTCTTCTTGATTTTACAATATTTCAACCAGGCCAGCAATGGTAGGAGGGGAGGCTGATTGCATGTAAATAGTACCAAATATCTACATGGTTTGACAGGAGGGTAGGATAAAAGTATTTGTAGATTGTCAGTTTTTATTTAATTTTCTTGAAAACTCATATGAATATGAAGAAAGTTGTCGGAATAAATATATTACAATGATAGAAAATGAATAATAAGTCCTATCTGAAATGTCTGCTTTTTTGAGTGAAATCATGTATCTTTACGATAGATATGCTTAACGAAAGAGGTATTGGAAGATGAGTAATCTAAATGAGTTATTTCGTGAGAGAATCGGGCTACCCATATTAGCACCTGCCACATTAGCCAAGCTGGATACAATTCTGGAACTGACCGCAGCTTCAATCCCGTTTGAAAACCTGTGCACGCTTTCTGGTGATTTAAATGAGTTAAATGAAAGCAATTTAGTGGAAAAAATCATCAGGAAAAATGAAGGCGGCCTCTGCTATGACCTGAACGGCATCCTCTATTTATTTTTAAAAGATAATGGGCTTGATGTCCAGCTGGTTCGCGGTTCAGTGTATGTCCCGGATTTCAAAGGCTTTAGTCCAACAGGCAGGACGCATGCTGCGATTTTATTGAAGGAAGAGGGCGAAAGATATTTGGTTGATACAGGTTTTGGCGGGAATCTGCCGTTAAGGCCGGTGCCGATGGATGGGACAGAGATTAGTTCTCCTAATGGGGATTTCCGTGTAAAACAACATGATAGCGAGTTCGGGGATTACATTTTAGAGATGAAGCTGAAGTATAAGGATTCTGATTGGAGAATGGGATACGCCTTTGATTCAAGGGAGCCGGTTGGAAATGTCAGTGATTTATCTGAAATGAAGAAAATCATAACGCAACATCCGCAGTCTCCATTTAATAAGAAGCCCTTGCTGACTAGAGTGACAGCTGATGGAAGCATGGTATTAACGGAAACTAGTTTTACACAGTGGACAGAAGATGGTGTTAAGAAAGAGGAGATAGACTCGGAACGCTTCAAGGGACTGGCAAAAGAATTCTATAACATTGAACTAAAATGAAACCTTCCTATGATGTTAACCGTTAATATAGTATCAAAAATGACAGGTGGATGAAGCAGATGGATTCACGGGACTACTTATTGAATGAACTGAAGGAAATTGAAAAATGGGAGAAGGACCAAAAGGGGCTTTGGTTTTGGGAGCGCCTGACCCGTCTGCCATTCAAGATGCTTGACCGGTTCACGCCAAAGTTCATTCAGGGGAAGGTTGGGATCCTGCTTGATGAGCTCGGCAGCTATATTCAAACCGGCGGCCAATATTTAACAAGCGAGAAGTCTGTGTTTCAATTTTTCGAGAAGAAGACTGGCAGGAGAGTCAGCCAGCTTACTGACATGGAGCGCGTTCCGGTGGAAGAAATGAAAATAGCATCACTGGCACTTGGCGAGCAGCGAAAGAAGGCAGCGACAATCCAGGGTGCAAGTACCGGAATCGGCGGAATTTTTACGCTGGCGATTGATATTCCTGCTGTGCTGGCTCTCTCGCTAAAAACAATCCAGGATATTGCGATTATCCATGGTTACGATCCAAGAGATAAAAAGGAACGTGTATTCATCATTAAGTGCCTGCAGTACTCTTCAGCGGATGTTGTTGGAAAACAGGCCATCTTGAATGAATTGAGCGATTTTAACAATGAAAGTAAATCAAGGGAAGTCATCTCCCAATTGCAGGGCTGGCGTGAGGTAACCTTGACGTATACAGAATCATTTGGCTGGAAAAAACTGCTTCAGATGGTCCCGGTGGCAGGAATTGTGTTCGGTGCATTCGCCAACCGGTCGATGGTGAGCGACCTTGCCGAAACCGCGACGATGTTATATCAGAAGAGGCGGATTTTGGAGAGGCTGGAGAGGGACTTGATTGAGGAAAAATAAGGACTTTAAGTTTGCCAGGGAGATTATTATTACAGAAAGCAGAGCCTGACCGTGATGGAATTAGGCTCTGTTTACTAACTTATACTTTGCAGATTGTATAAGCTTATATGTGGTATACGACAAAACAAAAACAAGAAGTGCATCCACTAAGTTCATCAGCAAGTAATGGGTGCCTGGCTCCAGGCCGATTGTTTCAAACAAAATATCAATCATATCAATAAAGAATACATGAATGGCATATATTCCGAGAGAGTTTCCTCCTATTTTAGTGATCAACAATCCCTTTCCGAGATGGGGATTGCTTAGTGCGTATAGGAATAGAAATAAGGTAAGAAAAATCGTCGTAAAAAAGTATTCTCCATGTTTGGAATCTAAACTCTTCAGCCAATAACCTTCGGAAACCTGGAGGAGGGCAAAAAAACAAAACAAGTAAAAATATATCTTTCCGCTAAATCTTTGCCAGGATTGAATAGTAGCAAGCCAAAATCCCAGAACTGTATAGAACAGGCTGATATAGAGAGCGGCCCGGGTTGTGCTCACTGGCAGCTCTTCAAATATGGAATAGGACTGTCCAAATAAACCTAATAGGTTTAAGCAAAAAGAGATCATCAAAAGCAGCCTCACTCTTTTCAACCTATAAAAAAGATATAAAATCGCGATACTCCATACAAGCGAAATAACGAACCACAGCTGATAACCGCTTGTTCCTTGTCCATAATAGAGGAGATTAAGAACAGTCAGGTTGTCCTTGTACTTGGATAGTTCAGCTTTAACGTTTCCATGAGTCACTATAATTCTCAATACATCATAAACAACATAGAAAATGAGCCAGCTAACATATATCTTAAGGATTTTTGTTATATATTTTTTAAAGTAAGAGAAGGAATCGGGATTACTGCTTACTTTAAGACTGAACAAATAGCCAGAAGCGACAAAGAAAAATGGGACAGCAAACCTTGAAAGGTTATCAAGAACAAAATAGCCCACCTGGTCATTGCTGGGGAATGTATGAATGATGACGACTGCCAGGATGGCAAAAAATTTGATAAAGTCGATTGCGTAGTTGCGCTCCATGATTAGCCTCGGGTGAAAGGATTTGTACCCCTAGTCTTTCCACTATATTCAGTCTTATGAATATAAGGGGAAGTGACTTGGGATAATAGGGAGCAAAAAGGAGGCAAAATTTGTTGAAGTCTAATAAAAAACAGCAAGACAAGAATCAAATTGAGCAGAACGTGAAAAACAAAAAGAACGAACGCACTTCTAATCAAACAGATGGCTTCCGCTACGACTATGATGATTCTTCAGACTTGAAATGAAAAAGAGGGAAAACCTTTTACTTGGGTTTCTCCTCTTTTTTCTAAGGTTTTTATGTTTTGTGTGACTGGTGTTCAACAAGATTGGCTGGCTTATCCATATGTTTATCGGTATACTGGCTGCTAAATCAGGCAGCCACTGACACTACTCTGCGTATAGCCCCTTCGTATAAAGCTCTGTCACTGTTTGTGCTATTTCCTCAACCTTAAATGAATAGTTTTCATGTTTAACTAGTTCCCATAAATACATTTCATTAATGGCAAACCAGCTTCGTGCGACTACTTCGATATTAAGTGTGCTTTTAGCGAGTCCCTTATCTTGTACATGAGATATATCCTTTGATATTCTTTCGATGAATTTATTTTGGATCAATTTCCATTTCTTTTGGGTGTTTTCCGATTTTCCCATAGCTTCATGAAATACTTGCAGGATGGAGCGGTTTTGTTCTGCAAGATATAAAAATTCGCCGACTTGGTGCTTAATCCTTCCCTGGGCATCAGTTAGATTGGCTGGCTCATACTCCATTTCAGCGATTGTGTAAAATCTGTCCATTACGTCTTCCATTATAGTTATTAAAATTTCATCTTTTCCTTTAAAGTGGGTATAGGCTGAACCATATCCAATCTGTGCTCTTGAAATGATTTGTTTAATGGTTGTTTTTTCGAAACCATTTTCGATAAAAATCTCTTTTGCCGCAGAAATAATCTTTTCCTTGGTTTCTATTGACCGTTGCAGTCTGCCATCTATTTGTTCTGTCATAGATTCACCTTTTTTCTGAAAATTTATAATACTTTTATAATATAATATTGACACGGTGTCAATATTCCGGTTAGGATATTGATTAAACCAGTAGAGGGGGATTGGGATAAGAGAATGAAAACGCATACATCGTTTGATAACACTATAGATTATGCTCGGCAATTAGACCAGAAAAATGCATTAAGTAGATTCCGTGACGAGTTTTACATAAAGAGAGACACCTATTACATGGATGGAAATTCTTTAGGGCTACTGTCCAAGCGAGCGGAACAAACATTAATGAATTCCCTGGAAGATTGGAAGAATTACGGCATCGACGGGTGGATGTCTGGAAAACAGCCATGGTTTCATTTTTCTGAAAAGCTGGGTGCCCTTACAGCGCCGATTGTCGGAGCTAAAGCTGAAGAAGTCATTGTGACTGGATCGATTACAACGAATATCCACCAGGTGTTGAGCACTTTTTTCAAACCTACAGGAAAGAGGACGAAGATTCTGGCTGACGAACTTAATTTCCCTTCGGATATTTACGCGATTAAAGCACAGTTGAAGTTGCATGGCCTCGACCCGGAGGAAAACTTAGTCCAGGTAAAAAGTAAGGATGGCCGCACCATTGAGGAAGAAGATGTAATTGCGGCGATGACAGAGGAAATTGCGATTGTTTGGCTTCCGTCCGTATTATACCGAAGCGGACAGCTTCTCGATATGAAGCGGATAACAGAGGCTGCACATGACAGAGGTATATTGGCAGGCTTCGACCTTGCGCATTCAATTGGTGCGATTCCTCATTCCTTGCATGAGTGGGGAGTTGATTTTGCCGTATGGTGTAACTACAAATATTTGAACAGCGGTCCAGGCGGTGTTGGAGGTATTTTTGTACACCAAAGTCATTTGGGAACAGCCCCGGGTCTTGCTGGCTGGTTCAGTTCCAAAAAAGATAAGCAGTTTGATATGAAGCATGATTTTGAACATGCTGAGACTGCAGGAGCTTACCAAATTGGAACACCGCATGTGTTAAGCCTTGCCCCGCTGTTAGGCTCACTTGAGATGTTTGACGAAGCAGGCATTTCAAATATACGTGAAACATCCTTGAGGATGACTGAATATATGATGCAACTCATTGAACATGAACTTGGGAAAGCTGGTTTTGAAATCGGAAACCCAATGGAAGATTGGCGCCGCGGCGGACATGTGTGCCTTGAGCATGAGGAGGCAGCTAGAATCTGTAAAGCTCTTAAAGAATCTGATGTCATTCCAGATTTTCGTGCTCCAAATGTCATTAGACTCGCGCCGATCGCTTTATATACGAGTTATGAAGATGTTTATAGGACAGTGCAGATTTTAAAAAGAATTATGGAGAATGAAGAATACAAAAAATTTGAGAATACCAGAAATGTAGTGGCTTAGTATAGTCCCATCAGCCAGACCTCACATCATCTGTGGAATGCCCCGTTAGGGTGAAAATAATAATTCATAGGAGGATGTATATGAAGCAAAAAGGAAGCTTTCAACAAATTGTTGATCGTGAGCAAGGCCTTAACAAAGGTTTGACGACTGGGCAAATTTCAATGATTGCTATTGGTGGTGCAATTGGAACAGGATTGTTCTTAGGGAGTGGCTTCGCCATTGGGCAAGCTGGACCTAGTGTCATCATCAGCTATGCGATTGGAGCACTTATTTCGCTTTTACTTATGGGTGCTCTTGCAGAAATGACGGTTGCTCATCCAACATCAGGATCGTTCGGTGCATTTGCTGAGCATTACATAAATCCGTGGGCAGGCTATGTTGTCCGTTTCACTTATTGGGCGTGTATCGTAGGCGCAGTCGGGACAGAGGTAACAGCTGTCGCCGTGTATATGTCCTATTGGTTCCCAGACGTTTCTGGTACTGTTTGGATATTGGTATTTTCAGCGATATTAATCTATGTAAACGCAACTAGTGTCAACTTGTTCGGTTCAGTTGAATACTGGTTCTCCATGATTAAGATTGTGGCTATTGTTGGATTTATCCTCATTGGAGCATATGTCGTATTCGGTGGAAGCAATCCATCGATTGGATTTCAAAACTATACGAATGATGGAGGCTTCTTACCTAATGGCTGGTCAGGAATGTGGGTAGCAGTAGTTATTGCGCTGTTTAGCTACCTTAGTATCGAGATGATCGCCGTTACTGCCGGTGAAGCGAAAGATCCCCAGACTGCTGTTCCTAGAGCTTTAAAAGCAACAGTGTTCCGTTTAATCCTATTCTATCTTTTAACTTTAACACTAATGCTTGCTATCGTACCATGGGCAGGCGCTGGCATTGAAAAGAGTCCATTTGTAGTAGTCATGGAATTAATGAACATACCTGCAGCAGCAGGCATCATGAACTTTGTTGTCTTAGTTGCGGCACTGTCAGCAATGAACAGTCAGTTATACATCACAACCAGAATGATGTTCTCGTTATCGAGAGCGGGGTATGCACCAGCTCGTTTTGGTAAGCTGAACAAAAAGAATGTACCTGTATATTCATTGATCCTTTCAACAATCGGGATTGCAGCAGCTGCAGTCATCCATGCAATTGTTCCAGACCAAGCCTACTTATTAATGATGGGAATTGCCATGTTTGGTGCCATGTTCACCTGGTTCATGATTTTTGTGACTCATTACTTTTTTCGAAAAAAATATAGTGGGGAGCCACTGGCAGTCCGGATGTGGGGTTATCCTTATCTAACAATACTTGGAGCTGTACTCATGGTCAGCTTGCTCATCACAACCTGGTTCGTCTCATTCTTCAAAGCCACATTGATTGTAGGAATACCTTGGTTATTACTCCTGTCATTAGCGTATTACCTGCACCAGAAAAAGCATACTGCTATACCAGTGGATTTGGATAGCAAATCAGTATAATGTTAAAGCATCAGACTTGGTCTGGTGCTTTTGTTTAGGTAATTCTCTATGAGGATGACGTGGACAGGGAGGAACTGGTAGTCACAATACCGAATATAAGTAAATAATTACAATGCCAAAGGAGTTCCTATGTCAAAAAAAGATCTTTTCTTGGCGTCCCTGCTTGGTGGGGCGATTGGTGATGCACTTGGGTATACGGTTGAGTTTATGAAGCTTGATGAAATCACAGCGAAGTTTGGTGAAGAGGGAATCACGGATTTGGAATTGAATCCTTATTCCGGAAAAGCGCTGGTTTCGGATGATACCCAGATGACGCTGTTCACGGCAGATGGTTTGATTTGGGCTTATGACCGGATGAGCGAGCGCGGGATTGGCAGCTATGCGGGGAGCGGAGTCTATCAATCTTATCTTCGTTGGCTGTATACTCAGACAAAGAGTTTGCCGGATGAACATTACGACTGGCTGCTTGAGCCTCAGCCTCATGAGGAGAATGGAAGCATTTTAGCGCATAAGGAACTATTCTCAGCAAGAGCTCCTGGAAACACGTGCTTGTCGGCGCTTGAGAGTAATAAAATGGGAACGATGGAGAGGCCGATTAACGATAGCAAGGGCTGCGGCGGCGTCATGCGGGTTACGCCGGTCGGTTTATTTTTACATAGAAATCCTAAACAGGCATTCAAGGTGGCTGCCGAGGTAGCGGCGATTACACACGGGCATCCGTCGGGTTATTTATCAGCGGGGGCACTTGCTGTAATAGTCGCTGAGCTGCTCAATGGTAAAAACATTACCGAGAGTACCAAGAGTGCAATGATGATTTTAAAAGAGTATCCGCAGCATGATGAAACATTGTCGGCACTGGAGGATGCGATTCAACTTGCCAGTAGCGGAGAGAGTCCGGAAATCGCGATATCAAAACTTGGCCAGGGCTGGGTAGCTGAGGAGGCACTGGCGATTTCGCTGTATTGTGCCTTGAAGGAGCCTGATTACAAGAAGGCTCTGATTTTAGCTGTCAATCATGATGGCGACAGTGACTCAACAGGCGCGATTTGCGGGAATATTCTGGGGGCATGCTATGGTTTAGATGCTTTACCTGAAGAGTGGGCCAGTCATCTTGAGCTCAAAGAATTGATTGCCGATGTTAGCAACAGATTATATGATAGATATATAAAGATGTAGGTAAAGGGAGAATCCTGATGAAGCTGGGATTCTCTTTGTTTTTTAACGTGGATCAGACAGGAGAGCATGTAGTGAAACAGGAAAAATTTGTAAAACGTCTTCAGCCATATGATTAGTATGCTGTTGGCTTCTTTTATATTTATGGTGGTTGCACAGTTCATACAGTGGTTTGCAGGAGACGAGGGAGGGGAGGCTGTCACATGGCTGACTCGATAGAAAAGGCGATGAAGAATGCAAAGGCTTCATTGGAGTTGTCAGGATTTAAAGTTGAAGAGAAGCATACAGAACTAGTCAGGAAAGCTCTTGCGAAAGAAATAACCAATGAGGAATTCCTAAAAGAAGCTAAGCGATTGGCACAGCAAAAGGATGGGGAATTGAAATGATGATGCAACCGCCCGGATCGGATTTACTTGAGCAATATTTAGACTCGATTCAAAGGCTTATTTTAACAGTAGACGATTCTAAGCTTAAACAGGAGCTATCGGACGTCTCCGACGCACTGGAGAGTGGCTCGATCACTCTTGATACAGCTTTGTTCTGGGAACACAATGAAGCAAGGAAAATCTTGCGGAAGGCTTTTTCGGAGGCCGACTTCCTCATAATACGCTTGGAAAAGTAAAGAGAGTATACTGCTCTCTTTTTTTTAATGGGTATAAAAAAAGATAGTAAATCACCTTCCACCGTTGTAAAATAAATTGAAAATTGAATAGAGTTTGAGATTCGGTTTTGTCATCCATTTTGAATTACAGGAGGAAACAAGGGAACATAAAGAATGAATGATGCTTTCGTTTATATATCAATCTAATTTTTGGAAAAATTTATTATTAAGAGGTTGATGAAAGTTGATAATGGATGCTGTTGATTTAACTGCGAAAGAACCAACGATTTTTAATCATATCGGGAACAAAATCAAAACCGAGGACCGTGAAGTCAACATTATTGCTAGAATGGAAGAACCATTAATCGTCATTTTGGGAAATGTACTAAGTGACGAAGAGTGCGACGAGCTTATGAAGCTGTCAAAGGACAAGCTGCAGCGTTCAAAAATCGGGAATACCCGGGAAGTTGATGAACTGAGGACGAGCAGCAGCACGTTTATTGAAGAAGCTGAAAATGACGTTGTTGCGCGAGTTGAAAGAAGAATTTCACAAATTATGGGCATTCCGAACGAACATGGCGAAGGACTGCAGATCTTAAATTATAAAATTGGCCAGGAGTATAAAGCGCACTTTGACTTTTTCACGTCAAATGTAAGCAACCCGAGGATCAGTACACTCGTCATGTACCTGAATGATGTCGAGCAGGGTGGAGAAACTTATTTCCCTAAGCTCAATTTCTCGGTGTCCCCACAAAAGGGCAGTGCCGTTTACTTTGAATATTTCTATGACAATCAAGAATTGAACGACTTGACCTTGCATGGCGGAGCGCCAGTTATCATCGGCGACAAATGGGCCGCGACGCAATGGATGAGACGGAAAAGAGTGAAATAGACGCTGAAGGAGCATGGTGAACATGCTTCTTTTTTTTGTAACCTTTTACTCTACTAAAATGGTTCAATGTCTTTCTAGTCCCTATTATTTCGCCACTCTACAGCTTCTGAATCTTACCAACAATTTTACTATTCCGCCTTATAGATTTTCTCTTTATATTAGCGTAGACACCATCTATAATGTAAAAAGTCTTATGCTATTATTTGTCTGAATATTTATATTAATTTTAAGGAGGTCCTCTCTTGGAAACGACAAATAAAAAAGGTTTTATTTTGCGTTCACTTGATGTGATTGAGCGTGTGGGAAATAAATTGCCTCATCCGGTCACGTTGTTTGCAATTTTCTCCGTGATGGTCGTCTTGCTATCTGCCGTGTTCTCGGCGATGGGTGTAAAAGTGGCAGATCCTATGAACGAAGGGGAATTTTTAACAGTTAAGAACTTGTTAAGCAAGGAAGGGATCGCCTATCTATTTGAAAGTGCTGTCACCAACTTCACTGGCTTTGCTCCGCTGGGAACAGTCCTTGTAACGATGCTGGGAATTGGGATTGCAGAACGTACTGGATTGATCAGTGCTGCATTGCGCGGTCTTGTTACTTCCGTTCCTAAGCAATTATTGACTGCTGCCCTAGTATTCGGAGGCGTTATGTCCAGCATGGCAGCTGACGCTGGTTATGTTGTCTTGACACCACTTGGAGCGGTTTTGTTCGCAGGTCTAGGAAGGCACCCACTTGCTGGTTTGGCTGCAGCTTTTGCTGGTGTATCCGGCGGATTCAGTGCAAACCTGCTTTTGACTTCATTGGACCCGCTTTTAGGGGGACTAACGAAGGATGCTGCGGCTATTTTTGATCCGGCTTACGCTGAAAACATCAACTATGCAATGAACTATTATTTCATGATTGTGTCTGTATTCTTGATCACAATTGTCGGAACATTGGTAACAGATAAAATCGTTGAACCGCGTCTTGGTACATTCAAAGGCGATGTAAAAGAAGAGGTTGAATATTTATCTGCTGTCGAGAAGAAAGGTCTATGGGGTGCTTTGATTTCGATCATCATCACAGCGATTGGCATTGCATTGCTTGTTATTCCTGAATGGGGACCACTTCGCGGTGGGGAAGAGAACATCATCAATGCTCCATTCTTCCACTCACTAGTCCCAGTCATCCTGATCCTTTTCTTCGTACCAGGCTTTGTCTATGGCCGAATCACGAAATCAATCAAGGATGACAAGGATGTAGCGGACCAGCTATCTGACACGATGGCAACGATGGGTTCATACATCGTGCTTGCGTTCGTTGCCGCTCAATTCGTTGCCTACTTCAAGGAATCGAACCTTGGGTTGGTACTGGCTGTAAACGGTGCAGAACTGCTAGAAAGCACAGGCTTCAAAGGAATTCCGTTAATTCTGGCGTTCATCGTCATTTCTGGATTCATCAACCTGTTCATCGGCAGTGCTTCTGCTAAGTGGGCAATCATGGCGCCGGTATTCGTACCGATCATGATGCAAATCGGTTACACACCGGAGTTCACACAGCTTGTTTATCGTATTGCTGACTCAACAACGAACATCATTTCACCATTAATGCCTTACTTCGCAATCGTCATCGCGTTTGCGCAAAAGTACGACAAGAAGGTTGGTATCGGTACACTGATCGCAACCATGCTTCCGTACTCAATCGCCCTGACAATCGCATGGGTAGCAATGTTGATTATCTGGATGCTGTTAGGTATCGACATCGGTCCTGGTTCATCCATTTATATGCCTAAATAAATTTTAAGAATCCAAGCTGCGTTGCTTGGGTTCTTTTTTTATGGAAAAATATCTGCCGAATTTTTCATTTGAACTGTATAATAATAGAACAAAATTAATAGGGAGGTGACTTCCATGGAATTATGGAATATTTACGATCAATACAGGCATTTGACTGACCGCATACATAAAAGAGGGGAAGAAATGAAGGTGGGGGATTACCATCTTGTTGTCCATGTTTGGATCATCAATGATGATGGCCAGTTTCTGATCCAGAAGAGGCAGCCGTGGAAGATCGGTTTTCCGGACATGTGGGACTGTTCTGCTGCGGGTTCTGCGGTTATGGGCGATAACAGTGAGCAAGCAGCCATCCGGGAGGCAAAAGAAGAGCTTGGGATCGACCTCGATATTGAAAAAGGCGAACGATTATTCACTGTAAAATTCTCGCAAGGCTTCGATGATATCTGGCTCATCAGGCAAAATGTCGCACTTGAGGATTTGCATCTTCAGGAAGAGGAAGTCGCCGATGCAAAATGGGCGAGTGAAGCGGAAATAAGGGAAATGGTAGAGACAGGTGAGTTCATCCCGTTTAACTATTTTGACTTATTATTTGAAATGGCCAATTCCAGTATCGCTCTCAAAAAGGCTTCAGTGGATGATACTGACGAACTTTTAGCTCTGCAAAAAGAAGTTTTCATGCCTTTGTATAAAAAATACAATGATCATGAAACAAGCCCGGTAACTCAGACGAAGGAGAGATTCTATGCGAGATTCGAACGAGGTGAATATTACAAGATTCTTTTTGATGGTAAACTCGCAGGAAGCGTCCATGTATATGAAAAATCGCCTGGATTGATGAGGCTGCATATCATCAACATCCTGGAAAAATACCATAATAAAGGCATTGCCCAGGAAGTCATGAAACGCCTGGAACTCATGTACCCGGAAGCGGATGCATGGGTGCTGGATACGATTCTTACCGAGGGGCGCAACTGCTACTTGTATGAAAAGATGGGGTATACCCGAACTGGAGATTTAAAAGTCATTAACGATAACCTGACGTTTATAAGCTATCGGAAAGACTCAAACTTAAACAAAATGAAAAGTATATAGAACATAAATGGAAAGGGCCTGCCTTCAACATCGCAGGCCCTTTCCATTCTTTTAATTCCGGAAGATAATATAAACCAAATATGCAATATAAACAGCTGCAAGTATGGCTCCTTCTATTTTTGAGATCTTGAATTTTGATCTTGAGAAAATCAACAGGAGCGCTGTCAAAATAATCATCAAGGCGATATCGGTAAAAATTTTATCATTGACAGCGAGTGGTGCGATGGTTGCTGATGTCCCCAGTACGAATAGAATGTTGAAAATATTGCTTCCGACAATATTGCCGAGTGCGATTTCGCTTTTCTTTTTCAAAGCGGCTGTAATCGATGTAATTAATTCGGGCAATGAGGTACCGACGGCAACAATCGTCAAGCCAGCAAGAGTCTCGCTCATCCCAAAGGAAAGGGCGATTTGGGTTGCATTATCAACTACCAGGTCACCGCCAAAGATAATCGCAGCCAGGCCCGCAAGCGTAAAGAGAATATTCTTTCCCCAAGTTCCCCTGCTGGTTACTTCAGCCACAGCCGGTGCTGGCTCACGGTTATTCAAGGCAACCTCAATGATGTAATACAGAAAGATCATAAAGAAGAGAAGCAGGATGAGTCCTTCGCTTCTGCCAATTAAATTGGTGTTTGCCGTCTGGAGCGCTATATCATTGGCAACTACTGCAAGCGCTACACTAGCCAGCATGGTGAACGGTATTTCTTTGCGAATGGTCATTGTTTCAACGGTAAGCGGATTGATCATTGCTGTGATGCCGACAACAAGAGTGATATTGAAAATATTGCTCCCGATGACATTTCCGAGAGAAACCTCGCTGCTGCCCTCCATTGCGGCAATGATACTGACGGTCGCTTCAGGTGAGCTTGTTCCGAACGCGACAATCGTCAAACCGACCAATAGTGGAGGGACCCTGAGCATCGTCGCAATCTTTGAGGAGCCGTCGACAAAATAATCCGCTCCTTTTATGAGTAAAGCAAAACCAATGGCTAAAAGGATATAGGTCAAATTTCCATCCCCTCTACGAAAGATTATTGCTTACAACATATCAAAAAAATACTTCAAATAAAAATTTTTACCGGCAAAAAAAGACGACTCGGAGTGAGTCGCCTTTTTTATAACAGAATTATTTGATTCCCCTCATGTACCCTTGAATCTTTGGTGACATGATGAACAGGATGATACCGAGAATGATGGATGCTCCGCCGATTGTACCGAAGTAAGCCATCTCTGTTTCTGGTGAATAAAACTTAACGATCTGAGCATTGATTGCTTGTGCTGCAGCACTTGCAAGGAACCAGAGGCTCATCGTTTGTGCAGAGAAAGCAGCCGGTGCCAGCTTAGTTGTTGCTGATAGACCAACAGGTGAGATCAGCAATTCACCGAATACAACGATCAGGTAGCTAAGTACAAGCCATAATGGGCTTACCAGTGCATCTGTACCTGTAAAATATGCCGGGATCAGGATGACAAGGAATGAAAGACCTGCGAACATCAATGAGAATGAGAACTTCTTCGGAATTGATGGCTGTCGGTCACCTAGCTTCACCCAGAATCCTGCAAAAATCGGTGCAAAGATAATGATGAATAATGGGTTCAGTGACTGGAACCAAGCCGGTGAAATGGTCATACCCGCGAACTCGAGCTGTGTACGCTTGTCCGCATAGTTTGCAAGGATAGTTGAACCTTGTTCCTGGATTGCCCAGAACATGACCGCTGCCAGGAATAATGGAATATATGCAAGAACGCGCGAACGTTCAACTTCTGTTGTCTTAGGGCTGCGATACATAACGATAAAGTACACAGTCGGAATTAAGATACCAAGAATTGTTACCAGGTTAATAAAGCTTTCGAATGTTAAAAGTCCAGCAGGAATTAAAATAGCACTTAAAATACCGATTGCAACAACTGCTATAGCAAAGGTTGTGAAAGTTTTCTTCTTTTCAGATGGTGAAAGCGGGTTTGGTACAGCTGTGCCAGCAAGACCCAGATTCTTTTTCTTTGTAAGAACGAAAACTACAAGTCCAATAAACATACCGATTGCGGCAATTGCAAAACCGTAATGGAAGTTATAAGCCTCAGATACTGTTCCAACGATCAGTGGCGCAAGGAATGCACCAGCGTTGATACCCATGTAGAAAATTGTGAAACCAGCGTCACGGCGAGTGTCTTTTTCGCTGTACATTTCACCGACGACAGTAGAGACGTTTGGCTTCAATAGCCCTGTACCGATTACGATCAGGATCATTGATACGAAGAACATTGCCACGCTGCCAGGAATAGCAAGCGCGATATGACCTAACATAATCAAGATTCCGCCGTAGAAGACAGCTTTTGAGGTACCGAAGATTCGGTCAGCAAGCCATCCACCGATAATACCTGACATATAAACGAGTGAGCCGTAAATGGACATGATGGAAAGTGCTAGAGTTTCATCAAGCCCCAAGCCGCCTTTTGATACTTCGTAATACATGTAGAATACGAGGATTGCTCTCATTCCGTAGTAAGAAAAGCGTTCCCAAAACTCTGTGAAGAAAAGTGTGAAGAGACCTTTAGGATGTCCGAAGAATCCTGTTTGAGGTACACTATCCACAATTTTCTGCCTATTATGGTTTGACATGATTACCCCTCCCTATTTTCTATTCTAGAATACTTTTCGAAGTGTGAATTGTCAAAAACAATATTAGGAAGACAATGTGTAAAACGTTGGTGTGTAAGGTGTTTGGAGCATTATTAAGTCTAAAAGAAAGTGTATTAAAAATTATTAGATTAATAAGAATATGTTAAAAAATCAGGTAAATTAGTAAAAATATCCCTTTCAACACCAAACCGTATTTACCCCCTTTAACCAAATGGCAAACCAGCAAATGGGACGAATATTTATTAGCCAGCAGGGTATTCAAATAATAACAGCATTAAACCAGATAAAAAGGAGGGAAAACAATGAAGAATAAATACGGCAGATTTGGCCTGATGGTGCTGACTTCCACCATCATTATGTTTTTTCTGATGTACTTGAATGCATATAGTATCGATCATGTATTCTTCAGCGAAACGAGACTTTACATGGCCTTGATTATGGGCGGTGTGATGGCAATTGTCATGCTATCTTTCATGCTTAAAATGTATACAAATAAAAAAATCAATATAGGTATTTATGCTGGGAGTGCTTTATTGATCGCGGTTTCCCTGTTCCTGGTCCGCAGCCAGACAACCGTTGATGATACATCTTGGATGAAAGCGATGATTCCGCACCACTCGATCGCCATCCTGACAAGTGAACGTGCCGAAATCGAGGACCCCCGAGTGAAAAAACTTGCAGACGAAATTATTGAGGCACAACGTAAAGAGATTAGCGAAATGAAAACATTGATTAAGGACCTTGAAGAGAAAGAAAAATAATATCCGATGAGAGCTTAATCGATCTGATTAGGCTCTATTTTTTTGCGGCAAAAAGGATTTATACCCGTGACTGGAGAATTACCGTGAGGAAGAGAATTGTAGGAGTGCATAAAATGAAATCGAAATTGATTTTAGTTGAGGGCCTACCAGGCTCAGGAAAATCGACAACCGCGAGATTGACCCATGACATCCTCATAGAGAATGGTGTGAATGCAGAGTTTTACATGGAAGGTAACTTAGATCATCCAGCCGATTATGAGGGTGTTGCTTATTTTACAAAAGAAGAATTTGAAGATCTTCTTATAGAGAGCGGCAGTCTCAGCAAGATCTTTCAGGATTGGGTAACCGTAAAGAGGGGGCGTCGTCTGCTCCCATATATGAAAATCAAAAATGAATTAGGTAGTGGTTTTCCAGACGAACTGTTTGCAGATATTTCAAAAAAAGATGTATATGAACTTCCACTGGAAGAGAATATAGCAGTCATTTCGGAAAGCTGGGCAGAGTTTGCAAAACAAGCGGCCGTGGATGAAAAAGTCTATATTTTCGAGTGCTGTTTTATTCAAAATCCTGTGACTGTCGGCATGGTCAAGTATGGGTGTTCAGATGAAATAACCATTGATTATGTAAAAAAGCTTGCACAGGCAGCAGCAGCTCTTAACCCTTTGCTAGTCTATGTGGGTCAGGAAGACCTGGATAAATCCTTCCGCAAGGCAGTAACCGAACGGCCTGAAGACTGGTTTAAAGGTTTTGTCCATTATTATACGTCTCAAGGTTATGGGCTCTCAAATAAACTAAGCGGGCTGGAGGGCACAATTGATGTCCTAAAAGCAAGGCAGGAACTAGAGTATAGTATTCTGGATCACCTAACTATGAATGCTTACATCCTGAATAATTCCCAATTCGACTTTGATAAGTATAAGGGAAATTTAAGAAATGTTCTTAAAAGGAATCACTATTAAAATTTTACCAATGAATTTTATTGGAATATCCCGGAAAATGCCTGTAATATAGTAGTAATAGGGGTATATAAGGGGAAGATTTAATGAGCCAAGTTTTATATAAGAAAATTTATAGTGTGACCGAAGGGTATCTTACACTATACGAAGGGTTGCGGACGGCAAGATTTTTGTTGCGTGCAAAGAGGAATAAGGTAATGTCCTCTCAATTCATTGAGCGAATCATGCTGGCAGTTACAGAGGTGAATGGTTGCGAGGTATGTTCCTACGCCCATACGAAAATTGCGTTGGAGCAGGGGATGACCAATGAGGAAATACAGATGCTGTTATCCGGGACAGCTGAAAATATTCCAGCGGACGAAATGCCGGCGATCCTGTTTGCACAGCACTATGCTGATACGAGGGGAAATCCTACAGAAGAATCCTGGAAGAGGGTTGTTGATGTCTATGGTCAAGAGAAGGCATGGGGTATATTAGCTGCTATCCGGATGATAATGATCGGAAATGTTTTCGGCATTCCTTTGAGTGGCCTGAGGACGCGCCTGAAAGGAAAGCCAAGCGGAAAAACAAATGTATTTTATGAGCTTTCGATGATTCTCAGCTTTCCATTACTTTTTCCGCCAGCGCTGTTACACGGATTAATTTTGAGTGCGCTAAAGAAGCCGGTTATCGAATTTTCATAGAATCAGAAAATCCTGTTCCAAACATAGGAACAGGATTTTTTATTTATCTGAGTCATACATTCTAATAAAGATCACCAATAGGGTGTATTTGCGCCCGGAGTATTCAAATCGCGGAAAAGCAGGTCATCAATAGGATGTATTGGCGCCCGAAAAATCCAGATTGCGGAAAAACAGGTCCCCAATAGAGCGTATTGGCACCCGGAAAATCCAGATTGCGGAAAAACAGGTCATCAATAGGATGTATTGGCGTCCGAAAAATCCAGGTTGCGGAAAAACAGGTCCCCAATAGAGCGTATTGGCACCCGAAAAATCCAGATTGCGGAAAAACAGGTCCCCAATAGAGCGTATTGGCGCCCGAAAAATCCAAATCGCGGAAAAGCAGGTCATCAATGAATGAAGCATAACTAAAGAGGGATTTTAATATTTTTAGAGAAAGTAGATAAAAAAATAGATGGTGGTGAGGGCGATGGAGGGTTTCATTTACAAGCACTATGACGGACTGGGTCTTGCAGAGCTGGTAAAAAAGAAAGAAGTTCAGCCAATAGAACTGGTTGAGGAAGCAATCACATTAACAGATTCATTGAATCCGAGAATGAATGCAGTCATCAATAAGATGTTTGAACAGGCACGGAAGACAGCTGGGCAGCAGCTCACTGGCGCTTTTGCAGGAGTCCCAATGTTTCTTAAAGATATCTCGCAGGAAATTGAAGGACAACCAATCACGGCAGGGTCCAGGGCGTTTCTGAAATATCGGGCTAAAACAGATTCAGAGTATGCTAGACGTCTGCGCCAGGCCGGAGTGGTTTTCCTTGGGCAGACGAATGTGCCTGAATTCGCGTTAGTTGCCGTGACTGAACCCGCTCACTATGGTCCAACACGGAATCCGTGGAATCTAGATCGCACTCCTGGTGGATCAAGCGGAGGATCGGCGGCAGCTGTAGCCTCCGGAATCGTCCCAATTGCCGGCGCTAATGATGGTGGAGGGTCGATCAGGATTCCTGCTGCCTACTGCGGATTATTCGGGCTGAAGCCTACCCGCGGCCGTACTCCGGTCGGTCCGAATTATGGCCGAGCATGGCAGGGTGCATCTGCGGAACATGTCCTTACACGTACAGTCAGGGACAGCGCGGCCATGCTCGATGTCCTTCACGGTCATGAAAAAGCAGGTGCGTTTTCAGCTCCGCCTTTTGAGGGCAGCTATCTAACAGCGGCAAGCACTCCTCTTGGTAAAAAGCTGCGGATCGCTTTTTCGGTAAAATCGCCGATTGGCACGGAGGTGGATGCTGAGTGCAGGAAGGGTGTCCTGAAAACGGTTCGGCTCCTCGAATCGATGGGACACCAGGTTGAAGAAAAAGATGCTCCAGTGGATGGCGATAAAATCGCGAAAAGCTATCTCACAATGTACTTCGGAGAAACGGCAGCACTTTTAGCATCTTTAGAGGAAGTGCTTGGACGAAAAGCGACTGCCGCTGATGTGGAGCCAACAACCTGGCTGCTCGGCCTGCTTGGCAAGGCCACATCCGCAGAAGAATTCGTTTTAAGTTTAAGAGAATGGGACAGGGCAGCACTAAAGATGGAGACCTTCCATGAGACCTATGACTTTTATATCACTCCGACAACTGCTCATCCGCCAGCAAAAATCGGAGAGCTTGAGCCATCATCATCTGAAAAATTCCTTATCAGCACAGTTGGGAAGTTAGGGCTTGGTGGAGCTTTAAAGAGGGCGGGAATCGTGGACCAGATTGCACAAAAGAATCTCGCACGAACGCCATTCACCCAGCTAGCAAACCTGACAGGCCAGCCGGCAATGTCCCTGCCGCTCCATCAAACAAAAGAAGGTCTGCCAGTCGGTGTGCAGGTCATGGCAGCGAGAGGAAGAGAGGATTTGCTTTTCCAACTGGCTGGGGAGCTTGAGCAATCTGAAATTTGGCAGAATGTGAGGGAGAATCCATTATTCTAGTATTTAATCAAACGTTTGATTAAATGGGGTTGTACCCTTGGTAACACTAAAAAGAGGCAGTCGTGGCTGCCTCTTTTTCAACATAATACAATAATCCTGTACGGTGTTGTTTGCGCTGGAATGCTGAAGGTAGATGGACCGTAGACAACAATCAGATTCCTATTCGCAGGATTCTTTGTAAACCTCTGCCCATTTTCCAATAAGAGCTGTGTCCCAGGTGAAAGGTTAAGCTTCAGCATGCCATCACTGCTGACGAGCTGGCTGTTGAAGAAATCAACTTTCACATTTTGGTTCCGCGTTTCTTTTACCATGACAAGAGCCCGGTATTGTGGGGGATAAATCAGTGGGACAGGTGCGTCTGCGTCATGGTAGCCCGTCACCCTGTCGCCAACTCCCACCATCGCCTGATCCACAAAGTAAGTCTTCGGTTCCACCACAAAATTAACTTGCCTTCCACTTCCATCAATGACGGACATTAATTTATAGCAGCCTTCATTTTCGCCGGATGGCGTGATGGCAAAGTCGTTTATCATCGTCACCGTTCCACTAAAAGGTTGGTACTTAACCATTCTTTTACCTCCACTCATTGTACGTATGCCTATAATTTATTCATCCAGTACATATCGGTGCTTGTTATTCAGACATATGAAAGGGTAAACACTCATAAAAAGGGAATGGTAAGATGCCTTTCAACTATGATCTTGATTTTGATAATATTGATTTTCGTGAGCAGCCTGAACTGTACCGTGTGGGAAGGGGAGAACAGGGTGTTTTGCTTGTGGAACCCTATAAAAGTGAGATCCTGCCTCACTGGAGGTTCAAGACGCCGGAAATCGCCACGGAATCCTCAGAACAAATCTATAAAATGTTTCTTGATTATAAAGAGAAGAATGATTTTGTCGGCATGGATATGGCGAGGAAGTTTTTACAGATGGGTTATACTCGGGCCCGCCGCTATACAAATTATAAGGGCGGAAGGAAATATGACGAGGACGGCAACGTAAAAGCCCGTCAGAATGATCCGGTAAAAGCCGAATCTGCCGCCATATTTATGGAAAAGTGGAAGCAGGCCAGAACAGATAAAGAGTATCTTGAGATGAAAAAAGAGCACCAAAAGCGATATGGATGAAAAAATCCCCCTGATGACTGAAAGATCAGGGGGATTCACTTTATTTTACAGGGATTACAGCTTCATTTAAAGCTCCTTCAAGCTCCAAAGCGAAGGCTTCAGTTTGCTGCTCGCTCCAGCTGAATTGGTCACGCATGAAGTTAATAACATTTTCCTTGAAGTTATGCACAAGGTGGATATCAAATAAAATCGCTCCTGTACGTCTGTTAAAGAAGTCGATTGGTGTTGCTGCCGCTTCATATTGGATGCCATAAATCAGCTTCGCGAACAATTCCAATGGCAACCCATATTGATCTGCTTCCTTTTTGTGTTCAGATGCAAGCTGGAACACAATCGGAGTGTTCGATCCATACTGGTAGGCAAGTCGTTGGGCTTCTTCTTTTGTGAAGCCCGCTCTCATGCCTTCTTCAAGCTGTTTTTCAACAAAAGAGTCAAGCTTTGCAGAACCGCCGACATCTCCGCCTGAAATTGGCAGATTCTTCGTCTGGCATGCAGGGAAGCTGCGTCCATCTTCTTGAGCGAATTTTTTAGCAAGCAGATCCACGATCGTTTCCGCCATCTTTCGGTAGCCAGTCAACTTTCCGCCGGCGATGGTGATCAGCTTTGAATCTGATTCCCAGATTTCATCTTTCCTGGAGATTTCAGAAGGTGCCTTGCCATCCTCGTGGATCAGCGGCCTAATGCCTGCCCAGCTGGATTCTACATCTTTTTCCGTCACTTTCACATCCGGGAACATATATTGAATCGCTTTTAGAAGATAGCTTCTGTCTTCTTCCGTCATCCCTGGGTTGATTGGGTCTTCATTGTAAAAAGTATCTGTCGTGCCGACATATGTTTTGCCCTCGCGTGGAATAGCGAATACCATTCGTCCGTCAGGTGTGTCAAAATAAATCGCTTGCTTGAGCGGGAAGCGCGATTGATCAATGACGATATGGACGCCTTTTGAAAGCTTGAGGGTTTTTCCTTTTTTCGAATCATCCATTTCACGGATGCCATCAACCCATGGACCGGTTGCATTGACAACTTTTTTGGCATGAACTTCATATTCCTCGCCTGTTAAAAGATCCTCGACAACTACTCCTGACACGATTCCATTCGTATATACAAGGTTTTTAACTTTGGAATAATTCAATGCAGTTGCGCCTTTGTTAACAGCCTGCTTCATGACCTCGATGGTCAGGCGGGCATCATCGGTACGGTATTCAACATAATGTCCGCCGCCCTTCAATCCTTCTTTTTTCACGAGCGGTTCCTTTGCCAATGTTTCAGCAGCACTGAACATTTTCCTGCGCTCCGATCTTTTGACGCCTGCTAAAAAGTCATACACCCTCAGGCCGATGGACGTACTGAAACTGCCGAATGTTCCGCCTTTATGGAAGGGGAGGAGCATCCATTCTGGTGTCGTGACATGCGGACCATTTTCATACACAATCGCACGTTCCTTGCCGACTTCAGCAACCATTTTCACTTCGAATTGTTTTAAATAACGCAGACCGCCGTGCACGAGCTTTGTGGAACGGCTTGAAGTACCTGCCGCAAAATCCTGCATCTCCAATAGAGCAATGTTCATTCCTCTTGTTGCAGCATCAACAGCGATCCCGGCACCGGTAATTCCGCCGCCAATCACAAGGATATCAAATGCCTCATTTTTCAGTTTCGATACTATATTATTACGATCGAGATTTGTGAATCTCATACGATACGCCTCCTTGATAATGAAAAAAAGAGAGACCACAAACAACATTATCGCCCAAAAGCCGAAATGTTATCGTGGTCTCTCCAGTTCTCCTACCCGATTTATTAACTTGTAATCATTATATCACAGACACCTGGAATTTTCATGTGTCGGATTTCTGAAATTGATTTATTTCCCACAAGTCCCTTTTAGAAGTGGTGATGGCAGAAGCACCAGCATCCAGTGCATTTTTAACTTCTTCAGAGGTTCTAATCAGGCCGCCTGCGAAAATCGGGATGTTCACTCGTTCCTTGACTTCCTTGATCATCCAGGGCATCGCTC
Organism: Mesobacillus sp. QJM3NY_10; assembly: GCF_056173465.1. Taxonomy (NCBI): domain Bacteria; kingdom Bacillati; phylum Bacillota; class Bacilli; order Caryophanales; family Bacillaceae; genus Mesobacillus; species Mesobacillus sp. QJM3NY_10. The sequence goes on from NZ_CM149675.1 coordinate 768,165, forward strand.
CTGGTAAAACCTCAATATAATCAGGGCGCGTTTTTTCAATGAGTTTATAGCTTTTTTCGAGTGCATGAGAGTCAATAAGGAATATCCTTTGCACAGCCAGCACGCCTTTTTGCTTTGCTTTTAAAATGACACTCGACTTCGTAGAAATCAGGCCATATGGCTTGTACTCCTGGCAAAGATATTCGGTCGAATAATCATCACTCTTCAGCCCCTGGATCATATCAACATGATAAATCATTTTTTTTCCATACTGTTTGGCCATCGCATTGATATTTTTCAATTGAGCGATATGCACTTCTAGCATGACCCCAATTTCGAAAGGGCTTTTAAGAAACTGCTCAAACTCTTTCATGTTCGAAGATGCGGGCAAGATTTTTTGATCCAAAATAATCCCATCCTTCAATTAGATTACCAATTATCTTAACATGAGGCGTTTGGTTTTTTCTATGACGCAGAGGACCAAAGCATATTCAAAATTGTCGAAGGACCTCAAGACTAGTACGATAGTAACAAAGATACATATCATATGACGATGAGGAGACAACATGCAGATTAGAATGGAAAAGAAGAGCACGCAGGTTTTTGAAGAAGACGCCGTCCTGGCAGCCATTGAAAGGTCACTGGCGATGATCGAGTTTGACCCCAATGGGAAAGTGCTTTGGGCGAATGAGAATTTTGCGACGACAATGGGCTATCGAGTGGAAGAAATGCCAGGACTTTTGCATAAACAGTTTTGTACAGCAGAGTTTGCCGGAAGCAGGGAATACGCAGAGTTATGGAGAAACCTTCGCAACGGCAAAAGCTTTCAGGAAAAAATCCAGCGAGTCACGAAAAGAGGCAAGCTGCTCTGGCTGGAGGCTACCTATACACCGGTTTACGATTCTTTAGGAAGAGTTGCGGGTGTGGTAAAAGTGGCCACGGACATAACACAGCGTGAGTTGAATACGACCAGACTGGCCGAGCAGCTTCAGCTGATGTCTGAAAATCTGAGCGAACGCGCAGAAATGGGCATTGCGAGAAGTGAAGAGGCATCCACAGCGGCCATTAGGCTAGCAGAGGAATCAAAAGAAAACCTCGAGATCCTAGAAACACTAAAATCACAGGCCAAATCAATCGGCAGCATCGTGCAGACCATTCGCGAAATTGCCGCACAAACCAACCTGCTTGCCCTAAACGCAGCCATCGAAGCGGCAAGAGCCGGAGAACATGGAAGAGGTTTTAATGTCGTTGCCGGAGAAGTGAGGAAGCTCGCCACACGTGTCCAGGATTCGATCCAGGAAGTCAATGAACACATCGCAGGAATCGCAGGCGAAATCACCAAAATAAACGAAGCCACCCAGCGCTCGCAAAATGGAATCAATAACAACCAGAAACTCAATGAACAAGCAGTAACCGCCTTCAAAGAAATCGGCAGCGCCGCCCACGAATTGGACCAGCAGGCAAAGACGTTCAAGGAAATATTGTAAGGACCGCGCACGGGCACCGCGATCATTTGAAATGATCGCGGTGTTTTTGATGTATGGGAGGTAGTGTGTAAGAAATTTCTATAAGCCCGAATAAAGTGAACCACCGACAAAAAGTCACATAGTAAGAGTCTTTATGCGCTGCTTTACCCGATAAAGAGTCAAAAGAAGAAAAACGGTAAAAGCAGAGCCGCTGCATTACCCGAAAAGAGTGAAAGGAGCGAAAACGGTAAAAGCAGAGCCGTTGCATTACCCGAAAAAGAGTGAAAGGAGCGAAAACGGTAAAAGCAGAACAATCGGATTACCCCATATAACAATTAGAATCCTCAGGACGGAAAATTTATCCGTCTAAGTAACTTTCCCCCTTAAATACTCGTCTCAATACTAAAAGGGTTAGCATTATTTGTTGTAATGCTTATTTTATGGTATATTTTAAGAACTTCAAACCCCTATTTTCTCCAACCAATTTCTTCACTATTCTTTTTAGACTATGATTCCCATGGGAATTAATAAATATATTTGTACTAAGAAACAGGAGTTGAACTATGGAAACGAAATTGAAAAAAGATCTTAAGATTTTCGCTTTAGGCGGTCTTGGTGAGATCGGAAAAAATACGTATGTAATCGAATACAAAAATGAAATGGTGTTAGTGGATTGTGGAATCAAGTTTCCGGATAATGAACTGTTCGGGATTGATTATGTGCTTGCGGATTATACTTATTTGAAGCAAAACCAGGACAAGCTGGTAGGGATTTTCGTGACGCATGGTCATGAGGACCACATCGGCGGGTTGCCATTTTTGCTTAAGGATGTAAAAGCGCCGATTTATGGCGGTGATTTCGCGGTTGAACTTATCAAGTCCAAGTTGCTGGAGCACAAAATCAAAGGCGTTAAATTCCACCAAATCAACAATGATACAGTCGTCGAATTCCAGAATATCAAGGTGCGTTTTTTCAGGACGACGCACAGTATCGCGGACTCATTCGGTGTTGTCGTGACAACTCCGGAAGGGAACATTGTCCACACGGGTGACTTCAAATTTGACCTGACGCCGGTTGGCGCGGGCACTGATTTCCAGAAAATCGCTGAAATCAGCAGTGAGGGAGTGCTGTGTCTATTATCTGACAGCACGAACAGTGAAGTGCCAGGTTTCTCGGTATCAGAAAAACGTGTCGGCGAAGCAATCGAAGATATTTTTCAGACGGTGGATGGCCGCGTTATTTTCGCGACGTTTGCATCGAACATTGACAGGATCCAGCAGGTGGTGAAATCATCACTAAAGTATAACCGAAAAATGGCCATCGTTGGCCGCAGTATGGAAAAGACGTTTGAAATTGGCCGCAGATTGGGTTATATTTCTGCACCTGATGAAGCGTTCGTGAGTGTCAATGAAATTGGGAAGGTTCCCAGCAATGAGATGACCATCATCTGTACGGGAAGCCAGGGTGAACCGATGGCGGCGCTTGCGAGAATCGCGAATGGCACACATAGACAAATTTCCGTCATTCCTGGAGATACGATTGTATTTTCTTCCTCGCCAATCCCGGGCAATACGATCAGCGTAAACCGTGTGATTGATAAGCTGCACCGTATTGGCGCAGAAATCATCCATCATAAAATCAGCGAAGTCCATACTTCCGGTCATGGAAAGCAGGAAGAACAGAAACTGATGATCAAGCTGCTTAATCCGGAATTCTTTATTCCAATTCACGGTGAGTACCGGATGCTTAACCAGCACGTAAAACTCGCGGAGCAATGCGGAATCCCGGCTGAAAACTGCTTTATTTTAGACAATGGAGATGTCCTTGAACTTTCTGCTGAAGGCGGACAGGTTACCGGAAAAGTACCAGCGCAGCCAGTATATGTAGACGGCAGCGGCATCGGTGATATTGGACATATCGTGTTAAAAGACAGAAGAGTCCTGTCCCAGGATGGACTTGTGATCGTAACGATGATGATCGATCGTGACAAAAAGCAGCTTGTCAACAAGCCGACAGTCGTGACAAGAGGATTCGTTTACGTCAGGGAATCTGGCGACCTGATGAAAAATGTTGAAGAATTGATCAAGGATAAAATTGTAACAGAACTGGCAGGCGGCACGAAGGACTGGTCGAGCATCAAGAAGGCTGTCATCGACGTCGTCAATCCGTTCCTGTATAGCCAAACGGGCAGAAGGCCAATGATTTTGCCGATTATTATGGAAGTCTAATTCGAGAACGCTCCTTTATGGGGCGTTTTTTTACGTATCAACCCAAATCCCCACAAAAAACCCCACTGACTAATCAGTGGGGTTCTCAATTATTATTGTTCACCTTTTCCATAAAAGCGAAGCAAGTCACCATAAATAATCTGGTCAGAGTAGCTCAGTTCGTTCTTGGCATGCTCGATGTATGGTTCACAGCTTGCACCGTCTGTCGGCTCTTCTGTGGCCTTGTCGTAGCATACGCCTTTCGTGTAGACTACATCTTCGGTAATGAAGCTGCCGTCTCTTAGTGCAACAAAGTTATCCTGGTTTTCGGAGAAGAGGTCTTCTCCAAATTGGATGTCTTGTTTTGTATCAATTCCAGCAAGATTCAACAATGTCGGACGAAGATCGATCTGTCCAGATACAGTTGAAATCGTTTTGCCTTCATGTCCAGGGATATGGACAATCATTGGTACACGCTGCAATTGTGTAGAAACAAATGGCGTGATTTCCTTGCCAAGGTACTGCTCCATTGCTTTGTTATGGTTCTCGGAAATTCCGTAATGGTCACCGTAGATCACGATGATTGAATCCTCGTAAAGTCCTTCTGCCTTCAAATCCTCGATAAACAGCTTGAACGCCTCATCCGTATAACGGACAGTTGGGAAGTAACGGTTCAAGGTACCGCTGTTTGAATCGTATTCATCGATGAATTTATCCTCTTCATCCAATTCGAATGGGAAGTGGTTTGTCAGCGTGATGAACTTCGCAAAGAACGGTTTAGGCATTGCTTTTAAATGTTCGACTGACTGGTCGAAGAACTCGATGTCCTTCATGCCCCAGCCTACAGAGTTTTCTTCGTTCACTTCATAATCTGGCAATGAGTAGAAACGATCATAACCAAAGTTATTATACATTACGTCACGATTCCAGAAGCTCTTGTTGTTTGCATGAAGCTTCGCTGTGTAGTAAGAGTTTTCCTTCAGCCTTTCAGCAAGTGACATGTACTGATTTCCTGAGTGGGTGAAGAATACTGCTCCGCGTCCAAGCGGATATAAAGAGTTTTCTAATAGGAATTCAGAATCAGACGTTTTACCCTGTGCCGTCTGATGGTAAAAATTATCAAAGTAATAGCTGTCTTTAATAAATTCATTCAAAAATGGCGTTATTTCCTGGCCATTTACTTTCTGGCCAATGACAAAGTTCTGGGTAGACTCCATTGAAATGACAATGATGTTCTTGCCCTTTGCTGCTCCAAACATTTCTTCAGAAGGAGCTGCATATTGAGCTCGTGTATAGTTCTCGATTTCAGTCAATTGGTTGCCATCTGCCATGGCTCTTTGTGCAGTTGTCTTGGTTTGCAGGTACGCATCGTAAATATGGTGATTGTACGTTCCGATATTCTTAACAAGGATTTCCCGGTCAAACGTACGAGTCAGCAATTCAGGACGTTCGGATTCAGAAAGTCCGAGGTTGAAAAATGCCAGGCCGATTGCGCTGAAGTAAAAAGCAGCAGCATAAACGCTCTTATACTTTTTAAAAGAGACTTTAGGTGTTTTTACCATAGCTAAAGCCAGGATCAAAAGGGCATCTGCAAAATAAAGGATGTCAGTCCAGCTGATCAATTCGCCGACACTGCTCTTTAAATCGCCCATATTGCTTGTCTGTGTCAACAACGGAATCGTGATGAAATCACTGAACTCCTTATAGTAAACAACATTTGCGTAAAGAATAAAGGATGTAATAAAGCTAGTCGCAATAACAAAGATTTTCTGCTTTCTTCCTGCCATGAAAATCCCAATTCCCAGGATAAACATAAGGAAGCTCAAAGGATTAATGAACAGGATGAATTCCTGCATTTTATTTTCAATATCTATATCAAAATTAAATTTATAAACGGTGTAGGTTTTAAGCCATAATAGGACAATGGCAATCAATACGAAACTTATGGACATGTTCTTTTTTGTCCCCATGCAATCCCTCCTAGGAATCTACTGAAGTTTACATTTTACCACAAATGAAAATAGATTTGTAGCTGTACCTGTAATCGCGTAATTTTCCGATATTTATTAGTACGTATTTAACCACGGAAAAGTTTCTGGTAATTACTTCTATTTCTTTCTTTTTACCTTGGGAAACTTTTTTGCTTCCCTGTCAATTAAATGGGCAAGGGTAAAAAGGTTGCTATAGACTCACTTGCTCTTTGATTGTTAAAATGTTCTAGCAGTTGAATGGAGGCCAGTCCATGAATGAACAACGTTATTCCAATTTAAAACTAGGTGAACGCGGGGCGATGATCAGTATCCTCGCTTATATAATTCTTTCTGCCTTAAAACTTTCTGTAGGTTACATCAGCGATTCCGAAGCATTGAAGGCAGATGGCTTGAACAATACAACCGATATTTTAGCGTCGTTGTCTGTTTTGATCGGGTTGAGGCTATCGCAAAAACCTGCGGATGATGACCACCTTTATGGCCATTGGAAATCGGAAATGGTCGCTTCGATGGTGGCATCTTTCATCATCATTGTTGTCGGTTTCCAGGTTTTAACCAGCGCCTTCACATCATTTTTTGAAGGAACTGCCGAAGCACCAGATCTTATTGCTGCCTGGACAGGATTATTTTCTGCATTGATTATGTATTTCGTGTATCGTTATAACCGGAACCTCGCACGCAAAATAAAAAGCCATTCGGTCATGGCCGCGGCTAAAGATAACCTGTCCGATTCGTGGGTGAGTATCGGTACTGCTGTTGGCATCATCGGCTCCCAATTTGGTTTGCCGTGGCTCGACCCAGTAACTGCATTCATCGTTGGCGGACTAATTCTAAAAACAGGCTGGGACATCTTCCGGGAAGCATCCCACCAGCTGACAGACGGCTTTGATGTAGACCTCATTAAAGAATATAACGAAACCATCTGTAATATTCCTGGTGTCAAGGGAATTAAAGATTTAAAGGCACGAAGCTACGGCAACAATATTGTCGTTGATTGCGTCATCACTGTGAAACCTACCCTCGACATCAGCACCGCTCATGATATCTCGACGAGGGTCGAAGATAAGCTCATGCAAGAATATGATATATATGACGTCCATGTACATGTAGAGCCGGATTGATTAAAAAAAGTTATGAACGGCTATAGACTTGTTCATGCTATACTTAGCGGGACTATAAGATTTCGAAGGGTAAAGGTAAAAATTGATGAAGTTTGTAAAATCTCAAATGAAACAATTGATTAAGGATAACCCAGAACTGCAAACGCGCTTATCCAGTTTGATAAAAGAACATGATCTGGAGAAAAGCTTTGCCCTTAAGGCTTTGTATCATTCTGAAGTAGCTGAGGGCGGAAAGTATCAGCACGCATACCAAGCACTTGACTTGCCCAAGGGGTAAGTCATTTTTATTTCGATTTAACCTTTAAAGTTATATGTTATGGAATGGATAAAAGCTGTTTTTTACAGCGGAAGGATTGAAATTGATTGGAATTCACTAACTTTGAACCTATGTCTTTTATATATAATTACGCTTTTCCAGGTGAAGAAAAAGAGTTGTGCGCACTGGAGATGCGCTCATTTTTTGGGGAGGATACAGAATCCAGCATCCTGGAGAGCACTTTGAAAATCGATCCAAGCCGAAGTCCGTTCATGAGGGGACGTATGGATGTCATCCTTGAAGGTGAGAAATTGGAGGACCTAATTGAGCAAGTGAAGAAGATAGAATTGAATGCCGCTACTTTTAAAGTGATGTATGTAAAAGTGGCAGGTCCTGATAAGGTGGATTTTAAAGAGAGGCGCCGAATTGAACGGGAAGTGGGGCTGCAAATTCCCGGAGAGCCGGAGCTCGTAAATCCAGATGTGCTGTTGGGGATCATGAATTTAAACGAGCGTTGGGTATTTGGTGAATACCACAGCAGTGAAGCGGTCTGGCTGAACCATCAGCAAAAACCGCATAGCTACTCAACTTCATTAAGCACCCGTGTCGCAAGAGCTGTCGCCAATATCGCAGTTCCTGATCCAGCTGGAGTTAAAGCGATCGACCCATGCTGCGGAATTGGAACGGTAGTGGTGGAAGCATTGTCGATGGAGATCGACATCGTTGCCAGTGATATCAATCCGCTCATACTGCCTGGAACAAGGGAGAACATCGCGCATTTTGGCTATGCAACGGAAGTGGCGTTTAAGGACATCCGCAAGATCACTGGGAGCTATGACGTGGCGATTATTGATATGCCGTACAATCTGTGCTCAGTAATCACACCCGAAGAGCAGCTCGAGATGCTCCAGAGCACATACGAATTCGCTAATAAAGTAGTTATCGTCACCATTGAACCAATCGATCCTATCATCGGAAATGCCGGCTTTGAAATCGCTGATCGCTGTGTCGTGAGAAAAGGGACCTTCGAACGTGAGATCATTGTATGTAGAAAATAAGATAAATTTAAGGACGATTATGGGCTGTCATAATCGTCCTTTTTCTACCCTCTATTTAATAGCCTTGCTCACTTTTAGCTTCTTTCCCTTGATAGTCGCATTCTCCATTGCCTGAATGACAAGCGAGCCTTTTCCGTTCAGGATATCGACGTAGGACATCGTATCGTGGATCGTGATGATGCCGATATCATCTGCGGTTACTCCAGGGATTTTCGCGATTGTTCCAACGAAGTCGACGGCGCGAAGCTTTTTCTTTTTGCCGCCGCTAAAATGAAGCTTCATGATATCCTGGTTGATGCGGGCTGTTTTGTTGTTTTTCACGACACGGCGCCCGCTGATTTTTTCATCGAAAGCAGCCTGGTTTCTGGCAACGTCCTGCTTGCTCGGAGCTTCTGTCACAGGGATCTCAAAGCCAATGTATCGTTCGATTGCCCTGATGAATTTGCCTTCATAAGGTGTAGCAAGCGTGATCGCTTTCCCTTTATTTCCGGCACGCCCTGTTCTGCCTGTACGGTGGACATAACCCTCTTTTTCCATCGGAACGTCGTAATTGATGACTATCGAAACGTTATCGACGTCAATTCCGCGCGCAGCAACATCGGTAGCCACTAGATAACGGAAATTCCCCATCTTAAAGCCATTCATTACGGCGAAGCGGTCTTCCTGCTCTAATCCGCCATGAAGCCTTTCGCAGGAATAATTGGCATCCTCAAGCTGTGCAAACACTGTATCAACATTTTCCTTCGTTCGGCAAAAAATGATGCAGCTATCTGGGTTTTCAACAACGGTAATGTCTTTAAGTAGTGAAATTTTATCTTCTTCTTTCACTTCGATCAGCATATGGTCTATCGTACTGGTTGTCATTCCAATTGACGCAATTTCGATATTAACCGGATCTTTCATATATTTGTGACAGAGATTTTCAACGTCTTTAGGCAATGTCGCAGAAAACACCATCGTTACTCTATCTGATGGAAGGTCTTCAATAATTGATTCCACATCATTGATAAAACCCATATTGAGCATTTCATCCGCTTCATCTATGATCAGGTACTTGATTTCATCTAATACAAGTGTTCCTCTTTCGATATGATCGATAACACGTCCTGGCGTCCCAACAACCACATGCGTTTTTTGCTTCAATTCCTCTTTTTGTTTTGCAAAAGGTTCCTTCCCATATACGGCCATCGCTTTGATTCTTTTAAACCTTCCAATATTCGTAATGTCTTCACGAACCTGAACAGCCAGCTCCCTGGTCGGTGTTAAAATCAAGACCTGCGGATTCCTTTCCTCCCATTCAAGCAAATGACAAACAGGAATGCCGAAGGAAGCAGTTTTGCCGCTGCCAGTCTGGGACTTCACGACAAGATCTTGCTTTTCCAATGCTAATGGAATGACTTCTTCCTGAACCTCTGTTGGCGATTCATATTTCAACACGGAGAGGGCGCGTTTAATTTCGTCGCTTAAGTTATAATCGTCAAAACTTCTTTTACTCATGTAAAAACCTCTTTTTATTTAGTATTATCCAACTATATATAGGATTCTCGCAACGAATCATCATATGCATAAACTGAATAGTATTCATTATACTTCAAACAGCTGACTAATCGACTTAAATTTAAGAATGGGAAGCCATGGAACAAATTGTGCTCCTTAAGTTTGCTGATGAAGCTTTTGTGAAAATAAATCTGAAGCTACGTGTAAAAAGGCTAATTTCTAAAAAAAGTTTCACAAATTATCAATAAATATATCGATACCCAAAGGGGTTATCGATATATAATAAAAACAGGAAAGAAAACGATTTCATTTTTATGAAAGGGTGTTGGACATGAACTATCAAGAAGTCAAATATCATTTAGAAGCATTGCAGATGCAGCTGGCGAATAAGATGCAGAATCCAAACCTGTCTATAGATGAAAAATCTGAGCTCCAAAGAGCAATCGCAAATTACGATTATATTATCGAATTGACTTGCATGAACCATTTTGAGCGCGGAATTGCCATACATTAAAACAAAGCCTGGAGGCTATTCCTCCAGGCTATTTTTAAGAGAAAGTATTAAAGGTCACTTCGATAATGGTCCAACTCCAGCGCTTGTCAGGGCTGACCAAGGCGCTTGCGCTTTTCTTATAGTACGCCACCCAATGGCTTCTGGCTGAAATAGTCGAGGGCATAATTGACCTGGTCAATTTCAAAGATTTTTCTTTCGATACAAAATTGAATGACGAGGTCAGCTGTTTCACTGTCTGACAAAGAGTAGCCGGCAGAGCTTAACAGCTTGTCGGTTTCTTTTTTCTTCAATTCAAGTGCCAGTGCGAGGGCGATCACTGTATTTTTGCTTGGCCTGTATTCAGGGTTAGAGCGGATTTTTGAAAAATGCCTGCGGTCAATTCCTGCTTTTTTATAAATTTCAACGTCGGAAGCGGCGCCATTTCTATCAATAAAATCAAACAGCACCTTTTGCAGAGTCGGCTTCCGTTTCTCGGCAATGAAGCTTTCAATCTCCAGCGGTGAAATACTCTCCAGGACATAATCCTCAAGTGGTCCAGCAGATTTTTCATAAAGGATGATCGTCATATTACTGTCGATATACTCCTGTAAATCTGCCAATATCTTTTTATCCAGCATGGGGTCAGCCTCCTTAAAATGTCGCTTAACAGGCGACCAATATATGGATGAATCTAGATATGATTATATCAGATTCAACCTAGGAGGATGATAGATGATGAACAACAATTTAACGGAAATCATTTTTTTGCTTGACCGGAGCGGCTCGATGGCAGGGCTGGAGAGCGACACTGTTGGCGGCTTCAATGCTTTCGTGAAAAAACAGTCCAAACTTGCAGGCGAAACAATACTGACAACCGTGCTTTTTGACGATGAATATGAGGTGCTCTGGAACGGCATTGATGCAAAAGAGGCGAAGCTGACAGAAGATGATTATTATGTCCGCGGGACGACAGCACTTCTGGATGCCGTGGGTAAAACGATACTCGATGTTGGCTACCGCCTGGCAAAAACAAAGGAAGACCGCCGGCCAGGCAAGGTTATATTCGTGATCACGACAGATGGCATGGAGAACGCAAGCAGTGAGTTCACTTATGGAAAAGTGAAGGAGCTGATCAAGCACCAGCAGGAAAAATACGGCTGGGAATTCATCTTCATGGGTGCGAATATCGATGTCGCCAAGGAAGCTGACAGCCTTGGAATCAATATTGAGAATTCTTTTAAATTTGAAGCCTCAGAAAAAGGCATTGAAAACATGTATGAGATAGTTTCGGAATCCATTATGGAAAAGAGAATGAAGTAGAAATTAAGATCCAGGAGGAATGGTCATGACAAACAATAATTTAGGAACCTGCAAGACTTGTGGAAAAGAAATCGCAAAAGGTGTGAAGAAATGTCCTCACTGCGGGAAAGACCAGCGAAGCTTTTTCGGGAGACATAAAATTCTGAGTTTCATTGGTGTATTGATCCTTTTTGGTATCATTGGCTCAGCACTTGGCGGCGGAGAAGAAGTAAGCAATGAAGGTGGCTCTGCTGCAACAGCATCTGCACCTGCCAAGGAACAAAAGTTATATATAGTCGGAGAAGCTGTTCCAGCAGACAAGGTTGAAATCACCGTTACAAAATTTGAAGAGAAAAATCAAGTTGGCAATGAATTCATCAATAAATCGGTATCTGAGGGCGGTACGTTCGTAGCAATCCAATATAAAATCAAGAACACTTCCAAGAAGCCGGTCGGAATGTTTGATTATCCAAGTGTCAGACTGGTGGATGGAGAAGGAACAGAGTACGATTCTGATATTGATGCATCTTCTAACTACGCACTCGAGACGAATGTAGACAATGCCAAGATTGCAAGCGACTTAAATCCAGGAATTACTGTTACCGATACAAAGGTATTTGAAGTATCGAAGGAAAGTTTTGCTGTAGGAAAATGGTTTATCAAGATTGGCGATGAAAAAGTACAGTTGAATTAACAGGTTTAATCCCGGAGTATTTCCGGGTTTCTTTATTTTCCATTCGATCTGACATTTCGAGGACATAAAAGGTTTTCAAGAAAGCAATGATGGTAGGCTTAAACCCGGCTATTTCAACCGGCTAAAGCTTATCTAATTTTTTTATTCATTTTTTCTCATCTGACATTTTGCTGACATATTCACAGAGTAAATTATGAGTATAAGGTTCATGTCCATCTTGAACCTGAAAAATAGAATGGTTTGTAGGAGGATGTCAGATATGAAAAAGAAATCAGTTATTGGATTTACAATCGCTGGAGCACTTTTGCTAGGAGGTTATGCTACTACCTCTTTAGCGAATGACGACAGTACAACAGGCACAGCAGCAACGGCTGTCAAAAGCTTTTTCGGTAAAGGTTTTGGTCATAAGGGATTTTACGGAGGTAACTCAGAGGCACTGATCGAAAAGGCAAAAGAACTTGGAATCAGTACATCAGGTAAAGACGCTCAAACCTTGATGGGTGAAATTCGCGAAGCTACCCTTAAAAATGAAGCAAAAGAACTGGGAATCAAGACAGATGGCAAGGATGTCGCAACGCTGGCTGAGGAAGTCCAGTTGGCCAATCTTAAGGATAGAGCGAAGGACCTGGGCATCTCGACTGATGGGAAGGATGCAGCTGCACTTCATGATGCGATCCGTTTAGAGAACCTTAAGGATAAGGCGAAAGAACTCGGCGTCTCAACAGACAACAAAGATGCTCAGAATCTAATGGAAGAAATCCGCACAGCGAACTTGAATAAAAAGGCCAAAGAGCTCGGTGTCTCCACTGAGGGTAAAGACCTGCAGACACTGCAGCAGGAAGTTCATGCGGCTTTTATAAACCAAGAGGCTAAAAAGTATGGAATTACAGTAGACGGCAAGGATATCCGCGAAATAACTCAGGAGGTACAGTCCGCCAAAGTAAAAGCAGACGCAAAAGAGTTGAATATCACGATTGACGGGAAGACTATCGGCGAAATCTCCCAGGAAGTACAGGAAAAGAAAGTCGTGAACCTGGCGAAGGAACTTGGAATATCCACTACAGATAAAGATACACGCGAACTAATGGAAGAGATTCGAGATAAAGATGCTGACAAGCTTGACGAGCTGTTTGAAGATGGATTCGGACGCCATGGTATGGGCTTTGGGCAAGGCGGAGGTTTCGGAAAAGGTAATGGCATGGGAAATGGTGAAGGCATTGGAAAAGGCAGTGGGTTTGGACATGGCGGCGGCAAAGGCGGAATGGGTCAAGGTGGTTTCCGCGGTGAAGGCGGTCGTGGCGGCATGCACCAGAATGGTAGCGGAAACGGGTTTTAACTTAAAAATATCGTCATAATCCCCCGGTATCTAGCGGGGGATTTTTCTTGTAAAATAAGGAGTAGAAAATGAACCGGAATGACGGGCACCAGAGTGAAAGCTTTCTAGTAGTGATGGGAGTGGCGATAATATGAAGACCATTTTAATCGTAGAAGATGAACAAACGATCTCAAGAGTGCTGGCGGTTTACCTGAAACATGAAGGCTATGAGGTTGTACAGGCTTTCGATGGTAGCGAAGGTCTGACATTGTTTACTAAGCAAAAGCCGGATCTTGTTCTGCTGGATGTGATGCTTCCGGAAATGGACGGCTGGGAAGTTCTAAAGGAAATCCGTCAAATCAGCCCATGTCCGGTCATCATGCTTACTGCCCTTGGGGACATTGATTATCGTTTGAAAGGGCTGAACCAGGGAGCGGACGATTATATTTCCAAGCCTTTTATTGGTGAAGAAGTGGTTGCCAGGGTAAATGCCGTACTTCGCCGTTCTTCCTATGTGCTCGAAACGGAAAACATGAAACAGTTTGGCAGTCTGAAAATCAACATGGATTCCCATGTTGTCACGGTGGGTGGAGAGAAAGTTGTCTTAACTCCCAAAGATCTCAGTTTGCTGATTTTTTTAGCGGAAAGGCCAAACCGAACATTTACCCGAGAAGACTTGATCGAAAGCGTATGGGGAATGGATTATGACGGAAGTGACCGTGCAGTGGACCTATCGATAAAAAGAATCCGCCAATCCCTAGCGGAGTGGCCCGCGTCACAGGGAGAAATCACGACATTAAGAGGATTGGGGTATCAGTTCAGTGTTTACGAAAAATAAAAAGCACGTGACATTGTTGAGATTTTGGACAACGAGATATCTTCTAACCCTGATTGTCGGGCTTCTTTTGCTTGGTGCGGGATCGGTGTGGTGGATCAAGGAAACGACACTGGAAAACAGATTGAAGTTAATGGAATATATGGCAGTTGAAACTGCGGACCGGGTCGCCCAGTCCAGTAATTTCAGCGGTTTTGACCGTAGAATGGAAGACCGGACAAGATTCTTCGAAATGGAAAATCAGCCTCTGCTTTTGATTACTGATATGGAAGGGAATGTTCTGAATACAGGTCCGATGCATGGTGGAGGTGGTCCACGCCATCTATCAAAAAATGTGCCTGCAGAGGTAATTGCAAGTGAGGATTCCATTAAGAGACTCACAGAAAATGGAACAGATGTTTACGCTGTTAAGGCGCCAATCATCATCGATGATATTCAAGCCGGCTGGGTAGTTGTGATGCAAAATGCTGGCGACTTGACTAACATCGACCAGGAATACCGTTTGTTACTCATTTTACTGTTGGGGCTTGGCTTGCTTGGATGGGTAGTTATTTATCTTCTCACGAAAAGAATCCTCAAACCAATCCAGAGTGTAGCACGGGCAGCGGCACAGGTGCGTGAAGGTGATTATGACATCAAGCTTGATGCCAACCAAAAGGAACTTGAAATATATGAACTCGTGACTTCTTTTAAAGAAATGACCAGCCGTTTGACCCAGCTCGAGCAAATGCGTGCTGAGCTGCTGGCTGGTGTGACCCATGATTTGAAAACGCCTGTGACCTCGATCAGCGGACTTGTCCAGGCTGTGCGGGACGGGGTCGTAACAGGGGAGGAGCGCCAGGAATTCCTGGACATCACGCTGAGGGAAATCCAGAGATTGCAAACCATGATTTCTGATTTGCTGGAATTCAACTCATTGGCAGCAGGTGCCTTCACGATCCGTACAGAGAATTGTGATATGAACAAACTCGTTGTGGATATCGGGAGGCAGTGGCAGGTCACGCAAAATGAACCCATTGATTTAAAGGTCATCACACCTGACGACACCATACATGCTATGACTGATCCATTACGATTGCAGCAAATCTTGATAAACCTATTGAATAACTCCTATCAGGCGATCGGCCATGGTGGTACTATATCCCTCATTCTTTCAGAGGGAAGAATTGATGTAAAAGATACAGGTTCAGGGATCCCAGAAGAAGAGCAGGCACTCGTCTTTGACCGTTTCTTCCGGGGTGAGAAGAAAAAACTCAAGGTAAGAGGTCTTGGACTTGGCCTTCCTTTTAGTAAAATGCTTGCTCGTTCCCTGGGGGCAGATCTGATTTTAAAGGAGAGCAGTCAACAGGGAACGACATTCTCCATCGTTTGGGACAAAACAGGGCTGCCATCCTAGGCAGCCCTTACATCTCTATTAATTCTTTTAAAGTATTGTCTAACCTCTCATAGCTGCCGCCAATAATCAGCCAATCATCTGGAATGACGGTGAATCTGCTGTTGCTTCCACTCAAATAACTGTAGATGATCTGTGCTTCATCGATCTCAGCTTTGCCAATTATGAGTGATCTCCCCATTGCATACTCTTGATAAGAGGTCATAATGCTTGTCCTGATTTCTTCTAAATGCTGCTCAATCATCTCCAGAGTATATTTTTTGCTGAAAATGACCTTGTGTCCCTTGATGAAAAAAAGTTTCATTGTATTCTCCATTAATCGCTCGATAGCCACAATGTTTTGACTGTCTTCGGTAAACTGAACGACGGTTTCTTTATATAAAAGGACTGAAAAGGATTTAATGTAATTCCTGAATTTTGAGGCTGCCTCATATTGATATTCACTGGCAGCGTGCTGCATTTTCTCTCTTAATCCCTCAATGATTCCTGAGTCATCCCCCTTAAGCAATGAAATGATGGTGTCCACCACCTCATTGTATTGTTTGACAGCATTTCCTCCTAAACACAAGCCATTGCACTGGCCAAGAAAATAATTCAGGCACGGAGAACCTTTAAAGGGCTGGAGGCAGTTTATTTTAAAATACTCCTTCATATCTTCAATTGATTTCTTTACATAGATTGGGCTTGTGTACGGACCAAAGTACATGACGCCGTCCTTATCCGTTCTATTTTGTGTGATGGAGATTTTTCGATATGGCCCCTCCATGTCAATTTGAATATATGAATATGCCAGGTGACTTTTCATTTTTTTATTGAAAAGAGGTTTTAATTCTTTGATCAGCTGGCATTCAAGCAAGAAAGCCTCAAATTCTGTATCAGTAAGGATATAGTCAAAATCGTGGATGTTTGCGACCAATTTCCTGATTTTTTGAGGGTGGGCTGCTGATTTATGAAAATAGGATTGGACTCGCTTCTTAAGACTTTTTGCCTTTCCAATATAGATGATTGTTCCTGTTTGATCCTTCATCAGGTAGACACCGGGTGTCAAAGGAAGGCTGTTGATTTTTTCTCTTAATTTCATTTCGCTCTCCTTCCTCAGTTTTGATTGTTCTTTTTCATATTCCACTTGGTTTTGGGACTTTTATCGAGAAGATGTGATGCACCTAGAGATTACGAAGCGACACGTAAAATTCAAGATGGTTATTAAAATTTTGAATCCTTATATCTCTCCATATTTTAGCATGAATGAGGATTTAAGCCGTTTATCCGTACAAAATACGCGACTAAGTCCAAATGTTTCCGCTTTCATTCACTATCTCGCCAGTATGCTCCCGAATTGGCTTCATATCCTTGAATCTCATTCTGAGGATGTTACTATAGGTAACGTTGATAAAATGTGAACGGAAATAAACTTTTATGAGGTGAATGCGGTTGTTAAAACATAAAAAAGTAGCTTTTTTAGGTGCCGGATCCATGGCGGAAGCAATGATTTCAGGTGTAGTAAAGTCAGGTAAAATGCGTGCGGAAAATGTTTATGTTACGAACAAGAGCAATGCAGCGAAACTGGAGCGATTGGAATCCAGATATGGAATCAATGCGATGCCCCAGGCTGAACTGCCTTATGAAGATATCGATATGTTTATTTTAGCGATGAAGCCAAAAGGAGCAGCGGGAGCACTTGCGGCTTTGAAGGATAAATTAGTGCCTGGTCAGGTGGTCGTGTCCGTTCTGGCAGGTATTTCAACAGGTTTTATGGAAGATAACCTTAAAGATGGCCAGCAGGTTGTCCGAGTCATGCCGAACACATCAAGCATGATCCAGGAATCAGCCACTGCCATTTCTCCAGGAGTACACACAACGGATGAAAACATCGAGGATGTAAAAGATCTTTTAAGCAGCATGGGCAAAGTGTTCCTGATTGAAGAGGAGCAGATGGATATCTTCACAGGCCTTGCCGGAAGCGGCCCTGCTTATTTTTACTACTTGATGGAGCATATGGAGCGTGTCGGCAGGGAAAACGGCATGGACGAAAAAATGGCCCGTGAAATCATTGCCCAGACAATCCTTGGTGCAGCTAAAATGATCATCGAAAAAGACGAAACACCAGAGGTCCTCAGGAAAAATGTGACCTCTCCAAATGGAACGACAGCATCTGGTTTGAACGCGTTGAGAAAGTACAACGGCGGTACGGCAATCTCCCAGGCAGTCAACCATGCGGCAAACCGCTCAAAAGAAATTAATCGAGAACTTGAAGGAGTCCTTGTTCCTTCATAAAAAACGAACGCTCCGGGCATTGTAGCCCGGAGCGTTTTTTGCATATGGCCGTTTTACATTGCGGTTTTGACCTTACATGTACAATCTATAGCCCCGCATTTTCTCAAACAGGTATTGTACCCCATACAGTAAGTAAGCTTTGTAGTGCAGGTAGAAAAAGAACTGAAGGTGGCTCAAATTGTTCAGCCTGATGATTTTTAGCTTTTTGAGTACATCAATGAAAAAGAAAGCAAAAATCGCGTCAGCAACCGCATTTAGCGTAATGAACTTTTTGAAATTCCCAAACGAGTACTTGAGCAGCCACATTGAAAGCGGCATATATGGTCCGATGCTAAATGGAAGTTCATCCCTCAGGAAAGACTTTCGTTTATTATAAAACTTCCACCATCTCCGTTTGTGACCATACAAATGGTTAACAATCTCAAAAACAATAATAAAAATACCAGCAAAAGAGAACCGCTTAAAGCTTCTTTTGCCGATGAACAATAAAGACAGCCATGGAACGGCAATGATTATTACATTAAACAGGAAATGTTTTCTTGAAATCAATTATGTATTCACCTCAACCGCAGTTCGATTCTTCTATAAACTGTCCAATATTTAGTAAAAATAACCGTGTATTGAAGAAATATCCTCTGTGTTTATTTTTTCAAAATTATTGAAATAGTGACACTCCTTGGCATATAATCACTTGAAGATATTAAAGGAGATAGGAAAATGATACGGAGATTCTTTACTTATTACCGCCCTCATCGGCGGTTATTCATCATTGACTTCAGCAGTGCGGTAATTGTTGCTTTGTTGGAGCTAGCTTTTCCGCTCGCTGTGCAATGGTTTATTGATTCGTTATTGCCTGGCGGGAATTGGAACATGATTGTCAGTGTAAGCATCGGTTTGCTGCTGTTGTATATCATTAGCACATTGCTTCAATTCATCGTCAATTACTGGGGCCATAAGCTGGGGATCAATATTGAGACGGACATGAGGCAGCAGCTGTTCCAGCATGTGCAGAAGCAATCGTTCCGCTTTTTCGATAATACGAAAACGGGACATATCATGAGCCGGATCACCAATGACCTTTTCGATCTGGGAGAGCTGGCGCACCATGGACCGGAGGATTTATTCATCGCGGTGATGACCTTTGTCGGCGCGTTCTGGATCATGCTGACGATCAACGTCAACCTCGCATTGACGACGATGATCATCGTGCCGTTTCTGATCTGGCTGATTACCTATTCAAACCTGAAGATGAACGCGGCATGGAAAAATATGTACACAGATATTGCCGATGTGAATGCCAGGGTTGAGGACAGCGTGTCCGGAGTCCGGGTTGTCCAGTCTTTTACAAATGAAGATTTTGAGATTGAGAGATTCACAAAGAATAACCGCAAGTTCCGTCGTGCTAAATTGACTGCCTATAAGGTGATGTCCTTCAGTTCATCTGGCATCTATATGCTGACAAGGCTGATTATCCTTGTAGTCCTGGTGTATGGGGCGTGGCTAAGCTTTAGCGGAACTCTGAGTTATGGAGAACTGGTCGGATTCGTCCTCTATGTGAACGTACTTTTCAAGCCGATTGATAAAATCAGTGCAATACTTGAGTTATATCCGAAAGGGATGGCAGGTTTCAAACGGTTTACCGAGCTGATGGACCAGAGTCCTGATGTCGAGGACCGGGAAGATGCGATTGAGGTTCCTGCTTTGAAAGGGGATATTCAATTCAAGGATGTTACATTCAGCTATGATGAAAACAAACCTGTCTTGGAAGGAATCGATTTGAAAATTCGTCATGGGGAAACGGTCGCGTTCGTCGGACCTTCTGGTGCAGGGAAAACGACGATTTGTTCATTGATTCCTCGCTTTTATGATGTGAATAGCGGCAGTATCACGATCGATGGCATCGATATCCGCGAGATGACGAAGAAATCGTTGCGCTCGCAAATCGGGATTGTCCAGCAGGATGTATTTCTTTTTACAGGAACGCTGCGTGAGAATATTGCCTACGGTTCACTCGGGGCAACACATGAGGATATCGTCAGAGCCGCTAAACAAGCGCATTTGGAAGATTTCATCGCTGCCCTGCCGGATGGCTATGAAACGCAGATCGGGGAACGCGGACTGAAGCTGTCGGGAGGACAGAAGCAGCGGATTGCGATTGCGCGTATGTTCCTGAAGAATCCGCCGATCCTGATTCTTGATGAAGCGACCTCCGCACTAGATACCGAGACAGAAAGAATCATCCAAAAAGCTCTCGGAGAATTATCCAAGAACCGGACAACGCTAGTCATCGCACACAGGCTGGCAACAATCAGAAGCGCGGATAGGATTGTCGTCGTGACAGAGGACGGAATTGCTGAAGAAGGCAGCCATGATGAGCTGATTGAACAGGGCGGAATCTTCGCGAACCTGCATAAAGTCCAGTTTGAAACTTCTGTTTAGGGTTGGTTTATTTTTCCTGTTTTTGCTATGATATAAGTAAAATCATGATAGATTTGGAGTGAAGTTCCATGACAGGAACGATTACGGTCATAATGGTATTCTCGATTCCGCTTGTCGCCATCGTAACCAGCCATTATCAAAGAGTAGCCAAAATCAAACACAACATGATTAAAGACGAAATTGAGCTTGAAAGATTGAAACATGAAAACTACCTGCTTGAAACGGAAAAAATGAAACTTGAACTTATGAAGCTGGAAAGTCCTCTTGAAAAAACAAAAGTGTTATAGGATGTGCCCTCTCGTGGAATCGAGGGGGTTTTTTATATGGTGAATTCTTGCCACTTACAATAAATTCGCACAAACCGCATCTTCTCCCGCTAGAATCCTGCTTCATTCAATTAATCGATTTTTTTTAAACCTCCAAATTTTTTCTAAAAAGTGGTAAATTTCCCTTGTTATCTAGCATAATATGATGTATAGTACATTACAACAGTAATGCACTATGTAACCTGTTAGAGGAGGTGCGGGGTTGATTCTTAATTCAGATAGCATGAAACCGATTTACGTCCAAATCGCCGAGTGGCTGGAAACGGAGATTCTCAGCGAGAGTATCAAGAAGGATGAGAAGGTTTATTCACAATATCAGCTTGCGGAAATGCTGAATATCAATCCAGCGACAGCGGCAAAAGGGTTGAATATTTTGGCAGATGAAAACATTGTTTATAAAAAGCGCGGTCTCGGGATGTTCGTAGCTGAGGATGCGAGGAAAATTATCATGGCGAAACGGAGGAACCAGACATTGAAGTCATTGGTGGCTGAGTTGGTGCGGGAGGCGGAGCACCTCCAGGTGACGGAAGAGGAATTGATCGAGATGATCCAGGAAGCCAAACGGGATATGAAGGGGGATTCATGATGAGTGTGCTGGAGTTCGAATGTGTAACAAAAACATATGGGAAGAAAAAAGCTTTGGATAACCTTTCGTTTTCCCTCGGTGAAAATAAGATCACCGGTCTGATTGGCAGGAATGGAGCAGGGAAGACGACGATGCTGAAAATCGCTGCAGGTTTCATGCGCGAGAGTTCAGGTGAGGTTAGAGTGTTTGGAGAGAATCCATTCAATAATCTAACGGTGTCTGCCAACATGATCATGATTGATAATGACATGAATTTGCCAGCCGCATTAGATCTCGAGGAACTGCTGGAATCAGCAGCCGATTTTTATCACAACTGGGATATGAAGCTTGCGCGTAACCTGTTTGATTATTTCGGTCTGAATCCAAAGCAGAATCATGACGGATTATCAAAAGGGATGAAGAATACATTCAACGCAATTATCGGACTCGCGGCCCGCTGTCCGCTGACTATATTCGATGAACCAACAAACGGAATGGATGCGGGAGTCAGGAAGGATTTTTACCGTGCTCTCTTGAAGGACTACATCGCGAATCCCCGGACGATCATCATCTCAAGCCATCACTTGAACGAGGTAGAGGATATCCTTGAAGACATACTGCTACTAAAGGATGGAAAGCAATTTTTGCATATGCCGATTGAAGAACTTCGCGAGTATGCTGTGGTTGTCAGCGGAAAAGAAGAAGCGATTAAGAACTGGCTCCGAGGCCATGAGGTGTTTCATAAAAGTACTACCGAATTCGGAAGGTTATATGCGGTAATCCGTAATGATTTATCCGATGACCAGATTGCTTCAGCGATGAAGAACAACCTGGAATTCTCGACGATTTCGAACGAGGACCTATGTCTGTACCTGACGAGCCAGGAGAAAGGCGGGATTGATGATGTATTTAACAAAGGTTAGCCTTTGGGATGTTGTGAAAAAGCAGTTTCGTTTTAAAATGAAATCTTACCGTGGGATGTTCACGTCGCTGATGATGCTGCAGATTATCGGGATTCTTTTTTCGCTTGGCGGAGAAGGAGGCGGAGGCGGAGGATCGGAAACTTTCAGCTATGATATGAACTATTATTCTGGCAATATCATCCTCGCTTTTATGATGATCTGGGCTTTCATCTCAGCAATCGTCGTCACCACCCAGGCTTATCGTTTTGATGATTACTCGTTTGTGGCCAACAGGCTGAGCAGTCATTTATCGAATATCCTGTTCCTTGGATGGGCAAGTGTCATCGGTGGAGCTACATTCGTGCTCGCAAGCCAATCATTGAAGCTGGCGATTCTGTTCCAGAAAGACCGGGAATTCATCGAAAGCCAGCCAATAACAATGCTGCAAATGGCAGAAGGCCTGGCTGCTACGATTCTTTATCTGTTCCTGTTCACAGCGCTTGGCTACCTGGTTGGAATGCTGGTACAGAGGAACAAGGCTTTCATTATCATCCTTCCTGCGCTCCTTTTCGGAAGTTTGTTTTTAAATGTGTTCCTGGCAAGCGAGTCTACCCTTGTGATTGATATCGGGCAAATTTTTGTGTTAGAAACATCTTTTCTGCTGTTTATGTTAAAGGTGCTGCTCACATCCGCGCTTGCTTACGGAATAGCGGCCTGGATTTCGAACAGCCTGGAGGTGAGGAAATGAGTATAATCTTTCTATTATTCTTTATCATCCTGCTGATGGTCAGTTTCGGGAGTTTTTCAAATAGATTCTTCGGTGCTAGGTTCATGAGCGGAAGCGGCATCACAAAGGTTTTTGCTGGATACATCATTATCCTGCTGGTGGCGGGGATTCTATCATTCATGGTGCCTGTTGAAGATGCATTAGAAGCTGAGTACCTGACTGATAAAGAAATTGAAGAAAACGATAGATTGAATAACGATATTTATTCTGTAGTCGAATCTGGAAGGATTGAAGAAGCGGAAGGACTTACCCAAAAAAAATCATGGGATTTTCCTCTCAATGATCAGCTTCTGGACATAAAGTTTATGGGACAGAATGTTATGATTTTCATTGAGAAGGTGGATTCTCTTGAGGGGAAAGTAGAAGTGACCCATTATTCAACTTATTCCTATATGGACAATATTGATATAACCGACCGCTTTAAATCACCAGAGGTAGAACTAAGTGATTCTACTCTGAAAATCTATCCTCCTGAACATGTGAATATCAAGCTTGTTAAGTACAAGAACGCATTTCCATTTACGCAGTTTTCCGAAGAAGGAGAGCAGTTCAACGGCGGATATGGAATGATGCAAGGAATGGAATTCATCTATGTAACTGTCCCAGCTGATACTGAGGTCACCGGAGACGGATATGTGATCAACTAATTCAGGAGTCCCTATTATTAGGGGCTCTTTTTCGTATCTGGTTCCCATACGGTATAATGATAGTAAGAGTATTTTTAAATGAGGAATGCAAAATGGCTATACTTAAAAAATTTAATTTTGTCGGAGGAAGGGTTCTTAAAACGGGGATTGCTGTCTTCATCACGGCTTTGATTTGTGAGCTGTTAGGCTGGCCGCCGATGTTCGCCGTGATCACAGCGATTGTGACGATTGAACCGACCGCGGCTGATTCGATAAAAAAAGCATATGTACGATTTCCTGCATCGGCGATTGGAGCTGCTTTTTCCGTTGTCTTCAACTTTGCGTTTGGAGACAGCCCGCTAACCTATATGCTTGTTGCCGTCGCAACCATCATTGCCTGCCATAGGCTGCACCTCCAGGACGGGGCGCTGGTAGCGGTCCTGACGGGGGTGGCGATGATTTCGACTGTCCAGGATCACTATTTGTCCAACTTTTTCATCCGTCTCGGAACGACTTTAACCGGGCTAACGGTGTCGACCCTGGTAAACCTGCTCGTCATCCGTCCTGATTATTCAAAATCAATCAAAGCAAAAATCCAGCAATTGATTGTAGAGACAGGGGACCTGATAGAAGGCAGGGGAACGGAAATCACAAGACATCAGCCTTTGCACCGGGAAACAAGGTCAGATTTTCAAAGAATCCTGAAAGACATGGAAGCTATTGAAACACTATGCAAGCACCAAAAGAAAGAATGGAAGCTGCACCAATTCGACCGGAAGAATATGCGGAACATCCATTATGAATTTAAGAAGCTGACGATTTTGAGACAGGTCCATTATCATGTCGGAAATCTCGTTTCGCTCCCCTCGATGCACCTGCCTGAGGAAAAAGCACAGATAGTCGAAGACATGGTAAAATCGATCAAGTCCGCGTTCCACCATCCCGATTTTGCGATGGATGAATCTCACGATGTTATTGTAAAAGAACTGCTGGATTTATTGAGGCATGAGGTAGATGGGCGGGAAGCTTACTCCCACCGGTTCTCCGAAGAAACCATCATCTATTACGAACTGGTCTCGATTCACGACCTGCTTGAAGAATTGAACCACATCCACAAATTTGAAATCAGGCATCAAAAGCTGTTGGAAAAGTCATTGGATATAAGCTCCTAATAGGGGCTTTTTTTCGTTTGCAGATAAAACTTGGGACAAGTTTCGCGGAAGAGCTGGAAAAGCTGTCAGAAGATCGGCCAACTTAAGACAGGTTTGGGTGAAAAGCCAGAAAAGCTGTCAGAAGATCGGCCAACATCAGACAGGTTTGGGGGAAAAGGCAGAAAAGCTGTCAGAAGATCAGCCAACTTCAGACAGGTTTGGGGGAAAAGGCAGAAAAGCTGTCAGAAGATCGTCCAACTTCAGACAGGTTTGGGGGAAAAGGCAGAAAAGCTGTCAGAAGATCGTCCAACTTAAGACAGGTTTGGATGAGAAACCAGAAAAGCTGTCAGAAGATCAGCCAACTTAAGACAGGTTTGGGGGAAAAGATAGAAAAGCTGTCAGAAGATCAGCCAACTTCTGACAGGTTTGGAGTAAATGATAGAAAAGTTGTCAGAACACAGGCTAACTTCAGACAGGTTTGGAGGAAAAGCCCGAAAAGCTGTCAGCACCCTGATCAACTTAACACGCTTTTGCCCAGTGGCGGTGTGATCAGGCATTCCTTACCTAAAAATCTACGACACCAATACATCTGCTGGATAACCCACCTGTGATTTTGATAATTCCACGACAATATCCCATCAACTTCCAATCTAATTGAAAAAATTCTCAATTAATCATTGACTTTTGTTATAAAGAAGATTTAATATTTAAATAGGTTAACTGATAATGATTATCATTATCTATCGATAAATTAGGAGCATGGCCATGAAAAAGCGTTACTTGATTACATCTTTGTTCATACTTTCAATGCTTTCTCTCTTTGTAGGAGTAAGCAGAATCACACCTCTGGAACTGCTTGATTTTCAATCGGAAGAGACGGAAATTTTCCTGATCAGCAGGGTGCCGCGGCTGATTGCCATCCTGCTCGCCGGGGCAGGGATGAGCATCGCCGGGCTGATCATGCAACAACTGAGCCGAAATAAGTTCGTGTCGCCGACAACGGCGGGCACGCTTGATGCTACGAGATTGGGCATTCTCATTTCGATGCTGTTTTTTGCAAACGCGTCCACGATTGAGAAAATGCTGATTGCATTTGTGTTCGCACTGGCGGGAACGTTTTTGTTTATGCAAATCCTTGACCGGATCAAGTTCAAGGATGCGATTTTCATTCCGCTTGTCGGGATGATGCTGGGTAATATCCTATCATCCATATCGACATTCTTTGCTTACAAAGCAGATGTCATCCAGAACATGTCCGCGTGGCTGCAGGGTGATTTTTCGATGATCATGAAGGGGCGCTATGAGCTGTTGTACATAAGCATTCCCATCCTCGTGATTGCCTATTTATTCGCCAATCGCTTCACGGTGGCGGGAATGGGAGAAGATTTTTCGAAGAACCTGGGGCTCGCCTACAAACGGGTCGTCAACATTGGATTGATCCTTGTCGCTCTGATTACGGCCACAGTCGTGCTTACGGTCGGAATGATTCCGTTCCTCGGGCTGATTATCCCGAATATCGTCTCGATTTTCAAAGGTGACCATTTGCAAAAAACATTGCCGCATACGGCTTTACTGGGAGCGAATTTTCTCCTGGTAACGGACATCCTGGGCCGCGTGCTGATCTATCCTTATGAGATTTCCATCTCCCTGATGGTCGGCGTCATCGGCAGCGGAATTTTCTTGTACCTGTTGTTTAGGAGGAAGGCATATGCGTAACTCAGTTAAACTACTCCTCCTGGCATTGCTCGCCATTGGTGCGAGCATGCTGTATTTATTCCATGACCTGAATGGCAGCTTTGATTATGCCCTGCCGAAGCGGGCGATGAAGGTGGCGGCAATGATCATCACCGGAGTGGCAATCGCCTATTCAACCGTCGTTTTCCAGACAATCAGCCACAACCGCATCCTGACACCGAGCATAATCGGACTTGATTCGCTTTACATGCTGCTGCAGACAGTACTGATTTTCTTCCTCGGCTCTGGTCATGTGACAGTCGTCAATAAACAGTTGAACTTCATTTTAACAGTGGCCATCATGGTTGTGTTCGCCTTGCTGCTTTACCGGCTTCTTTTTAAAAAAGGGAATCAACCAATCTACTTTTTGCTGCTAGTGGGAATCATTGTCGGAACCTTTTTCTCGAGCATTACGACATTCTTGCAGGTGCTGATCGATCCGAACGAATTCCAGGTTGTCCAGGACAGGATGTTTGCTAGCTTCAACAATATCAACACCGACCTGGTATGGCTGGCGATCGGCCTGATTGTCCTGCTGATCATTTATGCCTGGAGGTTCACAAATTATCTCGATGTGCTGTCGCTGGGCAGGGAAAATGCGATTAACCTTGGGGTTTCCTATGATTCTATTGTAAAAAAAATGCTGGTGCTCGTTGCCGTATTCATTTCGATTTCCACCGCTCTGGTAGGACCGCTAACTTTTTTAGGCTTGATTGTAGCAAATCTATCCTATCAAGCTTTCAAAACTTACAAGCACAGCGTCCTGATCAGTGGAGCGATTTTAATCAGCGTGATTTCTCTTGTTGGCGGCCAATGGATCGTGGAAAGAGTCTTCACATTCTCCACCACGCTTAGTGTCATCATCAATTTCGTCGGTGGCGTATATTTCATCTACTTACTGCTGAAGGAGAGTCGATCAACATGATATCAGTTCGTTCACTGTCCAAATTTTACGGAAAAAAGAGTGTCGTCGAGGATGTGACGGTCAATATCCAACGCGGGCAAATCACCTCG
The DNA here is from genome assembly GCF_056173465.1 of Mesobacillus sp. QJM3NY_10. Classification (NCBI taxonomy): domain Bacteria; kingdom Bacillati; phylum Bacillota; class Bacilli; order Caryophanales; family Bacillaceae; genus Mesobacillus; species Mesobacillus sp. QJM3NY_10. The sequence goes on from NZ_CM149675.1 coordinate 795,587, forward strand.
TTCATCGGGCCCAATGGTGCCGGAAAGTCGACGCTGCTTTCAATGGTCAGCCGGCTGCTCGATGCTGACTCCGGAGAAGTTCTCATAGACCAGAATGATGTCCGGAAGATGAAGTCGAATGAATTTTCCAAGGTCGTCTCAATCTTGAAGCAGTCAAATTACATGAATGTCCGTCTGACGATCCGCGAGCTGGTTTCATTCGGAAGGTTCCCTTATTCGAAAGGGAGGCTGACTGAGGAGGATGAACGGTTCGTCGACCAGGCGATCGAGTACATGCACCTTACCGAAATGCAGGACAGTTATCTCGACGAGCTGTCAGGCGGCCAGAAGCAACGTGCGTTCATCGCAATGGTCATTGCCCAGGATACTGAGTACATCTTGCTTGATGAACCGTTGAACAATCTGGATATGAAGCATTCCGTCCAGATCATGAAAATACTTCGCCAGCTTGTCGATGACCTTGGTAAAACCGTCGTCATCGTCCTGCATGACATCAATTTTGCATCCGTCTATTCGGACCGCATCGTTGCGTTAAAGGATGGAAAAGTTGTCAAGGATGGCCCAACTAGGGAAATCATCCAATCTGATGCTCTAAAAGAAATTTACGATATGGATATTCCAATCCAGGAAATGAATAATTGCCGGATCTGCGTTTATTTTAATTCTTAGTAAAAGGGGAGTTTAACTATGAAAAAACTTAGTTTATTAGCACTTGTTTTAGCGATGTTATTTGCATTGGCAGCATGTGGTTCCGAGGAAAAAACAAAAACAACTGCAGCTTCAGGAAAAGATGAAGCGAAGGAAATGACCATCAAGCATGAGTATGGAGAAGCAACTGTCAAAAAGAATCCAGAAAAAGTAGTCGTTTTCGATTTCGGTGTGCTTGATACCCTTGATGAGCTAGGTGTTGAGGTTACAGGCGTTCCACAGGCAATCGTTCCTGAATACCTTGAGAAATACGCTGGCAAGGAATATACGAATGTGGGAAGCTTGAAAGAACCTGATTTTGAAGCCATCCACGCAATGAAGCCAGATGTCATTTTCATTTCTGCAAGACAGGCTGAATTGTACGACCAGTTCGCGGAAATCGCGCCAACTGTTTTCGTTGGCATGGACTATACAAAGTACATGGAATCCTTTGAAAAGAACATGAAACTGATTGGTGATATTTTTGAAAAAGAAGAAGTTGTGACGGAAAAATTAGCGGAAGTCAATAAGAGCATAGATGAAATCAATAAAGAGGCTTCAGCTGCAGAAGAGAAAGCATTGCTTGTGCTGGCGAATGAAGGCAAAGTCAGCGCTTATGGTGCCGGATCCCGTTATGGTTTCCTACACGATGTATTCGGCTTCAAGGCGGCAGATGAAAATATCGAAGCATCCACTCACGGCCAGAGCATCACGTTCGAATATGTCCTTGAGAAGAATCCTGGAATCCTGTTTGTCATTGACCGTACCGCAGCTGTAGGTGGCGAAGTCGGCGCAAAGGAAACAATCGAAAATGAACTTGTGAAAAAGACGGATGCCTTCAAAAACGGTAAAGTCATCTACCTTGACGGTACAAACTGGTACTTGAGCGGCGGCGGCCTGCAGTCAATGCAGTCCATGATCGATGAATTGAGGTCGGCATTATAATGTTCTATCAAATTAAGCGAATACTAGTAAAAGAAGGACATTCCAGCCAGGTGATTGAACGCTTTTCGAAAAAAGGCATGCTAATCGAGCAGCAGCCGGGATTTCTAGATAAACAGGTTCTCGTTAAAAAGAGCCGCCGTGGCGATGAAGAAGTCATGGTCATGATCAGCTGGAAATCACAGCAGGACTGGAAGAACTGGGAGAAGCATCCCGACCATATCGCCGGTCATAAAGCCAAAATCGGCCAGCCTAAACCAGATCATATTTTAGAATCCTCCCAGGATGTTTATGAAGTGATTTAATTAGAAGAGACTCAGCGATGGGTCTCTTTTCAATTGGTAAAAAAGCGCGTTTTTAACCAATTCGCTATAAAAAGAGAAAAGTCGCTATAAAAAAGATTAAGTCGCTATAAAAAAGGAAAAGTCGCTATATAAATTTATATTTCAGCTATGCGAAAGTAGAGCAACGTGATTTCTCCGCTGAAAAATAGTGATTTAAAACTAGTCCTACTGTTTGAGAGCCAATAAGGCCGTTTACAACTCCCTTCTTTGAGGAAAACGCATTAAAAGTATTGTTTTTTTATAGAAGAAACCGTTTTCAACAGCCAGGTGTTGTTTTTGTACTAATTTCGTCACTGTCTGGTTATGAATAGTGTAGGCATCGTGATATTCTAAATTGTATAGATTTTCACAAACGCACTCATTTGGAGGAATCATCTGTGGACGGCATAATTGGTTTGCTTGATGAACCGTTAATTTTACTATTTGTCATCTTATTTCTTGGCTCGGCGCTGGGGGAAATTAAAATACGGGGACTTAGCCTCGGTACGTCTGGTGTCTTGCTGGCGGCAATGGTGTTCGGACATTTCGGCTATCAGGTGTCGCCGGTCATCCAGCAGCTGGGTCTCGGCTTATTTATTGTGGCCGTCGGCTTGTCTGCCGGACCGCGCTTTTTCCGTATGATGAAAACGAGCGGGATTGTCTTTGGCATCATCAGTTTATTGATTGTCCTGGTCGCATCGGTTACAACGATTGTCGTATCCAAGCTGTTTAACCTGTCACCGGCATTAAGCATCGGGATTATGACGGGGGCGCTGACAAGTACACCAGGATTAGCAGCTGCACTTCAGGCAACAGGCGACCCACTCGCGTCTGTCGGCTATGGTATTGCCTATCCATTCGGAGTGCTGGCGGTTGTGCTGTTCGTGCAGCTCTTGCCTCGCGTACTCAAAGTGGATTTGGCGGAGGACTTGAAAAAGAAATCGGGACCTGTGCGCAATGATGAGTCGCCTGAAGTTATGACAATCGAGGTCACGGATTCTTCTATTAATAAAAGAACGTTAAAAGAGCTGGAGTTCAATAAATATAATACGGTCGTCATCAGCCGCGTCATCCGCGGGGACAGGAATATCATTGCCCTGAATGATACGGTAATCCTGGTGGGGGACAGGCTTGTTGCTGTCGGTCTACCGAGTGACTTGAAGAGACTGTGTGAGGATATCGGCAGGGAAGTCGAGTCCAATTTCAAGAATCAAGACAATGTGGAGCTTCGCAAGGTCACTGTCGATGCCCTGGAATTGATTGGGAAGACAATCAAGGAGCTTGAATTAAGGCGCACATACGGTGTAACAGTTACCAGAATCGAACGGGGTGGCTTTGAATTCAACCAGAGCTCCAAATGGCGCCTTGAACGTGGCGACGTCCTGACGCTTGTGAGCAGTGAAGACCGTCTGGATGATGTAGAAAAGCTGTTTAGCAGAAAGAAACTGACAGTTACCAATATCCATATCTTGTCTCTGAGCTTAGTGTTGCTGCTAGGTGTGCTGGCCGGTATGATTCCGTTTCATTTTCCGAAGCTCGGCACGATAACATTCGGCGTCGCCGGCGGACCGTTGTTCATCGCTCTAATCATCGGTCACTTTGGAAAACTCGGTCCGATTCATGCGCGCTATTACCAGCCGTCGAACCAGGTCATCCGAGATATCGGATTGGTCTTATTCCTTGCCGGAGCGGGTACTACAGCCGGAAAAGGAATCGTGCAGGTCATCCAGCAGGAAGGCTTCAACCTTGTCATCGGCGGTGCGATCATTACAATTCTGCCAGTCGTAGCCGGCTTTTTCATTGCAAGAAAGCTTTTCCGACTCAGCATCATTCACTCATTAGGCGCACTCTGCGGCGGGATGACAAGTACACCTGGACTTGGAGCCACCAACCAGTTGATGGATTCCGAAGATCCCGCGATCGCCTACGCAGCCGCGTACCCATTTGCGCTAATATCAGTTGCGGTGGCATCACAGATTTTGGTTTTCTTTTTATAAAATCGTAAAAATCGACTTCTGAATTTTAAATTATATCGGTTCAGGAACTTCCTCAGCCAAGACTAGTTCAGACGAGCAATCCCTTTATTGTAAAAGCAAAAAGACACTGACAATATGTCCGTGTCTTTTTTGAATTTACAATTTCAAGCCGGTACGGCTCTTGAATCTTCTAAGCAGAATATGGCTTTCTACCCTGGTGATACCCTCCAAGCTGTAGAGTTCCTCATTGATGAAATTTTCCAACCTTATAAAATCCTCTACTAGAACATGCATATGTAATGTACTTGGACCTGTCATCTGGTAGCAGCTGGCCACACTTGGATTATTCGCAAGTGTCTCGGCAACCCTCACGAGCGAGGAAGGCTCGCAATCTACTTCGAAAAATGCAGAAACAGATTTCCCTACTTTTTCCGAATTGATGACAACAGAAAACTTCTCGATCACACCATCTTCGATTAATTGATTGACTCTTTCCCGTATTGATACTCTTGATAGATTCAACTGTTTGCCAATGTCCACATAAGACATTCTCCCATTTTCGGATAATAGTTGAAGTATCATTCGATCCGTTTCATCGATTACCATTTAAACACCACTCTTTTGAAATCGTTTGTAAATTCATCTTAGCTTACAATTGATAACATTTTCAACGGAAACTGGAAAAAAACGCAGAAAATTATATTAATAAAAATATTTTAATATTTTCTGAATATTATATAGATTTTTTAAAATACCTGTATTATAATAATACGAAATTCGAAATGATATTAAATTCAGTGAAACGCTTTCATAAAGTAGTCTTATGTTACCTTTAGCGTACTTATGTTAGGGAAGCTGTTTTACAAAAAGGGGGACAAGCAAAAATGAGTAAGAAAGTTAAAGTGTTCGCAGCAATATTTATGAGTGTTCTTTTATTTCTGACTGGTTGTAACAATAGTAATTCTTCCAGTTCAGAAGGGGGGGAAGCAACGACTGCGGGTGCTCCTGCAAAAACGGACAAAACAGAATTAGTAGTCGGTCTCGATGATGACCCGCCACAGCTGGATCCTCATTTCTCTACAGCAGCAGTTGACCGTCAAGTATTCCATAGTATCTATGACAAGTTGGTTGACGTGGATGAAGAACTTAACTTTGTTCCTATGCTAGCGGAAAAATGGGATATTTCAGAAGATGGAAAAACATATACATTCACTTTACAAAAGGGAGTTACATTCCATGATGGAACTCCGTTTAATGCAGAAGCAGTTAAATTCAATTTTGAGCGCATGATGGATCCAAATGCAGGCTCGCCTCGTGCATCTGAATTATCATCAATCGAAAAAATTGAAGTGGTTGATGAAACAACATTGAAGGTTGTCCTTTCCGAACCATACAGTCCATTCCTTGCAGCGTTGTCTGACCGTGCAGGTATGATGGTTTCACCTACAGCAGTAAAAGAGAAAGGCAAAGATTTTGCCAACTCTCCTGTTGGTACAGGTCCTTTCAAATTTGTTTCCCGAGTTAAGCAAGACAAAATCGAGGTAGAGAAAAATGCAGACTATTGGGACGGTGCACCAAAGTTTGAAAAAATCGTTTATCGTCCATATTCAGATGAAAATGTCAGGCTGACTAACCTTACTTCAGGCAGTGTTGACATCATAAGCAAGGTACCACCGAAGGATGTCGAGAAGTTGAAGAATGATTCAAACCTTACATTATCTGAAACAGGGGCACTCGGCTTTCAGGGTCTATATTTGAATCATAAGAGTGAACCATTCAATAATAAAGCACTTCGCCAGGCATTAGACCTAGTTATTGACCGTGAAGCAATTATAAAAGTTGCTCTTCGCGATACTGGTGTACAAGCTGCAGGAGCCATCCCTCCTGGAACTTGGGCATATGACGATAAACTTAAGCCGACAAAAAAGAATGTTGAACAAGCCAAGAAAATCATGGCTGAAGCAGGTTATCCTGATGGATTCGAATTTACATTACAGCTTTCTCCTAAACCGGTTGAAGAACAAATCTCGCAAATGATCCAATCAATGGCTGCAGAAGCCGGAATCAAGGTTAAGCTTGAAATCGTTGAATTCGGAACGATGCTTGATAACATGGATAACTTCAAATTTGATGCAGTACGTTTGGGATGGAGCGGAAGAACAGATCCAGATGGCAACATCTACGCGCTATTCCACACGGACGGCTCAATCAACTACGGTTATTCTAATCCGGAAATGGACGAGCTGTTAGAACAGGCTCGTGTTGAAACGGATCAAAAAGAGCGTAAGGCAATTTACAGCAAAGCAACTGAGCTGGGACAGGAAGAAGTACCGTTTATTTTCATCTACCATGAGAAGGATTACAAGGCATTTAAAAACAACTTACAGGGCTATAAACACATCTCGGATCAAATGATGCGCTTCCACGACGTTTCATTTAAATAAGCATTCTACTTGATTCGGCTTGGGGATTTGTCCCCAAGCCGATGTATTTTAAAAGCTGAAGAAAGGGAGGGAGCAGCGTGGTAAAGTTTTTACTTCGTAGATTGGGCCTTATGGTCGTTATCTTATTTTTAGTAAGTATCATCGTTTTTTCTTTAGTGCATCTTACTCCGGGTGACCCGGCAAGGATGATTTTAGGGCAAGAGGCAACGGAGGAGTCATTGCATGCATTAAGAGAGCAGATGGGCCTGAACGACCCTCTTTATGTCCAATATTTTAACTGGATAACAAATGTCATCCAGGGGGACCTCGGAAACTCTTTAAAGGATAATACCCCCGTACTGACAGTGCTGCTTCAGAAGCTGCCGGTTACGATTCAGCTGTCGATCATGTCATTTATTATTGCGATGCTGATTGCCATCCCTGCTGGTATTATTTCAGCGACAAGAAAAGGAACCTTCTGGGACTATTTTGGAACGACTTTTGCATTGTCAGGGGTTTCGGTTCCTCCATTTTTCTTAGGAATATTGCTCATTTTCGTCTTTTCAATTTCGCTTGGATGGCTTGCACCTTCAGGTTATGTAGAGCCATGGAAGGATTTTAAACAGAGTATGATGTTAATGATTTTGCCTGCGATTGCAGTAGGAATTCGATTGAGTGCCGAAATCACAAGAATGCTGCGTTCAAGCATGCTTGAAGTGTTGGAGGCCGATTATATCCGGACGGCATATGCAAAAGGTGTTTTAGAAAGAGGAGTCGTTATCGGCCACGCCTTGAAAAATGCACTTATTCCTGTAGTTACCGTCAGTGGACTGCAGTTAGCCACTTTTCTCGGCGGAGCTGTCATCACCGAAACGATATTCGCGATTCCAGGCTTGGGAAGGCTAGTCATTGATGCCATTTTGACAAGGGATTTCCCGGTTGTACAGGGAGCTGTCTTGTTTATGGCTATTGCGGTAGTGGTTGTTAACTTCTTCATTGATGTCCTTTATTCGATCCTAGATCCTAGAATTAAGCTAACAGGGGGCCAGTGACCATGGAAGCACAGTTAGAACAAAAAATCGTAGTCGTTGAGAGCCCGAGGAAACGCCGAATGAGAGAAATGAGCTCTCGATTTTTTCAAAATAAGTTAGCCGTTCTTGGCGGTATCTTTACATTGCTTCTTATCTTTATGGCTGTTTTTGCGCCGGTAGTAGCGCCCAATAATCCAACAGAACAGGATTATGCAAAGTTTCTTCAGAGCCCAAATGCCGAAAACCTCTTAGGAACTGATGAACTTGGACGCGATATTTTAAGCCGAATTATCTATGGCGCAAGAGTATCGATCCAGGCTGGGATTATATCGGTAGGTATTGCTTTAGTAATCGGAATTCCAATCGGTCTTTTTTCAGGTTATTACCGTGGCGTTCTTGATGAATATGTGGTTATGCGTTTTACGGATGCATTGCTTTCATTCCCTCCGTTAGTATTGGCACTTTCACTGGCAGCGGTTCTTGGGGCCGGATTACAGAATGCCATGATTGCAATTGGTATTATCTTTACTCCTAACTTTATCAGGCTGGTAAGGGGAGAGGTACTGAGCCAGAGGGAGCGGGAATATGTTACTGCGGCAAAAGCCTCTGGAATCAGTGACCTTAAAATCATATTCAGGCATATCCTGCCGAACTGCATGCCGCCAATTTTAGTCCAGGCAACATTGGCCATTGCGGCAGCCATCATATCGGAAGCCTCTTTAAGTTACCTTGGACTGGGGACTCAGCCACCAACACCTAGCTGGGGAGCAATGTTATCTATGGGACAGGGCTACCTTGGAGATGCACCTTGGATTTCTCTATTCCCGGGCCTGTTTATCTTTTTGACTGTCCTATCAATCAACTTATTTGGTGATGGGCTACGTGATGCATTGGATCCCAAACTGAAGTGAGGTTAGTAGAATGACATTTTCGATAACTGCTAGATGTGAGAAAACCGGAATGCTGGGCGTGGCCGTATCAACTGCAAGGCCAGCAGTCGGTTCACTTGTTCCTTATGTGAAACCTGGGATTGGAGCGATCGCCACCCAGGCTACTGTTAATCCGTTTTACGGCATTGATGGAATCAAGCTTTTAGCTGAGGGAAATTCCCCAGCTGAAGTGCTGGAGCAGTTGCTGGCTTCAGACCCAGAACGGGAGAGAAGGCAATGCGCCATCGTTGATAAGAATGGAAATGCGAAAGGTTTTACAGGAAAAGACACGGTGCCATGGCAAGGACATAAAGTCGGAGCGCACTTCGTTGTCGCTGGTAATATGCTGACCGGGCCTGAAACAATCGATGCAATGTTTGAAACCTATCAGGCATTGGAAAATGAAAGTTTGCCAGAAAGACTTTTAGCGGCTCTTGCAAGCGGTCAAGAAGCCGGCGGGGACAAACGGGGAAGGCAGTCAGCGGCTATTTACGTTGTTGACCAGGAAGAATATCCGCTTGTGGATGTTCGGGTAGATGAACATCCTGACCCTGTTCAAGAATTAATCCGAGTCTATAAAAAGTGCCAGGAAGACCTGTTTCCTTACACTGCTAATCTAGTAAAACGAAAGGAGGAGGCAATCAAATGACACAGCCATTATTGGAAGTGAAGAACCTGAAGGTCAGCTTTGCCGGGAAAAAGAAGAGTACTAATATAGTAGCCGGATTATCCTTTAATGTGGAAAAAGGGAAAACCCTTTGTATTGTTGGAGAATCAGGCTGTGGAAAAAGTATGACCTCCCTTTCGGTCATGGGGCTGCTTCCTAAGACAGGGGAAGTGGAAGGTGAAATTCTATTAAAAGGCGAAAACTTGACGGAAAAGTCGATGAAACAGATGAGCAGGATTAGAGGCAACCAGATTTCGATGATTTTCCAGGAACCTATGACGTCGCTCAATCCAGTACAGACGGTAGGAAAGCAGATTGCCGAAACCATTATTCTCCACCAGAATGTAACGAAAAAGGAAGCTCGCCAGAAAGCCATTGAGATGCTTCAGCTAGTAGGCATCCCTTCGCCAGAAAAACGGATCGATGCCTATCCCCACGAATTGAGCGGCGGAATGAGACAGCGGGTCATGATTGCGATTGCCCTGAGCTGCAATCCGGAACTGCTGATTGCCGATGAGCCGACGACAGCTCTTGATGTAACAATTCAGGCGCAAATCCTTGATCTAATGAAGAATTTGCAAAGAGACCTGGATATGGGAATTATCATGATTACCCATGACTTGGCGGTTGTTTCTGAAATGGCGGATACAGTTCTTGTCATGTATGCAGGGAAAGCGGTCGAATATGGTGACAGGAAATCCATTTTCAACAACCCAATGCATCCATATACACAGGGGCTGATGAAGTGTATTCCCGATGTAGACGCTGAAGACGATGTGGAGGAGCTCTTTGTCATAAAAGGCTCAGTACCATCTCCGGATGCCATGCCAGCAGGCTGCAGATTTGCCGATCGCTGCCCGTATGTACAGGAAATCTGCAGGGCACAATCCCCGGATCTTGAGCAAATCGAATCACAGCACACAGTCAGCTGCTGGAAATACACTGATTTTTGGAAGGAAGGTGAGGCAAATGGGCCAGCCATTAGCGAAGTTGCCGTCGGAAAATCTTCTTGATGTACAGGACTTAAAGAAACACTTTCCTGTCGGTGATCAAGGGTACTTTGGAGAGAAACAGGTGGTAAAGGCATTGGATGGTATCACCTTTACTCTGAAAAGAGGCGAAACGCTGGGAATTGTAGGTGAATCGGGATGCGGCAAATCAACAATGGGCCGGGCCATCCTCAGGCTTCATGAACCTAGCTCAGGAACGATCGTTTACGACGGAAAGGATATCACGAATGTTTCCAAGCGGCAGATGCGCGATAATCGTAAAGATATGCAGATCATCTTCCAGGATCCATATGGTTCTCTGAATCCAAGGATGACTGTGGGAGCAATGCTGTCAGAAATCGTTGAAACACATAAAATCGTTCCGCGAAAAGAGCTGTATGACTATGTTTGTAATCTGTTAGTAGAAGTAGGGCTTTCGGAACAGCATTATTACCGTTTCCCGCATGAGTTTTCGGGCGGGCAGCGCCAGAGGGTAAGTATTGCACGTGCGCTATGCACGAACCCAAAGCTGATAGTTTGCGATGAAGCAGTCTCCGCGTTGGATGTATCAGTCCAGTCACAGATCCTGAACCTGTTACAGCGCTTAAAAAAGGAGCACCAGCTGACATACTTGTTTATTTCTCATGACCTTAGCGTTGTTAAGCATGTAAGCGACCGTGTTGCTGTCATGTATTTAGGGAAAATGGTGGAGCTGGCTGATAAGAAAGATCTTTATGATAATCCGCTGCACCCTTATACAAAGGCCTTGCTTTCTGCCATTCCTTCTACCAAGGAAGAGAAGAAACGGGAAAGAGTTATTTTAAAAGGGGATGTGCCAAGCCCAATCAATGTTCCTAACGGCTGCCGTTTCCATACAAGATGTCCGCTTGCTACCGATCGATGCAGGGCAGAAGAGCCGGCATTCCGGGAGGTAAGCGAGAACCATTTTGCCGCTTGCCATTATGCATAACTTGGAGAGGTCTTTACCTAGTTGGTAAAGACTAGGTCCTTACCAACCTGGTAAGGACGTTTCTTTCGATGTGAAAAATAAACACAGTTAACTCAAAGCTGTTTTCGCATTGATTGTTGCTTTTCGAACATATTTACGTATACGCATTGCGAAAGGTTTCGGGTCTCTTTTCGAAAATGCTTCCGCAATCTGATATGCGTAAATATTCGTAAAAACCCAAAAGCCGGTTTTTACTTTAGGTGTGAAAGTAACAAAGCTTACGAAAAGAGACTTAAAAAAAAGAGAATATTTCATTTGTTAGGCTAATAAGTTAAATTGACTTACAAATGAAAGAAACCAGCGTTGAGGGGGAGATCGATTGATGAACGTAGATTATCTAAATTATCCATACCAATCACAAAGAACCGTAAGTTTTGCCAGAAATGGCATGGTTGCCACTTCTCAGCCGCTGGCAGCGCAAGCAGGACTGGATATTTTAAAAAAGGGCGGAAACGCCATTGATGCAGCGATTGCAACAGCGGCTTGTTTAACAGTTGTTGAGCCAACTTCCAACGGAATTGGCGGCGATGCGTTCGCGTTAGTCTGGGTAAAAGGGAAACTTCATGGCCTGAACGCCAGCGGTCCAGCTCCACAAAGCATATCGATTGATGCCGTTAAGGAAAAGGGGCATGAAAAAATGCCGACGTTCGGCTTGATTCCTGTAACTGTTCCTGGCGTGCCTGCAGCATGGGCTGAGCTATCAAGACGATTTGGAAAGCTGCCTTTGACAGAGGTGCTTCAGCCTGCGATTGATTATGCAGAAAAGGGATATCCTTTATCGCCTGTTCTGGGCAAATATTGGAATGTAGCCTATGAAAAGTTTAAAGAAATTTTTACAGGTGACGAATACAATGGCTGGTTTGACACATTCGCTCCTAACGGAAAGGCACCGCAAATAGGTGAGGTCTGGAAATCTGAAGGCCATGCAAGTACCTTGCGGCAGATTGCCGAAACAAACGCGGAAAGCTTTTACCGCGGGGAACTGGCAGAAAAAATTGATGAATTCTCCAAACAGCATGGCGGCTTCATTTCAAAAGAGGATTTAGCTGCATACAAGCCTGAATGGGTACAGCCAATCAAGGTCAATTACAGAGGCTATGATGTCTGGGAAATCCCGCCGAATGGCCAGGGAATTGTTGCTTTAATGGCACTTAATATGCTGAAGGGCTATGAACTGAAGGAAAAAGAGTCTGTGGATACATACCACAAGCAGATTGAAGCGATGAAGCTTGCGTTTGCTGATGCCAAGAAATACGTTACCGATCCTGACAAAATGACGGTGACATCTGAAGATCTTTTATCAGAGGAATATGCCGAAGAAAGAAGAAGCTTGATTGGTGATTCGGCGCGACTGCCTGAGCCTGGTACACCTCCAAAAGGTGGAACTGTCTATCTGGCTGCGGCGGATGGAGAAGGAAATATGATTTCATTCATCCAGAGTAATTACATGGGCTTTGGCTCAGGGATTGTCATTCCAGGAACAGGTATTGGACTCCAAAACCGCGGAGCTGATTTTTCACTGGATCCGTCCCATGATAATCGCCTTGAGCCTGGCAAAAAAACGTATCATACGATCATTCCAGGATTCTTGACAAAGGATAATGAAGCAGTCGGTCCGTTCGGAGTCATGGGCGGATATATGCAGCCGCAAGGTCATGCACAGGTCATCATGAACACAATCGACTTCAATCTGAATCCGCAGGCGGCACTTGATTCGCCGCGCTGGCAGTGGATGGAGGGCAATAAGGTCGTTGTTGAGAATACCTTCCCTGCACACATTGCCCAGGCACTAGCAAGGAAAGGGCACGATATCCAATTTGCATTGGATGGAGGCGGATTCGGCAGAGGCCAGATCATCTGGAGAGATCCTGTAACAGGAGTTCTATCCGGCGGAACAGAGTCAAGGACTGATGGGGCAATCGCAGCTTGGTAATCTCAAAAAAGGTGATGAATGAGAATGAAACAGCTTGATTTATTCCTGGCATTCTTCCGAGTCGGGATGCTGGGGTATGGCGGAGGGCCATCATCCATCCCGCTCGTCCATAAAGAAGTCGTTGCAAAATATAAATGGATGAATGACGACGAGTTCGCTGATGTTTTAGCCTTGGGTAATACCCTGCCGGGACCGATTGCTACCAAGATGGCAGGGTATATCGGGTACCGGGTTGCTGGTATTACAGGAATGGTGAATGCCGTCATGGCAACGATAATTCCTACCATATTGTTGATGATTGTGTTATTAACCTCGATTTCTTCGTTTAAAGACCTGCCATGGGTTGCTGGGATGACAAAGGCTGTAGTTCCGGTCGTTGGTGTCATGCTGGCGACATTGACATGGGACTTTTTCAAGAAGTCGAATGAAACGCTGGGAAAGGTCAACGCAGGCTTAATGATTGTTGGCGGCCTCATCCTGATGGAAGTTCTTAATGTTCATCCTGCCATCCTGATTCTTGGATTGTTAATTTTGGCGATGGCTAAAAAGGATAAGGCTCCTGAGACGGAGTTAAAGAATGAGAGAGGGGTGGGCTGATGATTTATTGGCATATTTTCCTCGCTTTTTTCATCCCGGGAATCCTTGGTTACGGAGGAGGTCCTGCCTCCATTCCTCTAGTGGAAAATGAAGTAGTCGACCGTTATGGCTGGATGACTGTACCAGAATTCAGCGAAGTGCTGGCGATTGGAAATGCACTGCCGGGACCAATCGCGACAAAAATGGCAGGATACATTGGTTATGAACAGGGTGGAATACTAGGTGCTGCTGTAGGCATTTTCGCCACCGTTGCACCTTCATTGATACTAATGATTTTCCTCCTTGGATTATTGTATCGTTATAAAGATTCTCCTAAGGTTAAAAGGATGACGAATTATATCAGGCCGATCATTGCGGTATTGCTAGGTGTCATGACTTTCAACTTTTTCTTTAGTGCCTATGCTGATACCGGCATCATGCAAACAATATTGTTAATTGTTGCCAGCTACTTGCTGCTTGAAAAATGGAAGGTACATCCTGCATATGTCATCACAGCATCGTTAGCCTATGGCGGTTTATTTTTATAACTGTAAAAGCTCATCCAACAAAGGGTGGGCTTTCTTTTGGTGAAAATTTCTTGACTGTAAGTTTAAGAGTTTAAAATCCATGTCGTTGAAAACATGGACCATGGATTGAAGGAGCAGCTTACATCAATTGTCCCATCCAACTATAAAAAGGATTATCTTAAAACAGTTGGCAAGCCAGTCCATCCAGAAGCAGTCAAGCATCTGACTTCCTGGCTGCAAAGGTATCTTTAAAGAGTAAAAGTCCCATTATCATAGTGATAATGGGACTTCTTCACATTCTAATAATGAAACCTCTTCGTGTATTACTCCAAAAACGGCTTGATCTTCGGAAACACCTTAAGGGCAGTATTGTAAAATACATCCTCATGGTGTTCGGGCGGAATCAGGTCTTTGATGAACTCGATATACGGACCGATTGGAATCAACGGCCAGTCTGTGCCGAACAGCAGCTTATCATACGAGTCGGCAAACTCAAGCGCATGACGCAGATGGTCAAGGAACCGTCCCTGGCTGCGTTTATCCAGCTCTTCTTTCGTGCCAACGATCAACCCTGACAGGTCAGCAAACACATTCGGGTTTTTATAGATGATTTCCGCTCCGGTCAGTGTCCACGGATCCCCAAAGTGGGCCATCATGAAATTCACATCGCGGTGGTTGACCGCGACCTCGTCAATCGCCATTGGATGGGAATATTTCAAATAGCCGCGTTCCGAATAGGTGTCGCCGGTATGGAACACAACCGGGAGCTGATATTTCGCCGCCAACTTGTAGACCGGTTCGTACACTTCGTCATACGCATAAAAAGGATAGTAGCCAAGATAGATTTTAATTCCGACCGTCTTCGGATTTTGCAGTTCTTTTTCAAGACGGGCAAGGGCTGCCTCATCCAGGTCATAAGGATTGACCCCGGCGCAGCAAAAAATGTTGGCCGGGAGTTCGGCTTCCATATCGAGCCCCATCGGCGTCCGAGCTTCATAATCTGGGAAGCCCATCTTATCGGTTTCCGTCAGGCCCATGCCGATTCCGAGCACCACATTAGCTTCCTCGAACTCTTTCAGGATGCCAGCTGTGGAGTAGTCGACGAATGACAGCTTCTCGGCCGTTTCATAAAAGGATTTAATGTTTGATAAATGTATATGGGCATCGATGATTTTCATGTTTTCTCCTTTTAAAATTGGACTCTTCTCAATTTTTTCAGCAAGTCGCCGGTCAGTCTGCGTTCATCAAACAGCAGGAACAGGGGAGCACTTTTTTCAAAGTCGCCTTTGTGCCTTGAGACAAGCTGCAAAACTTCTTTATTTGTATACGCATCAGTTGGAGAGGCATCGTTGTTCGGGATCATGTAAAACTTTTCATCACAGCTGTTGGAGGTGAAATGCGAGTCGCCATCCAGCAGCAAACCAATTTCCTCACTGCCTGCATGATAAACATTTGCCAGCTGGGTGTCACTGACGGAAACCTGTACATCAGTCAGCTGGTCTCCGCCAATGAACATGTCTGTAATCCAAATTTCATCAGCAAGGTTTTTCCCGCCAGCGTCCTTCACTTCTGCAAAAGAAGCGACAACAGGTATACCTGGGAGCATCAAATAATATTGCGCATACTGGACATCTTTCCACTGCTTATGCTCTTTGAACTCAGTGGTGATCGCGAGACCGGTCCATTTGTTGCCTTCACTGTCCGTCAATTCGACCACTTCAGCATGGCTATTTTCTTTTAACAACGAGAAGGTATTGATTCCGTTCGGTACGGTCTTCATTCCGCCGGCCCATGGATTCCACCAGCTTTTCGCCGTCAGCTCTGGGTAGGAGTTGGCGAGCCATTCGTGGCCATTCACGTTCACTGAATAGATACCAGGATAGAAATCTGGGTCTGCCTTCAGCGTAATGACGCCATTATCGACGATGAAGGTGCCATCTTCCGTTCTGGCATTCACACATCCTGAAGGAGAGATTAGCATTTCTCTGAATCTAGCTTCCGTTCCATTGCCCGCGTAAGTGGCTTCAAGAATGGACACAGGCTGTAGAGCTCCTGTTGGCACTATCATAGAATGAGAGGTTTTCTCCATATCAGCGGTAACCGTATGAATCTCATCTCCAATTGTTATTGTTCCATCAAGATAGCTGTTTCGATGCATTTTTAAAGTGAAAGCTAGCTCAGTATCAGGCTTGGTCACGAGATGATCAGCTTTGAAGCATAAATCACTTGCTGTTTCAGGCCTCTTTCGGACTTGAACTTGCTCTGCATAGGCGATGAACTCCTCAACATTCTCGAAAGCGCCAAGTGACAGGGTAATGGTCCCTGACACAGCTTTCTCACCTGGCTCCAGCTTTCCGAATTGGTCCTCGATGATAAACTGCCAGCTTTCAGGACCGGCATCGCTGCTTTCAGACCAGGCCAAACCGATTGGTCCTGATTGTCCTTGTGTAAAATACCAGTTTCCGCTGATTCTCTCTGTCTCCAGCTCGCCGATTTCCATGATCCGGTTTTCGGTAAAATGCACAACCTCGCCGTCGAGTGGGAAGTAGACCTGCTCCATCTCGTGATAGATTGGCTGGCTGAAAGCCACATTGGGATGGATGCTGTCACCTTTATTTTCCACCTCAGCCCAAGTGTGTATGATGCCATCACCGAATAGACGGTATGTCTGAGTTAAGTGCAGTCCTTCCATCTCTGCAGATTCCAGGCAGATCTTCAGATCAATCGAGGAATCATTGATCTCCCACGTGACCGAGGAAGGCTTTTTCTTAGTGAACTCAAGTGAATATGGTTTTCCGAGCTTCGGTGTCATGAAAGCAAAAGGCTGATTCTTTTTGTTGTTTCTGGCGGCAGACGTCAGCAGGTCCCGTTTGCGGACATTAATCTGTCCGAGGCCGTTGAAAATATGCCAGAAATCCTTCGATTCACCGCCGAACTTTTCGCCAAGACCTTTAAAAGCAACCGATATTTCCTGCTCGAATCTTAGCTTTTGTCCATCCGCTTTGGTTGCTGTAATCGTCAGCTCAGGCTTATAAAATCCATGCTGTTTTACCGTTAAAGGAACAGACAGCGTCTTCCGCCCGCGTGCAGGAATTTCCACGGTGAACGTTCGCTGGGCTAACACGACCTGCTCATCTTCAGGAAAGTCTAATTCAAAAATAGCGTTCTCGTTCAAGTTATTGCTTATTTCAACATTAATAGATGTTTCTTTTTCCAGGAAAGATAGATTGCCAGAGTAGCTGGCCTCTATTTTTGCCGGATTGATTGGGAAGATCCCCAGCTTTAATTCGCATTCCAGCCCGTTGATCCACACTGTCGCCTTAATGCTTGGATGCGTCCGCCAGTTGCTCGGTTCTTCTCCTTTTTCCACAGAGAATGTGGCGGATATAGTAGACTCATCATCTACCAGTCCTTCCGCATCGAAATCATACTTAATGCGTCCGTTCTCCGTCCCATTTGTCTTAAAGGAGAGGGGAGCTTCGCCCTTGTTCACGACCTTGATCTCGAATTCCCGTTCTTCCTCCTGGATGACTTCATGGTCTGCCAATTTCATTTGCAGGATGAAATCATCTGTTTCAATCAAGCTGATGCCGCGGCTTGTTCGCTCGAATTGTACTCTCGCTGACGTGCCTGCGTTCTGCCAGCTATATTCATAGAAAGTGAAGCCATTTTGCTTGGTTCCGTCCGGCTTTACTTCTATTAATCTTGTGCTGTCTCCATACCAATCCAATTTTTCAAAGACCGGTTTTAAAAGCGGCGTGTTCAGGACCTGCGGAATGAAATTCATCAGGTGAGTTGAGTCATCCCTGTCCTCCCAGAAAAAGCCGCATTTCTTATAAAGCGGAACGGCCTTCGTGTTCCCGGCCCAGGTGTAAAGGTCAAGCCGAGGCCAGCCAAGCTCCACCGTTTTTTCGAGCGCCTCAAGCAGGAGCTTCTTGCCGATCTTGTGCCCCTGGTAATCGGTCCTGACATTAAGCAGCGGGATATACAAGGATCCCGTATCCTCCTTGTACTCAGACAGTCCGCAGTATCCGACGACTTCCTCTCCGTCCAGTGCCAGATAAAGCTCGATGTTGTCAGAGTTCGCTTCCTTCTTTTTCACCTGCTCCTCAGTCATGACGCGCGTATCTCCACCCCAGCCGTCACGACTCAGGTTCCACATCTTAGCGACTCCAGCCGCCAATCCTTCATGATATTTCTCGATTTGAATAACCTTGTTCAATTGTGCCACGTCCATTCTCCTCCCTAACTATGGGCCATCTTCCTTTTTCGTTAAAATAAGCTTCTTTTTTGAATTGTCCATGATCCTTAACCTCCTTTGATTTGATGGGAGTTTTTTGCACTCCATATTCATCGTAAAGGGAAATTTTACTAGTGTAAAGAAAATTTAGAATTTAATGTTTTTTCTTATTGGAACGGTGGCTTTCTTTTTTAGTTATAATGAGGAAAAGACTGTAAGAAGGAGTGATGAAGTGTGGAGCAAAAAATCTATTGGGACATCTTAAGTTTTAATCGTAATGAAATTTATATTTCGGCAACAGACAAAGGCTTATGCTATGTCGGGTCACCAGAGGAAGACTATGAACACATGGTTAAACGGTTTCCCGCCGCTGTTTTTGAAAAGAATCTGGAAGCTTTAATAGCATATAAAGAAGAATTAACTGAGTATCTCGAAGGGAAGCTAGTCGAGTTCTCTTTGCCGATCGATGTAAAAGGGACGCCATTCCAGGAAGCAATCTGGGGTGCACTGAGGGAAATCCCTTATGGGGAGACCTGTACATATTCAGATATAGCGGGAAAAATCGGCAAGCCTGCGGCTGTAAGAGCAGTTGGAACAGCCATTGGGGCTAATCCAGTCTTGATCACCGTACCCTGTCATCGCGTCATCGGAAAAAATGGAGCAATCACCGGTTATAGAGGCGGGATTGCAATGAAACAGCAGTTGTTGGAATTGGAGAAAACGTATTGTAGAAGTTAATGTGCCGATAAGGACGGATCAGCGAAGATTATCGTCACATAAAAGAGGTTAATGTGCCGATAAGGATGGTTCAGCGAAGATTATCGTCACATAAAAGAGGTTAATGTGCCGATAAGGATGGTTCAACGAAGATTATCGTCACATAAAAGAGGTTAATGTGCCGATAAGGATGGTTCAGCGAAGATTATCGTCACATAAAAGAGGTTAATGTGCCGATAAGGATGGTTCAGCGAAGATTATCGTCACATAAAAGAGGTTAATGTGCCGATAAGGATGGTTCAGCGAAGATTATCGTCACATAAAAGAGAATAATGTGCCGATAAGGATGGTTCAGCGAAGATTATCGTCACATAAAAGAGGTTAATGTGCCGATAAGGATGGTTCAGCGAAGATTATCGTCACATAAAAGAGGTTAATGTGCGGATAAAGAGGGTTCAACGAAATTTATCGTCACATTAAAGAGGTTAATGTATCGATATAGAGGATTCAAAGTAGTTTTCATTTATTATCGAATTGTAAGAATATTGCCATACATCTTTCACACTTTTTCTTTTGCTAAAAGCTATAATGAACCCAAATGGACTATTGCACGGTGGCCAGGATACCAGAGAGCTGATGGGGGCGATCTAATGAAGAGTTTGATTGTTTACTGCTCAACGCATGGTACGACAGCGAAAGCGGCACATCTTTTACGAAAGCAGATTGAAGGGGAAGTCATTGCCATCAATCTGGATAAGACGAAGCTTCATTCAGATTTGGAGCTGTTTGATTCGGTGATGATCGGCGGATCGATCCATGCCGGCAGCATCCAGGGGAAAATCAAGAAATTTATGAAAGAGCATGAGGACGTGCTGCAAAGAAAGAATCTCGGCTTGTTTCTCTGCTGTATGAGGGAAGGGCAGGAAGCACACACTCAGTTTGAAAGTGCATTCCCGCCCAACCTGAGGGAAGCTGCAATCGCGAAAGGGTTGTTCGGGGGCGAATTTATTTTTTCAAAGATGAATTTCTTCGAAAAGATCATTGCAAAAAGCGTAAGCGGATCGACGGAGGAAATTTCGCATCTCGACCTTGAATCGATCAACGAATTCGCGGCAACTTTTAATAGAAACAATAAATATTTACCTGTCTAAAAATCGGAGGCTGCTTTGGCCTTCGATTTTTTATTTTGAGGGGCGGAAAATATTATATAATCTAATTAATTTGTGAAGGGGAGAGTGTTTTAAAAGATATGAATATTGAGCTTTTCAGGATTATCAATGACGCAGGAAAGGAATTCGAGGTTTTAAATCCGGCCATGGTCTTTATTGCTAACAATGCGATTTACCTTTTAGCGGCGGCCGTCCTTGTGTACTTGTTCAGCCGTAAGCCTGGGAACCGGTTGATGGTGGTAAGCGGTCTGGCGGCGCTTTTGTTGGCAGAGGTGGCCGGGAAGATTGCCGGCATGTTCTATTCAAATCACCAGCCATTTGCGACGCTTGCGGATGTCAATCAGTTGATAGACATGGAAGTGAACAACTCGTTTCCAAGCGATCATACCATTATATTTTTCACGATGGCGGTTACGTTCTGGCTGTATAAAAGGCAGCATACATATTTATGGGTTCTGCTCGCAGTGATGGTTGGTTTTTCACGGATATGGGCTGGGGTCCATTATCCGGCAGACATCGCTGTTGGGGCAATGCTTGGGTCAGCTTTTGCTTATCTTGGCTATGTAATGATTCCCAAAGTGAAGTTTGTGAACAAGAATAATTTGGCAGGCAAGGAAATGTAAAAAAATCACTGATTATGAAACCTAATCGCCGGGTAAACCGTACATACATAAGAATGAGCAAGAGTATTTGATTTATGCCCGTAGAAACAGTAAAATATATTCTGACAAATTTTTTTTCGGAGAGTGAATTTTTTTGGAAGTTCCCATAGGTTTAGTCATTTTATTAGGTGTTTTAATTCTTTTATCTGCCTTCTTTTCATCGGCAGAAACCGCTTTTTCCAGCGTCAATAGAATCAGGCTGCGGAATTATGTGTCCGAAGGCCGAGCTGGAAGCAAGAATGCTTTGCATATTTCCGAGAACTTCGATGATGCGTTATCTACGATTCTAGTAGGAAACAATATCGTCAATATCGCTGCGGCGAGTATCTCGTCAAAAGTAGCGGTCGACCTGTTCGGTGCTAGCACCGGTCTGATCGTAAGTACATTTGGCATGACGATTCTCATCCTAATCTTCGGTGAGATTTTACCAAAGTCTATGGCCAAGGAAAATGCAGAGGAGTATTCGTTAAA
This sequence comes from Mesobacillus sp. QJM3NY_10, assembly GCF_056173465.1. Lineage (NCBI taxonomy): Bacteria > Bacillati > Bacillota > Bacilli > Caryophanales > Bacillaceae > Mesobacillus > Mesobacillus sp. QJM3NY_10. The sequence continues at coordinate 816,858 of NZ_CM149675.1, forward strand.
AATTTCTGCCATTCTGTTGCTGCTGATTAAAATCCTGACCCCCGTCAACTTCGTATTCAGTAAGTTGAAGGCATCCGTGTCGAGGATGTTCTCAAAGGGAGAAAATCAGCCGTCTGTCACCGAAGAAGAAATCAAGGTGATGGTGGACATCAGTGAAGAAGAGGGAGTCATTAATAATGAGGAAAGGGAGCTTGTGCACCGTTCCCTGGAATTTAACGATGTTCTTGTCGGTGAAGTCTTAACGCATCGAATGGATATGATTACAATCGAAGTAAACCAGCCGCTCGAGGAAATCAAGCAGATTTTCCTTGAGGAACGTTTTTCACGGATCCCGGTTTATGAAGATAATATAGATAGTATCATCGGATTCTTGTCCGAACGTGAATTTTTTGCCGAATTGATCCAGAACAAAGAGGTCAATGTCCGTGAGATGCTGCGCCAGCCAATGTTCGTCGTGAAGTCAATGAAAATCGCAACCTTGCTGCCTGAGCTGCAAAGGACGAAGAGCCATATGGCCATCGTCGTCGATGAATTCGGTGGAACGAGCGGCTTGATTACACTTGAAGACATCCTTGAAGAGCTAGTCGGCGAGATTTGGGATGAGCATGATGAAAAGGTCAACATCATGACGAAGATCGATGAGAGCACGTACGAGTTTGATGCGGCCTACGATCTAGATGATTTTGCCGAATTGTTCAATGTACCGATGCCAGAAACATCGTACCATAACCTTGGCGGCTGGATTTTCGAAACATTGGAGAGTATCCCAGTAAACGGTGATACATTTGTTTATGAAACTCTAAGAATCATCGTCAAGGAAGTAGAAAACCATCGTATTCGTAAAATTAAAGTAGAAATCATGCCCGTTTTAGAGGTTGAGGAATAAAAAAGCAGGTGGAGATCAGACATTTAGATTTAGATGTCTGGCTCCACCTTTTTGTTATTTTTGATGCGATAGTGGTGTGCTGATTATTCTCTTAATAAGAAGCGATAATCCTACGAAGTCACCACTATTGCACGATCAAGTGAGGAATTCGCGTGTAAACTTATGCACGGAAACATACCCGAATTGCGGCGTCTTCCTTTTATTGTAAAAATATTAGCAGCAAGAAGTATCGCCTCCGCAGCAAGCTGCTTCGTTTTTCTCTTCTGTTTCATGGACTTCCTTGATTTCAACACTGCAGCAATCAGACTTTGAGTTGTTGCCCATAAGGATTTTGATAAAGTTAGCCATTGATTTCACCTCCTTTCATCAAGAAAATTTGATTTATTAAACAAAGTAGAACACAAACCCAGAGACAGTGGACATCGTGATAACAGAAGCGATGAAGGCAATCACAAGCTGCTTTTTAAAGATTGATTTTAACAGGATGACTTCAGGAAGGCTGGCGCCGGCTGAACTGATCATCATCGCCATCACGGGACCAAGGGCCATGCCTTTTAAAATCAGCATTTGCGAAATCGGAATCATGCTGGAAAGCCGGATATATAATGGAATCCCTGCAATTGCTGCGACTGGGATCAGCCACCATGCATCGTGCCCGAACCACTTCGTGATGATTTCAGTTGGAACAAGTCCGTGGATGACCGCACCGATCGCTGCACCTATCAGCAAGTAAGGATAGACACTTTTCATCAGCGACCAGGTTTCGTCTAAAGCAAATCTCCAATTGAACTTTTGGTTCTTTTCTTCATAGCCAGACATGATGACATTTTTGACGTACCTCTGGAACCCCAATTTATCGAGTGTAAAACCGATGACAATCGAGAAAACACTTGTGATGATTGTGTAAATGATTGTTACTTTCCAGCCCATCACGACGCCCATGATTGTTAAAATCGTTGGGTCCAATACTGGAGAAGCGAAGAGGAAAACCATAACGATTGAAAACGGAATTTTCTTTTTCAGCATATTGACGACTACTGGTATCGTGGAACATGAGCAAAAGGGTGTGATAAACGCGAACAGGATGGCGGCAAAGCTGGCAAGCACTTTATTGCGCCCTGTCAGTTTCTTTTCGATTTTTTCATAAGGAATATAACCCTGTAGCAGGCTGATCAAGAAGGAAATCCCGATAAAAAGCACCGTTAATTCAAGGGCGATCCATAAAAAGCTTCTTAGAAATTCAATCATTATCCTCTACCTTCTTCCTCCATTATTTAAGCGTTAGCTGGAACTGTGCAGCATTTTGGCTGCTGTTTTTGAGTGCGAGCTGGCCAAGGGAATCGCTTCGTTTCAGGCTGTTCAAAGAACTTCCAAGCGTGTCTAGCTTTCCTTTCAACTTCCTGCTGTTTTAACTGTGCAATTGTTTGATAATCTTGATAAAACATGTATATCCTCTCCTTAATCAAAATATGTTGATTTATTTATCAAAAAAAAATTGATTAATACGTTGAAAAGTTAACCTAACAACAGTTGCTAGGTCTAAAAAGGCAGCAAAGCTCTGGAGACAAGAGATGATTAATTTCTTTGGTGTTTACTGTGTAGTAGCTCCAGGTTCCCTTTGTTTCTTTCTGGATCAAATCGGCATCAAGCAAAATCTTCAAATGATATGACAATTTTGATTGAGGCATGTCAATCAGTTCACTTAGATCGCAAACGCAGCTGGAGTCTTGCTGGCATAGAAGATTGAGGATGTGCAGGCGTTTTTGGTCGGCAAGGGCTTTGAATTTCTTCTCGTATTTTTCAAAGGTGCTTTGAAGCGGCGGTTCCTTAGTGGCTTTGGAGTCATTGGTCAGGTCTGTTAAAGGAATGAATTTTTCCACTGTCAGCTCTCCTTAATCAAAATCTCTTGATATATTGTATTATATTTCCTGTAAAACCATTTTGCAACTGTTAAATCAAAAATTTTTGATTTTTTTTTATTAATCACTAATAAGACAAATATTAAGACTACAAAACTAGAAAAATAGTTGTATACTTTTAGTGGGAGGTGCTTTAAATGAGTTGTCGAACTGGATGGGAAATTAAATCGTCTAACACCATGCAAGGAATCATTGCCGGAGCCAAGGAACAATTTCCACTTATGAATGATGCAGAAGAGCTTGAAAGCACGGCAGCCTTTTTTAAAGCGCTTGGAGATGAGACACGACTTAAAATCTTGACCCTGTTATGGTTCGAGGATCTATGCATGTGCGAGATCGTTGATGGCCTATCTGGAGCGTCATCAACAATCAGCCACCACTTAAAAATCATGGAAAAAGGTAAGCTCATCAAATCCAGAAGAGAAGGAAAGTTCACTGTCTATAGTCTGGATAAAGAAAAGCTGGCACCTCTGACACCGTATATAAAAGAAGGCGATTTACATGTTTAATCAACTGGCCACTTGGCTTGTCGTTGATGTCTTGAATATGGAGCTATCCTCAAGACTTGGCGGTGCACTCCACTTTTTCATTTACGACACGACGAAAATCTTATTTTTGCTTGCAGTGATGATTTTCGCGATTTCATTCATAAGAAGCTTTTTTCCACCTGAAAAAGTAAAGGAATGGCTTGAAGGCAGAAGGAAGGGTGTTGCCAGTGTAATGGCATCAGTACTGGGTGTCCTTTCGCCGTTCTGCTCCTGTTCGACGGTGCCTTTATTTATTGGCTTTGTTGAAGCAGGAATCCCATTAGGTATCACATTTACATTCTTGATTTCATCTCCGATTGTAAATGAAATCTCTCTGGTCATGCTGTTTTCCATTTTCGGCTGGAAAGTAGCCTTGATTTATGTCCTTGCCGGAATGACTCTGGCAATTGTCGCTGGTGCCATCATTGGCAAGCTGAAGATGGAAAAGCATGTGGAGTCATATGTATATGAAATCGCCGCTGGCCAGGAACGCATTCACATGCCAGAGGGAGACACCAAAACGTTTGCTGAAAAAATCAAAGCAGTGTTCTCTTGGGAGGAACTTAAGGAAAGAACCACTTTTGCTGTCCGCAATGTTGTGGAGACAGTGCAGAAGATTTGGCTGTATCTCTTGATCGGGATTGGTATCGGAGCTTTCATCCATGGATATGCCCCGCAGGACCTGCTAGTAAAATATGCGGGAGAAGGCAATTTCTTCGCGGTGCCGATTGCAACGATTTTAGGCGTGCCGCTTTACTCTAATGCTGTCGGTTCCCTGCCTATTGTCGAAGCATTATTAAACAAAGGTGTAGGAGCAGGTACTGCGCTGGCCTTCATGATGGCCATCACTGCGTTGTCCCTGCCGGAAATGATTTTGCTGAGGAAGGTAATCAAGCCAAAGTTGATTGCTGTATTTGTCGGCGTTGTAGCGTCAGGAATCATTATTATTGGCTATGTTTTTAACGCAATTCTATAATTTTTGAGGAGGAAATGAAGATGAACATTAAAGTTTTAGGTACAGGCTGTAAAAAATGCAAGGAGCTTGAAAAGAACACCCGTATGGCAGTAGAGGAACTACAGCTTAATGCAACGGTGGAAAAAGTTGAAGACATCAAGGAAATCATGAAATACAAAGTTATGAGCACGCCAGCGTTAGTCATCGATGAAAAAGTGGTATCCACAGGCAAACTGCTTACTGTCAATGAATTGAAAGGTATGCTGGCTTAATTTTAAATAATCATGAACGCCAGGGGTGATACCCAGGCGTTTTTTCATATGTAAATAATATCGGAACATTGGCTTAAAATAAGGAGAGTCTGCCTTTACAAAACCTTAAGATTTTTCACATATGATCACTCTTGAACATATAAGCAAATTATTATATGATGATACAGTAATTGGAGGTGGAGAGTAATTGATTATGCAAAGTATTGAAATGGATCAGGCTGCTGGAATTTTTAAGCTGCTTGGTGACAAGACGCGTTTGACGATGATGAGAATTCTCGCTGATCATGATTGCTGTGTCTGTGAGTTTGTAGCAATATTTGATGCCAGCCAGCCGGCGATCAGCCAGCATATCCGCAAGCTGAAGGACGCAGGTTTGGTAAAAGAGAGCAGGAGAGGGCAGTGGATTTTTTACTCGCTGAACCGACAATATGAGCATTTCGATTTTGTGCAATTGCTCATGGATGCACTTCCAAGCCAGGAAGAAAAATTAACAGAACTTGAAAAGCAGGGAAAACGGATTTCCTGTGATTAACGGAGGTGTGTGGATTTGTCTTTACCGATTATTGCTTCATTGATTTTCCTCGTGACGCTGACATTGGTCATCTGGCAGCCGAAGGGTCTGGGGATTGGCTGGTCAGCAGTGGGCGGAGCGATTTTAGCATTGATTTTTGGAGTTGTTGATTTCCAGGACGTCATCGATGTGACCGGAATCGTCTGGAACGCAACACTCGCATTTATCGCAATTATTATCATTTCACTTATTTTAGATGAGATTGGATTTTTCGAATGGTCCGCATTACATATGGCTCGGGCCGCAAAGGGTAACGGCGTTAAGATGTTCGTCTATGTCACCCTGCTTGGCGCGGCTGTTGCTGCATTGTTTGCGAACGACGGGGCCGCACTGATTTTAACGCCAATCGTTCTGGCGATGGTTCGTAACCTGAAATTTGAAGAAAAAATGGTGTTTCCATTTATCATCGCGAGTGGATTCATTGCCGATACGACGTCATTGCCGCTGGTTGTCAGCAACCTGGTGAATATCGTATCTGCTGACTTCTTTGATATTGGATTCGTCGAATATGCATCCCGTATGATTGTGCCGAACTTCTTCTCATTAGGTGCAAGTATTTTAGTCTTGTATTTATTTTTCCGAAAGAGCATTCCGAAAAATTACGAGATGTCACATTTGAAAAAGCCGGTTGAAGCGATCAAGGATGCGAAGATGTTCCGCTTATCTTGGATTGTGTTGGGAATCCTGCTTGTTGGCTACTTTACAAGCGAGTTCCTGAACATCCCGGTATCGTTCATAGCTGGTATCGTTGCGATATTCTTCTTGATGATGGCCAGGAGGAGTCCAGCTGTCCATACCGCAACCGTTGTAAAAGGCGCACCATGGGCAATTGTGTTCTTCTCGATTGGTATGTATGTCGTCGTTTATGGCTTGCGTAACGCGGGCTTGACGGATATCCTCGCCGATGTCATCCAGGCTGCAGCTGACCAGGGGTTATTTGTCGCAACGGTCGGCATGGGCTTCATCGCCGCGATTCTTTCTTCTGTCATGAACAATATGCCAACCGTCATGATTGATGCGTTGGCGATTGCGGATACTAATACAACAGGAGTGGTCCGTGAAGCACTGATTTATGCGAATGTCATCGGATCCGACCTCGGACCGAAAATCACGCCGATCGGTTCATTGGCAACATTGCTGTGGCTGCACGTCCTTTCACAGAAAGGCGTCAAGATTTCATGGGGCACTTATTTTAAAACAGGGATCATCTTAACCATTCCTACTCTTTTCATCACTTTGGTAGGTCTATATATTTGGTTGCTAATTATCTAATAAGGGAGCGAATCTACTATGGCTAAAAAAACAATCTACTTCTTATGTACTGGAAACTCTTGCAGAAGCCAAATGGCTGAAGGGTGGGCAAAAAAATATCTTGGTGACGAGTGGGATGTGAAGAGTGCGGGGCTTGAAGCGCACGGCTTGAACCCGAATGCTGTAAAGGCAATGAAGGAAGTGGACATCGATATCACTGGCCACACATCTGATGTCATCGATCCAGAAATCCTGAACAATTCGGAATTGGTCGTTACACTTTGCGGTCATGCTGATGAGCACTGCCCAGTAACACCGCCGCACGTACGACGTGAACACTGGGGCTTTGACGATCCGGCGAAAGCGGAAGGAACAGAAGAAGAAAAGTGGGCCGTGTTCCAGCGCGTCCGTGACCAAATCAGCGACAGAATCAAAACATTTGCTGAGACAGGAAAATAATTCGAAGCCAAGGGGAAACTCTTGGCCTTTTTTAAAAGGAGGAATAGTACAATGACCAAGAACTACCAGGCTTTAATACCAGGCCGGATTTTTATCGGCGGAGAAGACGCGATACCTGAACTGCTTGAGAATGAAAAAATCGATATGGTTTATGATTTACGTGCGGAAAATAAGGATGGCGAATATGAGTATCCACGCACACACCTGCCAATGTATGATGATGACTCCCAGCAGGATGAGTCCGTTCAGCAGGCGCTTGAGGAAGTGGAGCGAGCTTACGATGCAGGAAAAAACATCTACTTCCACTGTTCAACAGGAAGAACGAGAACAGGCACTCTTGCCGCAGGTACTTTGCTGAAACTAGGCAAAGCTAATAGTGTTGATGAAGCGAAGGCAAAAGCAAGAGAAGTTCGTGAAGTACTGAATCTCGACTCCAAATTGATCACATCCCTTGAGCGGATTTTTCCTGAGAAAAAATGAAGATAACTGACAAAGCGCGTGAACGTATATTGAACCTGCTGGATGAGAAGCAGGTTCCAGGCATCCGTCTTTATTTTGCCGGGATCAGCTGAAGGAGCTCCAAAATTGGACTGGCTCTGGATGAGCCGGACGAAGACGATGAGATCATCCTGGTCAATGGAATCAAGGTCGCTGTTGACCCATCGATTGAATATGAAGTGAAGAGTTTGACCATCGACTTTAATGAAGGTTTTCTTTTAACAAGAAACAATAGAGATTTCTGCTAAGCAGCCGCTGTTTTGGTGGCTGTTTTTCTATATTCACGAAAAAAATTGACTATGTGGTGCACTACATAGTTTAAGATGTTTCTATAAGGGGGCCGAAATGTACAAGGTAAGCGAATTTTCCAAAATGACGGGGCTCAGCAAGGAGACACTCAGGTATTATGCGGAGATCAAGCTGCTCGAGCCTGTATTCATCGACCCGAATAATAAATACCGCTATTATGACAATGGATCTTATTTGGTTGCGCTGTTATTGGTGCATCTGAGACGGTTCAATTTTACCATCCAGGAAATGTTGACCGTGGTGAATGATGAATCGTTTGAAAATCTCGAACAAATATTATTGAAAAAGAGACAAGGACTTGTGAATCAGGTTCAGAAGTTAAATGAACTCATTGAAGAGATGGATGATTTTTTCGAATTTGGGGTGGAGGGTGCAGAAGATGATTAAATGGTACGAAGAGCGGGTTATACCGGTCAATATCGAGACAATATGGACATTATTTCAGCTGGAGAATATTCAGAGAATCATGCCAAATGTAGTAGAGAACAAGGTGATTGAAAAGAAAGAAGGAATCGTCGGCACAAAATACGAACAGAAATACAAAGAAGGCAAGCGGATCGAAACCTATATCGTTGAAGACCTCGAGTACGAGAACACTCCTGATAAAAAACACAACAAAATCGGTTTCACACTAGCCAAAGCATTTCAGGTTGAAGCAGCGTTCACACTGGTCAAGGTCGGGGAGGATGAAACCAGGTTCATTTATCAAGGACAGAATACTGGACTGAACTTTCTGGGCAAGACATTACTTAAATTAGGCGGAGAAAAGAACAACAAAAAAGTCGTCACCGATTTTATGGATACAGTGGAAGAGGAATCTTTGAAAGAAGCGAAGAAATGATTAGAAGGCTGCCATTAATAAGTAGGCAGCCTTATTTTCATGTAATATGTTTGAATTCCACAGGTGAAGACAAGTTGATCAAAGTTGATGGGTGCCCGTATGCCATTGATTCATCGATAAACTCCTCAAGGTTTTCCACTGAACCTGCAAGGATTTTTACTAGATAACTATATTGTCCAGCTAGCCTGTGGCATTCGACGACCATTGGATGCTGAATGCAGAATTCACGGAACTCCTTGCAGCGCTTCGAATCGAACAGGATAAAAGCCAGCACTTGCTTGTTCACTTTTTTGGGATTGAGAATAGCGCGATATCCAAGAATCGTATCATTTTCCTCTAGTCGTTTTACTCGCTCCTTTACCGCAGGGACGGATAACCCCACTCGTCTCCCTAATTCAGTCATCGAAATCCTGCCATCATCCTGAAGATGGTGAAGGATATTTTTATCCACCTGGTCCATACTGACACCCCGTTTAATGTTTTTTAAGTAAGAGAATTTCTGCTTAGATACCTAATCTATGTTTTTAAGGAAAGATGACTTAAATGCAGTATATTTTAAAGAAAATGATTTGAAATAACGAAGAAACTTCATGTAAATTATATCCTTTTATCATTAAAATTACCTTATAAATGATAAGGGGCTGATGGATATGAAATTGACGAAAAATGATCCGCTGATTGTGATTGATGTACAAAAGGCTTTTTTTAACCCGGCCTGGGGGAACAGGAACAATCCGAATGCGGAAGAAAACATTGATAAACTGATCCGGCATTGGCGGGAAATGGGGCGACCGATTATGTTCGTGCAGCATATCTCTGAAAATAAGAGTTCCTTCTTTTTTAGTGAAAAGAAAGAAGACATTGAGTTCATGGACTTCATCCAGCCGTTGGAGGGAGAAATTGTAATCACCAAATCTGTGAACAGTGCTTTTATCGGTACTGATTTGCATCAAATCCTCGTGGATATGAAGAGTGAGCATATTGTCATTACGGGATTGACGACGAACCACTGTGTTGAAACGACAACACGCATGGCTGGCAATTACGGGTTTAATCCGATCCTCATTACCGATGCGACAGCAACATTTGACCGGAAAGGGATAAATGGAGAAGTCTACGAAGCAGAATTGATTCATGCCATGACGATGGCGAACCTGAATGAAGAATTTGCAGTAATTATGGATACTGAATCTCTTTTAAACGAGGGGATTCTTGTAAAATGAAGAATTTCTTCGTCCTGAAGTAGAAGTGATTTAGCGGAAATTCGTTAATATCGCCCATATGTTTAATTTTATTGGCGAATAACAAATTAATTCGACCACATTTCTCGATAATTCGACCACATTTTGAATTAATTCGACCACATTCCGATTTAATTCGACCACATTTTAGATTAATTCGACCAAGTCGTTAAATTCCGCCAATTGTTAAAGCCCGGGCAATGCCGCCCGGGCTTCATCCATCTTATTCACCACAAATTCGGTTTCACGACCATGAACCAGAGCATCGACATCAATAAGATGATGTAAGTCCAGATGGTGCGCTTTAATTTTGCGGAGAGTTCTATTTTATTCGCGCCTTCTTCGGCAAACTTCCGGAGTGTCGGCGAGAATGCCCTTGCCAGGAAAAAAAGCGAGGCAAACAGCAATGCCAAAGTCCCGACAATCCACGGCGTTTTCCATGTCCATGGGCCAAGGATGACGAGCAGCACTCCTGTTCCTATCAGTACATGGCCGGCGTGCTTTGACAGCCGCACGACTGACTTCAACAAAGCCAAGTGTGCCTCCAATTCTTTCCCCACAGCATCAGGCAGTTTTTTTACAATGGGCATCAAAATGAAGAAAGGCCCAATTGATGCAATCACGCTTGCAACGTGAAGATAAATAATGGCTCGATAAGCTAAGTCCATTTTTTATTCTGCAACAGGACTGAATTCGTGCACCCAGACGCGCATTTGTGGAAGCCAAGGCATTCCAGGGTGATAAGACAAAATCGACTGCTTGTACTCCTCGACATTTTCAAAGCCTTCGCGCTGAGCATCAGCGTCTGTCAATTCTCCAAGTGACTGGGAATAAACATTATCCACGACGAATTTCTTTCCTTTTAACTCCATGATTTCGCCTACATCAGCGTAACGGCCATTACGGCGAGTCGCTGTTTTCTTGCCTTCGAGTACCTTATTGATATCGTCTTCCATTGTGATCAGACGCTCAATCTCACACGTTTTTGGCGGTAAAGCATTGTTCTGTTCTGTCATTGAAAAAACTCCCTTCCTTTAGTTCCTATAATAATGTACCATACTTCGAAAAAGGAAAGCCAAGGCATTCAACGTGAAAATAGTGTTTTACAAACTTTTTAACAAAACTTTTCATATAGAGTGTAACATTTTATATAGTTCATCGTTTTAGTTATGAGATTTTAATAATGAGGGGCAGTAGTATGAATGACGGCAGAAGGAATGAACTCGACAATTTATATAGAAGGTACACAAAGCCCCTTTATTATTTTCTGCTGAAGCTTTCGGGCTCTCATCAGCTGGCGGAGGATTTGGTGCAGGAAACGTTTGTCCGCGCGACGATTTCGCTTTCTTTTTACCAGAATGAGGATGTGAGGGCCTGGCTTTATAAGGTGGCCCGCAATGCGTATCTGGATGAATGGCGCAGGCGACAGCGGAGAAAGTGGGTCCCGTTTGCGGATTATTTGTTTGCAAAGGATGAGATGGCGAGTCCATATGGGCTTCCGGAGGACGAGGCAATCCAGGCAGAGACCTCCGACGACCTGCAGCAGCTAATGACCTATTTGCCGGAGCAGTACCGCTCAATCCTATACCTGCGCGAGGTCGAAATGTTCAGTTACCAGGAAATTCAGGAAGCTCTTGAGCTGTCGGAAAATCAGGTGAAGGTGACGCTTCACCGTGCTCGGAAAAAGCTGGCGCAAATGGCGGAAAAACAAGGATGGAAGGACGATGAGCATGGAATGGAATAAGGATAAGGAAAAGAAAATCCTATTAAAATATCGATTCACGTTGACAATGAAGATAATCAGGATTATCGCAGCCACACTGTTTTTCTTCTGGCTGTATATGCTTGTCGTTTCAATCAGCTATGACGCCCTGGGTCTTGATAAAAAGCATATTTTTTACAGCCGGGTGGCGATGGACTGGACACAGCCGAATATGCACGAGGAGTTTGGCAGCATTGACTCGGCCGAAATCACACCTTTCTTTACGCAAAAAATGTCCTATCCTGTTTATAAAATGATTGGGAAAGAGATGGAACTCGTGGGTACCAAAAAGTTAGCCAAGCGGATGATACCAATATATTCAACGAATAATATCGAGTACCTAAAGCCTAAAACCGAAAGGGAACCCAATTTTTACCTGCCGGAACATCCGAAGACAGGCAACAAGCTTGAAGCAAATGAGGATCCAGCAGTTTGGACGAAGCTGGAAAAGGTCCACGAAGGTACGGTTGCCGAGCTTTCTTTTTCAACAAAAGAATATAAGACACCAGAAGAAATGCTGGAGTTTTTAAAGCCGTATGATCTCGATGTGCTATGGATGCCGCTGTATACCGGGGAGTTGAAGGAATATGAAGAAAGCTGGTGGGGAAGCAGTGAAACATTGTCAGTAGCACCTTTTGGATTTACAGGTGGGCGTGAAGCGGATAATCGTTACAGGTCCCAAAGCAAATACGGCCTTGAGGAAAAATTCACTGATTTAAATAAGAAATTGATGCTCCGGCAAATGAAAAATCTGATCGAAAATGAATCAACCAGCTACCGTGAAAATTTCCTCGGCCTCAGCTACCTTGAGGAGCGATATAATTACCTTATGAAGGAAGGATTCCAAGTCTACGGCGCGGTCGTGACTGGCCCGGTGAAGGAATTGCTGAAGCTAAAAGAAAACGAGCAGATCCAGGGAGCCAATCTTGGGGAAATGGCTTACTGGAATTGGTCTGAAGAGTAAAGTACCCGGTCTGAAAAATATTTTATCCATTTAAGAAGAAGCGGAGTCTTTCCTAGGACTTTTGCTTCTTCTTTTGCATTTAGAAATATACTAAAATAGAGTTTTCTAGTAAAATGGAAGTATAGGGTGCACAGCTGTCTTTTTACAGTGGATGCCCAATTCTAGACAGATTTACCTCAGTTTCAAAATAGTTACTTTCGAGAAATAATTAAGATAGATTGAGCGATGGACAATTAGGGATGGGTGCAGAAACGCCTACACCTGAGGCGGATCTCCGGGGAGATGAGGAAGATGTTTGATAAATTCGATACAATCGCTGAGCTGAAAAGAAGCGTGTATATGTGGTTACTGCCGATCATCACGGTTGCACTCGTCATCAACAGCTTCCTGAACATTCAGAGTCAGTTTGATACAGTAATAAACACCACACTCATTTTCTGGTTTTCTGTCAGCTGGGTTCTGGCATTCTTGAATCGGGGAATCCGGTTCGGCGAGTACTCAAATCTATTTTTAGTCAGCATATATCATGTCTCAACCTTATTTGATGTTGTCCACAACGATCTGGCGAAAACCGGGGGTTCGCTTGGTGATTTCATCGTCTGGATACCGTTGATCATCATGTTTTTCTTTCTGGTGCTGGGCACAAGAAGAGGGATGTATTTCTCGATTTTCATCTTCCTGATTACATTAACCATCGCGGTGATCTACAGCGGGCAAATGACTCCAGAATCAATCGATTCCCTGACGCAATTCCATGCGGCGAACATCGTCTATATTCTTGTACTCTTTTACGCGCAAAATATGTTCCGTGCTTTTACAGAGAGGGATTTCTTTAAAAAGCACGCCTATATTGATTCCCTGACCCGAGTGGCGAACCGGCACCAGATTGATGTCTGGCTCGAGGAAAAGCTCGAGGCTGCGGAGGATGGAAGGGCGTTTTCAATTATCTTTTTCGATATCGACCATTTTAAAAAGGTCAACGATGACTTTGGTCATAAAATCGGGGACTGTGTTTTGAAGGAGCTGTCTGCCATCGTCTCTGGTAATCTATCAGATGGTGACCTGTTCGGCCGCTGGGGCGGAGAGGAATTCATCCTGATTACGGATAATATCGATGGACAGGCCTATAAAAAAGCAGAGCACTTCCGCAAGATGGTCGAAAATCATTGCTTCAAAGGAGCTGGCAGTTTGACGGCGAGCTTTGGCGTCACGGATTACCAGGACGGAGACAATATTGATTCCTTGCTAAACCGTGCCGATGAAGGATTGTATGTATCGAAAAATTCTGGCAGGAACAAAGTTACCGTGAACTAGCCGTCCTCATTTATGGGGACGCTTTTTGTTCTTCCATTAAATTTATGATTAAACTATATTGATAATGTGGTAAGATAACTATGGTTAGGACTCTTTAAAAATGTTTATATATGAAATCGCTTTCAATAGATTGGAAAAAGGAGCAGTGCACCATGAAATATCGTTCTGCATTTGATATTATTGGTCCGGTGATGATCGGGCCGTCGAGTTCACATACAGCCGGTGCTGCAAGGATTGGCCGCATAGCGCGCACTTTATTCGAGAAGCAGCCGACGAAGGCCGTCATCTCCCTGTACGGCTCTTTTGCAAAGACCTATAAAGGCCATGGAACAGATTTGGCACTCGTTGCCGGAATCATGGACTTTGATACATTTGATGAACGGATTCCCAATGCTTTGAAAATCGCAGAGGAATTAGGCCTTGAAGTTGAATTCATTGCGGAGGATGCTGTTATGGAGCATCCGAACACTGTAAAAATAAATTTATATGATGGGCAGGGCAAGGAGCTTGAAATCGTCGGGATTTCCATTGGGGGCGGAACGGTTGAGATTACAGAAATCAATTCGTTCAAATTGAAGCTGTCCGGTGGCAATCCGGCAATCCTGGTCGTCCATCATGACAGATTCGGGCTGATTTCAGCCGTGACGACTGTTTTATCAAAGCATCAGATTAACATCGGCCATATGGAAGTCTCCCGAAAAGATAAGGGAGACACAGCAGTAATGGTCATTGAAATGGACCACAAAATCGAGGACGGCGTTTATGCCGAGTTAACTGCACTTGATGGAGTTGACCAGGTTATCCGTCTCGTTGATTAAATATGAGTTACATCAGGAGGGCTAGCGATGTTTCGTAATGTTGCGGAGCTTGTTGAATTAGCTGAAAAAAATAACGTTAAAATCGCCGAAATCATGATTCGGCAGGAAATAGAAGTTTCAGGACGTTCCCGTGAGGAGATCATTGCCCAGATGGATAACAACCTGCAGGTAATGGAACGCGCTGTGGAAAGAGGCTTGAATGGCGTTAAGTCCCAGACCGGCCTTACTGGCGGGGATGCAGTCCTGTTGCAAAAATACATCGACAGCGGAAAATCCCTGGCTGGCAAGCTATTATTGGATGCTGTCAGCAAGGCAGTTGCCACGAATGAAGTGAACGCGGCAATGGGCATCATCTGCGCGACACCGACTGCAGGATCAGCAGGCGTTGTTCCGGGGACACTTTTTGCAGTAAAAGAAAAGCTGAACCCGACGCGTATGGAGATGATCGAGTATCTGTTCACGACAGCGGCGTTCGGTTTTGTCGTTGCGAATAACGCATCGATTTCCGGCGCAGCAGGCGGTTGCCAGGCAGAAGTCGGTTCCGCTGCCGGAATGGCTGCGGCTGCCATCGTCGAAATGGCCGGCGGAACCCCGCAGCAGTCATCTGAGGCATTTGCAATCACGCTGAAAAATATGCTTGGATTAGTCTGCGACCCAGTCGCAGGACTGGTCGAAGTTCCATGTGTAAAAAGAAACGCAATGGGTGCTTCGAACGCCATCACTGCTGCCGACATGGCACTGGCAGGCATCACAAGCCGAATCCCTTGCGACGAAGTCATCGGCGCGATGTACGCAATCGGCCAGACAATGCCATCTGCATTAAGGGAAACAGCAGAAGGCGGACTCGCGGCAACACCAACAGGCAAGCGTTTAGAGGAAGAAATCTTTGGGAAGCCAAAGTCGAAGCTTGTGGATTATTTAATCCAAAAATAAGTTTGAAAAAGCCACTTTCAATTGAAGTGGCTTTTTCTAATGGACTGAGCTTTTTTTACAATAAATGAATGTTCCGTTTCTGGCACTCTTCGATCGTTTCCTCATTCCACACAGATACCTGCACCTCGCCAATATGGATTTTTTGCAGAAGAAACATGCACAGCCGTGATTGCCCGATTCCGCCGCCGATGGTGTAAGGAAGCTCCTTATTCAATAACGCCTGATGATACTCCAATTGTGTGCGTTGTTCCTGGCCGGCCAGCTTCAGTTGTTCCAAAAGAACTTTTTCATCCACCCTGACCCCCATTGAAGTGATCTCGATTGCCCGGTCCAAAGGTGGATACCAGAGCAACAGGTCGCCATTGAGATTCCAATCATCATAATCAGGTGAACGGGAATCATGCCTTTGTCCAGATCGAAGCTCATGCCCTATTTGAGTAATAAAAACTGCCCCGAATCTCTTTGTGATTTTGTCCTCCCGCTCCTTTGGTGAAAGGTCAGGATACAGCTCCTCCAGTTCCTGTGAAGAGATAAAGCTTATTTCTTTCGGCAGGATGGGATTCAAAACCGGATAAAGTTTTGCCAAAAAGCTTTCCGACCTTTTGATGACATCATAGATTTTTTTAACAGTGACTTTCAAGGTATTCACGTTCCGCTGCTTTCGGGAGATTACTTTTTCCCAGTCCCATTGGTCCACATAAAGGGAATGAAGATTGTCGAGAGTCTCGTCACGCCGAATCGCGTTCATGTCGGTATACAGCCCCTCGCCTTGAGAAAAACCGTACCGCTTCAACGCCATCCTTTTCCACTTGGCAAGTGATTGAACAATCTCAATCCTTTCGTTTTCCACATCAAGTGCATCAAAGGAAACAATCCGTTCATTTCCCGCCAAGTCATCATTGATTCCCTTCCCGCCTCTTACAAAAATCGGGGCAGACACCCTAGTCAGATCCAGTGCCTCCGCAAGATTGCTTTCAAAAAAATCCTTTGTCTTCTTGATTGCAACTTCTGTCTCCCTTAAGTCCAGTTTTGACTGATACTTCAAAGCAGCATTGCTCAATTCCTCTCATCCCCTCCAGATTCATTTAGCACTTTAGTGTATTTACGCAAACATCCATTTACTTTATGACAGCAGGAAGTGAAAGTTGCTACTGTCCTTCTGCAAAAACGAAAAGCGACAACAGAAGTCGACAGTTTTAGTAATGAAGTGCCTATATACTAGTTAATAGAATGAAGAAGTAGGGGGCGTGTGATGAGGAAAAAAGGTTGGGCGGCCGCAATTGCAATTGGACTAGTCATGACAGGGATTCATCCCGCTGAAGCTGCAGAATTATCGGACATCCGCCAGCAACGACTGAATCTTAAGCAGGATTTTACCAAGAAAGAAGCGCAAATCGACGCAATGGATGAGGCTGAGCAAAAATATCTCTCCGAACTAAAGGCATTGGACGATGAGGTGGCAGAGGTCAATCAGAAAATCCGTGACCTTCAAAGCGTACTTGATGGGTCAGCGAAATCTGTAGCAGACTTGCAGGCGGAAATCGAGGAACTTAGTGACATCATCGTCCAGCGCGAAAAGCGAATCAGAGAACGGCTGCGGACTATGCAGGCACAGGACGGGTTGGGGCTTTATGTAGGCATGATCTTTGATTCTAAAAATCTATCCCAATTGCTCGATGTGGCCACTGTCGTAAGTACCATCATAAAAGCCGATAAAGAGTTAATGGCAAAACATCAGGCAGACCTGCAGGTATTGAAGGATCAAGAGATTTTCCTCCAGCAGGAGATTGTTTCACTGGAGAAAGACCAGAAGGAAATGAATATATTGCAAGCTCAATTGCAAAAGAAGGCCGAAGAAAAGCAGAGCCTGCTTGATACTGTTCAGGATACAAAGCGGGAAAGCGAATCAGAGCTGATGGACATGTATGAGGTCTATGTCAATCTGGCATCCCAGGAGATTGCAATTTTAAAAGAAAATCAGAATCATCGGGAAGAATATCTCGCTGCGAACCCAGAAGACGTATTCA
Source organism: Mesobacillus sp. QJM3NY_10 (assembly GCF_056173465.1). Lineage (NCBI taxonomy): Bacteria > Bacillati > Bacillota > Bacilli > Caryophanales > Bacillaceae > Mesobacillus > Mesobacillus sp. QJM3NY_10. The sequence continues at coordinate 834,405 of NZ_CM149675.1, forward strand.
TCATGCCGACAAGCGGCGAGATGACTTCAGGTTACGGTCCAAGATGGGGCAAGCTCCACGCCGGAATTGACATCGCCGACGAATCGCCTGACACCGAGGTGGTCGCCGCTGCTTCAGGAACGGTCATCCGCTCTTATTATTCAGCTACATATGGAAACTGCGTACTGATCACTCATAAAATTAACGGCAAGACATTCACCACGCTTTATGCCCATCTGGAAAAAAGCACTGTCACCACCGGGCAGTCCATCAGCAAAGGTGAAATGATCGGCTATATGGGAAACACCGGTGACAGCAGAGGCAAACATCTCCACTTCGAAATCCATGAAGGCCAGTGGAACTATGAAAAATCAAACAGCGTCGATCCGCTGGTATACGTGAAAAACTGAGCTAGATTCAATTTACGAATCTGGCTTTTTACAGTTGTTCTTTACGTTAACGTCAATGGTATAATTTATTTACTGATTATTCTGTTAAAAAAGAGGGTTTGATTATGAATTCGATTTCTGATCTGGCTGAAGAGTTTGGCGTCACCACAAGGACCATCCGTTATTATGAAGAGCTTGGATTGCTAAAGCCTTCCCGCACTGAAGGGGGACGGCGGATGTATACCAGCAGTGATGTGGCAAAGCTGAAACTCATCATCCGCGGTAAACGGTTCGGTTTTTCGCTTGAGGAAATCAAAGAAATGGTGCTGCTATTCGACGAGGATCGGTCCGGCGAAAAACAGTTGAAGTGTACCATTCAGTATGGAGAAGAGAAACTTGCAGAAGTGAACGAAAGAATAGCAGAGCTCGTAGAAATCAAAGAGGAAATCGAAAGGCTGATGATTGAATTTAAAGGGAGGTTACAAGGATGAACTTTTACGAAGAAGAACCGCAGTTTAGGGCATTGCTGAAGGAATTATTGGATGAGGAATTTTTTACGTATGCAGATAGGGAACTACATGCGTTCGGTGAAAAATGTGCCAACGAGATCGACGAACGAGCCAGATTTACCGACCGGGAAGGACAGCCAAAGCTAATTAAGTTCGATGCTTATGGTGAGGACATCTCTGAAGTTTGGGTGAATGATGGTTACCGGAAGACGGTCGAAGATTCATATAATACCGGCATTGTCGGTTATGTTCATAAAGAAATCCCAGAACTAGGTCGCCAGGGAAATTACATTTATTCCTATGCCCAGGGATATTTGTTATCCCAGACAGAGCCAGGGTTTTACTGTCCAGTCACACTTACGATGGCAACAGCTTATTTATTGGACCAATACGCCTCTCCAGAGGTGAAAGAGAAATTCCTGCCCCATGTTTTATCAACAGGAGAAACAACATTATACGAAGGCGCCACATTCCTGACCGAACGCCAGGGCGGATCCGACGTCGGCGCAAACGTAGTGAAGGCAGTCCAAACGGCGGACGGCTACAAGATCTACGGAGAAAAATACTTCGCCTCCAACGCAGGAATGTGCGGCGTCGCCATGGTTTTAGCAAGAAAAGAAGGAGCCCCATCCGGCACAAAAGGGCTTACCTTGTTCGCTGTTCCATGGCGCAAAGAAGACGGAAAACTCAACGGCATCAAAATTCGCAGACTCAAAGATAAACTCGGAGTACGCGCAGTCCCATCAGCCGAAGTCGAATTTGACGGGGCAGAAGCTTACGTAGTTGGCGATCCAGCAAAAGGCTTCTATTACATGATGGAAGCATTGAACCTCTCCCGCGTCTGCAACACCGTGGCCTCACTAGGCATCATGCGCCGCGCCTACCGCGAAGCACGGGAGTATGCACTAAAGCGCGACGCCTTCGGCAAAAAGCTCGCCGACTTCCCTATGATAAAAGATTCCCTGGTTAAAATGGCTGTCAAACTCGAAGTTGAAACCCGATCAGTGTTTAAGTACCTTCCATTGTTCGAAAAAGTCATGCGGAACGAACCAGGAGTAACAGAAAAAGACATCGTATTGAATCGACTCTACATCGCCCTCTTGAAAAAAGAAACCGCCGAACAAGCCGTCCACTTTGCACACGAAGCCATCGAAATGCACGGAGGAAATGGGTATATTGAAGACTTTGTTACGCCTCGATTACTGAGAGATGCTCAGGTACTGACTGTTTGGGAAGGGACAGCCAATATCCTTGGACTTGAAGTATTGAGGTTGATGGAGAAGTTCGGAGCTGGAGAGTTGTTTTTGGAGGAGATGAATGGGCGGATCTCTGGGGTGGAGGGAGAGTTTGTGGACCTAGTCCATGGAGGAATTCGGCAGCTGGAAAATCTGTTAGTGGCTCTGCAGATAGCATCTAATGATCATAAGACATTTCACTCCAAGCGGGTAGCTGAATTAATGGTGAAGATTTTTGAGAGTGTGAATGCGTTGGAATATGCTGTTAATGGGGATGAACGGGCTAAGAAAGTGATGGAAGTCTATATAAAAGAAACTTGGAAATCAAGATATGAATTTGTTGATCAATTAAAGCCAGTGGATTATTTTCATGAGGTAGTCAGCGGATTTTTGTCTCAAGAAAAATCCTTAGTAAAATAACGATACCATAGCGTCTCCTTAATTTAGGAGGCGCTTTCCTATATCTTATCGTTCTATATATATAACAAAATGTTCTATTTAGATTACGAAAAATTAAGAAAACTAGAGATAAAAAGAGATAACCAACGATATTCGTGCGTTATTAAGAAAATACAGCCGAATTTGACGTTTTTCAAAACTAGTATGTTGGCCTATACTCACAATATAAAGTTCGTTAAAAAGAACAAAAATTGTGCGGTATAAGGGAAGTTGATAAAAGTGAAAAGAAAATTCACCAACTTCGTTCTCCAAATCATACATACATTGAGTAGTTCAATACAAAAGGATAACAGGGAGGGGAGAACTATTCGATACTCTAGATCGAGGAAGTTTAGAAAGCGTTATGTCTTTTTTCGTAAATCGATGCAAGTACTTCTTGTATGGTACCTGCTTATTTTTACCGTCATTCAACTTAATTCTTTTACTAATGCAGCATTTAATGATGTAGAGGAATTACAAGCTTCAATCCATGTGAAATGGCCGATTGATGAATGGGATAAAAGCTCGTTAGACTTTGATGTTGCTGGACTTGAAAGAGGTGGTTCGTGTCAGCCTCCAGAAGTATATGCAGAAATATATAACGATGGAGAAGATATGACTTTCTCTACATGGACATGGGAATTGTTTAAGGTTGGAAAAGGGCAGGATACCAAAACACCTATAAGTCCAGTACTGGAAAGTGGAGAAGTACCAATGATTAAGGCTGGTGAAAAAGGAAGGATTATAACAACCAAACTTCAGGAGCTTCCAGGCGATGGTCAGTATAGATTTAAAGTAACGAAACCTGATCGACCAGGGCAGGAAGCCATTTGGAGTGAGGTAATTGAAATAGAGGGTTGTATTGCTGGGAAAGTAGAAACTGAGCAAACGGTCACAGAAGAGAAACCAACCGAATCCATTGAAAAAACTGATACCAATACTAGCCAAACTACTGAAGAAACAAAAGACTCACCTGAAAAAGTTAAGGAAAGCTCGGACTCTGAATCAGCAAATGAAGAGTCCGAAGAAGAGAACACCGAATCGTCAGATAGCAATGAAGAAGATAGCACAAATCAAGAATCATCTAGTGAGGATCAAACAGAAGAGCAGCAGCCAACTGATTCGACTAATGGATCTGATGAGAGTAATGGTAACTGATAATTAATGAGAACAGAAAGGAGAACAAAATGAAGAGAACAACTAAAATTATTGGAAATGTTTTATATGGAGTAGTGTTTGCCACATTGCTTCTCATGATAGTAATGGTAATTTCCTCACGAGCATCTGGTGGGGAGCCACAATTGTTTGGGTACCAATTTAAAACCGTTCTTTCAGGATCGATGGAACCAACCTTTAAAACTGGATCACTCATAGTAGTTGAAGAAGTTAAGGATGCCAAAAACTTAAAAGAAAACGACGTGATTACATTCAGGCAAGACGAGAAGAATGTTGTGACTCACAGAATTGTAGAAGTGGTTAAGCAAGGAGACAATATCTTCTACCGCACCAAAGGTGATAACAACGAAGAAGCTGATATGAATCCTGTTATGACTCAGAATATAGTCGCAAAATACTCAGGTATTACAATTCCATTCATCGGATACTTCCTAAACTTTGCTAGCACTCCATTGGGAACCGGTCTTTTGCTTATCATCCCAGGATTGTTGCTCCTTGGCTATGCTGCCTGGACAATTAGACTAGCAATTAAAGAAATCGAAGAAAGAACAAAAGTTGCATCTGCACCAGATCAGAAACAAATAGTTTCCTAGGTTGTTACTCTTTTAGAGTGCACATATACATACCCTTCTGGGGTGAGAAATTTTGAGGAGGAATAATAAATGAGTATCAAAAAGAAAATGGGCATTGGAATCTTAACAGGTGCATTAGGCTTATCCCTAATTGGTGGTGGAACTTGGGCAGCATTCAACGATGTGGAAAACACTACTAACACTTTTGAAGCTGGGACATTGGATTTAACTACTGATAAAACTGTCCTTTTTAACCTAAGTAATCTAAAACCCGGCGATTATTTTACCAAAACATTGAAACTTGGCAACAACGGTTCATTAGCAATAGACGACATTTTTTTGAAATCAACAGTAAGTGGATGGGAAGATGTTAAACATTCAAACCTACCTTTTAACGGAGAAAACGGTCAGATTGATTTCCTTAAACAATTCAAAGTAACTATCAAACGTGATGGTGTATCTTTAGGAACAGTAACAGCAGATCAATTAATGTCTTACACTTCAAATCCGCGTGAAATCACAGGGAGTGGAACTAACCCTGCACTTCTTTCAGGTGAAGATATGGATATTGAAGTAAAAGTAGAGTTTGTTAACGACCCTGCAACTTATTCAGGTAGCAGACTGCATACTCAAAACAAATATCAAGGTGAAGGCGCAGATATTTCATTAAAGTTTGAAGCAACACAAATGCCTGGAGAAGAAAGAAGTAACGACGCTGAATAAATTTTTCATTACCGATTAAGTTCATTATAGGAGGAGAAAACAATGAGTTTAAAGAAAAAAATCACTATGGGTGCGCTATCTGCCACTCTTGGTCTTTCATTAGTTGCAGGAGGAACATGGGCAGCGTTTAACGATGTTGAAACGGTGTCTGCTGGCATGGAAGCAGGTACATTAAAACTGGATTTGAAAAAATATGAAAATAAACCATTTAATTTTCAAATTTCAGACTTGAAACCTGGAGATAAAATGACAAGGAATATCAAATTAGTAAACAGCGGTACCCTTGCTATCAAAGATGTATTGATGTCAATTGAGAGTGTACAGTTTACAGATTACGTACCAGCAGTGGGTGATGCTGGTTATGAAGATGATGATACATGGGGAGATAATAACGTTGTTCAGTATTTGAACCAATTCAGAGTCACAGTTATGCAAGTAGGTGCTGAAGGTGGTTCCGGCGGATTCCCTCATCCTCTCATTCCTGCTGATAAGGATGTAAGGTTAGGTGATTTTTACTTAGCATCTGGTTCTTTAGCTGGTGATGCTAGTAAACAACATGATGGTGTTACACAGGCTGATATTAACAATGCACTTTCTAACGTTTGGGGAGCAGTGGACCATACTTACATTGATGCAGCGTCTCGCCGCATAAATGGAGCTACTATTAATCCTAACGAGTGGACGGGGCTACCTGTTAATCCTAATGACGATGATGTAATTGAAATTTCTATAGAATTTGTTAAAGATAATAATTTAAACGATAAAGGTACTTATGTGCAAAACAAATACCAAGGCGATACTGCAACTGTAAACTTCCAATTCGAAGCAAGACAATGGGGAGGTCAGGAAGTAACTGACAGCGATATTGGTGCAGGACGTAAGGGCGCTGGTAAAGAAGGCTACATTCAAACTAATGAACGTGCAAATAATGGTAACTAATCCTTATTAACATTTGATTGGAAGGCAGGGTCTCCCTGCCTTTCCTAAAAAATGGAAAGGAAACATAATATGAGGAATTTCTTCATAACCATAATCATTACTTTCTTGTCCTTGATTTTACCTGCCACTTCTAATGCAGTATCCAACGAAAACGATACTGTTAATCAAGTTACACAAAAAGAAATAGACATTGCTACCAGTCCTCATAAAATATTTTTTAATCTCAGCAATATTAAACCAGGGGATCGAGTTACTAAAATACTTACTATATATAATAATGGAAAACAAGATTTTAACTATTTGTTTTCAAATAACTTTGTGACAGGATCTGAAAAATTCTATAATGAATTACTTTTAAAAGTGAGTGATAGTAATAAGGTTCTTTATGAAGGAAAGTTAAAGGACTTTCATAAGTTAGATGCCCGTGGCTTGAAAAATGGAACTGAAGAGGAATTAGTCTTTGCAGTCGAAATTCCTTTTGAGTTGGGAAATGAGTTCCAGGGAGTTGGATGCGAGTTTCAATTCAAGCTTTATGTAGAAGGTACATTGGGTGGGGTATTACCAGTCGATGGTCCCAAACTTCCGAACACTGCTACTGGAATGTTTAACTTGATGGCGCTTGGTGCTGCATTGATAATTGGTGGTTTTATCTTTTATTCTGTATTGAATAAGAGACGCCAGGACATTAATCCGACATGAGACTGACCCTGATAGAAGAGTATCAAGGTCAGTTTTTATGTCCGATAAATTGAAGGTTGCCAGTTATTATTCCTCAGTTTAGGGAAACAATGTGATATATAATTGAATTTTTTTAAAAGACCAATGAGGTGAATTCCATTGATACTCCTTTTTTACTATCTAACTATCCTGAACCTTCTCGACGGAGCTGTAACCTGGTTTGGCCTCAGGTATGTACTTATCTCCGAACTGAATCCACTGATGCACGCAATATACGAGAATAACCCTTTAATGTTCATATTGACAAAAGCTGCTCTCTCCATTTTCCTCTTATTATTCATCTTGCTTAAGAAAGTCCCTCGTTCATTTTTAATCAAAGGACTAACTGTATTTGCTTCTGTTTCATATACGGCTGTTTTCTGCTTGCATAGCTTCTGGCTAATTCAGCTTGCTTGATCAGTCAGATCTCTTGTTTTAACTCTTCAGAATGATCTTCGAAATGTTCACTTCTTTTTACTATTTTCATATTCATTATCCATTTTAACAGGCGTATAATTTTTCTTATAAAAGAATAGGAAAGAAGGCGTATCGTACATGTTTCAGATGCTGAAGCGTGAACTATTGGCCGGGATTACGGTTTCGGTTGTTGCGCTGCCGCTTGCGTTGGCTTTTGGGATGCAGGCGACGGGTAATTCGGATGGAGCCATTATTGGTTTGTATGGTGCCATCATCACTGGTTTTTTTGCGGCTTTGTTTGGCGGAACGAAGGGCCAGGTAACGGGGCCGACTGGTCCAATCACGATTATCTTTACGGGGATTGTGGCTACTCAGGGGCTGGAGTATGCATTTATTGCCGCGTTTATGGGTGGCCTATTTCAGATTGTATTTGGGCTACTTAAAGCAGGCAATTATTTAAAATTCATTCCGTTGCCGGTGGTCAGTGGTTTTATGAATGGAATCGCCATCATCATTATCATGGGACAGCTGCAGTATGTGACGGGCAGCTTTTTGGTGGTGATATTGACGATTGTCTTTATGCTGGTGGCGATGAAATGGATCAAGAGTATCCCACCAAGCTTGATGGCGCTGATTTTAGGGACAGTGGCGGTAATCCTTCTGGAAAAAGTACTGCCTGCCGTCCATTTCACACTGCCTTTTTTTATCAATGACTTCATTTTCTTTGACACTGCCGAAAGGATTGGCGAGATTCCGAAAGGGCTGCCACAATTTCACCTGCCAATTGCAGACATAAGTGTCATCATCCAATTGATTCCGGCAGCATTAAGCATTGCGGTGCTTGGGTCAATTGACTCCCTGCTGACTTCGGTTGTCATGGACAATATGACAGGTACAAAGCACAAGAGCAATAAAGAGTTAATTGGCCAGGGAATTGGTAACACCCTTGCTGGATTATTTGGTGCTATGCCGGGGGCTGGGGCGACAGTCAGATCCGTAGTCAATTTACGAAGCGGGGGGCAGACTGCTTTATCTGCTATGATTCATAGTGTAGCTCTTCTGCTGTTCATGCTAGTATTCGGTCCGCTGGCGGAAGAAATTCCACTCGCAGTTCTAGCCGGCATTTTAATCATGACCGGAATCACAATGTTCGATTATGACAGCTTGAAAATCCTTAAGGATGAGCCACGTACCGATGCAGCGGTCATGCTGGTGACGATGATTTTAACAGTAGCTATTGACCTTATGGTAGCCGTCGGCGTCGGAATCGTGATGAGTGCGCTGATTTTCATGAAGCGGATGAGTGAGGAAGGCTTCAAGATTAATAGTAAAACGGATAGTGGTTTAAAGGTTTATAGCTTGGAAGGTCCGCTTTATTTCGGTGCCACAGAGCTAATAACCAAGACAATCAGTGCAGAAAACAGTCCTGATATAGTTATAGATATAGAAAAAGTAACGGTTGTTGATGCTTCCGGTGCACTGCTCCTGATACAGCTTAAAGACCAATTAAAAGAGCGGGGCCAGAATCTTTATCTTGTCGGCAACGACCTTGACCTCGGCGGGATCCTGCGGAAGATGAATATATTCTATGAATTTGGCACTGCCGGACACTTTGAAACCCTGGAAGAACTAATCACTTATTTAAAGTTTAATAATAAAATAGTTCACGGTGCCTGAGTAAAATCAGGCACCATTTATTTTTTTACAATACAGTTGCCAAAATTTTCTTTAACAGGTACAATATGAAAGTATTCAAATAACTTAAGGAGGCAGTCGAAATGATTAACACAACTAATGGAACAGCAACAACAATTTCATATGTTTTACCTTCGGCCTGCCTGTATTGTGTGTAGTGCGATTATTTTTCGTGTAAAAAATAAAGCTTAACCACAGACTGCGTGTCTGTGGTTTTTTTGTGCCTAAAAATCGAATGTATGTTCTTGGAGAGTGATAATGTGATTACTGTTGAAAATTTAAAAAAGGAATATAAATTGGTGAAGCGCGACCCTGGTCTTAAAGGGGCAATCAAGTCGCTTTTTAACCGAAAGTATGAGACGAAGCATGCGGTGAAGGGGATTAATTTTACCATTGAGCAGGGTGAGACGGTTGGCTATATCGGCGCGAATGGTGCCGGTAAGTCGACGACGATCAAGATGCTGACGGGGATTCTGACACCAACGTCTGGCAAGGTGACGGTGAATGGGCTGGTACCATATGAAAATCGCCAGAAGAATGCGGTTAATATCGGAGCGGTCTTTGGACAGAGGACACAGCTGTTCTGGGACATTCCGGTACGTGAATCTTATAATCTCTTGAAGCATATTTACGAGATTCCGGAGCAGGAATATCAGGAGACAGTCGAGATGTTCACGGAAGTCTTGAATCTTGAGCCGCTTCTCGGCATTCCGGTCAGACAGCTTTCACTTGGGCAAAAAATGCGCTGTGAGCTGGCTGCAGCCTTCCTTCACAGGCCTAAGGTTGTTTACCTGGATGAGCCGACGATCGGTCTTGATATTGCAGTAAAAGTGAAAATCAGAAAGTTTATCAAGGAAATGAATCAGCGCTGGGGCACAACAGTGCTGCTGACTACACATGACATGCAGGACATCGAGGAAATTTGCGACCGGATCATCATCATTGATGGCGGTACGATTTTATACGATGGTGGCCTTGAGCAGATAAAAAAACAATTTGGCCAGCAGCGGGTCATCCATTTTGAACTGGCAGATAAGGAAAAGTTCGTATTGCCCGAGTCACTCATCGGTCAGGCGGAAGTTTTACCGAATGATGAAGAAACGAAGGTCAGCTTAGCGTTTGACCATGAGACTGTTAAAAGCTCGTTGGTCATTTCGGAAATGATGAGCATGTATGAAATTGGCGATTTGAATATAGCGGATCCTAAGATCGAGACGATCGTTGAGGAGCTGTACAACAAGCAGGAACAGGGGGGAGAGCATGAGAAAGTATTGGCAAATAGCTAAAGGGCGGATGCAGGAGAATACTGCCTATTCAGCCTGGTACTGGGCTGGGAGCATATCATCAGTGATGAGGCTGTTGATTATTTACTTCTTCTGGCAGGCGGTTTATGCAAACCAGACGACGATTCAAAATATCAATCTTGAAACGATGCTGACATACATCGTGATTGCGATGTTGCTGCAGGGATTTGTTGGCGGTGTCGGCAATGAGCTTGCGGAGAATATCAAGGAGGGGCAGGTCGCAATTGAGCTGATGCGCCCTTACGATATGATTTTTAAAATGTTTGCAGTTGATGTAGGTGAGAAAGTCATGTACTTGATTCAGGGAACTATTCCGATGGTATTGATTGTTTACTTCTTTATGGATTTAAGCTTTCCAAAATCACCTGAGACGATTTTGCTATTCGTGGTGAGTGCGCTGGTGGGAATCTGGATCGGAACATTTTTTGATTTCCTCGTCGGTGTCCTCGCGTTCTGGACAGTCAATGTCTGGGGAGTAAGGGTCCTGAAGGAATCACTAATAACTTTTTTCTCGGGAGCGTTGGTACCAATCACGCTTTTCCCGGATTGGCTCAGAACCATCACTGAGTTCCTGCCGTTTCAGGCAATGGTGTATCTGCCGGTTTCGATTTTTTCTGGGCTGATCACTGGAACGGAAGCTTATATGGCGCTTGGAGTCCAGCTGTTTTGGCTGATTTCATTGTATGTTTTAGTAAGGGTAATCTGGTCGCAGGCGATTAAACAGATTACGATTTTTGGAGGATAGGAGGCGATTCTATGCGTCGTTATACGAGACTATATTGGGAGTTTGCGAAGAGCCATATGAAGGTGATGATGGAGTACCGGATCGACTTTTTGATCGGTGTCGCCTCGGTCATGCTTGAGCAATTCGCTTCGATCTTTTTTGTAAAAGTGGTGTTCGATCACATTGAGCAGATCAATGGCTGGTCATTTTACGAGATATTGTTCATTTACGGAATCGCGGCAACGGGCCGTTCGATCCACCAGATTTTCTTTGATAATCTTTGGACGCTCGGCTGGCAGTATATCAGGCCCGGAAAACTCGACCGTCTGTTAATCAGGCCGGTCAATCCGTTATTTCATGTCGTGGCGGACCGGCTGCATCAGGATGGTTTCGGCCAGCTGATTATCGGGTTGATTATCCTAGGAACAGCGATTCCACAGCTTGACCTTGTTTGGGGAGCAGCGGAAATTGCGATGCTGGTTATCATGATCATTTCATCCGGCTTGATTTTCGTGGCGATTAACTTATTTTTCGCGACATTCAGCTTCTGGATGATTGACAGTCTTCCTATAGTATGGGCAGTTTTCAACCTGAGCGATTTTGCCAGATACCCACTGACGATTTACCACAAAGGAATTCGCATGTTCCTGACTTGGATCATTCCTTACGGGTTCACGGCATTCTATCCGGCAGCCTATTTTATCGACAAGTCCGGCTACAAGGAATTTGCACTCTGGACCCCGGTTGCAGCGGTTGTTTGCTGTGTCCTTGCCTATGCATTTTGGAATAGAGGATTGAAGGCTTTCGCAAGTACGGGCAGTTAAGCTAAAAGCAACTTGTGAAATATAGGGAATTATCAGATAATACGTTCATTTTCGGATTGCCCATGGTACTTCAGTCGGGTATGATGAAAATAAAATAGTTTGATAGAGGTGGCGAGTGTAGTGGAGAACAAGTCAGTTAGAGAAGTGTGGCAGGAAATCGAAAAGGTCATGAAAGAAAGACCAGAGCCGATTCAAGGCATGAATGTTGTTTATCAGTATGATATCTCAGGCGACGACACCGGTACGTTCCAGCTATTCATTTCTGACGGAACTGCTCGCGTAGTCGAAGGAACGGAAGGGACTCCAGACTGTACTCTGAAACTGTCAGATAAAAACTTCAAGAAGATGATCATGGGCAAGCTCAACGGAACAGCCGCCTTCATGACAGGAAAGCTTAAAATCCAGGGCAGCATGGGACTCGCACTCAAACTCGAAGGAATCCTCAATGAATACAATCTAAGCGAAACAGCTTAAAGAAGTGGATCAGGGTCTAATCGCCTGGTCCTTTTTTCATTCCATAAAAATTCTCTTTCCATCCATAAAAAATATTTATTAAAAATTCGTTGCACAATGAGACAAAATGTAACAAGATGTGACACATCCTGATATAATAAGGCTATCAAGTTTTCAGATTTAAGGAGATTCTTATGGATCCACTCAAAAAAAATTCAGTTTTAGTATATGAAGAAGTAAAAGCAGTTAAGTTCTTTTTGTGGACTTTTTATATAATATTAGTTCCTTATGATTTAATTTATTATTACTTAGTTCCTTATTTTAATAAAGAAGAGATAGGTTTACCATTAGGCGGGTTAGGATTTTTATTCCATATTTTTCTTTTTGCATTAATTCCACTTGCCATGTACTTAGTTAAACGTGGTCAGCCAGAAAAAATTAAATATATATACTTTGTGGCTTTCACACTCTTAGATGTGGTTAACAATGTAATGATCTATTGGGGAACCAACGAGCAGTTTGGCAGCGGACATGTACTAGAAATATATTTTATTCTTTTTTCACCTATATTTGTAAGTAGCCGCTTCTTTTGGACAATGACTATTGGGTTTTTCTTGAAATACCTAATAACTGGTCTGATTTTTCAAGCTGCTGAAGTTTTAATGCCTATGGGCTTGATTATCTTCATTGCTACAATTGCATTTATCCTGCTTAATCGTTTTCAGTCCTATGTTAAAGCGATAACATCCATTCATGAAGATATGAGACAGAAAGAGAAGCTAGCAGTTATTGGACAGATGGCAACTGCAATAGCCCATGAAATTAAAAATCCTTTATCTTCTTTAAAAGGCTTTACTCAGTTGCAACAAGAAAAAGATAAGGGTGATGAACAATACTATCCAATCATGCTAAATGAAATCGATAGAATCAATGCGATAGTAAATGACCTGTTGATTTTAGGGAAACCTAACACCGCTGTTAAAACACCTAAAAAACTTGTTGATATAATCCACTACGTTATATCGGTGATTGATCCGCATGCTCAGAGGAAAGATATTCAGATTGAGTATGATGTAGACGATTCAACTGTGCTTTTATGTGATGAGAATCAGATGAAGCAGGTCTTTATCAACTTAATAAAAAATGCAATGGAATCTATGCCTAATGGAGGGACAGTAACCATTCAGTCCAAAATTGTTGGCGGTCGTGCTTTAATTTCAGTCAGTGATGAAGGATGTGGGATCCCTCCAGAGAAACTTGCTAAGTTGGGAGAACCTTTCTATACAACCAAGCAAAACGGAAACGGATTAGGCTTGATGGTCACAAAAAAAATTATTGAAGAGCATGAAGGTACATTAAGTATTCAAAGTGAAATGGAAAAAGGAACAATTGTTACTATATCGGTACCATTTTTTAAATAAAACTATGGTTGTATAATGAAAATTCATCCAATAAATAAACCAAAAGGACTATTTTTATAATAGTCCTTTTGGTTTATAATGGAGAAAAATGTCGAATGTTAGTAGTTTTAAACTAGGTATAAATATTCATTTTTGCGTTATTTTACTAAAACTATTAATTTAAAAAGAATAATGGCGATATCAAGGGAAATAATGATTTGGTAATTGACTGAAAACGAGGTACTGAAATGCAAAATTCATTTAAAGATCCATCTTTACACCACGAAGAAAAAAGAGCTATTAAATGGTTCTTAACATTGTTTTATTTTTTGTTTATTTCCTTTGAGATTTTTTACTACTATATACACCCAAAATATGTTGTGCACAAAGATGTTTTGATTTTTGATAATTCAAGATACTATTATCACCTTATAATCCTGTTATTATTACCAATGGTGATAGCGATGATAAAGAGTGGGAAACTATTATTAGTAAAATATGTTTTTTTTATAGGGACCATTTTTTTAACAATATTGTATGATTCAGTAACTTATTTTGGTAGTGGCATACAGTATAGCAGTGGAAATATTGTAGAAGTGTTCCTTATACTTTTTGCACCAACTTTTGTGAACACTGCATTCTTTTGGACTGTTTCTATAGGCACAGTTTTTAAATATACCTTTTTGGGGCTGCTGCTTCAGACAACTACAGTTTTATTTCCAATAGCAGTAATAATAATCCTATCTTTATTAGGATTCATTATATTAAAAAGATATCAAGGGTACGTTGAAGCGATAAAAACTTCTTATGATAATCAGTTATCAGGGATTGTGAAGGGCGTTATTGCAACTATTGAGTTGAAGGATCCATATACTAAGGGACATAGCGAAAGAGTAGCATACTATGCAAACTCACTTGCAGAAGCCACTGGAAGATATACAAAGGATCAACTGCGTTCCTTTACATATGCATGTTTATTACACGATATAGGAAAAGTTAATATACCAGATTCAATTCTGATGAAGCCTGGGAAACTGTCAAAAGAAGAATATGAAATTATTAAATCTCACCCAGAAGTTGGTGCTGAAGCCATTATCAAGGTGAAGGGTCTAGGAGATAGTATTGATATTATAAAGTCTCACCATGAAAGATGGGATGGCAAGGGATATCCTGAACAGTTAAAGGAGGGTGAAATACCTTATCTAGCAAGGGTAGTGTCTATAGCGGATGCTTTTGATGCTATGACATCATCCCGTTCATATCGTTCAGCTATGCCTGTTGAAGAGGCCTATAAAAGGATAGTTGAAGGTCAAGGTACGCAATTTGACCCGGATTTAGTGGAAGTGTTTAAAGAGGTTTTTCCAGATTGGATCGCATTCCATGTAAAGTATAATTTGCATGAAGATCTTCCTGTTCAAAATTATATTAGTTGAGAGGAGGTGACATCATGAGAATTCGCAAATTAAACAAAGTTAAAACAACTTGCTGGTGGTGTGCATTTATACCGCAATGATTACAAGGGGGGGATGCCTGCATGTTGCTGCATCCCTTTGCTATTCACTAAATAAGGTGATCAAATGAATGTGAATTTTGATACAAAAATATCTCTCAAGCCGCTAGATATACGAAAAGATAATAAACATTATATTGTTGAGGATTCAATCACTGGTGACTTCTACGAAATGCCCGAAGCTTGTATTGTAGCGATTGAGTTGATCAATCAAAGCGAGTCACTTGATAAAGTAGCAAGAACATTGATCAAGAGATATCCTGATGAGAATATAAATATACTAAACTTTGTCTCTCAACTCCTTGAACTTAACTTAATTAGCGAGTTAGATGGCAAAGAAATATTGAGTAGTTCAGTGCAGAAAAATCACTTAGGCTACTCCTGGCTCCCAGAAACCCTAGGCCGCTTCTTCTTCAATCCAATGAGTTCAAAGGTATACTTCCTTTTACTCATTGCAAGCGCAGGCTTAATTCTATTTAATCCAGATCTATTCCCGCGCTATTCGGACCTGTTTGCGTTTGACCTGATGTTCCAAAATGTCCTGGCCTTGCTTGTAATAAGCTTCTTCCTTGTCATCCTCCACGAATTCGGCCATGTGCTTGCCGTCCGGTCTGAAGGCTTACCAGCAAAAATAGAAGTTGGGAATCGTCTGTTTTTTGTTGTGTTGGAGACGGATATGTCCCAGGTGTGGAAATTGCCTGCTGAAAAGCGCAATAAGCTTTACCTTGCCGGGATGTATTTTGATATTGTGGTGTTGTTCCTTGCGTTATCAGCCCAGCTCTTTGTGAGCGAAAATAGCCTGACAATGGGTATATTGAAGCTAGTTGTACTGAACACGTTTATCCGTCTGATCTATCAGGGAGCCGTCTTCATGAAAACGGATCTCTACTATGTCCTTGAAAACAAAACTGGCTGCTACAATCTAATGGAAAATGGGCGTAACTTCTTAGCGAGATGGCTGCCTTTTCTCAGTGTGCCAGAAACTGAAACATTCGCCGGGGAAGAAAAGTTCGTCCGCAGATATGCAGGCTTCTATCTTTCAGGCATCTTGCTCACCCTGATCATCACCGCCTACTACTACATCCCGCAAATGATTTTCGCTGTAAATGAAATTATGCTGCCGGGATTCTTTGAACCAATCACCAGCATTCGTTTTTGGGATTCGGTTGTCTTTTTGCTGCAAATATTATTAGTTTCAGGTTTATTGATTTACTCATGGACAAAGAAATATCGTTTAAGCAGTTAAAAAGACAGCCGAGTGGCTGTCTTTTAGTTTCTAATATGTTTTTACGTAATCTATCAAGATATCTTTATATTTTTCCAGGGACTCTAGCACAACATATTCGTCATCACCGTGCCAGTTCGCTCCGCTCGGTCCGAACTCGATTGCTGGAATTCCGTGAGCTGCGAAAAACTGGGTATCAGCGGCCCCATGTTGACCAAAGATCACTGCTTCACCAGCAATATGCTTTTCCAAAACTGGTTTCAGCTGGGTGATGAATGGGTCATCCTGTTTTGTCGCAACAGGGATACCCTTTAGACCTACGGTAACGTTGCCATCTGAAATACTTTCGATCTGCTGCACAATCGAATCGGCATCTTGGCCAGGAAGATAGCGGATGTCAAGGGACATAGCGCAATGGTCGGGCACCTTGTTAAAAACCTCGCCGCCCGAGATGATGGCTAGATTAATAGAGGGTGCTTGATAATACTCCGAGCTTTCTTTTGTAAAAGGCAAATCTAGCAGTTTCTCGTAAGCTCGATAAGCTTTAACAATCGCATTGTCGCCCTCCCACGGCCGGCTGCCATGGGCGGATTTTCCGGTGACCTCGACTTCGAGCCGCAAAACACCTTTTGCCTGCAGGCCGATCCCGAGCTGTGTGGGTTCAGAGGAAATGACAAAATCCCCTCGATAGCCATTTTCAACGAGATAGCCGGTACAATTCATGCCTCCAATTTCTTCGTCGGAAACAATCTGGAGCTGGATTCTGACTCCGAGTTTTTGATTCCGCAATTCTTTCATCGCGAACATCATCGCGGCAACTCCGGCTTTCATATCAGCCGCGCCCCTTGCGTAGATCCGGCCATTCTTTTCAACAGGAACAAATTGCTCCTTTTTACCGCTGACCACATCAACATGTCCGTTGAATACAATCGTTTTATCTCCCTCGCCAATCTCACAGACCAGCATTTTATATCCATTGTTTTCAATCAAAATCGGCTGTAAATCATGCTCAATAAGCCATTGTTTGCAAAACTCCACCGCCTGATTAGCACCTTCCTTCGTGGAGCTATCAATCAGGATCAATTCCTTTAATAATTCCTTCATTGTTCAAACACTCCTTGAAAAAGGTTCTATAGTACAATACCACAGGCAGTGAAATTCAATCGTTAATGTAAATAGTACCAATTTACTTAGATTAATTCCTTAATTATTTTTGAGAAATCACTAATATGTTGCTAGTCCATTAGAATTAAATTTAGAGACCCGAAGAAAATTCCCTAATATAAAACTTTATTAAAATAGTGTTAATTACACTAATATTTGAGATGAAAACAGGATGAATGATGCAGTTTTATTTTAAAATAGGTTTTTCAGACAAAAAGCGGCTCGCTTTATAGATAAATATTACTATATTTTAAAAATTTACAATATTTTAAAACCTTGCTACAATTCCAATCAGAGTCTTCAGAAAATATATGAAAATTCGAAACTTGGAAAATAGCAGGGGGTTATCTTTTTGAAGAAGAAAAGTTCGTTGAAGGTTCTTTCTAGCGTGGCGGCAAGTGCTGTCTTCGCTTCTACTTTATTTGTGGGTTCGTTTGCTGGACCAACTGCAGCTCCTAAGAGTGTGGCAGCTGCAACAGCTCCTGAGTCTGCACCAATCGATTTACATATCGTTGACCAGGATCGTCTGGCAAAGGCTTTGCAGGAGCGAGGTCTGATCGCGAAAGGCGCTTCACAAGAGGAAATTAACAAAGCGGTAACAGACTATATCAAAAAGAAGCAGGGCGCTAAAGCGGGCAAGACAGACAAGCACACTGCTGAAGATGAAATGACAAAGAAGTCTAAGGACTTTTTGACAAAGCAAAAAGACAAGCTCACTAAGCAGCTTGAAAAAGGGCATGACAATTTTAAAAAGGGCAAGCCGACAGGGTACGCGAAAGTGGATTCTGCCAAGCAGGCTCCATACAATGGTGAAGTCAGAGAGGACAAGGTTCTTGTTCTTTTAGCGGAATTCGCAGACTTCAAGCACAATAGCATTGAGCAAGAAGAAGGCTATATGTATTCAGACGACTTCAGCCGCGAGCATTATGAAAAAATGCTGTTCGGTGATGAAGAGTTCACATTATTCAATGGTGAAAAGGTCCAGACATTTAAGCAGTACTATGAAGAGCAATCTGGCGGCAGCTACACTGTCGATGGCCATGTAACTGACTGGGTGACTGTACCTGGCAATGCTGCTGACTACGGTGATGACAATCCTGAAGGTGGCCATGATAATAATGGTGAAACAGGACCTCGCGATTTTGTAAAAGATGCTTTGAAAGCAGCAGTAGAAGGCGGACTTGATTTATCTGAGTTTGACCAGTTTGACCTTTATGATTTAGATGGTGACGGCAACCAAAACGAGCCGGACGGACTTGTTGACCACTTGATGGTTCTTCACGCTGGTGTTGGTCAGGAAGCTGGCGGCGGCAAGCTTGGTGATGACGCGATCTGGTCTCACCGTTGGGTATTGGATGGAGTGTATGCAGTGGACAATACAACAGCTGAGGTTGGATACTGGGGCGGCAAAATGGCGGCATTCGACTACACAATCGAGCCGGAAGATGGAGCGGTTGGTGTATTTGCACACGAATTCGGACATGACTTGGGTCTTCCAGATGAGTACGACACACAGTACACTGGTCAAGGTGAGCCGGTTGCATCATGGTCCATCATGAGCGGCGGCAGCTGGAATGGAGCTGTTGCAGGTACTGAACCGACAAGCTTCTCTCCACAGAATAAGGAATACTTCCAGAAGATCATGGGCGGAAACTGGGCGAACATCACGGAAGTAGATTATGAAGACATCGACGAAAATGGATTGACAGCTGTCATCGACCAGAGCGTCACGAAGTCAAAGAATAACGGAATTGTAAAAGTGAACCTTCCTAAGAAAAAGGTAGAAGGCATCAAGCCGGCTTTCGGTGAGAAGTACTATTACAGCACTAAAGGTGATGACCTGCACACGGCATTGGAAACACCTGTGTTCGATCTGACAGCTGCAACTACTGCTACTTTCGACTATAAAGCATGGTACGAAGTAGAGTTTGATTATGACTATGTATTTGTAAACGCAGTAACTGAAGATGGAACAGAAGTTGAGTTGGATGTCATCGGTGATCAAAACACTGCTGGCGGCATGGAAACATCTCAAGGCGAATGGGAAGACAAGTCTTATGACCTAAGCCAGTTCGCAGGTCAGAAAGTGAATCTAGTGTTTGAATATGTAACTGACGGCGGTCTTGCTCCAGAAGGTTTTGCAATGGACAACCTAAGCTTGACAGTTGACGGCGAAGTTGCTTTCTCTGACGATGCAGAAGGCGCTGAACAAGTGACTCTTGATGGCTTTATCTCTACTAACGGTTTGTTTGACAAAGATCACTACTACTACCTTGAGTGGAGGAACTACGCTGGGTCTGACAAAGGCTTGATTGCAGGCCGTGGCGTGAAGTACAACACTGGTATGGTTGTTTGGTACGGTGACGACAGCTTTACCGACAACTGGGTTGGCGTCCACCCGGGCGAAGGCTTCATTGGGGTTGTTGACTCTCATCCAGAAGCAATCGTTGGCACGTTGAATGGCCAGGATTCCGTAAAGAGCAGCACGCGTTACCAAATTGCTGACGCAGCATTCTCACTGGATAAGGCACCTGCCTGGACAGTAGATTCTCCATCACGTGGAGTGTTCGACTACGAAGGACTTCCTGGTGTGACAACATTTGATGACTCTAAAAAGTACATCAACGAACTGATTCCGGATGCAGGCAAAAAGCTTCCTAACTACGGATTGAAGTTCCAGGTCATCGGCGAAGCGAAGGATAACTCTGCTGGTGCAGTGTGGATCCATAAATAAGAATGAATCTAAAGACATCGGGCGGTTTTCTCGCTCGATGTCTTTTTGTTAATTGGAAAAAATCAGTGTTTTTTTCCAAGTCGCCAATAAAAATGAATTATCGCCAATATATTTTTATTTTCGCCAATAAAAAATGAAAATCGCCAATATAATTTGATTTTAGCCAATAAAAAATAAAAATCGCCAATAAAACCAAATCAAGCCAAAAACAATCTATAATAAAAGGTGCAAAACTCCATTTTTCCGGGGAATACTGGACTTATAATCGTGTTTTAGCTAGTATCAATACTAGAATGTTTAACTGAAGGAGAAAATCATGTCAGAAACTCAACCAATTATCGCACAACTGAAACCGTTCCTGCAGCAGGCCTGGGAGAAGGCTGGATTCGAGACGATGACTTCTGTCCAGACGACGGCGATTCCATTAATAATAGAAGGAAAAGATGTCGTAGGGGAATCCCCGACTGGTACGGGTAAAACTTTAGCGTACCTGCTTCCTGTTTTGAATAAAATTGACGCTAATATGCAGAATACACAGGCAGTCATCCTCGCTTCATCACAGGAGCTTGTCATGCAGATCCTGTCCGAAATCCAGAAGTGGGGAGAAGACAGCGGTATCAAGTCGGCAAGCCTGATCGGCGGCGCCAACTTAAAGCGTCAGATTGACAAGCTGAAAAAGAGCCCGCATATTATTGTAGGCACTCCCGGCCGGACGAATGAACTGATCAAACAGAAAAAGCTGAAAATGCACAAAGTCCATACAGTCGTCCTTGACGAAGGGGACCAGCTTCTAACCCCAGAGCATAATGAAACGGTAAAAAGTATTGTAAAGTCGACACTTGCTGATCAAAGACAGCTATTATTATTTTCAGCAACTCTTCCAGAGACAGTTGAAAAGTCAATCAAGAGATTGGCGAAGGAACCTGAAATCATCAATGTAAAGAAGGATGAAACGATTGACGCTGCTAAAGTCGAGCATATTTACTTTCTCAGCGAGCAGCGGGACAAAATCAAAATCCTTGAGAAGGTTGCCCGCCTAAATGGAAGCAAATCACTTGTTTTTATTAAGGATATCGCTAATCTGACCATCGCTGCTGAAAAACTGAAGTTTAAAGACATCCACGTCGGCCAGCTGCACAGTGATTTGGACAAGCAGGACCGTCAGCGTTATTTGAATAAGTTCCGGGACGGCAACAGCGAAATGCTGCTTGTCACCGATGTCGCAGCGCGTGGCTTGGATATTAAAGGTGTCACTCATGTTGTCCACTATGATTTCCCGAGGGAGCAAGACCAATACGTCCACCGCTCCGGACGGACAGGCCGTTTTGGTGCGGAGGGGACTGTCATCTCGATCGTCAACGAACGTGAAGAACGCGATTTGAAAAGATTCTGCAATGCACTTAATATAACGCCAGCGCAAAAAGAATTTTACGGTGGTAAAATTGTTGACCCAGAATAATTATTTCGAAGCTATAGGACTTTTTCCTATAGCTTTTTTACTGCATTTAAAGGTTTTTTCGTAAAAGAATCAGAATATATATTCCGTAGTTTATTTTTGAAGGCTCTGTTAAAGCCGTTGAAAAATCAACAGCTGAAATGCCTTTTTGAAAGGAATTGTTGAACTTGAAAAATCCACGTTTAAATACATTGATGACAGAGTGGCTGCCTGAAGCGACGATTGATCAAATGCAGGAAAAAATGGAGAAAGGCGAGCTATCTTCACATGACCTTGTGTTGATGTACCAGGCCCGCATCGCTGCCTTTGACCAAACAATCCATTCTGTGCTTGAACTGAATCCCGATGCTCTTCAGATTGCGGCTGCACTGGATGCCGAACGAAAGAAGAAAGGTTCAAGAGGCCCTTTGCACGGAATACCGGTCCTGGTGAAAGATAATATTGATACAAACGATAAAATGCATACCAGTGCTGGTTCGCTGGCATTGAAGGATTCATTTGCCCAGAAGGATTCCTTTGTTGCTGCAAAGCTAAGAGAAGCAGGTGCGGTCATTCTTGGTAAAACGAATATGACTGAGTGGGCAAATTTCATGGCGAATGGCATGAAGAGCGGCTACAGCTCCCGCGGTGGCCAGGTGCTGAATCCGTACGGACCCGAGAAATTCGATGTCGGCGGCTCAAGTGCTGGTTCCGGCGCAGCAATCGCCGCTAATTTAGCTGCAGTAGCGGTCGGCACGGAAACGGATGGCTCGATTCTAAATCCAGCTTCACAAAATTCATTGGTTGGCATCAAGCCGACAGTTGGGCTGGTCAGCCGCAGTGGTATCATCCCGATTGCGCACACGCAGGATACAGCCGGCCCGATGGCGAGAACGGTCAAGGACGCGGTCTACCTTTTAGAAGCGATTGTTGGCCAGGATCCGCAAGACCCGGCAACGATGGTTGTTTTGCCTGATTTCAACCACGAAATCCTGTTTGATGCTCAGGCACTAAAAGGAATGAAGATTGCTGTTGTCAGGGAAGAGTATATTGGAAAATGGACTCAGGAACAGGAGCAAATTTTTCAAAAAGCGGTTGAAAAATTGGAAGAGCTTGGCGCTGAGATTGTTGAAGCAGCACTCCCAGCGGCGAAGGCGACTTGGGGATATAAGGTTTTGAGCTATGAATTCAAAGCTGATTTGAATGCTTATTTGAACGGGTTGGCACAGAATGTTCCTGTCAGGACGCTTGCTGACGTGATTGCTTTCAATTATGAGCATGGGGAGAAAATGCTGAAGTACGGCCAGGAAGTGCTGTTGGAATCTGAAGCAACAAGCGGAACATTGACTGAGTCTGAATACCTCGAAGAACTGGAGTATAACCTTTATATGGCAAGGGAGCAGGGAATTGACTATGCGTTGAAGGAGTATGGTGCCGATGCGGTGCTTTTCCCAATGGATGGTTCCACGATTGGCTCGAAATCAGGATACCCATCTATTACGGTCCCTACTGCTTTTACGGAAGAAGGCGAGCCAGTCGGTATCACTTTCACCGGTACTGCCTTCAGCGAACCATTGCTGATCAAGCTTGCCTATGCATACGAGCGGGCAAACATGGTGCGCCGTGCGCCTGAGCTTAGAATAAACGACGAGGGAAAAATCCATACTACTTCATGAATCCATCAAAAGGAGCGAGGAAGAATGGGTAAACAAAAGCTCGGCAACGGAAACGCCCAGCGCAACAACAACAAGAAAAAAGGCAACAACACACCCGAAGAACTAGTCGAATTCACAACCGGCCAGAAAGAAAAGAAATTCAACAATCCGATTGATTAACAGCAAAGTGCCCCGGCGTATTTTACGCCAGGGCACTTTTTATAGCTGTTTTATATCAAAAACAGGATTAAATACTATGGAATACATCCTAGACCGAGCCTATTCAAGATTTTATTGGCGAAAAATTAAATAATTCAACCACATTTGAAGTTATTTCGACCACATTCTGAAATATATTGGCGGATTTTTGATTTATTCGACCACATTCAAGAATTATTCGACCAACTGCTAAATCAACAGGTTTCTATCTCCTCATTAATCCCCGCCGCTCTTATCAAAGTTACTGCCCGAGACGTCGGCGACATTCTCAATCGCGACCAGCGCATTCGGATCGATGTCATCGACAACTGAGCGGACGGTGGATAATTCGATTCGGCTGACGATAGTATAGATGATTTTCTTCGGTTCATTTGAAAAAACACCCTGGCCCTGAATATAGGTCATGCCGCGGCCCAATTGCTTGAGCAATGCTTCGGCGATTTCTTCAGGGACGTCGGAAATGATCGTAACTGATTTGAGCTCTTCCATCCCTTCAACGACGACGTCAATCATCTTGAAAGCAATGAAATAGGTGATGATTGAGTACATCGCCGTTTCCCAGCTGAACACGAGCAAAGCTGCCAGGACGAATATGAACAAGTTCATGACCATGACGATCTGCCCGACAGAAACGGTGCGCTTTTTGCTGACGAGGATGGCGATGATCTCGGTTCCGTCCAGTGCACCGCCTGCCCGGATGACCAAACCGACACCCGTTCCAAGGATGACCGCACCGATGATGGTTGCTAAAAATAAATCATCCGTCACAGGTTCAAAGTGGTGTAAATAGGCAGTCGCACCGGATAAAATAATGACTCCATATAGAGTGCGAAGTGTAAATTTCAAGCCCATCCTCTTATACCCGATATAAAGGAAAGGTAGGTTGAACAAAATCAGGTAAATACTCATCGAGATGTTAGTCAGTTCGGCTGCGATAATCGAAAGTCCGATGACTCCACCGTCAAGGATTGCGTTAGGAACAAGGAACATATCAAGCCCGAATGCCGCGATAATGGCCCCGATTGTTATCGTCACAAGCTGTGTGACCTCTTTGATCACTCTTTTTTTCTTCGTTGCTGCCACTGAATATCCAACCCTTTTCTATTAAAAATAACTTCTGTGAATTAGTAATGTATGTACCATACTTATTGTATCAAACTTAATGTTCATCTGGTATTTTTACATTATATACATGATTAGTAAAAGCGATAATTGGGGTAATGAGAAGGGGAAGTTAATTGAAATGACGGAGGGGCTAATTTGGCTAATAATACTCAAGTTAAACATAAATCCAATAATCAGTCTGGTTCAAAAAACAAGAAGAATCATCAGACTGGTACCAATAAAAGAAAGTCATATATGAGAACCAATCCTAAGCCGCAGGAGATTGAGGAAAACAGATTGAAGCGGGTTGATGAAAATAACCCAAAGCATGATGGCAATAAGGGAAGCGGTAATGGAAAGCCATCCAATCCATCAAAAAAAGAAAAAGGTAATTCTCATTCCAATAGCGATAAAACCAAGTCATCTTCCCAACAGACCGACAATGGTAACTCATCTTACAATCAATCCAAGTATGGCGGTAATGACAAATCATCTTCCAACCAATCGAAAAATGGTAACGGTAATGACAAATCATCTCCCAACCAATCCAAAAACGGTAACGGGAATGACAAACCATCTTCCAATCAACCCAAAAACGGTAACGGGAAAAATCGCAAGAATGAAGGCGGTAAGAATTCAACCAATCAAAATCCTGATTCAGGCGCTAAAACTTCAGAAGACCACGAGGTAAAGCATAAGGAGCAATCCGGAAAGTTTGAGACAGCTTTTAACAGGATTCACAAAGCGCTGAAGGAAATGGTGAAGGGGACGGACAGCGATGCGTTTGTCGAACTGCTGTATTCCGGCTATAAAAACCATTCATTGGTGCGTAAATATAAAAGTGAGCTGCATCAGTTTGCGAAGCTTCGGAATGCGATTGTCCATGAGCGGGTGAATGCGGATTATTATATTGCTGAGCCGCATATTGAGGTGGTCGAACGGATTGAGGAGATATGCAAGGAGTTTGAGAAGCCGCAGACGGCATTGTCAATCGCAACAAGTCCGGTGTTCTACTATTACGAGGATGCCTATCTTAAAGATGTTCTAAAGGTCATCAATAAGTTTGATTTTACAAGATTTCCAGTCTATGACAAGGAAGATAAGTATGTTGCCTTGTTGACTTCAACAGAAATTATTCAGTGGATGGCGAAGCATTTTTCCGACAGTGTGGTCCATTTTGAGGATGTCCGTGTAAAAGAGTTGTTAACGAAAGGGAAAAATTACTTTGTGACCTTTGTTGATGAGGATGCGTCTCTGTATCATATTGAAGAATTGTTTGAACGCTACCATACAAGAGGCAAGAAACTGCAGGCAGTCATCATCACGGAGACGGGAGACCGCCACGGAAAGCCAATTGGAGTAATTACGCCATGGGACTTACTTGACAGTGATCCGGAAGATTGAGTTCCCGGTGTGTGAACTGTTATTGAAGAGAAGCCAAGAACCTGAAGATTGACATACAGGAACTTGAACAGTTTATTAACGAATAGTTCATTGACGATATCATGGCAAAATTGATATACTGCAGCTATTAAAAAACTATTTTCAAAACCGAAATAACTCTTATCCAGAGCGGCGGAGGGACAGGCCCTTTGAAGCCCGGCAACCTTCATGTTCAGAATGAAAAGGTGCTAAGTCCTGAAGATTGCAGACTGAAGATAAGAGAGGGCAATGTAGATAGAAACCTCTCCTGATGCGGAGAGGTTTTTTAATGTATTACGAATCCTAAAAGCAGGTGACAAAATGGCTAAGAATTTTGAAACAGAAGTACTTCATTCAATACATACTAAGCAAAGGGGAATTAAAAGCAAGGCGACACCGATTTATCAGACTTCTGCTTTTACATTTAATGATCTTGACGAGCTTGAGGGCTTCTATCAGGGAGAAGGAAGCTATTTGTATTCAAGGGTTGGGAACCCGAATACTGATGAACTCGGTCAATCCGTAGCGGCACTTGAGCACGCAGAAGATGGGGTAGCGGCTTCCTCTGGTTTGGCTGCCATTTTAGCGGGGGTCCTGGCAGTAGTGAAGAATGGCGATCATATCGTTGCAGCTGACGATGTATATGGCGGGAGTTTCCATATGCTGAAAGCTGAGCTTGAACGCTTTGGAGTGGAGACGACATTTGTATCGTTTTCTGACCTGGATAAAGTCGAACAGGCAATCAAACACAATACGAAGCTTCTTTACACGGAGTCCATTACGAATCCGCTCCTTCGTGTTGAAAAGTTAGATGAAGTCATTGAGTTGGCCAAAAAAAGAGATCTCACCGTTTTGGTTGACAATACATTCGCTACTCCGCTTCATGTCCGCCCGTTTTTACTCGGAGCCGACCTGGTCGTCCACAGTGCGACGAAATACATCGGCGGCCACAGTGATGTCACATCAGGTGTGGTCGTTGGAAAAAAGGAACTGATTGCAGAAGCGCGGGCTAGAATCGTGAATCTGGGTGCGAACCTTAGTCCATTTGAAGCGTGGCTGACTTGCAGAGGGTTGAAGACTTTGGCGTTAAGAATGAAGGCTCAATCGGAGAATGCAAGGTTACTGGCCGACAGTCTGAGTGAACATCAGAATGTCGCAAAGGTATATTACCCTTTTGCTGAAGGTGAAAAAGGCTTTGGTGCGATCGTGACGATTGAACTGGCAGAACACGTGGATACGGACCAGTTTTTCAAGTCACTTGGATGGATAAAAATCGTGCCAACACTTGCGGGAGTCGAAACGACAGTTTCACATCCGCTGAAAACCTCCCATCGAGCACTGCCGCCAGAGGCGCAGGCGGAGCTTGGCATTACTTATCGTTTAGTAAGGGTTTCAGTTGGAATCGAAAATGCCGATGACATTATCGAGCAATTTGAAGCTGCACTGGAAGCGGCAGGGGAATAATTTGGATGCTATAACTGAGCTCTCCTCCGTTTTGAAAAAGACTGTCTCCGTTTATAACAATGGCCAGTAATCGTTCGACATAATGTTTAGACATCCTATATGCGGGTATTTTTAAAAGGACAACTCGTCTAAAGGAGGCTTTTATTATGTTTGAACATGAAAAACATCTTGTTGGAGTATATGATAATGAGCAAGACGCAATCCAGGCTGTTGAGGACCTGAAAAGACAGGGATACGCAACCGATGATATTTCGGTTATCAGTAAGAACGAAGATGAGGTTCACGATGTTAACGAAGCTACCGGTACAAAGACTGAGGAAGGTCTTGCTGCAGGTGCGGCAACAGGCGGCGTATTAGGCGGCCTTACTGGATTATTGGCAGGCATCGGAGCACTAGCGATTCCTGGAATAGGACCAATCGTCGCTGCAGGCCCAATCGCTGCGACACTTACCGGCGCGGCAGTAGGCGCAGGTGCTGGCGGTTTAGCTGGAGCACTGATCGGAATGGGTATTCCGGAAGATGAAGCTGAACGCTACGAAGGCTATGTAAAAGAGGGCAAGATTCTAGTTGTTGTCGAGCGCGACGAAAACAGAGTTGGCCTGAATAATGATGCCACAACTGTTGATGCCTTAGATGGCACAAGGACTCGCAATCCAGTTGATGCACCGCTTACTTCGGACAACCCTGCCAACACTCGTTTTGATAACACACGCGACTTTTAATAACCATGTCATATAAAAAGGCTGCCAGTAAAATCTGGCAGCCTTTTGGCATTTTTAACGAGGATCCTATCAACGACATGAATATACAGCCGCAAAAGGCATTCACCTATACAGTGGAAAACATCTTGCATAGCTTAGTAATGAGGAGATTTTGTCCTTATTCTACTATAAAGGATGAGAGGCATGAATTTTAAAGGCAAGAAACAAAAGCAAGGATTCGGCGGCAGTCACTGCCCGCCAGACCCACAGCCAGTGGATTGTACAGCTCCTTCTTCATATACTGTGCTGGATTCGATGGCAAATCCATTGTATGTGGTAACGTTCTTGGGAGTGGTTCCTGTTACAGACGGGTATCGATGGGATTACCAAATTACCAATATCAATGCTCAGAATGCACTGAGCAACTGGGTGTTGGAACTTGAAGGATGTTTCAGTGATTTTGAATGTTTTGTAGGGGATATCTTTCCGGCTGATGAAATGAATATTCCTGTTCCAACGACACCTGGAGACTGTTTGTTCCCTTCTTCAAACCCAAATTTCCCTTGTCCAATCACTGACCCATGCACGACTGTAGTAGGGCTGAAATTTGATAATTTGAATCCGCAGGGCGAGCCAGAACTGGAACCAGGGACAACACAGAGATTTTCGTTCATAATCCCTGAAAATCTCCCAGCAGAAGTAGCGTGTTTTCAATTGAAGTTTGGAACCATGTCCCGCTGCGGAGAAATCTGTGCACCGGCATGTATTTGCGATAATCCGTGCATTTGCGAAGAAGATAATAATTTTACCTGCGATGTCATGTTCCCAGATTGCTTCACACTTGGAGGCACGGAGGAAGATGTGAGAGTCGCCTATTGTATTGGTGACGTCAGCGAATGTGTAGAGGATGGAACATGCGAGGTGCTGGAGACGATTAATGTCTGCAATACCAACTTGCAATGTTGTGTTCCTGTACAGCGCTGGAGGCAGGAATTTGACTTTCAGGTCATCTTCAATGTCCCGATGCTTCCATTGCTGGGTTCAGGTGCCTGTGTAGAGGAACCAGTTTTTGCGTGTTGCCAGGATGAGGGAACGGCGATTCAAAACTGCTTCACCTGTATAGGCGATACTTCTGTAGAGCCACCTTGTGTTGAACCAGATTGTGAAAATACTGAAGTTGTCGTTACGGGCTTGACTCCAATGGTAGATCGTTCTGGAACAATTATCGGTGTTACGATTGAATATTCCTTTGTCACCCCGCCATGTGCCAATGAAGTGATCGATGATTAAGAAGTGAATGTAAAAAGCTGGCTGCTTTATTTAATCTGCAGCCAGCTTCTTCTATTCTTCTTTCCTTGAATCCAATAAATCAATCCGGCTTGCATCCTTAAGGTTAAAAGCCGTTGAGATAAAATACAACAAAATGCCGCCAACTAAACCGAGACAAATGACAAAACCGATGGTCATCACCCAAAGATAGCCCATAATTCGCATTCCTCCCTTGATAAAACTATATGCACCGTATTCGTAATGTTTTCACGCAAAAAACAATAAAGTATAATTTCTTGAATTAATCTCATCCTATCAGTTGAGGAGGAGTGTATTGTGTTCAAGAAAATAATTTTAGCTCTATTATTAATCCTAATGGCAATCCCGACAGTTTCGTTTGCCCAACAGGTCCATACGGTTTCTCCGGGGGACTCCTTATGGAAAATTTCTGTTAGGTATCAGGTTGGCCTTTCAGAAATTATCGCCGCCAACCCTCAGTTCAAAAACCCTAACTTGATCTATCCTGGCCAGAGAGTCAATATCCCAACTTTAAGAGCGACAAAGAGTATTGAGAGCCAGGTAATCCAGCTGACAAATCAGGAGCGCGCTAAAAATGGACTGAAGCCACTTGCTGCTGACTGGCAGCTTTCTAGGGTAGCGAGATATAAGTCTGCAGATATGAGAGACAAGAATTACTTCTCACATACCAGTCCTACATACGGCAGTCCTTTCACGATGATGAAGAACTTCGGAATCAACTACCGAAGTGCAGCCGAAAATATCGCAGCCGGCCAAAGAACTCCAAATGAAGTAGTCCAATCCTGGATGAACAGTCCAGGCCACCGCAAGAACATCCTTAGCCCAACATACACACACATTGGTGTCGGGCACGTAACCGGCGGCAATTATGGTCACTATTGGACGCAAATGTTTATCGCGAAATAAATAATATCCTGAATGGAAATAACCCAGTGAAACAGCCACTGGGTTATTTTTTGTGCCGCACAATCGGAAAAAAGGCCAATATGGCAGAAAAAACGAATATTAGTGGCCTCAAAACACAGACATACCGGCAGTCCTGTGCCTTACTAAGCCTCAGGTCCTACTCCAAAATCAAGCTCAGGCACGTTATTGAATTTTTGCGAGAAAGGTAAGATGTAATCATAAGAGATAAGGAGGAATTGAACATGAAAAAATTTGGTTTACTTGTTGCCGGCTTCATTGCAGCCATGGTGCTGATTTCAAACCTTGGCCCGCTCGTCGGACTTGGGGTCAGCTTGCTGGTGCTCTACTTCGTCGTCAAGCAATTTTTAAAAACAGACTCGACAGCTGCAAAAATCGGCTGGGGAATCGCAGGCTTCATCACCCTGATGGCAACTGCTTCTAACGTACCAGCGATCCTCGGTATCGCAGCAGCTTATGTCCTGTACCTTGTATATAAAAACTGGGACAAAAAAGAAGAAGCGATCCGCGAAGAAAGCGATCCTTTCGTCAACTTTGAAAAACAATGGGCACAGTTGAATAACAAATAATTTTAAAATCAAAGGAGAGATTATAATGGCTAATCTATTAACAAGAATTAAAAACACAGTAATGGCAGATCTTCATGAGGTGATTGACCAGAAGGAAAGGAAAAATCCAATTGCGCTTTTGAACCAGTATCTTCGTGAGTGTGAAGCAGAAACTGAAAAGGTGAGAAAACTTCTTGAGCGCCAGGGACAATTGAAGGAGCAGTTTGCCCGCGAGCATCACCAGGCGCTTGAAATGGCTGAAAAGAGGAAGTACCAATCCGATGTGGCTATGAAAGCCGGGGAATCCGAGCTTCAGGAGTTTGCCCAGCTGGAGCAGGCCCAATATGAAGAGCGCGCTGCCAGGCTGAAGGAAGCGATGGAGAATGCGGTCAAACAGCAGCTTGAGCTAGAGCGTAAGTATGAAGAGATGAACCATAAGTTAAAAGATATGCACATCCGCCGCCTTGAATTGATGGGACGTGAAAATGTGACAAGAGCACACCACCGAATGGACAAGGTGCTTGATAACAATTCATATTCTGACAAAGCCTATTCAAGATTCGCAGATATGGAAACTTACCTTGACCAGCTAGAGGAGAAAGTGAATAACAATTACAACCGCAATACAATTGACAGCAGGATTGCCCAGCTGGAAAAAGAGTTTAAAAATAAAGAATCGCATACTATTTAATAGGCAAAACATGGTATTCTATAGAGGCGCAGGCACCTGCGCCTTTTGAGTATCACCTCGAAAGGACTTCATATTACCAATCCTCTATTATGTGTATTCCATTTTAAAAAATAAATCTAGAGGAAGGGAGGAGACAGCATGTTGAACAACATGAAAAATGATTATATCAGCTGGATTGTGATTACTGGACTTATATTTCTTTTGCTCGAAGTTTCATTTTTTAACGAAGGATTGATTTTCTCCCTTCTTGCAAGCGGAGCGATGGTTTACTTTGGTCGCTCTTTAATGCCGAAGAAATCTGGGAAGCTGTTGTTTTGGGTAGGTTTGTTCTTTTTCCTGAGCAGTGTTTTCAGCATGATGACGTTCAGATTCTTCTTATTGGCCGTACTGATCTATCTTGCCTATCAATTTGCACAGTCGAAAAAGAAGCCAGAAGTAATCACGCCAGTTTTACAGGAGCCTGAAAGGGAAATCAGAAAGGAGATGCTGATTGAAAAGCCTCCTCTTTTTAAAAATCGTTTGTTTGGCCATCAGGAAACGCCTTCTCATGTTTATGAGTGGAACGATGTCAATATTCAGACTGGGATTGGCGACAGTGTGATTGATTTAAGCCTGACGGTGCTGCCAAAGGGAGAAACCGTCATTTTCATACGTAATATCATTGGCAACGTAAAAGTGTATGTGCCATATGATTTAGAAGTCACCCTCCGGCATTCATCGGTAATTGGGTCTGCTGAAGTATTCGAGCATGAGGAAGGAAGAGTGCTGAACCAGAGTTTGTATGTACAGACACCAGGCTATGACGAAGCGGAGCAAAAGGTTAAGATTTTTACCTCGATGCTTGTTGGTAATGTCGAGGTGAAACGCATATGACGACTGCGATGCGCCAAATCTTATGGGGATTGACCCTCGGGATTATTTTATTCATAGCGGTGACTTTGTCTTTTGTGCTAGTTTTTCCAGTAGCGAAGCTTTCTGACCTGTGGAACCGTGAACTGATGGATATTCCTTTCATCATTTTCACATTCAGCATTAGTGTCGTGTTAGGCATTGCCTTTGGAATGGCATCGGGGACATACTGGCGAAGGCAATTCGGGACGGTCGATAACTGGCTCTTTCAGCTGGAGGAAGGCCAGGAGCCCGAAATTGAACAGAATCAGGCATACTCGGAAATTACATCGATTGCGAAAAGAGTCGGCAAGCTTCATAAGCAAATCTCTGAAAAAGCGATGCTGTCACAGAGGCTGGCGACTGAAAAAGCGGAGGAGCAAGAGTCGCGGATTCAGGAAATCATTTCGCAGGAGCGCAACAGGCTGGCGCGCGAACTGCATGACTCGGTCAGCCAGCAGCTTTTTGCGGCATCAATGCTGATGTCAGCGATCAATGAAACAAAGGGGCCTTCCGAGGAACGAGAAGCGAAGCAGATGAAGATGGTCGAGGAAATGATCCATCAATCGCAGCTTGAAATGAGGGCGCTCCTATTGCACCTGCGGCCAGTTGCTTTGAAAGGGAAAAGCTTGCAGGAAGGAATCGAGGAACTATTAATCGAATTAAGACAGAAAGTCACCATGAATATCAAGTGGAAGGTAGAGCCGTTTCCATTGGATAAGGGAGTCGAGGACCATCTATTCCGCATCCTACAGGAGTCTGTTTCGAATACGCTTCGCCATGGTAAGGCAGAAGAACTCGAAGTATTATTGATCAAGCGCGATGATAAAGTGATCATGCGTGTTGTCGATGATGGTGTTGGCTTTAACGTAGAAGAAGCAAAAGCGGGATCATATGGCCTCCAGAATATGCATGAACGTGCCGGGGAAATCGGCGGGACATTGAAGATTGTCAGTGTTCAAAATAAAGGGACCAGGCTTGAGGTTAAGGTTCCAATTTTAATGGTGGCGGGTGAGAAGAATGATTAAAGTTGTGTTTGTAGATGACCATGAAATGGTGCGGATTGGAGTTTCGTCGTACTTATCGGCACAGCCGGACATTGAGGTAATCGGCGAGGCGGATAATGGGAAGAAGGGTGTCGAGATGGCGCTTGAGCTGCGACCGGATATTATTCTCATGGATTTGGTCATGAAGGAAATGGACGGAATCGAGGCGACAAAGCAGATCATCGAGCAGTGGCCGGAAGCTAAGGTCATCATCGTAACCAGTTTCCTCGATGATGAAAAAGTATACCCCGCGCTTGAAGCCGGGGCGACGAGTTATATGCTGAAAACATCGAAGGCCAGTGAGATTGCTAATGCTGTAAGGGTTACATACTCAGGGCAGCCGGTGCTCGAGCCAGAAGTGACGGGCAAGATGATGATGAAAATGCGCCAGAAGAATAATGTTGAGCTGCACGAAGAGCTGACAGAGCGCGAGATGGAAGTATTGAAGCTGATTGCCGAAGGAAAGACAAACCAGGAAATCGCCGACGAACTATTCATCGCCCTAAAGACCGTGAAGACGCATGTCAGCAATATCTTGAGCAAACTGCAGGTGCAGGATAGAACCCAGGCAGTCATTTATGCATTCAGACATTCAATCGTAAAATAGGAGGTGCTCTAGATGGAGCCGTTATTTGGTTTGTTCGGCCTTTTTGGGGTGTTGTTGTCAATCGGATTGCCAATCGTTCTAATTGTGCTTTTTGTCATGCTGGTCACCAGCACTAAAAGACAGGAAGCATTGTTGACCGAAATCCTCGCGGAGTTGAGAAAGAAGGATTCAACACACAATCATCTGTAACGATAAAACAAAAAAGAGGCCAGGGCCCCTTTAAATGTTAATTTGCTTTCTTATCGATTACATCTAATTTCATAAGCATTTCGCTTAACGCTATGGATATGACTTCCCGTTCTTCAAACTCATTTGGATAACGGGAAGCACTATTTATATAGTCATGCTTTTCAGCTAACTTTTCTTTTATTTTTTTGCACATCCAGAGCTGGTAATCAGAAAGTTCCAGTTGTCTAAGCATTGCCACCCACTCCTTCGTTATTATCCATTACCCGCAGGCCAAGCTTGCTTAAACGCTTTATACAAAAGATAATCATTATGGGAAAAATTGAGAAAATCCCAGTGTGGCGGGAATGAACGGGATTTAATCAAACGTTTGATTAAGATGAATTTGTTATAGTCAGGCTTCAAATATGTGCCCGGTTTTAGCAATTCATCATGGGACCGGGCTCATATCCAGTCTTTATATACGAGGTTTCAACACAAGGAAAGAAATCCAACATCCAGTAACATTTCAGGAAAAACTTGCTAAAATAATTATGTGATTGTAAAATAAAGCTAACTATTATTGAACGGAGGTGAGGAGAGATGATCAAGACTGTTTTTGTACGCGGATTTTGGAATGAGTTCCTTTATTTTTGTCGTGCAAAATTTGCTGTTGCAGCTGCCAACGGGATACGTATGCCCTTTTTTAACAGCTCAATATCAAATACAAACGGTAGGATCATCTCTTTTCCCGCTTAATTGCAAGCTTCGGTGAATGGGGAGGGCTCTTTTGCCCTCCTTTTGAATTCATTGAATTGCTGGAGCCAGGAGCAGAGCCATCTGCCCCTGGCTTTTTTGTGCTTATTAAACAAACCGGGCGGCATTAGCTGAAAAGGGGGATCGTTAATAGGAGGAAAAAATAATGATAGCATGCAGTATTAACCATATAA
Source organism: Mesobacillus sp. QJM3NY_10 (assembly GCF_056173465.1). NCBI lineage: Bacteria > Bacillati > Bacillota > Bacilli > Caryophanales > Bacillaceae > Mesobacillus > Mesobacillus sp. QJM3NY_10. The sequence continues at coordinate 869,659 of NZ_CM149675.1, forward strand.
GCAAAATGTACGGAGGCAATCTGATTTTTGAAGATTTGTCTTTTGAAATAAACGAGAAAGACAGGGTTGGTCTGGTAGGACCAAACGGATGCGGCAAGACAACGTTGATGAAACTGATTGCTGGCATGGAGGAAGCAGATCAAGGAAAGATTCACTGGAAAAAAGGGTTGAAAATCGGCTACCTTGCCCAGATACCGAATTATGGTGAGAAGATGACCGCCAGGGATGTTCTGGAAACGGCCTTCGACGAGCTGCTCGATGTTCAGGCAGAAATGAAGAAGCTTGAAACCGAGATGGCAGAAGTTGGTGAGGATTCAGTTAAGCTTGAAAGGCTGCTGGCGAAATACGGAGTTCTCCAGGAGAAGTTCACTCTCGGAGGCGGTTATGAAATGGAAGCCAATATTGACCGCATTGCCAACGGCTTGAAGATTGAGACCTTGCTTGATTCGAACTTTAACAGCCTTAGCGGCGGTGAGAAAACGAAGGTAGGTCTGGGATTGAGCTTGTTGAGAAATCCAGATTTGCTGCTTCTCGATGAGCCGACAAACCATCTTGATATTATGGCTGCCGAGTGGCTGGCTGAGTTTTTGAAAGAATACGATGGTACCGTTGTCATCATCTCGCATGACCGTTATTTCCTTGACGAAACAGCGACGAAAATCCTCGACCTTGAAGATGGCGAGATTGACCTCTATCATGCCAATTACTCAGGGTTCATCAAGGAAAAGGAAGCGAAATTACTGCGTGAATTCCAGGCATTTGAAGAGCAGCAGCGGAAAATCAAGAAGATGAAAGAGGCAATCAAGCGACTGCGTGACTGGGCGAATAGATCGAACCCTCCAAGTTCGGCGCTTCATAAAAGGGCTACGAACATGGAGAGAGCGCTGGCCAGGATGGAGAAGCTAGACCGGCCGATTTTAAACAGGAAGAAAATGAATTTCGAACTGGACACTGGCGCGCGGAGCGGGAAGGACGTACTGGTCTTCAAAGATGTCCAGAAATCATTTGGAGGGAGAGAACTTTTCTCAAAGGTCAATCTCCAGCTCCACTATCAGGACCGTGCGGCGATTGTCGGCGAAAATGGGTCGGGGAAAACAACGCTGCTGAAGTTCGTCCAGGGTGATCTTGCACCTGACCGTGGAGAAGTCCGAAACGGAAGCAATGTCAAAATTGGGTACCTTTCACAGCATATGGAGCTTTCCAGTCGGAACGGCACGGTTCTTGATGCATTCCGAAATGAGGTAGTAATGAATGAGGGAGAGGCACGGAATGTTCTCGCAGGTTTCCTGTTCTATGGTCCGGATGTCTTTAAAAAAGTATCCCAGCTAAGCGGAGGCGAACGGATGAGACTGCGCCTGGCCCAGCTGATGCATCAGGATCTCAATTTTCTGATTCTTGATGAACCAACCAATCATCTGGATATCGATTCAAGAGAAGTACTGGAAGAAGCGCTGGCTGGGTTCGAGGGTACGCTCCTGGCCGTCTCACATGACCGCTATTTCTTGAATAAGCTTTTTGACAAGGTTTACTGGCTGGAGGGCGGAGATCTAACGGAAATAGAAGGCAATTATGATCGGGCGAGAGTGAAGATGGCGGAGAAACGGAAGCAGTGGGAGGATGCGGCTCCTGCTCCTGCGGGATCTGGAAAGCCTCCTATTAAGCAAGAAAAAGTCAAGGAAGCAGTTGTTGATATTGATGAGGAAGCTCTATTTGAGGAAATCGAGAATCATGAAAAATCGATTGGCGAGCTTGAACAGCAAATGGCGATCATGACCGATCTCGAATTGCTCCAGAAGCTCCACTCTGAAAAAGAAGCTTTAGAGTCAAAACGAAATCAGCTGTATTCAAAGCTTGAGGAGATATCATAGATCCCGTCGAAGTAAGAGCGAACACAAATACCTTTTATCTCCCCCCTTTTCATATTGTCCGGACTTGTCTCATATGTTTATAGGAGTAAATGAGACAGGATTGGGAGAGAAGCTATGAATACTTTTTTAAAAGGGATGTCTATCCTCGTGATTGCTACTTTTCTGGGAGAAGTGGTGGAGTTCCTCGTCAATATGATTCTGGCAAGGGAGCTCGGGGAAAGCGGGATGGGGCATTACATGACGATATTGCCGACGATTTTCCTGATCATGATGCTTGCGAGCTTTGAACTGCCGGTGTCGATTTCAAAGATGATCGCGGAGAAGGATGAGTCTTACCACCGGAGCATGATCAAGCATGCCATCAGGCTTGCGGTGGTATTCACCACAGTTTTGCTGATTGCGGCTGCGATTGTGCTTCCAATCATTCCTGTGTTCAAGGATTATCACCCCCTGCTTAAATGGGTCGTGCTGTCACTCATTCCGGTGATGACGATTACCGCAATCGCCAGGGGATTTTTCATGGGAAAACAGGATATGGGGAAAATTGCGATTTCCCATTTTGTGAGAAGAGCTGTCCAGCTCATATTACTTTCAGCCCTTTTTCAGTTTTTTGAGTTTGGCAGTGAAACGGCTCTTCTTGTTGCTTTCTGCACACTGGCGGGCAGCGAACTCGTGGTATTCCTTTATCTATTACACTACTTCATTATGTCTTATCAGAGGATTAAAAGTGTGCCAGGTAAGCATGTAAGCGGGCGAGAGGTGAGAAAAAGCCTTGTGGAGGTCTCCGTGCCGACGACCGGCCTGAGAATTTTTCATTCCCTGACACATGCTGTCCAGCCATTTCTGATAAAATTTGCGATTGTCAGTGCAGGATTCTCAGCCGAAATGGCAACGGAACAATTCGGGATGATGGCGGGCATCGCGATGACGATTGGATTTTTTCCAGCGTTCATTGCCCACTCATTTCTCATCATATTGATTCCGACGGTATCGAAGGCCTATGCGGAAAAAGAATTCTTTAAGCTGCAAAAACTGCTTCAGCAGGTGATGCTGCTGACATTGCTTTATGGATTGCCGGCTGTCACTGCTTTTTACTTTCTGGCAGAGCCGTTGACCAATACCTTCTTTCATTCTAAGCAGGCAGCGGTATTTTTGCAGCTGCTGGCGCCATATTTCCTGTTCCACTACTTTACCATCCCAATGCAGGCCTTTTTGATTGGACTTGGATTGGTGAAGGATGCCTTTATTCACTCTGTCTATGCAACGATTGTTACCTTTTCTCTGATTTACCTGGTCGGCTCAAGACCGGAATGGGGGATGGAAGGGGTCATAATCGGCATGAATACTGGCAGTATGGTCATCCTGCTTCTGCATTACCTGACGATTTGCAAAAAAATCGGCATTACCTGGGTGGCTAAGAGAACGATTAAAGATTCGAGGTTTTAAAAGGAAAATAGGGATTCTTGCAGAATTAGTTAAACAGCTTAATTTTTCAGGAGTGATGGCGTGGAAAAAGTATTGCGCGGGCACCATCTCCTCTGTGTGCATGGTTTCCGGGGGATGGGATACAGTCCGGAGTTTGTGAAGAAGATGGAGAGCATCGTAAAAGATATACGCGACCCTGAGCAGGATTTTTACATAAAGGTAGTCGCTGCGTTTGATGACGCATGTATGTCCTGTCCGCATAGAGGCCTTGAGATATGCGAGGCGAGTGAGGGTTCGAATGAACATGTTCTGTCGATGGATGGAAATGTCATTCGTCATCTGGGACTGGTGCCAGGTGAACGTTATCTAAAATCAGAGCTTGTTAAATGGACTGCCGAACAGGTTGAACCTGATGACCTGGATGTTCTTTGTAAAAACTGTTCATGGCTATCATATGGAGTGTGCAAGGAAGGGATAGCCGAACTTCGTGAAAATAAAAAATGCCTGACGCGTAATGGTTGATATAACCATCGTGTCAGGCATTTTCAAATATTTTTTCTATCCTTGGGTTATTGCCGTATAAAACTAGTTTGTCGCCAGGCTCCAATTTGGTATCATATGCTTTGTTGCGGATATTGATCTCGCCCCTCTTGATGAACAGGAGCATGACATCATCCTCTTTATCCACTATTTCATCAAAAGTCTTATCTGCAAATCGGGAATCTTCATTTATAGTGATTTCCCTGACCTCGTCTTCCTCGTCCATCAAAAGTACATCGCTGATTGGCAAATCGGCTAACTCGTAATTCTCCTTCAATTCACTTTTCATCTTTTTAGCCATCATTGTTTGTACGAATGGTGCTCTCAATACAAATAAGAGTACTACAAGTCCGCCTGCGATATAGGCAATTTCCATCGTGTAAAAATTATCCGTTAAAAGATTGCTGATGGCAGAAATAATCACCGCAAGCGAGAAGGCCCCAAACAGAATCAAAAATGCACCCAATTTTCTCCGGACCGGATGATCAATGATCAATTCAGATTCACCGGTCGTAAAACCCGTGCCGGTAAGCATGGAAATGACCTGGAACCGCGCGATTTTTCTGTCCAGCCCGGTTGCAACAAAAATCGAGGTGTTAATCTCAATCACAGTAAAAACAATGAACAGATATATGAAAATAAATAGAATACCCATAGCCACCATCCCCCTCGCAGTATCTAGTATTGAACGGCGAGGTGTGAATTAAACAAAAATAGACCGGGGAAGGCTTTCCCCGGACATCTTTATCGCTGTTCTTGTAAGTTCTCGTTGTAATAGTTGACTCCGTACATTGCGCCTTCGCTGACCATCTTGTTGTCTTCAACATCCATTGGGTCAGGGTTGCCAGCTTTTTGTACAGGAACGACATTTGTTTTAGATGGCATGATCTTTTCTTTTACCTGTGTGGCCATCTCTGTGAGTTTTGCTTTATTTTCAGGCTTCATCGCCATCCACAGTGCTGCGGCTCCAGCACCTAACATAACTGCATTTTTTGTTTTGGTTTGCATAGTTTTTCCCTCCTATATTAATTGTGGTTAATTGCGCTATTTCTATTGTCTATATTCCTATTTACCCGGTCCACAACACTGAGAAACATTTTTAAAATGGAAGCTCTGCCAATCGTTTCAAAACTTCTTTTTAAGGGAAGAGTATTACTTGATTATTAAAAGAAAGGTCTGAGACCATTGCGCCATACATTTAATGAGAATAAATGGAAGTGGTTTGATTATGTAAATGGGGACCAGCAGAAATTAAGAGAGCTGGTATCAAATAATCCTGAATATGAAAATTGGTTTGAAAATATAAAAGACAGCAAAACAAACTTGCTTGAGCTCGACACTCAAACAAGGGGAGAGGAATATATTTGGGGTTCCCTTATTTACCAACAGGATATTGAGGATAAGGGCCAGAAAAATATTTTTCACTTTTGGATTAGCAGGGACTTCTTTATATTGGTTGATTTCGACTTTGCCGTTCTTAAGGCAAATCCCGTCGCAGTCCACAAACAAATGGACCAGGCAGAAAATGCGGTAGAAGGATTTTTTATCATATTGGGAGAAATTCTTGCGAGCTATCTACAAAAGATTGATGGGTATGAAGAACGGCTTCATGATCTTTTATGGGAAATGAAAGAGCATAATAACCGTGAAATTCTTGAAAAAATATACGAAAATCGCCACGAATTATTGGTTTGGAAAAACATGGTCATCCCTATTGTGGAATTAAGATTCATTGCAGAAGAAGCCTATGGCCGTGAGATACATGAAAAAATGGAATTCAGCAGGGTTGTCACTCGTGTCGAGCGGATTCGGACATTGCTTGATGAATATCAGCATGCAATCGATACGATGGTCAATCTCGAAGAAGTGGTCTCTACCCATCGAGGAAATGAAATCATGAAAACCCTGACTGTCATGACGATTCTATTTACTCCTGTTACAGCATGGGGAGCGGTGTGGGGAATGAATTTTAAGGTCATGCCTGAGCTCGAGTGGAAGTTTGGCTATGCATTTGCGGGAGTTTTAATTTTAGCGTCCACCGTGGGGATTTATTATTACTTGAAAAAGAAAGGCTGGATGGGAGATATTTTGAGAGTGAAAAAGAAGAATAGGTTCTTTGGATAAGATAGAAAAAATCGCCCGGAGGGGGCGATTTTTTATTCTGCCAATTTTACGAGCATATGTGCCAGCGCATGCTGCTCTTCCTTTGTGCCGACCTTCCAAAGCTCCTGCAGCAGCTGCTCCTCTTTGTTACGCGGTGTTACGTTATCAGCAAGATAACCGGCTACTTTTTCAGCCGTTTTCGCAAGCTGCTCTTCATCAAGTCCAGCTGTTTTGCCAAGCTTGACACGTTTGCTCAGATAAGTTCTGAATTCATTAAAGTCCCCCAGAATCTCATCAGCCTGCTGCGTATCCATCCGATCAAGGGTCTCATCCACCTTGCTAGTATCCACTTCGCCATCTTTATGAATCATATGGTCTTTTTCCATGTTAAAAACCTCCTTGTAAAAGATATATATTAAATACCCTGATGCCGGAAACTAGTAAACCTTGAGGAGCACATTCAGTTGAGAAAGTGTAAGAGGGAAAAATCCTAAAGCCGAATTTTTCCTGGCGCAAATATCTTGTGAGGTGTGATACTTTGAGGCTCTTTTCGTTTGGGATAAAGTTCTATTTTTAAATCTAAATAGACGCCAAAATGGAAAAATTCCAGGTGCTTAATTTTTCCTTGATTGTAATACAATACTTATATGAAAAGAGCTCTATCAAAAAAGGTGCGGGCCACTTGGCCTGCACCTTTTTTGAGTCCGACATACGGACGATGGGAGGAGTATTCAGCTGTTGCTATTCAATTTTGCGCTACTGGGGTAGATCGATTTTAAATGTATCGATTTAAGACCAGCGTGCCTTGAGACAGCAGCGCGAATCTTCCTCCGCTTGCATAGCCAATGACGTATTCCGAAGTCGCCGTAAAGTCTTTCAACTTAACCAGTCCCTTCCTTACTAGTATTGGCCTTGCTCTTATCCTGCGGTCGAACTTAGAGGAGTGCTTTGCTCAAGCTATTCAATAGCAATGTGGTCAATCGATATTAAGTCCATCGATTTAAGACCAGCGTGCCTTGAGATAGCAACGCAAATCTTCCTCCGTGTGCTAAGCCAATGACATATTCCGAAGTCGCCGTAAAGTTTTGCACTTTAACCAGTCCCTTCTTGGTTGTATTGGCCTTGCACTATACATATACCCGGGTGAAATCACAGAAAACTAAATAAACTTAATAAAAAGTTGGCATTAAAGCTAAATATTGGAACAAGCATAAAGGCAGCCGCTAAGGACTGCCTTTAGATTGTTTTTTTAGTCATCGCTACTATAATGAAACGCAGGTTAACAGGTTACCTAATTATATTTGTTATGTATACGGGTGACAGTTACAATCGGTTTCATCCAGCATAGGAAAAAACTTTAGATATGCTTTTTTTCCTTCAAAAGATCGCGAATCTCCACTAAAAGCTCTTCTTTAGCGTCAGGTTTTGGAGCTGCAGGTTTGGCTTCTTCTTTTTTACGATAGCGGGTGATAATTCTAATGAAGAAAAATATAGCTAAGGCAGTAAGGAAAAAATCCATGACAGACTGTAAGAATGCCCCGTATTTTATCCCGTTGTATGTCAGTTCTGAAAAATTAGCTCCAAAAGTAGCAAACCCTATGATCGGCATGATGATGTCATCGACAAGCGAGGAAACGATCTTCCCGAACGCAGCACCGATGATTACACCGACAGCGAGGTCTAGCACATTGCCTTTAAAGGCAAATTTCTTGAATTCATTCCACATCCAATATGTACCTCCTATAAAATAATATCTCTTATATTCTGCGAGATTGTGAGGCAAAAAGCAATAGGTCCTGCTCCCATTAGGGGGAGCAGGACCAAGTTTTACTGAATCAGCCTCATCTTCAACGCTTTGACCGCGGCATCGGTCCGATTCTTCGCGTCGAGTTTCTGGATGATGGCTGAAATATAGTCACGTACGGTGTAGGAACTGAGGTGAAGGGATTCGGCCGCTTCGTTGATGGAAGCCCCTTCGGCAATCAGCTTTAGCACCTCACGCTCACGGATAGTCAGAACTGCGCGCTGGACGCCGAAAAGCTGGACGGCATCCTCATAATACTGATTCAACAATTCCCCGCCATATTGTCCGAACTTGATCAGAGCGGTGAGAGTTTGATTGTTGACGGTAAATGATGTATTTTCTCCACGATCAAGCAGGGCGAGACCAATCAATTTGTTTTCCACAGGCACGTAAATAGGCAGGACGACCAATGATTTCAGGCTGTAGTCGTGAACGTATTTTCCAGGCAGGATTTCAGATGCATCTTCGATAAAAATAGGTTTCGAATGGCTGAAATGCTTTAAGTATTTTGTCAGCAGCGGAAATCCGGCTATGCTTTCCTTGATATGCTGTACAGAGCCTGTATGGACGTTATGGGCATGGACGCCGACCCCGCTGTGCTCTCCCGGTGAGTAGATGAAAAGGGCGCAGCGTGAAAAGGGCAGATAATCGACCAACCCCTGGGTGATCATTTTAACGGCCTCCGAGGCACTTTGAGAATGGATCAGCCGCTGCTGGAACAGAAGGGTGGCATCCTTCCACTCAAGCTCGCTTTCAAGGTGATTCAGCTTCATCTGTTTCAGATACATTTTTCGAAGCGTCTCTTTTTGTTCATCTGTCACGGTCTCAACTTTTTCCTTCACACAAATTAACAATGTTTCAGTCAAACAGGGAATCGTGATGATTTGCGGCTGGTCCTGACCTGGTGACAATAATCTGGAAAGCGCCATCGCCAGGTCTGATGTATGCTCAGCTTGAAGTCCCTCACACATGGTGATCAGCTGTTCATTCACTACAAGGTCATCGCCACAGACGACTTTACTCACTTTGCATTGCGCTTTTTCATTACGGATGACGGCAAGCCAATTACTAGGCACAGCACGCAGACTCAACATCATCTTCAGCCATTTGTCATCTTGGTATTCCAGTTGCTGGGTGTGCAGAACCTTGTCGAGGATTTTTGTGAAAAAAACCTGCACCGCCTGATGCTCAAGGAATCCAGCATTTTTTCTTTTTAAAACCTTATGGAATAAGTTTTCAACTGCACTGATCAGAAAGATAGCGTCAAAATCATCGACGAAATCGGGATGTCGTTTTTGCCACCTAAGGACTAATAAATGGATGAAATCATTTGAAGATTCAAAAGTGGTCTGTGAAAGGTTATTGAAGCCATAGACAATCATGCTTTCAAACTCAGATACAAGCTCGTTCTGCCAGGCTTTCATGTCCTTCTTTAAATGGGACCATTCTTTAAGAAACGGTTTCTCGCATTCTTTTAAAAGAACCAAACCTCTAATGGCCAAATCCTCAATCTTATGTTCCATCAGGCAACCTCACTCTCAAATTCTGGTAAAATACCATTCGTTTAAAAATTTAGATTTTTGTCCGTCAATGCTTTATACCCCGTCATTTAACGGGGTTAACACCTTGTTAACGATTTTTTTCGGAGTTGTAGGCTTGATTTTTCGGGGATATGTTATAAGCAAGAATTAATTTTGAATTTTAAAAATATTTAATTGGAGGTGGCTTTCTTGAACGGAGCTGTCGTAATGGAAAGCAAGACGAATAAAAAGGTTTTTTGGGGTGCCCTGTCAGCAGGCCTTCTTGCGCTGGGGATCTTACTTATTTCTTTCGGTGTATCGGGTGTGGCTTATGCAGTCCCGATTGCAGGTGTAGGAGATTTTTATGTTGAGTTCGATAAGCTTGAAGGAGAAGGCTACACATTCTATCCGAAACTGGGTGAAACAAGCAGTTCAGACGCAGCGCCACAAGGTACAAATATCATTGAAAAGCTGACCATCGACAACCTGCAATTATACAAGGATTTTCAGGTAGGCGGGGATTGGATCCGGGTGAAAATCCAGGCATCAAAACCTGTACAGATTTCCGGACTGCAGCATGATGCCGGCTTGATCGAGGCGAACGCCAAGTTCCAAAACCTTGCGCTTGCAGAAAACAATAGCACGGACTGGACAAAGCAGTTCCAGCAGACATCAAGCACCATCATCCTTGAGAATGCCAAATTGAAAACACATTACTTATTCCAGGAAACGATCAATATGGCCGGCATGAAACTGACCGTGGAAAAAATCGATAAGAAATAATCGAGGTGATAGGGAATGGTTTTTAAAAAATGGAGGCATACGAGGCCTTTTTTCGGAGCGATATTAACGGTCTTAAGCGGCCTGATGATTTTATGGGTGCCACTGAACTTGTATCTCAGCACCTTTCTCCCAGGATCAGTTGCCGTCATCGGCTTGCTGTTTGGCGGGCTGATCACGCTGATGGGACTGATGTCCTTCTTTTTGCCAAGTGCTTCTAAAGCATTGGGCATCATCGTGATTTTCCTGTCGATCCTATCCGTCATCGGCGCTCTGGGCGGCTTCCTGTTCGGAACGGTATTCGGAATCATCGGCGGGGCCTTGCTGACAGCATGGCGGATGGTGCCTGCGGAAGAATCCGCGGGAACACCAAGTTCCGACGTGCCTGCGCAGCCTGCCAAAACGGGGTGAAGGGAGAAAATATGAAGCTTGTAAAACATCGATTGTTTTTAATAGTGATGAGCATTCAGCTTGCTGCATTATCCTTATTCCCTTTTATCGAAAAAGTGAATGCAGCGGCAAGCGATGTTGAGGGATTTATTATCCAGGCTGACAGGGTCGTTGGTGAAAATATGAAGGCTATGATTGTGGCTGGTGAGACATCTGAATCAAAAGCAAAGCCGATGCTACGGATCACCTACGATTCCGCACAGATTTATGGCATGAAACTGACAAAACAGTTCGCGACCCCAGGAGGAACTGTAAGCATCACGATGAAAGCAAGTGGTCCGGTTTCTATAAAAGGAATGCAGGTCGATGCCAGTGCCATTTCATTCAAAGGAGCATGCGTCCATGCAGCAAAGGTAATCCCGAATGCTGCACTCGAAGGAGTGACGATGGTCGCCCATTCGATGAACGCAACTAACAGCAGTCTCGACCAGCTTCAGCTGCAGACGGTAAATGGCAACGGCGGAGTCCAGAAACCAGGCACTTTGAAAATTTTACAGGACCTTGGATCAATGCCTTTTGAACAAATGAACAAGGAAATCAAGAAAATCACTTCCGGACAACTTCCGCTGACGTGCGAAGGAGCCCCTGATGGAAATTCTGAAGTAGTGGAGGATACAGTAGGGGCAGTGACCGATCCAGTCGATGACATGCTGGATGAAGTAACCGACCCGCTTGATGGAACAATCGGGAAAGTCACCGATCCTCTCGAGGATACTGTGGGGAAAGTGACAGATCCACTGAAAGACACAATTGGTAAGGTAAAAAATCCACTAGAAGACACAATCGGAAAAGTGACTGACCCATTAAAAGATACGGTCGGCAAGGTGACAGATCCATTAAAAGATACGGTCGATAAGGTGGCCACTCCTTTGGAAGGGACCGTTGGCAAGGTAACTGAGCCTGTAAAGGATGTCGTCAAGGAAACGACGGACACGGCGAAAAAAGTGACAGAGCCAGTGGTCGAGCCTGTGAAGAAAACAGTAGATGGAACAGCTAAAACAGCGTGCGAAAAGCTGGAAGCTGTAAATGGCGAGATCACAAAGGAGCTGGCGCTGGAATTAATCGACAAAGCGCTGGCAGAAAACATAATGCTAGATGAACTTTGCCCGACAGACGCAACATTGACACAGCAGCTTGAAACATGGACAGAAGGGCTGCTTGATTCTCTCGGACTGCTGTCACTTCTAGGGTTGAAGCCTAGTGAGGAAGAACAACTGAAGAAATTGCGGGAGGCTATTTTAAAAGAGCCTGATGGATCGATTATAGACATTTAATTTTTTACACAACAAAGGCAGAGGATAATTCCTCTGCCTGTTTAATATTTTATTGCAAATGACTTATAGGTTTCGGTTTTCTCCGTTTCGTTCACTTCAATGTGGTCAACAGTGGAGAAAGGATTGCCCCTGCGGACCTCATCAGTGAACTTTTCAAGGTCAGCCCTGGAACCTGAAGCTAGAATTTCAACGCCGCCCTCCTGAAGGTTCTTCACCCAGCCCGTAATTCCAAACTGGATCGCCTTCATTTGAGTATAATACCGATACCCCACACCCTGAACATCCCCCGTTACAATAATTTGTAATTGGATCAAGACGTCGCCCCCAGATAAACGAATAGGTTAACAATATATCTAATGTTTTATGTAATAATTTCTTGGTAACTTCATTATAGCACAGTGTTCTGGGGTACATAAGGCGAAAAAAAGGAATGCTCCCTTTATTAAAGACATTCTTTGTGGATGGTGCTGAAAATCCTTATTCAAAAATATCGAGCGTATCCATTGCCCCAAGTGTAAAAGGAAAGCCGTTGCATTGCCCCAAATGGCAGGAAGGAAAGGAAAAAGGTAAAAGGAAAGCCGTTGCATTGCCCCAAATGGCAGAAGGAAAGGAAAAAGGGTAAAAGAAATGCCGTTGCATTGCCCCAAATGGCAGAAGGCGAGGAAAAAAGGTAAAAGGAAAGCCGTTGCATTGCTCCAAATAGCAGAAGAAAAGGAAAAAGGGTAAAAGGAAGACAACTGTATTGACTCAAACGGCAGAAGGGATAACAAACTGACGGGAAGTTAAAAAACAGCCGAACAAAATGTCCGGCTGTTTTCATTCACACATATACAATCTTACAACGCCCAGTCTCCATTACGGAACACTGGCTCGGCATTTCCATCTGAAGTGATTCCGTCGATGTCCATTTTATCGGAGCCGATCATGAAGTCGACGTGCGTGATGCTTTCGTTCAGGCCATTTTCAGCCAGTTCTTCTGAAGACATTGTCTTGCCGCCCTCTACGCAGAATGCATAAGCACTGCCGATTGCGAAGTGGTTTGACGCGTTTTCATCAAACAATGTGTTGAAGAATAAAACATTTGATTGTGAAATTGGCGAGTTAAATGGTACAAGGGCAACTTCACCAAGATAGTGTGAGCCTTCATCTGTCGCCACAAGCTGCTTCAGGATTTCTTCGCCTTCTTCTGCTTCGACGCCGACGATTTTTCCATTTTCAAAAGTAAGCTTGAAGTTGTCGATGATGTTTCCACCGTAGCTAAGTGGCTTTGTGCTTGATACGTAGCCGTTCACGCCAGTTTTCAACGGTACAGAGAAGACTTCTTCAGTCGGCATGTTTGCCATGAATTCATTGCCTTGCTCGTTCACGCTGCCAGCACCAACCCAGATGTGCTTTTCTGGAAGCTCGACTGTCAGGTCTGTGCCTGGTGCTTTATAATGAAGCTTTTTGTAACGCTTGCTGTTCAGGTAATCAACTTTTTCATGAAGGGAAGCGTCATGATCTTTCCATGCTGCGACTGGATCTTCAGTATCTACGCGAACTGCCTTGAAAATCGCATCCCAAAGCTTCTGAACAGCAGTTTCAGCTGTATCCTCAGGGAATACCATTTTCGCCCATCCTTCAGAAGGAACGGCAATAACAGTCCAGCTTACTTTATCGGATTGTATGTATTTGCGATATTTTGAAAGCGCCGTTCCAGCAGCTTTCTGGAAGTTTGCAATACGCTCAGACTTTACACCTTTTAATAGGTCAGGACTTGAAGAAACGATTGACATGAATGCCGCACCATTTTCCGCAAGCTCTTCCACTTCGCGCGCGCGCCATTCAGGATACTCGTTGAAAGCCTTATCAGGTGCAAGGTCATATTTTGTTCTGTTAACAGTGTCATCATTCCAGTTTACAACGACGTTTTTAGCGCCGGCTTCGTATGCCTTTTTCGCAACAAGGCGGACAAACTCAGCGGAATCAAGCATTGTATTGATGACAAGCGTCTGGTCCTTCTGGATGTTGACGCCAACCTTGACAGCAAGGTCTGCATATTTTTCTAAATTCGTTTTGAAATCACTCATCTATTTCGCCCCTTTTCTGAATCTTCTTTTATATTGTAACGATTTTATAGAAAAAAAGAAACTTAAGACATTCGACTTAACTAGACATTGGGAAGGCTTCCTTTCTGTCTAAAATTGCTAGCCTATCAAACTGGCATTCTAACATCAGCGTAGGGTAAAATAGAGCGGTATACAAAAGGGGTATAGGAGGACTTTTTTACATGAAATTCGATGTTGTCTTGTTGCGGCTATCGGCGATTTACGCTTTCGTTGGTGCGTTCATGGGCTCGCATATGGCAGGTGCCGGGGACTATGCAATCCGCCCGGTCCATGCGCATATTTTGGTTGTCGGCTGGCTGAGTTTATTTGCATTCTCCAGTTACTATCGTTCCTACGTGGTGCCCAAAACTTCAAAACTAGCATTATTCCATGTCTGGACAGCAATCATTGGAAGCTTCGGCTTGACTCTAGGCATGTGGCTTTATAACGTGAAACCATTCCCGCTGCCAGAAACATTCACAATGGTGTTTTATATCGTCGGCGGATCCACTTTGCTGCTAAGCTTCCTGCTATTTGTGTTCATGACATTCAAGTATAGCGATGCAAAGGTAAAATAATAGAGAAAAATCCATGCAGAATCAGTTTCTGCATGGATTTTTTGTCCGCTGGGATAAGTTTTTTAAATATATGAACCACTTTTAGCATCCTATCAGCGTGACTTCATTAATTTATTGACGAGAATAAAATAATTCGACCACTTTTTTAAATAATTCGACCACATTTCCGAATAATTCGACCACATTTCCGAATAATTCGACCACTTTTTCAAATAATTCGACCACATTTTCGAATAATTCGACCACATTTTAAATTTATTCGACCAACTTCATATTTTCCACCTATATCCGAGCTGTTAACTGCATAACGTTTCTTAAACCCCCGCTGCTTTCCTATTCTCATACATCTTGAACATAACCCAGAACAGTACTGCGCTTAAAACGGCGAGAATGCTGAGGATGGTGAACGTCCAGCCATAGCCGATCCAGACGGTGAGCGGAATGCTGATTGGTGCAATCGTCCTGCCTACCGTATAGCGCAATGAAGCGGCCGCAAAATACTGGCCGCGCATTTTCTCGGGTGCCAGGTTGGAAATGAAGGTTTGTTGCAAACCCGCGGTCATCAGTTCCGCCAATGTGAACACAGCCATCGCTGCAATTAAACCCCATATCCAATTTGTCGCACCGAACATCAAAATCGCCACTGCATAAATAAGCGAGGACAATACAAATACATTCCGTTCGCGGAAACGGGTCACCCATCTTGTTACAACGACAGTAAAAAGGGCAACCAGCAAGCCATTTTCAGATAGAATCAATCCAAAGGCCTGCTCGCCATTTACTGTGAAAACCTTGCTGCCGAGCTCGAGCACGGTTTGATTATGGACCGTATCCTTTGTGTAAACAGGGAATAGCAAATCAAGCTGCATGAACGTTTGTGCCGCTAAAATCCCTGCAATGATGAACATGAGGAAAATTTTATCCTGGACAATGACTTTGTAATCGGCAATTTGATCCATAAGGAAGCTATACCATTTTCCATTCTCTGCCCGTGCCTGCCTGGCTGAAGCAGGTACCGTTTCACGCGTCCATTTTGCGAGGACAAGCGCAAGCAGGATGGAGATAATCGCTACTGCGATCATCAATTCAAACCGATATTTTACATAAAAAATCGCTCCGAGAATCGGGCCGACAACAACGGCGATATTGATCTGCGTATAAAAAATCGCGAATACACTGCTGCGGTCTTTTTCCGGGACCACGTCCGCAACCATCGCCTGGCTGGCTGGCCAGTAAATGGAGCCGAACATCCCGACGAGCGTAAAGCAGATGAACCCGAGTATCGGTGAGGTGAACCATGGTGAAACCGCGTAGGCAAAAACAAGGAAGGCAATTCCCTGGCCAAAAGCAGAAATCACCATCATCCGTTTGCGCCCGAACCGGTCGGCGGTATATCCGCCCATCAAATTGGCGAATACCGAAAAGACCTGGGATAAGACGAGCAGGAATCCCGCGTTGCCCTTCCCGAAACTTTCAGCAAAATATATCGTCAAAAACGGGAAAAACATCCAAAATGTTATATTCATTAAAGCCTCGCCAAACAAGCGAATCTTCAAGTTTCGATCCCAATCCCTTATCCTCATGATGTTTCTCCTTTTATATCTAAAATAGAACCAACGAATATCATACTACTTCAAAGGAATTTTTAACAAGTTAATTCATTCTACATATTCCACTCTCATTGAAAATAAAAAAAAGCGGCACAATGGCCGCTTTAGAGTAACTTGTTTCTAATCCTTATCCTCCATCGCAGCTTTCAGCAAGTCTCCGAGACTGGTGCCGAAGTTTTCCTGGGATGGTGAGTATTTTTCCTTCAACTTGCGCTCCTCACGTTTGGATACGCCTTTTTTCTTCTTATCTTCGGCCTTTTCGACGACATTACAGCGTCGGCACTGGAAGTAGGCGCCTGCCTTGCCATTGTGGATTTCCATCCGTTTGTGGCACTGAGGACAGCGTCTTTGCGAAAGCTTAGGGTCCTTATGCTTGCGGAAGCTGCACTCAGGACTGGAGCAGACGAGGATGCGCCCATCTTTAGTCTTGCGTTCTTTCATGAACTCACCGCACTCAGGGCATTTTGAGCCAGTCAGGTTATGGGCGCGATATGTTTTGTCGCTTGTCTTGATTTCAGATACTAGGCGGGCCGTCTGCTCGCGGATGCGTTTCTTGAACGCCTTTGGATCCCCTTTGCCGCGGGCGATCTCTTCAAGTTCCTTTTCCCATTTTGCCGTCAGTTCAGGGGAAGTCAGTTCATCGTTTACCAGGTCGATGAGCTGCTTGCCTTTTTTCGTTGGATACAGGCGGCCGTTCTGGCGTTCCACTACCTCAGAAGAAATGATACGCTCAATGATTTCAGCTCGCGTTGCCGGAGTACCGAGTCCGAATTTCTCCATTTTTGCAAGGATATCCGATTCAGATAGGCGAAGCGGCGGCTCGGTCATTTTTTTATTCAATGTAACCTGGCCCACAGAGTAGCTCTTGCCTTTTTCAAGGTGGCCCAAAGATTGTGTACCTGCATCATCTTCGTCTTTTCCTAGCACCTTTTTAAAACCGTGCTCAAGAATATTCGTTTCCCGAGCTGATAATGATTCACCCTCCACATCGAAGTTAGCATGAACCACTTCAAACTGATATGCCGGGTAAAATAAAGCCAGGAATCGGCGGACGATCAAATCGTACAGCTTCCGTTCATCTGGTGACAAATCGGCAAGGTGAAGTCGCTCCTCTGTCGGGATGATTGCATGGTGGTCAGTGACTTTCTCGTTATTGAATACCTTGCGTGTCTGAACTTTGCCTTTCTGTGCAAGCGCCGGCTTTGCTTCATCACGGTATCCAGACATGATGCCTTGCAGGCGGTCTGCCATTGTCGCTTCCATATCGGTCGTCAAATAGCGCGAGTCCGTACGAGGATAGGTGACGAGCTTATGCTGTTCATACAAACCCTGCAGAACATTGGATGTTTTCTTGGCAGAGAAGCCGAAGCGTTTATTGGCATCGCGCTGCAGTTCTGTCAGGTCATAAGGAAGCGGCTGCGGTTCCGACTTTTGCTTGCGATCCAGCGACTTCAGCTCAGCTTTCTTATTGGACAGTTTCTTTTGAATTTGTTCTGCTTTTTCCTTTGAAAAAATCCGCTTTTCGCCTTTAGTCTCCCACTCTGCATTCAACGAGCCGACCTTTGCCTGGATGGTCCAGTAATCCTTTGGCACGAACTTATTGATTTCATCCTCGCGTTCCAGGACCATTGCGAGTGTTGGTGTTTGGACACGCCCGGCTGAAAGAGGGTCCTTGAATTTCGTTGTCAAGGCTCGGGAAACATTCAAGCCGATCAGCCAGTCAGCCTCGGCACGGCAGACAGCGGACTCGTACAGGTCTTCAAACTGCTTGCCAGGTTTAAGATTTTTAAAACCGTCCTTGATGGCGCGGTCTGTTTGCGATGAAATCCACAGTCGCTTGATTGGTTTCTTCCAGTTAATGCGCTGGAGAATCCATCTGGCGACAAGCTCACCCTCACGCCCGGCGTCAGTCGCAATAATAAATTCCCCTACATCCTTGCGTTCAGCTAGATGCTCAATTGCCTTGAATTGATGGCTCGTCTGCTTGATCACCTTCAGCCCCATTTTATCGGGTATGATTGGTAGCTCTTCAAGCTTCCATACCTTATATTTTGGGTCATAATTCTCGGGCATTTTCAATTCAATCAAGTGGCCGAGCGCCCAGGTGACGATATATTGATTTCCTTCAAAATAGCTTTTATGAGTTTTATTGCAGCCAAGAACACGCGCAAGCTCGCGGGCAACACTTGGTTTTTCTGCAAGTACTAATGATTTCATGATTGCTCCTTTCAAAACACAACAAATTTACGTATGCTTTACTTATAATATCAAATTTATCTAATCTCAACTTCGAGAATTGTCTAGCTACAGCGCCTAGCCCCTCGAGTCGCTTCGGTCCGCCCAATGAAGTCACAGAACGACTTCACCGGTCGGCCCTCCGAGGCACAGGACGTGCTAGACCCGCCAGCCACACGATGTGGCGTTTTAGGCGGGCAGCGCTTGTCGGGGCTTAGCGAGGCGCTTCCGCTTTTCTTAGTATAAAGGAAAAAAACGTTTTTTTGTAATGGGGGAGAGCATGAGCGATTATATAAAAGAAATCCGCGCACTTATCGGCAGCAGGCCATTCATTCTGGTTGGCTCTGCTGTGCTTGTTTTTAATAGGCAGTATGAAGTGCTGCTGCAGCTAAGGACTGATACTGGCAAGTGGGGGATTCCGGGGGGCGCGATGGAACCTGGGGAAAGCTTTGAGGAAACTGCTCGCAGGGAACTGATGGAGGAAACAGGACTTCATTTAAAGAGGCTGAAGTTTGTAGATGTGGCTGCTGGAAAAGAGTACTATTTCCGATATCCAAATGGCGATGAGATTCATAATGCGATCGCCTTGTATGCCTGCGAGGAATGGGAAGGAGCGCTGCAAATGCTTGATGGTGAAAGCAGGGATCTTCGCTTTTTCCCAATGGATGAGCTGCCTCCGCTAACGGAAAGGCAAGAGCTGATTATTAACAAGATTAAAGACAGCGGATTGCTGCCTGAACTCAGGGAAATTAATATCGAAGTCATCATGGAGTGTGCTGAGGTGCTGGACCTGCAGAGAAAATCTTACAAGATCGAAGCAGGGCTGATTGGCACAGATGAAATTCCGCCGTTAAAAGAAACATTCGAGCAGCTCCAAGATTGCGACGAGACCTTTATGGGGTGTTATATAGAAGGGAGGCTCGCTGGGGCGGTCTCTTTTAAAAAAGAAGGGGAAGTAATCGATATTTATCGTATGATGGTTCACCCTGAATTTTTCCGCAGAGGAATTGCCCAAAAGCTAATTGCTCAATTAGAACAGATTGGCTACTCAGAAATGATTGTCTCAACCGGGGCAGCGAACACTCCGGCTGTGAAGCTTTATGAAAAACTCGGCTTCGAACGACAGGAAGACTCCGTAGTCGGTAATGGACTTGCACTTGCTAATTTTAAAAAACAACAGGTTTAAAGTTGTAGTAAGATTTTGGGTTCGAAAAAACGAAACAATGTCTATTCAGCTATAGCATGAAAAGGCCTGGCGCTTAGCCAGGCCCTTACCGTATTATTCTTTTACATAAACAGCTGTGCCCGTAGCAATGCACATCATCATGCCTTCCCTTAATGTTTCAAAATCAAGGTCGACACCGATCACGGCATTAGCGCCCATTCGGCGAGCCTTGTCTTCCATTTCGCGAATCGCGATTTCCCGGCCTTCTGCCAGTTTGTTTTCGTAAGCCGAACTCCTGCCTCCGATTACATCAGTAACACTTGCCAGAAAGTCGCGTACCACATTTGCGCCCATAATTGCTTCCCCGGAGACTACTCCTAGATATTTCTCAACTTCCTTTCCTTGCAAAGTCGAAGTAGTAGTTATGATCATATTTATATTCCTCCTCGATTTTTATGTCCGGCTGTTTATAAGCTGTGAATAACTACATATACGATTCCCTTAGGAAAAAGTTTCAATCAAAAAAGAACCCGGCGATTATACGCCAGGTCCTGCGATATTTTACACTTCGTCTTCCTCTACACGATTTTTGAATGCCTCCTGGACGACGAGAAATTCCTCATCTTCTTGTGCTTCGGTCTCAGGTCGCTTTGCTTTCAGTGCACCTGAAGGCAGGTCGCCAGGATGGCCTTTTTTCTTGTGGTTGAATTCTTTGCCTCTGCTCATTCATGAACCCTCCTTTCTTGTCCGTTGTAGTTTTTCCTGTTGGGACCTGAAATATAAAAAATCTGTTGCATATGATTGTATAGATACAAATTTTTATGAGAGAAAGGGCGGCTTAAATGAACGAAAAATTGTACGCTCAAGATTTGGTTGAGTGCCCGACTGTTTTTTGCGCGAACCGTGATGACCAGGCTCCGCTTTTTACAGCAGATGCGTTAATTAATGGTGACATAAAGAAGATTAACCTCGAGGATTATCGGGGGAAGTGGGTCATTTTATTTTTCTACCCAAGTGATTTCACCTTTGTCTGACCGACAGAACTGGCGGCGGTCGCCGCTGTTTACCCTTATATCCAGTCGCTGGGTGCTGAATTGCTGGCCATCAGCACAGATAGTGTTTATTCGCACAAGGTGTTTAAGGAAACTTCTCCGTCATTGAAGAATGTTACGTATCCAATGGTAAGTGACAGGACACAAGTCATCAGCCGTGCTTACCGTGTTCTAGATGAAACGACCGGAGCCTGCTTCAGGACATCGGTTTTCATCGATCCAGAGGGCATTATCAGGGCAAAGCTTACCTATCCAGGGAATGTCGGCCGCAATCTTCCTGAGCACGTAAGGATGCTGCAGGCTTTCGAATATGCCAAGCAAACGGGCAAAGGTGTGCCGGCGAACTGGGTGCCCGGCCAGCAAGGAGTCAGTACAGACCCATCCAATATAGGGAATATTTAATCCAGCAGGCTCTGTTAAACAGGGCCTGTTTTTTATGTCCAGCTCCAGCGCTCGTCTTGGCTGACCAAGTCGCTAACGCTTTTCTTATTTGTCTGTGACCAGCATCACACTCAAAGGATAAAATTGTCACAAATTCTCTACAAAAATCTTCGATATCACTCACAAAGTTTTTTTAAAATAGAATTAAGATTATGTTAAAAATTTCACAAACTAAAAATTAGGAGGAACCAATGATGGAAGAGGTCCTGATATTAAGTCGGATCCAGTTTGCTGTTACGGTGTTTTATCATTTCTTATTTGTTCCATTAACGATTGGTTTAGTCATTCTCGTGGCCATCATGGAGACAAAGTATGCGCGCACCCTGGACCAGACGTATAAAAGGATGGCGGATTATTGGGGAAAACTGTTCGCCATCAACTTTGTGCTTGGCGTGATTACCGGGATTACGATGGAATTCCAATTTGGCACGAACTGGTCCGAATACTCAAAGTATATGGGAGATATTTTCGGATCGCCGCTTGCGATAGAAGCACTGGTCGCTTTTTTTCTTGAATCGACCTTTATGGGCATCTGGTTGTTTGGCAAGGATAAGTTTTCACCGAAGCTGCGGGCGATTTCGATTTGGATGGTGGCCCTTGGCACGAATATTTCGGCGCTCTGGATTATCACAGCGAATGGTTTCATGCAAAATCCAGTCGGTTATGTCCTAAACAATGGCCGTGTCGAGTTGGAAAGCTTTTCAGAGCTTGTCACCAATCCTTATGCCTGGTATATGTTCGTACATACAGTTGTGAGTGCTTATATTGTCGGAGCATTCTTCATGATGGCGATCAGTGCTTATCATCTGCTTAGGAAAAATGAAACTGCATTTTATAAAAAGTCATTTAAGTACGGTCTCGCCATGGCGCTATTTTCGGCAACGTTGACGCCATTCATCGGCCACCAGTCAGGTGTGTTCGCAGCGAAAATGCAGCCGGCAAAAGGCGCAGCGATGGAGGCGGTCTGGGAAACACAAAAGGACATGCCATTCCATCTGATCCAGATTCCCGACCAGGAAAACGAGCGTAATGCTTTTGAGGCCATCAGCATACCGAAACTGGGCAGCTTTTTCTATACAAACTCTTTTGATGGCGAAGTCACTGGATTGAAGGATATTCCTAAGGATGAACGTCCGAATGTGGAACTGGTCTTTTACGCCTTCAGGGTCATGGTGGCACTCGGAGTCTTTTTTCTGGCTGTTTCCTGGTACGGCTTGTACCTTTACCGGAAAAATAAGCTGGAGAACTCACCTCGGTACTTGAAGCTGGTTCTTTATTCGGTGCTGCTTCCTTACCTGGCGATCAATGCCGGCTGGATGGTAGCCGAAGCAGGAAGGCAGCCGTGGGTTGTGTATGGTTTGATGAAAACATCGGAGGGAGTATCGCCAATTGCTATGTCCCAGGTCGTATTCTCTTTGGCGGCTCTCGTCATTTTCTATACGGTTCTTCTGGTAGCAGATGTTTATTTAATCATCAAATACGCGAAAAAAGGTCCTGAATCAGAGGTTAAATACGGCCTGGAAGGAGGCGTGAAGCATGTCTCATGATACACTTGCAATCATTTGGTTCGGTTTGTGGGGATTGATTTGGACGGTTTATTTTATCCTCGATGGTTACACTCTTGGAACGGGAATGCTGTTCCCGTTTATTGCGAAAAACCGACAGGAGCGTAACCAGCTGCAGGAGGCAGTTGGCCCGTTCTGGGGCGGAAATGAAGTCTGGTTGATAACCGCAGGTGGAGCAACATTCGCGGCCTTCCCAGCTGTCTACGCCGATATGTTCAGTTTTTTATATACGCCGTTATTCCTGGTACTCATCGCCTTGTTCATCCGGGCTATAGGACTCGAATTCATGCATAAGGATGACAATCCGCTCTGGCAGGCTACTTGCAAATGGGGTTTTTTCACCGGCAGCTTCTTGATCGCCTTCTTATTCGGGGTGACATTCTCCAACCTTTACCGCGGGTTGTTGATCGGCGCCAATGGGTATGAAGGCAATTTGTTCAGCCTGTTGAACGGTTACGGAATTCTGGGAGGATTATTGTTTGTTTCATTGTTCCTTCTGTCAGGATCTCTTTGGATTCAGCTGAAAACAGCAGGGCAAACAGCAGTACGAGCATATAGATTTTCAAGGATTTTAGCTGGAGTGGCTCCAGCCGTTTTGTCACTGTTTTTCCTGGCAACTGTGAACAGGACGCCATTGCTCGACAACTACTCAGAGCACCCAGTCCTTTGGATTGTGCCGGTTATCGCACTGACTGCGATGCTAGCGGCAGCTTACTTTATTTTCAAAAAGAAAATCGGGTATGCCTTTACCGCTGTCTGCGTGACGATTTTTACTAAGATGGCTTTCGGTTTCGTCGGGATGTTCCCGAACATGCTGCCATCCAAAATCGATACTGCCTATAGCGTCACACTTTTCGATGCCGCCGGTAGCAAGCTGAATCTGACCATCATGTTCGTCGTTGCAGTCATCTTCGTGCCAATCATCATTGCCTACCAGTCCTGGAGCTACACGCTTTTCAAGGATAAAATAATGAAGGAAAGCGCAAAAGGATACCAATAATAATGAAAGGCGTCTGGTTAACCAGACGCCTTATTTACCGTACATCTTAATGTTATAAAGCAATAGCTGGAAGATGAAAAACGCTGCTGCAGGGATAATAGTATGGAAAGCGATAAATAATGGCATTCCTTGAATTCTCTCCTGCTCAACTAAGGTCGAAACACTGCTGTCCATCACCACCGTAATCATTACCGCAAGCACCAGGCTCAGGATCAGCTTCAATCCTCTTCGTGCTGCATCTTTGCCCTCAAGGTAAGCACCGAATCCTATAACAGTTAATATTCCACATAAAATAAAAGACATTGAAGAATTCCTTTCTAATTTAGTTGCTTAATATATCTTCGTTCAAAAAAAGGAAAATCCTCTAAAGCGTGTAATTCATTTTACGATGGACATAAGTTAGCTCTAATGGCTGTTCCAAGCAAGAAGTTGGGTCGCTAATAAAAGAGGTTTCATGGACATTTCAAGCAAAGAGCTGGAGTGAAATGTCTAATAAAAGAGGTTTAATGGACATTTCCAGTAAAGAGCAAGCACGAAATGTCTAATAAAAGAGGTTTCTTGGACATTTCTAGTAAGGAGCAAACACGAAATGTCTAATAACAGTGGTTTAATAGACAGTCCAGGCAAAGTACAGGAAGGAAATGTCTATTAAGAGTTCCTCCCAGTTAAAGACAAAAAGACCTATTAGATTAGATCACTAATAGGTCTTTGTTAATTATTAATATTTGTGCATGGTAGGCTGAAACTCTGCTGTTGGGCCACCTTTTCTTTCTGTTATAGCATTCTCACTCTGCAAATATCCAGCATATGTTTTATTCCACTTTTTAACCGCCAAAAATGACAACGCGATTGTAACGACGAGTATTCCCAGCGTCACTGGCCAAAATGCGGAGGATACATAGCCGCCGTCATATGCCAATCCAATCGGGGAGAATACAACATAAAGGATGGCAACAAGCGCTAGCAGGACGACAGATAATGGCAATGAGTATTTCCAAGGCACCATGTTGACGGCTGCTTCGGAGCGGAAGGTATATGGCGTGACTCTTGGTTTCCAGAATCCGATGGCCAGCATGATGATGACTTCAACCACGAACAGGATTGCGTAAATGTGGATGAAATGAATCGGAACGACAAAGTCGAACAGATGCTGTGTACCCCAGATGAGCATATAATAGGTAATGACATGGAAGATAATGACGACCTTCGCTGCAACCGACGGGACTCGTTTTGTAAAAATCCCAACCAGCAAAATCACGATAATCGGGATATTGAAAAAGCCTGTGAATCTTCTGATCAAATCCCATAATCCTTCAGGTGCATTCATCAATAGCGGTGCAATACATAATGATACGATTGCCAGCAGTGTCCCGGCGACTTTGCTAACCGAAATTAATTTCCGGTCATCAGCTTCAGGGTTGAAGCGAGCCTTGTAAATATCAAGGGCGAACATCGTTGCTGCGCTGTTCAGTAACGAATTGAACGAGCTTAGTACCGCACCAAGCAGGACAGCCAGGAAGAAGCCGGACATCCACGTCGGCAGTACATCGGATATCAAAGCCGGATAGGCCAGGTCAACAGACTTTAAGCCATCTCCGTACATATGAAAGGCGATCACTCCAGGAATCATCATCGTCAGCGGTACAAGCAGCTTGTAAAAGCCAGAAATCAGTACTCCTTTCTGGCCTTCAGCAAGGCTTTTCGCACCGAGTGTACGCTGAATCACATATTGATTTGAAGCCCAATAGAAGAGATTGGCGAAAATCATTCCGGTAAAAATAGTGCCAAATGGTACGGAATCATTCTTTGTACCGATAGAGTTCATCTTTTCGGTATTGGTAGTTGCAATTTGTTTCATTCCATCGCCGATGCTGCCATCACCGAGGGCTACTAAACCAAGGATCGGCACGAGCAGTCCGATGATGATCAAGCCGACACCATTCAAAGTATCGGAAATCGCCACAGCTTTCAGGCCGCCAAAAATGGCATAGATCGCACCGATGATACCGATGATCCAAATGACAATCCAAACGGATGCTTCATAGGAAATGCCGAACAGCTCTGGAAAGTTGAAAAGCTGCAAGACGGCAAGAGCTCCCGAATATAGCATGGATGGTGCTGTGACGAGTATGTAACCAAGCATGAATAATAGCACAGTATATTGTCTGACGCCTTCATCAAACCGCTTGCTTAAAAATTCAGGAAGCGTTGTGAAATTCCCCCCAAGATACTTGGGCAGCAAATAGATGGCCATGATGATGATGGCGAAGGCTGCTGTAACCTCCCATGCCATGTTTGATAGATTCGTTCTATAGGCTTGTCCATTCAATCCCACCAGTTGTTCAGCGGAAAGATTGGTGAGGAGGAGTGACCCTGCAATAAAACCGCCAGTCAACCCGCGGCCTGCAAGAAAGTATCCAGCTGAATCGCTGACTTCTCCTTTTGTCTTTACATACGAATACCATGCGACCAGCCCCATGAAAAAAGCGGCTGAAATCAGAGTGAACCCTATACCCCCAAAAGTCATTTCTGTGACACCCCTTGTTGTGTAATTATTTTACATACTAAATAGCCTGCTTGCTAACTCTTTAAACCTTTAGTGTGATAAAATCTCCTTTTACCAAGGCTGTTTTCGTAAAGATTGTTGTTAAAATCCTAAAGCCGATTTTAACGTAATATATAACCATTTTGCAGGTCGGTATTAAGTTTGCATGCTCTTTTCTCCTAATAAGCGTCAACTTTACGAAGAGATATGGTAATTAAATCTAATCTTGTTTCATTAGCAACAAAGTTTGAGAAAAGAGCTTTTACCAAATATTTAAATTAGAAAATACTGGATGAAAGTAATATAATAATAGTAGATATACTGAAAATAATGGACTGGAGTGGTTCAGATGGATTTTTCAATGGTGGTGTCGGAGGATCGAATCAAGCGTGCTTACAGAGACGGAGAGTTTGAAAATTTGCCTGGCTACGGGAAACCGTTGAACCTGGAAGATATGTCAGCCGTTCCAGAGGATCTGAGAATGGCCTATAAAATGCTGAAAAATGCCGGTTTCTCTCCGGAAGAACAGCGGTTAAGGCAGGAAGTGATGTCTATCGAAGACCTGATACGCACTTGTGAAAATCCAGATGAAAAAGACAGGCTGAACCAGGAACTAAGTCAGAAGCTTCTTCGGTACAATAAAATCATGTCGAGTCGGGGAGCTAAAACAAATTCATCCCTGTTTAAAAATTACGAACGGAAAATTGAAAAGAAGCTCTTATAAAGTAAAGGGCCAGGCGGAGAAATCCAGCCTGGCCCTTCTGTTATAAAATTTCACTTCGAGAATTGTCCAGCTCCAGCGCCTAGCCCCTCGAGACGCTTCGGTCCTGCCAATGTAGTCAAAGAACGACTTCACTGTCAGGCCCTCCAGCGCTTGTCGGGGCTGAACGAGGCGCTTGCGCTTTTCTTATTAAGCACCAAGCGTTTTGATTTTTTCTGCAGCAGCTGCTGTTTGGCTTACGTATGCTGCGATTGTCTCGTTATCGTCGTTCAATGTTTCAATCGTTGCATTCATTTCCTCTAGGCCTGCGGTTGCCTGCTCGATAATGGCAGCTAGCTCACGTGTTGATGCTTCGACATCGCCTGTCTGGTTTTTAACATCACTGACAGTTAATTCAAATTGGCCAAATTGGTTTGTCAGCTCACGAAGTGTACCGCTGACTTCTGTGAAGAAACCGGAAACCTCTTCGACTGCGGAACGGCTTTCTGTAAGCTTTTCGCTGCTGTCGTTCATTTTTTCCAGAGCTGAAGAGTTTGTTTCGTTCACAGCAGTAAGGTTTTCGGTAATCTGGATTGCAGTTTCTTTTGTCATTTCCGCGAGCTTGCGGATTTCGTTGGCAACGACTGAGAATCCTTTCCCAGCCTCGCCAGCACGTGCTGCTTCGATTGAAGCATTTAAGGCAAGCAGATTCGTTTGCTCTGTGATGTTGCGGATGTTGACAATGAAGCCGTTCGTTTCCTCAATTTTCTTCGTGAGCATGGAGAATGTCTGGCTCAGCTCGGAAATCGAAGAAGCAAGCTCTTTCATGTCGCCCTGAAGCTCGTTGATTTTAACTGAGCCGCTTTCGGAGGC
The DNA here is from genome assembly GCF_056173465.1 of Mesobacillus sp. QJM3NY_10. NCBI lineage: Bacteria > Bacillati > Bacillota > Bacilli > Caryophanales > Bacillaceae > Mesobacillus > Mesobacillus sp. QJM3NY_10. The sequence continues at coordinate 897,274 of NZ_CM149675.1, forward strand.
CTTAGCTGCGTGCAAAGTATTGTCAGAGAGCAGGACAGACATATCCGACATTTCATCCATTCTTTGCTTCGTCAGCTCTGCATTCTCCGAGATTTGATTGATTTGTTCCGTCTGTACCTGGCTGCCAGCAGAAATTTCATTTACAGCGATTTTCATTTCTGTCTGAGAGGAAAGGTGTGTCTGGATTTGCTCGTTGATTTTGCCAAGACTCTCCGTTACGACAAGGAGTTCGCCATGGAGCAAAGCGCTGTGCTGCTCTTTACGGGCCTTTTCGTTTTCAGAATCAGCAAGGAAGGTCTCCAGTGATTTAAAGGCAGCCTTGTTCAAACGGATCAAGACGAACAGAACGGCGCCGATCAAAATATAACAAAGCAAAATCGCCGTGAAGGTGCTGCTTAAAAAGTCCTGGTTTTCTGTCGCCAGCATGGTGTTCATGACAACGGCAACAAGGCTGAGGCTGAATCCGGTAACAAAGATTTTTATATCAAAATGGATGGCTGAAAAGACAGCCAGGAACAGCAGGACGAGCAAAAATGCCCCATTGCCTCCGAACATTCCGATATAAAAGAAGTGATGAATGAAGATAGCAGCAAAAGCGGCATAAGGGAATAAGGACTCCTTCTTAAGCCATAGCTGGAATATTAGGAAAAACAAGACGAAAAATGCTAATTCACTTACATAAACCGCTGTTTTTAAAAAAATTTCTCTTTCGATGATGGTGTATGCTGCGGTCGCAATCAAGGATACCGAATAGGTGCTGAGCATCAAGATGTTTTTCTTTTTCGTATCCTGCCTGCGGAGATTTTGAATAGCCTCCACGTAAAAGCCTCCTTAGATGTTCTTTATATTTACTTTTATTATATCGGCATAAAAAATCTGAATCTTTATTGTTTGCGAAAAATTATTTTTAGACGTAATCACTTAAGATTTTTAAAAATATGTCGAAATAAAAAGAGATATTATGACAGTTAAAATCTAGAGACACAAATAGAAGTAAAGCAGACAGGGGAGTCGTACATGGATAAGTCGTCGATCATTGGTGTCATATTAGCGATCATTGCGGTAGGAGTCGGGATGGTGTTTAAAGGCGTAAGTGTGACCGCCCTTGCCAATCCAGCAGCGATCTTAATTATAATCGTGGGTACTGTTGCAGCGGTAACAATTGCCTTTCCTGCAAAAGAATTGAAGAAAGTGCCCAAGCTTTTCAAGATTTTATTCAAGGAACAGGAAAGTGCCGACTTACCTTCATTGATCCGTTTATTTTCTGAATGGGCCCAGCTAGCTCGCAAAGAAGGTTTGCTTGCACTTGAAGCGAAGACAAGTGAAATCGATGATGAATTTTTAAAGAATGGTTTATCGCTTGCCGTGGATGGCCAGAGTGCCGACTACATCAGGGACGTTTTAACAGAAGAAGTTGAAGCAATGGAAGAACGCCACCTTTCCGGAGCGGCCATTTTTACCCAGGCTGGCACTTATGCTCCGACACTAGGGGTTCTTGGAGCGGTAGTTGGTTTGATTGCGGCGCTAAGTCATATGGACAATACCGACGAGTTAGGTAAAGCAATCAGTGCGGCATTCGTTGCGACATTGTTGGGGATTTTCACTGGTTATGTTTTATGGCATCCATTCGCCAATAAATTGAAGAGGAAATCAAAGCAAGAAGCACAAGTAAAATACATGATGATAGAAGGAATCCTCTCAATCCTTGAAGGGGAAGCACCAAGAGTGATTGAACAGAAACTTGCTTCCTATTTGCCTGCAGGCGAAAGGAAATTGATCCTTGAGGAAAGCAGCGTGGCGAAGGATGAGTAGGAAAAGGAAGAAAAAGCATCACGAAGAGCATATGGATGAGTCCTGGCTGATACCGTATGCGGATCTTCTTACCCTCCTGCTGGCACTATTCATCGTTCTGTTTGCAATGAGCTCAGTTGATGCCGTCAAATTCCAGCAGCTCTCAAAGGCATTCAATGATGTATTTGCCGGAGGGACAGGGGTGTTCGAGTTCCAGAGCCCGATGCCCGAAGGACAGATGGAATCACCGGATGAGCGCAAAGAAGATGTCGAAAAGAATGACGAGGAGAAGGCCGATGTTGCCAAGGATCAAATGGAGCTTTTGGCCATTCAGCAGAAGGTCAATTCTTATATAGAAGAAAAAAAGCTGACAGATAAACTGGAGACAAAGCTGACGGATGAGGGACTGCTGCTGACGATTCGTGACAATGTCCTGTTTGAATCAGGCAGGGCTGAGGTGCGCTCAACCGATGTGAATATCGCCAATGAGATTGCGGACTTGCTGGTCATGGAGCCGCCGCGGAATATCATTATCAGCGGTCACACGGATAATGTACCAATCAGGACCGCGAGATATGAATCGAACTGGGAACTCAGCGTAATGCGTGCCGTCGAATTCATGAAAATCATTTTAAAAAATGAACAGCTTGACCCGCGCTGGTTCAGCGCCAAGGGTTTTGGTGAATTCCAGCCAGTGGCTACGAACGATACCGCCGAGGGCAAAGCAAGGAACCGTCGCGTAGAGATTTTAATTCTTCCGCGGACAAGCAATAATCCTGGACAATAATTTGAAGTACCGCTGCCATGCGATATGGCGGCGGTTTTTTATTTCAGGAGAAAGTATAAAATTTTCACTTCGAGAATTGTCCAGCTCCAGCGCCTAGCCCCTTGAGTCGCTTCGGTCCTGCCAATGAAGTCAAAGAACGACTTCACTGGTCGGTCCTCTGAGGCACACGATGTGCTAGACCCGCCAGCCACAGGACGTGGCGCTTTGAGGCGGGCAGCGCTTGTCGGGGCTGACCAAGGCGCTTGCGCTTTTCTTATACAGAGGGTATTTTCATAATTTTGGATATTTGCTATGATTTAGGAATCTAAATTTTCCGAGGTAAAAAGAAATGAATAAACTTAAAAGCTATTACCGGCAATTTCATCCGATCGTATGGGTACTGCTGAGCGGAACAGTTCTCGCAAGGGGTTCAGCGTTCGCGACGCTGCCATTCCTGGCTATCTACCTTTCTAGGAATCTAGATTTACACCCTGTCCTTATCGGCATTACAATTGGAATCAGTCCATTAGCGGGAGTGATTGGCGGCTTCCTGGGAGGCCATTTGTCTGATCGATTCGGCCGCAAACCGGTCATGATTGGTTCATTGTTTTCGATGTCGCTCGTCTATTTCGGTTTTATGATCGTGGAAACTCCGGGATGGTTCATTGTACTAAATGCGTTAAATGGCTTGAGCGGGTCATTTTTCGAACCGACTGGCCAGGCGCTGATTGCCGACCTGACGGAAAAGAGCAAGCGGATGAGAGCATTCTCTCTAAGGTATACGGCGATCAATATCGGAGCATCGGTGGGACCGTTGCTCGGTGCCTATCTTGCAATGGTGTCAGCTAAATCAGCTTTCATGGTAACAGGAATTATGTATTTCATATATTTACTGATTTTGGCGTTAATGATGAAAAAATACAATCTGGGAAATCCAGCAAGCGAAAATGCCTCTAAAGTAACGATTGCCAGCTCCTTGAAGATCATTGGCAAAGATAAAGCGTTAAGGTATTTGATTTTAGGAACAATCATCATTAACTTTGGTTATTCCCAAATGGAATCGAATGTCCCGCAGTATCTGGAATCAACAATCGCGAACGGCGTATTCGTTTATTCAGTGATGTTGTCCATCAATGCGGTCATGGTCGTCCTGCTGCAGATGCCGATCAGCCACTACGCAGAAAGGTTCAAGACGATGCAGGTCATGATGGCCGGAGCAGTCTTCCTATCGGTGGGCATGCTGACATTCGGGTTTGTAACGGGATGGTACACTGGCATACTGGCCATTGTCTTTATCACAATAGGGGAAATCCTGATCTTTCCCTCAAGCAGTTATCTCGTCGATCAGCTCGCTTCGGATGAACTGCGGGGAACCTATTTCGGAGCCGCGCAATTCCGGAGAATTGGCCATTTTCTCGGTCCGATTGCGGGAGGTTATTTATTGAATGAAGCAGGAGGGACCGTATTATTCTCGTTCATTGCCTTGGTGGTGCTCGGAAGTATCCTTTTCTTCATTCAGGGAAACAAGATATTTGTGAAAACAGCACCAACAGTGGTGAAAAACTAATGAAAAGAGCGAGGTTCCGAAGTGGAATCTCGCTCTTTTTGTGCAGGTTGCCTGAATAGCAAGCTTAGAAATTAAGTTTATAGCGAGTTCTATTTATAAAGCGAAATGAAATTTACACATCTGCATCACCTTTTTAAAGTAAAAAGGAAACCGCAGCAATTACTCGGCTTCCTGTTCTGGCGTATCCGGCTGGCACATTTTATCGACAGCAAAGCCAATTACAAGCATCATTGCGATCGGAATGGAGAAGTTTAAAATATGAACAATTGTCATGTCCAAGTCCTCCCTTAACCCTTAGTAAGGTTTACATATTATTTATATTATATTGTATTTGTCACAAAATAGACACATTTACTTTTGATTATTCTGAAAACTTTACAGATTCAACTAGTTTGCCCCTATTTTCACTATAAATCTCTTTATTAACTTCAACGATTCCCAACAAATATTTCAAGGTTTCATCACATTTTTTTGCTAGTTTTAAAAAGAGAATAATACAGGGAGGAGGCAGCTGTATGTGGAGGCTGACAAGGCCGCTTGCATTTAATTTCTTTTTGCTTCTAATGCTCATTCCCATTCATACCTATGCCGATGAGTCCAAAGTGGAGGTCGGCCAATCGATTCAGAGAGCTGTCGATAATGCCAAAAATGGGGATACCATTATAATCTCCCCTGGATTGTACAAAGAAAGTTTCGTGATCAATAAGGAAGTCGCTATAAAAGGAGAAGAGGGAGTAATCATTGATGGCGTTGGAGAAGGGCATGTTATCACGATCACTGCTTCAAATGTGGTTATTGATGGTCTCACAATCCAGAACAGCGGGTCTGGTCAAGAGGACAGCGGAATTTACATTAAAAAAGCTGACAGAAATGTCATTCAAAACAATACATTGAAAAATGCACAGTACGGAATTTATATAGCAAACAGCCATGAAAACCAGCTGATTGAAAATAGCATTTCAAGCAACAAAGCACATTTCTCCAAGCGTGGGAACGGTATTCATATGTTCAAGGGAGGCGGTCATTTTCTGAAAGGAAATGAAATCGCCTACGTACAGGATGGGATTTACTTTGATTTTACTAAAGACATCCAGGTGTCGGAGAATCATGTCACTGAGTCACGCTATGGGATGCATTTTATGTTCAGTGAGGGAATTTTAGCTCAGAGAAATCATGTTGAAAAAAATGTGACGGGGTTCATGGTGATGGATTCAGCCGGCATTGACTTCATTGAAAACAGGGTGACAGACCATTTTCATTTCCGTGGCTACGGAATCTTGATATATGAAACGAAGGATGTTCTCGTCGAGGGCAATGAAATACTGCGGAACAGCACAGGACTTTCCCTGGAATATGGGGTAAATACGTTAATCAACAGGAATCAGATAGCCGCTAATCAGATTGGTCTTGAATTCATGGGAAGGAATGAAAATAACACGTTCTCCGAAAACAATTTCATCGGGAATGTCGTTCAGTCGAAGATTTCAGGGGAAGATATGAGGCTGGATGATGGTGTGAAGGGAAACTACTGGGATGATTACAGCAGTTTTGACCTTTCTGGTGATGGAGTGGGAGAAGAAGCTTACAAGGCTGGTTCACTGTATGATCGCCTATTGAGGAAACAGCCGTACTGGCAATTCTTTTTTGAAAGTCCTTCCATCAAGCTGTGGACCAAGGCAGAAGCTTTATTTCCTTCTTTTGGGACAGCAGATGTTTATGATGCCCGCCCGCTGGTAGAACCGGTAATCATGCTTCAGGAAGTTGAACAGCGGAGCAAGGACCGAATGATCCCAGGAGTATTAGGCATACTGTTTATTTTGTTCTCGATATTCGTGATTGTGAAAGGAAGGAAACTGCGATGATCAAAAAGTTTGGAATTCTGTTGATGATGTCTGTTGGGGTAGTATCGGGCTGCAGCAACAGTGCGATGGAGCCGGAGGAAATCAACCCGGAAATTGATGTGTGTGAAGTTTGCAATATGGGCCTTGCCCATGAGCATTATGCGACAGAGATTGTCACCGCCGATGGCGAAATATATAAGTTTGATGATATTGGCTGTATGGATGAATTCTTGGAAATGGAGCCATTGCTTAAGGAAGAAAGTGCGGCGAAAAAATATGTGCGTGACATGGATACGGGAGAATGGATTGAACTGGACAAAGCTTATCATGCGTACCATCCGGACTTCTGGACACCAATGGCAAATGGTGTGGTCAGTTTCAAGGACAAAGAGAGCGCTGAACATTATATTGAGGAACAGGGAATGGGCGAAGTGCTGGATTATAATTCATTAAAGAAACATGAGTGGAGCTGGGGGCAATGAGGCACATCGCGAGGCAGCAAATGACCTTGATGATGAGAAGCCATTGGCTTGCCGGTTTTGGCTTATTGTTCTCATCCCTGGCCGTGATGGTCGCATTTTTGGGCAACACAGGAGGAACAGGGTTTGACGGGTTTAACAGGATGACGGCCAGCTTGCTGAATATTAACTTACTATTGATTCCTTTGCTGTCTTTGCTGATCGGCAGCTTGTTTTTGTCCGGTGAAAAGGAAGACCGCGGTTTAACGCTGCTGCTCACATATCCCATTTCACCATGGGCAGTTATTCTTGGGAAGTATGCAGGTTTGTTTGTTGCGGTTTGGTCTGTCCTGACGTTTGGATACGGTGCAGCATTGCTCGTCATCTTCTTCGTTGGCGGGGGAGTCTCTGTTTCTTTGCTGGTGTTGTTTTATATGTATTCGATCTTGCTGGCGGCTATTTTCCTGTCACTGGCGATGATGATTGGCATAATGGCCAAAACGCGGTTCCAGGCGCTGGGGATCAGCTTGATTGTCTGGGCCTTCCTTGTGCTTTTCTATGAATTTATCATTATGGGGTTGAGCATGTTCATGATGAAGCAATGGTTGCTGCCAATGCTGACTGTGTCCATTTTTCTCAATCCAGTAGAGTTGATTCGCGTCCAGTCGATTTTGTCGCTGGATGGAGCATCAGTATTCGGGCCGCGATTATATGATTTAACCATCTGGGCAGATGGATTGATAGGCAAAACGCTATTTATTCTTTCTGTTTTGCTTTGGACGATCCTGCCTGTCCTATACTCTGTGTACAGGACTAAACGGGGGGTTGAGGATGAATAGCAAGGAATGGATCAGGATAGAAGGATTGGCAAAACACTATAGTCCGACAAAGAAGATTACTGATATCAGCTTCTCAATCGACAAGCCTGAAATCTTTGCACTCTGCGGTGGAAACGGTGCAGGCAAAAGTACATTGATCAAAATGCTAACAGGGATTATGAAGCCGACTGCGGGCATGGTATTTATGGACGGTAAGAAAGTTGAACCGCAAAGTAAAGAGTTCAAAAAACTATTTTCCTATATGCCGGATGAAATGCTCTTTCCACGCCAGCTGACGGGGTTGGAAGTTTTGACTTTTTTTGCGAGGTTAAGAGGAATAAGCGATGAAAAAGTGACTGAAGCTCTTCATCTGGTTGGCTTATTTGATGTACGAGATATGCAGATTAAACAATATTCTAAAGGAATGCAGCAGCGACTTTCGCTTGCGCAGGCGCTGTTGCCGGATGTCCCGTTGCGAATTCTCGATGAACCAACCAATGGACTTGATCCACTCTGGGTTTACCGCTTCAAGGAGATAATCCTGGAAGAAAAACGCCAGGGCAGAACGATTTTCTTTACTACCCATATCCTTAGCCTTGTCGAAGAATTGGCAGACAGGGCCGCGTTCATGCAGGAGGGGCATCTGCAGTATTGTGATTCAGTTGAATCACTAGTACAAAAAAACGGTGTCTATACGCCGCTTGAAAAGGTCTTCTTCAATTAGATATTAGTTAAATACTAGACGAAAAATCCCGGTGCTGAATTACACACCGGGATTTCATTTTATTGGTTATACGTAAAGTTCACCATTAATGGCCGCTTTCCTCTTCGCTTTCTCCATCCATTTCGCTGTCCTGATCCATATCCATGCTGTCGCTATTCATCTTCATTTTTTTCATATAGCGTTCGTTTGCGATTTGGTCGATTTGCTCCCATGTTGCCATGGCAGGATTCTTGTCGCTGTTTTCCGAAATGAATTTCTCGGAGCTTTCGTTGTCTTTGAAGAATGCGTAGCCGTATTTCATAGGTGTTTTAAGATCTGCTTTTACAGGAATCGCAGAATCAGCCTCGACCCATTCTGATGTTATATAATCACGGACCCATTTCTCTTCAAATTCTACATCATCACGTCTAGTAATATTCAATAGACAGCCTGAGTCATCAAAGAATACATACTCTCCGTCTTTCGTTTTGGCCTGTGCGGTGAAAACTCCCATTGGATCAGCTTCCGGATATACCTTCATGTTGCAGAATGCACAAACATCTTCAGCACCTGGTTCATGAGGCCCATCTGCATGGTCATCATCATCGTGTTTCACTTCAGTTGCCGCAGTTTCCTGACCATCTTTTTGTTCATTTTCAGCCGCATCATCTCCGCAGGCAGAAACGATTATCATTAAAAATAATGCCACCATGATAGCAAATAATTTCTTCATAAAAATCTCCTCCTTTGATCGAATTTAATCCTATCAGGGAGTTGTGATTAAAATGCGAAAAATCAAAGGAAAAAGCGTGAGAAGCATATTATTTTTATGACGATTTTGTGACAATCCTTCAAACTTTAATGTTTTGTATACATGCCTTTTTTAATAAAATAATCAAATATTGATAAAGTTGTGCATATTCAGATAAAGGTTTAAGATTTAAGTGTAAGCTATATTTTGGAAATAGCGAGGTGCGCAACATGGACGAAAAAGAGGCTCTTGTTTTAAAGCTGATAAAAGAGAATCCGTTCATTTCACAGATTGATCTTGCTGCAAAGACAGATTTACCGCGTTCCGAAGTTGCCGGCTATATTTCTTCTTTAATAAAGCAAGGAAAGCTTATTGGACGGGCATATATTTTACCGGAAAGGCGTCAGGTACTGTGTGTGGGAGGGACAAATGTCGACCGCAAAATATGGTCGAAGGGTGTTCTGGAGCTACGCACTTCGAACCCGGCTGAAAGCTCTAAATCATGCGGAGGGGTTGCCAGGAATATCGGAGAGAATTTGGGCAGGCTTGGAAGTGATGTAAGTATATTGACAGTAGTCGGTGATGACCACGAAGGCCACTGGCTTATGGAATATACAAAGGCATTTGCAAATGTGGGCCCATCAGAAACACTCAAGGGGCAGTCGACTGGAGCGTATACGGCAATACTAGATAATGAGGGAGAAATGACGGTAGCGTTAGCGGAAATGTCAATCTATGATTCTATCACTCCTGACTTCATCGATCGAAAATGGGGTTATTTCGCTTCATCAGATTTCATTATGCTGGATACAAATTTCCCGGCAGATGTCCTTGAAAAGATTATTGAACGTTGCCATATGGAAAAAATTCAGCTGTGCATTACACCCGTTTCATCCCCAAAAGCAAGGAAGCTCCCACAGGATTTAGCAGGAGTGACCTGGCTGATCGCCAATAAGGATGAGGCAGAAGCTATTTCAGGCATCAGCATCAACAATGAAGGCGACTACTTTAAGGCAGCGGAGTTGATTATACATAAAGGTGTAGAGAAGGTTGTCATCAGCCGCGGAGACAAAGGCCTCATTTATTTCACTTCAAAAGGTGAAGCTGGTGTACTGATTCCCCCGGCAATTTCTGTTATCGATGTAACAGGAGCAGGAGATTCACTCGTTGCAGGAATCATATATGCCCATTTGAATGGCATCCAGACAGAGGATGCTTGCAAAATTGGCATGGCCTGTTCCATCCTGACGCTGCAATCGATTGAGACAGTAAATCCGATTTTGAATAATAAACAATTGCTAGACACATATAAACAAAATTTCAAATAAGCGAGGTACACGATGCTGGAAAAGTGGCTAGAATATTCACAGGAAGTAATAGAAGCGAAAGAAGCAGGCAGACCGGTCGTCGCCCTGGAATCTACAATCATCTCACATGGCATGCCTTATCCACAGAATGTCCACACAGCGAGGGAAGTAGAACAAATCATCCGTGAAAATGGAGCGGTACCTGCAACCATTGCCATCCTCGATGGAAAAATAAAAATTGGCTTGTCAGATGAAGAGCTTGAATACCTAGGGCAGAGCAGAGATGTTGAAAAGGCGAGCCGGCGGGACTTGCCGTACTTGTTATCTGCAAAGAAAAATGGAGCGACAACGGTGGCAGCAACGATGATTTGCGCAGAGCTCGCAAAGATTGAAGTGTTTGTGACCGGCGGAATAGGAGGCGTACATCGCGAAGCAGAAACAACAATGGATATTTCCGCCGACCTGCAGGAGCTGGCCAAGACGAATGTCGCGGTTGTATGTGCCGGCGCCAAGTCTATTCTTGACCTTGGACTCACGCTTGAATATCTTGAAACTCAAGGGGTTCCTGTTGTAGGTTTTGGGACTGAATCGCTGCCAGCCTTTTATACGCGTACAAGTCCATACAATGTTAACTTCCGGCTTAATACACCAGAAGCTGTAGCAGAGATGATCAAAACCAAATGGGAACTGGGACTTGATGGAGGAGTCGTCGTGGCTAATCCAATTCCGGAAGAAGACGCCTTAGAGGAAAGTTTTATCGCCAATGTAATTGAAAAAGCCCTGGGTGAAGCCAGAGAAAAACAAATCGGCGGCAAACAGGTAACTCCATTCCTTCTTGGGAAGGTGAAAGAATTAACTGATGGGAAAAGCCTTGTTGCGAATATCGCACTTGTGAAAAATAATGCGAGGGTGGGGGCAAAGATTGCAGCCAGCCTGGCCAAACAGAGAATCAGCCTATGAGGCTGGTTCTTTTTTTGGAGACAAACAGTCAAATCAACGCCTCTTATAGGAAATACTTGTTCTAAAGCGCAGTTTTGCATTGTAATTTATATAAATACTTAACTGCTAATCCTGTTTTCTCATGCTCTTGAACTTCATGAAATCCAGATAATAAGCAAAATCTTCTTTGCTGATCCCGTTTTTTATAGCTTCATCAACGAGTCCAACCCATTCCTCATCAACAGGCATCCTGGCAGCTTTCATGTTTTGCTGTCCCATCAAATACTCAACAGTTGTATCCAAGTTGTCTGCCAGGCGGGACAATACCTGAAGCGATGGATTTCCCTGGATCCCTCTTTCGATATAACTGAGATAGGATTTGGAAACATTTGCTCTTTCAGAGAGTTCACTAATGGAATACTTTTTTTTAAGCCTTAAACTTTTTATTTTCTCTCCAACCGTCATAAGAGAATCTCCTTTTTGTTCATCTATGAATTCATTATAACGAACAATTCAGTTCTTTTAAAAATACAAGAAACTGAGATAAACGGAGGGATTTCTTAAAAAAGAACGATTTTTGTTCTTTTTTAAGAAAATTAGCGATATTTTAGACTTTTTCAGAATTGATACAAATGGACTATACTCGAATGGAATATAGTAACAAATTTCTTTTAAAAGGGGGCTTGATGGCCGTGTACAGAAAAAATTGTGATCGTTGTAACCGTCCTTCGTTTAGCAGCAGTGAGGTTGGAGAGTGGCTCTGTCCGATTTGCGGAAAGGATTTAACGAGATACCCGTTTTTTAATGCCATCAGTCTTGAGAAAGTGGCAATTTTACCGCACTTAAAAAAGCAAATGTATAAGAAAACTGGCCATCCATAGGACCATCTCAAGTTTATGGGGGTTATTTTTAAAAAAGAGTTCAACAATTAGAGCTATAATCTGACAAAAATCTTTAAGTAAATGGTTTAAATTTTCAGATAATAAAACTTTTATGCTATGTTTTTGTAATTGTTTGGAAGAAAAGAGAAAAAATACTTAGATTGTTGCCGACAAATATTTACATGTTAAATATATCGAACAATGTACAATGACATTGGGAGTAAAAAAGTGAGTAAAAAGATACAGAAAAAGGCAAACTTGTTGAAAAACTAGGACGCAAAGTCACGGATCTAAGGTGCGATGTACTATGATGGCCGGACTGCCTGGAATACTAACTGTATTTTGGGGGGAAGAACTTGATTAAAGAACAGGTAGTTTTCGAAGAACTGGATACAGAATGGATGCAACTTATAATGGAAGCATTAGAGTTGGGGATAAACAAAGAAGAAATCAGGGAGTTTTTAACGAAGACCAACAAATAGGCAAGTGGATCTTTACATAGAAAATGGAATTGCCATCGAGCAGCTCTTTTTAGAGGTGCTTTTTATTTTTTAATAAGGCTCTTTTCGTATATGCAGCGAAGGATGAAAAGCCACAATCAATGCGAAAACAGCCGTAATAAAAAATGGACAGCACAGGCTGTCCATTGAGGTTTATTTATTGTGGAGTCTCCATTTATTGAATTCCAGAAACTCACGGAACTGGTCTTTTGTGATACCAGAATCCATTGCTTCTTTTACAAGATTGACCCAATCAGAATCCATGTTTTCTTTGTCAGGTTGTTCATGGATTAGATGGTCTACCGGTACATTCAATACTCCTGCTATCTTTTCTAAAAATTGGATTGAAGGATTTGTTTGAAGGTTTCGCTCCAAAGAGCTCAAATATGATTTTGCCACGCCAGCTTGCTCTGCCAGTTCAGATAAGGACATCCTTTTTTCTTGTCGAAGTTTCTTGACGCGTTCACCGATCACTGTTATCCACACACCTTATCAATTTATAGTTATATCATAACAAATCTGATAAAATAGTTCCATATTGAGAACGACTTATAGAACAATTATAACCAGAATTAAAGTTTTTGGGGTCTATTTTTATCAAAAAACCTGTTGGGAAAAAACTCGATGCTTTTATATCGGCTATTGTAGTTTATAGTTGCACATTATTTTATGAAGTTTGTATGAAAAAAACAAACACAATTGTCTATTGTATTCAAACGAACATAAAAAAGGTAAAATGGTAGCAATCAGACAAGGTACGGGTGATATGTTATGCAGAAAAAGTATTTATTGATCTATGAAGAGATTTCGAAACAGATCCAGGAAGGACATTATCCTCCTAAAACGATTTTGCCATCTGAAAATGAATTTGCGGATATGTACCAAACGTCCAGGGAAACCATCCGTAAAGCGCTGAATCTTCTTGCTCAAAATGGGTTTATCCAAAAAATTCGCGGCAAGGGTTCACTTGTGCTGGATTTAAAAAGACATCAGTTTCCGATTTCCGGATTGATCAGTTTTAAAGAACTGGCGGAGAATATGGGTGGAAAGGCGAAAACGACTGTGGAAGAATTCACTCTCGAATTGGCAGGCCGGGAAATTGCCAGGGAATTGAATGTTGAGGATGATGAAAAGGTTTGGAAGGTTAAAAGAGTACGGCATATTGATGAAGAACGAGTGATCCTCGACAAGGATTTTCTCGTAGAAAAGCATGTGCCAGGACTATCACGTGAGAAATGTGAAAACTCAATATTTGAGTATATAGAAGGAAAACTGGAGAAAAAAATCAGCTTTGCAAAAAAGGAATTCACAGTAGAGGAACCAAGTGCCGAGGACAAAAAACTCCTTGATATGGATGGGTTTAATGCAATCGTCATCGTGAAAAACTATATTTATTTTGATGATGCTACCCTGTTCCAATATACCGAGTCAAGGCACCGCCCCGACAAGTTCCGTTTCGTTGATTTTGCCAGACGGATGGATACCCAACAGTCTTTATAACAAAAAAAGAAGCTGCCATTGATGGATGCCCGGTTACCCGGCTGTCAATTGGCAGCTTTTATTTTTAGATAAGGGATCAGATATTGGTACAATCTGATTACTTATTTCTGATTTAATGCTTTGGGTATTTGCCGACAAGATGAATGGCACTGATGATTCTTTTATTGATCCAGGTTCTGTTTTCCTGGGTATTAAGTTGTTCGTAAACCATCTTCCTGCCATCTTCTGTCGTGACGTAGTGACTTGGAAGAGTGTTCAGGCTGATGGCAATGATATCATTCCGGCACTTCTGGCAATTACAGAAGGTCTGGTAATCAGGGCTCATCATCAACACATTGACAAGAGTGGAAACGACCTCTTCCATTACATTGACATAACTAAATTTCATGGTGCCTTCTCTCCCTATTGATGTCTTAAATTAAATTATAGTTGAATGGCGAAAATATAAAATGTTTTTTTTATTTTTGCTATAAGATAGGTCTTTTGGCATGTTTTTATACAAGATAATGGAACTTATATTAGATGTTTTACAAACGGAAGACAGGGAATTTTAATAGTGGAGATTTTTAAAAAAGGAGATGTTGAATATATGGGTAAAAAAATTGCCTGTTTAATAACCGATTTATTTGAAGATGTGGAATATCTTGAGCCGTCACGTGCTTTTACTGAAGCTGGACATGAAGTGGTTACGATTGAAAAGGAACAAGGCAAGACCGTTACTGGAAAGCAGGAAAAAGCTGAGGTTAAAATTGATGAAAGCATCGACAGAGTCAAGCCGGAAGACTTCGATGCACTCTTCATCCCAGGAGGATTCTCTCCGGACCAGCTGCGTGAGGATGAGCGATTCGTCCAATTTGCCAAGGCATTCATGGACGAGAAGAAACCTGTCTTCGCCATCTGCCATGGACCGCAGTTGCTGCTTACCGCAAAAACGCTTGAAGGCAGAGGAGCCACCGGCTATAAGTCCATCCGCGTCGACATGGAATATGCCGGAGCAAAATACATGGACAAAGAAGTCGTCGTTTGCTGCAATCAGCTCGTGACCAGCAGGGAACCGAAAGATATCCCGGCATTCAATCGCGAGGCACTAAAAGTGTTGCAATAATATTTGCAGAGGAACCCTTTTGCTTAGGCAGGAGGGTTTTTTATTGGTGTTTATTTGGGTCTGGAAATTGGGAAAAAACGCGTGGAATTTCCAGTTCGCCAATAAATTTTGATTATCGCCAATAAGTTGCAGGTTTTCGCCAATAAAATCTGATTTTCGCCAATAAGTTAGAGGAAATCGCCAATAAAATATTTTTTTCGCCAATAAGTTGTGGAACCTCCAACTAAAAGGAATTGAAACTAACCAAAAAACACTGTTTAAGCGGATTGTGTTTGGAAACAACTATAATTTCTTCAAAAATAGCAAGATTGAAGTTGAAATGCGCCATCAACCGGTTCATTTTGCGAATTTATTCATATAAGATAATATAGAATTGAATTGATTCGGGGAGATGACGGAATGATTGTATTAAAATCGGCACGTGAGATTGAAAATATGAAGGCAGCGGGTAAGCTGCTCGCTTCCGTGCATAAAGAGTTGCGCAAACTGATCAAGCCGGGGGTAACCACCTGGGAAATCGACCAGTTTGTCGAGGATTATTTAAAAAAACACGGAGCCACTCCACAGCAGAAAGGCTACCGTAATTATCAATATGCAACATGCGCCAGCATCAATGATGAGGTGTGCCACGGCTTTCCTCGGAAAGAGGCGCTGAACGATGGCGATATCGTCACGATAGATATGGTCGTCAACCTGAATGGCGCGCTGGCTGATTCGGCTTGGAGCTACGCAGTTGGAAATGTGAGCGAACAATCACAAAAGCTGCTTGAAGTGACAAAAGAGGCATTGTATCGCGGCATAGCTGCCTCCGTACCTGGAAACCGGGTTGGCGACATCGGTCATGCGATCCAGTCATATGTAGAGGGAGAAGGTTTTTCGGTTGTACGTGAATTTATTGGCCACGGTATTGGGTCCGTAATTCACGAAAAGCCTGATATTCCGCACTATGGACTGCCAGGCAAAGGGCCAAGGCTGAAGGAAGGTATGGTATTCACCATCGAACCAATGGTGAATATCGGCGAATGGAAAACGAAGATGGATTCTAACGGCTGGACAGCAAGAACAGTGGACGGCAAGCTGTCCGCGCAGTATGAACATACCATTGCGATTACCAAAGATGGTCCGGTCATTTTGACGGAACAGGATTAACAATGAAGCGGGCTAAACATGAGTTTGGCCCTATATTTATAAAAGTAGTGAAAAAAATTTTCACCTTGAACCAATAATAATGAAATTCGCCGTCAAAAGAATGATAAAGGAGGCAATAAAATGGCCAGTGAGCTGAATGGGCAGAATGTCATCGTTAAAATTAAAGCCATCTACTCGTCGCTTTCCTCGAAGGAGAAGACGGTAGCGGATTATATATTGAGCAACCCGAAGGAAATCATCCATTTATCAATCACCGAGTTTTCGGAGAATGCTGCTGTCGCAGAGGCAACCATTTTCCGTTTTTGCAAACGGCTAGGATTCCGGGGCTATCAAGCTTTTAAAATTGCACTTGCAAGTGAAGTAGTGGAACCGATTAAGAATATCCATGAAGAAATAAAGCAAGAAGATCAAGTGGTAACTCTTGCAGAAAAGGTTTTTGCCGGGCATATCGAAGCAATGAAAGGTACACTGAAACTTTTGGATGAAAAGGTTCTTGAGAGAATTATCGATGTGCTTGTAACAGCAACGCGGATTGATTTTTACGGATCAGGCGGTTCGTCGGCAATCGCACTCGATGCCTATCATAAATTTCTGCGGACAGGTATCAACTGCAATGCCCACAGTGACGGACACCAGCAAATCATTTCCGCTGCGCTGCTCGGTCCCGGACAGGCGGCAGTTGGGATTTCACATAGTGGCAGCAATAAAGATGTCATAGAAGCACTCAGGATTGCAAAAGCTAATGGAGCAGCGACAATTGCTATCACAAGTCACTTTAAGTCTCCATTATCCAAGGAAGCGGATTACGTTTTGTATACGACTTCCCGAGAAACACTATTCCGGTCCGAGGCATTAGCATCAAGGCTTGTTCAATTAAGTTTGATTGATGTGCTTCATGTAGCGGTTTCAGTACGCAGGCAGGAACAAACTCTTGATAACCTGCAAAAAATCAGGGAAGCCATTTCGATAAAAAGATATTAGGTGTGAAAATTATTTTCTTATATTAGATATACATATGAAAAAATATTTGATACTATCTTTGTATAAAGTTCTTAAGCTGTTCGAAAAACCAACAATAAATGCGAAAATAGCATTTTAAACGAAAAAGGAGTGCATCTACGTGAAACTAGGAATGGTCGGCCTTGGCAAAATGGGCTATAACTTGGTATTGAATTTGATGGAAAATGGCCATGAGGTTGTGGCAAACGATATTAATGAGGAAGCGATGCAGAAAATTAAAGCAGAAGGTGCTGAGATTGCTGCAGATTATAAAGCTATGGTGGATATGCTGCCAAAGCCACGTGTGATCTGGCTGATGATTCCAGCTGGCGATTTAATCGACCAGGTAATTGAGAAGTTCACGCCTTTCCTTGAAGAGGGAGACATCCTGATTGATGGAGGCAATTCAAATTACAAGGACACACTTCGACGTGCTGAAAAACTTTCAGCAGAAGGCATCCAATTCATGGATGTCGGAACAAGCGGCGGAATGGAAGGTGCTCGTAACGGTGCCTGCACGATGATCGGCGGCGATTCCGAAGTTTTCGCTCATGTTGAACCAATTTTCAAGGACATTTCGATTGAAAAAGGTTACCTCTATACAGGTAAGGTCGGAAGCGGCCATTTCTTGAAAATGGTCCATAACGGTATTGAGTACGGTATGATGCAGGCGATCGCGGAAGGATTTGAAATCCTTGAAAAGAGCCCGTTTGATTATGACTATAAAGAAGTTTCTCGTGTCTGGAACCACGGCTCCGTCATCCGCAGCTGGCTGATGGAATTGATGGAAAATGCATTTGATAAGGAACCAAAGCTTGAAAACATCAAAGGCGTCATGCATTCATCAGGCGAAGGAAAATGGACAGTTGAAACCGCGCTGGACCTGCAAACAGCAGCACCAGTCATCGCCCTGTCATTGATGATGCGTTACCGCTCACTTGAAGACGATACGTTCACAGGAAAAGTAGTTGCTGCATTAAGAAACGAATTTGGCGGCCACGCAGTTGAGCGAAAAGAAGACTAAGATTCTGGTTCTCCTCTATATGAGGGGAACCTTTTTTTATTTTGGTCAGAAATAAACATATACCCTTATACGTTCATAAAATTATCCTTTTTTGCAAGATGGCTACGTTGCTTTTTCCGTTATAGTGGAGGTGAATACTGAAATATGGGGGCGCAGGCTGTGAAAACAAAGTGGTATTTCTTTTTTCTGACAACGATTGCCATTTCGGCTATTATATATGCTTTTCTTGGAGTCAGGGGAGATGAGCCGGTAGAAATTGGCGTCCTGATGATTGGTGAAAACCGCTATGAGAAGTTTACTGGTTTGGAAGCGGGATTGAAGGATCTCGGGTATAGCGCTAATGAAGTCCATTTTACAGTAAAGAATGCACATGATGATGAAGTGCTGATTGACGAGCAAATCGATCAGCTGCTTGATAAAAAGCCTGATTTAATCGTGACGCTTGGCGGGATTGAAACTCAGCGCCTGAAAGCAAAAATGGATGAGGAAAACATTGAAATCCCGGTAGTTTTTGCAGGTCTTGCGGCACCGAAGGAACTTGGATTGATAAAGGATTACAAGTCACCTGGGGGTCTTTTTACCGGTATCAATAACTATCACGCCAGTATCTCTGGCAAGCGTCTTGAGATGCTTACTTCACTTGTGCCCGCTATTGACAGGGTGCATGTTATTTATGACAGCAAAATTGATGTCAGCAAATTGAGCCTTGAAGAAACAAGGAAAGCGGCGAAGGACTTGGGCGTGGCGATTTCCCCATGCGATGCCAGCTCGAAGGAATGCCTGGATACTCTATGGAAAACGGTTGATGATGGAGAGGCAATCCTTGTCTTGCCCAGTTTCAGGATTGAATCGCTGACAGATGAGATTGAGAAGCTGACTGATGAGAAAAAAATCCCGGCCATGGGTTTGTATGATTTTGAAGCGGAAAAGGGATTGCTTGCGAGTTACGGATCCAGCTTTTATTCGCAGGGCTACCAGGCATCCAGGTTTGTCAGCCTGATTCTTCAGGGAAACAAGCCGGGAGAATTGCCTGTCGAATTGCCCGATGGCATTCGGTTTGTCGTCAACCAGCAGACGAAGGACGCATTAGGAGTTGCTTATGACCAGGATTTGCTGCATATTGCCGAGCTGATCCACCCTGAAGTACAAGGAGGCAAGAAGCGATGAAAGCGCTGATAGATTTCTTGCACTCGCAGACAATCCGCAACAAGGTCCTTGTATTCGGTGTCGTGATGTCGACGATTCCTTTGCTGCTGATCAGTCTATTTTACTATTCTTTTGTAAAATCAGATTTAGAAACGAGGATTCTGGAAAAACAGCATCTGGTGCTTGAAAATTTATCTCGTGAAATCGAGTATGAATTCAGCGAGACATTCCAGCGAATCCATGTCCTCGCATCACTCAACCTATTGAGTGAAAAACAAAGCGCATTATATGAGCTCCTGCAGCAAAGCGAATCAGTCGAGGAGGTCATAATTGCCGATGATAAAGGTTTTGTGGAAAAAAGAGTGTCCCGATACGAACTCAACATTGCCGGGGATAACGAGCGGTGGTTCACGGATGAAATGTGGTTCCAACTGCAAACACTTGACAGGGTTTACGGCCAGGTGGAGTTCAACCAGTACGGCCAGCCTGTTATGAAACTGGCGATCCCTTTTTACGAAGATGAATCGAAAAAAGCAATCGGAGTCGTTGTCCAGCTTCAAAAGATCATCGGGAAAATCTCGTCAATGCGCCAGGATCACTCCTCATATATATATTTAATCGATGATAAAGATCGGGTCATTGCCCATCAGGATTACAGCAAGCTCTGGCAAAAACAGACGTCAGGCGGCCAGGATGAGCTTGGTGTAACGGCTGAGATTGAAGACTTAAATTGGGTGCTGGTGATGGAGCAGCCAAAAACAACGGCTTTTGCGCCAATCAACAGAATGCTGCAAAGCGGCATAGGAGCAGTCGCATTGTTGATTTTAACAGTCAGCTTGATCAGCGTCTGGGCAGGGCTCTATTTTACCAGGCCAATTGTTTCAATCGACAGGGAAATGAACAATTTGAAGCAAGGCAGGAAAATCAGCCCTGTAAAAATGAAACGGACCGATGAGCTTGGTAAGCTGGCTGATTCCTTCAATGATATGAGTAAGGAGCTGCTGGAAAAATCAAGACTCCTCGAACAGGAGAAAGAAAGGCTGGATGTTGTAGTCAACGGTATTGGTGCCGGCCTCGCGCTCGTGACAAAAGAGTACCGGATCACCTGGATGAATCCGATTTTAAAAGGGTGGCTGAAGGAGGATCGGTTGACGCTGCCTTGTTACGCAGTGATTGGCGGGGAAAATGCCCCTTGCTTGAATTGTCCGATTACCTGTCCGGACCTTGATAAAATCGCTGATGAAGTCATGAAGTTCAAGGACGGCGCGAATGGCGAGCGGATCTTCAGGCACAGGGTGTTTCCTCTCAACCACGCGATTGAGGAAGAAGGAGAATTCCTCGTCGTGCTCGAGGATATTACCGAGCAAAAACAAATGGAAGAAACGATGATCCAGACGGATAAACTGAGCGCGCTTGGCATCATGGCGTCGAGCTTCGCCCACGAAGTCAACAATCCGTTGGCAACGATCAATGTATACGCTGAGGATTTGATCGACAGAATCCAGGCAGGCGACGAGGACCTTGATGAAGAGGAGATGGAACACTATCTTCGTAAAATTAAGGTAAATACCGAGCGCTGCAAACGGATAACCGGAAACCTGCTTAATTTTTCCCGGAAAAATGATTGGACAGAGGATCAGATTCGAGTGAAGGAAATCATTGAAAATAGCGTCAGTCTTGTCGAGCATCAGCTGAAAAAGAAGCGGATCCAGCTGGAACTTCATGTTGATAAAGGGCTGCCGGCTGTAAGTGGTGACGGCCTTAAACTGATGCAGGTCATCGTCAACCTGATCAATAACGCAGTCGACGCGATGGAAAGCGAAGGAAAACTAATTGTTTCCGCTTCAGAAAGCAATGGAGAAGCGGTTTCGATAAAAGTAACAGACAGTGGCCATGGAATCCCTGCTGAAGCGATGGATAAACTGTTCGACCCATTCTTTACGACGAAGCCAATCGGCAAAGGAACCGGACTTGGCTTGTCAGTATGTTACGGCATCATCCAGCAGTTCGGCGGGAATATCACCATTGATAGCAAACCGTCAGAAGGAACGACAGTAGAAATTCAGCTGCCAGCAGAGCGTTCGCTTAAGGCTGGGTATGGCGTGGAAGATCAGGCGGGGTCTGAATTTACAGATGGCTACGGAAACTCAGCACAAGAAACAATGGAGGTGGGCTACGATGTCGGCAACAAGATTGTTAGTCGTTGACGATGAACAGGATTTGCTTGAGCTTTTGGTAAGAAGGTTGAAGCGTAAGGGATTTGACGTGGACAGCGCTGGCACGGCCGAAGATGCCCTTGAACTTGTGAAAAAGAATGAATACGACATTGGTGTCTATGATATCAGGCTGCCCGGTATGGACGGCATCGAGCTTTTAAAAGAAACCAAGAAGGTCCAGCCAGATATCGAGGTGCTGATCCTGACCGGGCACGGGACGATTGATACCGCGATTGAAGCCATGAAGGTGGGCGCTTTCGACTATATTACCAAGCCTTATAATCTATCAGAATTGGAACTGACGATTGGAAAGGCTGCGGAAAATAAAGCGCTGAAAGAAAAGAATGACTCAATGAAAAAAATCATTGCCCAGCATAATGGCTTCAATATCATTGGTTATAGTGTGAATTTTAAAGAAGTGCTTGAGATGACGAGAAGGATTGCCGACAGCGAGGTGCCGGTCCTGATTGAGGGCGAAAGTGGCACCGGCAAGGAGCTGTTTGCGAAAGCACTCCATTACTGGAGCTGCCGTGCAGATGAACCATTCGTGCCGGTGAATTCCGGTGCACTGCCAGAACATCTGTTGGAAAGCGAGCTGTTCGGCCATGCCCGCGGTGCTTTTACTGGAGCGAGCCAGGATAAAAAAGGCCTTGTCGAAGCAGCAAAGGAAGGTACGCTGTTTTTGGATGAGCTTGGCGAAATGCCATTGGCGCTTCAGGTAAAACTATTGCGTTTCCTCGAGACAGGCGAATTCCGCCGGGTCGGTGATGTCCGGGAGCGACATGTTAGCGTTCGGGTCGTTGCCGCCACGAACCGCGATATGGAAAAAGAAGTTGCTGAAGGACGTTTTCGCGAAGACTTGTATTACCGGTTGAATGTCGTCAAGCTCACGATTCCGCCGCTGCGTGAACGGAAGGGAGACCTGCCCGCGCTGATTGAGTACTTCATCGGGAAAACCAAAGACCCGTCGAAGCAGCTTTCGAGTGAAGCTATCGCTGCCCTTGAAGATTACGATTTTCCGGGGAATGTTCGCGAGCTAAGCCACCTGATTGAACGCGGCGTACTGTTATCTAAAGGAGGAATGATCGGAGCCGAGGATTTACTTTTGCCTCGCGCTGGTAAAATAAACACTCCACAATCAGAAGTTCAAGTCACTCCACTCTGCTCTTTGGAAGAGGTCGAAAAAGTACACATCGAAAACGCCTTGAAGCAGATGAACTGGAACAAAACAAAGGCGGCCGACGTGCTGGGCATCAGTGTCCGGAATCTTTACCGGAAGATTGATCAATATGGGTTGAAAGAATAGGAAAAGTAGTTAAAACTCAAGCGGCGAACTGGAAAAAAACGCGAAGAATTTCCAGTTCGCCAATAAATTTTGATTTTCGCCAATAAGCAGGGTGAAATCGCCAATAAAAATTTATTTTCGCCAATAAAATGAAATTATCGCCAATAAAATTGTGAACTCCGCCAATATAAATGTTCACAAATAAATTAGAAGGTAATTTAAGCTTAAATATCGAATAGTAAGAGCATTACAAAGAAGGAGTGAAGCTTTTGATAGCGAAATATCGATCCATTCCAAAAGAAATAGAGATTTATGAGGCAATTTTAAGGCGATTACCGGTAAATCATCCACGAAAAGCAGAATTCGAGAACAAACTATCCCGGAAAAGGGCAGGTTACAAAGGTGAAAAAGAATTAGATTACCATATCTCTCAAATCGACCACTCTAAGTTTACCATCTTGCACGATATCAGGATCCCCTTCAACGATACCCACTTTCAAATTGACTCCTTATTAATCTCAAACTCATTAATCATACCAATTGATTCAAAATACTATGCGGGAACGCTGGAATTTTTACCCTGAATTCAATCAAATGATTCAATATTTAAATGGAAATGAAAAGGTATACCCTGATCCTATCCTCCAAACGAAAATACAAGCAAGACAACTCGAAGCTTTTCTAAGAAGTCATCAATTTTCTCCGCCTCCGTTTGAACCGTTCGTGGCCATCACTAATTCACAAGCCCTGATCAAAAACCCAACCCAAAATACAGAAGTCAGCCAAAGAGTGTTCAAGTCCCCAGGCATCTTGTATAAAATCAGCCCATATCTAGAGAAATATCAAAAAGATATACTTACAGATCAAGATATAAAGAAAATAGTCAGGCTTTTATTGAGGAAACATACACCTTATCTCCCTGACTTAAAAGCACTGAATCTCACATATGGTGAAATCCAAAAAGGAGTAGAGTGCCCAAGCTGCAATACAATTGGCATGGAAAAGTTTCATAGTTTATGGGGATGCAAGAAATGCGGCCATACTTCAAAGGACGCCCATGTTGCTGCTTTAAAAGATTACTTTCTTATTAATGGACAGTCGATTACTAACGGACAATTCAGGGATTTTCTTGGTATCTTCTCGATTCACCAGGCCAGGAGAATGCTGTCACAGCTTGACCTGAACATATCCGGTGAAAAGAAAGGAAGAGTCTATACCCCAGGTAAAAACTTTCTATTATGGGATTAAGCACTCTCCTTCCCAGCCATCTATGCCCATCAGAAGAATGGTCACATCCATTCCGATACACAAGATACAATATCCATGCCATTCCTGCACACCATGCCAAAATGTCACATGTCAAAATTGCAATACCCTGACAAAATGGCACACAACAAGCGGCTGAGACCGAACTCAAAATTCGGTTTCAGCCGCTTTTTCACGTTCACAAAGATGTCACGACTCCCCTAACCCTTACTCCCACAAGAACTCCACCAGACCACACTCTCAAAAATCCACCGTGCCAAAAAAGTTGGCACGCAGCTTGCATTATATAAAAGCAAGAAAAAATAAAAAAAGGATGTGGCATTATGCTATCCAATATTGGTATTCCCGGCTTGATATTAATCCTCACATTGGCGCTGATCATCTTCGGTCCGAAGAAGCTTCCGGAAATCGGCAGGGCGTTCGGGCAGACGCTGAAGGAATTCAAGAAATCGACTCGTGAACTGACAAGTGATATTACCGACGATATTGCAGATGACATCAAAGAAATCAAGGAAATCAAAAAGAACATCTAAACGCATAAAAAGAGGTGAGTGAAAATGGGTCTATTTTCAAATGAGAAAAAAGTAGATTATGACAAAATCGTCGACAAGATGGTTCCTGATGCAAGGAAAGAAATGGATGAATCACAGTATGACACAGAGCTTGGCTTGAACATGGCGCGCGATGCAAGGAAGGTTATCAGCGGCAAATTGAAAATTGAAGACTTCCATAAAGTTTATTCTTCTTCACTGACAAAGGAATTCGGCAACTATTACGCATCAGCAGATGGACCAGACATCAGGAAGGGTGACGGCCCAAAATGGGCGATGGTCATCGACTTGAAGAAATGCGTTGGCTGCGATACTTGTACGGTCAGCTGCAAGGCTGAGAACAGGACGCCGCCTGGAATCTCCTACAACGTCGTCATGGAATCACTAGAAGGGGAGTTCCCAAATATCAAGGCTGTCAATCTTCCAAGACCATGCATGCAGTGTGACAAACCGGCATGCGCGCAGGTTTGTCCGACGAGAGCGACTTATAAAATGGAAAACGGGATTGTCGCGATCGACAATGACCGCTGCATCGGCTGCCGTTACTGCATCGTTGCTTGTCCGTATGGAGCGCGTTCCTTTGATTTTGGCGACAGCTATGAGCAGGAAATGCAGGGTGCGAATGACGTGACAAGTCCTGAATATGGCGTCGAACGCGGCAACCGTGAAAAAGGCAAGACGCCAATCGGAACAGTCCGCAAATGCAGCTTCTGCTTCCATCGTCTGCAGAGAGGCGAAGAGCCTGCATGCGTGGAAACCTGCATTGGTGATGCTCGCTTCTTCGGCGACATCAGCGATCCGAACAGTGTGGTATCAAAGCTTGCTGCGAGTCCTAGAGCATTCCGCCTGAAGGAAGAGCTTGGCACGCACCCGAACGTTATTTACTTAAGATAGGAGGGAATGGCGATGGCCAATCTTGCGGTTGATTTAAAAGAGAAAAGTACATCAAAAACGAAGATAAATATGCAAGTATCTAAAGCTTTTAAAATATGGATATCTGCTCTGACAATTGCATTCTTAATAGGCGGGTATTTCATCGTTGAACGTTTCATCACAGGCTTGGCAGCAACGAATCTTTCAAGCATCACGCCATGGGGAGCATGGATCGCATTCTATATTTTCTTTGTCGGCTTGAGTGCGGGTTCGTTCCTGTTGTCGACATTGATCTATGTTTTTGGGATGGAAGAGTACGAGAGAGTCGGTAAAGCTGCACTTTTTACAGCGATTGTCTGTATGATTGTCGCGCTGACATTCGTCCTGATGGACCTTGGCCGTCCAGAGCGTATGCTTAACGCGATCATCTACTGGAATGTCACTTCGCCGCTTGCATGGGAAGTCCACTTTTATCTCGTCTACATCGGGCTATTAGCAGTGGAACTATATATTGCAATGAGGGAAGACCTTGTCCGCGCTGCAAAAACGAACACAATGAAGGGTTTTGTAGCAAAATTGATCACCTTCAAAAATGCAACAATCAACGCTGCAACAAAAAAGCGTGACCATATGTGGATGAAAATTCTTGGTACAATCGGGATTCCGCTTGCGATTCTCGGCGTCCATGGCGGTACTGGTACAATTTTTGCGGTAGTAAAAGCACGCCCGGCATGGCATACAGCTTTATTCCCAATCATCTTCGTCGTATCCGCGATGGTTTCGGGAGCTGCCCTTCTTTTAGCGATGTATATCATCAAGAAAAAGGTACAGAAGCAGCCAATTGACCAGGGAATGGTTGTATCGCTGGCAAAACTGATGGTCGGCTTCCTGATCATCGACCTTGGCCTTCAATTCTATGAATATCTGATCGGCTGGTACGGTCTTGAGACAGAGCACCTCGATACACTGGCAACGATGATGGCCAGTGAAAAAGCCTGGTCGTTCTGGATCGTGCAAATGTTCCTTGGAGCAGTCATACCGATCACGATTGTTTTCTGGAAAAAAACAAGCCAGAACGTAAACGCGCTGCTCGCAGCCGCTGTCCTGATCGTGATCGGAATCATCGGCGTACGTTTCAATATCGTCCTGCCTCCGCTGGTCGTGCCTGTATTCCACGAACTGCCTTGGGGCAATTACGCACCGACAATCAAGGAATGGATGGTAAGTGTCGGCGTTGTCGCTATGGGACTATTAATCTATTCATTCGGCGAGCTGTTGCTCCCAATCGAAGAAACTTCTGACGAGGTGAGCCATAATGGAAAATAAACGAATGAAACGGCGTGGGTTTTTAAAAGCGCTCGGAACGCTCGGGGCGGTCGCGTTTGTCGGTCCGGCATTCGTTGGGCCAATCAAGCAGGTAATGGGCGGTGTCTGGATCGATGAGCCACACGGAACCGGCACCGATTATCAGGATTATACAGCAGAAAATGTCATTTTCACGTCATGCCAGCAGTGTAATGCGACATGTACGATCAAGACTTATATCACGGCCGGTACGGCAGGTGGAGCTTATTCTTCCATCGTCCGCAAGATTGCCGGCAACCAGTACAGCCCGATCAACATGGTCGAAATTGGTCACATCAATTACGACACACCAGTTGCCCAGGCTGTAAAAGGAACTGGCGATGTCGCGAAAACGGGACGCGGCCTCCGCGGCGGACGTACTTGCTTGAAAGGGCAGGCCGGTATCCAGACGAACTACGACACATTCAGGATCCAGAAACCGTTGAAGCGCGTCGGCGAGAGGGGAAGCAGTGTCTGGAAAACAGTCAGCTGGGAAGAGGCTTACAAGGAAATCCTTGAGGGCAGTAAAGATCTTGGCACACCTGGGTTAAAAGAAATGTGGAAATACGTTCCGGAAGCAGCGGTCATGGCTGATTGGGATAAGCTGAAAGCAGGAGAGATGACAAAGGCTGAATTCGATAAAAAATATAAGGATGTCCTGATTGATACGAACCATCCTGACCTTGGGCCGAAAGCGAACCAGATTGCTGTTATGGCCGGGCACAGGCGTGAATTCATCGAACGCCTGGCAGCGAACAGCCTCGGCACAGCCAACTATTACGATCACGGCGGCTATTGCGGTATCACAAGCGTTATGGGAAATGTCCGCTCACATGATGGAGAAAAGCCGAAAAAACGTATGATCCCGGATTATGATAACGCAGAAATGGTCATCGTCTGGGGAACAAATCCGATGGTGGCAAACCGTGGGCCGACTACATTTGCTCCACAAATCACAAACGCAATCGATCGCGGCATGAAAATGGTCGTCATCGATCCACGCTTCAGCAAAACAGCAGAGAAAGCGCATGTCTGGGTACCGGTAAAACCGGGCGGCGACGGCGCGCTTGCGATGGCAATGTGCCGCTGGATCATCGAGAACAATCGCCATGATGATATTTATCTTCGCAACCCTAACCAGGAAGCTGCAAATGAAGATGGAGAAACAACATGGAGCGATGCTTCCTTCCTCGTGAATGTAGGGGATAAAAAGCGCCCGTTTGTCCGTGCCCAGGATCTTGGAATCGGCGGCGAAGAGTTTGTGGTCATCGAAAACGGCAAACCAGTTTCACATGCAAAAGCCAGAAACGGCGAGCTAGATATCGCTACAACGATTAATGGTATAGAAGTAAAATCCGTCTTCAGGATTTTTAAAGATAGGGTTATGGAAAAATCAATTGAAGAATACGCAAAGCAGGCAGATGTGCCAGTTGACCAGATTGTCCAGATTGCACGTGAGTTCACATCCCACGGCAAAAAAGTCGGAATCCATTCATACCGCGGACCGGCGATGCACACAAATGGCTACTACAGCGTGAGGGCGATCAATATGCTCAACCACCTTGTCGGCAACCACGACTGGAAGGGCGGCGACACGGTACTTGGTGCGAAATATAAAGCAACCGAAGGACGCTACGATCTTGCAACGGTGCCGAACGCCAACAAAGGCTGGGGAATCCCGGTCACAAGGCATAAGGTTCCTTATGAAAAAACATCACTATTCACTAAAGATGGCTATCCTGCTAAGCGTCCTTGGTATCCGTTTGGCAATAAACTGATCCATGATGTACTGCCAAGCTCAGCTGAAGGCTATCCATACAAAATCAGGGCATTGCTGATCAACAGGACTTCACCGGTCATGGCCGGACCGAGATCAGAAATGCAAGCCAAGTTCATCAGGGACCCAAAAGTTGTTGAACTTGTTGTGGCATCTGATGTGATCATCGGCGAGACTTCAAAGTATGCAGACTTTATTTTACCGGACCTTGCTTACCTTGAAAGCTGGAACGCGGAGGATATCTTCCCGATCCTGAAGCATAAATTCGCAGGTGTCATCCAGCCGGTGACGAGAGTAGTTCCTGACGCGCGTCCAACTGAACAGGTGTACATCGATTTGTTAAAAGGCCTGGGCCTGCCAGGTGTTGGCGACAATGCTCTGGCTGACGGATCGGCGATACACACGCCTGAAGACTACTACTTAAAACGGATTGCAAACATTGCCTTTGATGGCCAGAAACCAGTAAAGGACGCAAATGCCGAAGAGTTGGCGATTTTTGAAAAAGCAAGACAGAAAGCGCTCGGTAAATATTTTGACATCCAGAAGCTGAAAGATGCCGTTAAACCGGATGAATGGAAGAAAGTCGTCTATGTATTGAATCGGGGCGGACGCTTTGAGGCAGCAGGCGATGAATATATCGGCAACAAGCTCAAGTATCAATGGGCAAAACAGGTTTATTTTTACGATGAAAAAGCTGCAGGCTTCAAGAGTGCCTACACAGGCAAGTTCTTTGAAGGCGTACCGGTAGCGGAGGAAATCAAGACTTACGACGGAGAAGTCTACCAGCCAAACAAGCCGCTGCAATTTATCAACTGGAAATCAAGGAATATGGCAACACATCGCACGGAAGGCAATGCATGGCTACGTGAAATCAAGCCGGAAAACTATCTTTGGATCAATCCAATCGACGCGAAGAAAAAAGGCATCAAGACCGATGACGAGATCTATATCTCATCCAACAATTCAAAAGTAAAAGGCCGGGCTCTAGTAACACCAGGAATCAAGCCAGGCGTCGTCGGAGCAAACTTCAGTTTCGGCCATGATGCTTATGGTTCAAAAGCAGTCAAGGTGGACGGCAAAACAATCGAGCCCGCCGAAAAATATGGCCACACAGGCTACGAATTCAACAAGCCGCTGCACGAAGAGTCAGGTTACGCAAAACCGCGTGGACTGGGCTTCTCAGTCAATGCCTTGTCTGACCGTGATGGCAGCTATTTCGAAGGCTATCTTGCAGACTTACTGATTGGCGGTCCAGCACAGCAGGACGTATTCGTAGACGTGGATAAAGCATAACATCATCGGGGGTGCCTTGATGGGCCCCTCGAAATTTCTTGAAAAATGAAGGTGGAGACAATGATGGAAGAACGATATGGAAAGCTCGCAATCGCGAATATCATGACAAGCATCTGGCTTGGGGAATGGGATACCTATGAAGCATTCATGAACGATGTCCCTGAAGGAATGCGAGAGGAGCTTACATTTCATTCATTTTACAATCGGGATGAAGTGCAGCTCTGGTATGACAATCACTTTTTCATACCGGGAGACCACTTTGTCTCCCCTTATTTTTCATCATACACGAAAAATAATGAAGATGAAGAAGCTCGCAGGCACGACCTGCTTTGCCTGATTGGTCTTTATGAAAAAGCAGCCTTCTACTTCCCACTTGAACAAGACAGATTGCCAGACCATTTCGGAAGCATGACAGCGTTCATGAGTTCCATTTTACAGGGAGAGATCAAAGCGGAACAAGAGGGCGACGGCGAATACCTACAGCAGCTGGAAGAAATTGAAGCGGAAATGATGACCAGATTCATCAAGCCGGTCCTCAAACCACTGCTTGAAAACGCCGAAGCAAAGATCAACCATCCGTTCTTCAAAGAGTTTCTCAGCTTTTATGCAGAAATGATGAGTGAAAATTGGGTGGAAGCAGCTTAAATCATGAAACGGTCCACAAAATCGAGGACCGTTTTTGAATTTGAGAATATCGTGAGTACATTTTGGATTAATTTGACCACATTTGAAGATAATTCGACCACATTTTGAATTAATTCGACCACATTTGAAGATAATTCAACCACATTTTGAATTAATTCAACCACATTTGAAGATAATTCGACCACATTTGGAATTATTTCAACCACATCCTAAATTAATCCACCCACATTCACGTTATGTTGACTACATCTCATTACACAACAAAAAAACAGGCACCCAATTCAGTGCCTGCTGCAATTACTGCTTTCTTAAGTTTCCGAGCTCTTCAGCGATCGCCTGCATTTCATTGGGGCTGAAGTTACTTTTTCGCATGATCATATCATAGATTTCTTTTAACTCTTCATACATATCGCCGTCAAAATGTGTTGATTTAATCGCGCCAAGGTTCATGAACTTCAATTTTTCTTTGATTTTTTCGATCATGAAGTCAACGTTTTCTGGGGAATTTTTAGTTAGGTCCACACCGTTCATCCTTTCAATGGTTGTACTAGGTTAGTTTTCGTAAAGTTTGTTGTTAAAATCCTAAAGCCGATTTTAACGTAATATAAAGCCGTTTTGCAGGTCGGTACCTGAGTTTGCATGCTCTTTTCTCATAAAAAGAGTCAATTTGCGAAGAAAAATAGGGCATTCAATCCTATGTTGTAGTCAATAGAAACAAAGTTTGAGAAAAGAGCTTTGTACAACCATCTTTCCACGTTGTGTTAAAAAAGTCAATTACAAATCCGGCGCCATTGGGACGCCGGATTATGCTTAGGCATTATACGTATTAGATTCGTTCTTTTCTTCCTTAATAGCATTCAAAATCTTCCTTGTTTCAACTACGACCACGCCAGACAAGCCGAGCAATCCGATCAGATTCGGGAAGGCCATCAATCCGTTCATGACATCGGCTATACCCCATACAACTTCAAGCTGGGAGATTGCTCCGATGAACACAGCAACGACAAACGAGATTCTATAGTAAAACACGACATTCTTGCTGAACAGATAGGAGAAGCACTTCTCTCCGTAATAAGACCAGCCGATGATTGTCGATGAAGCGAAGAACAGCAACCCGACAGCGACGATCACGGATCCGGTCTGGCCAAGGAATTTGCCGAAGGTCGCTGAAGTAAGGTCGGCTGCTGTAGTATCTCCTGTGTACAAGCCGCCCATGACGATAGTGATTCCTGTGATGGAACAGATGACAATTGTATCAATGAATACCTGAGTCATCGACACAAGTGCCTGGCGTCCAGGGAGATCCGTCTTGGCTGCTGCAGCAGCAATCGGTGCAGACCCGAGTCCTGCTTCATTGGAGAACACGCCGCGGGCTACACCCATACGGATTACAGTTCCGAGCGCGCCGCCGGCCACAGCCTCTCCAGTAAAGGCATCTGTAAAAATAAGTGCAACTGCTGCTGGGACGAGATCAAAATTCATAATCATGACCACAAGACCAGCAAGAAGGTAAAATGCTGCCATCACCGGCACAAATAAAGCAGTGACTTTACCGATGCTCTTAATTCCGCCAATCAGGGCCAGTGCGGTAAAAATAGTCAACACAAGACCCGTTACCCAGGCAGGAACAGAAAATGTTGATTGTACGACGCTTGCAACTGAGTTTGATTGAACAAGGTTGCCAATCCCGAAAGCCGCAATCGCACCAAACAATGCAAATAAAACACCAAGCCATTTTTGGCCAAGACCGCGTTCTAGGTAATACATCGGACCGCCGGACATCTCTCCATCCTTATCTTCAACCCGGTATTTCACGGCTAAAACAGCTTCCGCGTATTTTGTGGCCATTCCGAAAAATGCGGTTATCCACATCCAGAACACGGCACCAGGTCCGCCTGTAAAAATGGCTGTTGCGACACCTGCGATATTTCCGGTACCGACAGTTGCAGCAAGTGCTGTCATCAAAGCTTGGAAATGTGAAATATCCCCTGCGGATCTTTTGTCCTGTTTTTTAGTAAAAGCCAGCTTGAGTGAGTATGGCAGCAGCCTCATTTGCAAGAAGCCAATGCGGAATGTAAGGTAGATTCCCGTCCCAACAAGCAGGATCAATAAAGGAGGTCCCCAAACCCAGCCGCTGATTTTTCCAATCCAATCTTCAAATGTCATGATGCTCCCCCTTAAAAAGTTATATTCGGAAAATGTTCTTCAACAAGAATATTCTGATAATTAGTAGTAAGTCAAGCGATATCCATTAGGTAAAACTTAGTAGTTCAGATCAAATCATGCGTGACTAGTTGACGTAAAGGTGTTTTGCGGTTCCTAAAATATTATACATTTTTGAAATTCACGGGAGCGGTACTCTTAAAAATTCGCAATATTTTTCACAATACTTGCATGAAGTGATGGCAATCGTGGAAAATGTTAGTTAGGAGGCAGGCAATGAGGGGCCTGCAAAATGAGAAGGAAGACTCTAGGAGGAGAAAACATGGGAAGTTCGAAAAAGTTTTGGATGGGCATGGTGTTGGGCGCTTTGGCTGGGGGAGCGGTTACCCTTTTGGAAAAATCGACACGCCAGGCTGTAAAAGAGGATTTCAGCAAGGTTTCCAGCGGTGTTTCGTATGTTGTAAAAAACCCAAATGAGTTTATTGAAGACCTGAGAGAAACAGCGAATAAAGTAAGAGCAACAGTGGAACAAGTAACAGAGGACGTTGCTTTTATCACTGAGAAGGTTGAAGAAATTAAGGATGTACCGCCTCAGGTTACAGATTTGGTCAAAGATACAAAAGAAACGCTGAGAAAGATTGCGGCATCCGGACAAACACAACAGCATATAGATGAAACAGAATAATGAATTGACAAGCCCCAGGCAGGAGCAAGGAAGCATAAATGAGGTGAATGGATGGTTGATATATCATTTTTCAGGCATATGTGGCAAAGGATTCAAGAGGACGATGTTCCGGCACTTGCCGCGCAGCTTGCATATTTCTTTTTGCTTTCCTTGTTTCCGCTTTTGATTTTCCTGGTAACGCTTGTTCCATATCTGCCAATTTCAGAAGTGGATATCCTCGGCTTTTTTGATGACTATGCACCTGGTAATTCGATGGATTTAATCAAAAACAGCCTTGAGGATATCATGAAAAAAGACGGCAAATTGCTGAGCTTTGGATTATTGGCGACAATTTGGTCAGCCTCAAACGGGATCAACGCGATTGTAAGGGCATTTAACCGTGCATATCGGGTAGAAGAAACAAGGTCTTTCATCGTAAGCAGGTTTATGGCAATATTTTTGACATTTGCGATGATCTTTGTGTTTCTGGTCGCTTTGATCCTTCCCGTGTTTGGAAAGGAAATTGGAAGCTGGCTGTTCGCGAATTTCGGACTGAAAGAAGAATTCCTTTACGTCTGGAATATGCTTCGCTGGGTGATCAGTATTTTGATTTTATTCATTGTTTTTCTTGGGTTGTACTGGATTGCTCCCAACAAGAAGCTGACCTGCGTCAGCGGCATACCGGGATCAATTTTCGCAACCGGAGGATGGGTGCTCGTATCACTCGGATTCTCCTACTATGTCAGCAACTTCGCTTCCTACACCGCCACATATGGCAGCATTGGCGCAATCATCGTTTTGATGATTTGGCTCTACTTATCCGCGTATATCATTATCATTGGCGGAGAAATCAATGCCTATTATAGCGAAAAGAAAGCAGGGTGTTGATGACATTCTTTATCCTGAAATTACCTCAGATAACGTCTGCTGTTTTAGAAGAAGATATAAAAGGGGCTTGCTCCTCATTTTGATTAAGGGGGAATTCAGGATGACAAAGAAGACAAAGAAGGACGGTAGCACCAAGCAAAAAGGCAAAAGCAACCACAGCCAAAAAACATCTGGTTCAGCAAACGGATCAAACGGATATCACTAACATCAGGCGCCCCCATTCGGAGGGCGCTTTGTCATTTTTTGCAGACAATACAGTGACCTCGGAGAAAGTATGGAATATCCAAATAGAAGTTATAACGGACAGAAATCACGGGAACTGATGAAAAAAGTCCATCAGGGCCATGACGGACAAAAATCATGGGAACTGATGAAAAAGTGTCCATCATCAAGGCCATGACAGACAGAAATCGGAGGAAACAGAGAAGAAGTGTCCGTCATCAAGTTCATGACGGACAGAAATCACGGGAACTAATGAAAAAGTGTCCGTCATCAAGGCCATGACGGACAGAAATCGGAGGAAACAGAGAAAAAGTGTCCGTCATCAAGGCCATGACGGACAGAAATCACCGGAACTGAAGAAAAAGTGTCCGTCATCAAGGCCATGACGGACAGAAATCACCGGAACTGAAGAAAAAGTGTCCGTCATCAGGGCCATGACGGACAGAAATCGGAGGAAACAGAGGGGAAATGTCCGTCATCAAAGCTATGATGGACAGAAATCGATGGGAGCAGAGGAAAAGTGTCCGTCATAAATGCCATGTGAGATGTTAACAGCCATACTTCATTTCAGTAATCTTCAAGTAACGAAAAAACTCCCACTGGATTAACCAGCAGGAGCTTCGTTTTATTTCAACAGCCTCAAGCTATTCAAGATAACCAGTATCGTGCTTCCTTCGTGGCCGATGACGCCGTATGGCAGGTCAAGCAGCTGCAGGAAGTTGGAGGCGATCAGCACCATGATTACCAGGATGGAGAAGACGACGTTTTGCTTGACGATCCGGTTCATCCGGCGGGACAAGTTGATGGCTTCGGCGATCTTCGGCAGGTCGTTTTTCATCAGCACGACGTCTGCTGTTTCCAGGGCGACATCAGAACCTTCGCCCATTGCGATGCCCACGTTCGCGGTTGCGAGCGCTGGTGCGTCATTGATGCCGTCTCCGACCATGGCAACCTGGCCGTATTGCTCTTTCAATTTCTTCAATTCGTTAACCTTTGTTTCGGGCAGACATTCAGCAATATATCCTTCCACATGGCTTTCGGCTGCGATTGCTTTTCCGGTGTTTTGGCTGTCGCCTGTGAGCATGACAGTGTAGATGCCTTCTGATTTCAACAGGTCGATTGCCTGTTTTGTTTCTTCACGGACAACGTCTTTCAAAGCAATTAAACCTGCCAGCTGCCCATTCCGTTCGATAAAAACAATCGTTTTTCCCTCAGCTGCAAGCTCTAACGCAGCGCCTCCAGAAAATGCTTCTGCTTCAGGCCTTCCGACAAAGTCAGCTTTTCCGATTTTCCAATCCTCATTTTCAAAGTGAGCCTTCACGCCCCAGCCAGATACATCCTCAATGCTTTCTGGATGAACAAGCTCTTTACCAAGCGTAACTTTCGAGTGTTTGACGATTGCGTTAGCCAGTGGGTGGTTGGAGTGGCTTTCTATTGAAGCCGCTTTAAGCAGTACTTCATCACGATCCAGTCCATCAGCCACGATCAAATCCGTTACTTCAGGCTTACCTTTTGTCAACGTTCCTGTTTTATCAAAAGCAATTGCCTTAAGGTGGCTCAGGTTTTCCAGGTGGACACCGCCTTTAAACAAGATTCCGTGCTTCGCTCCATTCGAAATTGCCGACAAAGTAGCAGGCATAATCGAGGCAACGAGTGCGCATGGGGAAGCGACAACAAGCAGGATCATCGCGCGGTAAAACGTCTCCGTCCAGCTCCAGCCAAGCAGGTAATGTGGAACGAACATCATCAGCACAACGACAGCCAGAACGACCTTCACGTACGTGCCCTCAAACCGTTCGATGAACAGCTGGGAAGGGGATTTTTCACTTTGGGCGTTCTGGACTAGCTGGATTATTTTTTGAAAAAGCGTTTCATCATTTCGTTTTGTGATTTCAACGGTAAGCGATCCGGTCAGATTGACCGTACCGGCAAAAACATCGTCGCCGGAATCCTTTGAAACCGGAATCGATTCCCCGGTGATGGCTGCCTGGTCAATCGTCGTCTGCCCCCTGGCAACTTTTCCGTCTGATGGAATCCTTTCACCAGGTTTTACCAAAATTAAATCGCCAATTTCCAGTTCCGAAACGTGCACTCTTTCTTCCAAGCCACCTGAAATCCTCAATGCTTCTTCCGGCTGAAGCTCCATCAAGGAGGAAATTTCCTTATGGCTTTTGTTCATCGTATACGTTTCAAGCGCTCCGCTCATCGCAAAAATGAATATTAGGATTGCGCCTTCTGTCCAGTATCCAATAATGGCCGAGCCAATCGCAGCAAAAATCATCAGCATTTCAACGTTCAATTCTTTGTCTTCGATTGTGGCTTCTATGCCTTCCTTCGCTTTTGCAAAACCGCCAATGACATACGCAAGGATAAAAGCGATGACAGATGCTGTTTCTGAATCTCCCTTGCTCAAAATCCAGCCAGCAGCGATCAGGATCCCGCTAATGCTCGCGGCGATCAGTTCTGCGTGAGGCTTGATTTTTTCTATAAAGCTTACTTCTGGGACCGAGTTCTGCTTTGCTAATACATTTGCTCCCTGTGCCATCCTTTTCTCCTCCTTTAAAATCTCTAAATGATACTAATAATCACAATCATTCCCCTTAAAAAACACGAAAGCTGCCACCAGATTGGTGACAGCGAAAATCCAAGTCAAAAGATACATATTGTGTTCACTATTATGTTACCATACAATATATGCTTTTTAAAAGAATAATTGCTTTTGTCTAAGGAGATAGTTTGATGACAACTAAAGACTTTTTTACACACCCGCTTGGCATTGCTGTTTCGGCTGCCGCGGCGACCCTCCTATGGGGGAGTGCGTTCCCATTTATAAAATTGAGCTATATCAGCCTTGATATCAAGCCAGAAGAGATGGGTGAGCAAATGCTGTTTGCAGGATACCGTTTCCTGCTTGCCGGGCTGCTGATATTGATCTTGTTCCTTCTTTTAAAAAGGAATATGAAGTTCAGGCCAGAGACGACAAAGTCACTTCTGAAAATTGGCCTGTTCCAGACGTTCCTGCAATATGTCCTGTTTTATATCGGACTTAGCTATTCAACTGGAATCCAGGGTTCAATCATTGCCGGGACCACTTCGTTCTTCCAGATCCTGCTTGCGCATTTCCTTTATCCAGATGACAGGATGAGCCGTTTGAAGGTTGCTGGGTTGATGGTCGGATTCACCGGGGTCATTTTCGCGAATTGGCCAAATGGGGATTACGAAATCAGTTTTGGCATTGGTGAAATCCTGCTGATGGGAGCAATGATGGCTGGCGCTTATGGAAATATACTCGCCAAGCAGGGCAGCGGCAAAATGGAGGTCATTTATTTAACGGCTTACCAGATGATTCTGGGATCTCTTGGTTTGATTGCAATTGGAGCTTTTTCAGTCGGCCTTGCTCCTTTTGATTTCGACCTTAAGTCAGGCTTGATGCTCCTCTATTTGGCATTCCTTTCAGCCGCAGGCTTTATCTTATGGAACAATGTCATGAAATACAACCAGGTCGGCAAGGTGTCATTGTACCTGTTCTTAGTCCCTGTATTCGGTGTGATTTTATCAGCACTCCTACTAGACGAACCATTACATTACTTTGTCATAGCCGGATTACTATTTGTGGTTGTCGGAATCGTTCTGGTCAACCGGCCTGCACGAAAAAGAAACAGCCTCCCTGCAGAATAGGGAGGCTGTTTTGCGTTACACAGTATTTGCCTGTTGTGAGGAACCTTCATGCCGAACAGCGACAAGGGCAATAAAAATCAACAGCAGCATCGTGCTGATCACGTAAAAGAAACTGATGCCTTTCAGCCATTGTATGGCCAGCCCGCCAATAAATGGACCGCTGATGCTTCCAAAGCTGAAGAAAATGCCGCACATTAGATTGCCTGCTGGCAGCAGCTGTTTCGGAAGAAGGTCTGCCATATAGCTGATTCCAAGTGAGAAAGTTGATCCAACAACCGTTCCTGCTAAAAAGAAGCATATAAGCAGTCCGATTGTCGAATCCTCGAGCAAACCGGCGGCAGTAAAACTGATGAAGCCGGCTAGCGTGACGACAATCAACACATTCCTCCGGCCGAGCTTATCACTCAATATCCCTAATGGAAGCTGTGAAAGGATCCCGCCGATTGCGAATGCCGGAAGCAAGAGTGCGACCGCATCGACGCCGATTCCCGATCTCATGGCATAAACAGGGAAGTTGCCGTTAAGGCTCGCCTCCAAAAATCCATAGCCAAATGGCGGCAGGAACGCAACCCATGCATATTTGAAAACTTTTCCAAATCTCTTCATGGTCCCGAAGAAAGACGTACTGT
The DNA here is from genome assembly GCF_056173465.1 of Mesobacillus sp. QJM3NY_10. Lineage (NCBI taxonomy): Bacteria > Bacillati > Bacillota > Bacilli > Caryophanales > Bacillaceae > Mesobacillus > Mesobacillus sp. QJM3NY_10. Next base: position 936,013 of record NZ_CM149675.1, read on the forward strand.
CCGTATCATGTTCAGGACGCTCGTTTTTCAGCAGCCAAACGGTCAGCCAGGCGGCAAGACTGATGGCAGAGGAAATAATGAAAGGCAGGGTCGTGTTTATTTTTACAAAACCTGTCATCAACGGGCCAGCAGCGAACCCCAATCCGAAAAACAATCCATAGAGCGATATATTCCTTCCAAGTCGGTCTTTAGGTGAAAAGGAAGTTATCCAAGTCTGTGTCGCAAAGTGAAGCATGTGGTCGCCAATGCCAATTGCCAGCCTAAGCAAAAACCAGAACCAAAAGGACTTCCATAATGGAAATAGCGCAAGTGAGATGGCTACGGTAAAGCCGCCAATGAGAATGATGGGCTTGTAACCAAATCTGCGGAGCGGCGCTTCCATTAATGGAGAGGCAATCAGTATTCCTAAATACAAGCCTGTGGCATGAAAGCCATTCATCGATGACGACACACCATCTTGTTCAAAAATAATTGCAATCAATGGAAGCAGCATTCCCTGCGAAAATCCTGAAATGGCGACTATGCTGACCAAAATCCAGAAACGAAGCTTCATACTTATATTCATAATAAAATCTCCCTAAGTACTTAATACTCTTTAGATGTTAACGATATAAAATTTTATGCGCAACGGTTTTTATTTTTATTTGTGGAAAAAATAGTGTAATCTCATGGTAATAGTCATAATTAACTTTTAAATAGAGGTTGCGATAGGGGAGAGATAAGATGGAATTCAAAATGAAACCGGATGTGGGTTTTTATACAGAAGTAGGCTTTGGAAGGCTGGATGTTGCTGGTGACGAAGAGTATGGTTTTAGGCCCTACCAGCTGCTCGTGTCATCAGTTGCGGTATGCAGCGGCGGAGTTCTTCGCAAGGTATTGGAAAAAATGAGAATGGACATCAAGGATATACATATCCAGGCTGATGCTGAACGAGTTGAAGAGGAAGCGAACAGAGTAAGCAAGATTACGGTTCATTTTCGCATTGCCGGCAACAATCTTGATGAAAAGAAAATCGAAAAGGCAATGGTGTTGACGAGGAAAAATTGTTCAATGGTCCAATCGGTCGCAGGCAGCATCGAGGTTGAAGAAACGTTTGAAATCGTTCAATAAATGTTCTAAAAGGCGAGTTACACCTTTAGCTCAATATGCTATAATGAGTATTGGAATTTACCTGTTTTAATATAATAGAAACAATGAACTCTGTTCCGGGAGGACAGGGTTCTTTTTTCGCTGTTAGAACAAGATTTCAGACGCTTTATGGATATTTCGAGCTGGATTTGCCTGTGAAATGTCTAATAGTATCAGTCTTAACAGAACCTTCAGGCTCACCCAAAAATACTTAATAATACTGTTATATAAGAAGGAGAATATGAAATATGGCTTTTGTTTATCGCACTCTATTTTACATCATTGGGTTGATTATTCTATCTTTTGGAGTATCGATGACCATTAAGGCTGGATTGGGAACAGGTGCATGGGATGCACTCAATGTCGGCTTATCACAAACTGTGGGGCTGACGCCTGGCAGCTGGGTTGTGATCGTTGGGATTGTCATGATCTTCGTCAATGCGGCTCTAGTAAAAAGACGTCCCGATGTAGCTGCGATTATCACGCTGCTCATCACCGGTGTGCTGATTGACTTCTGGCTTTTGCGTGTGTTCGAAGACATGGTAGTTACCGGCTATGCAAAGCAATTTGGAGTCTTTGTTTTGGGAATGGTAGCACTAAGCTTTGGACTGGCGGTTTATCTGCAGCCGAAATTCCCGTTGATTCCTATCGACAATTTCATGATGGCATTAAGGGAACGGTTCGGGCTCAATCTGATGGTAGCCAAAACGCTTGGTGAAGTATTTGCCTTGTCTGCTGCGTTCATTTTTAAAGGACCAATCGGTATCGGAACATTAATAGTAACTTTCGCGATCGGCCCGCTGATTCAATTGTTCTACCCTTACTGTGAAAAACTCTATAATAAGCTAATCACGTCTGCACGATGATTTTGAGGCTCTGTCCATAAACAGAGCCTTTCATTATGTCTGTAAAACAACAAAGTTTCCGAAAAGCTCCATAAATCTTTGGATAAAGTTAATGAACTCCGAAAACACTATAAACAAACTTATAAGTTTCCTGTAGTGAAAGGAGAAAACAACACCAATGAAAAAAGCAGCAGCTATCCTTGTGATGACGATGGTTTTCATGATGTCTATTTTAGCGCCTGGCTTTGCTGAAGAAACAAAGACGAAAAAAGCTCCACAGCCTAAGCAGGCTGAAAAAGCAAAGTATACCATTCCTAATTCTGTCATGAATGTCACGAAGGACAACACTTACCCTAACCCGACGGAGGATTTGCCTTTCCTTCAGCCAAGCGAGCTTACGAAGAACTTGATCAAAACATCAAAAGTGAAAATTGAGAACCCGGATTTAATTCGTATGCTGAATGAAACGACCATTAACAGCACACCTTTTGCAATCGGCTATCGTGCGATTGTTTACCTAGGAGAATGGCCGTTGAATTATGTATCTAGTGAAACTTCCCCAAACTGGGAATTCCAGAAAATCAATACGAACTACTATGATAATCGCGGTGGAAATTCTATTTATCAAATTCATTATGTTCAAGAGCAGCAAAAATCTGTTAAGGGCGGCTTGACGGCAAAAATCAAGAACGCTGAAGATGTGCAAAAGATGATGCTTTTAAAAGCAGCAAAGAAAACAGGATTGCCGCTTGCGTTTGAAACAATAGTCGGCGCCGGTACGAAAAAAGACCATATCTATAATATCCAGCCCAAACGCCTCGGTTACCTTTACGCCTACGCACCAGCTATAAATGAAAAGGGCAAGGTGACATATGGAGAGGTCTACTTGATGCTAAAAGGGAGCAAGAAAATCATCGTCGTCAAAAATGTTGTCTCCCAGGGAATTGGAGCATGGATCCCGATTCAGGACCATGTAAGCTTCGGTTTTGTTTCCAGCGAAAGACCAAGATAAATAGAAGAAGAAAGCCTTATTCCTTTTAAAAGGAGTAAGGCTTTTTATTGCCTTTCGGTAATTTTTTCCTCTTGACAAAAGGTATATATATCCTGTTTAACGCCTGTCCAGGCCGGGAATTAGATAGACATAACCAAATGAAACACCAAACATTAAAGGAGGAAATATATTATGTCTGAAAATACTCTTTCAAACAACCAGAACTCAATGGGTAACAATTCAAACTCATACAATATGAACAGCAACATGTACACTTCTTCAACGGAGAATGCTTCATACGATACAACAACTGGTACAACAACATACGGAAGCGCAACTTCAGGTGATTCGTATTCAAACAATACTTCAATGGGCGGCTACTCTAACAGTTATGGAGTAAGCTCAAATAACTCAAGCTCATCAAACGGCAAGCTCATGAAGGGCGTTCTCATTGGAGCGGCAATCGGTGGTGCATTGACATTGCTTGATTCAAACACTCGCTCAAAGGTGAAGGACAAGGCTGTCAATGCAAAAGACACCTCGATGAATGTGTTCAGCGAAGTTAGGAACAATCCTTCTGACGTGAAGGAGCAAATGATGGGGAGCTTTAAGGAAGCATCCAGCATTTTAAAGGAAGCAATCAGTGATGCGCAAAACCTTTACCAGCGCCTGAATGATGATGTATTCAGCAAGGTGAATGAGGCAAAGTCCAATTCTTCCGAAGCTATGCAAACAGTGATGGACGCGAAGGATGAACTTAAGGAAGTTGGATCAAAAGTGAAGGAAGCAGGTTCTACTGCAATGGACAACCCAGTGGTAAACTCTGCATCTGAATCAGGTTCTTCAAACTCAAGTTCAAACGGCGCTGCTGATGCATATTCAACTGGCATGGAAAGCAAACCGTCTGATACTACAGGCCTAGGGAACACTTCCAATACCTTCACGGTATCACCGGAAAACCAGAAGAATGACAACAACCGATAAGTCAAACGATAAGCCAGTCCTGATTCCCAGGACTGGCTTTTTATTGTCTTTACTCCCATATTTTTGTTTGTTTCCTTGCTTGGTTTAAGGGGTATTTAATAGTACAGGCAGATAGATAGGGAGGACATTGTCAATGGATAAGGAAATGAAACCACGCTCTAACAGGTGTGATTATGATAGAGAAACAGCAACGGGTAAAATTGCGATGGCGGCATCGGCGCACCCGATCGCCACAAATGCCGGAGAGAAAATTCTCCGTGAAGGCGGCAATGCGATTGATGCGGCCATCGCCATCCAATTTGGTTTGAATGTCGGAGAACCAATGATGACCGGCATCGGCGGCAGCGGCTTTTTCATGGTTTATCATGCCGAAAGCAAAACAACGAAAATTTTTGATGGCCATACAAGGGCACCGAAAGCGGCACATCCGGAACTTTTTTTAGATGAAAAGGGAGATGTTGTCCCTTTTAAAGTGAGATCAACAAATGCCACAGGAGTAGGTGTCCCGGGAATTCTGAAAGCCATGGAAGCGGCAAGGAAGGAATATGGAACAAAGCCGCTTGCAGAATTGATCGAACCGGCTGCACAGGCAGCTGAAAACGGCGTGGAGGTCAACTGGGTGATGGAAGAAATCCTCAACACCTTTGATTACCGACTAGGCGAGCATGCGAAGGAATTGTTTCAGCCAGGAGGCAAATCCCTTAAGGAAGGGGATGTCTATCAGAAGGAGCACCTCGCGAAAACATTTCGTATCCTTCAGCGTGATGGAATTGAAGCATTCTATGAAGGTGAGATTGGTGAAGCGATTATCTCCACACTAAAAGAGCTTGGCGGGATTATGGAAATGTCTGATCTCAGAGACTATGAGATCACAATTGATGAACCTGTCTGGGGGACGTACCGAGACTACAAAATAGCTTCCTCTAATATGCCAAGTGCCGGCGGAACAACGATGCTGCAAATTTTAAAACTGCTCGAGGGCTTTGACCTGAGCAAGTATGACGCGAAATCATGGGAAAAATATTATTTATTTACCGAAGCAATGAGGATTGCTTTTTCAGATAAAATCGCTTTTGCAGGGGATCCTGAGTTTGGAGAAATTCCGTTAAAAGGATTGCTCAGTGAGGAATATCTTGCTGACCGCCGGAAACTGATTAATTTTGAACGCAGAAATGATGCTGTCGACTTCGGAAACCCATGGGCCTATATGGATGGAAAAGAAATGAACGTGGTCCGACAGCCTTTCGAGCCTGAAAAGGAAAGAAGTGAAACGACGCATTTCACCGTCATGGATAAATGGGGAAATATTGTCGCCTGCACATCTACCGTTGAGCATCCATTTGGCTCTGGAATCATGGTGAAGGACCATGGCTTTGTATTGAACAACGAAATGACTGATTTCGATGCTGTCCCTGGCGGTTTGAATGAGATTCAGCCAGGCAAGCGTCCAGTGAGCTGCAAGACGCCGACGATTGTTTTCAAGGATGAAAAACCTGTATTGACGTTAGGCTCTCCAGGTGGTCCGACGATCATCGGGTCGGTATTCCAAACAATCGTCAATGTTCTTGATTTTGGGATGGATCTTAAAGAAGCTATTGAAGAGCCAAGGATTTTCAATAGTACAGGCCCGCTCATTGGCTGGGAATCGGGAATCAGCATGGAGGCGAAGGGAGAATTGGAATCGATGGGATTCGAGTTCGCCGATGGACCATTCCCGCTTGGCAATGTCCAGGCAATCAAGATTGATCGTGAAAAAGGCCTCATATATGGAGCGGCAGATTCGAGCCGGGAAGGGAAGGCTACTGGGCTTGATGAATAGCTAGATGGAAAAGAAGCAGGCTGAATCTAATTCAGTCTGCTTTTATTTGTCAACATTATCCAGAGTGTTGGTCTTCGAATCTGATTTTTTTATGACAGATATGCGGCCGTCTGTTTCGAGGACGACGGCTTCCACCTGTTCCATCGAACTGATGCCGCTTGAACGTGCTGCCTGGAGAATTTCAACTTCCAGCACACGCTCTTTTACTATATTTTCTTTTAAATATTCCCCTTGATAAAAAATCAATTTTGGATCTGATTTGATTAGCTTCTTGAAGCCATCTGAACGGATGGACAGCCATGCTACCAGATACTGAAGGGCAATTAGTATGAAGAAGGCGGAGATTCCTTCAACGAGAGCCACATTTTTATTCAAGAGGATGGTTGCTAAAGTTGAACCGAGCGCGACTGTTACGATCAAGTCGAAAGCATTCATTTTGGATAACGTTCTTTTGCCGGAAACTCGCAGCAATAAAACAAGAGCTGAATAAGCAAGCACACCGACAATCAGTGTACGCCACACCGCATCCCAGGAATTAAAGAGCATATTATCACCTCATATATGTTTTTTCCTAAAAAAGCATGGGCAAACATTTGGAGAAAGGGGAATACTATCCAATAGATGTGCTACTCCTTATCTTTAAACTATTCAGTAACTATTTGCCGTAATATTGCACAATTCCCCATTTTTAGGTAGGATGTTAAAGGTAGTGAAAGGAGCGAGAATTTTGGGAAGTCCGATAAATGATAAAAATACGCAGGTTGTATTCTTGAAACAGCGTTTGGAAATGTTTGCTGAGTTGCTTGAAGCAATTGATCCGGTAGAAGCGGACCTTGAGGATATTGACCGCATGATCCAGATCGTCGAAGAAATGGACGCAAAATGCCGCGAATTCAAGAATCGCGATATGTAAAAAAGACCTTTTTGATGAGGTCTTTTTTTTGTGTGTTCAAAAATACTTGTCGGGGCTGACCAAGGCGCTTGCGCTTTTCTTTGTCCAGCTCCAGCGCCTAGCCAGTTTTCATCCCGGAATTGGCTTCCTGGAGTATCTTGCGAGAAGCGCTAGCTTTGAGCAGCTCGGGACGTTTCGGTCCGCCCAATGAAGTCAAAGAACGACTTCAATGTCAGGCCCTCTGAGGCACAGGATGTGCAAACCCGACAGCCACAGGACGTGGCGTTCTAGTCGGGCAGCGCTTTTCGGGGCTGATCAAGGCGATTGCGCTTTTCTATTTTGTAAACGATTCCACTTTCTATCTTTAAATCGCATGATGATAGGAGTATAATGATATCGGAGAAATTGTTATAATATTTTCACATATAAAGAGCTAGAAAGACAAGGGGAGAGGGGTAGTCAGATGAATATCGAAAAGTTTCAGGAAAGCATGTACCAGCTGATTGTTGAAACATCCACGAACCTGCCGAAGGATGTACGAAGGGCGATCAAAGAGGCGGCAGAGCGCGAGAACGCGGGAACCCGTTCGGCAATGAGCCTTGATACGATCAAGAATAATATTAAAATGGCTGATGACAATGTATCACCAATCTGCCAGGATACGGGCCTGCCAACCTTCAAAATCAAAACTCCGGTTGGTGCCAACCAGATTGAAATGAAAAAAGCGATTTACAATGCTATTGCGCAGGCAACGAAGGATGGGAAATTGCGTCCGAACTCTGTTGACTCATTGACTGGGGAAAACAGCGGAGACAATCTTGGCGGCGGAACTCCTGTCATTAAGTTCGAGCAATGGGAAAAAGATTATATCGACGCTCGCCTGATTTTAAAGGGCGGCGGCTGTGAAAATAAGAATATCCAGTACAGTCTTCCAGCTGAGTTAGAAGGACTAGGACGCGCTGGCCGTGACCTGGATGGCATCCGTAAATGCATCATGCATTCGGTCTACCAGGCACAGGGACAAGGCTGCAGTGCCGGTTTCATCGGTGTTGGTATTGGCGGCGACCGTTCTTCCGGTTACGACCTTGCGAAAGAGCAGTTGTTCCGTACGGTTGACGATATCAATCCGCATGAAGACCTTCGCGACCTTGAAGAATATGTAATGGAAAATGCCAACAAGCTTGGAATCGGCACGATGGGCTTTGGCGGCGAAACAACGCTTCTTGGCTGCAAAGTTGGTGTCATGAACCGTATTCCGGCTAGCTTCTACGTATCTGTAGCATACAATTGCTGGGCATATCGCCGTCTAGGTGTAGCTGTGAATCCTGAAAGTGGAGAAATCCAGGAATGGATGTACCAGGAGGGCGAGAAGATCGACTTCGCACAGCCTGCAGCCCAGGAAATCGCCGCAGCAGTTGAAGCACCGGAAGAACAAAATGTTGTTACTTTGACTGCCCCAATTACAGAAGAGCAAATCCGCCAGCTTAAGGTGGGGGATGTCGTGAAAATCGACGGAATGATGTATACCGGCCGAGACGCAATCCATAAGTATCTGTCAGACCATGATTCGCCAGTTGACTTGAATGGCCAGGTCATCTACCATTGCGGTCCAGTTATGCTCAAGGATGAAGAAGGCAACTGGCATGTGAAGGCAGCAGGACCGACAACAAGTATTCGTGAAGAACCTTACCAGGGAGATATTATGAAGAAGTTCGGCATCCGCGCAGTCATCGGAAAAGGCGGAATGGGAGCGAAGACGCTCGCTGCTTTGAAAGAACATGGCGGTGTTTACCTGAACGCAATTGGCGGCGCAGCTCAGTACTATGCTGACTGCATCAAATCCGTAGAGGGCGTTGATCTTATGAATTTCGGTATCCCTGAAGCCATGTGGCACTTGAATGTAGAAGGCTTTACAGCCGTTGTCACGATGGACTCGCATGGAAACAGCCTGCACGAGGATGTTGAAAAATCATCCCTGGAAAAATTGGCTCAATTCGCTGATCGAGTATATAAGTAAATATAAACGAAAGGAGACTCGCTGTTAGGGCGGTCTCCTTTTGCTATTTATAAGAATTTTTTTCACCTGCTGACAAACAATAAGGAAAAATATCAATGGAGGAACATCATGAAGACGATTGTTAAAGTATTGCTTACGTCGGCGCTGCTGCTCTTGATTACTTTGCCAGCGACAACTGGTGCGGAGGAAAACTCCAACTCACCATTGCATTGGGGCTTCAAGAAAGGCCGCAACGGAAGGCAGGCAGATGCGGGCAGGATGTTTGAGGTCATCCTCGAGGACCATGGGGCAGTTTATAAAGGTGACAAGAATTCGAAGGATATTTATTTAACGTTCGATAATGGTTACGAAAATGGTTATACCGAGAAAATCCTCGATATTTTAAAAGAAGAAAAAGTTCCCGCGGCTTTTTTTGTGACAGGACATTATCTCGAAAGCGCTCCGGAGCTTGTCTCGCGGATGGCAAATGAAGGCCATATCATCGGCAATCATTCCTGGCACCACCCTGACATGACGAAAATTAGTGATGAGAAAATCAAAAAGGAACTGGAAATGGTCAGAGCTGAAACAGAAAGAATCACTGGTAAAAAGCACATGACGTATTTGCGGCCGCCGCGCGGGATTTTCAGCGAAAAAACGATGGCAGTGGCGAAGGAAGCCGGATACACGCATGTATTCTGGTCACTCGCGTTTGTTGACTGGAATACGGACCAGCAAAAAGGTGCGCAGTATTCATATGATAAAATCATGACGCAAATCCATCCGGGCGCAGTCCTGTTGCTGCACACCGTATCAAAGGACAACGCAGACGCGCTGGGAAAAGTAATCAGGGATTTGAAAGAACAAGGCTACAAATTTAAAAGCCTTGATGATTTGATGCTAAGCAAGAGTGGAATGAAGGATCCGATGTTGTATTGATGGAGTGTCCCGGTATTCATATTGTGCCGGGACTATTAAAATTGGTAAAAAAGCTTGTTTTTTTCCAAGTCGCCAATAAAATAGGATTTTCGCCAATAAAGTTGTGAACTTCGCCAATAAAGTGAAATTATCGCCAATAAAATTACAAAATCGCCAATAAATTTAAAACCTCCGAAAAAGGTTTGATTTTTCGTCTAAATATATGGCCTATTTTATAAAACCACGACCAAACCTTCACTATTTTCGAAAAAAACCAGCGAAAGTGCTATAATACGGGGAAAATACTTAAGGGCGGTTTGTGTATGTGGGAAGAAAAGGTGGCTTTTTCGGGGCCCTATGATTTTGATCTTGCTTTAAGCAGGCTTGCACTCGATCCATTGCATTCAGTTGACATCGAAAAGCGACTTGTTAAGGTTCCGCTTTCTTTTAATAATGAAAAAATCGTCGCAGAGGTCATCGGAACAGGTTCTCTGGAAAATCCTGAATTCCTTATCCGTGCTGATCACGATAAAGAAATGACGTTACAGCGTTTAACTGAAATTTTTCAATGGAATGTGGAATTGATCCATATTCATGAGCATTTCCAAACGACGGAGTTAAAGAACTTGTTCAATGAACATTATGGCACTCCGCTTGTCCTGGAATTTGATCCCTTTTCTAGTTTAATCAAGAGTATCATCCATCAGCAACTGAATTTGAAATTTGCATTTACACTGACAGAGCGATTTGTAAAAACATACGGTGAAGAGCTTGACGGAGTCTGGTTTTATCCGTCGCCTGAAAAAGTGGCGCAGCTTACGGTTGAGGAGCTGCGTGAATTGCAATTCAGCGGACGGAAGGCAGAGTATGTGATTGGAATCGCCGAACTGGCAGCGTCCGGACAGCTTGATTTTGAAAAATTGAAATCGAAACCTGATGCAGAAGTGGCCCAGGACCTGATCAAGATTCGCGGAGTTGGTCCATGGACGGTTGAAAATTTTCTGATGTTTGCACTTGGAAGGCCGAATCTGTTCCCAATGGGGGATATTGGCATCCAAAATGCGCTGAAGAAATACTTTAACCAGGAGGAAAAGCCGACTCCAGCGCAGATGGAAAAATATAAAGAACCATGGAATCCTTATTTAAGCTATGCTTCGCTCTATTTATGGAGAAGCATTGAATAATTGGAGTGAAGTTTTATGAAAAAAGAGCAGCCAATAAATGTAGAAAAGCAAAACAAAGCCGATTTGAAGACGAAAAAGGCACCACAAAACAAGGGCCAGCAGAAAAAAGGTCCTCATAGCAAAGATGAGTACAAAAAAGGTTCTCATAGCAATGATGAGTACAAAAAAGGTCCTCAAAGCAAAGCCACGTATAAGAAAAAAGGGCAGCAATCGCAAAAAGACCAGCAAACCGCAAAGCTGGAGCTGAAGCAGACCTTCCCGCTGACAATCAAGCGGCTTGGCATCAATGGTGAGGGTGTCGGTTATTTTAAGCGCCAGGTGGTGTTCGTGCCTGGCGCGCTGCCTGGTGAGGAAATAGTCGCGGAGGCAACAAAGGTCCACCCTAAGTTTGCTGAAGCGAAAATCAAGAAAATCCGTAAACAATCAGAGCATCGAATCAAGCCATTGTGTCCGGTATACGACCAGTGCGGTGGCTGCCAGCTCCAGCATTTGCGTTACGACCAGCAGCTCAATGAAAAGCGTGACATTGTCATTCAGGCTTTGGAACGCCATACAAAGCTCAAAATCGACGAGTTGGAAATCAGGCCGACGATTGGAATGGAGAATCCATGGGGCTACCGGAATAAGAGCCAATTTCAGGTTGGCGAGAAGGATGGAAAGGTGCTTGCGGGCCTTTATGGCTTGAATTCACACAACTTGATCAATATCGAGCAGTGCGCGGTCCAGCATCCGGCAACTACGAAAGCTACCGAAGTGGTAAAAGGCATTCTTCAGGATTTGAAGATTCCGATTTACAATGAGAAAAAGCATAAAGGGCTCGTTCGGACAATCGTGGCGAGGACTGGGGTCCAGACTGGCGAGCTGCAAATAGTCCTTATTACGACCAAGAAAGAGCTGCCGAAAAAGGATATCATCATTCAGGAAATCAAAAAACGGCTTCCTGAGGTCAACTCAATTGTGCAAAATATTAACGGGGAAAAGACATCCGTCATCTTCGGAAATGATACAGCGACTCTTGAAGGCAGCGATTTTATCCAAGAAACACTTGGCGATCTGCAATTCGAATTATCGGCGCGGACGTTCTTCCAGCTGAATCCTGAACAGACTGTAAAACTCTACAATGAAGCGAAATCAGCCGCCATGCTGACAGGAAAGGAAAAGCTTGTTGATGCGTATTGCGGTGTTGGGACAATCGGATTGTGGATGGCCGACAAGGCTGGCGAGGTCCGAGGAATGGATGTCATTCCGGAATCGATCGAGGATGCAAAGAAAAATGCCTTAAAACACGAAGTCAATCATGCCAGGTTCTATATGGGCAAAGCAGAGGAACTGCTTCCGAAATGGCTGAAGGATGGCTGGCGTCCAGATGTGATCGTCGTCGATCCGCCACGAACAGGCTGCGATGACGCATTCCTGCAGACCGTTCTGAAAATCAAGCCGAAAACTTTTGTGTATGTTTCCTGCAACCCGTCAACGCTCGCAAAGGATATCATGACACTGGGCTCCCAATATAAAGTTGAATATATCCAGCCAGTGGACATGTTCCCGCACACTTCACAGATTGAGAGTGTCACGAGACTGGTACTTAAATGATAAAAGCGCCGGCCCGGAATTTAAGGCTGGCGCTTTATCGTATATTTGATAGACCTTTATTTATGAAGTTGTTAATAATTTCGGCCATTTCCTTTGGTGTTTTATCCATCCCGTTTTCTACCCAATTTTTAATGACATAAATACTACCACTGACAACAAAGATATTTATATATTCAAATGTTTCAGTGTCAAACTGGCTGTCAGAAAGCCAGTTTTTGAAAATATACTCCTGGGTGATCATCATCCCTTTTTTCTGAAAGTGGACATCACTATTTTCGCTTAGAAGCATTTGGCATACGTCGGGTTTTTTTGCAATATACTCAAGGATCTTCTCTGTCATCATTAAAGCTTCTTCTTCTTTGGAAAAATTGTAATGGTTAAGTGTCAAAACCATGTCTTCAATGAATTCTTCCTCAATTGCATTCAACAGGTCAAATTGACTGGAATAATGAGAATAAAAAGTGGAACGATTAATGTCTGCCAACTCACAAATTTCTTTGATCGTGATGTTTGAAATGGGCTTATTCTTCAATAACTCCATCAGACTTTCCTTTAAAACCATCCTTGTATACTTTTTTCGTCTGTCCATTTACTAGCACACTTCCTTTATCTGTAAAAAAGCGAGTTAACCAACAGAAAGTAGTTTTCTGTTGTGAATCAAACGTTATGTTCACAACTGTTTGTTGAATAGACAACACCGTGTTTATATAATGATAAAGTGTAATGGCAAAAGACTCAAGTGAGGTTAAAGAATGATAAGCATTGCAGAAAAAATCATAAAACATAAGAAAGCTGTTGTGATAGCGTTTGTTATATTTGCGTTAGTATCGACGATGGCGCAATTTTTTGTGTCGGTCAATTATAATATGGTGGATTATCTGCCAGAGGATGCCCAGTCCACAAGGGCTATGGAAATCATGGAGAAGGAATTTACTGCTGAGGTACCGGATACGAGGGTCATGGTAAGGGATGTATCCTTGCAGGAAGCACTCAGCTTAAAAGAGAAATTGTCAGCCATTGATGGTGTAGGAGAGGTCATTTGGCTGGATGATGTGGCGGATTTGAAAACTCCCCTCGAAATGGCAGATGCGGAGACAGTAGAAAACTATTACAAGGATGGGAACGCATTGTTCTCGATCAGTGTCCGCTCAGGTGATGAGGTTGCGATTACCGATGCTATTTACGAATTGATTGGCGATGAAGGAGCGATCGCAGGCGAAGCGATCAATACCGCATCTTCGCAAAAAATGGCTGGAACTGAATCCATGTTTGCGGCCATATTGCTCGTTCCAATCATTATTTTCATTCTGGTCGTCTCAACTACATCATGGGTGGAACCGTTATTTTTCCTGACGGCAATTGGCGTTTCGGTCCTGATCAACCTTGGAACGAATATTTTTATCGGCGAAGTTTCCTTCGTCACCCAGTCAGTAGCCCCGATTCTGCAGCTGGCGGTTTCGCTCGATTATGCCGTATTTCTGCTTCACAGTTTCTCTGATTATCGAAAGAAAACGAATAATCCAGAAGAAGCGATGCAGCTAGCAATGAAAAAGTCATTCCCGGCGATCACCGCCAGTGCGGCAACAACCTTTTTCGGATTCATCGCATTAACATTCATGAAATTCGAAATCGGCTCAGACCTTGGAATCAACCTGGTAAAAGGAATCGTCTTGAGCTTCATCAGTGTCATGGTGTTTTTACCGGCGCTTACTTTACTATTCTACAAATGGATGGACAAAACACAGCACAGAAGCTTTATTCCGAGCTTCACCGGGATTGGTGACTTTGTCGTAAAACTTAAAATCCCAAGCCTGCTGCTCGTTTTTGCTATCCTTGTTCCAAGCTTTTTGGCACAAAGCAATACGGCATTTACGTATGGGCTTGGCGAACAACCGGAAACGACACGTGCCGGCAGTGATTTTACAGAGATTAAGGAAGCTTTTGGAGAAACGACTCCAATTGTCCTTTTGGTTCCAACAGGAGATCGGGCGAAAGAAGCGGAGCTTGTCCAGGAGCTTGAGAACCTGGATTACGTCACAAGTGTGATTGCCTATGTGAATATGGTAGGCTCGGTCATCCCGCCTGAGTACCTGGATGAATCAATTACGAGCGAGTTTTATTCAGAAAATTACAGCCGTATTATCATCAATACCAACCAGGGAACAGAAGGGGATCTTCCTTTTTCGATTGTTCAAAAGGTAGAAGAGGAAGCTGCGAAATATTATGGAGACCAGGCGCTTAGTTTAGGAGAAAGCGTAACATTGTATGATATCAAGAATGTCGTGAATAAGGATAATATCGTAGTGAATGTGTTGACAGTCGTGACGATTGCGGTTGTCCTGCTGGCAACCTTTAAATCGATTTCAATTCCGCTGGTACTGCTGATCACGATTCAATCAGCAGTCTGGATCAATCTTTCGATTCCTTATTTTACAAGTTCATCACTTGTGTTTGTCGGATACTTAATCATCAGTACGGTACAGCTGGCGGCAACAGTGGACTATGCCATCTTGCTGACGGAAGCTTATCAGCATAACCGCAGGGAAATGTCCGCTAAAAAAGCAATCGTGAAAACATTGGATGAAAAAACGTTCTCCATCTCAATATCTGCAGCGATCTTATCGAGTGTTGGGTTTATTTTATGGATGACGTCTTCCAACCCGATAGTTGGATCCATCGGCTTATTATTAGGCAGGGGTGCATTGCTTGCCTTTGTGATGGTCGTGTTCTTATTACCGGCTATGCTGCTCGTATTCGATAAATTCATAAAAAAGACGACCTATAAAGCAAATTTTCACGAGGAGAAATGATGATGAGAACAAAACAAATACTATTTGCTGCGCTCGGATTGATGATCTTCTTGCCTTCATTTCTTAGTTATGGAGCTGCGGCAGAAGCTGAAGGGAAAATCAATTCTAAGGATGAAGTCGTATACGCTACATTAAAATCCAATGGAGAACTCGATGACATTTACGTCGTCAATACTTTGGAGGTAGCGAAGGCAGGAGAAATTCTTGATTATGGGAAGTACAGAAGCGTCAAGAACCTGACTGATCTGTCCGAACTTGATCAGAACGGGCAGACTGTTCAAGTACATGCCCCAGAAGGAAAGTTTTATTATCAGGGAAACATGGAAGACAATACGGAATTGCCATGGGATATAGGGATTTCCTATCTACTTGATGGACGTGAGGTTGAAGCGTCTGAGCTTGCGGGAAAAGAAGGGCATCTAGAAATCAAAATTAATACTGCTGCCAATGAAAAGGCAGATGCTGTTTATTTTGAAAATTACTTATTGCAAATTTCATTTATGCTCTCTAATAGCTATCAAAATATAGAAGCAACTGGCGGCATGGTTGCGAACGCAGGAAAGAACAAGCAAATTACTTTCACTGTCATGCCTGGGCAAGAGGAAAGCCTTAGTGCGGAAGCGGAAGTTAAGGACTTTGAATTCAGCGGCATCGACATTGCAGCGGTTCCTTCCACTCTTCCGATCGATACTTCAGAAATGGAGAACATGACGGATGACATGTCGGCATTGTCTGATGCAATCAGTGAATTGAATAATGGTGTGGCTGACTTGAAAAAAGGTGTGTCCCAATTGAACAATGGTGCAGTAAGCCTTCGTGATGGTTCCGGACAATATAAAAACGGAATTAGCCAGTTGGACGGCTCTTCATCTGAAATAGTAGGGGCATCCAGCTCCATTGGCGATGCATTGAAAAAAATCAATTCATCCCTATCTGAGGGATCTGCTGAGATGGATCTGTCGAGCCTTAGTGAATTGCCTGGAGGACTCACACAATTAGCGAATGGACTGAATCAAGCGGCAGCTGGACTGTCTGAGTTACGTGAAAATTACTTAATGGCATATAGTGCATTAGATGGCGCGATTAAAGGAATCCCTGCGCATCAGCTTTCAGAGGAAGAGATATCTGGATTACTTAGCAGCGGTGCTGACGTAAATGTTGTCAATAAACTGGTTGAGACCTATAAGGCTGCTCAAAAAGTGAAAGGGACATATGCCAATGTACAGGAAGCTTTTGCGGCAGTGAACCCTACTTTGAACCAGGTCAGTGGATCTGTAAAAGTAATGAGTGGGAACCTTACAACAATCGCTAACGAACTGTCCGCTTCCCTCGAGGAAATGGATATGGGTGCACTTGGCGAACTGCAGAAAGGTCTCTCGACATTGTCCTCAAATTACGGACAGTTCCATTCCGGATTGGTAAGCTATACAAAAGGAGTAAGTGAGTTATCTTCTTCATATTCGCAGCTGCATTCAGGAATTTACGGATTGACAGGCGGAACGAGCGACTTAAATAAAGGAGTCGGCGAACTCCACAGCGGAACAAGTGAATTGCATCAGGAAACGAAAGATCTGCCTGAGCAAATGCAGCAGGAAATCAATGAGATGATCAAGGAATATGATAAATCAGACTTTGAACCAGTATCCTTTGTTTCCGCAAAAAATGAGAAGGTGACTTCCGTACAGTTCGTGATCAAAACAGAAGCCATTGAAAAAGAAGAGCAAGAGACAAAGAAAGCAAAGCCTGAGAAAAAGAAAGGCTTTTGGGATCTTTTATTAGAGTTATTTTAATGAGTTAGGGACAGTTCAGGAGGCCTAATGATGGGCTTCAGGACTGTCTCTTTTGTTTTTTTAAGGCTCTTTTCTCAAACTTTGTGCTATTGACTTCAAAATAGGATTGAATGACCTATGTTTCTTCACAAAATTAAAGCTTATTAGGAGAAAAGAGCTTGCAAACTTAATACAGACATACAAAATGGCTTTTTATCACGTTAAAATCGGATTTAGGATTTTATCAACAATCTTTACAAAAACAGCCTTTTTAAGAAGGATTAGTGTGAAACAATGGTTTTAAGGAGTGTAAAAGGGTAAAATTCGATAAGGAAGGCAAAATAAATATGTTAGCGTAAAAAGACAAAAGCTGCATGGATTGAGGAGGAATACAATGATCAGCGATAAGTTGGTAAATGGTTTGGTCGAACAAATGAATTATGAGTTTTATTCTGCGCACGCGTACATGGCAATGGCTGCGTATTGCTCAGCGGAGAATTTGGATGGTTTTGCAAACTTCTTTTTGGTACAAGCTGAAGAAGAACGATTCCATGCGATGAAATTTTACAATTTCATTAATGATATGGGTGAGCGCGTGACATTCGATGGATTCCACGCTCCATCAAACGATTTCGAGTCTGTTCTTGATGTTTTTGAAAAAGGACTTGGCCACGAGAAGGAAGTAACTCGCCGCATCTATAATCTTGCGGATATCGCACTTGATGAGCGCGAACACGCAACAATGACATTCTTAAAATGGTTCATTGAAGAGCAGGTTGAAGAAGAAGCACTATTTGACAGCCTGATTCAAAAGCTGCGCCGCATTGACAAGGACAGCAACGCATTCTTCATGCTCGAAAACGAACTCGCACAGCGCTCTTTCACAGCACCAGTGTGAACATAAACAGGTACAGCAGGATTCCCAATTTGGAATCCTGTTTTTTATTTATCGAATAACAGGTTTTTTACAAGAAAATAACAATTTATGGACGGAATGTGGGATTATCATCTTTTATAGGATATATTACTGTCGCCAGAGAGTGTATTCCTGGCTGAGGGGGTTATAATTCCGGTTGGAAGAGATTTAATACCAGTTGAAGGAGTTTTAATACCAGTTAGAGGTGACAACTGCAAGTCTGCCAATTCCATCCAAATCCCTTGAAAAACTTTTTCCGCTAGCTTAATGGGGTATGAGTATTGTAAGAGAATCTTAAGACAAGGAGGATCTTATGAAGAAACTACTTATATCTTTAGCGGCGGCTGGAATTCTTGCTGGATGCAGCGCTGATGACAGTGAAGTCGGCCAGGAAGGTCCGCCAGAAACGGAAGTGAAGACTGAGGAGGATCCGGTTACTACGGATTACCTGCAAGAAAGGTTCGATGAAGGAATGGATTATGATGCTTACGCGGTTGAAATCCAAACATGGGTAGATAAGGGTCAGGCAACGATTGCCGACACTGTTAAGATTGAAGGACAAGAGAATGTATCTGCGGATATTATCCAGGTTGCAGATGGGTTCCTCGCGGTCGCGAATGACAGCAAGCAGATTACTCTGGTGAAGCCATTCGCCTCTCCTGAGGATGCGAAGGAATACTTGAATGAAAACTTATAAAAAGAAAGCCCGCTAACTAATCGTTTAGCGGGCTTTCGCTTGTGGTATACGTCCATATAGGAGCATGGCCAATCATGGTGAATAAAAAACAACTTAAGAGCGATTACATATCAGTTCACATGCTCCTACATCAAGATTGGGAGGAATGAATCAGTGAAGAAGGATGAGAACAATCAATCTGTGAACGAGAATTCAAAGGATCAGCAGCTTGAGCAATTCAGGTCTGGACATAATGGTGAAGCAATGACGACTAACCAGGGGCTGCGTGTTTCTGAAGATGAACATTCCTTGAAAGCGGGAACCCGCGGTCCGACATTGATGGAGGATTTCCATTTTCGTGAAAAGATGACTCATTTCGATCATGAGCGCATTCCGGAGCGTGTAGTCCATGCGAGGGGATTTGCGGCCCATGGTTATTTCCAGGTGTACGAGCCAATGGCTGAATATACGAAAGCAGGATTCCTTCAGGATCCGGCCAAAAAGACTCCAGTGTTTGTGCGCTTTTCAACGGTAGCCGGTTCTCGGGGGTCAGGTGATACCGTTCGCGATGTACGTGGTTTTTCAACTAAATTTTATACAGAAGAAGGCAATTACGACCTTGTTGGTAACAATATCCCTGTTTTCTTCATCCAGGATGCAATCAAGTTCCCTGATTTGATTCATGCGGTCAAACCGGAGCCGCATAATGAAATACCACAGGCTCAGTCGGCCCATGATACATTCTGGGATTTTATTGCGAATAATACGGAGTCAGCCCATATGATCATGTGGCATATTTCAGATCGTGCAATCCCGCGCAGCTTCAGGATGATGGAAGGCTTTGGCGTGCATACCTTCAGGTTCGTGAATGAACAGGGCAAATCACGTTTTATAAAATTCCACTGGAAACCGGTACTGGGGGTTCATTCATTAGTCTGGGACGAAGCCCAGAAACTTGCCGGGAAGGATCCGGATTTCCACCGCCGCGATCTATTCGACGCGATCGAGATGGGGAATTATCCAGAGTATGAGCTGGGCGTCCAGATGATTGACGAGGAAGATGAGTTTAAGTTCGATTTCGATGTATTGGACCCTACCAAGATCTGGCCGGAGGAATTGGTACCAGTCAAGATTATCGGAAAAATGACGCTCAACCAAAATGTGACCAATTATTTTGCGGAAACAGAGCAAGTGGCATTTCATCCGGGGCATGTCGTTCCGGGAATTGATTTTTCAAACGACCCGCTCCTTCAAGGGCGTTTGTTCTCTTATACTGACACGCAGCTATCCCGTCTCGGCGGCCCGAACTTCCACGAGATCCCAATCAACAGGCCGGTTTGCCCGTTCCATAACAATCAGCGTGATGGCATGCACCGGATGACAGTTGACCGCGGGCAGGTCGCTTATCACAAAAATTCACTGCAAAGCAATGATCCTAAGCCTTCCCCTGTGAGCGAAGGAGGATATGAACATCACCAGGAAAAAGTCGAGGGAAGAAAAGTCCAGGCACGCAGTGACAGCTTCAAGGACCACTATTCCCAGGCGACTCTCTTCTGGAACAGTATGTCTGACGTGGAAAAGCAGCATATGATTGAGGCCTTCAGTTTTGAGCTTGGTAAAGTGAAGAGCAAGGATGTGCAGCAGCAGGTTGTTGAGATGCTTGGCAATATTGATACTTTCCTTGCTGAGCAAGTAGCCGAAAGCTTAGGCGCTAAAAAGCCGACAAGCAAACCAGCAGAAGTGACGATGACTTCGCCGGCATTGAGCCAGATGAATACAACGAAGCTGCCAAATACAAGGAAGGTTGCAATCCTTGCTGATCATGGTTTTAACGGAGCTGAAGTTTCCGGATTGATGGAAATGCTGAAAAAAGGCGGCATCACGGCAGAAATCGTCAGCAAGCAGCTCGGGATAATCAAGGGTGATGATGACACGGAGCTTGAAGTGCAGCATACGCTGCTGACTGGCAGCTCTGTCTTGTTTGACGCATTATATATTGCCGGCGGACAGCAAAGCGTGGACAGCTTGAAGCAGAAAAAGGAAGCAGTCTACTTTGTCGATGAGGCTTTCAGTCATCTGAAAGCAGTTGGTGCTGGAAAAGAAGCAACAGATCTCTTGGCTGCTGCAGGAATTGGCCATGAAAACGCATCAGGTGTCGTCGTCTTTGCGAACAACAAAGAAGTGACAGCCGACAGCCAGAAGTTCATTGATGCAATCGCCGAACACCGCCACTGGAATCGAATGGTTTAATCATAGAATGATTGAAAAAGAGAAACGGAGTCCATCTGTTTCTCTTTTTTACAAAGGAGGGAACCGAAATGAAAGTAATCGTGGTTGGTGCACATAGCAGCGTCGGGGAGTTTGTTGTCAGCAAGTTGATGGAAAACGGGTATACATCCTGCGCAGTCGTCAGCGATGAGAATCAAATCGACATGCTGAAAAAGAGAGGAGCTACCGAAGTAGTTCTATATGAAGAAAGCATCCTGCCGACTTTATTCCATGGGTATGATGCTGCCATTTATCTAACTGGCATCAATCCAAAGGCCAAAACAGGCAGAACTGTAATGGTTGACCATGAATCGGTCATCGAGACAGTGAAGGAAGCAGAGAAGCAGGGTGTCAAGCGTTTTGTGATGATGAGCGCCATCATGGCTAATGAAGCGGCAGGAGATGACAGCCGGGAAATTGGCGCGAAAGAGATGCCTGATGAGTTGCTGCGGCAATCAAATTTAACATATACCATCGTGCAGCCGGGAGCATTTACAGACAAACCTGGTAATGGAAAAATATTTGCAGGTGAAACATTGGATTCGAATGAGCTTGAAATTTCACACGAGGACATTGCGGAGGTACTGGTCATGTCGCTCGAAAACGAGGCAACTTTTAACAAGACTTTCGAAGTGGCAGAAGGAGATACAGTCATAACAAAAGCATTGTCTTCATTATAGGAAAGGAGGATTTTAATGGGATTGACGGATTATCTAGTGGTCGGCCTGTTTATCTTCATAGCCTTGATTATCCTGGTGCCGGTCCTGCTATTTATCTATTTATATATGAAAGACGACAAGCAGAAGCAGCATTCAATTTTAAGGAATTTCCCTGTAGTCGGGAAGGTTCGGTATTTCACCGAGCATATTGGTCCGGAGCTAAGGCAGTATTTATTCAATGCCGACAATGAGGGAAGGCCTTTTTCGCGCAAGGAATTTCAGGATGTCGTCAAGGCTGGAAAGTATAAGGAAAGATTAATTGGTTTTGGGTCGCTTAAGGACTTTGAGGCAGAAGGATTTTACATCAGAAATACGCTGTTTCCGAGGTTGACTGATGAGATGAAAGTCGATAATGCCGATAAAATTAAAACAAGAGTTTACAAGATTGATGGTGAGAGCCTTTTTACAAGAAAGGAACATAGTGAGGAGAAATTGGCCGATCCGTATTATTTGAAGGATGATGATGCGGTGGTGCTAGGTGAGAGTACCTGCCGATTCCCATTCCGTGTGAAGGGTCAGGTCGGGCAGTCGGCAATGAGCTATGGGGCACTTGGGGAAAAAGCAATCCAGGCGATGTCCAAAGGCCTGGGGCTTGCAGGCGGAACGTGGATGAATTCAGGTGAAGGTGGTCTATCAGATCACCACCTTGCAGGAAATCCGGATATCATGATGCAAATCGGACCGGACTTGTTTGGTGTGCGTAAGCCAAACGGTGAATTCTCATGGGAAGAATTCAAGAAGAAAAGTGGAATGCCCCAGGTGAAAGCTTTTGAAATCAAGCTTGCCCAGGGAGCGAAGACACGTGGCGGCCATGTTGAAGGGGAGAAGGTCACTGAGGAAATCGCCAAAATCAGGCTGGTAGAAGTCGGGAAGACAATCAACAGTCCGAACCGATTTTATGAATTCAGCGATGTCCCTTCGATGTTTGACTGGATTGAGGAATTACGATCGGTTGGCGGCAAGCCAGTAGGCATCAAAATTGTTGTCGGTGATATGGACGCGCTTGAAAATATGATTTCTTACATGAAGGAAAGCGGGAAAGGGCCTGATTTCATTACGGTAGACGGCGGGGAAGGAGGCACTGGAGCAACCTATCAGGAGCTGGCTGACTCAGTTGGACTTCCCATCAACTCAGCGCTTCCGGTAGTGGATGAAATGCTCCGCCAGTACGGAATCAGAGACAGAGTGAAGCTGATTGCCTCTGGAAAATTGATCACTCCTGATAAAATCGCGATCGCCCTGGCAATGGGAGCGGACCTAGTGAATATCGCCCGCGGGATGATGATCAGCGTCGGATGCATCATGGCCCAGGTATGCCACACGAATACATGCCCGGCAGGTGTAGCGACCACTGATAAGAAGCTTCAGGATGGCCTGGTTGTAGACGAAAAAATGTATCGGGTCGCCAACTATATTATTTCCCTGCGTGAAGGTCTGTATAATCTGGCAGCCGCAGCCGGTATCGACAGCCCCACGCAATTTGAACGGAAACACATTGTCCATAAAGACGAACTCGGACGTGTGTCTCCGGTAGAAGATTTGATCATTGCTGCAAGACGGGCTCAATTACAGAAGGAAAGTTAGATTGACTTGAGTCACGACGGCCAGTCCAATTGCGGGCTGGCTGTTTTGCATTGAGAATTCTCTAATCGGCCAAATTATGAAATAATAAAGTATCACGCAATAAATTAGGGGGTTACATGCTTGGCGGGTAAAACAGCTTTGATTGCCGGTGCGACCGGTTTGATTGGGAAAGAGTTATTACAGTTTCTATTAAATGCGAGTGAATATGAAAAAGTCGTAGCGATTGTGAGAAGGCCGGTTGAGATTGATCATCCGAAGCTCGATGAAAGAATTGTGGATTTCGGTCACCTGGACCAATACAGCGAGATTTTTGCAGTAGACGATGTATTTTGCTGCCTTGGAACAACAATCAAGAAAGCAAAGACTAAGGAAGCAATGTGGAAGATAGATGTAGACTACCCTGTGGCAATTGCCAAATTGGCAAGTTCCAAAGGAGCCAGGAAGTTTTTGCTTGTTAGCTCGATGAATGCGAATGCTGACTCCCCAATCTTTTATTCGAAAATGAAAGGGAAGCTTGAGGAAGAAATCAAGCGGATTCCATATGAAACAACAGCCATCTTTCGGCCATCATTGTTATTGGGGGAGCGAGATGAATTTAGGCTTGGCGAAAGGGCAGCTGCAGCAATTTTCACTAAAATGCCTTTTCTCTTTGGAGGGCCATTCAAGAAATACAAAGCAATTGAAGGCAGGACAGTGGCCTCGGCCATGTATCAAGTTGCCCAGAAGGATACAGCGGGTATGACCATATATCCTTCTGAAAAAATCCAAGAAATTGGTGGATGATCGAGCAACGCGAGAGAGGTAATGATGATGTTCAATCTATTGATAATATTAGCTGGGATTGTCTTTGCAGGGTATGCAATCCTGAATTACTATCCGGCTTTTGGCGGTAAGCATTCCGAAAAAAGAAGATCCTTATACGCGAAGTCTCCGCAATATCGAAACGGTAAGTTTGTTAATCAGGTACATACTTCATGGGATACTAGCCTTAGCTCGATGGTTTCCATGATGAAGGACTTTTTAAAAGGCAATTCAGAGAGAAGGCCGGAAGCTCCACTTCCGATGGCAACTTTCACACAGCCATTACAAAAAGGTTCGGCGACGAAGGTAACCTGGTTTGGACACTCAGCCTTCCTGCTGGAGATAGAGGGCAAAACTATTCTATTCGATCCGATGTTCGGGAAAGCGCCCACCCCTTTCCCGGTAAGAAATCAGCGGTATAGCAGGGAGCTGCCTTTTAAGATAGAAGAACTCGCGGTTGTAGATGCGGTCGTGCTTTCCCACGACCATTATGATCATCTGGATTATGTCTCAATAATGAAGCTCAAGGGCAAGGTGAAGAACTATATTGTTCCACTGGGAGTTGGGGCACATCTGGAGCGATGGGGAATTTCCCCTGAAATGATCCAGGAGCATGACTGGTGGGATGAATTCTCATTCGAAGGACTCCAACTCGCATGTACCCCGGCCCGCCATTTTTCTGGCCGAGGTCTCACCGACAGGAATGCCACTCTTTGGTGCTCCTGGGTGATCATTGGTCAGGAGACAAAAGTTTTTTTCAGTGGCGATGGCGGATATGGGCTGCACTTTAAAGAAATCGGCGAAAAATATGGCCCGTTCGATTTAACCCTGATGGAATGCGGCCAGTATGATGCTCGCTGGGCTGCGATCCACATGCTGCCTGAAGAAACAGTTCAGGCACATCAAGATGTAAAGGGGAATCTGCTTATTCCTGTGCATTGGGGAGCGTTCACTCTGTCGCTTCATGCCTGGCACGATCCGGTCGAGCGTGCAGTCCGGGCAGCGGAAGAGTCTGGAGTCGATATTGCCACACCGAGAATTGGTGAGACTTTCACGGTTAGTCTTGATGGTTACCCAAAATCCGTCTGGTGGCGGATGGACAAAGCTTGAAAATTATAAGTGCCAGTCAGGTGTCTTCGCATCCCTGACGGCATTTTTTTTATAATTAGAAGAAATTCAATATTGAGTGTAATCTTTTTAAAATAGAAGGGGTTGGAAACTGACTGGCAGGTTGCTAGGTCATTAGTTTCCTTTGTGATTTATCCCACAAATTTAAACTCCTCATATAGAATCATTTTTCGCAAAATTTACAAATTCATCATATTTCGACAACTTTTTTACATTATGATTATCTTGGATTTATTTTTGAGGAGGTAGTCAAAGTTGAAGAAAATGATTTCTGTTTTACCAGCAATTATCTTATTGTTTTCTACTCTTTACCCATCATTCATGACCAGTGCACCAACAGTGAATGCTGCTGAGACATCTAATGTAGTCATCAGTGAAATTGCCTGGATGGGCACGAACAACAGCTACAGCGATGAATGGATTGAGCTTTATAACAATTCGGCTTCTGATGTAGTGTTGGACGGCTGGCAGCTGAACGCTGCTGACGGTGCCCCGGCTATTGCGCTAAGCGGCACTCTTCCCGCCAATAGTTATTTTTTACTCGAAAAAACAGATGAGCAATCCGTTACAGAAATTCAAGCTGACCTTATTTACAGCGGCTCGCTGGGAAATACTGCTGAACACCTTCAATTAATTGATGCTACTGGCGCTATCATCGACGAAGTCGACTCTTGGTATGCAGGTGATAATACGGCAAAAGCGACAATGGAACGAATCGACCCAGGTGTTTCTGGCCTGGATTCTACGAACTGGGCAACTGCTAACAAAAGCTATGCTGATGGACTTGGAACACCAAAGGTCTTCAATTCAACAGGTGCAGATGGCAGCGGTTCTGGTGGCGATGCAGGCGATGGTTCGACTCCTCCTGAGGCACCAAGCGTTTGTGATGACAGGATGCCACGCCTGAATAATGTTTCCGAAGCTGAAGGTGCTATGAATGTCTATTTTAATAAATGTGCATTTCCACAGTATGCTTCAGCAGGGAACGAAGCGAACTATAATGTGAACTTTGAAGATATTTTAATCAAGCGGCTCAACTCAGCAACAAAAAGCATCGATTTTGCTACATATGAAATTAACCTTCCGCGGGTAGTTGATACTTTGATTGCGAAAGCAGCACAGGGTGTCGATGTGCGTGTGATTGCAGACTCCAAGGACGCAGCAGATCCTCACTATGCAGAACGCTTTGAAACGATGCGACTTTACTTGGAAAAAATGGTGCGCGGCCAGGATGCGAAGTTCGGCACGGCTGATGATATCGTGGTTTTCTCAGACTCGCCGATGTTTGCAGTGGAAGACGGTGCGAAAAGAACGGCTAAAGGATTGCCGGCTAGTGTTAGTGATATAGCTTCAGTAACCGTCACTGTTGGGAATAGTGAGACGACTGGCCGCCTGTTTGTTGATGCCGAGTCGAAAGCAGCAGAAAGCTACTATGGACCTGGAAACCAGATGCACAATAAATTCGCGATAGTGGATGACCGCTGGGTATTCACAGGAACATGGAATTTTACCGTCACTGGCCTTTATGGTTCAGATGAAAACATGCAGCAGGGAATCCTTGACGGCAATCAAAATCAAATTGTTGAAATCAACTGGCCGCAATTAGCCGGTATCTATGAAACAGAATTCAATGAGATGTGGGGCAGCAACACATTGAATCCAGATCCTGTCGCCTCGAACTTCAGCACGCGCAAAACGGACAATACAACACATGTTATCGATATCAATGGAAAAAAGGTCGAGATTTATTTTTCGGCGGGGGATAATGCAGTTGGGAAAATGGTTGATTTGATTCGCAATGAAGCCCATTTCAATACATACTTCTCAATCTTTGCCTGGAGCGACCAGGCACTCACTGATGAATTGAAGAATAAGTGGGAGGGGTCCTATAATGACATGCAGGGAACCCTGACCGGATTTGATGTAAAAGGATTGTTCGACTCGAGTTTCTGGAACCAGTGGTGGTCTGCAAGTGTCGATATGACAGGCCGCACTGCTTCCCAGACAAGCGTCAATAACCCTAACACAAGATGGAACAATCCGGCACCTGTCTTTGCTGACGCCGAGACTCGCAAGCTCCACAGCAAGACAATGCTCATAGACGCCGACACAGACAGTGATCCAACTGTCATCATCGGATCAACAAACTGGAGCAATAACGGGAACAATGTAAATGACGAAAACATGCTCATCATCCATGACTCAGCCATCACCAACCAGTTCGTGCAGGAATTCAATGCCCGCTACGTCCAGGCTGGAGGAATATTGCAGTAACATCAATAGTCAGGTTAGGCACTGTTGTTTTTATATTGAAAGTAAGGCAATAAAGGCGCATTTAAATGGCCGAATGAAAGCACGAGCACGAAAAGAATCATTAAGAAAATATTTAAATGATTTCCTTAAAAAAAATGAGGCAAAACGATATAATAGTCGTTTTGCCTCGTTTATGTTTAGCTCAATATCTCTGGAACAGGTGTGGTGGAATCCTTGCTTTTCTTTCCTTTCCTGCTGAACCAACTCCGCTTTACAGCGCTTTTGGTGAAGATGCGGTATACAGCCGGAATCAGCAGCAAAGTGATCAGTGTTGCAAAGCTCAAGCCGGCAATAATGGCAGTAGCCATCGGCGCCTGGTAGTTTCCTGACCCTCCGGTAGCCAGTGCTAATGGAAGCATGCCGCCAACAGTAGTCAGTGTTGTCATCAGAATTGGGCGGATGCGGTTTTTGCCTGCTTCAACAAGTGCTTCCTGAACAGTGTAGCCTTCGTTGCGCAGCTGGTTCGTGCGGTCGATCAGTAAAATTGCGTTATTCAAAACAATCCCGATCAGCATAATGATGCCCATTCCGGACATGATGCTTAATTCCTGCTGTGTCAGGAATAATCCAAGAATGACGCCAACGATGGTCATCGGAATGACCGACATGACGATCAGCGGGTGGCCCAGGTGGTTGAACTGGACGGCCATGACCAGGTAGACAAGGAAGATTGAAATCGCCAGGATTAGAACCATATCCTGTACCATTTCCTGCTGCTGCTCGAGGTCTCCAGCAGGTGCAATGCTGTAGCCTTCTGGTACATCATATTTGTCCATTAACTTTTGGACTTCACGGTTGATGGTGCCGAGGTCTTTACCTTCAATATCTGCCGAAATCGAGATATATCGTTCCCCATCCTTGTGCGAGATTTCGTTTGGATTTTCGACACTCTTCAATGAGATGAACTCAGATAGTCTTTTCTCACCTGAAGGGGTTGGGACTTTCAGGTCAAGCAAAGCGGATTTAGTCGTCATCTCTTCATCCCACTTCACATTTAACGGAACGTTTTCCTCATTGATTTTCAGGTCACCCACAGGCATCTGTAAAAAGGCCTGCTCAATGAATTGCTTAATCTGTGGCTGAGACAATCCTGCTTTTTCAATTTCAGACTCATTCAGTTGGACGATTTGTTCAACAGATGTCCTTTCAATGGAGTTTTCGACCGCAACAATTCCTTCGATAGATTTAAGCTCTTCTATAAACCCATCAGCAATTGTTTGGAGTTCATCAAAGCTTTCGCCAGAGATATTGATTTGAACAGGGGAACCACCGCCACCAGACATGGCTGCTGCTGCGCTCTTCAAAGGAACCTTCTCTTCAAGGGCTCTTAAAGCCTTAAGTATTTCTTCATTTACCTCTTTTTGCTCTCTAGTGATTTCATCGCCTTTCGTCATGTTGATGATGGTGTACATCATATTGCCATTATCCATTACATAGTTTGATTCAACATCTTTAATTCCGTCTAATGCTTTGTTCATTTCGTTTACGATTTCCTGTTTTTCTTCCAGGCTTAGTCCTGGTTCAACTGTCACCATGAGCTCTGCATAACGGTTCATCATGTCTGGCATGATGGTCATTGGGATTTTTGTCACCAGCATCAGGGATCCGGCGAGCATTAGGAAGAACAGACCGATGACAGCAAAGCTGTGCCGCTTTTTCTTGATGGTCCAGGAAATCATTTTGCTGTATCCGCGTACAAGCCGGCCTTCCTTATTGGTCTTTTCTTTCTTTTTCAGCTTCAGGAACTTCTCGGATAGAGAAGGAATCAGAGTGAAAGAAACTATCACAGAGCTAATGAGAGTAATGGCGACGACAACGGATAGGATGATCATGAAGGAGCCCATTTCACCGCCAAGCAGGCCGATTGGTACAAAAACGACAATCGTCGTCAGCATCGAAGCCAGTACGGCTGTAGCTACCTCCTTCGTTCCCTGTATTACTGCCTCCATATTCTTGATGCCAAGCTCTTTCTTACGGTAAATGGATTCAAGGATCACGATGGATGAATCGACCATCATCCCGATTCCAAGTCCAAGACCAATCAGTGTCAGCATATTGAAGCTGTAACCCAAAACCCACATTGAAGCGAAAGTGAGCAGCACGGATGTTGGAATCGAAAGTCCGACAATCATTGTAGCGCGGATATTTCTCAAGAACAGCATCAGGATTGCAACGGCAATAGCAGCTCCAATCAGGATATTGCTCGTCACTCCATCAATTGAGTCCTTGACATAGTCCGCCTGGGCGACCATTTCATTCAATTCTACGCCGCTGACCAATCCTTCTTCGCGGATTTGTTTGATTTCCTCACGTACCGCTTCTGCCATCTCGATTTGAGTGGCATCGGCTACTCTGCCTACCTGGACAAAAATGAAATCCTTCGATCCATTTTTCCAGACGAATGAGGAACTTTCCAGTGGCTGTAATTTTACGTCCGCAATCTGTGATAATTTAATAAAACCGTTCGCTGCCGGGACCTGCAGGTTTTTAACATTCTCAACAGATTCCAGCTGTGTATTCCATCTAAGGGAAGGAGAGTTTGTTTCGTTGTTGAGCTGGCCCAGGGTTGCTTCATTGTTTGCCTGCTGGATTGCACCAATCACCTGTGCTGCATCCAGTCCATTTTTCAAAAGTTCGTCACGCTTCAGTTCCACCGTCACTTCTTTTTCCAGGCTGCCTGACAGTGAGACATCATGTACTTCAGGAAGAGCTTCCAGCCTCGGTTCCAGGATATTCTTAGCGAAGGCTGTCATCTTTTCCATATCAGAGCCAGAAACATCCATGAAAAAGTCATATGCCTGGCTAGTGCCAAATTGTCCGGTCATCACGTCTTTGACACCGCTTATATCGGAGGTCGTGGAATTCACCACTGACTCGACTTCCTTGAATACTTCCTCACCAAGGCCGCGTTCAATCGTGAGCTGCATGGAGCTTTTCCCGATGTTGCTGCTCGAAAGGATTTCCTCTACGCCTTCAATGCCAAGAATCTTCTTTTCAAGCGGGGTTGTGATGGTTCTTTCGACTTCAATCGCCGGCATCTCCCCAGCATAGATTTCAACATAAGCGCCATCCATCTTGATTGATGGAAAGAGCTCTTTATCCAGCTTTAAAACTGAAAAGCTGCCAATCAATAAAACTAATACAACCATTAAACTGACTAAGATTTTTTTCTGAACAATAAATTTCAACAAATTCATAAAGTCCTCCCCAATATTATCGCAAAATAGGAATGTAAAAAATTTCTATTTTATGTACCCAAAGACAGATTATACACACTTTTATAGGAAAAAATAACTATAATTTTGTAAAAATATAATTATTTCTACATAAAAATACCTATATTGGTAATGTGTAGTTGGGCTTAAAGATAAGAATCTTCTAATTTCCGTTAATATATTTCCATTTTATCCCTTGATATAGAAATCCATAATGAGCCTGAGACAGATTTTTACATAGGGCTGAAGACTGAGAAGGAATAGGCAGCAAAAAGGAAGTGCCTGGCATAAGCCAAGCACTTCCATAGTTAAGAGCAATCCATATTCGTTTTGAAGGTGAGAGATGACTAGGAGCCATTTTCTTTAAGCTTCAGGGTAAGAAAGCACTGAAGGATGAGGATGTTCCGGTCTTACGTCAGCTTTTTAATATTAAAGTTATCGTCCAGCAGGGCCCAGTTTTGCGGGAACGGGTAGCCAAGCACCCAGTAGCTGACTCCAAGCAGATTATATTGTTTGATCAGGTCAAACTTTGCCTGGGCACTGCGGGCGTCTTCGAACCATACTTCGTGTTCACGGCCCTGTTCATCGGTGTAGCGAAAGTATGGCGATGCGGCTACAGTATCATATTGAATCGCAGCGCCATATCTGATGGCGCGATTAACTGCTTCCTGCGGGCTGTATGTTTCTGCTTCCTGCCCCTGGACATGGGGGATGATCCAGTCTCTTGCATATAGTTGGAATCCCATCAGGATTTTATTCCTTGGGATAGCGGTAATGGCGTAATCAAGCACTCTGCGGATTTCGTTCAATGGTGAAACAGCCTGAGGCGTTCCGAAACGGTAGCCCCATTCGTACGTCATCAAAACAACAAAATCTGCTATCCTGCCGTGTGCAGGATAATCATGCGCTTCATATAATAATCCTTTTTGATCGGCCCTTACTTTTGGCGCAAGAGAGGTTGAAACAAAATAGCCTTCTTTATGAAGGGCATCAACAGCTTCCTGCAGAAATGTATTATAAAGCTCACGGTCAGCAGGCAGGACATTTTCGAAATCAATGTTCAAGCCACGGTACCCTTTTTCACGCATGACAGAAAGGATATTATTGAGCAGTGTGTTGCGATTTGCTTCACTAGCAAGAACTTCGTGGGCGATATTCTCCCCAGCCTCAGTCGCTGTAAAGTTGGTGATTGACATCATTGGCAGTGCGCCTTTTGCCAGTCCAGTCTGGATGGCTTCGGTATCATCCTTCATGTAAAGAACAAGCGAACCGTCAGGCTGGATGACATATGCGAACGGAGCAATATAGGTCATCAGATCGGCTACTTCGCCAACCAGCTCAACTGCCTTTTCGTCAGAATGATAGGTGAATGCATTTGATTCAATCGTTGGTTTCCGTTTTGGAATGATTAGAATAGTACCTGGATAAAGCAGATTCGGATTTTGGATTTGATTAGCCTTGATGATCGCCTGTATGGTTACCCCATAACGCTGGGATATGTGCCATAAGGTTTCACCGCGCTGGATCGTGTGGCGGGTAGCTGGTATGCGGAGTACGGTCCCAGGGTAGATTAGGGCAGGGTTGGTTATAGCATTAGCCCGGATGATGGCATCTACGGTCGTCCCGTAACGCTGGGCAATTGACCATAATGCTTCCCCGGATCGAACTGAATGGAAAGTATCATGAGATGGAATAAGCAAGGCCAGGCCAACGACCAGCTGGTTTGGGTTTTCAAGACCGTTAATATCAGTAATCTGTGGAATTGTCACTTGATATCTGTTTGCGATTTGCCACAGTGATTCACCTCTTTGGACAACATGAATGATCATTATGAACCTCCCTCAGGAAAAAGTCCTACAATATGCTATGAGAAAAAAAGGAATTATATGTTGAGGGAAGAAGTTTTATTCTCCGATAATGGCTAAAAGCGAGCGTTGCTGAGGAGGGAACAATGTTTATTTGTCGCATAACTTAAAAATTTTTACTTTGGAAAGTAGGAGAAGCAGGTATGGAATTATGGGAAGGGTCAGCTGGTGTATGCATAAACGAACACGGGAAAATTCTGATGGTCCTGCAGGGGAAAGAGGATGAAGAAAAACTATGGGCAGTACCAGCAGGCGGTAAGGAAAACGGAGAGACTTTCGAGCAGTGCTGCATCAGGGAGGTGCTGGAGGAGACCGGATATGAAGCGGAAATCGTCCGTCAGCTTTTTGTGAAAACTGGCGTCATTTCCGGAGTGAAAGTCAAGGTCCAGTACTTCGAGATAAAAATAAAAGGAGGAGAAATCCGGATTCAGGACCCTGATGGACTGATCCATAAAATTGCCTGGAAAAAGGTAAGTGAGATGAGTAAATCAGATTTTGGCTTCAAAGAAGATAGGGAGTTTCTGTTGAAGTTTATAGGCAGCCTTCAGGTTTAATGCATAAAAAAACGCATGGATTACTCTCCATGCGTTTTCATCAATCTAAACCAATTTCTCAAGATTTACACGCTTGTGAATCGCAAGCATAACAGGGATACCTACAGCCATTACCGTAAATTCACCTGCAGCCGTTGTCAGCCATGTGAACCAGAATGGCAATTGGAATGCAAGGTTCAGTTCAATTGCAATCAAGAACATCGTGAAGGTGAAGACCAATGTATTCACGATCATGCGGCCGATGATCCTTTTAATATATTTTGCAGTGAAAATAGTAATCAGCAAAGATATCACAGACTGGCCGACTCCAAAGACCAGGTCGTATGCGACCATTGGCGAAAAGAGCAGATTTGTTAAAAATACACCCAATACGATTCCATAAAACTGGCTTTTAAATAACGTGGTTCGTAACCATCCCACGTAAAAAAACTAGGAGAGATGAAAAATGAATACGAGAATGATTGTCCGGAACGGGATTCTGGCTGCTTTATATATTGCCGTTTCTGCCGTCATCCAGCCATTTGGCTTCACAAATGTGCAATTCCGCGTATTATATAGGATAAAAGGCCTTCTCACAATATACTTTTTTAGAATAATAGTTGGAGGACCGCTATAAATTTCGGGTCGCTAGAAAACTTAAGAAACAAAACACGCCCAAACAGATTCATCTGGGCGTCATTTCAGTTCTTATTCACTTGGTACTGTCGCTTCTTTGTCGCTGACCACCATCCAGGATAGGATGGTTGTGCTATCACGTACATTGTGATCTTGAATTCTTTTAAGCAGTTTTCTTACTCCATCTTGGTTGGACGAAAGAGAGAACTCATTAAAAATAGCTTTTGGGTCTATGTATGGCTCCCCTGGGCACTCAACCAGGCCATCCGTTGTCATGACGAGATGATTGACGCCTTTTCGTAATTCCTTTGTTCCGCTGCTGAAGCAAGGGACGGCTTGACTAAATGTATTTACCTGACCAATCCATTCATAAAAATGGCGCTGGTTCACTTGATATTGTCCAAGCGAGGCAAGTTCGGGATGGTGCAAGTAGAACAGGCAGTCGCCGACAGAAAACCACCAGCAGTACTTGCTTTTCCTGGCGACGATCAAGCAGGCAGTTTCTCCTTTAACTCTCTGGCAATCCTCTAAAAACTCCTTACCTTGAAAAAGGTTAAGGATAAAACGTTCCAAACTTCGAAAAGCTTCATTTATAGATAGGGAGAGGAAATCTCGTATTTTACTCTTTTGTTGCCTGAAGGCTTCAACAATCAGTTCAGCACTTTCGGCACTAGTGTGGGCATCTAAAAGAATCACAAACTCCCAATCCTGTTCAGAATCTGACATGACGAGGCAGCCATCCTCATTTTTGTATTGGCCTGCACTTGAATTCCCTCCGTACCGGCCAATGACAATACTACCGAGTTGAACTATACTTGGCTGGTCCACAAAACTTTCCTCGTTTCCTACCCAATTGAAATCTTGATTTATGTTCATATAATTTCGCCTGCCCCCTGGGATATCGGTCATTCTGCTGGATTGGAATTGAAGTAAATCAGTCATGCACATCTATATCTCTCAGTTTAAAGTATCTTTATTTTAAAATATATCATAGGATTGTTATAATTTGGTGATAAGAACTTAGGCTACTTTAGATAAAGGGGTTATGCAAATGTTTAATAGAGAGATCAAGAACCATTGGACCGTTCAATATGAAGAGAGAGGGATGCCGCACGTCCAGGCAGGACTTGTACTTAATCCGCAAAACTGGAGGGAGTTGGATCCTTTCATTTTAATGGCGGAGGACTGGTTTAAGCGCGGGACGTTTTCCGATCACCCGCATCGCGGTTTCCAGACAATCACATATATCATTGACGGAAGGCTTGAGCACATTGACAACCATGGTGGTCACAGTATCCTTGAATCTGGTGATATCCAGTACATGAACGCCGGTAGCGGTGCGCGGCATGCTGAAGAGGCAGTGGACAATGATATAGCACATACACTGCAGCTCTGGCTGAACCTGCCTAAGCAGTTGAAAGGCACAACCACTTCTTATCAAAACGTATATTCCGAAAATGCACCTGTTGTCCAGTTTGAAGGCGGAACTTTAAAGGTGTATTCAGGAGAAACTGCTGGAGTGAAAGGGCCTCTCGAGCCATTAGTGCCTTTTACCTTATCAGAAATTCAGCTGGCTGAGGGAGCTAACTTCACATATGAATTGCCGGAATCACATAACGCTTTCTTATATATTCTATCTGGTGAAATCGATGCCGGCTCAAGCCAGACAAACCTCAAAAAATCTTCCGCAGCGACTTTGACTTTTAATGACGGAGGCGAAGGAGCAAGCGGACTAATGCTGAAAGCGAACAAGCGATCAAGAGTATTGGTATATTCCGGGAAGCCAATCAACGAGGAAGTGGTGGCCTACGGACCGTTTGTGATGAATTCGATGGAGGAGATTCGCCAGGCTTACCGTGATTATCAGGAAGGGAAGTTCGGCGAGGAAGCCAAGTAGATAGGTATAATTACCTAAATACTTTGAATTATAGTCTTTTCTTAACATTTCTATTTATTTTTGTCTGTCGAAAAAGTAAGATTAAAGTAGAATTAAAATCCGATAATGGCAAACCCAGGGAAATCTGGGGGCGCAAAGCTACAGGGGCTAAAGTCATGAACTATGCCAGCCAGTTGCCGAAGATTCACATAGCTAATGTATGTGCTGCTCTTCGGACAGCACTTTTTTTGTCGATTTTAATTCCAATATAGTAATAAGCGGAGGTATTGGAATGAAGAAGCTTTTAGCATCAACAATTTTGTCCGGAGTGTTAGCTTTTGGTACGGGAGTCTCTGCAGATGAGATAATTGAAACGGTAGATCCGGGAACGACTCCTGACGAATTTTTATTTACGTTTGATCAATTATTTGAGGAATTGAAGCTACTAGTAACCTTCGATGATGAAAAAGAAGCCCAGCTTCTCCTGGAATTCGCGAACGAGAGATTGGCTGAAGCGACAGCGATGTCAGAAGAGGAAAAAACAGAATTCGTACAACAAGCTTTTGAAGAATATTTAGAGGCTCTTGAGGCAGCAGAAGAGAAGGTTACTGAAGTAATTGTTGAAGATGTCACTGATTCTGAAGGTGAAGATGAACTGACGGAAGAGCTGGAAAACGTTTCTGAAGTTGAAGATGAGTTGACCGAAGACCTGGAAGATGAGCTGATGGAAGAGGTTGAGGAAGCAACAGAACAAGCGAAGATCGTTGCTAACGTAGTAAAGGATTTGGACCAGGAACTGGTTTCCCAGCTGCGTGAACAGGAGTTGGGATATGGCCAAATCGCTCAAATCTTCTGGCTGGCAGAAGCGGCTGGCAAAACAGTAGAAGAAATCACTGCTTTATATACAGAAGAAAAGATTGGATTCGGACAGGCGGCAAAGCAGCTTGGTGTTCATCCATCGCAAATGAAAGGCCTCGCATCAGGCAAAAAACAGGCTTCTGAAACAGAATCGGAAACTGATGAAAACATCGAGGAATCAGAAGAAGAGAGCAGCACAGAAGAAGCCGAACAGCAAGTCGATGAAACTGAAGCTATCGATGTAGCTGAAAGTGAAGAGACAGCCTCTGAACAATCCACCGTCCAGCAGGCAAGTGCTGCTTCAGCACAAAGTGTGACGAAGGGTGAAGAGCAAAAGTCAAAAGCTGCGAAAAAAGCAGAAGAACAACAACGTTTAGCCGCGGAAAAATCAGAACAACAACGACTTGAGGCTGCAAAAAAAGCTGAAGAAAAACAAAAAGAAGCAGCTAAAAAAGCTGAAGAGCAACAAAAGGAAACATCCAGAAAAGCTGAAGAAAAAAAGCGTGAAGAATCCAAAAAAGAAGAAGAAGG
Organism: Mesobacillus sp. QJM3NY_10; assembly: GCF_056173465.1. Classification (NCBI taxonomy): domain Bacteria; kingdom Bacillati; phylum Bacillota; class Bacilli; order Caryophanales; family Bacillaceae; genus Mesobacillus; species Mesobacillus sp. QJM3NY_10. The sequence goes on from NZ_CM149675.1 coordinate 972,861, forward strand.
AAAACAGGTAGAAGGCAAGAAAAATAAAGAAAAACAACAAGACGAAGGCAATGAAGAGCAAGAAGATGACAGTGATGAGAATTCTAACAAGGGTAATGGAAAAAACAACGGTAAGTAAAACTAATCTATGTTAAATTAGAGAATTCACCTGCCAGTTCAATTTCCAATGAATTGACGGAATGCACACTGTCATGTATCATAATCGTATACATTTGAATAGTTTCTCCTAAAGGGGAGTAGCTTTCACAACAGAGTCGTCATTACGGAGATCACTCCCGGCTTTGTTGGCAACGATCGTTGTTAGCAAGACCTTTGCCATATTTGGTGAAGGTCTTTATTTGTTTTTAAGACCTTCACCTGAGCGGGTGGAGGTCTTTTTTGGATAAACTGAAGAAGAATGTACACAGGAAGATGGGGTATGTCCCCGTACAAGAGCAAAATGAGCTTACGACCAAAATCTCACAGAATCACATTCCCGAAGAAGCAGGCGGATTTATATGGAACAAATAAATGCTGGCTAAAAATACTTTTCCAGAGACATTTTCTTACCTAGAAACATAAATTTAAATATTGGAGTGTGGATGTTGTGAAGAAATTACAGCTTAGTTTTGATGAACTTGTAAAAAAGAACAAAGAAGAATTATTAGCAGACCAAAAGCGGATCGAGATCATCGAGAAGCGGCTTGATGACAAATACACCAATCCAAAATAGTTAATAGACGGAGGAACACGATGTTATTACGGAAGTATATGTCTTTGCTGGGAGTAGGGTCCGCCCAGATTGACCTGATTCTGGAAAAGGATGTTTTAAAGCCTGGGGATTCGGTGAATGGAAAGTTTATGATCAAGGGTGGTACGGTTGATCAGGACCTGCAGCTCATTGAGTGTGCCCTTGTCATGGTAAATTTGAAGACTGAAGCAGAAAACGTACTGGATACTGTATCAATCGATGTAAAGTTGAGGATTCAGCCAGATGGAGATGATATGGTGCCGTTCAGTTTCCTGCTGCCAGCGGATGTACCTCCTTCAAGCAAGGATATCTCTTATCATTTTAAAACAAAGCTGGTCTTCAAACAGGGAGTTGAAAGCTGGGACGAAGACATGATCAAGGTGGTGAAGGGCTGAACTGTGGAATCTGTGCGTATGGAAAAACCAGACCCCGCCTTTCGGGACCACGGTGAGAGGAGCGGAAGAATGAATCAATATAAACATCTGGCAGATAGTGTAGTTTATTCAACTCGAGGATTAAAAGCAGCTTTGATTCATAAAGATCCATCACTAAAGCTGGTTGGAGAGGGAAGAAGTGCTTTCGCGTTCCGAATTGACGGTACAAATCTTGTTTTAAAGGTTTTCTTTCCGCAATTTGAAAAGGTGGCAGCAGAAGAGGCGGGGATTTATAAGGAGCTTGCTGGAAATCCATTCTTCCCTTCTCTTCATGAGTCGGGAAGCAATTATCTGGTCATGGATTATGTTCGGGGCATGACGCTTTATCAATGTTTGGTAAATGGCATGCCGATTGCCGCTGGCCATATTGAGGATGTCGATGAAGCCCTTAAGCTTGCAAGAGAAAAAGGCTTGAACCCGTCTGATATACATCTGCGGAATATCATCATCACTCCTAATGATGAAGTCAAGCTTATAGATGTAGCTCGATTCCGGCAGACGAAAACATGTTCTCAGTGGGAGGACCTAAAAAGCGCTTTTTATAAATATTACAGGCATGAACGCTTCCCGAAAAAAATGCCAGAACCTGCGATGAATGTAATTGCATACTTTTATAAAAGAGGACTGCTGCCATCAATCAACTAAACCTGAATGGCTGCAGTCCTTGTTTGTACATAATATTACAATTGAAAGCTAGATGAGGCGAAAAGAAACTGATTTACTCGTCTCGGAAATCAGATTCGGTGAACGTCCATAAGTGCAAAAACTTGTCCTGCATTCTGAATCTGCGTTATGATGGTTTATAAGAATGTATTTTGGAATATAATCCGTAGAAATATATATAAAATTGTCATTGAACACATGGAGGAATCTACATGACCACAGAACTGCAAGCTTTAGGAGAAGCAATTGTCAGCAGGAAGCACGAAATCGCCAAAGCTGTCCACGAAGACAGGTATGCTGATTCCGTTTTAACAGAAGCCCAGAAGTATGACCTTGGTAAAATTGAACAGCAAATCCTCGAGATCCGGGCGGACTTCATTGAATTATTCGGTCAAGCATTGATTGAGAATGAAGATCAAGAAAAGGTATTTGCTAAAATAACAAACTGGGGTAAAGAAACTGGTGAGTATATCTATAAGCTGGGCGCATCTCTTGATGAAGCACTTAAAGATACAAGCTATTACCGTGAGCATATTTGGAAGGCAATCAAAGAAGAAGCAAAGGATATGCCTGCTTCTGCCATCTTTGGTGTTTTGGATATCATAGATCCATTGATGGACCATGCTATCTACAGCTTCAGCCTTACGTTTGTCGACGCGCACCAAAAGAGCCTTGAAAACGCAAAAACTGCATTGCTGGAACTGTCAGTACCAGTCGTTCCGTTAATGCCTGGAGTCGGAGTATTGCCTCTTGTTGGGAACGTCGATACTGAAAGGGCTCAGCTGTTGATGGAAGAAACACTGGACCAGGCTGTAAAACTCAAGCTTACTCACCTTATCTTTGATGTGTCCGGAGTCATGATCGTAGATACAATGGTTGCGGACCAGCTGTTCAAGGTAATCAGCGCCCTATCACTAGTTGGCGTAAAGACCATCATGACCGGCATCCGTCCAGAGGTTGCCCATACAATGGTGACCCTTGGACTCAACCTCGAAGGTATAATGGTAAAATCAAATCTTCATCAGGCATTCAAAGAGATCCAGACTCTGCAAAATGCATAAATTCGAAAAGCTGCCCAGGCAGCTTTTTTATTTTGCGAAAAAAAGAGGAAATACCAAAAAGGAAGAGAATTTGAAGTTTAAATATAGAAAAAGTGATGATGTTTTATGACAAAAATTAAACCTAACAAAATCCATATCATTGGTTCTGTCGGAAGCGGGAAGACGACCCTGGCCAGAAGTCTGTCAGCCAGACTCAACTTGCCGCACCATGAACTTGACAATGTTGTCTGGAAAAGAACCGATACGGGGGATATTAGGCGGAGTGAAGAGGAACGAGATGAATATTTGAAGTCAATCGTTAATACTGATTCGTGGATAATCGAAGGTGTCCATTACGAGTGGGTTGCGGAGAGCTTTGAAGAGGCAGATATGATCATTTTCTTGGACCTTTCCTATCGAAAAAGAAAATACAGGATCGTCAGAAGATTCATCATGCAAAAGCTCGGATTAGAAAAGGCTAATTACGCTCCGACTTTAAAAATATTCCGGAAGATGTTTGTTTGGAACAGGTATTTTGAGGTGAAGAGCAGACAGGAAATCCTGACTATTCTTGGCGCCCATCAGAATAAACTGTGCATTGTAAAAGAGGCTGTAGAGCTTGAGAAGAATATATTTCCGGAGGCGAGGGCATGAAAGAGCTGACTATACGACCTGCAGAGGAACGAGACATTCCAAAGTTATACGAATTAATGACCCAATACATTGTTGATTTTTACAAGAAGCCAGAACCAAATGAAGCAGAATTGAAAAATTTGATTCTACACTTGCAGGACCATCCTGACTCGGGTTTGCAGTTCGTGGCTGAAAACCAAGGAGAAATTGTGGGATTTGCAACCCTGTATTATACTTTCAGCACTCTCCAGGTAAAACGGGCGGCTATTTTGAATGACTTATTCGTTTCAGCCGATGCAAGAGGCCAAAAGGCAGGCGAGCAGCTTTTTGCAAAATGCCTCGCACATATCAGGGAAAATAATTTCGCTTATATGACATGGGAAACGGCCAAGGATAACTTTGTTGCTCAAGGTCTTTACAGTAAAATGGGGGGAAGGCAGTCAGACTGGCTGGTTTATGAAATTGAATAGTTAGGCACTATCTGCATCAGTGAGCCTGCACTCCCCGAGTCGAATCTCGTGTATTTTACCAGGTTAACACCTATACTATAGTGTGAAATAACCAACTGGAGGGATCCATAATGCAGATTGAAATGTGGACTGACTTTGCTTGACCGTTCTGCTATATTGGCAAAAGGCGTCTGGATGACGCTATTAAACAGATTGATCACCCAATTGAAGTGACTTATCGTTGCTTCGAACTTGATCCAAATATGGAACGGGATATCGAGTATAATATATATGAAGGTTTAGCAAAGAAATATGGAATGAGTGTAGCCCAGGCGAAAGCGAGCACGGCTAATATGGTGCAAATGGCCAGGGAAGCCGGCCTGGAATATAATATGGACACACTTATTTTAACCAATACATTTGATGCTCACCGTTTGACGATGTTTGCGAAAAGGCATGGATTGATGGCAGAGATGACCGAAAGAATTTTACGTGCCTATTTTACCGAATCGAAACATATTGGGGACCATGAAACATTGACGGATTTGGCCGTAGAAGTCGGACTGAATCGTGGAGCAGTAGAGGAAATGCTTGCCAGCGATGATATGTCCGATGAAGTCCGTGCTGATGAAAGCACTGGCCAGCAGTATGGCATCACAGGTGTGCCATTCTTCCTGATCAATAAGAAGTATGCCATTTCAGGCGCACAGCCGACTGATGTCATTGTCCAGTCGCTGAAAAAAGTCATTGCCGAAAATCAAATCACCATTTTGAACAATGATGACAGCATGATTTGTGATGATGATGGCTGTGAAATTCCTAATCAAAAGAACTAGTCCTTGGACTAGTTCTTTTCTATGTTCTTATATAAATTCCACAATTTCCTCGACCGGAATACGAGTCGTGGGATGTCCTGGCTGAGCAGCTTTTCCAAGAGCCAGCAGCAGGACTGGCATGTAGCGGTCATCAAGGTTGAATTTCTCGATGAATTGCTGTTTGTTGAATCCGCCCATTGGCACAGTATCATAACCTCGTGCTCTGGCAATCAGCATAAGCTGCATCGAAATCAGTCCGGCATCGAAAGACGCGATGTTTTCCCTGATAGCAACCGGTGCAGAAGGGTATAATTTATTGGTGTTTTCAATCATTCTGCTCATAGTTGTTTCGTCCATATACCCAGCTTCATATGAACTGCGGTATACTTTTTCGCCATTTCGGTACATTTCCCGATCGCCTAGAACCGCAATAACGGCTGAAGAAGTTTCCACTTGCTCTTGATTATTGGCGATCATTCTTAGTTCTTTTTTTGTTTCCTCATCCTGGATGACGAGGAACTTCCATGGCTGGAGATTGCTAGAAGAAGGTGCCAGGGCAGCTTCTTTTAAAATATCTAAAATCTCTTCTTGTGAGATCTTGACGGTAGGGTCGTATTTTCTGACAGAACGCCGTTCACGGATGACCGTGGTCAGGCTTAGCTCAGATGTGTTCATATCTATTCCTCCAAAGTTGTAGTTACTTTTAGTAAGCGATATTCAGGTTACTATTAGTAAGTATTTAAGTCAAACAAGTCAACTTGAATTCATCATTCCAATAACTGGAACTCCTAATCGCAGGTGGAGTTTCCCATCGGAAGGATGTATGGTAGTTGCTGGGGAATCACGCGAGACTCATCAAATAGATTAGATATAAAAAAAGGGTGCCCGTTTTTTGACAAACGGGTCTTGTTTTTGAGTACAAAAACATAATTCGCACACAAATCAGCAGTCCAATTCGCACCTGAGTTGGACTGCATCTTTTTGTTTATAATTCAAGGTCTTATATTCCTTTAAAGGTGTTTAAGCACCCGAGTTCACACCCCTTTTAGCAAGGTGAAATAAGTTATTGTCATAGTGCTAATTCGTACGCTAATTGCTTTCCAAATTAGTGTGTTAAAAATGGGAACCAGGTTTTTGGATATTAATGTTAAAATTAAAGAAGGGCTTATTCAACATAAGGGGCAGTAATGTTGAAGAACTATTTTGGTAGTTTTAGAGGGGGGACAAGATGAACCAAGTATTAGAGAAAATAATTTATTTTGGTTTCACAATTTTTATTTTTATCGTTTTATGGAAAGTTACAGGTGAATTATGGGAAGCCTTTGTTCCGTGGAATTACAAAACTGACCTCTTAGGAATTTTTGTAGTAGCACCAATTTTAATAGTATCTTCATTTATTTTATCCAGCTATTCTTTTAAAGTCATAAGGGGTTCTAAATAGTATAGCCTTTTGTTGTGTTACGGGAGTGATTGCTGGATACGCAACCGCCCTTGTTCAAGTAAAGGGGCAGAAGAGTTGAAGAAGACACAATTTTCTAAAAGGGGGGGCTTGATATGAAAAAGAATACTATTGTGGCTAACAGTTTAATCATTATTATTCTTCTAGTAGGTTACTTTTTATATGAACAATCGAAGAAAACAACATATGAAGAAGTTATAGCAAATTTAATTAATGAAAATGAAAAGGTAGAACAGATAACAATTTATAGTCAAATACCACTTGTGACAAAAACTGCTTCAACTACAATAAACGATCGGAAATTGACTAACAATATTTTAAATCAACAAATAAAATTGAAAGAGATTAACACACGGAAATTGCCTCCAATTCTAACCACTTTAGTAATAAAAACCGATAAAGATTCATATGAAGTAGGTTTTGGTCCAAATAGCATAATGATTGGTTCTGTACGATATTTGACTACTAATCCGCAGGTCAATCCGATTAATATGCTGTTAGTGGAAGAAGAATTAAAATGGGAAATTATTGAATACACACCTTTTATATGGAGATAGAGTAGACAAGGCTTTTCAACTAAAGGGTGCTAATCTTCAACAAAGTGCTACTATAAAGTAGGCTCGGAGCTTAATTGCTCCGAGCTTTTTTGTGTTCTGTTTTACTGCTAAAGTGTCGGCTAATTCAACTGCAATTTACCGTGCAAAAAGCTCAGTTAATTCAAGTTTTGTACTTCAAAACCAAACCCGTTAGTTTTCGACGGGACACCCTTACTTGGTTCTTTTAGAAAGAATATCATACCATTCCTCGGTTTCATCTCGATTCTTACTATTGATGAAAATCTTGTCATTGTCCGTTTCGATATATAAATATGGTTGAGAGTCTTTATGGATGAAAAGCAGGCTGCTTCCGTAATCCGTTACTTTGAAATGACCCTTAGCCAACGTGGCAAGACCGAATCCATTTTGTTTCCATGTCACTTCTGGCATCTCATCTAAAAGTTCAACACGACGAATTTCTGTATAGTCCCATTCTCCCCCATACATACCCGTGATTTCAAAAGAATCCTCATAGTCCTTCAATTCAAAGTCCTGGTACCCTACAAAGAAAAGGGCCACTATAAACCCAATAGTTCCAATGGCGAGGAGCGTACTAAAGATATAACTCCGCCTTCGCTTCTCTTTAATTTCATATTTGGAAAGATAAATGAGACCGCCGAGAAGGAATATCATCATGAAACCGAACTGGACCTCGATGGAGTATTGGAAAGATGTGAAACTTAAAGGCAGAAGAATGATCATTCCTGCTGCAGTGGCACTCATCAGCTTTCCGACTCGTTGTGGATAACCATTATTGATTAATTTCTGCTGCTCATCCTTCGGTTTACCATTGAAATTAGAAATTAGCCAGTACCATTCCTTTTTCACAATCGCCCATCCGAAGAACAGGAACAAAGCGATCATAAAAAGCTGGATTCCGATAAAAAACGTCATTTGTGTCACCCCTAGAACATTTTCTTATTAAATAATACGGATTGCTTGGAACACAAGTTTCACTGACGGACAAAAACAAGGGAATTTAGCAGGAGAGTGTCCGTCATACCCCTGATGACGGACAGAAATTCGATATTTGAGGAGAAAAGTGTCCGTCATACCCCTGATGACGGACAAAAATTCGATATTTGAGGAGAAAAGTGTCCGTCATACCCCCGATGACGGACAAAAATTCGTTGATTTGAGGAGAAAAGTGTCCGTCATACCCCTGATGACGGACAGAAATTCGATATTTGAGGAGAAAAGTGTCCGTCATACCCCTGATGACGGACAGAAATTAGTGATTTAAGGAGAAAAGCGTCCGTCATACCCCTGATGATGGACAGGAATCGTTATTTGAGGAGAAAAGTGTCCGTCATAAAAGTAATAGGCTGCATTTCCTGCCTTACTAACTCTTTTTATGCTGTAAATAAAAGCTGCCAGTTTCAAGTGGCAGCTTTTACAATGGTTTACGACCTTGCGCTTTGCTCGGTTTCCGCGCTTGCTCTTAAATTACGTGATCTTATGAAAAAGATTGCCGTCATCACGATTGACAATGCACCGAACATGACGCTCATATTCTGGAGTCCGACTGCATCGAGAAGGAATCCGGTCATTAACAGGACGACCTGAAAGAAGACGCGGTCCATCATATTCCGGAACGAGAAAAAACGGCCATGATAGTCTTTTGGCACTCTCGTCTGGAAAATCGTAGCGGCTGTCGGGAAGAAGCAGCCTACTGAAAATCCGAATAGCAGAAAGGCGATGATCGTAAGAACTGGCTGATTGGCAAAATAGAGCATCAGCTGGGAGAAGCCGATCAGCATCGAGCTTGCAAACAAAATTTTATATGGTGAAAATTTATAGCTGATACGTTTGATCATAAACGCGCCGCTCATGAAGGCGAGACCTTCGGCGGTATAAATCCAGCCTTTGATGGCAGTACTGTCCTGCAACTCACTTATATTAATGACAACCAGGTTGAAGCCTCCCAGGAAAATAAGCGGAATCAAGGTCAAAATCAAGGTCATCATCACAATCGGCAGCTTGACGATGATAGGGAAAACGTCTTTGAATCCTTGTTTTTGCTGGCCATCTTTGACTGCAGAGGCCTTTTTGTTTTCATCAAACTGTAAAAACCAGGTCAATCCGAATAGGACGATGTAGGCAGCCATCGAAAGGAGATACACAGCATTCAATGGAATGGCCACAAGTAAAATTCCTGCAGCGGCAGTCCCAATGATACGAGACAACGTGGACACATTCATATGAACCCCATTCAGCTGCAATAAGTCCTTCTCACTAACGACAAGCGGGATTGCTGCCTGGAGTGCCGGAAAGTAGAAAGCGGCAGATATTTGCAATAACACAAGGAACACAAGCATCCACCATACTGAACTGGTTTGAATGGCAATCAGCATAAAAACGACACTGATGATTCGTACGAAACCTGATATCAGCATGACAGTCTTTTTGCTGTATTGGTCTGTCAATCTTCCTGCAAGAGGTCCAACTGCAATCCCAGCCAGTAATCCAGCAGCAAGCAACAGTGATTTTAAAAAGTCAGAAGGAATTTGTTCCTGCATAAACTCAAGGTTTCCAATGATTCCAAGCCATAGTCCTAACCCGGCTGTAAACTCTCCGGTCAATAAAATCCAGACATTCTTATTTCTCCACATTTCCTTTGCCTCTCGGTTTCGATTATTTTTTACTACTCCATAATTATCCGATAATTATAAACCTTCGTAAAGCTAAATATTTTTTACAATTTAATCTAATAACGATCATTTAATGAAAAAAGATACGGGACTATGAAATTTGTACCAGTAACTATTTCCATTCTTTTGTACGAGTTTTTACATTTGCACAACAGGGAAATGTATATGGATATGAAAAAGGAGGTGCATTTGGTTAGTCCACTGGAAATGATCATACATACAAGTTAAATGGAAATGGGAGTGGAGAGTTTGAAGAAGTACATAAAGAGTCTGGCAGCAGCATCCGTCATTTTTGCTATTCTTGGTTTTGGGCAGCCAGGAGCTCAGGCAGCAAGTATTGGAATGGGGTCAGTTGGATCAGATGTTACATATGTTCAATCCATTTTGAAGAAACTCGGCTATTTTAATACCCAGACAACCGGATACTATGGGCCAATCACTACTGAAGCAGTGAAGCAACTTCAAAGAGATTTTGGACTTGAACCGATTGGAGGCGTTGGCCCGAAGACAACGCAGCTTATTCGGGAAATCGAGATGATGGCTCATGTTGTTTATGGTGAATCCCGGGGTGAGAGTTACCAGGGACAGGTTGCAGTGGCATCAGTGATTTTAAACAGGATAGATTCCAATGAATTTCCTGATACAGTTCATGATGTCATATTTCAAAGGAATGCTTTTACAGCAGTAAATGATGGACAGTTCAATCTGCAGCCAAACGATACAGCTTACCAGGCAGTAAAGGATGCCTTTCTCGGATGGGATCCTTCATATGGATCCGTTTATTACTACAATCCAAAGCTAGCGACTGATCAATGGATTTTTACGAGAACAGTGACCAAACAGATAGGCAATCACCACTTTGCGTATTAACGTTAAGCATCGGTTTCTTTAGGAACCGGTGCTTTTTATGCATTCAGAGGTAAAAAAAGGTACAGAATACTGTTAAGTAAGGGCGACTCGAATATTGCTGGGCTGGAATGTCCTAAAACGAATCTTAGATAGCTATTCAAGCGGAGGTCGAGCATGTAAGTATTTCAATTTAGGAGGAATAGGAATGAAAAAGAAGGATGATCAATTCAAATTGAGCTATGAATCCGACGGGAAAATGGATGATAAGAAAAATGAAGAAAAGAAGAAGAACAAAAGTGCAAACTTTTTTAACATAACGCCTGACAGCGAATAGAGGCAGTGAAGGAGTAAAAATAATGGCTCTAGAACAAATTGAACGCGCAACTGAAGAAGATTTGCCAGTCATCGGCTCAATGTTTGCGGAATGCAAAGAGTACCTTGAGTCGAGAGGCATTTTACAATGGGATGAAAAATACCCTAACCATGAGTATTTCGAAAATGCGATGCAGGGTGAAGAGTTGTTTATCTTGAAAAAAGGCGAGGACGCCATTGGAGTGATGGTCCTTGATGAGTGGCAGGCTCCGGAATGGGAGAATGCCAATTGGTCTAAAACAGAAGGAAAGCCGCTGATTCTCCATTCGTTTTGTGTTGATCCATCTGCTCAGGGTGGCGGGTATGGAAGTAAGATGCTGCAGTTTGCAGAGGACTTTGCGAAGGATCACGGATATGGTGTGCTCCGGCTAGATACCTACTCCGGAAATGAGGGCGCGGTCTCCTTTTATGAAAAAAGGGGGTATACAATTACCGGAAGAGTCATGATGAATGGAAAGCCAGAAGGACATGAATTATATGTTTGCTTCGAAAAATTGTTCTGATATAGATAGAAACCCTGTCTCCGCAACAGATGGAGTCAGGGTTTCTATCTTTTATAGTTTTACAATGACCTCAGTACCATCATGCAATCTCGCATCAACAAGCACAGTTCCTTTGTGCTTGCACAGTTCGCGGATGATTTCATTCATCAACTGCTTGTTTAGTAAAGTATCGAAAAGCGTGGAGGGGATATGTCTTTGTTCAAGGTCTTGATTTGCCCATTTATGCATCTGGTTCCTGAATCTTTTAGAAGCAAGAATGGAACTGGCAGTTTTTAAAAGTGTGTAAGGGACTGGGAGGTGTAATGCGATCTTATTAGGTGTTTTGATTTTTATTTTCAGCATACGTTTTACTCAATGACGACTTTAACTGTATCGCCGTTTGCTGATTGGATGTCAACGATGTTTCCATCCAGCTCATTTTCGATTGCATCGATCAGCATGTTGATATCAAGATCCTTGACGTATTGCTGGGATTGAGGGATGCCTGCAGCGATGCTGTGACCCGTTTTGAGAAGTGCTTTTACGAGCTTGATCGGCACATTGACGTTCACATTGTCATTCTCCTTGGATACAACCCGGATTTTTAATGTTTTATCTAAGTATTTATTTTGTTTGTTAGGCAATGCAGGCGTTTCTTTTTCCTTGAGTATGGCAATCAGCTGGGCACCTTTTTCGGAATCAATTTTTCCTTCTTGTACCATTGTTAAAATCTTTGTAATTTCTTCACTCATCATAATTCCCCCTATTCACCTTTTAAAAGTTTGATCGCATCTTCTGGAGAAATTTCACCCTTCTCCAGCATCGTAACGATTTTCTTCTCATCGAGCTCATTTTTCTTTTGAGTGTCATATCCAAGGGCAGTGATAATATCGTTAAGCTTTCCCCGGACGGTCGGATAGGAAATGCCGAGTTCTTTTTCCACTTCTTTAATATTTCCGCGGGATACAAGGAAGGTTTCAACAAACTGAAGCTGTTCCTTTGTTAAAGAAGCAAGCCTTGATAGTTCGAATTCATTTTCAATGGTTGTATCACAGTGATTGCATTTTAGCTTTGTAATTTTAAGGGTTTGGCTGCAAACAGGACAGTTCGTTAATACAGGATATGCCATGACTGCCTCCTTTCAGTTGTGTTTAGGTATATATTATATGTAATAATTAAAAATGTAAATATTTATTTTAAATAAAATTAATATAATTAATTTATTTATTAAATATATAAATGTGAACTAAAAAACCTGTCCTAATCAGGACAGGTTTCTAACTTATTTGCGCGGATCGACATAATCGGGATAATCTGTAATAATGCCATCTACCTTCATATCAATAAGGAATTGTGCTGCTTCAGGACTTCTTACTGTCCAAGATTGAATCTCCATTCCAAGACTGTGTACTTTATCGACCAGTTCCTTTGAAACGAGTCCATAACTGGGATTGAACAAATCAGCGTATTTTGCGAATTCTTGAAGGGCAACGTCTGTTGTATGGAGACTTGAATAGGTTAAGACACCAATTGGTACTTTTGGAAGCAATGCATCCATCTTTTTCATGGATTCAAAGTTAAAAGATTGGATAATAATCTTGTCATTTTGCGGCGTGTCCAGGTTTCTTTCCGTCAATTCCTTTGCCACAGCTTCTTCGATTCCGGGATAGAGCTGAGGTGCTTTTAATTCTATTAAAATGCCAATTTTTCCGTGATAGCGGTCGAGTACCTCTTCAAAGGTAGGAATCTTTTCACCGGAAAACTGCTCTCCTTTGAAGCTTCCGGCATCCAGAATTCGCAGCTCTTCTAGCGTCAAATCACCAACACGGCCAGTACCATCTGTTGTTCGATCTACAGTAGTGTCATGAATCACGACCAATTCGCCATCTTTGCTGCGCTGGACATCGATTTCAATGTAATCCGCCTTCATTTCCAAGCCCTTATCAAATGCAGCGATTGTGTTTTCCGGTGCATATCCTGCAGCCCCGCGGTGTGCAATAGTATCAAACTGTCTCAATTCTCCAGTGGTGGGTTCAGCAGCAAAGACCTGCTGAAAAGGACTAAGCATAAGGGTTAAGGCAACTCCAGTTCCGATTAATGTTTTTTTCATTTCTCCATCTCCTCTGCATGATTTATGTAACAGTGATAGATTAACGGAGAAATGTTTAGCCCCTATTTCAATTTTGTATAGAGAGAGTAAGGGATTTATAAAATTATTCAGGAATATTTACTTAGGTTTATTTACAATAGGATGGGTGATTCTTCCCTATATTTCTACCCTCATAAATTTGTTGACATCCTTAAAGCCTAATTTCTCATATAAGGAAATCGCTTTTTCATTAAAAGAAAATACATTCAAGCGTACATCGTCATAGCCGAGGTGTTTGAATTCGACCAGACTTTGCTCAATCAAGGATTTTGCGACGCCCTGCTGTCTGAACTCCTGTTTTACATATACATCACTGATCCAGCCGATCTCCTTATGCGTGAACCAATCCAGGCTCCGGTCCACCAGCACCCAGCCAACCAAAGACTCATGAGTTCTCGCAACGAGAAAATAAGCCCCATGGTCCAGGGAATTCTCATAAGATGCTATCATCTCTTCTTTATTATTATCCGCTTGTATGCCTGTAGCCTCGGACCTATTCACACCCGCCATGCTAAAAATCTCTTCCAATTCACTTTCCGTTGCTTTGCCATATTCAATTTCCACTTCATCACCCAATACTTATTAGAATATTAAAACTAAAGCCAATTTTACGAGTTTAAAAGCTATATATCCATAGTTAACTATAGTAAAATTTTTAATACATCCAATTTTAAGTTTATCCCTGAAACGAGGTCTGTTAAATGAAGGTTCTAATATCCGGCTTTGAGCCGTTTGGAAAAATGAAAATCAATCCTACTGAGGAATTGTTGTTGGAAGCAGAAAGCTTTGAGATTGAGAATGTGGAAATCTCAACGATTCTATTGCCGGTCAATTATGATGAGTGCGCGGAAGAATTAATAAAAAAGATGGATGCTATCCAGCCGGATGTGGTGATCTCCTGCGGTCTGGCAGCAGGCAGGACGGCGATTACTCCGGAGCGGATCGGAATCAATGTGAAGGATACGGGTTCTGGTGATCCTTATCCAGATAATAAAGGCAAGATCCCAACAGATGAAATGATCGATGAGGATGGACCGGATGGCTTGTTTGCCACCTTGCCCAACCGTCTGATCGAGAAGAATCTGAAGGAACTGAACATTCCTGCAGCTGTGTCAAACAGTGCCGGTACATTTATTTGCAATAATACCTTATATGCTGTTTTAAATCATATTCGAAAAAATAATCTGCACATCAAGGCTGGATTTATCCATTTTCCTGCATCGACGAAAATGTCAGCCCTGAATCCCTCACTGCCGTCATTGCCCCAGGAAACAATGGCCCAAGCACTGAAGGTAATTGTTGAAACATGTGCCACGGTTGGAGTACGACAATAAGAGAGGATGCCAGATGAAACTTGTCTGGCATTTTTAAAAGGAGAGAAGGGATGGAGTTTATAATCTCGCCGCTGGGTGATGTGGCTGTAGTTTTGTCATTTGGTAATGAAATTAATGAAAAAACGAACAGGCAAATACAGCTCTTCGTCAGCAAGCTGGAAAAAGAAAAGGTTAGAGGCATCACAGAATGGGTGCCTGCCTATACATCTCTAACGATTTATTACCAACCTGAGATGATCGCCTATGAATCTCTCAAAGCTGAGCTTGAAAAAGTCAGCCTGTCTCCCGGGGATTCTAAATCAGACAGGAAGTTCGTCTATGAAATACCAGTCTGTTATGGCGGAGAATGGGGCGTGGATTTGGCTTATGTCGCTGATTATCATGGCCTGGAGAAGCAGGAAGTCATCAATATTCATGCAAACAGGGAATACCTCATCTATATGATGGGATTCATGCCTGGGTTTCCGTATCTCGGTGGCTTGCCTGAAAAGCTGGCTGTGCCGAGGCTCGAGAAGCCAAGGCAGAGTGTGATGCCCGGTGCTGTCGGGATTGGCGGGAATCAGACAGGTATTTATCCTGCTGATGTTCCTTCAGGATGGAGGATCATTGGTACCACTCCTGTTACCTTGTTCTCTCCGGAGAAGGAGGAGCCATTCCTGTTCAGTTCCGGTCAATATATTAAATTTGTACCAATCAGTGAGGAGCAATTTTTAACGATAAAAAAAATGGGTGATACATACGAGGTGAAAAGGATTGAAAAGAGGTGAGGTAAAGTGTTGAGTGTCGATCTTAATTGTGATTTAGGTGAAAGCTACGGATTATTTAGAATTGGCAATGACAAGGAAGTGTTAAAGCATATCACTTCTGCCAACATCGCCTGTGGGTATCATGCCGGTGATCATAATGTCATGATGGAAACGGTGAAAATGGCAAAAGCATTTGGAGTGAAGATTGGTGCGCATCCTGGCTTTCCTGACTTGCATGGTTTCGGCAGGAGAGAAATGAAGATGAGTGCGGAGGAAATTTACAATCTGACTATATACCAGATTGGCGCTCTTGCTGCGATAGCGAAGTCTTGTGGCACAAAAGTCGAACATGTTAAGCCGCATGGCGCATTGTACAATATGGCTGGAAAAGATAAAGCAATCGCCGACGCCGTTGCGGGGGCAGTGGCAGATGCCGATTCAACACTTGTTTTATTCGGTCTTGCAGGCAGCTGGCTTGTGAAAGCGGGAGAGGAAAAAGGCCTGCAGGTGGCGCATGAAGTGTTTGCAGATCGAACCTATCAGCCTGATGGTTCGCTGACACCGCGTTCGGAGACCAACGCGATCATCCACGATCCTGACTTAGCAATAAAAAGAGTGATCAGGATGGTACGTGAAGGAAGAGTTGAGGCAGTTGACGGGACAGAGATTGAAATCAAGGCAGATACCATTTGCATCCATGGAGATGAACCACAGGCCCTTGATTTTGCAGTGAAGTTAAAAGAGGCATTAAAGGCCGAACAAGTAGAAGTCGGCAGAGGCTGGGATTCTATATGACGGAACCCTTGTTTAAAGTCCTTAAGGCGGGCCTGCAGACAACAGTACAGGATCTAGGGAGAACAGGTTATCAGCAGTATGGCATCAGCCCTTCAGGAGCGATGGATCCCTATTCTTTGCAAATGGCCAATCTCCTGGTCGGGAATCCTCTTCATGAAGCAGGGCTGGAAGCTACGATGATGGGACCGAGTCTTGAAGCATTGAAGGATGTGTCGATTGCCATTTGCGGAGGAAATCTTCAGCCAACGGTGAACAATAAGGTTGTATCGATGTGGAAAAGTTTCGTTTTAAGAAAAGGAGATATTCTGTCATTTGGTAAAGTGGAAAGCGGGGCAAGGGCGTACATTGGCTTTGCCGGCGGAATTGATGTCCCGCTCGTGCTAGGCAGCAAGTCCACGTTTATCAATGGCGCGATGGGCGGTTTTAACGGCCGGGCACTAGATGCAGGGGATATTGTAAAGGGAAGGCCTTTTGTCCGGAAAAATCGCTTTTTACATAAAGAATTTATACCTGAATATAATGCCCAGCTTGAAATACGGGTGATTCTCGGCCCCCATCTGGAAAAATTTCATCCTGATGCTATAAAGCGATTTTTATCAAATGAATATACGATATCACCGCAATCAAACAGAATGGGTTATCGCCTTGAAGGACCAGAACTTGGGCACATTGAGGGTGCTGATATTATTTCTGATGCCATTCCGGCAGGAGGAATCCAGGTGCCTTCTAACGGGCAGCCAATCATTTTGATGTCAGAACGACAGACGACAGGCGGCTACGCCAGGATTGCCACAGTGATTTCTGTCGACCTTTCTCTGCTTGCACAGGCGATGCCTGGAACAAAAATCCGGTTTGCTGAAATCACCATAGAAGAAGCGCAGGAGCTTTATCGGAAACAGAGAAAACTCCTCAATGTCCTTTCTATTGTTTCGAGATAACTAACCTTCTAGTGAGACCTGACTATTCAGTATCAGGTCTTTTTGAATTGTTAACCAGGAAATTATAAAATTATTTAGGTGTGGATAACTGCATGTGGTTTTCTTAATCCAGCTCCAGCGCCTAGCCCCTCGAGTCGCTTCGATCCGCCCATTGAAGTCAAAGAACGACTTCATTGGGCGGCCCTCCAGCGCTTGTCGGGGCTGAACGAGGCGCTTGCGCTTTTTGTTGTTGTATAAAAACTTTTTTGCTGGAAATAACTGATAAAATCAGTATTTTTGGGGAGAGAGAAGCATGTATCTATTATTGGTTATAGCAGTCTGGATTTTTTTCGCTTATAAATTTGTTGATTGGTCACAATGGAAAAAGCAATACTCAACCATTCTATTTTTTATGATGGTGAACCTGCTCTACAACACACTTTACTATAATCACACTCTATGGGCATTCCGCGGAATAACAGCTGATTGGCTGAACCACTCGATCATCAATATCGCATTCACCTTTTTCATTTGTCCGGTTGGATTGATGATTTATCTGCAGCGTTTTCCATCAACAAGAAGGAACCAGTCCATCTATGTCGGCATATGGGTAGCCTTTTACACAATCATTGAGGCTCTGTTCGCTCACAGGGGAATGTATGTATACGACAATGGCTGGAATAGCTGGCACAACATCTGGCTGAATTTGATTTTGTTTGTGGTTCTGTGGATACACTATCGTAAACCGGTGATCGCTTGGATCATTTCAATTCCGCTAGCGGTCATATTCTATTTATTTTTTCCGTTCCCGCTGGACAGCCTAAAGTAAAGGCTCTTTTTCAAACTTTGTTGCTATTGAGCACAATTGGATTGAATTACCTATATTCCTTCGTAAAGTAATGAGAAAAGAGCATGGAACTTCATACCGACCTGCAAAATGGGTATATATTACGTTAAAATCGGCTTTAGGATTTTAACAACAATCTTTACGAAAACTGGCAAAGTAAAAAGAGGTGGCTTAATTTGTTGATACAGAATGTATTGTCAGCACCTGTGTTTCTCGTTTTGCTCTTCCTGACTTATATCGCGATGTGGTTGTATATCAGCAGGCATGATGTCAGGCGGGAGAACAAAGAATAAACAGGTGGAATTAAGGAATATATTGAGCTTTTGAGGAAAAAGAAGCCCTGATTCAGGAATAAAACCAAATCAGGAATAGCGTGTCTGGTAATCCTGATAAAAAGACAAAAAACACGGCGGAGAAGGTTCCACCGTGTTTTTTAAGTTCGAATTTCTTGAGAAGCTTCCATGTAATGTTCTTTTGGCTTCTTTTTTACAACAAAAATCAAGGTGTAAGCGAGCAGCAGCCCGATAAGGAAAATGATCGAGAATCCGTATATGAAGTGGTAACTGGTATAGGAAGCCAACAGGCCGAGTCCGGCAGATCCGAGAGCCATTCCTAAGTCCATCGACGAGAAGTACATGGCATTCGCGGTTCCTTGTTTCTCCTTTGATACTGCGCTCACAGCAAGGGCTTGTAGAGTAGGCGCTACTGTTCCATATGCTATTCCGTAAAAAACAGCAGCCATTAATAGAGTCAATGTGTTTTGAGTGAGGGCTAAAAGCGTTAGTCCAATGATTCCTGAGATGACTGCAGGGTAGATGATCATTCTATGCCCGTATTTATCGTACAACCTTCCTGAGACAGGCCGAATCATGACCATGACAATTGTTAGGACAAGGAAGAACAATGAAATTGTTGCCCCAAGGTTCGCTTCTTTTCCTAATTCACGGAGGAAACTCACAACTCCGCCGAGCGTGATGGAGAAGAATGCGGTAAGGATTGCTGGTGTAAAGGCATGCCGGTCAAATGCATGCTCTCTGAAATTGACTTTTCGGACAGCTGCTTTAGCTGGTTTTTGCGGACTTTTTACAAGGATATTCAGGAGCAAAGTAAGCAGAGTCAATCCAACTGAAAGAAGGATTAACATGTTGAAAGCAAAGTATTGTAGCAATGCCAGCGCAAGCATCGGACCAAGACTTGTCCCCACACTTGTTGCCATTCCGTAATAGCCAATTCCCTCACCAAGACGATGGGCAGGGATGATATTCGTAGCCATCGTAGAGAAAATGGTTGTGATGATCCCGAAACCAACTCCATGAAAAACTCTAAGCAGAAGCAAAATTGGCACAGAATCCTGGCCGAAACTCAAGCCAACGGAAATCGCTATAAACACAAGAGATATGAGGCTTAGTTTCTTATTGTCCATCTTCTGCATTAAGCTAGCGACAAATGGACGGGTGGCGATGGCGGAAACCATGAATACTGTTGTCATCAAGCCGCCCTGGGCAGGATTGTTTTTAATGTCTGTAATAAAAGCGGGGAAGCCGGCAGTCAGCAGCTGCAGGCATAGGAAAAATAAAAAAGCCATTATAACAATGGCCGTAAACTGTGTTGTCCACAACTTGGATGTTTTGTTCATCATCTTGCCTTCTTTCTAATTGTTTTCCTCCAAAAGTTTTTCGATATTGTCTTCCATTGTAAGTAAAACCTCTCTGAACATTGCGAGCCTTTCCTCATCAATTCCGTCTGTGATCTTCATAAAGATTTCCTCAAGGTAAGGAGTCACTTCTTCTACAAGGTTTGTGCCCTTCGGAGTAATTTTCACCAAAAAGGAACGGCGGTCCAGAGGATTGGCGAGCCTTTCTACATTCTCTTGTTTTACAAGAAGGTCGAGAATTTTCGTCAGTGTTGCCTGGTCCTTATCTGAGCGTATCGATAGTTCTTTTTGTGAAACCTCATCAAATTCATTTAAAGTGCGCAGGACACTCCACTGTTCAGTCGTAATACGGTAAGGCTTTAAGTAATAGTTAATGATTCGTGTAAGCTTCTTGCTCAACCGAACAGAAGCAGAACCGATTGCTTTATCCATAGACATATCCATGAGTACGTCCTCCTAATTAACCTTATTAAGATTCTATCACGAAAATTATTTTGTGTATATATAATTTGTATACAAACTACTTTCGCCCAAAAAGAATACCTGGATTAAACCAGGTACCATTAATCAATAACTCGTACTACGTCATTGCCGCAGTTTTTGCATTTTCCTTCAAGCACAACACTGTCGCGGAACCCCTTGATGACATATTTCTCGATTTGCACGGTGTCCATGCAATGTCCGCAAAAAACGTTCCGGACGAGCAGCTGACGAACATCAGAAGGAATCATAAGCCATTTTTTATTTGCCTCAAAAGGGCTCGATTCATCCGTGTTCTGCGGTTTGCGCGAATTTCCTTTATCCAGTTTCTGTAGGACTTCGCGTATCCTTTCTGGAATAGGTTTGAAATTCTCAAGCTCCAGCCATTCAATCAGGATGTCGATCAGTTCCTTGCTGTCCCTCTCTTCAATGAGATCGAGTAAATCCATCTTTAATTCCGGATGCTGAGCAAGGATGAAATCACATACTCATATCTCCCAAACTCAGCAGCCAGAGCGAACTCGGTGTAGATACTCTCTGCCAGTTCATCTTTAACAAAGTCCCAGCCTTTGTCTGTATACATAAGCAGGGAGAGCTTTTCGTCTGTTGTCAGGTAGCCATTAGCTAACACCCATTCAACCTTCTCCATGACTTCCTTTTGTTTCACGTCCGAAAATGCGCCGTACATAGGGGAATGATGGAGGTCAGCTGTATAAATCCTCTTATCTTTTGAGCCTGAAAGAATCTTACCAAGCAGGCCTTTCCCGCCATACATAATGATTTCATTAGCAGCGAGCAAAATTGTGGTAAGCTCTTCTTCGCTTAATGGGTTCCTCGTATTATTTTTGTTCATTTGAAAAACTCCAATCAGTGACCGTTATGTGATTATTACATCATACTTCATTAGTATCTGCCAGTGTAATGAATTAAAGGAACAGCCAATGCGAATATGGAGATAATAGAAAAAAGGATGAGCGTCAGGTGCTCACCCTTTTACCATTCTTTAGGCTCGTAATTCAAGTCGCTGAAAAGCTGCCTTTTTTCTTTCTTTGTCAGGTCACGCCATTGACCAATTGGCAGGTTTCCAAGGTGGATGTTCATGATTCTGATGCGCTGCAGCCTGACGACCTGGTATCCAAGAGTTTCACACATCCGGCGGATTTGCCTGTTCAATCCTTGTGTAAGGATGATATTGAACTCGTATTTTGATAATTGGACGACCTTTGCTGGAAGCGTTTTTGTGCCAAGAATCCTTACGCCTTCTGACATCGCCTTGATGAATTCTGGAGTAATCGGCTTGTCCACGGAAACGATATATTCCTTTTCATGCTTGTTTTCGGCGCGAAGGATTTCATTGACGATATCTCCGTCATTTGTTAGCAGGATCAAGCCTTCGGAATCCTTATCAAGTCGTCCGATGTTGAAAATCCGCAGTGGGTGATTGACAAGGTCGATGATGTTGCCCTTCACATGCCTTTCCGTTGTGCTTGTAATCCCGACAGGTTTATTCAAAGCAATATATACATAGTTTTGTGCCATCCGGATTTCTTCGCCATTCAGGCGAACGACATCTCCAGGCTCAACCTGGCTGCCGATTTTCGCAACCTTTCCATTGATCGACACGCGCCCTTCCTCAATGAGCCGGTCCGCGCCGCGTCTTGACGTTTTACCAGTTTCGCTGATGAATTTATTGATACGCAGGGTAATCCCATCCTTAAATATGAAGTATACATTTAAGAATATTCCACTGCGGGTTTATTTTCAAGCTTTCCTGCTGTCTGCAATAATAAACTGCAGGCAGATAGACGATTTCTGTAAGAATTATATTATAATGTAAAAAAATGCTTGGGCATGGAGGAATTATATTGGTAGACGTCCTGACAAAGATAGAAATTAAATCCCCGGTTGAAAGGGTTTCAGAATATGCAGCGAATCCTGACAACGCTCCAGAATGGTATGTGAATATTGATAGTGCTGAATGGCTAACAGAGAAACCATTGAATCTTGGTTCAAAGATTGCGTTTAAGGCAAAATTCCTCGGCCGGGAACTTGCTTATATTTATGAGATCGTTGAGTATGTTCCAGGAAGGAAAATGGTCATGCAAACCTCAGAAGGGCCATTTCCGATGAAGACGACATACACATGGGAGGCAGTTGATGCAAACACAACACGGATGACACTGAGGAACCAGGGAGAGCCATCAGGGTTTTCAAAACTGGTCTCACCTTTCATGGCATCGA
This sequence comes from Mesobacillus sp. QJM3NY_10, assembly GCF_056173465.1. NCBI lineage: Bacteria > Bacillati > Bacillota > Bacilli > Caryophanales > Bacillaceae > Mesobacillus > Mesobacillus sp. QJM3NY_10. Next base: position 995,197 of record NZ_CM149675.1, read on the forward strand.
TGATGAAAAAGGCAAATATGAAGGACCTAAGAAACCTGAAAGAAATTTTGGAAGGATAAAGGAAAAGCATCAAAGAAGAGAACGGCTTCTTTGATGCTTTTTATTGTTAACTATATGCAGTAATATAAACTGCGTCCAGCTCCTAGTACCACTGGACGCTTTTGATGTTCGAGCAATAAAATTAACGAAAAGAGCCTATAGTAAAGTAGTAGGATCCCTATTAAATAAAATAGAAAGGATTAAACATCCCCTTAATGGTCTAAATAAGTAAGGAAAGAGTTGGTAACTTAAGGGGCTGGGAAGTTTGTTGAAAAAAACTGTTTTACGAATAAGGGAAAGTATGTGGCTGAGGCCGGTTATTTATAGTGTACTTGCATTCCTGCTGGCGTTGGCCGTGATTTATATCGATCATAATGAGCTGGCACAGGGAATAGTCCCTTCGTTTTTGCTGACTAATGTTGATTTGGCGCAGACGATTTTAGGTTCGATTTCTGGGGCGCTGCTGACGATGACGACGATCACCTTTTCGACGATCATGGTCGTGCTGACTACATACTCATCCCAATTTTCACCGAGAACGCTGAGTAACTTCGTCGAGGATCCTGTGACGATGCGGGTGCTCGGAATCTTTATGGGCGGCTTCGTCTACTCGATCCTGTCGCTGCTGTTCATGAGTGATACTTGGTATGAGAGCCAGGTGATCTCAGCTACGGTTGGAGTCTTCATTGCCTTCATTTGCCTCGCATTCTTCGCCTATTTTATACATAATGTCGCAACCTCCGTCCAGGTGAGCACGCTGATTCGGGAGATTACTGAGGGTGCATTAAAGGTCATTAAGAGACAGGAAGATACATTGGAAAGTGACTACACGAACGTAATAGACGACAGAAAAGATGCTGGTTTCACCTATGAGTTCGTCCGGGATGTAAAATGCAGAGGATACGGTTATGTCCAGCTGACAGACTATCAGGGATTATTGAAATATGCATCCCAAAACGCACTTGGGGTTGAAGCCAACTTCTTGAACGGTGATTTTCTGACAGAGGACAGCATTGCCTTCAGAGTCCATCATAGCGGTGAACTCGATGAGAATATTGATGCCGTCCTGAATCAATACTTGAAGCTGGGGAAAGAGCGGTCATCGATCCAGGATCCAGAATTTGCGCTTCAGAAGATTGTGGAGGTTGCCTTGAGGGCCATCTCCCCAGGAATTAATGACCCAAACACGGCAAGAGTCTGTATTTCCTATTTGGGCATGGCCTTGTCCCATCTTTGCCGTGTCCGTTCGAATGGACGCTATATAGCCTATTATGATGAAGATATGCAGCCGAGGATAATAGGGAAACAAAAGCGGACAATGGATATCCTATATTTATCCTTTTACCAAATTGTCCATTATGGGAGTCAGGACTTTTCCATTCTTACAGCTCTCATCGACGCTTTTCTTTTGATCGGAAAAACAGCCGACGATTCCTTGAAGAAAAGCATTTGGGAGCTGTATATCTACAGCATGGAAAAGTTCGATTCAAACGAGTTGAAGGACCTTGACCACATCTATTTGAACGAGAAAAAGCGCGAATTATCAACTGTGCTGGGGATCGCTCTTTGATGTGTCCCCATGTTTGCCAGGTTAAAAAATGACAAAATTCATCAATTTAATGGGCCATATGGAATAATTCCGTTGTACGAGGCCTAGTATGTTTGTTATGTTAATAAAGGAATATTTAGTATTTTTAATTATAAAGTATAAACTTTTTACACTTAGATTAGTGTCTAGCTCCTGCGCCTAGCCCCTCGAATCGCTTCGGTCCTGCCAATGAAGTCAAAGAACGACTTCACTGTCAGGCCCTCCAGCGCTAGTCGGGGCTGACCAAGGCGCTTGCGCTTTTCTTATTAGACAATCATGCAGCTTGGCACAGGGGGAAATGTTTGAATGGGCAGTGACGGAAAGATACAAAGATACACCGGATTATCTATCATATTTTTTCTTCTGTTCGCGGAGTTAATTGATTGGCTGACTTCATTTTATTTTCCCATAAGTGAAGGTGTTGGCTATTTGATTGATCTGGCTGTCTCCTTTGTTTTTATCGCATTGGTCTTCCGGGTATTCAAAGCGGTGAAAAATACAGCAGAGGATTTAGAAGGACATAAAAAAAGGCTGAAAAGCATTTTTGATACTCTGGATGTCGCGATCTGGTCACATGACCTTAAGACAGACACATTGCTGATTACATCTGGGATCGAAAAATTATACGGTCATTCGTCTGAAGAATTTTATCATGACAACACCCTCTGGAAAAAAGTCATCCACCCTGAGGATCTGCAAATCTTAGCTGACAGGGGAGATGGATTTTCAAAAGGAGAAGCAGTCACCAGTGTGTATCGAATCATTCGTCCTGATGGAGAGGTGCGCTGGATCCAGGATAGAGGCATTCCGGTCATAGATGAAAACGGAAATTTCGTTGATTTTACCAGCGTCCTTTTCGATATAACCGACCGGCAGGAAAGTGAAGGACGCTATCGCAGCCTAGTGGAAATGTCGCCCGATTTGATTGCTGTATACAGCAGAGGAAAGCTGGATTATATCAATGAAGCCGGCTGCAAGTTGTTCAAGGCGAAAAGTCCAGAGGAATTAATCGGACAGCCGATATCCAAGCTTATTCCTTCTGATGTACTGGCTCGTATAAAAAATCGTGAATTAACAATAGATGAGAATTTTGAGGAAAAATTGTGGTTCGAATTTAAAGCAACACAGATAGACGGACAAAAAATTGATGTCGAAATGTCCGCGATGCCGATTTTATATGAAGGAAGAATGGCTGAACAAATTGTTGGCCGTGATCTGACGCAGCGCAAGAAGGCGGAAAAAACCATCAAATATATGGCCTATTATGACGTTCTTACCGGGCTGCCGAATCGGAATATGGTCAGGAAGCACCTGAATAGTGCACTATCAAACGGCAAAGGGAATCTCGCAGTACTCTTTCTTGATCTCGACCGTTTCAAGATTATCAATGATACGAAAGGTCACCGTGTTGGCGACCTATTGTTAAAGGTTGTTGCCACCAGGTTGAAAAATGCGGTCAAACAGCAGGGGCTTGTATCACGCCAGGGCGGTGATGAATTCATCATTTTACTTAAGGATTTCGGGAAGGAACAAGTCGTTGAAGTCGCAGAAAGAATCCTTAATGAATTTAATGAAGGGATTACCATCGAAGGCCAGGAGTTCTTCGTGACCCCAAGCATTGGAATCAGCATGGCACCAGAGGATGGTCAGGATGAGGAAACGCTGATCAAGCATGCTGATACGGCGATGTATCTCGCAAAAGATCGCGGGAAGAACAACTACCAGTTTTATACTGACAAGCTGCATGGACTCTCCTCCCGAAAAATGGAGCTGGAGAATGGCCTAAGGAAAGCGTTGGAGCAAAACCAGCTTATGCTCCATTATCAGCCACAGGTGAATATGGAAACAGGGAAAATCATCGGGGTAGAGGCACTTGTACGCTGGATGCATCCGGAGAAAGGCATCATTTCACCAGCTGAATTCATCCCTATGGCCGAAGAAACAGGATTGATCGTTCCTCTAGGAAAATGGGTGCTGGAAAAGGCGGCTGCGCAAAACAAAGCGTGGCAGAAGAAAGGCTACAGCCCGATACCGGTGTCAGTGAACATATCTGTGCGCCAGCTGCAGGAAGACACTTTCATTGATTGTGTAAAGCGGGTACTAATCGATACTCAGCTGGCACCGAATTATCTAGATTTTGAAATCACAGAGAGTGTCATGCAGAACAGCGAGAAAACAGCAATGATTCTGGATCAACTGAAGGAGCTTGGCGTAACGCTCGCGATTGACGATTTTGGAACCGGATATTCATCGTTAAGTCTGCTGAAGCATTTTCCGATTGATAAAATCAAAATCGACAAATCATTCGTTGATGATATCATCCATCACTCCAACCAGGGAGCGATGGTCAAGACAATCATTGACATGGGACACAATCTTAAATTTAGTGTTATTGCAGAAGGTGTAGAAGAACAGGAGCAGGTTGAATTTTTACTGAAAAATGGCTGCATGATAGGACAAGGCTATCATTTCAGCAGACCTCTATCAGTGGAAGCAATGGAAGAATTGCTTATCAAAAATAACGAAGGCATTCTGCTGTAGCAGAGTGTCTTTATTTATGGCTCATTTGGTTGTTATGCATAACTAAAGTTAATGTACTTTCACTGTTTTTTTTCGAGGTGAATACAAATACTAACCTGGATGTTTAACAGAAGACAGTTTAGGCTATTACACTTTCGTATACTAAAGAAGGAGGATTACATCAATGAATGAAAATTATAAACCATTATTTGATTCGTTTACGTTCCCTAATGGGATTAACCTGAAAAATAGACTTGTCATGGCGCCGATGACCAATTTTTCGTCGAACGATGATGGAACCGTAACGGACGCAGAGGTGAAATATTACGCCCGCCGTTCGAAAGGCGTCAGCATGGTGCTAACTGCGTGTACATATGTAACCCGAAATGGGAAAGGTTTTCAGGGTGAATTCGGTGCTGATACAGATGAAATGATCCCTAGCCTTAGGAAGCTCGCCTCTGCGATAAAAGGGGAAGGTGCTAAAGCAGTACTGCAAATTTTCCATGGCGGCCGCGAGTGTCCTCCTGAGCTTGTGCCAAACGGGGATATCGTCAGTGCGAGCGATGTTCAATCTGAACGCAACAGCGCGAAGGCACCAAGAGCATTGACTGGGGAAGAAGTGGAAGAGATCATTGCTGCGTTTGGCGAGACAACCCGCCGAGCAATTGAAGCAGGCTTTGATGGAGTCGAGATCCACGGAGCCAACGGCTATTTGATTCAGCAATTCTTTTCGCCGCATTCAAACAGACGCGATGATCAATGGGGCGGGTCCCTGGAGAAAAGGATGGCATTCCCGCTGGCGGTTGTGGATGAAGTAAAAAGAGTAACCGCAAAGCATGCAAAGGAACCGTTTATTGTCGGATACAGGTTTTCGCCGGAAGAACCTGAGGAGCCGGGCATATCAATGGCTGACACATTGGAACTAATTGATGTCCTGGCTGAAAAAGACTTAGACTATTTGCATGTTTCTTTAAATGATTTCTGGTCAAAGCCAAGAAGAGGTGTCGATGATGACCGTTCAAGGATGGAAATCATCCAAGAGCGCGTGGGAAGCAAAGTTCCTGTCATAGGTGTCGGCTCACTTTACAGCGCAGAAGATGTTATCAAAGCATTTGGAACAGGAGTGCCACTGCTCGCATTGGGTCGTGAACTGATCATTGATCCAGATTGGGTCGGAAAAGTTGAAACAGGCCGTGAAAATGAAATCGAAACAAAGATCGATCAGGGTGCACAGGCACGACTCGTTGTTCCGGATCCATTATGGCAGGCAATCGTCAATACACCAGGCTGGTTTCCAGGTGTTCAATAATAATTTTGCTGTAAAAAGAACCAAAGTTGCTGCTTTGGTTCTTATTATCGTTTATTTTAAATGAAAATCCTTTAGCAGAAGCAACTTAATGGCGGAAATTCGATTTTATTGGCGATATTTTCATTTTATTGGCGAAAAAATGAATTTATTGGCGGAGTTCACAGGTTTATTGGCGATTTTATAATTTTATTGGCGAACTGGAAATTATCCTTGATTTTTTCCAGTTGAATTGCCATAGAAGTGTAAGATATATCACCGTAAGCAGCAGTTAAAGTCTTTATAATGAAAATATGTAAGGGCTTACATTTATTTATTGATCTGGAAACTACCTACACTGACGCAGCTTTGCCAGGTTCGATTACGGGAGGGGATGTTTGTGTTGCTAACGGAAGAACAGAAAATGGTGCTGGATATTTTTGAAGAAATGAAAAACGAGGGGCATGAACAGGTGATCTTCAACTATGACAAGGCAACTGGATTGAAGTCGATTGTCGCCATCCATGATACGACGCTCGGTCCTGCGCTAGGGGGATGCCGGATGTGGGATTATGAATCGACTGAAGAAGCGCTCCGAGATGTTTTACGACTGTCAAAAGGAATGACCTATAAATGCGGCGTTTCGGGTGTGACCTATGGAGGCGGGAAAGCGGTTATCATCGGTGATCCTAAGTCGGAAAAATCGGATGAGCTTTTCCAGGCTTTTGGCTCATTCATCGAAACATTAAAGGGGCGATTTTACACCGGAACGGATGTTGGTACAGTCGGCATGGATTTCGTATCTGCATCAAAGCAAACATCGTATCTTGTAGGGTTGCCTGAAGAATATGGCGGCAGCGGGAATTCTGCTGTAATTACAGCATTCGGTGTTTGGAAGGCAATCAAGGCAACGGCAAAAGAAATTTTTGGAACGGACTCACTTAGGGACCGGAAAATTGCGGTCCAGGGCCTTGGAAAAGTCGGCCGCTTTCTCGTTGGCCACCTTCATGAAGAAGGGGCGAAGCTAATTGTCACCGATATTTTTGAAGAGAATGTCATAGAAGTTAAGGAGCAATACCCAGATATCGAAACAGTTGAACCACTTGATATTTACAGCGTAGAATGCGACATATTTTCACCAAATGCACTGGGCGCCGTTATCAATGACATCACGATCCCAAAACTCAAGTGCCTCGCAGTTGCCGGAGCAGCGAATAATGTGTTGGCAGAAGAACGCCACGGTGACATGCTGCATAAGAAAGGCATCCTCTATGCCCCGGACTATGTGGCCAATGCGGGCGGATTGATCCAGGTGGCGGATGAACTTCATGAATACAGCAAGGACCGGGCGTTCAAGAATGCGAGCATGATCTATGATATTCTCGAAAAAATCTACAAAATCTCCAAAACTCATGATATACCAACGTATAAAGCCGCAAATATATTAGTAGAAAAGAAGATTGAAAAAATCGGCCGAATCCAGAGCAAGTATACAGGTTAAGCAACAGGAGGTGAGAAGCATGCGCTATAAAAGCTTTAAAGATGTCATTGATGCTGCGAGAACAAGGCCGCCTGTAAAAATGAGCGTTGCGGCTGCACACGATTTGGATGTGCTCGAAGCTGTGAAAGCCGCAGTGGAACTCGGAATCATTGAGCCGTATCTAGTCGGCGACCCGCAAAAAATCTTTGAACTGGCAAGGGAACTCGACTTTTCTGTTGAGGAATACCCTGTTTATCCGGCCTATACTGAAAATGAAAATGCGTTTATTGCTGCAAAACTGGCTAGCGATGCTCAAGTGCAGGTAATCATGAAAGGCTTTGTGAATAGCACTCCATTTTTAAAAGGGGTGCTTCATAAGGAGCTCAATTTAAAAACTGGCTCTGTTATCAGTCATATCTCCGTGTTTGACATCCCGGGTGCTGATCAGCTTATTAGTATGAGTGATGGCGGTATTAATATAGCGCCAGATTTTCAGCAGAAGAAGCAAATCATCCTAAATGGTGTCGAATTCCTCGACAGAATTGGTGTGGACCGGCCGCGTGTAGCAATTTTAGCAGCGAACGAACGAGTCAGCGAGAAGATGCCAGTGACCGTGGAAGCTGACCATCTGGCCATGCTGATTAAAAATGAATCGAGCCAGGATCTGCTGATAGAAGGACCGCTTCCGCTGGACCTCGCCATCAGCAGGGAATCTCTTCTGCATAAAGGACTGGAAAGTGAGCTTGAGGGAGCAGCCGATCTGCTCATTGTCCCAACAATCGAGGCAGGAAACTTCCTTGGCAAGGCGATCACATATTTTGCGAAGGGAACGATGGCAGGAATCGTGCTGGGTGCGAAAGTACCGCTCGTATTAAACTCCCGGTCAGATACAGCAGAGGCAAAATTGGCTTCGATTGCACTGGCCGTCGTTGCGGCATCCAATACAACGGTCAGCGTTGGAAGATAGGAGAGTTATCATGAAAATCCTTGCAATAAATCCAGGTTCCACTTCTACCAAGCTAGCAGTTTATGAAGACGAAAAATTACTTTTTGAAGAAACCATCCGTCATGCGGATGCTGAAATCATGAAGCTGCCGGAACTAGCCGACCAGCTGCCATACAGGCTTGAGTCCATTATGGAGGCTTTACGTTTGAAGGAATTCAAGGCTTCAGAGCTCGACGCGGTCGTTGGCCGGGGCGGCATGCTGAAGCCAATGGACAGTGGAACGTATTTTGTAGATAACCATCTGCTAGATGATGCACGCTCAGGCAAATATGGCAATCATGCATCGAACCTGGGATCCATTATCGCAGCGGAGATAGCTGGAACTCATCAAATACCTGCCTATATCGTTGACCCTGTATGTGTGGATGAACTGATTGATGAAGCGAGAATTTCCGGCCTCGCTGATATCGAAAGAAAAAGCCATGTTCATGCTTTAAATATCAAGGCAGTCTCCCGTAAAATTGCAGCTGAGATCGGGATGGACTTGGTTGAAACCAGTTTTGTTGTGGCCCATCTAGGTGGCGGCATTTCAGTCGCTGCACTTCGGAATGGCAGGATCATTGATGTTAATAATGCTGAAAATGAGGGACCGTTCTCTCCTGAGAGGGCAGGCGGTCTTCCGGCAAAACAGCTTGTCCAGCTTTGCTTTTCAGGGAACTATACGGAAAAAGAATTGCTTCAGAGGATGACAAAGCTGGGTGGGATGTATTCCTATCTCGGTAACAAGAATCTTATAGAAGTTGAGAATCGGGTAGTTGAGGGTGACTTGGATGCCGGTCTAATTTTAAAAGCTATGGTACATCAGATAGGAAAAGAAATTGGTGCCATGGCCACGGTACTTGAAGGGAAGATTGACGGAATCATCCTTACCGGGGGAATCACCCATTCAGATATGATTACAGGTTTGATTCAGGAGAAAATCAGTTTTCTAGGAAAAGTTTTCGTGCTGCCTGGTGAAGCCGAAATGGAAGCCCTGTCTGCAGGTGCTTTTAGAGTGATGAACGGGCAGGAACATGCGAAAATCTATTAAAAAGCCTGAGCCAATGTGTTTTGTGAGGACACATAAAGGCTCAGGCACTTTTTTTGACTAGAACAGTGGAATTATTCACAAAAAAAGCATTTTAATCGAAAAAAGCCAGGATTTATTCACAAGTAAATAGAGTTATTGACATTTTTTTCGCAAATAAATGAAGTTTATTCTCAAAAAATAAGAGTTTATTCGCAAATAAACAACTTTATTCGCAAAAAACACCCTCTTATTCGCAAACTGGAAATTATCGCGGATTTTTTCCAGCATCAAGTCCACTTTCATAGATTTCCACATTAGCATAAATGGCAGATAGGATCGACGCCGCCATTCCTGACTGCTCAGCATTCTCCAGCAAGTAGCCAAAGAGGTGGTCGCCTTCTGTTAGCAGTGACTTTTCCATATCGCGCTGCAGAGAGGATTTCATTCCATGGCCGATTTCCTTCATTCTTCCAAGGGTAGCCTCCACAGCTCCTGGTGCAAGCGGCGCGCCGATTTTCTCCATGATAGCCGCCGTCTCAAGGACCAGACGCTCGATTGTTTTCCAGCCATGCTTCTGTTCGCGAATAGGACCAATCGGTGATCTAAATAAGGAGGTGATGCCGCTCATCGAAGTGATGAATAAGTATTTGTGCCACATTTCCTGCTCAATTTTTTCAGAAAGTCGGAAGTTTGCTTTCGTTCCGTTAAATGCTTCTTCCAGCTGTAAAATTTGTTCAGTCTTTCCACCATTCCGTTCACCGAACACTAAATCATGGATCGGGCTGGTTTGAACTATTTTTCCATCCTGAGTCAGGGTTGTCTCGATAAAGCATAGGCCTCCAATTACCTTTTCAGCCCCGAAAGTTTCCGTCAGCACATCAAGATGCGCAATTCCGTTCAATAATGGCAGAACCATCGTCTCGTTTCCAACATAAGGCTGGATGCTCTTTACCGCGCCTCCCAGATGGTAGGACTTTGTGGAAACAAGGATAGCGTCATATGGTTCCGCGTTTTCTCCTGCCAATATAGTCTTAGGCTCCGGAAAATGCATATCTCCATGAATGCTTTCCACTACCAACCCAGTTTCACGAAGCTGCTGCTTTCGCTTCTCGCGGACCAAAAATGTGACATCTTCTCCTTTTTCCAAAAGGCGGCCGCCGAAGTAACCGCCAATTGCTCCTGCTCCCACGATTAATATTTTCATATCCATCAACCTCCTAGACTATGTAAAAGTGCACGCCTGGAATCAAGCGTGCACAATCCTTATCTTATTATTATACAAGATAGGCTGCGAGCAGCCCTCCTGCAGTAATGAAAACAATGATGATTTTAGCGAAAAGGGGAAGCTGCTCTTTCCCTTTCTCATTCACCTGGCTTTCCTTCTCATTGACCGATTTGCGGTATTCAGGACTGCAGCATCCGCTCATCGTTACGCCACCTTGTTATAGTTTGAAATATCTTCGTCGAGCGGGATATTTTTAGCTCGTGCTTTTTTAGCAGCGTTAAAGAAAATAACCGTGATGGCGACTGTAACAATGAATGCTCCGATATTGGATACTGTCAGCGACTGGCCGAATCCGATTTGTGCATTAAGGATGTAGGAAGTCGTAGCTGCTGTCATGAACATACCAGGAATCACGGCGATCCAGTAGTTCTTTTTGGCGATGAACAGGTACATGGCACCAACCCACAGCGCGATTACCGCAGTTGATTGGTTAGCCCAGGAGAAGTATCTCCAAAGAAGAGTGAAATCCACTTTTGTAAGAGCGAAAGAGATAACGAATAATGGGACAGCGATCCATAGACGGCTAGCGATTTTCTTCTGTGAAAAATTGAAGTAGTCAGCAATAATCATACGCGCACTACGGAAAGCAGTATCACCTGATGTGATTGGAAGTACGATGACACCAAGAACTGCAAGAGTTCCGCCAATTGCACCAAGCATCGCTGTTGAAGCTTCACTTACGATAGCAGCAGGTCCGCCGTTTGCAAGCATGTCGTTCAAACCGTTGTAGCCATCGAACAAGCTCATTGCAGCAGCAGCCCAGATCATTGCGATGACACCTTCAGCAATCATCATGCCGTAGAAAATCTTGCGGCCATTCTTTTCATTTTGCGTTGTACGTGAAATGATCGGTGTTTGTGTTGCATGGAAACCTGATAGAGCGCCACATGAAATTGTTAAGAACAATAGCGGGAAAATCGCTGCATTACCAGGGTGGAAATTCGTTAAAGATAATTCAGGAATCGGTGCACCAGTGATGACAAGCATTGCGCCTACTCCGATTGCACTGATCAACAGCAATGCGCCAAAGATCGGGTAGAAGCGGCCAATGATTTTATCAACAGGAAGCAATGTCGCTAAAATATAGTAAATAAAGATTGCCCCGATAATAAGGCCCATTGTTACTTTTCCATCCATCAAATTGTGAAGCAAGCCAGCTGGAGCTGTAACGAAAACGGTTCCAACTAAAAGTAAAAGAAGAATGGCGAATGCGTTAACGACATGCTTCATGACTTTGCCAAGAAATTTTCCTGCAAGTTCAGGAAGGTGAGCGCCTCGGTTACGGATTGAAATCATCCCTGTAAGGTAATCGTGGACAGCACCAGCGAAAATTGCGCCAAGAACGATCCAAAGGAAGGCAACCGGTCCGTAAAGCGCTCCCATGATCGGCCCGAAAATAGGTCCAACACCAGCAATATTAAGAAGTTGGATCAGAGAGTTCTTTGCTGTGGACATTGGCACATAGTCAACGTCATCTTTATGTGTATAAGCCGGAGTGGAACGACCTTCGTTCACGCCGAAAACCTTTTCTACAAACTTGCCATACGTAAAATAACCAATAATTAAAAGTGCGATACCAGCTAGAAAGGTATACATATGGAACCTCCTCAAAGTATAATGTATGCGTTTTCATTAAGTATAATAGAGAAGGAGAAATTATGGCTGTTTTGTGAACAAGATGCAGGAAAATGAGCCTAACGTGCAAAAATTGTCGATTAAAATGCAAAAAAGCATCCTTAAGATGCTTTAAGAGAAGTTATAATTCTAGCTTGGTCCTCAGGGCTTTTACATAATTCCGGCTGACTGACAGCATTTCATCCTCACCTTCGATTTCCAGTTGATAGGCTCCGTTGAACCATGGGGTAAGGCGGATAACATAATCCAGGTTCACAATATAGCTTTTATGAATGCGGAAAAAAGAGTATGGCGTAAGCCGCGTTTCAAGATCCTTCAAGGGAATTCTTGTTTCGTATTCTCTTGCTTTCGTGACGATTTTAGAGTATTTTTCTTCTCTCGATATATAAAGGATATCCTTCGGGTCGAGGTAGAAGATTTCTCCGTCTCCTTCAACGGCAAGCTTGCCAGTTTGCTTGCCTGACTCTTGTTCGGCGGGCATCAGGAAATGCTTCTCAATCCTGAGAACCGTCTCCATCAGCTGATTCTCGTCATAGGGTTTAAGCAAATAATCAACTGCCTCGTATCTAAAAGCCTCTGCAGCAAATTGCGGATAGGCGGTTGCGAACACAATCAGCGGTGTTTTCTTTAATTCCATCAGCGCTTTTGCTGCTTCCATCCCATTCATTTTCGGCATTTCGACATCAAGGAAGACGACATCGGGATGGAGCTGCAGGGCCTTCATGACCGCAGCTTCACCTGATTCAGCTTCCCCGACAACCTGGATGGAAGGGAAGGATTGCAATAAGTGCCTCAGCTCATCCCTGCTGTACAATTCATCATCAACGATTAGAGTACGTATCATCTTGTCCATCTAAAAATTCCTCCGCTTGTGGAATCGTAAAAGAAATCTTTGTGCCTTTTCCTGGCTCGCTATCAATCCGCAGTGAGGCCTCTTCCCCGAAATTCATCGTAAGCCTTCTGTTCACATTGAAAAGTGCGATTCCGCTGCCTGTTTCAGAATCAATTATTTGTTTGCCTAACTGGTTGATCCGTTCCTTACTCATTCCCTGTCCATTATCTCTCACCGTTACTAGCGTGCTGTTATCGACTTTATGAATCTCTATATGAATTTGGCAGTCATGATCCATATTCTTGATTCCATGTTTTACGGCGTTTTCTACAATTGGCTGTAGCGTCAGCGGTGGAATTTTTACAGGCAAAGCGTCATCTTCAATATCATAGGTAACCTTCAGTTTTTCTACAAACCGGGCCTCTTCAATAGATAGATAGGCTTTAACATGGGCTAATTCCTGCTCAAGCGTTGTCATCGATACTGTCGTCGCGGTCAGGTTCTGACGCAGGAAATGGGAGAGAGAGACAAGCAGCATCCTAGCTTTTGCAGGATCAATTCTGATCAGCGAGGTGATGACATTCATGGTATTGAAAAGGAAATGAGGGCTGATTTGTGCCTGCAGAGCCTTTACCTCTGCTTCCTTGGCAAGCTGATAGGCTTTTTCGGCTTCGGCAATTTCAAGCTGGTTGCTAAGCAGATTGCTAAGGCCGGAAATCAGCTCAATGACGACATTGGTGATTTCTTTTTCAGATTTAAAATAAAACTTGAGTGTGCCAATTGTTTCGTCGCGTAGTTTTAAAGGTGCGATCACCGCAGCGCCAAGAGGGCAGCTTTGCTCGCGGCAGTGGATCGTTTCATCATTGGCGACGACAAGTTTGCCGCTTTTCAGTACATCCCTCGTAATCTGCGTCTGAATTGGACTTGTTGAGCGATGATGATCATCAGCAAGACCGATATGGGCCAGGATTTCAGTTTGGTTGGTGATTGCGACCGCACTAGTCTGCACCTCGTTGTGTAAAATCTGGCAGACTGCCCTGGCTGAATCCTGATTGATGCCCTTGCGCAAGTATGCGAGTGTCTGGTCGGCGATTCGCAATGTTTTTTGCGCAAGCATCGCACCAGTCTTTTCTTCTTCGGAAACAACATTCTTGATCACCATCAAAAATAAAGCAGACCCAAGGCCATTTGCGATAATCATTGGAACACCGATAATTTCGACGAGTGTTTGCGCTTGATCATAAGGTTTCGCAATCAAAAGGATAATCAGCATCTGCACCGTTTCGGCAATTGCCCCAACCAGGAAGGCTGTACTCAGATTGACATTGTTTTTCTTCTTCTGAAAGCGGCCGGCAATGATTCCGGCAACGATGGCCGCAAGTCCGCAGGCAAGAGCAGTGAACCCGCCGAGTGTGAAACGATGCAGACCTGCTATGAGCCCGGCACCAATTCCGACCTTATAGCCGCCAAGCATACCGGCAATCACAATCCCGATAACCCGGGAATTGGCAATCGCTTCATCCGATGCCAGGTCGGCAGTCCAGGGGTCGAACCGTAGCGTATCAGTTGAGAAGCTCATGCCTGAATATGTACCGATAATCCCGAAAAAACCAAAGAATACAATCGCAAAGTATTGCTGTCGCCTATTCAGTGAATCATGGTAAATCAATCCACGGAAGAAGCGGAACCTTGTTAAAATAAATGCAATTGTCACAATGATGCCAAGCCGTTCCAGCATCGTAATGAGTAATTCGAACATAACCGTACTCCTCAGGAAGTATTTGCATTCATTTTAAATGAACAGTGATGAAAAACAAAGATATATAGATGCAAAAAGAAGCCCGGTCAGCAGCAACCAGGCTTTGTTTCGGTTGAATACAGGTTTTCTAATCCGGTTTTATATCGAAATTGTTATTTATATAGCGAAAAACAATGTTTTATAGCGTTTTGGAAATAATCAGCAGTTTTTTTTAATCAAATTATAGGGAGATAGGCTCTCTAAGTTTGAGCTTCCCAACTTTATTGGCGAAAATCTGATTATATTGGCGGAGTTCACAATTTTATTGGCGATAATCAGATTATATTGGCGATGTTCACAATTTTATTGGCGATAATCTAATTATATTGGCGAACTGGAAATTACACTTCATTTTTTCCAGTTCGCCAATATGAGTGGCTAGAATATTTTAATATCGCCGCTCGATACATCAGCGTTGATTTCGTATTTACCACTGCCTTGTTTGCCGCGAAGGCGGTTATCGGATTCTTCTTTGTTTTGAAGCGGGAATTGACTCGATATGTCACCGCTGCTTATTTTTCCGTTCAATGTAAAATCGGCTTCATCTGGCAAATCCAGCTCGATATCACCTGAGCTAACATTTAAGTTAACGTCATCTGTCAATGAATCCATCTGGATTTTGAGCTCACCCGATGACACATCTGCCTCAAGCTTGCCAGAGTAGTTTTTGACATGGACGCTTCCGGAGCTGACTTCAAATGAACCAGACCTCGCAGCAATTGAGTTGAATTCAGCTTCGCCTGATGAACTTTGGTGTTCAAGTGATTCTACATCCAGATTCTCCAAAACCATGCTGCCTGATCCGATTTCAATCGCAAGATTCTTTAGCTTCATCGGAGAGTCGATCGAATCTCCTTTGAATACCACTTCACCTGAGCCGAGCTTGATTTGCATATTCTTTTCATAGTCTTCAGGTATATAAACTGTCAGAGACGTTTTATCCAACTCAAACCAGTTGAACCAGAAGAAGCCTTTGCGTTTAACAGCAACCTCAATCTCATCGCCATGTTTATCAACTTTTACCGTACCTTTGCCCTTTAGCTCGGCACGAACATCGTCCCGCTCTTCTGCCACAATCATCGTCTCGACACTGGAGATATCAATCGAGATATTTTCTGTTGCGCTGGTCACCTTCACCGCGTCATCCGTTTTTGCAAAATTAACTCCGCTGCCATCAAACATATAGTTCCAAACGATATAAGCCCCTGTAATCAACAGGAAAATAACCAAAATCCGTTTCATTTTAAAAATCTCCTCTCAGGTCTCATTCTATATTCAGAATACGGCAAAACATTCTTCTCCCCAATGCCCCTCCGATTTAAATCCGGATAGGACCTGAGGCGGATTTTGAGTTAAGTCGATCATCGGGGCTCTTTTCGAGAAGACCTCAGAAAAAAATTGCATTTATACAGGTTAAGAAAGCAACAAATTTTACGAAAAGAGCCAAAAAAAGCCAGATTCCGTTCACAGTCGGGAATCTGGCTTCTTGTTGTTATTAGTTAAGCTTTTGCTTCATAAAGTTTGCCAATCTCTACAATGGTTTCAACGGATTTCACCATATTATCCACAGAGATATATTCGAACCTTCCATGGAAATTCTCTCCGCCTGTAAAAATATTTGGTGTCGGCAATCCCATATAGCTAAGCTGCGAACCATCTGTGCCGCCGCGGATTGGCTTGACAATCGGCTTGATGCCGAGGTTTTCCATTGCCTCATAAGCAATGTCGACGATTTCTTTTACCGGCTCGATTTTATCCTTCATGTTGTAGTACTGATCGTTCATTTCAAGTTCGACCCGGGTCTCGCCGTATGTCAGTCTCAATTCATTGGTGATTTTCTGCATTAAATCCTTCCGCGACTGGAAGTTGTCACGGTCAAAATCACGGATGATGTAGTGAAGGGTTGTTTCCTCCACATCACCGTTGACCGAGCTGAGGTGGAAGAAGCCCTCGTATCCTTCCGTATGCTCAGGTGCTTCTTCTGCTGGAAGCTTGCTGTTGAACTCCATGGCGATCTTCGCTGAGTTCACCATTTTTCCTTTTGCCGTACCAGGGTGGACGTTTTTGCCTTTACAAGTCACCTTGGCGCTTGCTGCGTTAAAGCTTTCATACTCCAGCTCGCCAAGCGGTCCGCCATCAACGGTATAAGCGAACTTCGCATTGAATGCTTCAACGTCGAACTTATGCGGTCCTCTGCCAATTTCCTCATCTGGTGTGAACGCGACACGGATCTTGCCATGTTTGATTTCCGGGTGCTTGATCAAATGAGCCATCGCTGTCATGATTTCGGTGATTCCAGCCTTATTGTCCGCGCCGAGCAGAGTAGTGCCGTCAGTCGTAATCAATGTGTGGCCCTTATACTGAGGCAGCTCAGGGAAATCGGCAGGCGAAAGGATAATATTCTGTTCCTTATTCAGGTTGATTTGATTTCCATCGAAGTTTTCCACAACCTGCGGATTGACATTTTTGCCGGTAAAATCAGTTGCCGTATCGACATGGGCAAGGAATCCGATTGTTGGAACCTCTTTATCGGTATTGGCAGGAAGTGTCGCCATCACATAACCATTCCCGTCAATCGTCACTTCTGACATTCCAATCGTTTTTAATTCCTCGACAAGCATGTTGGCAAGAGTCAACTGGCCTTCTGTCGATGGAGTGGTTTCACTGTTTTCATTCGACTGGGTGTCCACTTTGACATATGAGGTGAATCTTTCGATGATTTCATTCTTCATATACTTTCAACTCCCATTACTATGTATATTTTCATATTAGCATAGAACATCAGAAACGCCATTTTAAAGGAATCTCAAAATTCAATTTTTAAGGTATAATGGTGAAAAGGAGGCTGGGGAATTATGGGATATATATTAACCGCCATTGTCCTGACTGTCGTGTTTTATTCGATCTATAAAATAATCACATCCGGAAAATTGCCGAGCAACAACTATACTCCATTTGATGATATTGCAGAAGGGAAAGTTGATAAGGATGAATGAATTGGGTATCATCGCACTCTTGTTATTGTTCCTGTGGTCCATCACGAAAACGCTGGAAAAATTGGCTGACAGAATCATGAAAAAACAGGATCAACAATATGAGCTGCTAAAAGAAATCAAAGATTTATTAAATAACGAAGAATAGCAGAATATGAACTTTTCACTTTACATATAAAAGAGTTAAGGCTAGGATAAAGACAATTGAATATTCGATTTACTACTAGGGGTGCCCTGCTGCGGGCTGAGAGAAAGACGCTAAGTCTTTTAACCCTTCGGACCTGATCTGGGTAATACCAGCGTAGGAAAGTAGTGTGAGAGATGTTTTCTTTCTTACTTTGCTTTTAAGCCAGGTCCTTTCAAGGATCTGGCTTTTTTATTTTTTCAAGGAGGTTTTATCAATGAAACTAAAAGATCAGGTTGTTCTAGTGACTGGCGGAAGCCGGGGACTGGGGGCAGAAACGGTAAAGGCGTTTGCAAGGGAGGGTGCGCGAGTCGTTATTAACTATTTCCAGAACGAAGAAAAGGCAAAGGATCTGGAAGCAATGATTGGTGAGAATGCCCTTGCTGTAGGGGCGGATGTAAGAGACCCAGCACAGGTTCAAAGCATGTTCAGGCAGGCAAAGGAGCATTTTGGCTCTCCTATCACGACAATTGTGAATAACGCTCTTGTGAATTTCAAATTTGACCCTGTGGCAAACAAGGATGCTTTTGCAGTTGGCTGGGAGGACTATCATCAGCAGCTTGAGGGAGCGATACGCGGTGCATTGAATACGATACAGTCGGGACTTCCAGACATGAAAGAATTAAAGTTTGGCAAAATCATCAACATTGGCACGAACCTGTTCCAGAACCCGGTTGTCGCTTATCACGACTATACAACAAGTAAAGCTGCCTTGTTGGGGTTCACCAGGAATATGGCAAGTGATCTCGGGAAATATGGCGTTACTGTCAATATGGTTTCCGGAGGATTACTTAAAAAGACCGACGCAAGCTCTGCTACTTCGGAGGAAATATTCGAGCTCATCGAATCATCAACACCGCTTAGAAAGGTGACCGAACCGGCTGAAGCTGCAGATGTGATATTGTTCTTTGCATCACCATGGGCACGTGCGGTTACCGGACAAAATCTGGTCGTTGACGGCGGCCTTGTGATGGATTAAGAAGGAGGGATTTTACATGGAGGCAAGAGAGATTGCTAGTTTGCTTGAAAAAGTTCGGAGGGAGAATCCGCTCGTCCATAACATTACCAATGTTGTGGTCACCAATTTTACCGCCAATGGCTTGCTGGCTCTTGGGGCGTCCCCGGTAATGGCATATGCCCAAGAGGAGGTTGCCGAAATGGCGAGGATAGCCGGGAGTGTTGTTCTCAATATCGGCACGCTGAGGCCAGAAGTCGTAGAGTCTATGCTGATTGCGGGCAATGCGGCAAATAAACAGGGAGTGCCGATTATTCTTGATCCGGTTGGTGCAGGGGCTACCACCTATCGTACCGAAACGGCAAGAAGACTTATGGAAGAATTAGAGGTTTCGATCATCCGAGGAAATGCGGCGGAGATTGCGAATGTTGCGGGAGAAAGCTGGAGCATACGCGGCGTTGATGCGGGAGAATCTGGCGGGGATGTTTTCAAGTTGGCCGTATCCGCTGCGGAAAAACTCAAGACAATTGTCGTGGTTACTGGCAAAGAAGATATTGTTACAGATGGCAAGACCACTTTTATTGGGCATAACGGGCATCCGCTGCTGACGAAAGTGACGGGAACTGGCTGCCTGCTTACATCTGTAATTGGGGCCTTTGCAGCTGTTGAAAAAGACTTGCTCAAGGCAGGAGCAGCTGCAGTAACCACATATGGAGTGGCAGCAGAAATCGCTGCAGAAAAATATGCAGAACGGGGGCCGGGGAGTTTCCAGGTTGAATTCTTGAACCAGCTATACCTTGTCAACGAAGAGGAGATTAATAGAAAAAGTTCTTTTGATCAGCAGGAGGTCGATTGAAATGGAAAAAGTTTTAACCATTGCGGGCTCGGACAGCGGCGGCGGTGCTGGCATCCAGGCAGATTTAAAAACATTCCAGGAGATGAACGTTTTTGGGATGTCTGCGCTGACCGCTGTAACAGCGCAAAATACGCTTGGGGTCCAGGGAGTCTTTCCGATGGAGGCAGAAGCAGTCGCCCGGCAAATTCAATCTGTCGGAGAAGATATAGGCGTAGATGCATTGAAAACAGGAATGCTTTTTAACGCTGAAATCATTGAGACCGTTGCTGAGAAAATAAAGCATTTCTCCTGGGAGAATGTTGTTGTCGATCCTGTCATGATTGCGAAAGGAGGGGCATCATTGCTTCACCAGGAAGCTGTTTCTGCCTTGAAAGTGCATTTGCTGCCGCTTTGCCTCGTGGTTACACCTAATATTCCCGAGGCAGAGGTGCTGACCGGGATGACTATTCACAGTCTCGATGACAAGAAGGAAGCGGCCAGGCGCATCCATGCCCTTGGAGCAAAAAACGTCGTCATAAAAGGCGGTCATGATGAGGATGCAAATGAGTCTGTTGATCTCCTTTTTAATGGTGCAGACTTTGTGTTCTTCTCTGTTCCGAGAATTGAAACGAAGAACACTCACGGAACTGGCTGTACTTTTTCCGCCGCCATCACTGCACAGCTTGCGAAAGGATCGACTGTATATGACGCGGTATCTGTAGCTAAGGAGTTCATCCATGCTGCCATCGCCACCCCTCTGAATATTGGTCAAGGCCACGGCCCAACAAACCATTGGGCTTTTAACAGGGAGAAAGGAAGGGTTATGACATGGCAAGGATAAGCACAGGGAAAATGAGAGCTCTGCTCAAGGTGTATTTTATCGCAGGCAGCCCAAATTGTCTGAAGGGACCTGGAAAAGTACTAGAAGAAGCAATCCGCGGGGGCATCACTCTTTTTCAGTATCGTGAAAAAGGGAGTAACTGCCTTGAAGGGACGGAAAAGCTGGCGTTGGGAAAGGAGCTGCAAAGAATCTGCAAGGATAACGGCATACCGTTCATTGTGAACGACGATATCGAAATGGCCCTTGAGCTTGATGCGGACGGCGTCCATATTGGCCAGGAGGATGAGGATGCACAGGAGGTTCGTAAAAAAATCGGTGAAAAGATTCTGGGAGTATCGGTGCATTGTGTAAAAGAGGCAGAAAAGGCAAAGCTTGCAAGTGCGGATTATTTTGGCGTTGGCCCGATTTTTCCAACAGAAACAAAGAAGGATACAAGAGCGGTTCAGGGAACGGCACTTATCGAGGAGTTAAAAGATTTTGAGATTCCGATTGTCGGTATCGGAGGAATTACCGCTGAGAATGCTTCGCTCGTGATGGAAGCCGGAGCCGATGGAGTTTCAGTGATTACTGCGATCAGCCATGCAGATGACGTCAGGGAAGCAGCAGCCAAACTTAGAGGGAAAATTTTTCACTAAATGGAGGGTAAAATGAGAAACACACAAAAGCTTACACTTACTGCTATGATGGTAGCCATCGGTACAATGACCAGCCATATGCTGTTTATCCCGCTTGGTATTGTGAAGGTGTTTCCTGTGCAGCATTTCATCAATATATTGTCCGCCGTGCTGCTTGGACCATATTACGCGGTAGCCCAGGCCATGGGCATTTCATTGCTGAGGAATTTGATGGGAACTGGTTCAGTCTTTGCCTTTCCGGGGAGCATGATTGGTGCGCTCCTGGCTGCTTATTTATATAAAAAAACGAAGAAAATAGGTTTCGCTTTTACCGGGGAGGTTGTTGGCACTGGAATCATCGGTGCAATTGCCAGCTATCCAATCGCGGTACTTTTTCTTGGCCAGGAGGCAGCTTTATTTGGATTCATTCCTGCGTTCCTTGCGAGCTCACTTGCTGGGGCGACATTAGGTTTTGTTCTTTTGAAAATTTTTCTGAAGAATGCTGGTGGAAGTATTGAGATGACCAGCAAGCTTTAATTTGGAAATAGTTTCTTCCGTATGTCTTTAGCTGGAAATGGGTGAATTCCTGCTATATGATTATAAATAGAATCATATATTCCAGCTGAAAAGGGTGACATTTTTGAACAAAGAGAACAAGCTTGGATTGGTAGTGGACGTAGAGACAACTGGACTTGGTCCAGATTCAGATGAAATAATAGAACTGGCTGTTAAGCTATTTTCCTTTCACGAGGAATCAGGAGAAATAATTGATATTCTTGATGAAGATTCTTACTTAAGAGAGCCGCTGTCGACAACCGCGCAGAGAAATTATGACAGAGCATACCGGATTCATGGGATTTCTTATGACATGGTTCGTGGAAAGACATTTTACGATGAAAAAATCATGGATTATTTCAATCGTACCGATGCGATTTTTGCCCATAATGCCTCATTCGACAGAAGCTTTTTATTCAGGATGTATCCAGAAGTCAACGAGATGAAATGGTATTGCACGATGAAGAATGTTCAATGGAAGAACCACGGCTTCCCGAACAGCAAACTGCTGACTTTATTGCAGGCGCATAACATCTCGAAATTCCAGACGCATAGGGCGATGGATGATATTACATATTTGGCGGAACTGCTTAAGCAGCAAAACCCACATGGTGATTATTATTTGAAGGAAGTATTGGATTACGGTCCGATGCGAAAGTACCAGCCTGCCCAAAAACAAAGAAGAAGAATGTTTTATTAGAAGAAGGTGCCTGATTTTGCAGGCACCTTTTCTAATTTTATAGAACATACAAGTAAACACTCAGGAAATGGGCAGTGCTCCCAAGCATGATGAAAATATGGAAAATCTCATGGAAACCGAGATGCTTGGAGCGAAGGAAATCAGGTTTCAACGCATAAATGACGCCGCCTATTGTGTACATGATGCCTCCGGCAACCAGCCAGAAGATACCGGCAGGATTTAAGACAGATGAGAGGGGAGAGACGACGAAAATAACCATCCAGCCCATAACAATATAGATAGAGGTAGACAGCCATCTTGGACTCCTGAACCAAATCATCTTAAAGAGGATTCCGCACAAAGCAGCGAATGTAATGATGCCGAACAAGGTCCAGCCTGTGACTCCATTAAGGCTGATCAGGCAAAACGGTGTATAGGTTCCGGCAATCAATACGAAAATCATGGAATGGTCAATTTTTCTAAGAAAGGCGATCACGCTATCTTTGCTGATGACCATATGATAGGTCGCAGATGCCGTATAAAGAAGGATCATGCTGATGCCAAAAATCGTGACAGAAGTAATAGCCAGCGCTGAGCCTGTGGTAAGCGAAGCTTTGATGACGAGCGCTAGCAGGCCTGCAAAGGATAGTAAAGCACCGGCAAGATGAGTCAGGCCATTAATTGGTTCGCGGATGTAGCTGTTCATTTTTTAACCTCCATATCACTTTATATAGTATTGATAACTACTTATAATAATATCCGCATAACGGTACATAGTCAATGTTTACGATTGTGTTTTTTTGCATTATAATAAAATAAAAACATGAGGGATTACTATTGAATAATTTAGAACAGCTGCTGGCTGAGCTTAAACTTGAAAATAATATCGCACTGGAAGACATCCCGGAAATCGACCTGTACATGGACCAGGTGATCCAGCTATTCGAAAAGAATTTTGGAAGCTCGACACGGAATGAGGATGAAAAAGTCCTGACGAAAACAATGATCAACAATTACGCAAAGGGGAAGTTGTTCTTCCCTATAAAAAATAAAAAGTATTCGAAGGAGCACCTGATCCTGATCAGTTTGATCTATCAGCTAAAAGGTGGTTTATCGATCCAGGATATCAAACAGACACTTGAGGGAATTAACCAGAGGACGGAGTCGGGGGATATTCCACTAGGCCACTTTTATCAAAGTTATTTAAAGCTTTATGAGAAAAATGTTGAAATCTTCAGCGAGGATGTCCTGAAAACGGAGCAAGATGTTAAACAGGAAGTGAAAAGGCTGGAAGCAGATGAGCCAGAGGAACTCGAATCGGTATTATTGATTGCTTCACTCATTAATATAAGTAATTTTTACAGAAGGACAGCAGAAAAGCTGGTTGACAGGCTTGCGGCTGAAAATAAGAAAAAGGACTGAACCAGGGTGTATTTGACAGTAAAAGAAACAGCAGAATATTTATCGATCCCGGAATCGAAAGTAGAAAAGATGATTTTTCAGCGAAAAATAAGGGCCATTCATGATGGCGACCATTATTTGATATACAAAGATCAATTCAACATGCATATGAAACAGATGGAGAAATATAAAAAACTTGTTGAAGAAATCATGAATGAACCGGTGCCTGAGGATATTGATATTAAAGATGAGGATTAAAAAAACGCGAAAGGACTCATCCTTTCGCGTTTTATCTTGCTGTTGTTTCGATTCCTCTTACTTTATCACCGTGCTTGATTGGCAATTGAACGATTACGTCTGTGCCTTTATCAGGCTCGCTTCTAAACTTGATTGTGCCATTATGAGATTGAACAATTTTGAAGCTGACGGTCATTCCGAGTCCGGTACCTTTTTCTTTGGAAGAATAAAAAGGTTCACCAATTCTTTCGAGCAGCTCTTTGGATATCCCAACACCCTGGTCCTTAACCACAACTGTAACATTGTTATCAAAGCTCTCGAGTGTGATGTTGACGACATCACCCGCTGAAGATGCTTCAATTGCATTCTTTAAAATGTTGATGAACAACTGTTTCAGTTGATTCGGCTCGCATTCAATCATGATAGGCTCGCTTTGTACCTGAAACTCGATTTGGATATTATGCAGGCTCGCTTCTGATTTTAAAAGTGAGATGACATCATGTAAAATAACCTGTAAATCTGCTTCTGAGTATTTAATTTGCTGCGGCTTGGCCAATAATAGCAATTCGCTGACGATATGGTTGATCCTGTTCAGTTCATCAATCATGATCTGGTAGTATAGCTGATGCTTCTCATCCTCCATCTGCAATAGCTGGACAAGTCCCTTTAAAGAAGTAAGAGGATTGCGGATTTCATGGGCTACGCTCGCTGATAGCTCACCGACTACAGACAGCTTGTCCGTTCTTCGCAAACGCTCTTCAGTTTGGCGAAGTTCCGTAACGTCCCTGGAGTTGCAGATTATTCCCGCGATTTTATCATTCACAATAATCGGCAGGGAAGTGCTCTGAAAAATGAGCGGCTTACCATTTTTTTGCAGTAATTCCAGTTCAAACATTTGTGGGCAGTGATTTTCCACCACATTGGCAACCTTATCTAAAACAATCTGCCTGTGGGAATCCGGAATTAAATCTGCCAGGTTTTTTCCGATATACTCGTCCCTGCTATAACCAGTGATTCTTTCAAACTGTGGATTAAGATTTGTGATCGTCCCATTCAAGTCGAGCATCGAAACAATATCAGGACTATACTCAAATAATGACCGGTATTGCTGCCTGCTCTCTTCAAGGAGAGTTTCAACGTATTTTCGTTCAGTAATATCCCGGCCCATTATGACAAGACCTTGCCGGCTTCCATCATCATTGAAAAGCGGAACTTTAATCGTATCAAACGTCTTGGTTGTTCCGTCCGGCTGTGGAAGCACTTCCTCGACACGGATGATTCCGCCTGCCTTCCATGCTTCTTCATCGGATATTTCGCAATATCTTAATGCATCGCCGAAATAATTGCTGTATTCCGCAAGCTCCGAGTCTTTCTTTCCTCTATAGTCAACGTTTTCAATATCAAACAGTTTTAAACCAAAATCATTGGCTTGTATCCACCGGCCTTCTCCATCCTTGAAGTTGACGAAATCGACCATTGAATTGATCAGTGTGGACAGTCGCTCTTCTTCTTCTTTTGACGCACTCAATTCTTCCATCTTCGAGATGAAAAAATAGAAAAACCATCCTGCCAACAAAACATAAAGGACTTCCTTAGTATGTTCGATAATGGCAACAAAGTCTGAAGGAGCGTATAAATTCAGCAGGTAATTTGTTCCGAAAATCCAGGCAATGCTCAGTATGAAAAAGATCAGGACATATTGCTTTTTTTTCATCTCTTGACTCCTAAAGTAAGCATTAGCTTACGCAATTTAAATAAGTGTTACTTTTCTATAGTAGCACAATTCATTCAATTAAAATTAAGATTATTTTTAATTTATCTTCTCTACTATTTGGAAAAATATACAAAGGACCGAATTAGATTCGGTCCTGTTTTCTTCCCAGATAAGAAAGTGTAAATTTTTACTACGAGAATTGTCTAGCTCCAGCGCCTAGCCCCTCGAGTCGCTTCGGTCCGCCCAATGAAGTCAAAGAACGACTTCGCTGGTCGGCCTTCCGAGGCACACGATGTGCTAGACCCGCCAGCCACAGGACGTGGCGTTTTTAGGCGGGCAGCGCTTGTCGGGGCTGAACAAGGCGCTTGCGCTTTCTTATTAAAAATCTCCATCAGAGGCCTGGAATGGAATATTCAAACGGTTTTCAACTGTCCGGAGTCTCTGGTTCAATCGATTTAAACGGCGCGTGTGTCGTTCGTCGTTTTGATTTAAGCGGGTAACCTCATTATTAAGACGTCCAATTTCCCTGTTAAGCCGTGCAATCTCCCTGTTTTGTCGGCCAATCTCTTTATTCTGTCTATCCAGCTCTGTTTTTTGAACCTGGAATTGCCGTTCAAGCTGATTGACCCTCCGTTCAAGAGCTGGCTGCCTTGCGTGATCATGTGATTCCTGCTGTTGCGTGTAATAGTTGAAATCATAATGAGTATAAGGGTCATATTGATGCGGACTGTAAGCATAGTGATTCGGATACATACGGGCACACTCCTTAGTTTTAGCCTGAGAATAAAATTCTCTATAAAATATGTAGGTGAACGCGGAGAGTGAAGGGCATTAGCCTAAAAGAGGAAAAAACTGGAGAAACAGCGAATGGATATACAGGGTGGTGAGAGTTTAATGGGAATGTCGAATTACTATCAGGATCTTCGAAATAAAGTGGGAAGTGACCTGATTTTTATACCCAGCGTGGCAGGAATAATCAGGAATGAAGCCGGAGAGATTTTATTCCAGAACAAAGGCAATGGAGAGAAGTGGAGTTTGCCAGCGGGAGCAATCGAATTAGGCAAAGCCCCGGCAGAAGCAGTTGTCCGCGAAGTATGGGAAGAAACCGGGCTCCATGTTGTTCCGAAAAGATTACTCGGTGTATACGGCGGGAAAGAGTTCCGTTACGAATATCCAAACGGCCACAAGGTGGAGTATATTGTGTTCGTTTTTGACTGCAGACCAGTCGGCGGTGAACATCACCCAATCGACAGCGAAACGGCAGAACTCCGTTATTTCAGCAGTGAAAGCATGCCAGAATTGGCACTTCCTTATCCAGAAAGCATTTTTGCCGAAATAGATGGAGAAACGACTGATTTTCAGTGGGACGATGGATGGGTGGAAAACCTTCATAAAGGGTGAATTTTGAGAATTTAATTAAGGTATAAAGTGAGGTATGGTTGCTGACTGTATCTAATGTAGGAATATCTGGAAATCAGCCTAAAAAAAGAGAGCGCATAACCCGCGCTCTCAACCTTTCCGTAGATGTTCCAAAATAACCTGTGCCTCATAACCGGCGGCGAAATCAATGATCGTTGCTTCTTCACCTTTAATCGCTTTTACGAGATTATCAACCAATGAATCTGTCAGGCTCTCATCGGCTTCCAAAGAACCAATCTTCTCGCCAATCTTTCCCCCTTCAAGCTGTCCCCAGTTCAAGAGTGATAACGTACCTTTATCTCCATAGGCAGTGAATGCAATTTCTTCCTTGCCAGCAATTTGGCTCATGCCATCAATCAGTACAGGAGTACCATCCGATAGCTCAAGAATAGCTAGAATCGCATTTTCACTAGCGTGCGGGTCCTCTGGAAATTGAACCTGGACGTCCTTCACCTCTACCGCTCCGAAGATCTTCTGCAGCTGCTGGATGAAATGGACCCCAACCTCCAGCACATAGCCACCCTGTTCCTTGCTCGCAACCCAAGCATTCTGCTGCCAAGGGCGCGGCCATTCAGGGAAGTGCATTTTTAACTGAACTCTTCGCAACTTGCCAACATAGTTTTCCTTGATTAATTTTTCAAAAGTCTTGCTGCCGGCACTATAGTTCAGCGGAAAATTCATCGCATGGACGACACCTGCATCTTCAGCTTGTTTCAATAGGCTTTCAGCTTCCTCTACCGAGTTTGCCAGCGGTTTTTCACATAAAATATGTACACCTTTTTCAAGTACATCAGATGCCACGGCATGGTGAAACTTAGGGGGAACAGCGACATATACAAGATCTAAATTAGTATTGTCGAGCATTTCTTTATGATTCACATAAGCCGGGATACCACCAAGTCCGGCTGCCGTTTCATTCACTCTAGCTTCCATAGTGTCACACACCGCTGCAATTTCCATCTCTGAGTGTTCTATAAAACCTCTTATCAAACGCTGGCCAATCGCACCCAGGCCAATCACTCCAACTTTTATCATAGGAAACCCTCCAAGTTTAATAGTTCTATCTTTTCATTATACAAATTATTGTAAAAATTAGTTTGAATAAAAATTCGGTAGTTTAAAATAAGGTCTTTAGGACTATAGATATTTAAATATTTAGATATTTTGGAATATTGTAATAAATAATTTAGGTAATTAAAATTATAGTGTAATAGACTAAATGACAGGAAGGGGTAAGGATTTGAAAAAGAAATTAGGCCTTAAGGTCCTATCGAGCATCACGATGACTGCAATGCTTGCAAGCACTCTATCGTTTGCATCAACAGGACCAGCAACAGTTAATGCAGTTGAAAAAGCAAGTATTCAGTCCCAGAGTGGAGCACCAATAGATTTAGGCATCGCGAACGATGAGAGATTAATAGAAATGCTGAAGAAAGAAGGAAAGATCGCTAAGAATGCAACACCTGCCGAGGCAGAGAAGGGGTTGCAAGAGTATTTGCAGAAAAGAGCATCAGGTGCTTCTAAAGAGCATGGTGAGCTTCATGGTCATGAGCAGGAATTAGACAGTACCCTGAAGGAAAAGCTGAACACAACCGGCCTGGTTAACGGTAAGGGAAACAAGGTCGGACACACAAAGGGGACAAGCGTTGCCCCGGTAAAGGAAGAAATGTGGGATGGTGGCAAGCGAAAGGATAATGTCCTTGTACTATTAATCGAATATCCAGATTTCCCTGCAACAAATATCCAGCCTGGCGAAACGGATATGTTTTATGATGAATACTTAAAAGAACACTATACAGATATGATTTTCGGGGACAACGGTTATACCGGTCCTAATGGAGAGAATTTAATTTCTGTAAAGCAATACTATGAACAGCAATCCGGCGGAAGTTACTCCATCGGGGGCCAGGTAGCTGGATGGTACAAAGCAAAGAATCCTGCTGCATACTATGGCGGCAATAATGCCTCGGATAACGATTCAAATCCTCGAGCTTTAGTAAGGGAAGCATTATTGGCAGCTGCTCAAGATCCTACTGTTAATCTATTGGATTATGACCAGGAGGACCGATATGATTTGGATGGCGATGGCAATTATCGCGAGCCAGATGGTTTAATTGACCACCTGATGGTTGTCCACTCTTCAGTAGGTGAAGAAGCAGGCGGGGGACAATTAGAGGGTGACGCAATCTGGTCTCACCGCTGGAATCTTGGTGGCATTTATCCAATTGCAGATTCACCAACTCCAGAAGTCGATTATTGGAAACAAGGTACTATGTACGCTTACGATTACACAATCGAACCAGCTGATGGCGCTGCAGGTGTATTCGCTCACGAATACGGTCATGACCTTGGGCTTCCAGATGAATATGACACCATTTACAGCAGCTCTGCAGGTGAGCCTGTTGCATACTGGTCAATCATGTCAGCGGGAAGCTGGGCAGGAAAGGTTCCAGGAACAGAACCGACTGGATTCAGTCCATATGCCAGAGAATTCCTGCAAGCCTCAATGCCTGGAAGCAACTGGCTGACTGGAACAACTGTTCATACGGATGAAGTGACGAATAAAGGCACTGAAGTATTGCTTGACCAGGCAAACTCAAAAGGCACAAATAACGATGCAGTAAAAGTTGACCTGCCGAATAAGGAAAGGGTCATCAACAAGCCGGCTGCAGGGGCATGGGAATATTTTGGCGGCAACGGTGATGAAATTGATCACAAGATGGTAACTGAAGTGGACTTAACGAATACTTCAAAAGCTACGCTGGAGTATGATGCATGGTATCAAATTGAAGATAATTGGGATTATGCGATGGTTCAGGTTTCCACTGATAATGGGGCTTCATGGAAATCACTATCAACACCAAATACTGACTCTGACATCGTGGCTGATGGATATCCAGAAATCATGGAAAACCTTCCTGGATACACAGGCTCAAGCAATGGCTGGATTCACGAGTCCGTTGACTTAAGTGAATATGCTGGCCAAAAAGTCCATCTCCAATTCCGTTATATGACGGACTGGGGTACCAATATGGATGGTTTCTTTGTGGATAATGTAAAAGTAACGGCTGACGGTGCCGTGCTTGTTAACGATGGTGCTGAGGGTGAAACAGCATTTGCAATGAATGGGTTCAATAAGCACGAGGGCAAAACCTCTACTAAACATTACTATCTCTTGGAGTGGAGATCACACAATGGTGTGGATGAAGGTTTGAAGAACATCCGCCGTGGTGCAAGCCTGATGAAGTACGATTCCGGACTTGTTGTATGGTACGTCGATGAGGCATTCGATAATAACTGGACCGGAGTTCACCCGGGAGACGGGTTCCTTGGAGTGGTTGATGCTGATCAGACAATTAACAGATGGAGCGATGGCGCACTTGGTTCCTCACGCTACCAGGTCCATGATGCAGCGTTCAACCAGGGTAAGACTGAAAATATGTATTTGGATTATAAGTCGTTATTAGGTGTCGCCATGACAGACAATGCAACACAAAGGACACCGATATTCGATGATAGTTCTAAGTATACTTCACCAGTCCTGCCTCAAGCTGGACGTAATGTTACATCATATGGCTTGAAATTCCGTGTTCTAGGTTCAAGTGCAGACGGAACAGTGGGTAAGGTATTGATCCATAAGTAAAAAAGAAGAGACGCTGCCGTTTTTGGCAGCGTTTTTTACTTTCTTTACTAATCAACATCCGGCTGGAAGCCTATTAACTTCGCTTTTTTATCAGCTCTTGGGTCTGCATCCGGGAAGGTGATTACAGAAGCGATATAATCCCAGCGCAGGAACATGTGGGTGATACAGGTTTCCTCGACCTGGTCTTCAGCGGGAATGGCCGATCCATCCTCTTTCTGGATTGGAGTCCGTTTATAGCATGGGTTCTCAACCCAAATTCCCATATTCTCAGCATGTACAATTTTAACAAGATACCATTCATCTGGCTGGTAGATTCCTGTAATATCACCAATCATACTATCGGGAAAATTTTTCAGCTTAACCTGAACCTTCTGGTTAACATAAGCATCTAAAAACATGAGCAATCTCCTTTCATAAAAGACTCATCTTTTACCTACTTCCTTTTTTAGCAAAAAATAAACATGAAAAAAAGGCCAATTCAGGCCTTTTATAAAAATAACACCATTAATCCTTCATCATGATAAGTCCCATCAATTAACATAGCTTTCTTATCCACACCATATGTGTCAAAGCCAAGAGAAGCATATAGCTTTTTGGCTGGCTCATTGCTGGCGTTCACTGTTAGGTAAATCTGCTCTACATTTGTTAACTCAGCCGCCTGTTGAATGGCCTTCTTCATTAAAAGCCTTCCAGTGCCATGACCGCGCTGTGAAGGAGTCACGTACATGGCAAAAATATTAGCACGGTGCCTTATTTTAACTTTCCCTTCAGGAACAAGGGTAACAACACCAACAAGTTGCCCCTCGTTGAATGCTCCGAAAGTGTATGTGAATTTACTATCTAGCCTTTGCCCGTAATCCGATGCCTCATAATACATCTCATCTTCATAACTCGAGCTGAATGCCTCAGGATTCTTAATTAAGGCCTCATGGCGAAGGGATCGATAACTCTCAGCATCCCCGCCATTTAATCTTCGAATTTCCATTATGCTCACCTCTGTAAAATAGTTGCTTTATAAAGTTCTAGATTAACAGCAGATTATCCTTTTAAAAAGAGAATTTGTGACTTAGGCAGCGAGAGGAACAGTTGTTATTGTGACAGGTTTGTCGGAGAGAACGGAAAAGCTGTCAAGAAAAAGCCGTTATTGTGACAGGTTTGTCGGAGAGAACGGAAAAGCTGTCAAGAAAAAGCCGTTATTGTGACAGGTTTGAGGGAGAGAACGGAAAAGCTGTCAAGAAAAAGCCGTTATTGTGACAGGTTTGAGGGAGAGAACGGAAAAGCTGTCAAGAAAAAGCCGATATTGTGACAGGTTTGAGGGAGAGCATAGAAAAGTTGTCAAGAAAAAGAAGGAAGTTGGGACAGGTTAGCAGGCATAAGGAGTTTATCTGTCCGAATGCACAAAAACATCACCCAACCCGAACTCAGCACCAAACAAAAACCTCCCCGAATCCTAACTCACACCCGGGGAGGTCACCAAATCAAATATTAAAGCTTAAACGAACTCTTCAGCGATACGATCCGGTTAAAGACTTTCTTGTCTTCTGTTGTATGCTTCGGATCGACGTTGAAGTAGCCGTGGCGGAAGAACTGGTATTTGTCCTGCGGCTTGGCGTCTTGCATGTTTGGCTCAATGTAGCCGTTCACGATTTCCAGGGATTTTTCATTTACCTGATCCAGGAATGATTTGTTCTCAGCTTCGTCTTGGCTCCCTTCTTCATCATCAAGAATCAACGGCTCATACAGGCGGAATTCTGCTGGTAGCGCATGTGTTGCGTCTACCCAGTGAAGAGTTCCTTTTACCTTGCGGCCAGTGAAGCCAGATCCGCTCTTTGTTTCTACATCATAGGTGCAGTGAAGCTCAACCACTTCGCCATTTTCATCCTTAACTACGTCATTACATTTAATGAAGTAAGCGTGCTTCAAACGGACTTCATTGCCAGGGAAGAGGCGGAAGTACTTCACTGGCGGATTTTCCATGAAGTCGTCCTGCTCAACATAAATCTCACGTGAGAATGGGATTTTACGCGTGCCCATTTCCGGATTCTCAGGATTGATGTCTGCATCAAGCCATTCCACTTCGCCTTCAGGATAGTTCGTGATGACGATTTTTAATGGACGAAGCACTCCCATCGTACGAGGAGCCTTCAGCTTAAGGTCTTCACGTACAAAGTGCTCAAGCATTTGTGCGTCAACTGTTGAGTATCCTTTGGAAACTCCAGCCGCTTTTACAAACTCACGAATCGCTTCTGGTGTGAAGCCACGTCTTCTCAAGCCGGAAATTGTCGGCAGGCGAGGGTCATCCCAGCCATCGACATACTTTTCCTCGACAAGCTGCTTCAGTTTGCGCTTGCTCATTACCGTATTTGTCAGGTTCAGGCGGCCGAATTCGATTTGCTGAGGTGTTGCTTCCATCTCACACTCACGGACAACCCAGTCGTAAAGCGGACGCTGGTCTTCGAATTCGGTTGTGCACAGACTGTGGGTAACACCTTCAAGCGCGTCCTCGATCGGATGGGCAAAAGCGTACATTGGGTAGATGCACCATTTATCGCCTGTGTTATGGTGTGTTGCATGGGAAATTCGATAGATGACTGGGTCACGAAGGTTGATGTTAGGTGATGACATATCTATCTTCGCGCGCAGTACCTTTTCACCATTTGCGAATTCACCGTTCTTCATCTTTTCGAACAGTTCAAGGTTCTCCTCAACAGAACGGTTGCGGTACGGGCTTTCCTTTCCAGGTTCAGAAAGGGTGCCACGGTATTCACGGATCTCATTTGCTGACAAATCATCCACATACGCCAGTCCTTTTTTAATCAACAGGACAGCACGGTCATACATTTCATCAAAATAATCAGACGCGAAAAACAATCCTTCCCACTCATAGCCTAGCCATTCTACATCTTCCTTGATAGCATCAACGAATTCCTGATCTTCCTTCAATGGGTTCGTATCGTCAAAGCGGAGATTGGTTTTGCCGCCGAATTCATCTGCAAGGTCAAAGTTGATGACGATGGACTTTGCGTGACCGATATGTAGGTATCCGTTTGGTTCTGGAGGGAATCGAGTCACGACTTTATCGCGCTTGCCACTCTCCAAATCTTCCTTAATGATCGTTTTTATAAAATTAGAGTTTTCTTCCAAGTGAAATCAGCCTTTCCTTTGATCAGTCTCATTATCTTTATTTTAATGATTACTATAATATATTTCCACTGAACTATATAGTAATAAGAAAAAAGCGGAAAAACAAGTAGTGAAATATCAAAAAGGTGCCTTAAAAAAGGCACCTGCAGATTATTTGGCTAAAACATTCCGAATGACTTCGTAAGTCAGGTTCGGAACTATTTTAACAGAGTAGTCTATTTCCATTCGTTCATATCGTTTATGGGCGTCCAACCCGTAAGGCCCAACGTTAATCACTGGCACATTCAGCTCGCGGATTTCCTGGTAGTCCACGAAAAATTTCGTTCCCCAGCTTGGATTGTTCCGGGATGCGAAGTCCAAAGCTTCATCATCATCACTCAAAGCGACAAAACTCATGTCAGATATATAAGGAAAGAAACTGCGGACAACGATTGGCTCATCGTAGTCCGGCTGTACCGTTTTGACAGCGTCGTCCAGGGCTTCAATCAGATTTCGTTCATCCTTGGTTTCCCCAGTCACTTCAATCCTTGGTGAGTAGAGGGAAGAGTAAAAGATAATGATTGCCGGACTCTGGTCGGGCATCCATTTCCAGGCTTCCTCAACGACTCTGGCTGCGTACATCCTCAGGTCTAGGCTGGCATCGAGAAGGAGATCATCCTTGAATTCCACCATGTGCGCGGTGTAATCAGTGCCATGGGCCTTTATGAGTTCAGCTTCCATTTCTTCAAAAGTCATTACCCTCGGTTTCCATTGCATCTTCCTACCAGGCTCACCGCTGACCTTGCAATATTGTTGATAACGATCCTCGTACAGCTTCAATGCTTTTTCAAAAGCGATATGAGCTTGCTCCTTCAACTTTTCCAAAACATCCTTTGGCGTCCAAGAGTGAATGAAGAAATTGTAATAAACATAAGCAGCTAGAGCCGTTTGCACAGTATAGTTTGGCTTCAGGTCCATCTGCTTCAGGGAAACCGGAGGAATCGTCGTTTCGCCGAACGCTTCATTGCACAGGTCAGGGTTATAGTCGATTTGTCTCGTCAATTCTGCAGCGATCAGGTTTGGATCAAGACCTTCGAAAGCGGAACCGACATGCGTTTCAGAGCCTGTAATGTAAAAAGAAGGGAGAAGCTTTCCGACAGTCCCTTTATAGATATAGCGGTTCTTATCTTCCGAATACCGGGGTGAGACAAAGTCGCTATTGACTGCAGCGACATATTCAAAGTTGTGCTCTTCTTTCCAAACGTTCA
Organism: Mesobacillus sp. QJM3NY_10; assembly: GCF_056173465.1. Lineage (NCBI taxonomy): Bacteria > Bacillati > Bacillota > Bacilli > Caryophanales > Bacillaceae > Mesobacillus > Mesobacillus sp. QJM3NY_10. Next base: position 1,030,135 of record NZ_CM149675.1, read on the forward strand.
GGTCTTTGACTGCAGAGAGGATTCCATACGAACTGTCCTCTTCATCACACTCCGTTAAAAAAACAAGATTGCCATCGAGCTCCTCTGGGTGTTCAGAGAAGTATTTCAGGAGATAAAGGTTGGAAGCGACGCCGCTCTTCATATCAAGCACACCGCGGCCAAACATCCATTCACCTGATTGAGCATGTTCATCTACAAGGGCTGGCAGCTTTTCCTTTTTTAGCTCAACAAGCAGTTGGTCCGGATCAAATGCCAAATCAGCCAGCTGTGTAAAATCATCAATTCCTACTGTGTCAAGATGCCCCATCAAAATGACAGTACGGTTGCTGTTTCCTTTTGTGCCTTTTACAAAAGCCATGACATTGTAACGTTCGAGTACATCATTCTGGGTTTGCGGTTTGATGACGTGTGACGGATTCTCTATAAAATAAGGAAACGATGAAATCATCGTATAAAGTGCCTGGGCAATCTCGTTCTCTCCATTTGTGTTGACAATGCTCCCGATGTTCACAAGCTGCTTCGTATAAAATAAAACCTCATCCCTGCAATCAAGCATCTAAAGCATCCCCTTTCCGAATATTCAGGTTTTTGATTCAAACGTAACGCATATTAGTGGGAAATACAAGAGGTGCAATGTGGTATTTGTCACATGAAAAATCCTCCCCGGTATCGAGGAGGATTCTGGTTTATTTTTCCTTATCTTTATTTGATAGTGTGGTTACTTACTGGATGAGGCTGCTTGGACTGCTCCATAGGCGTTGACGTAGCCTGCACCCACTTCATGGAGCTGGTATCCAGGCATTGGATCGGCGGTTTGAATCATCAGGTCGAGTGCCAGATCCGGATTGAGAGAAGGGTTAGCTTCCTTCATTAAAGCAACAACACCAGAAATATGTGGTGCAGCCATGCTTGTGCCGCTTGATGTTGTATAGTAAGGCAGGTGAACTCCATCGATATAAGAGACATCGGTGACTGTACCTAATAGATTCATGACAATGCCGGTGGAAGAACGGGTTGCCACGATATCGACGCCTGGAGCTGTGATATCAGGGTGCAGGTATTCATCTCCCGCCACACCACGTGATGAGAAGTCGGCAAGTTGTTTATCCTTGGTTCCGGCCGCCACACTTATGACCCAAGGAGCCGCTGAGTATGGGTTTAGCGTGTTATCATCTGGACCTTCATTTCCTGCTGCAAACACAACGGTCATGCCTGCGTCATGCGCTTTTTTGGAAGCGACATTGATTGGGTGATCAGGAGAATACTCCCCGGTTGAACCCCAGCTGTTGCTGATGATGTCGATTCCGTACTTTTCTTGATTCTTAATGGCATAATCAAAAGCTTCCAGTGACCAAAGAATATTGATGGCCTCGCCAACGCCAAGCCCGACTAATTTAGCGTCTGGCGCAACTCCTTTATATAGGCCATCGCTAGAGGTCCCGCTACCGGCAATTGTACCGGCAACATGGGTGCCGTGGCCAGAGGTGGTGTCTGTGTTTAACTGGTTCTCAAGGTAAAGAGGCTGGTTGCCGAAAAGGTCACCAACAACGAATTTCACATTCTGGATAACCTTTTCACCGTACTGCAAATCAGGATGGGTGGCATCGATGCCGCTGTCAATTACAGCAACAGTAACTCCTTTCCCGGTGTAGCCCAGGTCGTTCCAAACAGCTTCTGCGCCGATTAGCGCCCTGCTGTCACGAAGGAAATATTCCAGATCATCACTTGCGTAAATCGAGACAATATTGGTTGCCGTAAGGAGCAGTTCATTGATGAGGCCAATCTTCCCTTTAACTGCCACTATTGGAAGCTCGCTGAAAGGGTTCACCTCGAAACCTAATAGTTTTAAAAGCTTAATATCCGAAAGCAATGGCATGTCTTTATAAGTGATGATCAGTTCAACTTCTTCATTGCTCAATGGATTAGCCAGCAGGCTTTCAAGCTTCGGGTCCAGCTCAACTGAAGGCAAGGATGCTTTTGGGCTGGAGAATGATGGTGATAAAATAAAACTAAATAACACGAGTGCTACTGCAAAAATACTGATCTTTTTCATATGCTCCTCCTTTAAAATGTGCGAAAATTCATACATCTTTATTTATCCAAAGCAAGTTAGTAAGAAACCTAAATGGAGTTGGGAAAATATTAGATTCATGATATGTTCATCGTTTCACAATCTGTACAAAACATCATGAACCTTTTGTGTCATTGGCTATTTTAAGAAGGAAATCAGCTTAAAAAAGAGGAAAATGGAGGTGAAAATATAAAGGAGGGAATATCATGCCAAAAGAAATTTTCAAAGCCACTGCTGCATTGCAAGAAGGGGTGAAGGTGGATGTTCAGGCCAGGGGGTTCCATATCACGATTGATGAGCCTGTCAATTTAGGAGGGACCGACCAGGGGATGAATCCTGTGGAAATGCTTCTTGGTGCATTAGGAGCTTGCCAATCCATCGTGGCACGAGTGTACAGCCAAAAATTCGGAGTAGTATTAGAGGATTTCCGCGTCGAATTGGAAGGGGACCTTGACACCGATGGGTTTATGAACAAGTCAGATGTGCGCCGCGGCTATTCAGATATTCGTTATACCTACTATATTAAATCGCCATCTCCGGAAGAAAACATCAGGGCCCTGGCAGATTTCATTGCTAAAACATGTCCGGTCGATGATACAATCTCAAATCCGGTGAATGTCACCAGAGCAGAAATTGTAATCGAAAAACCTGTAACATCTTAAATAGAGTTTATAGGACGGCACTCCATGTAGTGCCGTTTTTTTGTCTCATAAATAATCCCCTAATGGAGAAATTAATGGTAGAGATTTTTCTGGGAGGCGCTTATGGATTTCACTTTTGTATGGCAAACGGCTTTTTTGATTTTATCAGGAATTCTATTATTGAGAATCGCGGGCAGGAAGTCTATTTCTCAAATGACTCTGGCGCAAACAGTAGTCATGATCTCACTTGGAACAATCATTGTTCAGCCAATTGTGCAAAAGAGCATGTGGAAGGCGATTGCCGGGGCAGCTATTTTTGTCGCTGCAATTGTGATTCTGGAGTATCTACAGCTTAAATTTAACTTCTTTGAAAAGTTCATCACAGGGAAATCAAAAATCATCATCCAAAATGGGCAGCTTAATATCAAGAATTTGAAGAAGCTTAGGCTGACAGTTGACCAGCTGGAGATGAGACTGAGGAATAAAGGGATTACGAAACTGGAAGATGTTAAATTTGCAACAATTGAACCTAATGGCCAGATTGGATATGAGCTGGAGGATGACGCAAAACCGCTCACGGTCGGAGAGTTTAAAAAGATGTTAAATGATTATCTCCCAGCGATGATCATGAAAATTGACGAGAAGCCGGAATCGGCAAAGCCTGACATTTTCGATGAACTCAATAAATCAAATGCGCAGCAAAATCCTAAATACCTCCAATAAAACAAAATTTCCCTTTTATTTATACTGTGTGCTGTGCTATTATTTAGAGATGCGAAATACACGAAAATCTTCTTCTGCAGAAGATTTTTTTCTTTTTTTAGTAGGCTCTTTTCTCAAACTTTGTTGCTATTGACTACAAAATAGGATTAAATGACCTATGTTTCTTCACAAAATTAAAGATTATTAAGAGAAAAGAGCTTGCACACTTAATACCGAACTAGAAAATAGCTATTTTCACGTTAAAATCGGCTTTAGGATTTTAACAACAATCTTTACGAAAACAGCCTTTTAGTAAAAGGGGAGATATACATTGTCACTACCGAAAGAGCCATTATGGACCTCTTCGTTCATTAAATTGATGGTCGGGAATCTATTTATCTTTATGTCATTCCAGATGTTGATTCCTACATTGCCACCATATATAAAATCAATCGGTGCGAGCGGGACTGAAATTGGTCTTGTTACCGCGCTATTCTCGATAGGGGCTGTTTTGAGCCGGCCGTTCATTGGATTTATGCTTGAATATAAAGCACGAAAACCGCTTGTCTTGATCGGTGCCCTGATGCTTCTATTGATTACATTCCTATATCCGCTGTCTCAGGTCGTTGTCATTTTCCTTGCATTTCGATTGTTACATGGTCTTGCATGGGGCTGGTCTACAACAGTAAACGGAACGGCAGCAGTGGATGTTGTCCCTAACTCCCGGCTTGGGGAAGGAATGGGCTATTTTGGTCTTTCGATAACAATCGGGATGATTATAGCACCGAGTCTGGGAATCTTTTTATACCAGGTTACTACCTTTGAAAACCTCATTTACATTTCGGGGGTACTTGGCGCCATTGCCTTGCTGTTGCTTGCATCGGTTCACTACCAAACTCCTGATCAGGTTTTAGAGACGAAGAAAGAAGACTTAAAGTTCACCTACCTGGGATCGCTTGTTGAGAAATCTGGCTGGTTCCCTGCGGTCTTGACGTTGTTGATCAGTCTGGGCTATGGAACGATTGTCACATTCATTGTCATTTTTGGCGAAGAACGCGGAATCGAGCAAATATTCTTGTTTTACCTGTGTAATGCGGTTTTTGCATCACTCTCACGTCCGGTTGCCGGAAAATGGTTTGATCAGAAAGGACCAATCGGTCTTGTCATTCTAACAATCTCCATTACATTCGCAGGTATGTGGGTGCTGTCATTTGCTCATTCCAATATGATGATTGCTGTTGCTGGAGTACTATTCGGTATAGGATTCGGTTCATTGATTCCAACTCTGCAATCATGGACATTATCGATTACACCGGCAAACCGACGTGGAGTCGCGAATGGAATGTTCTTCTCATCCATTGACCTGGGAATCGGTTTAAGCGGGTTGGTTTTCGGCGTCCTGGCCCAGTATATTGAACTGGGAACTTTGTTCCAGATATCCAGTGGATTTATCTTAATAGCATTAGTTCTGACCATTTTAAAGGGGAGACGTACAAAAGCTATCCGTCAGCCGGAGGAAGCTGTTTCCTGAGAAGCCAGCCCTGTGTGAAGGGCTGGTTTTTTCTATGGTTGCTAATAGGCTCTGTTTTGATTTAAACTGATAAAGAAATTTAGACAGTACGGATTGGTAAGTGAGGACTTTTATGGAGAATCAGGATCAAACATTTGAAGTGATGCGTGCATGCATGCTAGCGGGGAAAATCATGCTTCAAAGCGGTGCTGAGACATATCGCGTTGAGGACACGATGTCGCGGATGGCTTCTGCGTTCGGCATTGATAAGACGCACAGCTATGTGACCCCAACCGGCATTATTTTTTCAGTAGAAGGGGTTGGCCCCGAGAGAACGAAACTCGTACGGATTTCAGACCGGACAACGGATTTGCGAAAAGTGGCGATGGTCAACAGCGTTTCGCGAAAAATCAGCAGCGGCGATGTCGATCTGGGGGAAGCCTGCAAGCTCCTAGGGGAGATTGAGGAAGCCAACCTGACCTATTCGTTTATGATTCAAATCCTTGCAGCAGCGATTGCGAGCGGCTGTTTTACAATTATGTTCCTGGGAAGCTGGCTCGACTTCCTGCCATCAATGGCAGCAGGAGGTATTGGTTTCTTCTTGGTCGTTTATTTTCACAGGATTGTACCGGTAAAATTCTTCGCCGAATTCCTGTCTTCTTTCTTTATTGGGATGGTAGCATTCTTTTTTGTGAAATTTGGCCTAGGGCAGGAACTTGATAAAATAATCATTGGATCGGTGATGCCGCTTGTGCCGGGCTTGCTGATCACGAATGCGGTCAGGGATCTGATGGCCGGCCATTTAGTATCAGGGTTATCAAAAGGAGCAGAAGCACTGCTGACGGCATTTGCGATTGGCTCAGGAATTGCGGCGATTTTATCTTTTTTATAGGCAGGAGAAATTGCGATGATTTATGTTGAACAGCTAATAACGAGTTTTATTGCCTCCGCTGCGTTCGGTATTATTTTCAACGCGCCGAGAGAATCATTGGTTAAATGCGGCTTCTCCGGGATGGTAGGCTGGATGGTTTATTTTGCGCTAGATATTAATGGTTTCGGGACGATTTTTGCCACATTAATGGCTTCATTTTTAATCGCAGTTGTCAGCCAGGTATTCGCGAAGGCTTACCGGACGCCGATCATTATTTTTAGTGTAGCGGGAATTATCCCGCTGGTGCCAGGCGGTCTTGCCTACGATGCAATGAGGAACTTCGTGGAAAATGATTATAGTGTAGCCCTTTCTTTGGCAGCAAAAGCTTCGATGATTTCTGGAGCGATAGCCGTTGGGCTTGTGTTTTCTGAAGTAATCAACCAGGTGATCAGAAGATCAAGCCTTGGTCCTGTAAAATAGGGAACATGACTCATGTGAAAATGTGAGTCATTTTTTATGGAGAAAAAGAGTACACTCAGGGGGGCATCCAAATTTACCGTCGTTAAAAGGGATTTTCATGACCATGTAGAATAACTTTTAATATACTTTTTAAAAGGGGAAAAGACATGGAAATTCTATTGATCAGGCATGGTGAGTCGGAGGGAGATATTCTTCAGGTGCATGAGGGCCGGGCGGATTTGCTGCTGACAGATCATGGCCGCAGGCAGGCAAAGGAAATGGCGAAAGTGGTAAAAGAGAAATACATGCCAGAGGTCATCTGGGCAAGCACCCTGAAACGCGCACGAGAAACGGCAGAAATTCTTAGTCAAGAAACGGGAATCCCGGTCATCGAAGAGGATAGTTTGAGAGAGTTCAATAACGGTGTTCTTGCAGGTTTGCCGTTTGCTGAGGCCAAATTGCGCTATCCAGAACCAGAGGGAGGCAGGAAACCTCATGAACCTATTGAAGCAGGCGAATCAGAACTAGAATTCCGCTTCCGCGCCCAAACAGTATTTTCAAAGATACTTGCAGAAAGTGCAGGAAGGAAACGAATTGCCATTGTTTCACATGGCGGAATGATTTCTAACCTGTTAAGAGCTTTCTTGAATCTGCCAGTTTTATCGGATACTTATTTTCCTACAGGAGATACCGGAATTCATTTGCTCAAGGTGAATGGAGTACAAAAGACAGTGATGTTCCTGAACGACTGCGGTCATCTGGCAAAAATAGATTCAAAGCAGCTGGCAGCACAAAATTAATTGATCGATTCCTCTAAAAAATCCCGAAACCAGTATGAAACTGGATTCGGGATTTTTTTACATTTTCACAATCGTCCGTCCACGGTTCTCACCTTTTAAGATTCTTGAAAGGACGCCAGGCAGTTCTTCTAATGACACTTCGTTTTCAATCGTTTCCAATAATCCCTCTGGCTTCAAGTCGGTTGCCATTCGCTGCCAAAGAAGCTTTCGCGTCTCCATTGGGCAGTACACGGAATCGATGCCAAGAAGGTTTATTCCTCTCAGTATGAACGGGAAAACGGTTGTTGGGACATCAGTTCCGCCAGTTAAACCGCTGACTGCGACAGAACCGTTGTAATCGAGCTTGCTGAGAATCGCTGACAATGTCTTGCCGCCAACCGGATCAACGGCTGCCGCCCAGAGTTGTTTGTCCAGAGGTTTTATTTTTTCACCTGCAAGGTCTTCGCGGCTGATGATCTCGGCTGCACCAATTTCGTGAAGAAAGTTATGTTCCGATTCTTTCCCAGTGCTGGCAACGACGTGATACCCTCTTTTCGCCAGCATCGCCACAGCGACGCTGCCAACTCCTCCGGTTGCTCCCGTAACGAGAACTTTCCCCTTCTCTGGAGTAAGTCCATTCTCTTCTAGTCGGTGCACGGACAATGCTGCGGTGAACCCGGCTGTTCCGAAAACCATGGCTTCCCGTAAATTTAGTCCCTCAGGCAAAGGCACAATCCAGTCTGCCGGTATTCGGGCAAATTCGCTGAACCCTCCATAGTGGGAAACCCCTATTTCATAACTGGTGGCGATGACTTCATCACCTTCCTTGAAGCGATTGTCTTCTGAACTGACAACCGTACCTGCAAGGTCGATGCCAGGGACGAAGGGATAGGATCTGACAATTTTGCCATTCGGGATGCTCGCAAGCCCGTCTTTAAAGTTGACGCTTGAGTAGGCAACCTTGATCACCACTTCACCCGCAGGAAGATCCTCCAGCCCAATCGTTTTTACCTCTGCTGAAAAATCAGTATCTGTCTTGTTCACCATAAAAGCTTTGAAATTGTCCATAACTCCCCCAACCTTTCTAGCTTGATAGTTTCAGTATAGGGCATAAGCATGCCGGACTTCTAATAACTCAACTTACTCAAGCCCACCATTTTACCATCCACTAAAAAAAGCAGAATATAACTTGGCTGCTGCCTGGAGAATGATGATGAAATGTTAAGTCCATCACGAATTTATTACGATTTTGTGTCCACTTAATCTGGTGTGACGGACTTCACATATCTTTTATTCTGCCTCCCTTAAGATTTAGATAAGTAAGGTACACAGTGGAGATTAGGGCTTATAAACATTATTAAATCAATTTTTCACTATTCACAAAGTGTTTACAATTTAACCCTATTTAGACTGTTTTTCCATGATAAGATGAATTTTGAAATCGGGAACGATTTACAGGGAGGTAGCAAAGTTGTACAAATTCGAGAAATCTTTTTACTCCAAAACAAGCATGTATTCCTTTGTCGTAGTAATGATCTTGTTTTTCTCAATGTGGTATTCAACATCGAAGTTTGTCCATATTGATATGGCGCTTCTGGGATATGCAATCTCATCAACAGTCTTTGCGATTGGCCTGACAATCAGGATGAGCTTCTGGATGTGGCGCAAAGCCACTAACAGGGTGGCAAAGCGGAGTGTTGATAACCTTTTTAATAAAGAAAGATTGAAAAGAAATTCAAAAGCGTTAGTTAAAACCTTAATCGATAATATCATTTTGCAAAAATTCATTTTCCAGCGCGGGATCTACCGCGGCATTCAGCACTTCATGATTTCTTGGGGCTGCATCATTTCATTCGCTATCACCTTCGGGCTTACCTTCGGTTGGATGCGTTTTGATCTGATTGACCCGGAAACATACCAGATCATCGTGTTCGATATGCCGACCATCACGATGGCGGCTCACGGACTGTTCGCTGAAATCGTTTATAACGGTTTGAATATCGGGGCGATCATGGTGTTGATCGGAGCGGGGATGGCTCTCTACCGACGCATCACTGATTATGATGTAAAAGTAACCCAGCGATTCGAGTTCGATATTCTGCCATTAATCATTCTATTGGCAGTAACAGTTACAGGCTTGATCCTGACAATTCAGTACACATTCCTTGATGGATGGATGCACCATTATATGTCGCTCATCCACCAGGTTACAGTCATCATCATGCTTATGTACTTCCCGTTCGGTAAACTGTTCCACGTGCCAATCAGGCCGCTGGCAACAGCTGTTCCAATGAGTTATCAAGAGGTGGTCAAAGTGGATACGAAATCATGTAAAAGCTGCGGACAGCCATACAGCAATGATGACCAGATTGCGGATGTCCAGGCAATTTTAAAAAGCCAGAACTTCGACCTGCAGCTTGCAGATGGCACTTACCTGTCAGACTACTGCACGGGCTGCCGCCGCAGGATGAGAGCATTGAAACAAATGAATCTTGAAGCACCAAAAGGCAATCCATACGGACCAGTTAATACAAATAACGGTATTCACATATCAGGCTTTAGCAAAAAGCGTTCGGAAGAGTTTTACGGACTTGACCAGGATTTAAAGGAGGAAAAAGTAGATGAGCCAGTTTCTCGTTAAAGAAGGCGTAAAAAACCAGATCCGCAAAGGTGAAAAGCTAGTCACAACCCACTGCTGCTACTGCGGGATGCAGTGCGGCATGCACATCCGAGTTGACGAAAAGAATAACAAGGTTGTCGGTGTAGAACCGCGTTATGACTGGGTTTTAACAAAAGGGAAGATGTGTCCTAAAGGGGTCACTGCTTACCAGACGATCGATCACCCAGACCGAATCAAAACTCCTCTGATCAAAAAGAACGGCAAGTTCGTAGAAGCAACGTGGGACGAAGCACTGGATTTGATCGAGAGCAAGTATAAAGGAATCCAGGAAAACTACGGAAAAGATGCGGTCGGCGTTTACGGGGGCGTGTCGATGACAAATGAGAAGTGTTACCTTGTTGGTAAGTACGCCCGTGTCGGCCTTGGCACTCGTTACATTGACTATAACGGCCGTTACTGCATGAGCTCTGCTGCCGGCGGTTTCAACAAAACACTCGGCATGGACCGTGGGTCTACGCTTCCTTGGACTGAGCTTGAGCACACTGATACTTTCTTTATGGCAGGTTCCAACACAGCGGAATGCCATCCGACTAGTATCCAATGGTTCTGGAAGGCAAAGGACAAAGGCGCGAAATTCATCGTAGCAGATCCGCGTGAAACTGCAACAGCACGAGTTGCTGACGTCCACCTTGACCTGCTTCCAGGGACAGACTCAGCTTTGGCGAACGGAATCATGCACCTCCTAATCAAGCATGATTACGTGGATAATGAATATGTCCAGGAACGCTGCAACAATTTTGAAGAATTAAAAGAAATGACGGCGAAATTCACGCCAGAATATACATCAAAGCTTACAGGTGTCGCAGCTGAGAAAATCATCAAGGCAGCGCACATTTTCGGTAAATCACCACGCTCAGTGGTCATGTTCGCACGCGGTGCGGAACAACAGACTTCTGGCGTTGACAATGTAAGTCTATATACATCAATGGCATTGTTAAGAGGCCAAATCGGCAAATTCGCATCAGGCGTTGCTACTTTTACAGGTCAGGGCAACGGCCAGGGCGGACGTGAACACGGACAGAAAGCAGACGCGCTTCCTGGATACCGTAAAATCGCAAACCCTAAAGATGTCGAGCATGTCGCAGGAGTTTGGGGCATCAAGCCAGAAGAAATGCCGAAGGAAGGCGTTTCCGCATACGAAATGTTCCACCTGATGCAGAACAAGACAATCCGCGCATTGCATGTCATCTGTTCGAATCCGGTTGTTTCATCACCAAATATCAACTATGTCCAGGATTCACTAGAGAAGCTTGATTTCCTTGTCGTAAACGACTTCTTCATGTCAGAAACAGCTGAGCTTGCAGATGTAGTTCTTCCAGCAACGACTTGGGCGGAGGACGAAGGAACGACTACAAACATCGAAGGCCGTGTCATCCGTATCCGTAAAGTGGTTGATCCAATTGGAGAATCGAAGCCGGACTGGGAAATCATGAGCATGATCGCTGAACGTCTTGGTAAAGGAAAGTACTTCGATTACAACGAACCAAGAGAGATTTTTGACGAGCTTCGCCACGCTTCAAAAGGCGGTAAGGCTGATTACTACGGTGTAACTTACGAAAAAATTGATGAGCAGGACGGCGTTTTCTGGCCAGCACCAGCAGAAGATCACAAAGGAACTCCATCCGTATTCCAGGAGCGTTTTGCTACGGAAGATGGTAAAGCGAATCTTGCAGTCTGCGATTTCAGAGGACCTTCAGAGGTTCAATCAAACGAGTATCCTTTATGGCTGACTACAGGCCGCGTGGTCTTCCATTACTTATCAGGTAACCAGACACGACGTGTTGACTTCTTAATGGAGCAATGCCCTGAGCCATTCGTTGAAATGCACCCAGAACTGGCAAGTAAGTACCAGATTGAAAACGGTGAAAGAGTGAAGCTTTCCACACCGCGTGGCGAGATGATCACACCGGTTAAAATAACAAAAGCAATCCGCAAAGACACGATGTTCGTCCCTTACCACTGGGGCAAAAAGCTGGCAGTCAACCAATTGACCAGCCCGGCACTGGATCCATTCTCAAGGATGCCTGAATTTAAAGTCTGTGCTGTAAAACTCGAAAAGCTGACTAAATAGGAGGAACGGCTATTATGAATAAAATTATGTATCTAGAATTTGAACGCTGTATCGGATGCCGTGCCTGCCAGGCAGCCTGCCGTGAGTGTGGGGACCATGATGCCAAGGAACGGAACTATGTAGAATATGTAGACTTCACTGAATCCCGCCAGACATTCCCGATGCTTTGCATGCAATGTAAAGACCCGGCATGTGCGCGTGTCTGCCCGGCCAACGCCATCCAGATCACGGATGAAGGCGTCGTGCTGTCAGCGATGGAAGAAAAATGTATCGGATGCCGCAACTGTACATTCGGCTGTCCATTCGGTATTCCTAAATTCGACTTCGAGACGAACAAAATGTACAAATGTGATATGTGCTATGACAGAACTCGTCATGATATCGCGCCAATGTGTGCATCTGTTTGCCCGAGTGATGCAATCCGCTTCATCGACTTCGATGAAATGCAGCAATTACGCAGAAAACGTACCCAAATGAATCTTGTTGAAGGAAAAAAGCCGCAAGAGGGCAATAAATGGGATTACGTACCTGAATTCTTCGGTGTTTATACTGATTCGCAGTCATAATTTAATGGAGCCGGCCAGAAAAGAGCGCTAAGTTCATTAGGGCCGGCTCTATTTTTCTGGATTTAGCCCAGTTTTAAAGTTTATTGGCGAAAATCTGATTTTATTGGCGGTTTTCACAACTTTATTGGCGAAAATAAAATTATATTGGCGAAGTTCACAACTTTATTGGCGAAAATAAAAATATATTGGCGAACTGGAAATTAAGAGCGATTTTTTCCAGTTGGGTTTCAACTAATTTGATATAAGGTAGGGAATACTAACCCATCCAAAAAAAGAGGTGCTTAACATGTTAAAAGGAAATGTGCTGGCGGTGACAAGCGGAAAAGGCGGAGTTGGGAAGTCTTCACTATCAGTGAACCTTGCGCTCGCGCTCCAAAAGCTTGGCAAGTCTGTTGCAATCATCGACCTTGATATATACGGATTCAGTGTACCGAAAATACTTAACATAGATGCAAAACCAAAAACTTTCAACGGAAAAATCATTCCGGTTGAAGCGCACGGCATTAAAGTGATGTCAATGGGCTTCCTTGTAAAGGACAATGAACCAATTGTCTGGCGCGGGCCGATGCTCGGAAAGATGATCCAGCATTTTACCGAAGATGTACTGTGGGGAGAAATGGATTATTTCATCCTAGATATGCCTCCGGGTACGGGAGATGTCGCTCTCGATATGCACCTGATGATTCCGCAAAGCAAGGAAATCGTCGTGACAACACCGCATAAGGCTGCTTCATTCGTTGCTGAACGCGCTGGGTCAATGGCGATCAAGAGCAAGCATGAAGTCATCGGCGTGGTTGAAAATATGTCATACTTCAAGCCTGAAGACAGTGACCAGAAATATTTCATTTTTGGCAAAGGCGGTGGCGAGGACCTAGCAGCACAGCTTGGTACGGAATTGCTGGGACAACTGCCGATCCAGGAAGCGGATGAGAATAGTGAGACACCTGCAATTGCAACGGAATATACCCCGCTATTCAAGGAATATCTAAATCTGGCAGAAAAAATCGATGCTAAGTTTTAGCTCTAGGAACAGGAGGATTTGGCTATGAGTGATGATAAAAAACAGACACATCATGAAGATGATAAAGATATGATCAAGCTGATCGATAATCTGAACAGGAAAGACGATGTTCATTTGAATAGAAGGGCGTTTTTAAAAGCTTCGTTTGGTGCCACGGTCGCCATCGGACTTGCAACGACTCCATTCGGAATCTTCACATTCCTGCGCGATGAAAACGGTGAAGTGAAGCGAGTAGAAATCACCGATATCGAAGACCTGGCAGTCGGCGAATCAAGAAACTTCAACTACCCGACGAAGAATGAACCGGCCATTTTGGTGAGGACACCGGAGGACAAATTTGTCGCGTACAATAATAAATGTACTCACCTTCAATGCCCAGTCTTTTATGAGCATAAGGAAAATGTCTTGCTGTGCCCTTGCCACAAAGGTTATTTCAATGTAGACAGCGGCCAGCCTATGGCAGGACCGCCGCAGCGCGAGCTTCCAAAAATCCTTCTTGAAATCAAGGATGGCAAGGTGTTTGCAGTAGGGAGGGAAGTAAGGCATGGATAAAAAACGAATTGCTTTTTTCTCGATTTTCCTGTTCCTGGCCATCAACGTGTTCTCACTATCCAATGCGATCGAGGGTTATTATGGCCATGAAGATGAGCGTGTATATGGTGCGGTGATTGTCGCGCTGATTTCGACTCTGTTGGCAACAACGGCCTTCTTCATTTGGAGGAAGGCAGAGTATAAAAAGTAAGCTGGTGGCGATGATAAAAAGAGAGCTCTTTTTGGATATGGACAATTTGCGGCAGCACTTGGAATTGGTTGCCTGATTGTTACGAAAAGAGTCTGAAAGGGAGGATTGAACATGGTTTCCCATTCTTTTTTTCATCACGACAGCAAAAAAGAATCAATTGAGGAAGTACTTGAAAATTCCGTTGAGATTGAAGAAGATTTGATGCGTACTTACTTAATAACAGCTGAACGAGTCCACGACGATCCTGAGCTGAAGGAACGCCTTGAAAACTTCGCGGAAGGAAATGCGAAACGGACCAAGCAGCTGATTGATGAATTGAATAAAGAATAATGAAGAAGCAGCGGATGGGTCCGCTGCTTTTCTATTTGCTGTATTCGTGTCGTTAGCTAAACTGATTAGTCGGCACAATCCTAATATTTTCCCCTTCGAACTTCCTTTCCCCAAATAGGGTGATCAAGGTGCAGCTTGTGATTCGGAACGGATTTTCAGCGATTTCATATTCAGCAAGCAGGCCGGATCCGAGTTCTTCGCCTTCTGGATTTAAGGCCTGGACGTTCTGGCCTTCTAGTGTCCTTAATTTGGCTTTCATCAAGAATACCTTCCACTCTTCCCAGTTCTTGATCAAGTACGCCTTCTCACCGTTCTCCAGATAGCCTAGCTGGCAGTCTCTTTCATCAATGGCGGCTTCGTTCCCATAGCTGAGATCGATGATAATATCCCGTAGAAATTGAAATTCATCGAGGTCAAGGTATGGATCGATCTGGAATTCAACTTCTTTTCCACTTTCCTTGATTGTAGCAAGCGTTTTGTTGTTCCTGATGACAGATTTGTTTTTGATATGTTGTGATTTAATATGTTCGAGGGGAGTGCCCATAAGTTTCAAAGTAAGCATAATAATCTCCTTTATTCAGTCGACTTGTTACCTTCATTATAATGATTTTGCCCTATCTGCGGTGTGACAAACTTCATTTCTTACCCATAAACCCAGGATATAGTTCGAAAGATATAGTTAGCATCACCATTCGACAGCAACTGGCAAATAACTGGTTCATTTATTAAAAAGATTACAATTTTTGCAGTGCTTGTAGCAAAACTGAAAGCTGGCTGAAATCTTGAATGAAAAATAGTTTGATAGAATACAATGATAAGGTTTGAGGGCAAGGCGCAAAAGGGAAAAAGAACAGTTAGCTAATACAAATTTTAATGCCTGAAGGAGTCCGAAGGCTCTTTTTTTGGATTGATCATTATGAGAAGTCGGAGGAAAGTCATGACATTTGAAGAGCAATTAATCAAAAAGTCGTATTTTGAAACTTATATGGAATCAGGAAACAGGACACATCCTGTTCGTGTACTCGGGGAACTTTACCTTGAAGAGCAGAAGAGTGATATGCCAGATTTGTCGTATATCCGTTTTGCTCAGGGAGAGGTATATTTTCACAATAAAGATTTTGAAGCAGCGATTTTTAAGTGGGAGAACATTACAAATGAATTCGAGCCGTGGGCGAAAAAGAACATGGGTGATGCCTTCCTTGAGCTTGGTCTGCTTACTTCCGCGGAGGAGCTGTACCTGTCGATTGAAACGGAGAGCAATGTTCTTAAAATCGAGAGCGGCCTTCAGCTTTTATCTCTCTACATAGAGCAGGGAAAGCTTGAAAAAGCGGTTGCTGTCATCAAAAAATCAGTTTCACTTGATCCAGATTATCCTGGTGTAACGGAGATTGCCCGTGCTTTCTTTGAAGAGCACCATGACTGGGATAATGCAGTCGAGCTGGCAGTCAATGAAGGTGTTCGCACCGGTTCGCCTAAGTGGTTGGACGTTTTGAATCAATATGTAGAACAGGGGCATACTGCTCAGTTCGCACCAGATTATTTTAACGAAGCATTATCTGTTCTTTTCCAGGTGGACAGAAGCCGGTTTGAACAGTTGGCAGTATCCCTGTGGGAAAGCTATAAGGGTCAAAGTTCATACATGACATGGCTAAGGGAATTCAACCAATTGTTCAGCGGAATGGACGGCAATAGAAAAGATGGCTGGACCCATCTGTCAGCCGTCTATCAGGACACATATTTTGAGTTGATTAACGGCGATCGATTGATCAAGCAAATTTCACCGTTGATCCCTGAATTGCTTACCAATTGGCTGAAAATCACAAGTCCTGTTAACAGTCTTGTATCGGCATCATCTATTATTGCATGGAATGAGGTATTTCCAGGAACCATCACCTCGTCCGCGATTCACGATGCCGAAAATCTTGTGCTGAATTCGCGCGAGTACCATGATGGCTATGAGGATAGCATGCAGCTATTCAAGACGATCATTGAATGGGCGGAAAATCATGAGATTGAGGTCGGCAACAGGATTAAGTGGATGGTCCAGGAGCTGCAGGAATCACAGGTCCATAATCTGTTGATCGCCGGTATAACTGGCAATGGGAAGTCCTCATTCGTCAATACCATTGTTGGGGAAGAGCTGATCATGGCACCTACTGCTGCTGTCATCCGTTTCAAGAATGAGGAGAATCCAGAAATCCAGGAAATTACGGATACGGACGTCCGCCAGATCACGGATATCGAGGACTTCAAAGAAGCGTCAGGAGTTCGCCGTCAGACGCACAAGAATGAAACAATCATTGATTTCAAGGCAGAGTTCCCATTCCTGCGGGAACACGAATTGGCATTGATTGATACTCCAGGGATCAACAGTAATAACTATGACAAGCATCCATTGTACAATTACTTGAGATTTGCTGATAGTCTGCTTTTCGTGCTCAATGCGAATGATCCTTTTACGGAAAAAGAAAGGGAAATCCTCTCGAAAATTTCAGAGTACTTCCCGGATCTGCCTATACACTTCTTGTTGAATAAAATAGATGTGATATACAGTCAGCAGGAGGCAATGGATGTTTTTGACCAGACATGGGCTGAAATCAGCCAATATTATCCTGATTCGAAGATGTTTGCTTTCTCATCTAACTATGATAAAGGCAAGCAGCTGAGGGATTTCTCTGATTTCATACGAACAAACAGAAGCACAGTCGACTTTGAGCAGGAGCGTACTGCAAAACTGCAATTCTTCGTCAGACGGGCGATCACGTATTTGCTTGATAAACGGATTGAAATCGAGAATAACCATATGGAATCAATCAGCTGGAACGAAGAAATGGTGAGCAAGCTTAACGGTGCCATTAACCAGCTGGGAGATATTGAAGAAGAGAAGTCAAGTTCTATCCAGAAGTCATACCGAAAAATTAAAGATGAAACCCGTGCGGAAATCATTGAACAGATTCCAGAAATATTGCGTGGGTGCTCGGAATTGGTGAGGGAGGACAGTGATTTCGGAAAGATCCATGCTGAAATGGACGAAGAAATGAACAAGAAAATCCAGGAATATCTTGATGGAACCGTGCTGCCGAAATTCCATGAAGATTTACGAGGCTGGATTCAACATTCGAAGGACGAATTCGACCAAAGCCAAAACTATTTGAATGAAATGGCCGAGGGTTTTAATGCCATGTATGGAGATGAAAGGATCAGCCTCGACTGTGATTTCAGGGTGCTTGATGACTGGCGTCGTGATGCAGACCGAATGACAAACGGTGTCCACTATGAAAAGGTCAACATCATGAATCGCTCGACGCCGCAGCAGTTCTTCTTGAAAAGCGCTGGCAAGCTGCTCGGAGTGCTGCCGCAAAACAATGCGATGCTTTATAACAGATACAAAACCTATCTCGAGACTGAGGATTATTATGAAATCGGCGTAACTATTGCGAAAAGATTCCTGCAGCAATTCGAGATTTTCGAAAAATCGATTGAACGTGATGTGAATCTGTTCTTCAAAAACCCATTCAACGTTCTTGAAGTAGCAGTAGAAGAAGCAAAATCCGAAATCGAATATGGAAAGAACGAACTTGAAAAAATGAGAATTAATCCTGAACTATATCGCGACCCATTGACACTTTATGAAGTAAAACTTCGCCAGTACGAATGGATGACCGCGGCAGGCAGAGGTTAACCGAAAAAGGAAGATTCCGATTTGGGATCTTCCTTTTTGCTTGATACGAAAAAAAGAATATAATTAAATTTTCATAATAATATTGACAATATGAGTATAGGAGTTTAAAGTGAGATTTATCGATTTGCAACATTAACTTAATAAAGAAATTCTCTTATCAAGAGTGGCAGAGGGACTGGCCCTGTGACGCCCAGCAACCGTTCCAAATGGAATTGGTGCTAAATCCTGCAAAACATTTATTTGTTTTGAAAGATAAGAGAGGAATCCGACCTTTGTATTCTACTGCGTTTGAAACCTCTCTTTTCTGGAGAGGTTTTTTTATTTGGTTTAAGCAGATCAATTAAAGGGGGAATTTTAGATGAAAAAAGGAATTAAAAAGGTATTTTTAAGTGCAGTTGCTTCTGCTTTGCTGCTTACAGGCTGCGGCGGGGGAGAGACGAAGACTGCTAGTGGTCCAGTTGAAGGAGTGCCGGAGCGATTTGCCAAAGGTGAGGAAGTTAAAATCAAAGTTATCCGCAAGATTGGCGGAGATGACCATACGGCGCAATTTTTAGCCGGAGCGAAGGCTGAAGGGGAAGCGCTCGGCTTCAAAGTGGACGTCTTCACAGCAAATGGAGATACAGCCAAATTTCATGACGCGATCAACCAGGGGCTGCAGCAGGACTATGATGGCTTCATCATTTCCCATGGAGATGACGCAGCTACAGTAGACGATGTAAAGAAATTAGTTGAAAAGGGCAAAAGCGTCGTTACCTTTGACTCCAATCCTGATCTGGCTCAGGTAGAAGGCGTCACACTCACATCCCAGGATGATGAGGCTCTCGCAACTCAGGCACTCGACCAGCTTGTGAAGGACCAAAATGGAGAAGCGAATATTGTTTACCTCTGGGTCGATGGCTTCCCGCCAATGGTCAGAAGAAATAAAGTTTACCAGGAAACACTGAAGGCGAATCCGGGAATCAAAGAGGTTGAGAGGTTCGGAGTAGCCGCTGCTGATACAAGCGTCCAGACACAAAACGCAGTGTCGGCGATGCTGAACAAGCATCCAAAAGGAGAAATTGACGCGATCTTCGCAACATGGGACGCTTTTGCGATCGGCGCAGCTCGTGCCATCAAGGAAGCTGGCCGAGATGAAATCAAAATTTATGGAATTGATGTATCCAATGCCGATCTGCAGGAAATCCAGGGAGAAGATAGCCCATGGAAATACACTGCCGCTGTTGATCCAAAGCTGATCGGAGAAGTAAATATGAGATTGCTGGCGAAAAAGTTGGCTGGCGAAGAAGCACCAGCAACATATGACCTTGAAGCCTCACTGATTTCACAGGAACAGCTGCAGCAGTCAAAAAATCCGGTGAACATGGTTAATCTTGCTGAAATCATCGAAGGATGGGGCAAATCTGATGCATTTTTGGAAGATTGGATGGAAAAATTGAAGGATCACTATAAAAAGTAACGTTATTTCTTCAGAATGTGCTCCTAGTTTTAGGAGTTGAGAATTATATTGGCGGTTTTCACAAATTTATTGGCGAAAATCGATTTTTATTGGCGGAGTTCACATATTTATTGGCGATTTCAGGAATTTATTGGCGAAAATCAAACTTTATTGGTGAACTGGAAATTTCCTACGATTTTTTCCAGTTCAACAAACCAAACAAAGCAGACACTCTCAAAACCAAGGAGAGTGTCTGCTTTGCAGATTGATAGGGAGGGGGAACCCGGATGAAACTTCAAATGAAAAACATCAGCATTGATTTTCCGGGAGTGCGTGCGCTGAATGGTGTGGATTTCAACACGGAAACTGGCAGCATCCATGCGTTGATTGGCGCAAATGGCGCTGGTAAATCGACATTGATGAAGGTGCTTTCTGGTGCCCATGACCACTACACAGGGGAAATCCAGCTGGATGGAGAAAAGGTGGGAATAAGGACGCCGGCCGATGCGCAGAAACTCGGAATCCAGACGGTCTACCAGGAGGTTGACACAGCGATCATTCCGTCGCTGACTGTGGCTGAAAATATCATGCTGAATCAAACAGTGCAGGCGATGGAAAACAAGCACTGGGTTAATTGGAAACAGCTTTTCAAAAACGCTGAGGCCATTCTGTCCGGGATGAACCTTCGCATTCCTGTAAAAAAGCTTGCCGGGGAGCTGACACTTGCAGAGAAGCAGCTTGTGCTGATTGCCAGAGCGATCTCAAGCAATTGCTCGTTCCTCATCCTCGACGAACCAACCGCTCCTCTCAGCCATACCGAAACATCTGAGCTGTTCCGGATCACCCGGGGATTGGCGAACAGGAATGTGGGCATCATCTTCATCTCCCATCGAATGCCGGAAATCTTTGAATTGTGCGATGAGCTTACCATCATGCGAAATGGCGAGCTGGTCGTGAAAAAAGCTATTCCTGAAGTCGACACTCACCAGGTGATTGAATACATGCTTGGCCGCAAGCTGGAAGACCAATTCCCGGCAAGGGTCAGCACGTTCGGTCAAACTCTTCTGGAAGTCGAAGGCCTAACAGATGGAGACAAAGT
Source organism: Mesobacillus sp. QJM3NY_10 (assembly GCF_056173465.1). Taxonomy (NCBI): domain Bacteria; kingdom Bacillati; phylum Bacillota; class Bacilli; order Caryophanales; family Bacillaceae; genus Mesobacillus; species Mesobacillus sp. QJM3NY_10. The sequence goes on from NZ_CM149675.1 coordinate 1,050,794, forward strand.
GAAGAATACTTCCCTGCATGTAAAAGCAGGGGAGGTTGTCGGTCTTGCCGGCCTGGTCGGAGCAGGAAAGACAGAGCTGTGCAAAGCACTGTTTGGCGCGTCACCAACAACGAGTGGAACTGTAAAGCTAAAAGGAAAATCCATTAAGCTTACGAGTCCTCATGCTGCTGTAAAAAGCGGTTTGGCCCTGGTGCCTGAAGAGCGGCGCAAGGAAGGTGTGCTTGTCGCTGAATCTGTTGCCTCCAATCTTACGGCGGTCAACCTCAAAAAGTTCACCAAATTACTAGGCTTTATCAACAGACGGGCAGAAAAGAAAACGGCCCAGGAGTACATAAAAGCCCTCGGCATCAAGACACCATCGGAAAATGCCAAAGTTGAAAATCTCTCAGGAGGGAACCAGCAGAAGGTGGCGATTGGCAGGTGGCTGATTGCCGATGCGGATGTGTATATCTTTGATGAGCCAACCAAGGGCGTGGATGTAGGTGCGAAACGTGATATTTTTGAGCTGATTGCCCAGCTCGCAGCGGAGGGGAAGGGTGTCATTTATGCATCCTCGGAGCTGTCAGAAATCGTCGGCATCACGAATCGGGTTTACGTGCTCTATGACGGTGAACCTGTCAAAGAGCTTGAAACAGGCGCAACAACAGAAGAAGAACTTTTATTTTACTCAACAGGAGGAAGATAGGATGGAAGCGAAACTCCCATTGCAGCAAGAGCCAACGCCGAAAAAGACATTCGAACTGTTCCAGTTCCTATATAAATATGGGACGATTTTGACAATTTTTGTCCTGGTCGCCATCTTCGCGGCAGTGAATCCTTCTTTTATCAACGGTGATAATGTCATTAATATCCTGCGTTCGATTTCCATCGTGACCATCATCGCGATTGGCATCACCATCTCGCTGACAGTTGATGGCTTTGATTTATCTGTCGGCTCTGTCGCATCCCTGTCCAACGCCATCGTCATTTCGATGTTCGTCTGGTTCTCGCAGAACACTTTGATTGCCGTATTATCAGCAATCGGGGCTGCACTGATTGTCGGCGCACTCAACTCATTGATGATCGTAAAGCTGAAGATTCCTGACATGCTGATGACACTGGCGATGATGTTCATCATCCAGGGAACGGCGCTGACTTATACGAAGGGCGCAACGGTTTCGGAGAATATGATTCTCCCTGATGGAAGCTTTTCAACAGGAACAATCAGCCCGTTTTTTGCTAAAATAGGGCAGGTTCCATGGATTATCCTGATTATGGCGATCGCTGTCATAGTTGTCCATATATTCCTGACATACACAAAGCACGGCCGCTATATGTATGTGATTGGCGGCAATAAAGAAGCGGCAAGGCTTTCAGGTATCCCGGTCAATCGCTATAAAACAGCAGCGTATCTGCTTTCCGCTTTATTCGCAGCAATTGGCGGAATCGTTTTGGCTTCCCGTGTCATGACTGCGGAAATAAATGCCGGTTCACCTTATTTAATGGATTCGGTAGCAGCTGCTTTCATTGGCTTTTCCGTTCTTGGAGCAGGCAAGCCGAACGCATTCGGTACCTTTGTCGGGGCAGTGCTGATCGGCATTTTGCAAAATGGCCTCGTGATGATGTCGGTACCATATTACGCGATGGATATTGTGAAGGGAACTGTGCTGGCATTTGCGCTGGGGATTACTTATTACAAGCAAAAACACTAGAGAGCAGTTACATACGATGTCGGTTTGGAAATGAAACGGTCACCAGGATATAGAATATTTCTATATCCTGTTTTATTGTGAAGGAAAATTAGAATCTGGGAAGAAGTATAAAGGTAAATGGTTTTGGAGGAGGGATGAGAATTTACGGCAAGACCTTTATTTATTTAGGTGAATGGCTATTGTTTTTAATTGCCCTTTTTTATAATCTAACCCTTCAACTAATATTTCTGGGGAACATCGTTCTGGTTGACAAGAATGAAGAAGCTGCATCTTTTCCATTCAGCTATTCACTAATTGTAGTTATACTTGGGATTTTGTTCTATTTTTACATAAAGCATCTCCAAGGGAGCCGTAGATACCGGAAAGTCAAGGAGGTCATATGGGGGTTATTTTTCACGGCCACTGCAGTCAGCAGCCTGTTTTGGTTTTCGGTGAATGCGGTAGTTTATTCACAAGAATTGCTGAGTAATCAAGTACTACTTACCATCATATTTATAGTGTCCGCCATGCTGGCAGTTCAAATAGCGATTAAATACAAAAGGGAAGGCTCAGACTAAAAATCTGAGCCCTTTATCATTCCTCAAAAAATGGTTTGTTCGCATAGTAATACATCCAGCCCATCATGATTCCACCGCCAATCAGGTTGCCGATCGTCACGGGTATCAGATTGTGGATCACGCCTGGAAAAGTAACAGATTGAGGATCGTCCAGGACCATGCTGATCGCAAAGGTGCACATATTGGCGATGCTGTGTTCATAGCCCGAAATGAAGAAGCAATAGACGAAAAACACCATTGCAAACATCTTGGCTCCGTCGCCCTTCATCGACATCGGCAGGAAGAACGCCAGGCAGACGAGCCAGTTACAGAGAATTCCCCTGAAAAAAAGCTCTGAAGTTGGTGCAAGAGTCTTTTTTTCAGCAACACTTAGCAAGAATCCGTTCACGGAATGATCATCAAACAATCCTGTTGTGTAAATCAAAAATGCAAACGCAGCTGCGCCAATGATATTGCCGATATAGCTGTAAATCCACATACTGGCCACCTGCAGCCAGGCCATTTTTTTCCTTAGTGCTGCAAACGTATAGTAAAAGGTGTTTCCTGTGAACAGGTCTCCTCCGCCATAGGCAATCAGGATAATTGCGGCACCGAAGGTAATGGCAGCTATAGGATAGGCAAAGGGCGAGTGTTCCACATAAAATGGATTTCCCGTCTTGAACGCAACAATCACACCAAAGCCGATGAACATAGAAGCCAGGGCAGCCCTGGCCAGATAGCGTGTTTTGCTTTGTTTAAAAATTTTGTGTTTTTTTAAGGCCAGTTTTTCGACCTCCTGCAAGGCTTGAACTTCCAAATAAAATCACCCGATTTTCCATATGTAATATGAACCTATTCTTCCTCTAAATTTCATTCATATGTAAATGGTTCCCTCAGGCAGCGGTTGAAAAACAGTAATGTGAATAATTCTTCCATCTGAATAAAAACTGGCAGTGGCAGGAGTCGTTTAATGGAACATGTGACGATCGGAAATTTTTGATATAAACTTCTGAGTTGCTTTTACTTGGATTTGACTCTTAATAAGTAAAGAAGACTGAATCACTAGGATCCAGTCTTTTTCCGTTTTATTTTTAAAAAGTATCTCTAACGAACTGGGGATTGCGCTGCATCGAGGCAAACAGGACAAATCCGCTCACCAGCAGGAGTCCGCTTGTCAGTACGAATACCGAGGTGAAACCAAAGTATCCCGCAAGGAAACCGCCGAGCACTGGACCGACAATGTTTCCGAAGAAACGGAGACTCGTGTTGTAGCCGAGTACTTCTCCCTGCATGGCAACAGGTGCTTCCTGCCTGATATAAGCCACCCTGACAGGGATGATGCCGCCAATGGTGATTCCTAGGAGGAACCTGATTAAGACGAGCTGCCAGATGTTACCGACAAAACCGCCAGGCAGATAGATGATAGCTGATAAAAACAGGAGTACGACAAGTATTTTAATATAGCCAACCCGGTCGGCAATTTGGCCCCATTTCCGGGCCATTAACAAATTGCCAAGCCCCGCTGCCGAAAAGGCGATTCCAGAAAAGAATGCCAGGTTTTCCGGACCATGCAGCTCTCCCACATATAATGAAAGGATTGGCTGGATACTGAAATGAGCAATCTGCACAAGCATCGACATGAGCAGGACATTGACCATGATTGGATTTTTAAAAATATGCTGAAGAACCTCTTTGCGGCTGTAATTTGTTTTTGTTCCTTTCTTGATATCGACTCTGTACTCCATGACAAAGAATACGAGCAGACCAGAAAGGACGATGAATGCCGAGGTTGATTGGAAGGTTGTCGCATATCCTAAGGTATCAGCAAGAACCCCGCCGAGCATCGGGCCGAGCAATGAGCCTGTAATACTGCCTGTTTGCAGTGTTCCTAATACTTTGCCTGCTTCTTCCTTCGAAGTTTGCGTTGAAATAAGTGCCTGTGATACAGGAATGAAGCCAGAGAATAATCCCATGAACATTCTCAGTAAAAATAACTCCCACACGGAAGTTGCAAATCCTAATAGAAAGACGGCTAAGCCCATCCCGATTCCCATAAAAATCAGGATTCTCTTGCGTCCGAACCGGTCGCCCATTCTTCCAATTACAGGTGAAAATAGAAAGGCAGTTACGAACGTAATACTGAACGTCAGGCCTGACCAGTTTTGGACATACCTTTCTGAAAAATCTCCAAAAGTTTCGATGTACAATGAGAGAAAAGGCATTACCATTGTCATGCTGCCGGCAATGAAGAAATTTGCGAACCACATGATCATCAAGTTGCGTTTCGCCTTTTGCTGCTGGGTCATTCCATCAACACTTCTTTCTCGGAACGAATATTTCGCTTTTCTAAATATTATACCAAATTTTTGCTCGATTGAAAACCAATCGAGCAAGCAGAGACCACTACTTTAGCTTTTTACCCATTCGAGCAATTCAATTCTATTCCCAAATGGATCATGGACATAAATCCTATTCGCACCTGGAAGTTTGTCATCTACAATAAAATCAATCCCTGAAACCGATAAATGCTGTTTCAATTCCTCAATATTCTCAATTTCAAACGCTGGATGCGCTTTGCGTGCAGGTACAAATGGTTCCTCAATCCCGATATGAATTTGAGAATTTCCATACTGGAACCATGCTCCGTCTCGCTTTTTCAACTCTGCCGGCTTTTCGATTTCTTCAAAACCCAATACTTCTCCGAAAAATCTCCTGGCCTGCTCTTCTGATCCCTTAGGTGCTGCCAGCTGAACATGATCAATTGCTTTAAATTTAAATGCCATATGCAGTCCCCTCCCTAGTAAAATCTTAATCTAAAAGGAAACATAAGGAAATAACAAGGAATGAATCTCTAAATATAAGTTTTTCTTATCACTGTAAAAAGTAATACAAGCCCGTCTGAATACATATAAATTATTAAAGTTTGCACGTTTTTAAAAGAGGGGGCAATCGGAATGAAAAAAAGATTTCTTGGTATCGCGATGATGGCAATCATGGCGCTTATAGTGTCTGCATGCGGTACAAGCAATTCAGGAGGAACAGGATCCGATGATGAAAAGAAGGAGCTAAGGGTGGTCACGGACGCAGCGTATGCGCCATTTGAGTACATGGAAGGGGACAAGATTGTTGGTTTCGATATTGACTTTCTAAAAGCTGCCGCGAAGGAAGCCGGGTATGAGCTGAAGATCGAGAATGTCGGCTGGGATCCGATTTTTGTTGAGATCAAGAGCAAGCGAGCTGATCTGGCTGTATCATCGATCTCAATCAATGATGAGCGCAAACAGACCTATGATTTTTCTTTGCCATATTTCTTATCCACCAATAAAATCCTTGTCCGTGAAGACAGTGATATTAAAAGCGCTGCTGATCTAAAAGGCAAGGTAGTGGCAGTCCAAAATGGCACAACCGGGCAAGCAGCGATGGATAAGCTCCTCGGCAAGAATAACGAGGATATCAAAAAATTTGATAATAACAACCTGGCAATCATGGAAATGCTCTCGGGCGGAGCAGATGCAGTTGTTGCGGATAACGGTGTTGTCGAAGTATATGCAAAAAATAACCCGACAGAAAAACTGAAGGTCATTGAAGACAGCGGCAGCTTCGAGGCGGAATACTATGGAATCCTGTTCCCGAAAGGCACAGATCTGAAGGCAGACTTCGATAAAGCAATCAAGAAAATCGTCGAGAATGGAACGTATGAAAAAATCTATCAGGAATGGTTCGGCCAGGAGCCAAACATGGAAATGCTGAAGGCGGAACAAGAAGCATCAGAGTAATTTCATGTAAACAATTAATCATCGAAGATGCGTAACTCTTAAAAACAGCGTTACGCATTTTTACTGGATAAGTATAAATTTTTTTCACTTAGATTAGTGCCTAGCTCCAGCGCCCAGCCCCTCGAGACGTTTCGGTCCTGCCAATGAAGTCAAAGAGCGACTTCACTGTCAGGCCCTCCAACGCTTGTCGGGGCTGACCAAGGCGCTTGCGCTTTTCTTAGTAAACTTCATCAAAATCTAGTCCCAGGCCTGGGGGCTTTGGAGGGCAAGCTATGGATTTTCGTTTTGATATTATTGTTGAATATACACCTTATCTAATAAAAGGCACGCTGCTGACGATCGGGCTATCATTGGCCGGGATCTTAATCGGGACAATCCTCGGCCTGTTCATCGGCCTTGGCAAGATCCAGCGCCGGAAATTGCTGTCCTGGCCATTTGTCTGGTATATTACTTTCTTCCGGGGAACCCCGTTATTTGTGCAAATATTGCTGATTCATTTTGGCGTCGTCCCTATGCTCATCGGGGAAACAAACGGGATTGTCGCGACAATCCTCGCCCTGTCCCTAAATGCGGCAGCATATATCGCCGAGATTTTCAGGGCTGGAATCCAATCGATCGACCGCGGGCAGATGGAAGCAGCCCGCTCACTAGGGATGACTCATGTCCAGGCTATGAGGTATGTCATTTTACCTCAGGCATTCAAGCGGATGATCCCGCCTTTGGGTAATGAGTTCATCGTGCTTATTAAGGAATCATCACTAGCGGCGATTGTCGCAACTCCAGAAATCATGTACTGGGGCCGGGCGATGGCAGGTCAGTATTATCGCGTATGGGAGCCCTATCTCACCGCAGCAGTCATTTATCTCATCCTGACACTTTCGCTTAGCTTTTTATTAAATCTCCTTGAAAGAAGGCTGAAAACAGAATGATCAAAGTCGCTAATCTGCAAAAATCATTTGGCAGCCACAAGGTTCTGAATGGAATAAATGTGGAGGTCCAGCCACAGGAGGTTGTGGTGGTGATCGGCCCATCAGGATCCGGGAAATCCACCTTCCTCCGCTGCATAAACCTGCTCGAAACAATTACAGACGGACATGTGCTAATTGAAGATATTGACATTACTGATAAAGGTTCGGATATCAACAAGGTGCGCGAAGAGGTCGGGATGGTATTCCAACACTTCAACCTTTTCCCTCATAAGACAGTGCTTGAAAATATCATGCTGGCACCATTGAAGGTACGAGGTGTTTCAGAACTGCAGGCAAGGGAGAAAGGAGTAGAATTGCTGAAAAAGGTAGGGCTCGAGGACAAAGCAGAAGCCTACCCGGATTCACTTTCCGGCGGGCAAAAGCAGCGGGTGGCGATCGCCCGTGCCCTTGCGATGGAGCCAAAAATTATGCTGTTCGATGAACCAACCTCAGCCCTCGATCCGGAAATGGTCGGAGAAGTATTAGAGGTAATCAAACAACTTGCACGCGAAGGAATGACGATGGTCGTCGTCACCCACGAAATGGGCTTTGCCCGCGAAGTCGGTGACCGTGTCATTTTCATGGATGGGGGATTGATCGTGGAAGAAAATAAGCCAGATGAAATATTCGAAAACCCACAGCATGAGCGTACGAAAGCTTTTTTGAGCAAGGTATTGTAAGGTTATATAGACTTATGGGGTAACTGCTTAATTGAGCGGTTTCCCTTTTTCTATGATAATGCCTATTCGGTGAAATCGGGAATATATTGAGGGAAACCGGAAATATATTGTCCGAAAGCCCATTTTTATAAAAATTTCCAACTTAACTATTGCTAAAACTAATGGTATTAGGTTAATATAAAACTAACGATATTAGTTTTATATGGAGGTTCACTAAAATGAGAGTAATCAAAGAGGGGTTTTTATATCAGCTGACGTTCATGCCAAGGTTTTTTCCTGTGAATTGTTATTTTATCGAGGAGGAGGATGGGCTGACTTTAATTGATGCGGCACTTCCGAACAGTGCGAAGCCAATTTTGCAGGCAGCTAAAAAAATCGGAAAACAAATCAAGAGGATTATTTTGACACATGCTCACAGCGACCATATTGGTGCGCTTGATGAACTGAAAGACAAACTGGGTGTTCCGGTTTATATTTCTGCCCGTGATTCCCGCCTTTTAGCTGGTGATACCTCTCTTGACTCAACTGAACCCAAGACACCTATTCGTGGCGGCGTACCAAAGAACATCAAAACAAGACCGGATATCCTTATAAAGGAAGGGGATCATATCGGTTCTTTGCTGGCAATTTCAACTTCGGGGCACACACCAGGATCAATGTCATTCCTTGACCAGAGAACCAATACGCTGATTGCGGGTGATGCCTTCCAGACCAGGGGCGGCACAGCCGTACCTGGGGTGACAATCCCATGGTTTCCTTTTCCGGCGATGGCGACATGGAACAAAGAAACAGCCTTGCAAAGTGCCCGGAAAATCCTTGAGTTAAAACCAAGCCTGCTGGCTGTTGGTCACGGTGAATTACTTCGAAACCCTGGCACACTTATTGAAAAAGCAATCCAAAAAGCTGAGGCAGCTTTTACAAAATAAAGGAGTATGAAAACATGTCACCAAGACCGAAAATTGCGCTTGATAAGAATACGATCATGATTGCAGCTGCGGAGCTTGCGAATGAGCATGGAAGTGACCATGTAACGCTTGCTATGCTGGCAAAAAAACTTAGCATTAAACCGCCATCATTATACAATCACTTTGACGGCCTGCCGGGAATCAAAAGAGAGCTGGCTATTTATTCACTTGAAAAACTGTACAGTAGTTTGGCGAAGGAAGTGGAAGGAAAGTCACAAGGGGATGAAGCCATCATGGCCTTAAGCCAGGCGTATTTAACTTTTGCAAGAAGAAACCCGGGACTGTACGAGTTCGCGTTATCAGCCCCTGACCCTGCAGATGAGACAGTCAATGACGCTGGTAAAAAAATCGTGGGCTTCGTCATTTCAGCCATTCAACCTTTTGGATTAAAGGAAGAGGAAGCAATCCATGCTGTACGCGGGTTAAGAAGCCTGATGCATGGGTTTGCATCGCTGGAGCCAAAAGGTGGTTTCGGCATGCCGCTTGATCTGGATGAAAGTTATCAGCTCGCAGTCGCAGCCTTTATCACGGGCTTGAAAAAATAAAGCGAATTTTCATCTTCTGAAATAGATTCCAAAGGTACTCATATACATATGTATAGATGCAACTTTGAAAGAACAGGAGGCGCACTATGGATATATATGTGAGAAGAGGAGATTCCTTTTGGTATTTCAGCAATTTGTTCAACATCCCTCTCCAGTTGATCATAGATTCCAACCGTGATATCGACCCAAATGCTATGGATGTGGGGCAGACAGTGAGGATTCCTGGTTTTGCAGCGGTGGATTATCGAATCCGTGCAGGGGATACGCTTTGGAAAATTGCCCAAAGCCGGAATCTGCAGGTGGATGCACTGCTGCTGGCAAACCTCAATATTAACCCAAACGGTTTGTACATCGGACAGATGATCAAGGTCCCGCTGAGAATCACCTGGCGGATTGTCCAAGGTAAAAAGAATTATGATTATGCCTCACTGATGAGTGATTTGAGACGGTTGGAAAATGTCTATCCGTTCATAAGGGTGCCCTCGATTGGCAACTCTGTTTTAGGTAAAAGCATACCAGAAACATTGATTGGGAATGGCAATAAGCGGGTTCATTACAATGGGTCTTTCCATGCAAATGAATGGATTACCACTCCGATCATCATGACGTTCCTGAATGACTATCTGCTGGCATTGACGAACAAATCCTCTATACGAGGCCTGTCCATGCAGAACTTCTATGGACAGACGACATTATCAATTGTGCCGATGGTCAATCCTGATGGTGTTGATCTTGTGCTTAATGGGCCGCCTGAAGCAGAGCCATGGAATGAAAGAGTAGTAGAATTGAATAGAGGAAGCCTTGATTTCAGCGGTTGGAAGGCGAATATAAGAGGCGTGGACCTGAACGACCAATTCCCGGCAAAATGGGAGCTTGAAAAAGAACGGAATCCAAGTCAGCCTGGCCCGAGGGATTATGTAGGGCCCAACCCATTATCCGAGCCAGAAGCGGTTGCGATGGCAGAAATGACGAGAAGACGCGATTTTGCCCGGGTTCTGGCTTTCCATACCCAGGGTGAAGTCATATATTGGGGCTTTGAAAATCTTGAGCCGCCTGAATCGGAGGCAATGGTCAATGAATTTGCCCGGGTGAGCGGTTATGAGCCAGTAAAAACGATTGAGAGCTATGCCGGCTACAAAGATTGGTTCATCCAGGACTGGCGCCGGCCTGGATTTACCGTCGAGCTTGGCTTCGGAATAAACCCGCTGCCACTGTCCCAATTCGAAGAAATCTATGAAGAAGCCCTGGGGATCTTCCTTGCAGGACTTTATCTATGAAAATGCAGATCACCTGAAAAGGTGGTCTTTTTCTATATATAGTTTTGGATTTATCTGGTAAAATTAGTCGTGTAAGGGGGGAGTTAGTTGACTTATTCAGGAGAAATGTCCAAGAATATTTTGTATCCAATCCTTTTCATAAGTGCGTTCATCCTGCCTAATTTTAACTGGTTCTGGTTCATATATATTCCATTCACTTTAGTTGTGCTGGTGATTATTTTACATCAAGTCCAATTAACGGTTACCTCAGACCAGCTTGACTATAAAATTAAACTCTTTAAATTTACGATTTACCGCAAGCTGCTGACACCGGAGAAAATCAAAAAAATCAAGTTCGGCCGGATTGGCTGGGCGACGAAAAATGCTGTGGTGAAGGTAAGAAGAGGATTCAATTTCGGTGTCGCACACTTTTACAGTGAACAGCTAATCCTGGAGCTTGAAGAATTCGCTTTAGCTAATAATATTGAGGTTCAAAAAACGAAGGATTATTTGCTGCTGGAAAAATACTATTCTCATAACTAAAAGCTGTTTAAGCATTGATTGCTGCTTTTCGTATAAAGCTCCTTTGCCGTGTATCAGCAAGGCTTCGGGGCTCTTTAATGTCTGCTCCTTACTGAAGCAGACATTAAACTCGTAAAAGTCCAGCAGCCGATTTTTACTTTTGGTTGAGAAAGCAACAAAGTTTACGAAAAGAGCCTAACTAACAAAAGCATCGGACAAGGGCCCGATGCTTTTATCATGTTTATTTTTCAAAAATGCTGTTGGAAAGAAGTCGGAACAGATAATCGGTATGATCGCGGAAACCAGCTTCGAGGCCGATCATTGTAACGTCCTTATCCTGTTCTTTCACGATGACTGCCTTGCCCTGTGCTTCACCATTGTTTTTCCAGTGACCGGCTACGAAGAATTCGGAGTTATCGTCAAATGTTGCGGATACCTCATCGTTATCGGTATTTTCATACCAGACAGGGCGATAAACAAAACCGAGATCGTCCTCGCCATATCCTCCCGTCACACCTTCGCCGCTGTAATCAACCTTTGCAATGCCGTTGCTGCTGTAGCCTGCAACGACAATATCGTCATCTGTTAGTCCCAATGTCTTTGTTGCGAGGGATGCGCCAGCACCGACTGCGATATACTTGCCGCCATTATTTAAAAATTCTTCTACCTTCGCTTTGAAACTATCAAACTGAGCTGGATTTTGGAACCCGAACTCTTTATTGCCCACGCGTGACTGATTTTTGGCAATCAAGCCTTCAGTGCCGCTGTAAACGAATACGTCAAAACTGGAAAGGCCTTGTTCTGCAACGTCTGCAGGAGCTACTTCAGTAACGGCGAAGCCAAGTCGTTTAAGTGCGAGTTTTGTACCAGAGTGCGACTGAGCCTTATTCATGCCGCCATCCTTCAAGATTGCGACCTTCAAGTCCCCGACCTCAACCGCATCTGCCGGAACCTTAGTTGATTCAATATGCAGTCCGGATTGCTTTACTGCTGCTGAAATCACGTTCGCAGCGGCTTCTGTGTAAAAATTGCCTTCAGAATCGCGTTTTACAGTAACGCCTTGTTGAAGAAGTGTATTCACTAGATTTACAGCTTTCACGGAACTGTTTGGAATCAAGAATGGTCCTTTGCCGCTGACAGAACCCTGCCCCTGAACCTGGTTCACTTTTGTCGCTGTCACATCAAATTCGCTTTGAACCGCAATTGCCTCGAAGCCCCAGAGCTCTGGCAGGCTCCATGCTGAAATATCATACATCGCATCAACATCTTCTGTAATGTCTTCGCCATCCCACAGCATCGTATTTACAAGTCCGGCTTTTGCCTGGTCCATTTTCACGATATACGTTCCTTTAGGATAAGACTTGCCTTCAGCTGTGAAGGCCTTAGAAGCCTGGATGACTTCAATATCATTTTTCTGAAGATGGCTGACTGCCTTCTGTGTCACAGTTGGATCTTCAGGATCAACAGGAAGCACATAGGCAGTCGGGAAGAAGCCTTCTTCATGGAATGGATGATCAAAATTGATGCCACGCTTGAACATCTCAATTTGGTCATTGATCATGTCCTGCTTGTTATCTGTAGCATTTTTCAATGCGCCCATGATGGCATCATACATCCAGCGAACGCCGTCTAGATCATTCGTAGGCGCTTCAAGCGTGTGCCCATATGCTCCGTGGTACATTGCATACATTGGGGTGAAGATTGGCGGATAATCATCCCAGCCTTCCGCGTCATCACGTTGAGGAATATAAGTACCTTCCATACTCTTATACAGGTTTCCTGTGTAATTTCCCTGGTTGGACATGATTTCGGTTTCCATCGCTTCGGCCTGGTCCATAGCCCATTTTTCATATAAATCGTATTCATAATTTGGATTATGTGGAACTGTACAAGGTTCAATGAGACCCTGCTTGTTCGGAGCATAATTTTTTACATAGCCATGTGTATCAAGGAAGACCATCGGATTCCATTCTTTGATCAGTGCGACAGTTTCCTGAGTTTCTGGCTGTGACTGGGTGATGAAGTCACGATTCAAATCGATTCCTTCTCCGTTGAAGCGTGTAGCATCGATACGGCCATCAGGATTCTGGACAACATTGAAGACCAGGATATTACTTTCCAGAATTTCCATCGTGGTTTCGTCATTTTCAAGTGCAAAGCGCTCGATCAGCTGCATGACTGCATCACTGCCGATAAACTCGGTGCCGTGAATAGAGCCATTGATCATGATTGGCACCTTGAAGTCAGGGTTGTTTTCAATCCAGTCCTGTGCTTTGCCAGGGTTTTTGAACATTTGTTTTCTTAAAGCTTGAATCTTCCCGAACTTGCCCTGAGTGTCAGGTGCAGCAATCGTAACGACATAAAGGGGTTGGCCTGTTGATGATTGGCCTTTTACTTCGACCTTCACACGATTGGATTGCTTTTCGATTTGTTCGAGCTTGTCGCCGATTTCCGAGAACTTCATAAAATCATAGTTTTCGCTGTTGAACAAGCTGCCGTCTTTTTCTTCGTATGCATTTACATAATTCCATTTTAAAGACTCAGCGAGCGCCGGAGTCCATGGTGAGGATGCCAGCAAACTTGCAGCTACTACACCAGAGATAATTTTTTTATGTTTCATTTATGTATTCCTCCAAGTTTAGGGTTTGTATATTTATTCATAATAAGTATTAAAAATTATTTCGGCAATCGGACAATATTCCTAAATATTAGTCCTGGTAGCATAAGTCTTGATTATGCTGGAGTTTAGAGTTGTTGGGAAATAAATCAGAATGAGGATATAGGAAGATAGTCACCAGGCAGAGGCAAAATAAAAAACAGGGCTGGAGGCCCTGTTTTATTGCGGCTGCATTGTTCGGTTGCGACGCTTGCGGTTCCACTTTCTTGCTTTATATTTCTGTTCAAGGTCAGCGACAGGTTTTGCTACAAGTGCGTTCTTGAATTCAACAGGTATCTGCTTTACTGAAAAAACAACGGTATTGACAGCTTTCTTTTTCTTTTCAAAATCAGTCATCAGTTTCTGCTGTTTAAACTTTAGTGAATCGGTCTCTTCTTTGATGGCATTCGTTTTGTTCTGTACACGTGTTGCAGTCTCTTGAAGACTATCAATCGTTGGCTTGGCATCTTTATATGTTTTAAAAACAACATACCCAAGATAACCCAGGGCTGCCACGATAACAGCGATACTTATATAGACAATGATCATGAATCCAGCCTCCTTTTACATTAATTCCATTACAAGTACAATACCCAATTAAAGCTTTAACATAACTGCTATTCCAAAGAAAGGTGGAAATTGCTAATTTTGAAGTATTTGTGAAATAGTACACAAACTCTATATAAAATGTGACGAACTTCACAAACAGGAGATTTAAATCACAATACAATTTAAACATAGAGGAAATATCATTAATGAAAACTCCGTATCTGAAGTTCTAACAATAGGAGGACAAACGAGATGAAAAAGAAATTGGTCATGATAGGAAACGGAATGGCAGGAGTAAGGACAATCGAAGAATTGCTTAAACTTCAGCCAGATCGATATGAAATCACTATTTTTGGGAATGAGCCACATCCTAACTACAATAGAATTATGTTGTCCACTGTCCTGCAGGGAGATAAGTCAATCGAAGACATCATCATGAATGATTGGGAATGGTACAAGAGTAATGGAATTAAGCTTTACTCAGGTGAAGCAGTTGTAGAGATTGACAAGCAAAACAAACAAGTCATTTCAGATAATGGGCGTAAGGTAGATTATGATGAACTGATTATCGCGACAGGATCGAGCTCATTTATCCTCCCGGTGCCTGGCTCTGATAAAAAGGGAGTAGTCGGGTTTCGTGATATCCATGATTGTGAAATGATGATCAAAGATTCCAGGCAGTTTAAAAAGGCAGCTGTAATCGGAGGTGGCCTTTTAGGTCTCGAAGCAGCAAGAGGATTGCTGAATTTGGGCATGGAAGTCGATGTTGTCCATTTAATGCCGCACCTGATGGAAAGGCAGCTTGATGAAACAGCTTCTGACATGCTGAGAAAAGAGCTGGAAAACCAAGGCATGAATTTCTTGCTTGAAAAACAGACCGCGGAAATTTTAGGAGGCGAGAGAGTAACCGGACTTAGATTCTCTGATGGCTCCGAAATCCAGGCAGACCTTGTTGTCATGGCTGTCGGCATCCGCCCAAATGTCCAACTGGCCAAAGATAGCGGCATTTTTGTCAACAGAGGGATTGTCGTCAATGATTACATGGAGACAGATGTCCAGAATATTTATGCCGTTGGGGAATGTGCTGAACATAGAGAAATCGTCTATGGCCTTGTCGCACCGCTGTATGAACAGGGAAAAGTTCTTGCAGCGAACCTGGCCGGTATCCCAACGAATCCTTATGAAGGAACGATTTGCGGCACCCAGTTGAAGGTTTCAGGCTGTGACTTGTTCTCTGCAGGTGAAATCGGTGATGACGAAGGAACAAAATCGATCAAAGTCCACAATGAGTTTGACGGAATCTATAAAAAAATAGTCATTCGTGACAACCGAATTGCCGGGATTGTGCTTTATGGTGACACCAAGGACAGCAACCGCCTGTTCAGGATGCTGACGAAAAGAGAAGACATCAGCGGTATGACCAGCGTATCGATTTTAGAAGCAAGCGGATGCTGCGGCGGCGGTGGAGAAGCAGGCGATGTAGCGGCGATGGCCGATGACGAGCTTGTTTGCGGCTGCAATGGTGTCACAAAAGGAACGATAGTGGACGCGATTCGTACTAATGAGTTGACCACTGTTGATGAAGTGGGTGGCTGCACAAATGCCGGCCGTTCTTGCGGAAGATGTAAATCGCTTATATCCGATATCCTCGCATATACGCTTGGCGACCAGTATGATACTTCTACGAAAAAAGCAGGGATCTGCGGCTGTACAACTTTAAGCAAAGACGAAATTGTGGCTGAAATCAGGGCAAAAGGCCTGACGAATGTCAGGGAAGTCATGAATGTTCTCGGCTGGTCCCAGGAGGAAGGATGTTCAAAATGCCGTCCGGCGATCAACTATTACCTTGGTATGGTCCATTATGACGGCTATATAGATGAACGTGATTCAAGGCTGGTCAACGAGAAAATGCATGCCAATATCCAGAAGGATGGAACATATTCTGTTGTTCCAAGAATGTATGGCGGCGTGACGACTGCTGCAGATTTGAAGAAAATTGCTGAAGTTGCCGAGAAGTATGAAGTTCCACTTGTTAAGCTGACTGGCGGACAAAGGATTGGCTTGTTCGGTGTCAACAAAGAGGATCTTCCTGCAATGTGGGAAGAGCTGGGGATGCCTTCTGGATATGCGTACGGGAAGACACTACGTACTGTAAAAACCTGCGTTGGTGAAAAGTTCTGCCGTTTTGGCACACAGGATTCAATGGGACTTGGAATCGAGCTCGAGAAAAAGTTTGAGAGACTCGATACACCACATAAGGTGAAGATGGGAGTTTCTGCTTGCCCAAGGAACTGTGCGGAGTCCGGAATCAAGGATATTGGCTTTGTCGGAGTCGATGGCGGCTGGGAAATCTATATCGGCGGGAATGGCGGAACTGACCTGAGGGCTGCCGACCTGCTTGATACCGTTAAAACCAAAAAAGAGGCAATGGAAATAACAGGAGCATACCTCCAATACTACCGTGAAACAGCTGCATATCTTGAAAGGACAGCACCTTGGCTTGAAAGGATGGGACTTGATCATATCAAAGAAGTCCTCGCCGATGAGAATATGAGAAAGCAGTTGAACGAAAGACTGGATAAGACTTTGGAACGGTATAACGAGCCATGGCAGGAAGCAATCTCTGATAACGAAATTAAAGAAAAATACTATCAAGTCCGCAGCGTAACAGTCAAATAGGGAGGATGGATGAAGATGCAAATGACAAAAGTGAGAATCAAAGTGGCTGATTATGATTCCCTGCCTGCTGGGGCAGGGCAGGCAATTACAGTAAATGGCGAGAACATCGTCTTGTTCCGGATATCCAATGGAGATGTCAAAGCGGTTGAAAATCGCAGTCCCCACAGAAAAGGCGGGACCCTTACCGATGCGCTCGTAAGCGGGAAGTTTATCTACTGTCCAGTCTACGACCTGAAGATATCGCTGGAAGACGGGAAAGTACAGGCACCAGATACAGGAGAAGTAAAAACGTATCATGTTGAAGTAATCGAAAATGAAGTGTATATAACAATATGACTTAAGAGGGGGAACCTCCCTCAATGAAAGGCGGAAGCGCCTTGGTCAGAACCGACAAGCGCTGGAGGGCCGACCGGTGAAGTCGTTCTTTGACTTCATTGGGCGGACTGAAGCGACTCGAGGGGCTAGGCGCTGGAGCTGGACACTAATTCAATTGTGAAAAGATTATACTTTATTCAGCATTGAAAGGGCGGGAACACAATGGAAAAAGGAAGAGCATTTTTAGTCGGAGCCGGGCCTGGAGACGTACAGCTGATAACAGTTAAGGGGATGGAAGCTATTAAAAAGGCGCAAGTCATACTTTATGACAGGCTTGCCAATCCTAAACTGCTGGATTATGCTCCTTCAGACTGCGAGCTGATCTACTGCGGCAAGCTTCCGGACCGGCACGTCCTTCGCCAGGAAATGATCAACGACCTTTTGGTTGAAAAAGTGCTTGAAGGAAAAATCGTTGTCCGTCTCAAGGGCGGCGATCCTGGTGTGTTTGGGCGTGTAGGCGAAGAAGCTGCAGCGCTGGCCGAAAATGGCCTTTCTTTTGACATTGTACCGGGAATCACTTCGGGAATATCTGCCCCACTATATGCAGGAATTCCCGTCACTCACCGCGAATTTGGCGAATCTTTCGCGGTTGTGACTGCCCATGATAAATCTGAAAATGGACAGCCAAAACTGGATTGGAAAGGGCTTGCCACCGGCATTGACACAATTGCCTTTTACATGGGGATTTCAAATCTTCCTTATATCAGTGAAAATTTAATCAAACATGGAAAACCGGCGGACACACCGGTGATCCTCATCCAATGGGGAACCTTCTCCAGGCAGCAGACTTTGGAAGGAACTCTGTCCAATATTGCCGCAAAGGCGAAGGAAGTGAATTTTACCAATCCTGCCATCACCCTTGTAGGAGATATCGTTTCACTTCGGAAGAAGTTGAACTGGTTTGAAAAGAAACCACTGTTTGGTAAACAAATATTACTTGCCCGAACAGGAACTGATGAGAGTGAACTGGCGAAGGAATTGATGGATCAGGGAGCAGACGTGATTGAATTCCCAAAATGGAAAAAGGTTTCCGTGCCTGTAGACCAGGCGCTGGTTAATAGAATTTCAGAATATGAACAGATTCTTTTTACATCTCCTGAAGGTGTCAGGGAATTCTTTGAGATCATATTTACTGAAGGGACCGACATCAGAAAGGTGAAAGCAAACTTTTACGGCTGTTCTTCAAGGTCGGTAAAGGCATTAAATGAAAAGGGATTTGCTGCAGAATTGGAAGGAGAAATGCCGCTGACTGGCAAGCTGTTAATTATAGGTGACAGCGATTTTTCACAGGATTATCCACATGCTGAAATGTTCATAACGTCCAGAAAGGTCATCGACGAACAATTCACACCGATTTTTAAAAGGGTTCTTGAGGAAGCTTCTGTTAATACAATTGTTTTGCCAAGCAGCAGCTCTGTAAAGACAATTATTGGAGAAGGAATCCTTAAGGAAATCATTCCGCAGCAGCTCCTGAAAACATCCAAGGTTGTTTGTATGGGAGTTAGGACAGCGGAAACTGCAGTGGAATACGGTATATGTCCGAATGAGATTTTAGAAGCACCCGATAAAACCGCTGTGATCGATTGTTTGGCCAGAAAAGAATCTGAATTGACATTCGTATAAAAGATTTGTTTTTAAAGGAGAGAAAGAGATGGAAGCGACTGTCTTCATCAGCCATGGAAGCAGAAGTGAGCAAGGAAACAAGGTGTTTGTATCATTCATCGAGAAGGTGATTTCAACAGGGAAGAGTACAAAGGCTTCCTATGGGTTTCTTGAAAATGCCCGGCCAACCATCTTTGAAGCGGTTGAAGCATGCATTTTAAAGGGAACGTCATCAGTAACCGTCGTTCCAGTATTGCTGCTTCCGGGTATCCATGCAAACGTGGATATACCAGCAGAGCTGGAAAGGGTCAGACAGAAGTACCCGGAAATAGAGATATTCTATGGCCAGCCGATTGGTGTGAATGAAACGATACTGGAAATCGTCCTGGACCGTCTGAAGGAAAAAGGCTTTTCAGGTATGAATTCAGAGACCATCCTGCTCGTCGGGCATGGCAGCAGAGATCCCCTGGCAGCGGAGGAATTTGAGAAGCTGGCAGTGCGGGTTCGGGAGGATGTTCAATCCAAAGTTGATGCGGCCTATATTACAACACAGCCATTCTATGGAGAAAAGTTACAGGCAAGCGACTCGCCCTCAAAGATTTACATATTGCCATTTCTCCTGTATACGGGCGGTTTTACTGCTAAAATGGAGGAAACTGTTAAAGATATAATGATTCAATACCCGGAGAAAGAGATTGTCCTGTGCGAACCAGTCGGCTTCGATGACCGTCTTGGCGAGCTGCTTCTGCAAAGAGTTGATGAAGCAAAAGCAAGGTGACTTCACTAATAAAATTGTGAATATCGCCAATAAAGTTGTGAACTCCGCCAATAAAATAATATTTTCGCCAATAAAGTTGTGAACTTCGTCAATAAATTTTTATTTTCGCCAATAAAAATGTGAACTCAGCCAATAAAATATAATTCGCAGTCAACATCGCCAATAAATGGAGAGTGGAAGCATGTTATACCATATAAATGTACGGATACGGGATCGGAATGTCGTAGTGATTGGCGGGGGCAAAGTCGCTCAACGTAAAGTCTATGGCTTGCTGGATGCTGGAGCGAAAGTGAAGGTAGTGAGTCCGGAATTAACAAGCGAATTGCTGCGGCTATCCGAAACAGGCAAGATTTTCTGGCGGTCTGAGCCATATGCGAGAGAAGATCTTGAAGGAGCTTTGCTCATCGTTGCCGCCACTAATGACCGAGAGACGAATCTGGCAGTTAAAAGGGATGCTGCCCCCTATCAATTGGTTAATCTAGCGGATGATCCGGAAGAATCAGACTTCCAGGTTCCATCCGTGATGAAAAGAGGCAAATTGACGGTTGCCGTCTCGACATCTGGAGCGAGCCCGGTACTGGCTAAAAAGATTTGCACCCAGCTGGAGCAGTTGTTTGATGAACAATATGAGAGATATCTAGATTTCCTGGCATCCAGCCGTAAAGAAATCAAATTGGCTGTCAAAGATGAAACAGTAAAAAGGAAGCTTCTGAGAACAATAGCAGACGAGAGTTTCGTAAAGGACCCCTTTCGGGAAGGAAGGTTTGCCAGGCTGCTTGAAGAAGCGATAAGTGAGGAGGGAAGGTAAAGTGCGGATGCGCACAAATACTTTCTTCCTTTTTTTTGTTCAAATGTCCAGCTTCAGAATAAGGTATGTTAGTTGCTGATTACCTAAGTCGTGGGTATTTATATTGATCTTATACCATTTATGTTCAGTTTTAACAACGAACGAAATGCTGCTTAGATGAAGGGATTTATTGGAAATGGTATAATAAACTGAATGGATTTTTCAGGATAGGAGTCTTTTTTATGAATAAATTTGTTGTGTTCCTGAAAGGGAAACGAAATGGCAAACTGGATTCCAGCTTGCTGGCAAGGCATATTGAACATCTTAGGCAGTTGAATCAGGCGGGACAGATGGTAATTGCCGGTCCTCTTAAAAATAACGAGCAAGCCATGATCATCCTCAACTGCGATGGGATCGATGAAGCAATCAGATTAGTGGAAAAAGATCCATTCATCAAAGAAAAATATTACAATACATATGACATCAACGAATTGATCGTCGCCAATGAGGAAAATAACTGGCTTTTGGACAACACGCAAACGAAGGGGAATCTGGTCCACTAATAGAAAAAAAGACTTCCAGCTAAGCTGGAAGTCTCTCTCTTGTTGTACAATTATTTAGTTTCAACCTCAACAATGACTTCCTCAGTCACAGTTTCAGCCTTCTCATCAGTTGACTTTTCAAAAACAGCAAGTACTGCAGAAATAATAGCAGCAAACTTCTTAGCGACTTCACTTGCATATAAGCTTGCTTTAGACGCAGCTTTATTGTCAGCAGAAGGGTTTACTGTTTCTTCTTCAACAGCAGTATCATCAGCAGCAACTTCCTCAGTCACTTCTTCAGAAGCAGTTTCGTCAGCAACAACTTCCTCAGTCACTTCTTCAGAAGCAGTTTCATCAGCAACAACATCTTCAGTCACTTCTTTAGAAGCAGTTTCGTCAGCAACAACTTCCTCAGTCACTTCTTCAGTAGCGGTTTCATCAGCAACAACTTCCTCAGTCACTTCTTCAGAAGCAGTTTCGTCAGTTACAACTTCCTCAGTTACTTCTTCAGTAGCAGTTTCGTCAGCAGCAACTTCTTCAGTTACTTCAACAGACAAAGCAACAGCTGAGTTTTTGCTAGCTTTTTCCTTAGCGACATCACTTGCATTGAAAGCTTTAGATTTCATTTTGTCCGCAATAGAAGGAGATACTTTTGCTTCTTCTTCAGTAGCTTCTTCTTCAGTAGCTTCTTCTTCAGTAGCTTCTTCTTCAGTAGCTTCTTCTTCAGTAGCTTCTTCTTCAGTAGCTTCTTCTTCAGTAGCTTCTTCTTCAGTAGCTTCTTCTTCAGTAGCTTCTTCTTCAGTAGCTTCTTCTTCAGTAGCTTCTTCTTCAGTAGCTTCTTCTTCAGTAGCTTCTTCTTCAGTAGCTTCTTCTTCAGTAGCTTCTTCTTCAGTAGCTTCTTCTTCAGTAGCTTCTTCTTCAGTAGCTTCTTCTTCAGTAGCTTCCTCTTCAGTAGCTTCCTCTTCAGTTACTTCAACAGACAAAGCAACAGCTGAATTTTCGTTAGCTTTCTCTTTAGCAACATCGCTAGCGTTGAAAGCCTTAGAGTTCATTTTGTTCGCAATAGAAGGAGATACTTTTGCTTCTTCAGTAACGTCTTCTTCAGTAACGTCTTCTTCAGTCACATCTTCTTCAGTAACGTCTTCTTCAGTCACATCTTCTTCAGTAACGTCTTCTTCAGTCACATCTTCTTCAGTAACGTCTTCTTCAGTCACATCTTCTTCAGTAACGTCTTCTTCAGTAACGTCTTCTTCAGTAGCGTCCTCTTCAGTTACTTCCTCTTCAGTAGCTTCAACAGACAAAGCAACAGCAGAATTTTCATTAGCATTCACTTTAGCCGTTTCACTTGCGTTGAAAGCTTTTGAATTAGCTTTGTTAACAGCAGAAGTGTTCACTGTTTCTTCAGTGTCGTCCTCTTCTGTATCTTCTTCTTCATCTTCTTCTTCAGTTTTCACTGTTGCATCTGTATCAAGATCGATGTCTTCAGAATCAGAGTCATTTTCTTCATCTTCTTCAGTTTTTACAGTTGCATCTGCATCAAGGTCGATGTCTTCAGAATCCTCATCAGATTCTTCCTCTTCTTCATCTTCCTTTTTCATTTCAGTGTCAGCGTCAAGCTCAGCTTCTTCTTCATCTTCTTGTTTTGTTGCTGTATTTTCTTCAAGCTCAACAGTTTCTGCTGATTCAGTATCTTTCTCAGTGTCATCAGTTACAACTGGCTCTGCTTCAATAACCTCTTCAACAACTGGCTCCTGAGTAACAACTTCTTCAGTTGGAACTTCCTCAGCAGGTGCTTGCTGAACAGATGAGTGAACGGCTGCGTTTGGTGCTGCGTGCTTTTTAGCCGTTTCACTTGCATGGGTGCTAGCCTGTGATTTCGCTGCTTTTTCCTTAGCTTCCGCTTTTGGTGCCTTTACTTGAGGCTTGGCAGCAGGCTTTGCTGGAACAGCCGGTTTTGCTTTTACGTCAGCTTTTTTAGCAGTTTGAGCCTTTGCTGGTTTCACTGCGTGAGATTGTTCAACCTTAACTTTTTCTGGTCCTGCAGCTTGAGTGAATTGTCCTCCAGTCAGTACCCCGATTGACAATACTCCAGCTAACATAAAAGACTTCACAACTTTTGTTCCATTAATATAGTTATTCATTTTAATAATTCGCTCCCTTTTTAATTAACGTTATCCGTGGCTATTGCGTCGGTATACGGTAAAAAAGCAGGAGCTTTGGGCGGTGGCGGTGATGGCGGGGCATTGACCCACTGGCTTTGAAAAACAGCAACTCTCGATGTATAAGGCTGTAGGAGATTTAAATTAAATGATGCTTCCCAAACAAACCATTTATCGTTAATGAAGGTGCTCGTGTTTCCATAACTTGTCCTGTCACTTGACGGCCCCCCTGAAGCCTTCGTGCGTGAAGGAGGATTAGGCATGTTGTCACCTTTAGGATACCTCTCGTTTTTAGATGAATCCTTTTCATCTTTTTTCACTGGAGGGAATTTTTTGCTTGCCGTCTTTGCTGTAACAAATGACGGTGTCACTGCTGACTCCATGGATGGCTCAACCTTTTCCTTTAACCCAGGTGATCTACGCTTTGTTTCTTTTACGTAATTACCCTTATTATGTATGGATTTTAAAGCATCTTTATTGCTAGGTTTATCGCTGTGCTTTGTTTTATGTTTTGCCTGTTTTGACTTCTCGTTGATCAATGCCTTAGCCTTTTGCGGCAGGCCGGTTTTCTCATTTTTCTTGAGTGATGGAGCCTTCCCATTTGATTTCACTGCATCAGCAGGCTTCTCTTTGGGGTTTGCCTGAGCTGGTTTTTGAACGACAGGCTTCTGCACCGAAGTGTTTTTGACAGCAGGTTCTGCTGGAGTTTTTTCAGAACTCTTGGCATTCACAGCATTATCTGGCAGAGTAACTTGTTCAGCCGCCACAGGCTTTTGAGGCTTTCCGGCATTTGACCCTTTTTCAGCAAAAGCGATGTCAGGTACCAACAAAGCTGCACCAGCAATAAAGCCAGTAATGATCAGTTGTCGGAAGTGCATTCTTTCACCTCCTTTCAAAGCGGTAATCTATCTTTCCGAAATAGCATTCTGGTTTTTAAACCTCTTTTTGTCGGTTTTTGAAGAACTTTATAACAAACCGTTCTTTTAACCTACCAGGCTATTTAAAAAGATGTGTAAAGACCCGCTACGATTTACCCTTCTTTTTGGTACATATTAATTGGGGTGGAAAATTAATGGAATTATTCTCACTTGCCCTTTTATAAAAAAGGAGTAAAATGTTAGTTATGCTTTAACCGTTTAAATGAAAGAAGGAAACAACATGAAAAATCTTCGAATCTATTTAATCCTTACAGGCGTCATGTTTTTGTGGGGAATGAATGTAACGGCTCTAAAAATTATAGTAGGGAATTTCCCGCCAATCACCATCACCTCGCTCCGCGTCTTCACGGCTGGAGTCTCGGTGTTTATCATTCTATTTTTCTTAAAAAAAGTACGGCTGCCATCCAGGCAGGAGTGGAAATATATATTAGGCGGGGCAATCCTGAATGTCACTGGCCACCATTTATTCCTTGGCATTGGTTTAAAAGTGACATCCGCTGTTAACGGTGGACTGATCCTCGGTATGGGACCATTGCTGACTGCTTTGATGGCGATTTTATTCCTGGGGAAACGGCTGACATTCATACGGACACTCGGTTTTATCTTCGGAGGGATTGGCGTCTCATTGACTGTGATGGCAGGTAGTGCTGGAGTTTCAGGCATGTCGATTGGCGACTTTTATGTATTTCTTTCCATTCTTTCACAGGCGATCAGCTTCATCATCATCTCCAAAGCAGCGAAAACTCTTGATCCACGTCTGTTAACGGGATATATGCTGATCTTCGGTTCAATCCTGATGTTTTTCATCGGACTGTGGAAGGAGCCAAGTGGATTAACAAGCTTAGGAAGTGCTTCGATTGGGGTATGGAGCGTGTTTTTCGCATCAGCGATTTTTGCCACAGCAGTAGGGCATATGCTCTACAATTACGCAATCGGCAAGGCCGGGCCGGCGGAAGCTTCTATATTCCTGAACTTGAATACATTCCTGTCAATTATTTTCGCAGCCATCTTCCTCGGGGAGCATATTACTTCTTCTCATCTGCTGGGATTGATTTTCATCGTTTCAGGTGTCATATTCGGCTCAGGAGCGCTTGAGGAACTGGTACTAAGAAACAAGATGAAACGGAACGCAGCTTAATATTGAATATTGATGCAGGGCTTATGCTCTGCATTTTTTATGGCTAAAAAAAACACAACTGGTATTAAAATGATTTTGAGGTCCAACGGGGAATAAATGAGCTTCAACAGAGATTAAATTCGAACTAACGGGGATTAAATTTGATTCAACTGGGATTAAAACCAATCCAACGGAGATAAAGCGTTCATTGTAGTGAAAAATTTCCACAAGAAACAGGTTGGCTGGACGGAACTCTCCAAGTGTCCATTTATCCATGAAAGTGTCCTGATACTGGACACTTCTCTCTCATAAACTCTTGATTTTCATGCTAAACAGACCTGGCACGATTCTTGCTTTATATAAAACTAATAATTTTATAAAAGTGGAGGTCAAACAAAATGAAAATGAGTGAAGCAAGAGCGATTGTTACAGGCGGAGCGTCTGGGTTGGGGGAGGCGACTGTCAGGAGGATTGTAGAGCAAGGGGGGAAGGCTGCGATCCTTGATTTGTCAGTAGAACGCGGGGAGGCACTCGTAAAAGAGCTTGGGGAACAGACCGTTTTCATCAAAACAGATGTAACTAACGAGGAAGAGGTATCGAATGCGATCAACAAAGCGATTGAATCATTCGGATTAATTAACACGGTTGTTAACTGTGCTGGGATTGGGGTAGCGGGCAAACTGTTATCACGAAAAGGTGTCCATTCCCTGGACATGTTTTCAAAAGTAATTTCCATTAACCTAATTGGAACATTCAATGTCATCAGGCTTGCTTCTGATCAGTTGTCTAAGAACGAGCCTAATGAACTGGGTGAGCGGGGTGTCATCATTAATACCGCATCTGTTGCCGCATTTGACGGCCAAATCGGGCAGGCCGCCTACAGTGCCTCAAAGGGCGGTGTAGTCGGCATGACGCTGCCAATTGCAAGGGAGCTTGCTGCTTATGGTATCCGTGTCATGACAATTGCACCAGGACTTTTCCATACGCCGATGTTCGACTCGCTGCCTGAAGAAGCCAGGGACTCGCTTGGTAAAATGGTGCCGTTCCCGCAACGGCTCGGTTATCCCGAGGAATACGCCCAGCTTGCTGAGAGCATCCTGACAAATCCAATGCTCAATGGCGAAACAATCCGTCTGGATGGAGCCATCCGCATGCAGCCTAAATAAGTTTTTGGACAAATACTTGAAAATTGATCAAACTATTACGCAACTCAGAGCCTGCTCCTCATTTGGGAGCAGGTTTTTTTACGTCCAAAGTGTACCTTTGTCTAACAGTGCTTTATAATTGAAGTTATAATATTCAGAAATCTCTCGTTTAGAGGAGGGAAATGATTGATTGAATTCAAGGATATTGTGACTCCTGTCGACTGCGAGGTCACGGATGAAACAACATTGCGAGACGCGCTTGAAATTTTTAAAAAGAAGAAGTGGAATCTGCTGCCGGTGACAGATGCCGAACAGAATTTGCAGGGTGTTTTCACCCGGAGCGGACTTTATCAGATGGTTCTCGATGGCAGTCCGCTGGATGCACCAATCCAGCCATACATAAAAAAGCAAGCAAGGTCAATCCGGATTGATACCCCTTACCGGGAAATTGAGCAAATTGTAAAAACGAGCAAGGTTGGCACAGGAGTGGTGCTGGATGAGCAAAACAAGGTCATCGGTTTACTGACCAAGACAGACATGGTGAGCGCTCTCTTGAAATCTGCGAATACACTCAAGGACCAGCTGGAAACAATCCTGCAGCACTCCAATATCGGGGTACTCATGACTGACGGCGGGATGCAGGTAGTATATGCAAATGAAGCTTTTGCCAAAATCAGCGGCCGGTCTATTGATTCAATAATGTCCAGGGCGCTTGATGAAATTTTTCCAGGCTTGCTGAACGAAGGTAATACGCCTCATCATTATGAAAAATTCAAATCGATTCTTCATATCTCTTCCTATGAAACTGTAAATCATGAAGAAGGAAAAATTCTGTTGTTCCAGGATATTTCCGAATTTGAAAAAATGGCAGAAGAACTGGAGACAGTCAAAAAACTGAAGCTGACAATCGAGACGACGCTCGAGAATGCGTATGATGGAATCTTGATGACCGACGACAAGAATATGATCACAATGGTCAGCCCTCCGCTGCTCGAACTGTTCAACCTGGAAAAAACAGAAGTTTTGTATAAACCAGTTGATCAAGTACTTCCGCAACTGAAGCTTGGCAATGTATTTAGTTCGGAAATGGCGGAAGTCAGCGATTTTCACGAAATGAAAGGAATAAGATATATTGTCCATCGAATTCCAATCAAGAAGGATGGCAAGGTAATCGGAGCGATTGGAAAAGTGATGTTCCGCCAGTTGAATGAGGTTAGCGAGTTGTTCAAGAGACTTCAAAAAGCGGAGAACAAGGCAAGCTTTTATCATCAGCAGCTGCAGAAATCAGAGTCCGCAAGATTTACGTGGGATCATATATTCAGCAAAGATTCTTATATGGAAAAATTAAAGAAAAGTGCCGCCAAAGCAGCGAAAGGAAGATCCACAGTACTGGTCAGGGGAGAAAGCGGGACAGGGAAGGAATTGTTCGCGCATGCCATCCATAACAGCAGTGCCAGGAGCGATGGCAAGTTTGTTGTCGTCAATTGTGCGGCTATCCCAGAGGACCTGCTCGAATCAGAGTTTTTCGGATATGAAGAAGGTGCCTTTACAGGAGCAAAGCAGCGCGGTAAAATCGGCAAGTTCGACCTGGCGAATGGCGGGACGCTTTTCCTCGATGAAATCGGCGATATGTCACTCTCCCTTCAGGCAAAACTGCTAAGAGTCCTGCAGGAGCGAGAGTTTTACAGGGTAGGCGGGAATGTCCGGGTGAAGGTCGATGTCCGTATTATCGCCGCGACAAACCGCAATCTGGAAGAGATGGTAAAGCAGGGAGAGTTCAGGGAGGACCTTTACTACCGCCTGAATGTCATATCGTTGAATATTCCGCCGTTGAGGAATCGCGTGCAGGATGTCGAGTATTTGATCACTGGTTTAATGAAAGAATTGAACTCGATGCTGGGAACGAGCATCACGGGTATCTCATCACAGGCAATGACCGCACTCCTACGCTACGGGTGGCCAGGCAATGTACGAGAACTGAGGAATGTCCTTGAGCGGGCGATGACCTTTGCCGAGCATGGGAAAATTCAGGCTGAGGACCTGCCAGATTATCTAATCTCGCAACTATCCAGCCCGATTACCGAACAAATCAGCCTTGCGGAAGATGCCGAGCTTGGTGCTATCCGAAAAGCGCTCTCCCAGACAAACGGAAACAAAGCAAAGGCAGCAAGACTGCTGGGCATTAGCCGATCAGGCCTTTATGAAAAAATAAAGAAATACCAGCTGAGCGTTTAGGTTCGAACTGGAAAAAAACCGTGGTTTTTTCCAGTTCGCCAATAAATTCTGAAAATCGCCAATAAAATCAAATTATCGCCAATAAAGTTGTGAACTTCGCCAATAAAATTAGAATATCGCCAATAAACTTGTGAACTCCGCCAATAAAAAAATTAATGTTGCGGATCGCACTCAACAAGATTAGAATATCGTCAATAAAATCAGAATATCGATCAATAAATTTGCTGACTCCACAAAATAAAACTAAATATGACCAATTTCCTCTCAACAGGTTGTTTGTCCGGAACTTAAACGAGTAGTCGCCATCGAAGTGTCCAAACAAGGTGTCCAATTTCCGGACACTTCGATAAACATCATCAATGATTCGTACCTGGTTTTCCTGCATTTATCATTTTCGGAAAATTGGCATAATTATTGCATATAAAAAGATGAATGCGTTTTCAAATTTAACCGAGGGGGAAGTTGTGTATGGATATCGGGTCATATTTAGCGCAAAATGCAAGGAAAACACCAGAGAAGCTTGCAATCGAATGTGATGGAAGGAGCTATACGTACAAGCAGTTTAATGAGGAAGTGAACAAACTTGCCCATGGACTGCTCAGCCTGGGAATTAGCAAAGGCGAGAGAATTGCTTTAATGATGAAGAACTCCGATCAATTTGTGTTTGCTTTTTTTGCAGGAGCCAAAATCGGTGCGGTAATCGTGCCGGTGAATTTCCGCCTGACAGCATCCGAGGTCCATTACATACTGGAACAATCCGGCACTGTGTTGGTGATTTGCGATGATGAGTTCGAAGATATCATTACTTCAGCACGTGAAGGAACAAATACAGTGCATGTCATCACGACTGGAATCCCTAAAGCAGTTGGACATCATTCATTGAATCATGTCCTTTCCGATAATGTCACTAATCCGCAAATCGAAGTCAGCGATGATGATGACCTGGAAATCCTGTATACGTCCGGGACGACTGGCAGGCCAAAGGGGGCCTTGTTTGACCATAAACGAGTGTTCAATGTCGGCTTGACGATGATGATCAGTATGGGCATCAACCAGGAAGAAAGAATCCTCCATATCGCTCCGCTGTTCCATTCGGCACAGCTAAATTTATTCCTGGTTTCGGGCGTCGTCCTTGGGGCAACCCATATCATCCATCGGGATTTTCATCCGGTTACAACGCTTCAAGCGATCCAACAACATAAAATCACCCACTTCTTTGGAGTTCCGGCGATGTACAACTTTATGCTGCAGGTACCGAATGCATCTGATTACGACCTTACTTCAATCAAAAGATGCGGCTACGGCGCTGCACCAATGGCTCCGGAACTCGTCCGTAAGAGCATGGAGCTTTTCAATACTGACCAATTTTACAATCTTTGCGGCCTGACCGAAGCTGGTCCTGGCGGCATTCTGCTCGGTCCGGAAGGGCACAGGCACCACCTTGGAAAGGGAGGGAAAGCCGCGTTCCTGACCGAAGCTAGAGTGGTGGACGAAGAAGGAAAGGATATCCTGCCTGGTGCGGTCGGAGAGTTCATCATCAAAGGCGAGTCCATTATGAAGGAATACTATAAGAAGCCAGAAGAAACGGCTAAAACAATCAAGGACGGCTGGCTGTATACCGGTGACCTGGCAACGGTCGATGAAAACGGATATATCACCCTGGTCGACCGAAAAAAAGACATGATCATTTCCGGCGGGGAAAATGTGTATTCAATTGAAGTAGAAGAGGTTCTCTATGAACACCCTGCCGTGCTGGAAGCAGCAATCATCGGTCTGCCAGATGAAGTATGGGGTGAAGCCGTCTGCGCAGTCATCGTGCCAAAGCAGGATGCAATAGTTGATGAGCAGGAGCTTAAGAGCTTTTGCCGCCAAAAACTTGCAGGATACAAGGTTCCGAGAAAGATATTTATCGAAGAGGCTTTACCAAGGAATGCTTCTGGTAAAATCCTGAAATACCAGCTTCGCCAGAAACTGAATGAAGTGAAGCTTTTATAGTTTGAGAGAAAAGGGGAGATACAAAAATGAAACACCCTTATTTAACGGATGACCATGAAATTTTCCGAAGGTCACTTAGGAAGTTTTTAGAGAAGGAAGCATATCCTTTCTACGACCAGTGGGAGGAAGAGCGGATGATCCCGCGATCCTTCTGGGAGAAGATGGGGGAGCAGGGTTATCTTTGTCCGGATATTGATGAGGAATATGGCGGCAGCGAGGTCGATTGGGGATTTGCCGTTGTCATCAACGAAGAGCTCGAGCGGGTTGGATCAGGCCTGGTTGGCGTAGGATTGCATAATGACATTGTGGTTCCTTATATCACGGCTTACGGGACAGAGGAGCAGAAAAAACGCTGGCTGCCAAAATGTACGACAGGGGAAATCATCACGGCAATCGCGATGACAGAGCCAGGGACCGGGTCGGATCTGGCGAATATCCAGACGACAGCAATCCTTGATGGCGACCACTATATTTTAAATGGCCAAAAAACATTCATCACAAATGGAATTCAATCTGATTTGATTGTCGTAGCCTGCAAAACCGATCCAAAAGCGAACCCGAAGCATAAAGGGGTCAGCCTGCTTGTCGTTGAGCGGGATACACCCGGATTTTCACGGGGAAGAAAGCTGAATAAGGTGGGCTTGCATTGCCAGGATACGGCTGAACTAATCTTCGAAGATTGCCGTGTACCTAAAGAGAATTTGCTTGGAGAAGAAGGTAAGGGATTCCTTTACTTAATGGAAAAGCTCCAGCAGGAACGCCTCCTTGTTGCGATTGCCGCACAGACAGCGTCCGAGGTCATGCTGAAGCAGACAATCGAGTATGTAAAAAGCCGTGAAGCCTTTGGCAAGCCGGTCAGCAAGTTTCAGAATACGCAATTCAAGATTGTCGAGATGGCGACAGAAATTGAAATGGGAAGGGCTTTCCTCGACCAGCTGATTGCCGAGCATATCGAAGGCAAGGATGTTGTTACAAAAGTATCGATGGCAAAGTGGAAGCTGACAGACAGTGCGAAGAGAATCGCCGGGGAATGCATGCAGCTCCACGGCGGTTATGGATACATGGAAGAATACGAGATTGCGAGAAGATTCCGTGATATCCCAGTTGCCAGCATTTATGCCGGAACAAACGAAATCATGAAAACCATCATTGCTAAAAACTTGGGATTGTAGACATAGATTTGATTAACAGAAAGGAAGATGAAACATGCGTGAAGTTGTAATCGTCGAAGCTGTCAGGACTCCTGTTGGCAGAAGAAAAGGTTTATTGAAGGATATCAGGCCGGATGAGTTGGCTGCGGTGGTTCTGAAAGAGGTTGTGCAGCGCGCTGGTATCGATGCAGGAATTGTTGAAGATGTCATCCTCGGATGTGTAACACAATCAGGCGAACAAGCGGGGGATATTGCCAGGGTAGCGGCTTTGACAGCCGGCTTCCCGATTGAAGTACCGGGAACAACGATTGACCGGCAATGCGGGTCAAGCCAGCAGGCTGTCCATTTTGCTGCCCAGGCAATTCTGGCGGGGGACATGGATGTCGTCATTGCCGGGGGCGTTGAGAATATGACTCGTGTTCCAATGGGTTCTAATTACCAGGAAGCCAACCCTTTTAGTCCTAAATTAAGAGAACAACACGAGATGATCCATCAAGGACTATCTGCAGAACGGATCGCGGAGAAATACGGTTTTACCCGTCAGGAGCTTGATGAATTTTCTGCCGAAAGCCATCGCCGTGCCCTGAAGGCACAGGTGGAAGGTTATTTCAAAAAAGAAATCATGCCGCTGGAGGTCACTCTTGAAAATGGCGAAACAACTTTGATGACCGAGGATTCAGGACCGCGTGAAGGGACGACGCCTGAGGTTCTGGCAGGATTGAAAACGGTCTTCAAAGAGGATGGTGTCATCCATGCCGGCAACGCGAGCCAGATCAGTGACGGTGCCGGAGTCCTGCTTCTGATGAGTCGTGAAAAAGCCGAGGAGTTGGGCTTGAAACCGCGATTCAAGGTTCACACCAGGGTTGTCGTAGGTTCCGATCCGACGCTAATGCTGACAGGACCGATTCCGGCAACGGAAAAAGTCCTCAAAAAAGCCGGCCTGAAACTGGAGGATATTGATGTCTTCGAGGTGAACGAAGCATTCGCACCTGTACCAATGGCATGGCTGAAGGAAACTGGAGCAGACCCTGCAAAACTAAATCCGAATGGCGGGGCAATCGCGCTTGGCCACCCTCTTGGAGCGAGCGGCGCCCGCCTGATGATTTCGATGATGAGTGAACTGGAGCGAACCGGCGGCCGCTATGGTCTTCAGACGATGTGCGAAGGGCACGGCATGGCAAATGCCACTATTATTGAACGTCTAGATTAAAAGATTCCTAACATTCATTGGCGCCCAAAAACAGCAGAAGTGAGAAAAAGAGGTCACCAATGAGGGCTATTGGCGCCCGAAAATAGCAGAAGTGAGAAAAAGAGGTCACCAATAAGAACTATTAGCACCCGAGAATACCAAAAGCGAAAGAAACAGGTCATCCATAAGACTACTACTATATACAACAACTCAGTAAAGCATAAACTCGACATTTAATAGGAGGAATGCAAATGAGCACGACGATTGGCAAGATTTTTGACCTGACGGTAATGAAATTCCCGAACAAGGAAGCCCTCTATGATGTGCGTAAAAATGTCCGCTTTACTTATAGTGAATGGAATGATGAAGTGAACAGGCTTGCCAACGCGCTCCTTGCTGAAGGAGTGAAAAAAGGCGACAGAGTTTCTACGTTCACGTTCAATACTGAGGAGTTGGGTACTGCGTTTTTCGCCTGTGCGAAAATCGGAGCGGTTTTCAATCCAATCAATTTCCGGCTGTTGGGTGAGGAGGTTGCTTTTATTCTGAGCGATGCCGAGCCGAAGGTTGTTCTTTTTGAAAAGGCGGTGGAGCCAGTCATTGCAGCCATTGAAAAGCGATTCCCGCAGATTGCTTTCTGGTACATCGATGCAGATACACCAGAATATGCCCAAAGCTATCATGAAAAAGTGGAAGCTGCAGAAAATCGGCCAGTTGAGGTCGAGGTAGACGAAAACGACCTGTATGCAATCATGTACACAAGCGGGACAACCGGCAGGCCAAAAGGCGTTATGCACAAGCACCGCAATATGGTTGAGCAGAGTCTGATCGTAGTTGGTTCGACCAAACTGGGTGCGAACGATGTTGGCCTCGTGACTGCGCCAATGTTCCACTGTGCCGAGCTCCATTGTGCGTTCCTTCCGAGAATTCATGTGGGCGGCAGCAATGTTATCCTGCATCAATTCGCACCAAAGAAAGTACTTGAGCTGATTGACTCGGAAAAAATTACGAAGTTCTTTGCAGCGCCAACGATGTGGAATATGCTTTTGCAGGAAAATCTATCAGACTATAATATCGAAAGCCTGAAGCTGGGACTGTACGGAGCTGCCCCTATGGCGCCTTCGCTTGTCCGCGCCTGTCATGACCAACTTGGCATCAAGCTAGTCCAGGCGTATGGAATGACGGAAATGGGTCCAGCTATCACCTTCCTTTCTGAGGATGACCAGCTATCAAAAGCTGGTGCGGCAGGCCAAGCTTGCCTTAACCATGAGATCAGGATAGTCCGGCCGAACGAGGATGGCCCTTCAAATCCTGACGATGTCCTTCCACCAGGTGAAAGCGGTGAAATCATTGTACAGGGTCCATGTATGATGTCAGGCTACTTCAATCGTGAAGAGGCTTCTGAAAAAGCGATGTATAAAGGCTGGTACCATTCAGGCGATATTGGCTACCTGGATGAAGAGGGTTAT
The DNA here is from genome assembly GCF_056173465.1 of Mesobacillus sp. QJM3NY_10. Taxonomy (NCBI): domain Bacteria; kingdom Bacillati; phylum Bacillota; class Bacilli; order Caryophanales; family Bacillaceae; genus Mesobacillus; species Mesobacillus sp. QJM3NY_10. Next base: position 1,085,096 of record NZ_CM149675.1, read on the forward strand.
TTATGGGTGAAAGACAGAGTGGATGACATGATCATCAGCGGCGGCGAAAACATCTATCCTCGTGAGGTAGAAGATGTTCTTCATGCACATGAAGGTGTCCTTGATGTCGCGATTGTCGGTCAGCCGGATGATCGTTGGGGCGAAAGTGAAACGGCTTTTGTCGTGAAAAAAGATCCACAGGTAACAGAAGAGGAATTGGATGAATGGTGCAAAAACAGCGACAGCCTGGCAAACTACAAACGCCCGCGTAAATACCTCTTTGTGGATGCACTCCCTAGGAATGCGAGCGGCAAGATCCAGAAATTCATGCTCAGAAAGCAAATGGAAGAATTGTTTTCAAAAGGGCAGCCGACATAATGGAAAGGTTTTTGTATCATGTTAGACGGTATTAAAATAGTAGACTTCACCAATTACATTCCCGGTCCTTTTGCGACCTTAAGGCTGGCTGAACTCGGGGCCGAGGTTGTCAAAATCGAAGCGCCCGAGGGAGATCCGGCAAGGAACACAGGCGAAGGTTATGTATTCAATGCCCATAACCGAGGCAAGAAGAGTATTGTGATCAATCTGAAGCAGGCAGAAGGAAAGATGCTGGCTCTTGACTTACTGGCCAGGGCGGATGTGGTCGTTGAGAGCTTCCGGCCAGGAGTCATGGGTAAACTCGGTCTCGGTTATGAAGCGGTAAAAAAGGTCAATCCTGGAATCGTCTATTGCTCGGTGACGGGATACGGCAAGATAGGTGAGATGAGCAGCCTGGGCAGCCATGACCTGAATTACATGAGCTTGAGTGGTGCATTGGCTCAGATGAAGGACAGCTCAGGGAGACCGGTTCATCCAACCCATACGTTTTCAGATTATATCGGGGGCATGGCGGCTAGTGAGCGAATCCTGGCCGCACTTGTAGCCCGGGGGAAAACAGGGGAAGGCAGCTATCACTGCATTTCCCTTGCTGACAGTATGGCATCATTGATGGCCAACCATGTCCTGATTGAAAAAGAAACAGGCTATCCTAATGGCGTTTCCGTTCTGAACGGTAACGTCATTGGATACGGGCTCTACGAAACGAAGGACGGCCGCTATGTCAGTCTTGGGGCACTGGAGCCAAAGTTCTGGCGCACCTTTTGCCAGGCTGTCGGCCGCGAAGATTGGCTGCCTGCTCATTATTCACAACCTGAAAACTCAAACCCTGTTTACCTCGAGCTTGTTGATCTGTTTAAAAGCAAGCCGCTCTCACAGTGGGCCGAATTCGGCATGAAGGTCGACTGCTGTCTCACACCAGTACTTGAGGCGGGAGAACTGGCCCACTACCCATACTGGAGAGAGAAGAATTTTGTAATGCCAGAAGGCCAAATCAAAATGCACGGAGATTTGCCATCGTATGAGGGAGCAGCTCCGCCGAAAAAGGGGGAACAGACAGAAGAAATTTTAAAAGATTGGCTTAGTCTTAAAAGCAGCAAAAGCTAGATTGGAAGAGCCAATATCTAGAGTCAAAGAAATATAATTGATATTTACTTCGAGAATTGTCCAGCTCCAGCGCCTAGCCCCTCGAGTCGCTTCAGTCCGCCCAATGAAGTCAAAGAACGACTTCACTGGTCGGCCCTCCAGCGCTTGTCGGGGCTGACCAAGGCGCTTGCGCTATTCTAATAAAAAGCGGAAGGGGAAATGTCGGTATGATGAATGTTCCATTGACAGTAGGATCGCTATTGGAAAGAGCAGAAAAGTTTTTCCCGAAAAAGCAGGTGGTGTCTAGGACACTGTCAGGTATTCACCGATTCACTTACAAGGAGATTGGCGAGAGGACCCGCAGGCTTGCCAGCGCACTTGAAAAGCTTGGTGTGGAAAAGGGAGACCGGGTTGGCACATTTGCCTGGAATCACCATCGCCATCTTGAAGTCTATTTCGCCGCTCCAGGCATGGGAGCTGTCCTCCATACAATCAATATCCGCCTGTCTCCTGAACATGTCTCTTACATTATCAATCATGCAGAAGATAAGGTGTTGCTTGTCGATGAGGACCTGGTGCCGCTGATTGAGCGTAGCAAGGATCAATTTAAAACAGTAGAGGCATACATCATCATGACCGACAAAGACGAACTGCCAGAAACAACATTGGAGCCAGTCTATTCTTATGAGGAACTTCTTCGGGAGGCTAGTCCGGAATTTGAATTCGTGAAAGATATCGATGAAAATGATCCAGCAGGGATGTGCTATACATCGGCGACAACTGGGAATCCTAAGGGCGTTGTTTATTCCCACAGGGGCATCGTCCTCCATAGCTTCGCGTTTGGATTGGCCGACACTGCTGCGTTGTCGGAAACCGATGTGGTATTGCCTGTGGTCCCGATGTTCCATGCCAATGCCTGGGGTCTGCCATTTGCTGCGACCTGGTTCGGCTCGACCCAGGTACTGCCTGGACCTTTGTTCACTCCAAAGCTGCTTGCTGATCTAATTGAACAGGAAAAAGTAACCATCACAGCAGGAGTGCCGACAATTTGGCTCGGCTTACTGAATGAACTTGAAAATGGAAGTTATGATACATCCTCACTGAGATCGATTGTCTGTGGTGGTTCTGCTGCGCCGCGTGGAATGATCAAAGCATTCGAAACAAAATACAAAATTCCATTCCTGCATGCGTACGGCATGACCGAGACCACTCCGCTGGCAACGGTCTCACGTCTGAAGAGCTACCAGGTCGGATTGGACGAAGATGAAATTTTAGACATCCGCTCCAAGCAAGGCCTACTCGTACCAGGCCTGGAAATGAAGGTCATCGGCGGAAATGGTGAAGTGAAGTGGGATGGCGAGGAAATGGGAGAATTATTGTTGCGTGGACCTTGGATTGCGGACGAATATTACAAGGATGAGCGTTCGGCAGATGCATTCCGTGATGGCTGGCTTTACACTGGTGATGTAGCCACGATTGATGAAGAAGGTGTTATCAAGCTAGTCGACCGGACGAAGGATTTGATCAAGAGCGGCGGTGAATGGATTTCATCGGTCGATCTTGAGAATGCCCTTATGGCTCACGAGGCTGTCTTCGAAGCAAGTGTCGTCGCTGTGCCGCACCAGCAGTGGCAGGAACGACCGGTTGCTTGTGTCGTACTGAAGGAACAATATAGAGGCAAAGTCGACAAGCAGGAAATAATAGAATTTATCGCCCCACAGTTTGCCAAATGGTGGCTGCCGGATGATGTTATATTCATGGAGGAGATCCCAAAGACCTCGGTCGGCAAATTCCTGAAACGCGCACTAAGAGACCAGTTGAAAGATCATCTGGTCCAGAACTCTTAATAGAAAAAATTCATTTAGAGCAGTATCGTCTTAATTAAACGATGCTGCTTTTTTAGTTGTAAAATACATTATGACGCCAAAAATAAAATTTAGTAACCCAAAGGCAAAATAAATTATTCTCTTTCAATTCAAAAAATTCACCAAAAGAGGTATGATAGTAAATATAAAATTCGTAAGCCGAAATAATCAAGATTGTTTCAACGGGGGTCTCATCTTCATGAGTATATTTTCATTTGTAAAACCATATCGCATCCCGATTGCGGCTGCGCTGAGCTTGATGCTCGTCGAACTGGCGGTTGAACTTGTCCAGCCGCTGCTGATGGCTAAGATTATCGATGAAGGAATTGTCGCCAGGGACCTGGATACTGTCATCAAATTAGGCGGAATAATGCTCGGGATTTCATTTCTTGCATTTGCATCCGGTATCACGAATTCATTTATCGCTGCCCATGCAGGCCAAAGCTTTGGCTATGATTTGCGTGAGAAGCTGTTCGCCAAAGTCCAGGCCTTTTCATTCACGAACTTCAGTAGCTTTCCATCATCCTCTTTGATTACAAGGATCACCAATGATGTGACACAGCTGCAAAATACATTCTTTATGAGCCTGAGGATTGCGATGCGCGCTCCGCTGTTGGTCATCGGGGGAATCATTATGGCCATGCTCGTCAATATGAAATTGTCACTTGCATTTGTCATCATTATTCCGCCTCTTTTGATTTTCCTGATATGGATTATGACAAAGGCGGCAGGCTTATTTAAAAGTGTACAAAAACGGCTCGACAAAGTGAACGGCGTCATGAGGGAAAATCTTGTCGGCATGAGGCTGATCAAGGCTTTTGCCAGAGGTGGCTATGAAGGAACAAGATTTGAAAATGCGAACAATAACCTTAAGGATAAAACGGTGTTCGCTTTAAGGGTTACCGAGGTAACGATACCAGTACTGCTGCTATTCATGAACCTGAGTGTGATTGCTGTCCTTTGGTTTGGAAAAATAGAAGTCCAGACTGGAAGCGTCTCGGTCGGTGAAGTGGTTGCGATTGTCAATTATGCAGCCAGAATCACCAGTGCTTTTTCGATGTTTTCATGGATTATCATGGTGTTATCCCGTGCCCGGGCGTCTGCTGAGCGTGTGACCGATGTGCTGAATGAGGAAATCGATCTGGAAGATACAGTAGAAAGCAGTAAGGAGTATGGGGTTACCAAAGGGGAAATTGAATTTGACAAGGTTTCATTCCAGTTTCCGAATACCAATATCCCAATACTCCAGAACCTATCCTTCTCCATTGCAGCTGGTGAAACTGTGGCTGTTTTGGGGGCTACTGGTGCCGGGAAGACATCGATGTTCCAGCTTATCCCCCGGTTATATGATGTAACGAGCGGAGAAATCCGAATCGACGGCCGGAAAATTAGAGACTTTAAACTTAAAAGCCTTAGAGAGGGGATTGGCTACGTTCCTCAGGAGGCTATGCTGTTCACTGGTTCAATCAAGGAAAATTTGGCCTGGGGTAAAAAGAATGCCACCGATAAGGAAATAATCAAGGCCGCTTCGGATGCTCAAATCCATGACACGATTGATAAACTTCCCGATCGATATGATACACTTCTCGGGCAAAAAGGCGTCAATCTGTCGGGTGGACAGAAACAACGGCTATCCATTGCCCGGGCTTTAATTAAAAATCCGAGAATCCTGTTGCTCGATGACAGTACAAGTGCGCTTGATTTAAAAACAGAAGCAAGGCTGCTTGATTCGATAAGCCAATACAAATGCACAACAGTCATCATCACCCAAAAGATCAGCACAGCTAAAGAAGCCGATAAAATCCTGTTGCTTGAAGATGGCTCCTTAATCGGATCTGGAGACCATGAGTATCTGCTGAAGCATTCTTCCTTATATCGGGCTATTTACGAGTCCCAATTCGGGGAGGTGAAGGCAGGGTGTTAAAAAAGCAGAGCAAGACTGAGCAAAAGAGTAATTCCGCAAAGGGAATAGCGCCAACGGTTAAAAGGATTTGGGCATACCTTGCAGACCAGAGGAGCCTGCTGATCCTTGTCCTATTGATGGTAGTGGCTAGTTCCGCCCTGGGCCTTTTAGGACCATTCCTGATTGGTTGGGGAATTGATGAATATTTTGCGACAGAGTCTACTGACGGATTCATCTGGTTGTTAGTTGGTCTTGGCGTTGTCTATGGTCTGCACTCTTTAAGCTTATGGTTTCAAAGCTACTGGATGATCGGGATTGCGCAGAAGACTGTATATACTATGAGGAAACAGCTTTTCACACACTTCCATAAGCTTTCGATTGATTTCTTCAACAAACGTCAGCATGGCGAATTGATGAGTAGGGTAACCAATGATATTGAGAATGTCAGCGCAACGCTGAATTCTTCCGTCATCCAGATTTTTTCGAGCGTGCTTACCCTGGTGGGAACTCTCGTTGTCATGATCTGGCTGAGCCCGTTGCTCACGCTTGTCACGATGATCATTGTGCCGCTAATGTTCATGGGAATGAAGTGGATCACGAGCCGGACAGGGAAGCTGTACAAAGAACAGCAGCGCCGGCTTGGTGAAATGAATGGGTATATTGAAGAAACGATTTCTGGCCAGAAAATCATTAAATCTTTCTCGCAGGAACCGAAAGTAATTGAAGAATTTCGCATTAAAAATAAGAAATTGAAAGAGTCAGGCTATTGGGCCCAGACCTTTACGGGGTTTATTCCGAAATTGATGAATATGCTCAACAACCTGAGCTTCACCATTGTGGCGGCAGTTGGCGGCTACTTCGCGCTTCAAGGGTACGTATCGATTGGGACAATCGTCATTTTTACAGAGTACTCCAGGCAGTTCACAAGACCGCTGAATGACCTGTCGAACCAGTTTAATACATTACTTTCTGCAGTAGCAGGAGCTGACAGGGTTTTTGATATCATCGATACAGAAGAAGAGGCGGTCGATGAGAAAGAAGCTGGCCCCCTTCAGAATATCAATGGAAAGGTCGAGTTCAAGGATGTATCTTTTTCGTATGAAAAAGGCGGAGATACCGTATCTGATTTGAATTTCAATGCTGAACCAGGACAGAGTGTTGCATTGGTTGGACCGACAGGAGCGGGCAAGTCCACGATCATCAACTTAATTTCACGCTTTTATGAACCGGATAAAGGTAAGATTTTAATCGATGGCTATGACGGCAAAAAAATTACCCGTGAAAGCCTGCGGACACAAATGGGATTTGTCCTTCAGGATTCATTCCTTTTCCAGGGCAGCATAAGGGAAAACATCCGCTACGGGAGACTGGATGCAGCTGATAAGGAAGTAGAGCATGCTGCAAAGGCAGCGAATGCCCATTCCTTTATCCAACGCTTGCCAGAAGGCTATGACACCGTGTTGAGCCAGGATGATGCTGGCATCAGCCAGGGACAAAAGCAGCTCTTGTCCATCGCAAGAGCAATCCTGGCTGATCCGTCAATCTTGATTCTTGATGAAGCAACGAGCAGTATTGATACGATTACAGAACTTAAAATCCAGGAAGCTCTCCAGCATCTGCTAAAGGGAAGAACAAGCTTCATCATCGCCCATCGGTTGAATACGATTAAAAGCGCAGACCAGATTATCGTCATTGAAAATGGGCAGATCATTGAAAAAGGCAGCCATGACGAATTGCTGGAGCAAAAAGGGTTTTACCATAGTCTTTACACAAGCCAGCTGGAAAAAAAGATGTTAATGAATTATTAGGGAGCCTTAGGGCTTTCTTTTTTTTTATTTGCTATAGTATTTCATTGCACAAGATGTGGCGTTATAGGCGGGCAACGCTTGTCGGGGCTGACCGAGGCGCTTGCGCTTTTCTTTTAAATATGACAAATTTCCCGGGCAATAGAGGATTCATGAAAAGTTTGTCGTATTCCTAATACGAGAAAGCTATCTAGTATGACGGCATCAATCCGGCTTTATCCAAACCCTCTTCGAATGGAGAAATTGAAATGCTTGCCGAGAAACTTCTTTTAAACGTCCTTATCATCCTGCTGCCAATCTTTATTCATAGTGTCCTTTTTGATAATAAAAGTGTTGGGAAATCTCCTTACTTGTGCGGGGTGCTCCAAAGTATTGCTGTGTTTCTATCTCTCATGTTTTCATTTGAGGAAGGCGGTTTGTACTGGGATCTTCGCTACGTACCATTGGTGCTTGCCTTTTTATATGGAGGCCCGATAGCGGGTGTTATGGTTCTGGTCTCCTACCTGGCAACAAGGACATTTATGGGCGGGGATCTTCTGCTCGGATATGCGAGTGGTTTTCTGGCAGCGCTAATTCCATTCTTGTTTATCAAGAAGTTTTGGACCTTCGATGCAAAAAAGAGAATTAGGACAGCAGTCCTTGTAGGGTTATGGCCTTCACTTTCAATGCTGATGATTCTTGTGGCCAATATTTTCATAAATGATGCAACAGCTGAAGATACCAATCAAATTATGATGAATGTAGCGATTTTTGGGGCAATCCAGGTCTTTGCCGTATGGGTCGCAGCGATTCTGAATGAGTCCTTGATTGAGAAGGATTTAATGAGAAAAGAGATCCTGCGCGCTGAAAAACTGAATACACTGGGTGAACTAGCTGCATCCATTGCGCACGAAATCCGGAACCCTTTAACAGTGGTAAAAGGATTCTTGCAGATGATGCATAAGCAAGAAAAAGGGGATAATTATTACTACTTGAGCCTCGTCCTGACCGAACTCGGCAGGGCGGAATCTATCATTAATGATTATCTTAATTTCGCTAAGCCTCAATTTGAAAAATTGGAAGATGCCGAGCTGGCAGAAATCATTACTGAAGTCACATTGCTTTTAGAGGCGTTTGCAGCAAAGGAAGGCGTCCAGGTGAATGTCCAGTTGGAGTGGGGGATATATGTAAAAACAGACAGAAATCAGCTGAAACAAGCTCTTGTGAATATTATAAAGAACGGGATCGAGGCTACGGATGAGGGCGGCGAAGTCAACATCAGTCAGGTCTCGGCTGGGAATGAATCATATATTGTGATTTCAGATACGGGAAAAGGAATGGACAGTGCGCAAATCGCCAGACTTGGTACATTATTTTACACAACCAAAAATAAAGGTACGGGACTTGGAACATCGGTTTCAATTAAGATCATTGAGGCTATGGGCGGTTCGATTTCGTACAAGAGCGAAATAGGAGTCGGGACAGAAGTGACTATAATCCTGCCGACATACAAGCAGAAACCATCTGATTATACTGAACAAACCCTAATGAATAATGCAATCTAAAATGTTAGCGAATTAGAAAAAGCGAACCGGAATCCGGTTCGCTTTTAAGTAACTTGCTACTCCACAAGATGTATAAAAAATCATCCATTATAAACTTTGCCGCGGTACAATTTCCACTTGACCATTTTTAAACCTAAACGACACAAGCCCTACCTCTCTTGTATCCTTACGGCTCCGAAGCCGATCCAGTGTGAATAAGTTGATACCTAAAAATAAAAAGCAGAACGCCATTAATTGTTTACATAATTATAGTTGTGATTCAAGTTACTTCTTTTTGGCGAAGCTTTATCATTATATGATATTTTCCATCAGCTGTCAATACTGATTTTACAAATGTTTGAAGTACTTACTGTTTTCGTAAATTCTCCTGTGCCATTTTTACAAGTTCCCGTACCATGCTGCCTCCCAGTCTGCCTCCAACTTTTCCTGCTTCCCTTGTAGAGAGATTGCCGTTATAGCCCTTGTTTAGAGGAACGCCAACTTCTCTTGCTGTTTCGAATTTAGCATCCTCAGCTTTCATCGTACCGGCTACCTGTGCTTTTAGATCGTCCAGTGCTTTCCTTGCTTCTGGTACAAGTATTTTATTCCTTCTTGCCATCAGGAATCCCTCCGTATTGTTAAAAAATCAGCTCCAGTTATGGATAGTATTTGATTTATTCATGTAAATTATTTAGGCCTTTTTTAATGAATAATGGTTTGTAGTATTAGCGATAAGGGTAATATTAATATTCATTATTTATCACCATACTTATCAACAGGAAAAAACACTATTTTTCGAGTACTCCACAGACTTATGCACATTATCCACAGAAAATACTAAAAAAAATTAGGTGATTAAAAATCCAATAATAGTAAGTGATTTACAGAGTTGTTCACACTATCCACATGAATGTTGATAACTGGCGAAAATAATTATTTTGAACAATTGGTGAAAGCCATTGTGTAAGCTGGTTGGAGAGCGTATAGTAAAGGTATCAAAAGTTAGTGAAAATATTCACAAATAAATCTAATGCTAACTGTTGATTCCCATTCCCCTTCCCCTTAAAAGAGAAAGCAGAATCCTGGATGGATTCTGCTTTCTCTTTTATTATGGTTATTTTCGGTGTTTTTTTGCACGTCCATCCGCAGCCCTTGATCGAGCCAGCGCTTCAAGATCAGCCTGATCAGCAAGCTCTCGGTTGAATTCCACGTCGATTCCATCTGACTTCATATTCTTGGGAACCTGAGGAAGCGAAGCTTTATTTCGGTCACGTGTTTTATGTCCATGAGAACGACCCATTCGAAAAAACCCCTTTCAGGATAAAAGTACGGAATAAGAAGCATTTCCGTACTTTTATATTTCGCAATAAAGGGGTGCTTAATGCTTAATATCTCTTTCCATTTGTATAGCCTGCTGCTCTGTCTGCCTTCTTGAATTCATGGCTGTATGTAACTTCCTGCATGCTTGATAAAGTGCTTTTGGTTTTATCACGTTTCTTTTTGTCCATTGGTTATACACCCTTTCAAAATGATTTACTTTACCAGTATTTCCTTGTTGAAAGGGATTAAACAGCATTATTTATCGAAAATTTCTTTGAGTGCATTTTCCAGTTCAGGATACTTAAACGTAAAACCTGCATGAATCAGTTTTTCTGGCATTGCACGCTGCCCTTCCAGTACAAGAATGCTCATTTCGCCCAGCAGTATTTTTAGCGCAAATGAAGGCACTGGCATCCAATGGGGGCGATTAATGACTTTGGATAAGGTTTCTCCGAAATGTTCCATCTTAACCGGAGCGGGGGCTGTGAAGTTAACAGCACCATTCACATTAGTATTCTCGATGACAAATATAATCCCGCGCACGACGTCCTCTATATGGATCCATGATAGCCATTGCTTTCCTGAGCCAATCTTTCCTCCAGCAAAAAATTTATAAGGAAGGACCATTCGAGGTAAAGCACCGGCGTTTTTATCAAGGATGACACCAAAACGGCAAAGTACAGGTCGAACTCCCATGTCTTGAACCTCGAAGGCTGAAGCTTCCCATTGATGTACTGTGTCGGCGAGGAAGTCAGTTCCCGTATTTGATTGTTCGGTAAACTCCTTGCTCAATGATGTGCCGTAATAGCCAACCGCACTTGCATTGACTAAAACAGAAGGCTTTGTGGGCAGTTCTGCAATAATCCTTTTTACCTCAGATGTTGCCTGCAGCCGGCTATCAATAATTTTTTGTTTATACTCATCCGTCCATCTGCTATTGATTGTCGCGCCAGCAAGATTGACGATAGCATCAATGCCCTCAAGCTCTTTTTCAGGCTTGTCTCCAGGGTTGAGCCATTGAACATATTTTGGGTTGCTGCTGTGTGATTCACTTGAATTCCGAGTTAATATATACACTTGGTGACCCGCCTGTATCAAATGACTGCTTAACGCTTGACCGACAAGTCCGGTGCCTCCGGTAATCGCAAATTTCATCAAGATCCTCCTCATAAAAATACTCTTGTTACTATAGTACTTCTTTTAATATGATAAACCTCCTTTGAATGTGTTAAAGTTTCATTAGAGGTGAAAATCACATGCCAGTGATTACAAAGATTTCTGCACAAAAACATAATAAGGAACGATACAGCATTTTTACCGACAGCGGCAGAGGGGAAGAGTATGCCTTCAGCGTTGATGAAGATGTGTTGATTAAGCACAACTTGAAAAAAGGGATGGAGCTCGATGACTTTTCCGTAACAGAGATGCTTTTCCAGGATGACATCCGCAAAGCCTATAATACGGCAATCAATTATTTAGCTCACCGCATGAGGTCTGAAGCCGAAGTGCGTGACTATCTGGTGAAAAAAGAAATCGCTGATCCAGTCATAAAAGAAGCAATCCATAAATTATATGAATACAAATTCCTGAATGACGAGGAGTTTGCCAATGCATTTGTCCGAACCCAGCTCAATACGACGGACAAGGGAGCCGAGGTTATTAAAATGGAATTAAAGAATAAAGGGATATCTCCCGATTTGGTCTCTAAGGCAGTAGAAGAGGTTTCGTTCGATGAACAGTTGGAAAAAGCGATTAAGCTTAGCGATAAATATGCACAAAAGAATAAGAAGGATTCTTCAAGAATCCTTAAACAGAAGATAGAGCAGATGCTTCAGCGCAAAGGGTATTCCTTCGCGATCATCCGGGCTGCCCTGGATGAAACACAAGTAGAGAAAGAAGAAGACGATGAGATGGATGCATTAAGAATCCAGGGGGAGAAGCTGCACAACAAATACAGTAAACTGCCGGAAAGGGAATACAGGCAAAAGTTGAAAATGGCGTTGTACCGTAAAGGGTTTCCAATGGAAATGATTGATGAATTCATTTCTGAAAAAGAAAATGAGGAATAAAAAAATCATGACAATGTCATGATTTTTTGGATTCTATAACAATTTCGTCTTTATCAAGATTTTCGATGATGATTTTCGCCACTTCAGCAGGAGACCGAAGTCTTGATGGGTCAGCAACATGATCGCTTTCTTCCCAGAAAGGAGTATTCATTCCTCCCATATAAGCAGCAACAAAGCGGATTCCTGATCCTTCATATTCTTTCTGCAAACTTTCTGTGAATCCTCTTACTGCGAACTTGCTGGAGCAGTAGACCGCTTCATTCTTCTTCCCGCGCAGGCCGGCGGTCGAAACGATATTGAGGACCAGTCCATCATTATTCAATTCCAGGTAAGGGAGGATGGCTTTCGTCATCTGGATGGTACCGAAGACGTTAGTCTGGAACATCTCTTCAATTTCTTTATCGGAGATCTCTGAGAATGGACCGAAATAACCGAGACCTGCATTGTTGACGAGTCCGTAAATCTCATATTTTTTGCTGATTAATAATGCTTTTTCCTTGATATCCTCCAGATTTCGGAGGTCAAGCACAAGGTCTGTTGCACTTCCACCTTTTTGTTCGATCTGGTTTTGTACTTTTTTTAGCGTATCTTCAGTTCTTCCTGTTAGGATCAAATGGTAACCTTGCTTGGCCAAAAGAAGCGCTAGCTCCTTCCCAAGGCCAGTACCGGCACCAGTCACAATGATTGCTTTCATGATAGCCTCCTTAAGATAACATGCTATAATTTAGTTATAACTTAACTGCTTGAATGATAATAGTAGCTTGCTTCGAGATGGCTAAAACAAGCAATGGAAAAAACTAAAACGAAAATAATCCAGGAGTGAATATAAATGGGCAGAGAAAAAAGATACAGCGAGTTATCTGAATATGAATTAAATCAGGAAATTGCCAGTCTCCGTGACAAGGCTAGGAAAGCAGAACAAATGGGGATGGTCAGTGAGCTTGCCGTATATGAACGAAAAATAGCCATGGCCAAATCATACATGCTGAACCCGGATGATTTCAAGCCCGGAGAAACTTATGGGATCGATGGGGACCCAGGAACCTATTTCAAAATTGATTATATGAATGGAGTATTTGCCTGGGGGGCGCGTCTAAATGGTGACGGAAGAGAAGAGGCTCTGCCAATTTCCCTTTTGTTGAAATTGGAGCAAAACCAGATTTAAGTATCTGGTTTTGCTCCAAGGACTCTTTCAGGTAAAAGCTTCTTAATGGTCTTTTATGACCGCTGATGTGTCATCTTCACGGTGAGATGAGGCGTACATCCGCTCCTGAGGATGAGTATTGATGGTACCATCAGCTCTTCTTGAAGCATATTCTGCTTTTGCCCGGGGTTCGCCCTCGAGCTTATTGTTGTTCTGGTTTGGGAAGTTGGTTACTTTATTTCGCATAGTGCCCTCCGTGACGGGTAAAATTACGTGTATAAAAGCTGCACGCATTTATAGTATTTGATAAATACAATCATTCATAACTACATTAAAAATTGGCAAAGGGTGATCACGATTGCAAGAAACTTATGAGAAGCTGGCAAGCCTGCTTCAGGAAAAGAACAATGGCATCACTTATGAACAGGCATTGACATGGGTAGAGCTTTTATGGGGAGACTTCGAGTCAACCTACGCAAAGGCCGGACATGAATATATGGGCAGCGAAATGACCGAAAAGGTAGTGCGCCAATGGATTGAAAATTACGGCGGACAGCTTCATGAATTTGTTGCCAGGAATCCGAAGTATAAGCACTTACTGAATGCTGAGTAAACATCTCAAAGAGAATCTCCTTTTTCGGAGATTTTTTTTTATGAGATTATTTAAAGATCAGTAAAATACGACTATGTGCCCGTGGAGAAGGGAAATCCGGAGTGACGGTCACAAGAAGAGCAAACATGTGCCCGTGAAGAAGAGGATCCTGGTATGACGGTCATATTTAAGGATATCTAGTCGCATACGTGACTGCTGACCGCGCCAACTTCCAGCTCAACAATAAGTATCGGCCATTCTACCATGCCAAAATCCACATAGAAAAAACCGGGCAAAACACGCCCGGTCCTACCCTTCTCCAGGAAGGAACTCCAATTTCTTTCTTAGTTTTTCCTCACTGTAAATCCATCCAGTATACGAACTGAGGATTTCGAGATCCTTGCTGAGATTCACGACAGCGACGAATGGATAATGCCCGTTGCTGCGGTAGCGCAGGTCAATGAACCTGACTTCGTAATAGTCATCATATTCATCGCATTCCCAGCGGTAGACTGGTGAGAAAGACAGGAACGCTGACAGGTTCTTGTCTTTTTTTGCTGCATCCAAGACCGCAGTTTCCGGGACAGGTACACGATTGAATTGATCGAGTATCCTAACATGATGCTTGTGCCCGCGTCCGACAAAGAACTGATGCTTATTCATCACAGCCACTCGCCAATGATTGAATTTCATTGTTGGGGCGATGATGATCTCTGTAGCATCCGGTACAATATGTTCAACTGCCCGTCGGATTCGAAACTTCATGATAAAGCGATAGATATAGTAAAACACCAGGATGGCATAAATCATTAAAAAGGTATATCCAGGGTGATATCCAAATGCCCAGAGGAACAAACCGACGACATGAAGCGCAAAAATAATCGGGTCAAATGTATTGATTATCCCCAGGGCGACCCATTTCGACGAAAAAGGACGCAATGCCTGTGTCCCATAGGCATTGAAAATGTCGACAAAAACATGAAGGAAAACGGCAATAAATGTCCAAATCCATAAATGAAGCAAATTTGCTTCTGGGTAGAAAAAGTAGATTGTCCCAGAAATAAGCAGCGGCCACAGGAGGACTGCTGGAATCGAATGGGTAATGCCGCGGTGGTTCCGTATATAGACAGCATTATTCCTCAACTTCAAAACAGTATCGATATCAGGGATTTGCGAGCCCACAAGTGTAGCAATCAGCACGCTTGATGCAGTGGCGGTGCTTCCGCTGACAGCAGGATCAAGCGTGGCTAACCCGCCAAGAGCGAATCCCATCACAACATGGGTTCCAGTATCCATGGGAACATCCTCCTTTATAAAAGATTTCTGTCACTCATAACCAACGTTTGGCAGGTAAAAGTCCTTGTCACAATACGAATAATAGTTTACTTTTAAAGGGCTGTATCAATCAGTCCGTTTACGAAACACATAAAGGAGCTGACTAAATTGATTCAGATGATCGTCCAGTATGAAGTAAAGCAAAATCTGATCAGCCAATATCGTGAAACAATCAATAAAATCTCAACAATGCTTCCTGATTTTGAAGCGGACATGTTTTCGTGCAGCCAGTCGGACGAGCAGAATATTTTTATTGAATCATTCTATGTCCCGACTGAAGCCCATTACCATGCATTGAAAAAAATGCGGCTATCTCGGAACCATTCGGTCTTCGGCATCCTCGAGGACTTTGTCCCGGGCGGGTTGGAACGGATGGGATTCATGGCGATAAAGCAGAAGCGTTAATATTATATTCCCAAATTTCCGGAAAGTTTAACACCTGGAGGAACGAAAGTGGCAACTGACATCAAGAAATGTATAGATAAAATGGATATAAAATCCTTTCAGGATGACTTGATAGGATGGTTTGTAAGTGAGCAGCGAGAACTGCCATGGAGAAAGGACCAGGATCCTTACAAAGTGTGGGTATCAGAAATCATGCTCCAACAAACTAGAGTAGATACTGTCATCCCTTATTTTAATCGATTTTTGGAAAATTTTCCAACGATAAAGGCGCTAGCTGACGCTGATGAAGAAAAAGTCCTCAAAGCATGGGAAGGACTCGGTTATTATTCCCGAGTCCGTAATTTACAATCCGCAGTTAAAGAAGTAAATGAAAAATACGGCGGAAGAGTCCCAGATTCTCCGAAAGAGATTTCGGCTTTAAAAGGTGTTGGCCCATACACTGCCGGAGCGATCCTGAGTATTGCCTATGGAAAACCTGAGCCTGCGGTCGATGGAAATGTCATGAGGGTATTATCCCGGATTTTGTTGATATGGGAGGATATCGCCAGACCTGCGTCACGTAAAATTTTTGAAACCGCAGTGAGGGAATTGATATCACATGAAAACCCCTCCTATTTCAATCAGGCGTTAATGGAGCTTGGAGCCTTAATTTGCACACCGACCTCTCCTTCCTGCCTGCTTTGTCCGGTCAGGGAACACTGCGAGGCATTCCATGAAGGGGTGCAAAAAGAATTGCCGGTAAAAACCAAGAAGAAAAAGCAGAAAAATGTACAGCTTGCTGCCGGGATTTTCAGTGATGGTGAAGGAAGGATCCTAATACGGAAAAGACCTGGAACCGGCTTGCTGGCGAATTTGTGGGAGTTCCCTACTGTTGAGCTGAGCCTCGACTTCCAGAGACAAAGAGACCAGCTGGCTGAGCATTTTGAAGAGAACTATGGCTTAACACCGAAGATAGGTGATTCCATAGGCGAAATCGACCATGTATTTTCGCATTTGGTATGGAACATGCAGGTATTCAGTGGACGATTTTCGGGAGAATTCTCCGAGACGCCACAGCTAAAATTGGTTACCGAGAAGGAAATCAAAGAGTTTGCCTTTCCGGTACCATACCAAAAAATGCTGAAGCAGTATCTGGAATATAAAAAGGCTGACTAACCATTGAGGTTAGCAGCCTTTTTCATATCAATCATAACTTACTTTCGTTCCATGCGTATAATCCGCTTCGCCGCGGTTCAAACCGCCCCGGCTTTCGATTTCTTCAACGATTTCCCTGTGGATTGTCTGTCCTTCGACGTTCAGGTAAGGAACCATTTGCTGGAGGGAATGATGGAAAAAAGCAAGCTCACTATCCTTCCAATCAGTTTTGGGCATCATCGATAATTCAGTCATATCGCGGCCTACATACATCAGGAATCATCCTTTCGTGAGAGTATCAATCTAAAGAATAGTGTTTTCAGTACCGGAGGTTTTTATCAAAGATTTCATGGACAAGGAGCATATCCTTATTGTCTTATATACCTGAACAGGCTAAAATGAAACAAAATTAAGGTTCTTCTTTTTTAACAAGAACTGGATAGAAAGGGATTTTCACATGACACAAAAAGTTGCACTTATTACCGGAAGCAGCCGGGGGATCGGGAAAGCGGCAGCCATCAGGCTCGCAAAAGAAGGATATGACATCGTCGTCAATTATGCCCGCAGCAAAAAGGCAGCCCTGGAAACAGCAGAGGAAATCGAAGCCCTTGGCAGGAAAGTCCTTGTCGTTAAGGCGAATGTCGGGGATGTCAGCAAAATTAAAGCAATGTTCGAACAAATCGACGCGGAATTCGGAAGGCTCGATATCTTCGTTAACAACGCAGCTTCAGGCGTGCTGCGACCGGCGATGGAGCTTGAGGAATCACATTGGGATTGGACGATGAACATCAATAGTAAAGCGCTTTTGTTCTGTGCCCAGGAAGCGGCGAAACTGATGGAGAGGAATGGCGGCGGTAAAATTGTCAGCATCAGTTCACTAGGCTCAATTCGATACTTGGAGAACTATACAACCGTAGGGGTTTCCAAGGCGGCCCTGGAAGCATTGACCCGTTATCTAGCTGTCGAGCTTGCCCGGAAAAATATTGTAGTCAACGCCGTATCAGGCGGGGCAGTAGATACCGAAGCACTTACGCACTTCCCAAACAGAGAGGAACTCGTTGCCGAGGCCAGAGAGAAAACACCTGCCGGAAGAATGGTGGAAATCGACGATATGATCAATGCCATCATGTTCCTGCTAAAGGATGAATCCAGCATGATCCGCGGCCAGACGATTATCATCGATGGCGGTATCTCTTTGTTAGTGTAAAATTATTTATTGGATGAATTTGGTATAAAAAAGTCGGATAGCACCTCCTGCGGATGGTTAATCTATTATTCGTGGAGGTGATAAACAATGGCAAAACAACCTAACCAATCTCAAGCTGGAACAAACATTCAGCAGGTGAGACAACAAAACGCTCAATCTGCTCAAGGCGGAAAAGGCCAATACGGCACTGAATTCGCGAGCGAAACAAACGCTCAAGAAGTACGTCAGCAAAACCAGCAAGCTGAAGCTCGCAAAGGCCAAAACTCTGGCCAACAGCGCTAATATCACCTTAATGAAAGGCACTCTAATTCGTAGAGTGCCTTTTTCCGTTGTTGCTGTACAATGCCGGGAAGAAGCAGAAAGTACCTCGAAAAGGAACAGCAACACTTTTCGACAAAGGTTCCAATTCCTCTACATAACTAGTCAAAGGATTTTCACCCCCACCCAAGAATACATTTAAAAGATTAATTTTACAGGCGGTGGAAAAGTATGGATAAATTTAACGAATTGGTTTCTACACAAATGCAAACGATGGAAAAGCTTCTATATCTGCAGTCTGAATTGGAAAGATGCCAGGAGATTGAAAAGCAGCTGGATGCTCTTAAGCAAAGTGCTGAATTAGAAGATCTTCGTATGGAAATTGACCGAAAAAAGCTGGATTTGAAGGAAATCCACCAGATGTTCGAAAAGCAGACGGAGGAAGTCATCCATACGTATCAACAGCTTGCCGTCAGTTATCGTTAAAAGTGGTTCTTGCAAATCAATGAAATATAAAAAAGTGAATTTTTATAAAAATTTAAGCAATTTTAATGGGCTATCGAGGAAATCGATGGCTCTTTTGTTTTAAATTCTCTCGTTAACCGTTATAATAATAAAAAATAGGAATCGTTCTTTGTTGCCTTTTGTCGTTTTGAAGAATTTAGATAAATATACATTGATAGGTTGCAAAGTTCCGGGAAAGGAAAGTAGGGGAGAAGAACATGGGCGTACCCACAGAAGGTGAACCGGTCCAAATCCATAGTTATAAGCATAATGGGCACATCCATCGAGTCTGGGAAGAAACCACCGTCTTAAAAGGAACGCAAAATCTTGTGATTGGCGGGAATGATCGGACAGTCGTGACTGAGTCAGACGGCAGAACTTGGATTACGAGAGAGCCTGCAATCTGTTACTTCCACTCTCAGCTATGGTTCAACGTTATTGGCATGATTCGAGAAGATGGCGTGTATTACTACTGCAATATTAGTTCTCCATTTATTTTTGATGGTGAAGCGCTGAAATATATTGACTATGATCTCGATATTAAAGTTTTTCCAGATATGACGTTTAATCTGCTCGATGAGGATGAATATGAACGCCATCGAAAAGAAATGCAGTACCCTGATGTGATCGATAAGATTTTGAAATACAATGTTGAAAAGCTCAAACGCTGGATCAGGCAGAGAAAGGGTCCATTTGCGCCGGATTTCATCGACATTTATTATGAACGGTATCTAACATATCGTCGTTAACCATACAGGGTAGACAAGCATCAGCCTGTTGATTCGATTCAACAGGTTTTTGTTTCGTGTCTAGGAATTATGAAATATCATTCGTTATGGATAATTATATGTGAATTTCTTTATCCAGCTCCAGCGCCTAGCACCTCGAGTCGCTTCGGTCCGCCCAATGAAGTCAAAGAGCGACTTCACTGGTCGACCCTCCGTGGCACACGATGTGCTAGACCCGCCAGCCACAGGACGTGGCGTTATAAGGCGGGCAGCGCTTGTCGGCGCTGACCAAGGCGCTTGCGCTTTTTGTTACGTGCAACAGCAGGCAAGGCTCCATAAGGGGGAACTATAAATTGGGCAGCATCCGCAGATACTTAAAATTCGTCAAACCATATAGGCTGCAAATCATTGGAACAATCATCATCGGCATCTTTAAATTTGCGATTCCGCTGTTGATTCCACTTTTAATCAAATTTGTCCTAGATGATGTCATCGGAAATGAAACACTGGACAAGGATGAAAAAATAGACAAACTGGTCTGGGTAATGGGTGTCATGATTGTTGTTTTTGTCGTGCTCAGACCGCCTATTGAATACTATCGTCAATATTTTGCGCAGTGGACAGCGAGCAAAATCCTATATGACATAAGAGACAGACTGTTTACCCATATGCAAAGGCTCAGCTATAAATATTATTCCAATACAAGAGCGGGAGAGGTCATCTCAAGGATGATCAATGATGTCGAGCAAACCAAGACTTTCGTTGTTACTGGACTGATGAATCTGTGGCTTGACGTTGCTACGATTATGATAGCAGCTGCTATCATGTTCTCGATGGATGTCCAGCTTACATTTGTCTCATTGATCCTGTTTCCTTTTTACGCTTTTTCGGTAAAATTTTTCTTCGGGAACCTTCGGAAGCTTACGAGGGAACGTTCACAGGCACTCGCGGGGGTACAAAGCTATTTGCATGAGAGAGTGGCTGGAATCTCGGTCATCAAAAGCTTTGCGATTGAGGATTATGAACAAACACAGTTTGATCGGCAGAATAAAAACTTTTTAACAAAAGCGCTTGAGCATACAAGCTGGAACGCAAAAGCATTTGCGGTAGTCAATACGATTACTGATATAGCGCCTCTGCTTGTTATTGGCTTTTCGGGCTACCAGGTCCTTCAAGGCAATCTCACCATCGGGGAAATGGCCGCTTTCATCGCATATATTGACCGGCTTTATAACCCTCTGCGCAGGCTGGTGAATTCATCGACTACATTGACTCAGGCGATTGCATCAATGGACCGCGTTTTCGAGTTCATGGATGAAAAATACGATATCAAGGATTCTCCTAATGCCATTGAACTGAAAAAAGTGCACGGGGATATTTCTTTTAGAAATGTAAGCTTCTCTTATGAGGAAGACGGGGAGACGGTACTTAAGAATTTGAACATCGAGGTTAAAAAGGGAGAAACAATTGCCCTGGTCGGAATGAGCGGTGGCGGAAAATCTTCGTTTGTCAGTCTGATTCCAAGGTTCTTCGATGTTACCGATGGCGAAATTCTCCTTGATGGCAAGGACATCCGTTCCTTCAAGGTCCGTTCCCTGCGCGATAAAATCGGCATGGTTGCGCAGGATAATATTTTGTTCAGTGAATCGGTCAAATCGAATATCCTGTTAGGCAGGCCGGGTGCCAGTGATGAGGAAGTCATTCAAGCGGCCAAGGCAGCAAATGCTCATGATTTTATTATGAATCTGCCAGAAGGGTATGATACGAAAGTCGGGGAAAGGGGAGTCAAGCTTTCGGGGGGCCAAAAACAGCGTGTTGCAATCGCGCGCGTGTTCCTGAAGAATCCGCCTATCCTAATTCTTGACGAAGCAACTTCTGCGCTAGATCTTGAGAGTGAGCATCTTATTCAGGAAGCGATAGAAAAGCTGGCAAAAGACAGGACAACATTTGTTGTAGCCCACCGTTTATCCACGATTACACATGCCGACAGGATTGTCCTGATCGAGCACGGCGAAATCGTCGAAGACGGCAGCCATGATGAATTGATGGCAAAGCAGGGTGGCTATCATAGACTCTTCCAGGTCCAACAGCTAGAAAATTAGATAATCTACAAGAAACCGGGGCATTTCGCTTCGGTTTTTATTTTGCCTATCGCTACATGCCAATTCCCGGATTTTGTCCGGGGATTTTCTTACAAACAAAACTTTATCACAAGAAAAACTTCATATTTCTAAAGTGTCATAATTTATCAGCTTTTGACATACAAATAGTACCAAATGCCCACAACTATTCTAAATTATTATTATATTTAAATAATTAAGAAAAATCAGTGGACTATCTCGGTGCATTTAATATAAAATGTTTTACACAGACATAAGTAATTTTTATTCAACAATAATATTTCGGTAATAGAAAGGAGTAGAAAAGTGGTACATGCTCCGGTTTTAGATGTGAAAAATTTAAAGACTTCATTTATCACAAAAGATGGTGAGGTTCCAGCAGTAGATGATGTCAGCTTTTCAGTTAACAAAGGAGAAATCCTTGGGATAGTAGGAGAATCGGGCAGCGGCAAAAGCGTTACTTCCTTATCAATCATGAAGCTGATTCCCCAGCCTCCGGGAAAAATTGCGGGTGGCGAGATCCTTCTCAATGGCGAAGACTTGGTACACGCTTCGGAAAGAAGAATGAGGGAAATCCGCGGAAATGATATCGCGATGATCTTCCAGGAACCGATGACTTCGTTGAATCCATTATTCACAATTGGTGAACAGCTCGTGGAGGCTTTGAAAATACATAAGAAGCTGGGCAAAAAGGCTGCTTATCAGCAGGCTGTGGAGATGCTGAAGCTTGTTGGACTGCCAAGAGCAGAACAAATCATCAAGGAATATCCTCATCAGCTTTCTGGTGGAATGAGGCAGAGGGTCATGATTGCAATGGCTCTCAGCTGCCACCCGCGGGTGCTGATTGCTGATGAACCGACAACGGCGCTTGATGTGACCATCCAGGCGCAAATTCTGGCGTTGATGAAGGATTTGAACGTAAAGCTTGATACGGCGATTATCATGATCACCCATGACCTTGGAGTTGTCGCAGAGGTTTGCCAGCGTGTCGTTGTTATGTATGCCGGAAAAATCGTCGAGGAAGGGCTTGTAGAGGATATCTTCAAAAACCCGAAGCACCCTTATACTCTCGGATTACTTAAATCGATTCCTGATATCAGGGATAAACAGGAGCGCTTATACTCTATTCCAGGTAACGTCCCTAAGCCAGGTTCGATTAAGGTTGGTTGCAGGTTTGCGGCAAGATGCGAATTTGTCATGGACAGATGCCTGAGCGAAGATCCTGAACTCTATGAAACTGGCAGGCCAGGCCATACCGTACGCTGCCTACTGCATGAGAAGGAGGGAGCAGCCAATGACAGAAGTACTGTTAAAAGTTGATGGATTAAAAAAATATTTCCCTATTACTGGCGGTATCTTTGGAAAACAGACGGGTGCTGTGAAAGCTGTCGATGATATCAGCTTTTGGGTGAACAAGGGTGAAACACTTGGACTGGTTGGCGAGTCAGGTTGCGGTAAATCAACTACAGGAAGAATGCTGATGCGCCTAATCGATCCGACAGAAGGGCAAGTCGTTTTCGAAGGGAAAAACCTTGTGACACTTTCGGACAACGAAATGAGGAAGGCGCGTAAGGATATGCAGATGGTCTTCCAGGATCCATTTGCCTCACTGAATCCAAGGCATACAGTCGAGAAAATCCTCGAGGAACCTTTGATTGTCCATGGAATAGGAACCAAGAAGGAACGCAAGCAGATGGTCAAAGAAATGCTTGAAGTAGTCGGCCTCAGCAGCTACCATGCCAAAAGGTATCCACATCAGTTCAGCGGCGGACAGCGCCAGCGGATTGGGATTGCCCGGGCGCTAATGACAAGGCCGAAGCTGATCATAGCCGATGAACCTGTATCTGCACTTGATGTTTCCATTCAATCGCAAGTATTGAATCTTCTGGAGGACCTGCAAAAGGAATTCCAGTTGACTTATATATTTATAGCCCATGACCTTGGAGTTGTAAGGCATATCAGTGACAGGGTCGGAGTCATGTATTTAGGAAGACTCGTAGAGATAACTGAAGCCGATAAGTTGTATGAAAAACCGCTCCATCCGTATACGAGGGCTTTGCTTTCAGCGGTACCAATCCCGGATCCGGATGTGAAAAGGGAACAGGAGCTGCTGACAGGGGATATTCCCAGCCCGGCGAATCCGCCGCAGGGATGTGCCTTCCATACAAGATGCAAGGAATGTATGGATATTTGTAAGACTGATAGACCTGTATTGAAGGAAATTGAGCCTGGTCATTTTGCTGCCTGCCACCTTTATTAATCTGGAACAGAATTATATTCCAGATAGGGATGTGTGCAGGATCAACAGCATAGATGATAGATATTATGGACTGGATACATAAAACCAGTCCGAAAAAACAAGGGGGAAGAATATGAAAAGGCGTTTTGGATTAATGTTTTTTGCTTTTATCCTTATCCTTAGCTTGGGGCTTGCCGGCTGTAATAATGAATCCGGCGGTAAGAAAACAGGCGGGGAGTCTGGTTCTGACGGCGGTTCATCGTCTGGCGGAACTCTTGTATTTGGGCGCGGCGGTGATTCAACATCGCTTGATCCGGCTGTAACAACGGAAGGTGAAGCTTTCAAAGTAACAAAGAACATCTACGAAACTCTCATCGAGTTTGGTGAGCAGGATACAGAAATCAACCCGGGCCTTGCCGAAAGCTGGGAAGAATCTCCTGATGGCCTGAAGCACACATTAAAATTGCGTAAGGGTGTTAAATTCCATGACGGCACTGATTTCAACGCCGAGGCGGTAGTCTTCAACTTCGAGCGCTGGATGGCCGGTAATAAAGAACAATTCTACTACTATAACTCACAATTCGGTGACGTAATCAAGGAAGTTAAGGCAGTAGATGAGCATACAGTTGAATTCACATTGAACCGTATTCTTGCTCCATTCTACAAAAACCTTGCAATGTCTCCATTCGGTATCGCAAGCCCTGCTGCAATCGAGAAGCATGGTGATAAATTCATTGAAAATCCAGTAGGTACTGGACCATTCAAATTCAAGGAATGGAAGCGTAATGACAGAGTAACACTTGTGAAAAATGAAGATTATTGGGAAGAAGGGCTTCCAAAGCTTGATGAAGTCATTTTCCGTGTCATTCCTGAAAACTCTGCACGTTTGAATGCATTGAATACTGGTGAGGTAGACATTATCGATGGAGTAAACTTCAGTGATGTTGAAGCGATTGAAGGAAATGCAGACCTGCAAACCTTCTACCGTCCTTCTCTGAACGTTGCTTATCTGGGATTGAATAACGAACGCGGGCCAATGAAGGACAAAAAGGTTCGCCAGGCATTGAACTATGCGGTCAATAAGCAATCTCTCATCGATGCTTTCTATGCTGGTGCTGCTGAGCCTGCGAAAAACCCAATGCCGAAATCGGTAGCTGGCTACAACGATGATGTAGAAGCTTATGAATACGACCCAGAGAAGGCAAAGGAACTTCTTAAGGAAGCTGGATATGAAGATGGTTTTGAAATGGAACTATGGGCAATGCCAGTTGCAAGACCTTATATGCCAGACGGAAAGAAAGTTGCTGAAGCTCTTCAGAAAGACTTTGCTGAAGTAGGAGTCAAAGCAAAGATTGTTTCTTACGAGTGGGCAACATATCTTGAAAAGGCACGTACTGGTGAAGCAGACACATTCCTTCTAGGCTGGACTGGTGACAATGGTGACGCTGATAACTTCCTGTATGTCCTTTTAGACCAGGATAACATCGACAGCAATAACTACGCACGCTACGCTAACCAGGAAGTACATGATCTGTTCATCAAGGCTCAGTCTACAAACGACCAGGCTGAACGTGAAAAACTGTATAAAGAAGCTCAATTGTTAATTAAGGAAGATGCTCCTTGGATTCCGCTTGTACACTCTGAGCCTGCCCTTGCAGGAAGAGCAGACGTAACTGGCTTCAAGGCACATCCAACAGGATCTGACCTGCTTGCAACCGTTGAATTCAAAAAATAATGCATCTGGAAAAGGGAGAACATATGCATTCTCCCTTTTCTTTTGAAAAATGAAAACACAGTATCAATGAAAATTTTAATTAAAACAGATAGTATATTTCAATTTGAGTAATGTCTAGCTACAGCGCCTAGCCAGACCAAAGCACTGTAGCTTTTCATCAAGAAAAGAGGTGGGAAGGTGTTTGCCTATTCTATCAGAAGGATATTTTCACTAATTCCTGTACTTTTGGGTCTTTCACTTATTGTATTTTTTATGATCAGAGCAATCCCTGGGGATCCCGCCCAAGTCATTCTCGGGCAGCTGGCGACTAAAGAAGCAATTGCGGATTTAACGAGAGAACTGGGGCTTGACCAGCCTTGGTATGTACAATATTTTACATATCTTGGAGGGCTGCTGACTGGTGATCTTGGGGAGTCTCTAAGAACGAAGTCAGCGATCGGCACTGAAATATGGCCGTATCTTGCAGCAACAATGGAACTGTCTTTTGTTGCGATGTTAATTGCGATAATCATAGGAGTCAATGCCGGAATCGTCAGTGCATGGTTCCAAAATTCCTGGTTTGATTACGGGGCGATGGTCCTGGCACTTGTCGGTGTATCGATGCCGATTTTCTGGCTCGGTTTGATGGAACAGTGGCTGTTTGCCATCAACCTTGATATCCTGCCGACTTCCGGGCGTGAAGAAGTGCGGAATCCAGTCGAGGCAATTACGAACTTTTATATCATTGATACCCTGATCCAGGGGCGTACAGACCAGTTTGTTGACGTCCTGAAGCATCTGGTGCTGCCGGCGATGGCTCTGGCGACAATCCCGATGGCTATCATTGCGAGGATTACTCGTTCCACGATGCTTGAGGTGATGAGGTCAGATTTTATCAGGACTGCAAGGGCAAAGGGTTTGAGCATGTTCTGGGTTGTTTATAAGCACTCCCTTAAAAATGCTATCATTCCTGTTCTGACTATTATAGGATTGCAGACGGGTCTCTTGCTCGGCGGCGCGATTTTAACAGAAACCATTTTCAGCTGGCCTGGAATTGGCCGATATATTTACGAGGCGATCAATTATCGTGATTATCCTGTTATCCAATCCGGAATCCTGATTATTGCCCTGATCTTTGTACTTATCAATCTAGTAGTTGACTTATTGTACGCAGCAATTGATCCTCGGATCAAATACCGTTGATGGAAGGGGAGAGACAGATGGAGATATCAACTCAAAAACAAATGCCGCCAACCGTGCAGGTAGAGGAAAAAGTGGCGTCTCCCTGGGCAGAAGCATGGTATAGCTTTAAAAAGAATAAATTGGCTCTCGTTGGAACAGCTATCGTCCTGTTTTTTATCCTGCTGGCAATTTTCGCACCATTGATTGCGCCAGAAGGGATCAATGATCAGAAAATGGAGGTTCGTCTTCAGGCTCCTTCAGCTGACCACTGGCTTGGCACAGATGATTTTGGACGAGATATCTTATCCAGAGTGATATATGGTGCTAGGATTTCCTTATGGGTAGGGACCTTTGCGGTAATGGGTTCAATCGTTGTCGGCTGTCTGTTGGGAATTCTTGCTGGATACTACGGAAGATGGGTCGATACCATCATTTCAAGAGTATTTGATATTATGCTGGCATTCCCAAGTATCTTATTGGCGATTGCGATTGTAGCCGTTCTTGGACCTTCACTGCGGAATGCGCTGATTGCGATAGCGATTATCAATATTCCGAACTTCGGGAGGTTGATCCGTTCAAGGGTTCTTAGTGTAAAAGAAGAGGAATACATCATGGCAGCCAAGGCTGTCGGGATGAAGGATAGCAGGATTTTATTCCAGCATATCCTGCCTAACAGCATGGCTCCGATCATCGTTCAAGGCACTCTTGCAATTGCCACGGCAATCATTGAAGCTGCAGCTCTGGGGTTCCTTGGATTAGGTGCAGACGCTCCAAATCCAGAATGGGGTAAGATGCTGGCCGACGCGAAAGACTTTATGATCCAGGCACCTTGGACAATGATTTTCCCAGGGCTTGCAATCATGCTGACAGTATTGGGATTCAACCTGATGGGCGATGGCCTCAGAGATGCATTGGATCCTAGAATGAAGAGTTAACGTGATTATATGGGTAAGAAAAAAGCAGCTGATAACCCAGCTGCTTTTAAATTTCCGTATTTTGTTCCATCGTTACATTGCTATCATCTTTATGGTAGGACTGGAAGCTGGTTACGAGGGTATCCAGGTGCTCGACCTGCTCGCCATATTCCATGATGATCGACACGAGCTGCATGACATGATAGAGCATTTGGCTGTTCGTTTGAGCCAGCTCAGTTCTCTGTGCTAAAAATAATTCAAACAGCTGCTCTTTGTTCAGGCAGACCTCACCCTCAATATAGGATGCTTCAGGTCTTACTTTGCCAACGTACTTAAGCATCACCTGCTCATGGTGATTAATCAGGCAATCAAGCTGATGCTGGATGACTTCCTGGAATTCAACAGGAAGCTGATTGAATTCATTCTCATAGCGGTGAAGCCTTTTTAAAGTTTCAAGTGATTTTTTTACCGTGTTGATCATCTGCCTGTAAATGACAAGCTTTCGTGATTTAGCAAGTGGATTATTTTTAAAATAATCACGTTCTTCCTTATACATCATATATAGCTGATCCAGCTTGATGATGGCCTCGCGTAATTTCTCGATATCTGCCTTCAGGAGCTGATGCTCGGAGGCGTGGCGTGTGCTCAACCTGATCCATTTCGTAATTTCCTCTGATAAAATAGAACTCTTATAATACAGCTTATTTTCATACTTTGGCGGCAGGAACACAAGGTTCACAATGAATGCCGATACAACCCCAAGCATGATGGTCGAGAACCGGATCAGCGCGAACTGGATGAAATCATCACCAGGTGTCTCCATGATCGCAATCAATGTGACAAGAGAGAGCGATATTGTGTTTCCCAGTTTCAGCTTAAGGTTTAAAGTAATAACAAGTACTGCGGCAAGGCCGATAATGAAAATGCTGTTCCCGAACGCCATAACGAATAAAACAGCGGTAGCGGCTCCAATCAGATTGCCCTGGATATGTTCAATGATTGATTGATAAGAGCGGTATACAGTTGGCTGCAGGGCGAAAATCGCAGCAATTCCGGCAAATACCGGAGATGGAAGATCAAAAATATGCGATAAAAATAAGGCAAGTGTAATGGCAATTCCCGTTTTCAGTATGCGGGCACCAAGTTTCATGGGAAGTGAATTCCTTTCATTCAGAGACAGAAAATCTCATTCATTAATTAATACTTTAAACCATTTTGTTCAAAACTAAACAATTATGTACTATACAACGGAAAAGCAATAAGTTCAAGCGACAATTTAACGAAAAACAAGCCCGTTTTAAATGTAAGTGGTTACAAGTCTATTAGACTGGAAGTCCTCTTATTCCGAAATAATTGAAGGATCTTCTTGGATAGGGGGATATATTCAATTCGGGCTTATAGAATCTGTCTATGAGCTCTTTTTCAAGGTCAAGCCTCAATTCGCGCTTATAGAATCTGTCTATGAGCCCTTTTTCATGATTAGACCTCAATTTGGGCTTATAGAATCTGTCTATGAGCCCTTTTTCATGATTAGACCTCAATTTGGGCTTATGGAATCTGTCTATGAGCCCTTTTTCAAGATCAAGCCTCAATTCGGGCTTATAGAATCTGTCTATGAGCTCTTTTTCAAGATCAGACCTCACTTTTAACTTATAAAATCTTCATATTACTTTTTCCAGAGCGCCTGGAACGAAAATCTAATAAAATTCCACTGGCGGTTACTTACTAAGAAACATACTAAATTCTCAAAAAGAAAAATTAAATGGCCCCGTTTCAGCGGGGCCACTAACTTCAAATCATTCAGTTGATACTGCTGGATCTGCCTGCTCTTTAACAGGAACGACTTGGATGAAGTGATCTTCAGGATGTTCCAGTAGAAGGGCGAGGTCAGCAGCTTCGCTTTCCTGGCCATGGTTTCTAACCATTTCAATGTAGTTGGCCAGTAATTCTTTTACATCCTTGATGCCTTTTGTTGATAGCGTCTCGATGGAAACCTTGGCGCCTTTGGCGACTCGTCGGGCGATGGCTTCTTTTGTCAGTCCCATCTCCGGCTGATGCCTCAGATAAACGACACCGCCTGTCATGCCTGCGCAAATCCATGGTCCTGGATCACCGAGAACAAGTCCCCGACCGTTGGTCATATATTCAAAAGCGAAGCCTTTGATATTAGCATTTGTTCCGATATTGCCGAATTCCTTTTCAGGAATTGGCTTTTTCACAAGGCCGCCAATGATCATGTCAGCACCTGATAAACGAATTCCCGCACGAGCATCTGCATTGCCCTGTGCTACGAGCAAGCCTTTCTGGGCACCATAGCCAAATCCTTTACCGACAGAACCGTTGTAGAAACCACCGTCCTTGCCAGGCGATTTTGCGATTAAAATTGCGCCGCCGAATGAAGTCTTGCCGACTCCGTCCTGGCCGCCGCCATCAATTTCAATGGTGATGCCGTCCGTGTTATAAGCGCCAAGTCCATTACCAAGGATGGATCCTTTATAACGGAGCGTGACTGGCTGGAGCTTTCTATAAGAACCATCCAGACGTCCGCGCACCCTGTGGCATGAAACCCTGCTTGCAAGCACGCGCTGCTCGGCAGTAACGGCCTGGAATTCACGTGACTGATGAAGCTCCTCGTCGACAGCATCAAGGTATTCAGCGCCTGCAGCAACCTGAAGCTGTGCAGAAGCAAGGGAAGCCGCAGCTTCTTTTTGATGCGTGATTTGGCCTATCTCAAGTGGCTTCAATAAATATGTTAAATCAAGGAGGTCATTTCCTTTGATTTGTTCCAGTAGATCTGAGCGCCCGACTGCTTCCTGCAGATTTTTGATGCCTGCAGATGCAGCGAGGGATTTAAGCTCGTTGCCAAAAGCAGTGAACAGATTCATGATGCCATTGACAGCAAGGTCGAACTGGCGCGGTACGAAACGGCGCAGTCCATGTTCCTTTGCTTGTGCCTCGGAATCGATTTGCGTCGCGATACCGACATGGCATGTGTCAAGATGGCAGCCGCGGCAAGTCGTACAGCCGATCGCAAGCATGGACAGTGTCCCGAAGCCGACGCGGTTTGCTCCAAGCAGCATGTATTTAATAACATCCATAGCGCTCTTTACACCGCCGTCAGCCCAAAGCTCTACATTGTCGCGCAATCCTGCTTCAAGCAGGGCGTTATGTGCCGCTTTGATGCCGATTTCTGCTGGCAGGCCGACATACTGCAACGCATGGATACGGGCAGCGCCAGTACCGCCGTCGAAGCCGCTCAATGTGATGATGTCCGCTCCTGCTTTCGCGATGCCAACTGCTATCGTACCGATATTCGGCACAACAGGAACCTTAACGGCAACTCGTGCCTGGTCATTGGCTGTTTTTAGCTCATGAATCATTTGCGCAAGGTCTTCGATTGAATAGATATCATGGTTATTTGATGGTGAAATCAAATCTGAACCTATTGTCGCGTTCCTTGCTTCAGCGATTTTAGCCGTAACCTTCGAACCAGGTAGGTGTCCGCCTTCACCAGGCTTTGCGCCCTGGCCAATTTTGATTTCCAGAAGGTTGGAGGAGTTCAGCAATTCCGCATTGACTCCGAAACGTCCGGACGCAACCTGCTGGCCGCGCGTACGCGGGTACTTGCCAAGCATATCCTTGATTTCGCCGCCCTCACCATTCATGCTGACCATGTTCAGGCGATCAGCACCTTCTGCATAAGCACGGAACGCAATTTCGTTTTGTGAACCGAAGGACATTGATGCGATGACAAATGGCAGACTGTGGTCGCCTACACCAATTTCAACTTCCTCAGGTGAAACTCCGGAGTCAGCTTTCTTCAATCCAGTCAAATGACGGATGGTTGTCGGGTTGCTGTCTTCCTGTTCGGAAATTTTCTCTCGATACACACTGTAATCTCCAGTAGAAGCAACCTCGCCAATCGCCTTCCAGATACGAGGGAAGAGGTGGAACGTTTTGCCGATGCGTTCTTTTTCGTTCTGGAAATCTTCTGCTCTTTTTAATGCATCTTCTTTCATTGCTTCGAAATTGTATGCAAGTTCATTGGAACCAAAGAAGTTCACGATCACTAAATAATCTGCTACTTCATCGTTTAGGCCTATGCTTGAGAATAAACGTCCGTATCCTCGCAATTCGTGGATACCAATAGTAGAAATGACTTTTTCAAGGCCTTTAGTCAAGGCGCTGTATAGATTAACGAGCGGCTTGACAGACTCATCTAACACTGTCATGAACATATAGTAAGGGCTGACTGCGTCTGCACCCAGACCAAGCGCAACAATGATGTCATGCAGCGATCTTAATGATGCGGACCGCAGCAAGAGAGAGCAGTCGCGGCGCAAGCCTTCTTTTACAAGTGCCTGGTCGATCGCTGAAACGACAAGGTGCGGGTCGAGCCAAAGTGCATTTTCCTGGTGGGCCATTGCGTCATCAAGAACAAGCAAGGTTTTGCCATCCTTAACAGCAACAATTGCTTCACGAGCAAGCCTTTCAAGTGCTTCCTTAACAGTTTCATCATTGTGGAAAACAGTTTCCAGGTATGCTGCAAGTTTATCATCCTGGTAGCACTGGATGACCTGGTCCATGCTTGGCTGCCCTGTTTCTAATGAAACCTCGTAGCCCGCTTTTCCTTCTACAAGAAGAGGAGTGATCAATTCTACGACTTTACCTGTCTCAGATTTGCCGAAAAGGGTAGGGCGCTTGCCGAGTACCGTCCGGGTTGAGAAATGTTCAGCTTCACGATCACGGTCTATTGCGGGATTCGTTACGACAGCAACACTTTCTTTTATAAAATCTGCGATATTCTTGCGTTCCGGATTCATCGCGGCAAGTGGAGCGTCGTGTCCAAGTGAGCGGATTGGTTCCGCGCCTTTTTCAGCCATCTGTTCCACGAGCTGGACGTGGTCACGCTCCCAGCCAAATGCTTTATATTGTCCGTTATGGATTTTATCCGGATATGTCATTGTAACCGTTTTGCTAAGCTGTGGACCGCCTAGGCGATGGCGGGCTTCCTGAAAAGCAAGGCGCTCTGAAAAACGCTTGTAAACTTCACCCTGGAATCGGTTCATTTCAAACACTTCAATTGTATCGCCGTTCCACTTCAGGCCAACCTTCTCGCCTGGTGCTAGAGGTTTCGGGTCACCTGTGTACTCAGTTGAAGGGATGATTCCTGGCTCTGATGAAAACAGGTATGAACTTTCTGTTTCAACCATCCATAGCGGGCGCAAGCCTAGTGCGTCTACACTAAATACTGCTTCATCAGCAAAGCGTGAAATGATGCCTGCAGGCCCCTGGGCAAAATGGCCCCATGCTTCGCGTATATAAGTATATAAATCTTGCATATGTTCAGGGTAAGCTTTGATTTCATTGATAATCGGCGGGAACATCATGTCCATCGCCTCAAACAATGAATATCCGTCACGACAAATAAACGTTTCAAGTGTACGGCTAAGATCCTGTGAGTCACTGCCGTCTTTTACGAGCGGAACATTGACCATGCGCGCTTCATCGCGAAGTCTTGCAATCGTATTGATTTCACCGTTATGGCCTAGGACGCTGAACGGCTGGACACGGAAAAAGCTTGATAGAGTATTAGTTGAATAGCGGTTGTGTCCAAGTGTCATTGTGGATGCAACGAGCGGGCTGGCCAGGTCATGATAGTATTTCGGAAGAATGTCTCCTGCACCCATTACCTTATAAACTGCATGGTATTGGCTAAGGGAGGCGACATGAACCTGATCGTTTTTCTCGAAATCTACAATCATATTAAACAATTTGCTGGAAAGATCCTGACCTTCTTCGTTTGCCAAGCATGCGAACTGCCAGAATACAGGATTCTCCTGAATTGCAATCGGGCCGAGCGCTCCGGAGTCAGTGACATCGATCGATGAAAAAATCACCTTCATGCCCTGCTGTGCAAGCTTTGCCTCAAGCTTTTCCTGAATCGCTGTTGCCTGCTCAGACCTTGTGATAAAAACATGTCCGACCACGAAGTTTTCTTTATCGACGGCATTAACATCTGCACCCGTTGCTGATAGCTTTTCCTTCCATAGAGCACGTGGAATGTCAATGTGCACACCAACACCGTCACCCTCGCCATTGATAAAACCAGCGCGATGGTTCATCGTGACCAGGCCGTTGATGCAGTGAAAAATATTCTCGCGTGTAGGGATTTTCTTCTTTTCAATGCTGGCAACGATCCCGCAGGCATCGTGCTCAAATCTTGAAAAGTCTTTGAATTGGGAAGGGCTCCATTGTGTTGTCATAAAAATCGGCTTATAAAGGATTCTTTTAAGCCGTTTCACCTCCTGAAAAAATAATCTATGATCTGTTGTTTGATAGCTTGGTACATGAGGGTGTAAATCTAAGACGGGAATTTAAAGCAGGGATTTTAAGCGGCCACTTAAATGGCGATTTTAAAATATTAATAGCAATCATATCATAAGAATTTTCAGAAATCAATTAATTATACATTAATTTGGATGGAGGAATATTACAGAAGTGAAGATAGGAATAAAATACACCCTTAAATGTAAACGGTTTCATTTCGAGTGATAAAAATAACAGGTACCGAGCTGGCACCTGTTATGTATAAAAAGATGTATATTTATTCATTAGCCATTGAATAAAATGCCTGATCAACTGCATGAAGTGTTGCTTCGATATCCTCCTGGGAGTGGGCGATGGTCACGAACCAAGCTTCATATTTGGAAGGTGCGAGGTTGATTCCTTGTTCAAGCATCAGATTGAAGAAGCGGGCGAACATTTCGCCATCCGTGTTTTCTGCCTGCTCATAATTCTCGATTTTTTCAGTTGTAAAATAGATTGTCAGTGCACCCTTCAGGCGATTAATCGTGATAGGGATGCCGTGCTTGCTTGCTGAAGCGGTGATGCCTTCCTCGAGCATCGCGCCGAGCTGGTCGAGATATTCATAGACACCATCCTGTTTAAGGACCTCGAGGCAAGCGATGCCTGAAAGGATTGAAGCAGGGTTCCCGGCCATCGTACCAGCCTGATAAGCAGGACCAAGCGGTGCAACCTTTTCCATGACTTCGGCACGTCCGCCATAAGCACCGATTGGCAGGCCGCCGCCAATGATTTTGCCCATAGCCGTCAAGTCCGGAGTAATACCCAGCATGTCCTGTGCTCCCCCATACATAAAACGGAAAGCAGTGATAACTTCATCGAAAATGATCAGCGAGCCAGCCTGATGGGAAAGCTCCTTTACTTCCTCTAAAAAGCCAGGTTTAGGCTCAACGATCCCGAAGTTGCCGACAATCGGCTCCACAAGGACCGCTGCGATTTGGTCACCCCATTTTTCAAGAGCTTCCTTGAAAGGTTCAATATCATTGAATGGTACCGTGATGACTTCCTGGGCGATGCTTTTTGGGACACCTGCCGAATCGGGAGTTCCAAGAGTGGCAGGTCCAGAGCCCGCCGCGACTAGTACCAGATCAGAATGGCCATGGTAGCAACCTGCGAATTTGATGATTTTATCCCGGCCTGTGTAGGCACGCGCCACACGAATCGTCGTCATCACTGCCTCTGTCCCGGAGTTGACAAAGCGGACTTTATCAAGTGCCGGCATTGCTTCCTTCAGCATTTTGGCGAATTTGACTTCATGTGGAGTCGGTGTTCCGTAAAGGACTCCTGTCTCAGCGGCTCTTTTGATCGCTTCTGTTATATGTGGGTGAGCATGGCCGGTAATGATCGGGCCATATGCTGCTAAATAATCGATATATTGATTGCCGTCCACATCCCAGAAGTACGCGCCCTGGGCACGCTCCATCACGATAGGGGCTCCGCCGCCGACCGCCTTGTACGAACGGGATGGACTATTGACACCGCCTACGATATGTTCAAGAGCTTCGCTATGTATTCGCTCGGAATTCGTTCTTTGCATCGTAAAACCTCCTATATGTAACTGCTTTTCTATTTTATCATTATTTCTGTTTTTTACAGATTGTTTCACTTTTCATTCATTTACAATGAAAAAAGAAGTTCACAAGCCTGGAATTACTTTTCGAGCTTAGCGGGCCAGACAAGGCCTTTTTGAATTTTGTGTATGGAGTGATGCCGCTCCTGGTCATCCTCCAGTTCATATCTGAGGGACGGTGGCTTTGGACCAGGAATTCCTTGTGCATTCAACATTCCTCCTTTATGGTGGTACACTACCATCTGACAGACAGGGGAAATAAGGCATAGCATTTGTTTTAGCCGTGAGGATTGGCTAAACTGTTTGAGTGACCAAAGGAGGAAATCAACATGAATGCCATTGAAGTGAACGGGCTTCGGAAGGAATTCAAGGCTTATTCGAGCCGTTCCGGATTATCGGGAGCCTTTCGCGATCTTTTTACACGAAATTATAAAATAGTGCCAGCAGTGAACGATATCAATTTTACCGTCAAACAGGGAGAGATGGTCGGCTACATAGGTGAAAATGGAGCCGGGAAATCGACGACGATCAAAATGCTGACAGGGATCCTGACACCGACTTCAGGAAGTGTGATCGTAAATGGGATGAACCCTCACAGGGAAAGGGAAAGATTTGTCCAGACGATCGGCGTCGTGTTCGGCCAGCGTTCCCAGCTTTGGTGGGACATTGCCGTCCAGGAATCTTTTCGTCTGCTGAAAAAAGTATATAAAGTTTCAGACGCTCAGTATAACGAGCATATGGATCATGTTATTAAAACACTTGATCTTGAGCCATTGCTTGATAAGCCCGTAAGGAAGCTTTCACTAGGACAGAGGATGCGCTGTGAGCTTGCGGCCGCCTTGATCCATAACCCGCCGCTTCTTTTCCTTGATGAGCCGACGATTGGTTTGGATGTCCTTGTCAAATTGAAAATCAGAGAGTTTTTGAAGGAAATCAATGAAAAATACAACACGACAATACTGCTTACGACCCATGATCTAACTGATATTGAGGCATTATGTGAGCGGGTCATCATGCTTGATGAAGGAAATATCATCTATGATGGCGCGTTGAAAAGCCTGAAGGAAAGATGGGGAGAAGGAAAGGAAATCAGCTTTGAATTCCTTGAAAAAGCCGATCTAAGCCGTCTTGAGTCTTTGACGGGCGACCTTGATATCAAATGGGAGCTGGATGAAAGGAAACAGATTTTTACTGCGGTGACAGGCGATGATGAGGAAACTGTATCGCAGGTAATCGCCCGTACAGTTGCTGCCTATAAGGTAAGGGATGTAAAGATCAATGAGCCATCCACAGAAGAAATCATCCGCAATATCTACGATAAAGGGATGTTGCAGCATGGATAAATATATCGAAATGATCCGCATCCGATTTTTGATGATGCTGGCATACAGGACCAATTACTACACAGGAATCTTGATCTACAGCATCAATATCGGAGCTTATTACTTTCTTTGGAATGCGATTTACGGCGGGAAAAGTGAAATCGAAGGCTTGAGTGCCATCCAAATGACGACCTATGTGGCAGTTGCCTGGATGGCAAGGGCGTTTTATTTTAACAATATCGATCGGGAAATGGCTACGGAAATCAAGGAAGGCAAGGTAGCTGTTGAATTGATCAGGCCGTACAACTATCTAGGGATGAAAACAATGCAGGGTCTAGGCGAAGGAATTTTCAGGCTGTTCTTCTTCTCCGTGCCTGGCATGGTCATTGTCGCCTTGATCTTCCCTATTGAGTTTTCAGCGGATGCCGGGACATGGGGGTTGTTCACGATTTCGATCGTGCTGAGCTTTTTAATCAACACACAATTGAACCTGCTGACAGGGATCACCACTTTCTTTCTATATAATAATACAGGCCTTATCCGGGCCAAGCGTGTCCTGATTGACTTGTTTTCAGGCTTGCTGCTGCCAATCAGCTTCTTTCCCGGTTGGGCGCAGGAAGTCATGGGATTCCTTCCATTCCAGGGGATCAGCTATATTCCGAGCATGATTTTTACGAATGGCTTTACTGGGAGCCAGGCGGTCGAAGGGCTTATGCTCCAGGCTGCATGGGTTTTGATATTGGTAATCCCTGTTCAGGTTCTTTGGGTCATTGCTAAAAAACAGTTGATTATACAGGGAGGGTGACGAATGTTTTACATCAGCATGTTTTTTCAATATGTCGCCCAGTATATGAAAACAAGGCTTGAATACCGGGCAGATTTGGTTGTTGAGATCTTTTCAGATTTATTGTTTCAAGCCGTCAACCTGATCTTTATCCTTGTGGTTTTTGATCATACCGAATTCCTTAACGGCTGGAGCCGTGATGAAATCATCTTTATATATGGATTTTTCCTGGTGCCATACGCGCTCTTTTCGTCCTTTTTCAATATCTGGGATTTCAACGAACGGTACATTGTAAAAGGAGAGCTGGACAGAATCCTGACAAGACCGATTCACAGCCTGTTCCAGATTATCCTTGAGCGGATGGAACTGGAATCATTGTTTGGGGCAGTGACCGGGCTGGCCGTCATGTTTTATGCTGGCAGCCGCCTCGGTCTTGAGGTAAGTTGGTCTGACCCACTGTTGTTCGTTGTGTTCGTTCTTGGTGGTGTCCTAGTATACGCCGGCATTTTCGTGATGATCGCCTGCATCAGCTTCTGGGCAGATGCGCGGACCTCGATCATGCCGATGATGTACAATATCGGCAACTATGGACGCTATCCTGTGGATATTTATAACAATGTCATCCGATTTGTCTTGACCTGGATCTTGCCATTCGCTTTCGTCGGCGTCTATCCGGCGGCATACTTCCTGGGCCGTGATGAGTGGTACGGTTACTCGTTTTTGACACCAGTGATAGGGCTTGTGTTTTTCAGCCTGTCTGTTTTCATCTGGAATGAAGGTGTGAAAAGATACCGGGGAGCCGGGAACTGAAAATATAACCAGTAAGACCGCAGCCATAAACGTGCTGCGGTCTTTTTGTGTCGGTTCAGGTTCAGACAAGTTTTGGCGAGGAAGGAGAAAAGCTGTCAGAAGAAGGGGCAACTTCAGACAGGTTTGTGCGTGGAAGGAGAAAAGCTGTCAGAAGAAGGGGTAACTTCAGACAGGTTTGGGTGTGGAAAGAGTCAAGCTGTCCGAAGTAGGATCAAGTTCGGACAGGTTTGTGGGCAGAGGAAGAAAAGTTGTCAGAAGAAGGTGGAACTTCAGACAGGTTTGTGCGTGGAAGGAGAAAAGCTGTCAGAAGAAGGGGGAACTTCTGACAAGTTCGGGTGTGAAAGGAGAAAAGCTGTCAAAAGAAGGGGCAACTTCAGACAGGTTCGGGCGAGGAAGGAGAAAAGCTGTCAGAAGTACGATCAAGTTCGGACAGCTTCAGCACCAAAAAGAGAGAAGCAGTCCAAAGCAGGCATGGTCTGATCCTGCTTTCAGCAAATTATGTTGATTACTTCAAACGAATCGGACTTGCTTGCATACTCCTATTTTCACGAGCGTATA
This sequence comes from Mesobacillus sp. QJM3NY_10, assembly GCF_056173465.1. NCBI lineage: Bacteria > Bacillati > Bacillota > Bacilli > Caryophanales > Bacillaceae > Mesobacillus > Mesobacillus sp. QJM3NY_10. The sequence goes on from NZ_CM149675.1 coordinate 1,123,907, forward strand.
GTTGAAGTGAGAAGAGATGCGGGAAATGAGGCTGGGGAAATGCAGTTTTATATATCAATCTTTTTAATAATAGTGGCGATTTTATTCAGTTTGCGGACATTGTTCATTCCTCACAAGATAAAAGGTAAACAAGTATCGTTTGAAAACTTTGTGACGCTTGCGTTAATTTACGCGACTGTCATGGCTGGTTTCGGGTTGTTGTATTATCTGCTGGATTTAAGAGGGATTTGGGTGCTTTCTGATATAAGCATGCGCCCGAGCAACTCCTCCTATGAAAGGATGTCCACTAGCCTGTACTTCAGTGCAATTACACTTTTTTCAGTTGGATACGGGGATATCGCACCAGTTGGAATAGGGCGGGCGATCGCTGTTTTGGAAGCACTCATTGGCTACACGATTCCAGCCGCCTTTGTGACGAGGGCCATGTTTGACCAAAAACGATCATGACGCATTCCTTTGATTTGTATTCCAGCCCAAAATTAGATAGGCTAAAGATAATAGATCTGATTTTGGAGGGATACATAATGGCATTAGTAATCGGAGAAAAAGCACCGGAATTTGAACTGCCGGCCAGCAATGGTGAAACAGTCAAACTTTCTGATTTTGCAGGGAAGAATGTAGTGCTTTATTTTTACCCAAAGGATATGACTCCTGGGTGCACAACGGAAGCGTGTGATTTCAGGGATCACCATGAGAGTTTCGAAGGAGTGAATGCTGTCGTTCTTGGTGTCAGTCCGGACCCAATCAATCGCCATGAAAAATTCATCGAAAAGCACGGATTGCCATTCCTGCTTTTGGCTGATGAAGACCATAAAACCGCCGAGGATTACGAAGTTTGGAAGCTTAAAAAGAACTTTGGCAAGGAATACATGGGAATTGAACGTTCAACCTTCATCATTGATAAGAATGGCAACCTCGTTAAGGAATGGCGAAAAGTAAAAGTGAAAGGTCATGTTGAAGAGGCCCTCGAATATATAAAAGAAAATCTTTAATTTGAAGACAGCCAGGAGAGGCTGTCTTTTTGCTGAATTGGAGATAGTTATAAGCTATAATAGGGTATGATAATAAAACTATGACCAGTCAGTCATTCATATTTTTTAAAAGTTGGGGAGGCTTAAGGGTGAAGGAAAAGGAAAAAGCAATTATTGAAGCAGCGATTAAGCTCTATGCGACAAAAGGATTTGCTTCCACCTCAATCCAGGAAATTGTTTCAGAAAGCGGAATCTCCAAGGGGGCATTCTATTTATACTTTAAATCCAAGGATGCTTTGTTGATCGCAATCCTTGAATATTACTTTGATTATATTGAAAAGAAGCTGGAAGTGTACGAACAGGAACAACTGTCTCCTAGAGAAAAGTTCGCATTACAGCTTACAGCGTTATTCAATACGATGCTTGAACATAAAGAATTCATCATCATGCAATCAAGGGAACAGGCAATTCCTTTGAATGAAGAGGTAAAGGAATTAATGATCCGCAAGTACTATGAAGCGCAAGTGTTTTATCAAAACAGTCTGCGCGCTATATACGGAGAGAAAGCTGAACCACATCTTTGGGACTTAGCTCTCATGCTTGAAGGATTTTTTAATTCATATATGAAGCTGCTATTATTCAGTCCGGACGGCTTCAAGATTGATGAATTAGTGGAATATATTCTGAGAAGAGTCGACTCACTAGTGTATGGCCTAGAGGGAGAGAATCCTATAGCCTCTGAAGAAAAAGTCAAAGAACTTATTAATAAAACAAAGGCGTACTTCCTTGCGGATGGCCAGGATATTAAAACAATCCTCAAAAAAATGAAACATGCAATTTCCAATCTTGAAAATAACGAAGATTTGAATATTTCGCTGGAAGTGCTTGAAAGTGAGGTAGAAAGGGAATCGCCGCGGATTCCAGTGATCCAGGGGATGTTATCAAACTTCAAGGACGAACAATCTCTGGACGCCTACCGAGAGGCCATTGCAGAGCTCTATGGTCTGAAATGATAAAATTAGCCGCCTATTTTTTTCAATACAGGCTTCTGTCCATTCATTTTAGCTCTAACTGAATATCATTGTATTAGGGCATACCTCCTCAAACGATTTAGCGGGCTACAACAGCCCGCCTTTTTTTATGATTTTATAGGCTTGTAAGTTGTTTAATAAAGTGAAAATTAATACAATTATTAATATGACAATAGAACGAAAGGTTTGGTCTGAATGAAAATATACTCCTCAATTCTGCCTGCAGAGGCTTTGCAGGAAGATGTGAAGAAGGAATTTCCCCAAGTCAGCTTTGAATTCCATAAAGGAATCAATGAAGAATTATTTTTGGATGCAGAAATTTTCCTTACATACGGCGAGGATTTAACTGAAGAACTAATTTATAAGGCTGATCAATTAAAATGGATCATGGTCATGTCTGCAGGACTGGACAGAATGCCATTCGAGGCGTGCAAGAAGCGGGGGATTCTTGTGACCAATGTCAGGGGTATCCATAAAATTCCGATGGCTGAATTTACAATTGGCATGATGCTCCAGCATGTTAAACAAATGAGATCGCTGTGGACTAATGAGCAAGCCAAGGCATGGGAGCGTAAATTGCCGATGGGGGAATTATACGGCAAGACATTGCTCATTCTAGGTATAGGGGCAATTGGCGGAGAAGTGGCGCGACTGGCAAAAGCCTTCAATATGAAGACAATTGGTGTGAACCGAAGTGGCCGTGAAGTTGAATGGGCTGACGAAATATATACGATGGGCAACTATCGAGAGGCCATGCCGGAAGCGGATTTCATTGTCTCCGTAATGCCAAGCACGAACGAAACAAAGCATTTTCTCGATGCTAGCGATTTTGAAATAATGAAGGATACTGCGGTTTTTATTAATATTGGCCGCGGGGACTTAGTGAAAGATGAGGTTTTACTAGCTGCACTTCAGGAAAAAAAGATAGCACATGCATATTTGGACGTATTTTACGAGGAACCACTGAAAGAAAGCCACCCATTCTGGATGATGGAGAATGTAACGGTAACGCCACATATTTCAAGCCTTACGAAGAACTATCTGCCAAGATCTTTTGAAATTTTCAAACATAATCTGCATACATATATTAAAAAAGGTTCGGATTATCTAAATGTAATAGACATGGACAGGGGGTACTAGGAGATGAAGATTTACACAAAGACAGGTGATAAAGGAACAACTTCGCTTATTTATGGAACAAGGGTAGCCAAGAATGATAAACGTGTAGAAGCTTACGGTACATGTGATGAAACGAATTCAATGATTGGGCTCGCTTTAAGCTATTTGAACGGAGAGTATTTCAGCGGCAAAGAAGAAATGCAGGAAATGTTCCATAAAATCCAGACGGCATTGTTTCATGTCGGTGCAGAACTTGCTACACCTTCTGGGAAAAATGTGAAGTGGACTCTTGAGGAAAAAGACATTGAAGAGTTGGAAGCGAAGATTGACGCTTGGGATACGGCACTTCCGCAATTGACCAACTTTATTCTCCCAGGAGGCCATCAGGCCGGCGCGGCGTTGCATGTAGCAAGGACTGTTGCGAGAAGGGCAGAGCGCCAGGCAGTTGAACTGGGCGAAGAGGTTAACCCGCTTGTCCTTTCCTATTTAAATCGACTTTCTGACTTCCTGTTTGTTGCAGCGAGATATGTGAACATGCATCTGGGGGCAAAAGAACAGACCTTGCATCAAAATTAATACGAATACTGTAATTGTAAATGTTTGTGATGTGGCAATATTGACAAAAGTGGAATGAAATTAGTACACTATTTATAAATATTATAAAATAAGAATTATAATTTTAAGTAAAGTGAGGTGCATGGCGGTGGTACAGAGTCAGTTAAAAGAAGCCCTGGATACCTTGAAGGATACAGGAGTCCGTATTACTCCGCAACGTCATGCGATACTCGAATTTTTAATAAACTCAATGTCGCACCCAACAGCTGATGAAATATATAAAGCGCTTGAAGGGAAATTCCCTAATATGAGCGTCGCGACAGTTTATAACAATTTGAGAGTATTCCGTGAAGTTGGATTGGTAAAGGAATTGACATATGGAGATGCATCAAGTCGTTTTGACTTTGTGACTTCCCACCATTATCACGTTATTTGTGACAAATGCGGGAAGATCGTTGATTTCCATTACCCAGGCCTTGACGAAGTAGAACACTTGGCTTCCCATGTAACGGGTTTTAAGGTTGGTAACCACAGAATGGAGATTTACGGCACTTGTCCGGATTGCTCTGCGAAGGAAGTTCATTAAATAGTTTAACTGCTGATGGCAAAAGCTATCAGTTTCTTTTTTTGGAATTAAAAAGAACTCGGCTTCAGCCGAGTTCTATTTTTGTTGTTTACGATTGTATTGTTCGTCAAACTCCTTGCCTTCCAGAGATTGGTCAAGAGTTAACGGTTCATTGCAATACATGCAAATATCCACCCGGCCGAGCATTTTGGTTTGTTTACCACAGTTAGGACAGACGACCTGAACAGTTTTTGTCGATAACATTCCAATCCAAAAATAAACCCCCGTGCTCGCAATGATGAAAAGCAATCCCAGAATCATGAAAATTGTCATGACCAATGGGGAGTTCCGAAAGAAAATACCCGCGTACATAACGATGAAGCCAATGAAAATCAGGCTCAGTGCAAAGGTACGGATTTTATTTATTTTACTAGAATATTTAGCCATTGGAATTTCCCTCCCTAAAATTTAACTATATCATACCATTTGCGGCAAGATAATCATAAAAAAGTCTAAGTCGATGTCGAAAATTGTCTAGAAGAAATGCAGGAGATTTTATATAATTGTCGAACATATATGCTAACAAACAAATGGAGGAGTTTATTATGGAGGATATCCTTCGTTCAATTTATCAAGAACGCGCAAGTCATCCTAATACAGTAGGAGTTGTGGTGGTTGAGAAGAGGCAAAAAGCCGTCGCTGCCACCGATACTTTTGATGTGATCCTACTTATTATAGTAAAAGAAAATAATGACCCAGTCTTTGTAAAGCATTACTCTTATGAAGATAAAAAAGCAGCGATGCATATTGTGACAGAAAAACAAATCAATGATTGGCTGTTAATAGGCAATAACAAAAAAATATTTGATTGGCTGTACAATGGGAAGATTGTTTTTGACAGGAATGAACGGATTGCCAATCTAAAGCATGAACTCAGGGAGTTTCCTTTCTTTGGCCGAAAAATCAAAATGGGAATCGAGTTCGCTAAATTGATCAGAAGGTATTCAGATGGAAGAGTACTCTTTGATAACTTTAATTATTTGGATGCTTATAATCACGTTGTGCATTCGCTTCATCACTTGGCAAGGTTAGCGGTAATCGAAAATGGTTTCCATCCAGAGGTTACAGTGTGGCATCAAGTCAAACAGATCGAACCGGAAATATATAAGTTATATGAAGAATTGATTTGCAGTGAAGAGTCCATTGAAAAGCGGTTAGAGCTATTGTTCCTGGCCAGTGAATTCTTGATCCATAACAGAACGAAGGTTGGCAGCCAGCATTTGCTTGAGGTGATGGAGAGTAAAGAATACTGGTCATTCAATGAATTGATGACACATCCCGAGTTAGCGCCATACTCTGTAGACCTGGGTATTCTTGTGGAATATTTGATAGAGAAGAAAATCCTTGATGTAGTTAATGTTGAAACTAAAGGACAAGGTATTTTTCACAGGTATTATAAATTCGCTGAAAAATTATCCTAAAAAAACAAAAAAAGCTATTGACCATTTAAAAATTACTTGGTATATTAATAACCGTCGCTGCGGAACACAGCAAAAACATTTTCGCGGCAGACGGTTGAAAACTTAAAAGTGCTTTTCAGTCAATAACATTTCTTTTTAAAAAGTTATTGACAGAAAAAACACCAGATGTTATATTAATAAAGTCGCTTCTGGGCGGCATGCTAACTAACTTGCTCTTTGAAAACTAAACAAACAAGCGTCAACAAACAATAAATGATCATGTTTCTTCTATAAGAACATGAGCCAACGTTTTAACTTTATGAGCTAACTCATAACTCTTTCTTGGAGAGTTTGATCCTGGCTCAGGACGAACGCTGGCGGCGTGCCTAATACATGCAAGTCGAGCGGATCTTCATTAGCTTGCTTTTGAAGATCAGCGGCGGACGGGTGAGTAACACGTGGGCAACCTGCCTGTAAGACTGGGATAACTTCGGGAAACCGGAGCTAATACCGGATAATCCTTTCCCCCTCATGAGGGAAAGCTGAAAGACGGTTTCGGCTGTCACTTACAGATGGGCCCGCGGCGCATTAGCTAGTTGGTGAGGTAACGGCTCACCAAGGCAACGATGCGTAGCCGACCTGAGAGGGTGATCGGCCACACTGGGACTGAGACACGGCCCAGACTCCTACGGGAGGCAGCAGTAGGGAATCTTCCGCAATGGACGAAAGTCTGACGGAGCAACGCCGCGTGAACGATGAAGGCCTTCGGGTCGTAAAGTTCTGTTGTCAGGGAAGAACAAGTACCGGAGTAACTGTCGGTACCTTGACGGTACCTGACCAGAAAGCCACGGCTAACTACGTGCCAGCAGCCGCGGTAATACGTAGGTGGCAAGCGTTGTCCGGAATTATTGGGCGTAAAGCGCGCGCAGGCGGTTCCTTAAGTCTGATGTGAAAGCCCCCGGCTCAACCGGGGAGGGTCATTGGAAACTGGGGAACTTGAGTGCAGAAGAGGAGAGCGGAATTCCACGTGTAGCGGTGAAATGCGTAGAGATGTGGAGGAACACCAGTGGCGAAGGCGGCTCTCTGGTCTGTAACTGACGCTGAGGCGCGAAAGCGTGGGGAGCGAACAGGATTAGATACCCTGGTAGTCCACGCCGTAAACGATGAGTGCTAAGTGTTAGAGGGTTTCCGCCCTTTAGTGCTGCAGCAAACGCATTAAGCACTCCGCCTGGGGAGTACGGCCGCAAGGCTGAAACTCAAAGGAATTGACGGGGGCCCGCACAAGCGGTGGAGCATGTGGTTTAATTCGAAGCAACGCGAAGAACCTTACCAGGTCTTGACATCCTCTGACAACCCTAGAGATAGGGCGTTCCCCTTCGGGGGACAGAGTGACAGGTGGTGCATGGTTGTCGTCAGCTCGTGTCGTGAGATGTTGGGTTAAGTCCCGCAACGAGCGCAACCCTTGATCTTAGTTGCCAGCATTCAGTTGGGCACTCTAAGGTGACTGCCGGTGACAAACCGGAGGAAGGTGGGGATGACGTCAAATCATCATGCCCCTTATGACCTGGGCTACACACGTGCTACAATGGATGGAACAAAGGGTCGCGAAGCCGCGAGGTCGAGCCAATCCCATAAATCCATTCTCAGTTCGGATTGCAGGCTGCAACTCGCCTGCATGAAGCCGGAATCGCTAGTAATCGCGGATCAGCATGCCGCGGTGAATACGTTCCCGGGCCTTGTACACACCGCCCGTCACACCACGAGAGTTTGTAACACCCGAAGTCGGTGGGGTAACCTTTATGGAGCCAGCCGCCTAAGGTGGGACAGATGATTGGGGTGAAGTCGTAACAAGGTAGCCGTATCGGAAGGTGCGGCTGGATCACCTCCTTTCTAAGGATATTGCCGTAATGGCAATCGGAATGCGAATCTTTCGATTCGTACTGCGGATTTAACAATCCGCATAGTTGTACGCTTGTTTGTTTAGTTTTGAGGGAGCAATTGCCTCAAAGCTTTATTTTTTTGCTCCTGCGCCATAGCAGCTCGAAGAAGCATTCTTCAGCTCGTCGCAAGGCAGCAAGAAGAATTGCTCTGATGTTAAATCACGATGTGATTGAAGTCAGTAGCCTTGTTCCTTGAAAACTAGATAATCGTAAGTAAGAAGAACCAAGAAAAAACCGAGTGATCGCCATTTTAGTTTTCTCTCTATTTAATAGAGAAATGACCTTTTAGGTTAAGTTAGAAAGGGCGCACGGTGGATGCCTTGGCACTAGGAGCCGATGAAGGACGGGACTAACACCGATATGCTTCGGGGAGCTGTAAGTAAGCTTTGATCCGGAGATTTCCGAATGGGGAAACCCACTGTTCGTAATGGAACAGTATCTTTACCTGAATACATAGGGTATTGAAGGCAGACCCGGGGAACTGAAACATCTAAGTACCCGGAGGAAGAGAAAGCAAACGCGATTCCCTGAGTAGCGGCGAGCGAAACGGGACATAGCCCAAACCAAGAGGCTTGCCTCTTGGGGTTGTAGGACACTCAACATGGAGTTACAAAGGAACGGGGTAGATGAAGTGGTCTGGAAAGGCCCGTCAGAGAAGGTAAAAACCCTGTAGTTGAAACTTCGTTCCCTCCTGAGTGGATCCTGAGTACGGCGGGACACGAGAAATCCCGTCGGAAGCTGGGAGGACCATCTCCCAAGGCTAAATACTCCCTAGTGACCGATAGTGAACCAGTACCGTGAGGGAAAGGTGAAAAGCACCCCGGAAGGGGAGTGAAATAGATCCTGAAACCGTGTGCCTACAAGTAGTCAGAGCCCGTTAATGGGTGATGGCGTGCCTTTTGTAGAATGAACCGGCGAGTTACGATTACATGCAAGGTTAAGTTGAGAAGACG